>JBDKRA010000043.1:0-115732 GCA_039683615.1 Phycisphaerae bacterium
TCATGCCCGCAGCCAGGGCGAAGAGATGAGTGGGCGCCGACCCGGAGTCAGGGAAAAACAGTGTCAGGGCAGATTCGCCTTGACCGTCGCGCTTTCAGAGATGCGGCGGCAGCGACGCCGCCCTGGATGTCTTCCAAAATCAGTTCACCGCAAAGGGGGCGCTCGGCCAGAGCCCGATTTGCAGGGGTATGATAGTGCGAAAGGCCGTCCTTTTTGGGGACGGCCTTTCCGTGACGTCGGGGCGGAGGGATTTGAACCCTCGACCTCTTGACCCCCAGTCAAGCACGCTAAACCAAGCTGCGCCACGCCCCGGGGTAACAAGATTATCACTGCTTTGCGGTTCGTTGTCAATAATACGCATTATCAACGCCCCAATTTATACCTGCGGGTGCCACAGAGTTCACGGAGAAGAGGCTGACGGAAATGCCCCGCGCCGGAATGTGCCCCGATGCTGTGCTGCGGCCTGCCGTGGCTTTCACTCTGTGGTCTCTGTGTGCTCTGTGACAAAGTCGTTGCAGCTATGTGCTGCCAGAAAGTCTGGGCACACCCAGTCGTGGAGGACGGCGGGTTAGTCTGGAGACGCCGCGACGGGGGCGTTAGAATAGCGCTGCCGATTCTGAAAGGAAGGTTGTGACCCGCTCGCTGCTGGTCATTTTCGTCAGCGTTGTGTTCCTTCGCCCGGCGGCGGGGCAGATTCTGCATGTCGCTCCCGGCGGCGATGACGCCGCGCCGGGCACCCAAGACAAACCCCTGGCCACGCTCGCGGGGGCGCCGACTCACCCGCCCGCAGACTTGGCTTCACGCCTATCGAAGCCCGGAAGATCGGGCTCGAATCGCCCGTTGGTCCCGAATCGCTGCCGCAGCCGCGCCAATAAGGAGCATCGCGCATGACCGCAACATCATCAATATCTCGGCGGGACATTCTCAAGGCCGCGGCTGTCGGGGCCGGGGCGCTGGTGCTGCCTTCGTGGGCGCGTGCGGCCGGCGGTGATGCGGGCGGCGCGCCCAGGCCGAACATCGTCGTGGTCCTTGTCGACGACATGGGCTTCTCCGACATCGGCTGTTACGGCAGCGAGATTCCCACGCCGCACATCGACGCCTTGGCGTCGCGCGGGCTGCGGTTCACGCAGGTGTACAACACCGGGCGGTGCTGCCCGACGCGGGCGTCGCTGCTGACGGGGTTGTACTCGCACCAGGCCGGGGTGGGGCACATGGTCGGCGACGACGGTCAGCCGGGCTATCGCGGGCGGCTGAACAACCGCTGCGTAACCATCGCCGAGGTGCTGCGCGGGGCGGGGTATTTCACGGCGATATCGGGCAAGTGGCACGTGGGGCAGAACCACGGGGTCGTGCCCTGGAACCGCGGATTCGACCGCAGCCTCAACGCCCCCGCCGGCGGGTTCTATTACGATCAGGACCCGCGGGCCGAGCTGTACCTCAACGGCAAGAAGCTCGACAACCACGGCCCGGAACTGCCCAGGAGCTGGTATACCACCGATCTGTGGACCGACTACGGCGTCCGGTTTATCGATGAAGGGATTGCCGCCAGGAAACCGTTCTTTTTGTACCTGGCGCACAACGCGCCGCACTTTCCGCTTGAGGCCCCGGCCGATGAGATCGCCCGTTTCCGCGGCAAGTACAAAGCCGGCTGGGACAAGCTGCGCATCGAGCGGCACAGGCGGCAGATCGAGTTGGGCATTGTCGACAAGGCCTGGCCGATGTCGCCGCGGCCCGACACCGTCAAGGCCTGGGAGAGCCTCGACGCCAAGGAGCGCGACCGCTTCGATCACATCATGGCGATCTATGCGGCCACGGTGTCGCACATGGACGCCTCAATCGGCCGCCTCGTGGCCTCGCTGGAGAAACGCGGCGCGCTGGACAACACGCTGATCCTGTTCATGTCCGACAACGGCGGCAATGCCGAGGGCGGGCCTAACGGGATCCTCCAGGGCAATCCGCCCGGCGGGCCGCGCTCGACCGTCTTTGAAGGCCAGTCCTGGGCGACGCTGTCCAACACGCCGCTGCGCCGCTACAAGCACTACAACCACGAGGGCGGCATCGCCACGCCGCTGATTGCGCACTGGCCCGCGGCCATCAAGACGCCCGGCCTGCGGCACCAGGTCGGCCACGTCATCGACATCATGCCCACCTGCGCGGCCGTCGGCAGGGCCAAGTATCCCGAGAAGTTCAACGGCGAGGCGATCCGTCCGATGGAAGGCCGCAGCCTCGTGCCGGCATTCGACGACAAGCCCGTCGCGCGCGAGGCGCTGTTCTGGGAGCACGAAGGCAACGCGGCCGTGCGCGTCGGCGACATGAAGCTCGTCCGCCTCGGACAAAAAGGCCCGTGGGAACTGTACGACCTCAAGGCCGACCGCACGGAGTTGCATAATCTCGCCGCGGACAAACCGGCCGAGGCAGCAAAGCTCGCCGCCCAGTGGACCGCCTGGGCCAAGCGCGCCAACGTGATCAAGAAGCCCAAAGCGTGATCGCGTCGATTGCGGATTGCGGATTGCGGATTGCGATCCAATCGATGCAGTCCTTGCCCGAAAGAGTTTTCAAACTTCTGCCCACTTCCAGCATGAACGTGGCATAGAATATTTGTCGGATGGGGGTCGGCGAAATGCCGCCCATGCCTGATGGGGAGAATTAAACGGCATCCGGAAGTGCCGGAGGGCCTGATCAGCAGACGGGTTTGCACCCTTGGGGGGTTCAATCACGTCGGTCAAAACGTTAGGACAACGAAGGGAGGAACCGGATCATGTCAAGAAGCAGAATTGTGATCGCAGTGACTTTGGTGGGGATGGTCGCGGGTCTTATGCTCGCGGCAGGGTGTGCCAACTGTAGCCTGTGTCCCAAGAAGACGGAGTGTGCCCCGCTCTGTCGCATGGACTTTGTCGGTCCGGCAGGACCACAAGGACCTGAAGGCCCGCCTGGACCCGTGGGAATGAGGGGTTCGCGTGGCCCGGCAGGCCGACAACTCGTCGGCGAGATGGGGCCCCAGGGACCGCAAGGCCCCGTGGGCGCGGTCGGGCCCGTTGGCCCCACCGGTCCCATCGGGGAGTACGTGCGCGGTCCCGCCGGTCCCGTCGGTCCTGTCGGAGCGATGGGTCCCCAGGGCGCCACGGGCTCGCCCGGCGCTGTCGGTGAAAGCGAAGCCGCCGTCGCCGGTCCTGCCGGTCCTGTCGGACCGCAAGGCCCCGCCGGACCTTACGGCCCCGTCGGTTCCAAGGGCCCGACGCTGGTTGGTCCTGCCGGTCCTCCCGGACCGCAAGGCCCCACCGGCCCGGTCGGTGCCGTTGGTCCTGAGGGCGAAAAAGGCGCGACGACTCCCGGCGTAGCCGGTCCCGCAGGCCCCGCTGGTCCTGCCGGCCCTGTCGGCGAAGCCGGTCCTGTCGGCGCCCAAGGCCCTCTCGGCCAGATCCGCTGCTGGGCGTCGTACCGCGAGTTCTGGTTCAGTGGCAAGAGTTGCGACATCATGGACAACCAGCGCGGCGTGATCGCCGACATGGGCGAGTACCTCAAGCGTAACCCGTCCATCATCGTCGGGATCGATGTGCCCGAACGCTCGATCTGCAACGACCGCAAGCTCGAACGCTGCCGCGCCGACGCGGTTCGCGATGCGCTCGTTCAGGCCGGCGTGCCCCGCCAGCGCATCAAGATGATGGATTGCGGCGATGCCAAGCTCCGCCGCGAAGGCCGCGTCGAAGTGCTGATCATGACCGGCCCGTGATACCCCGAGTTGTCCCCGTTGCAGCCAGTGTTGGCGAATCTCCCCCGCGCGTCCAACCCACGCGGGGGAGATTCTTTCATGGAGCGTCTAACCGTCGCATAACGACAATTGGCCAACATGCGCCGCCCGGAACGATCCTGACACTGTAATCTCAGCGCGGGGCGTGGGATGCTGCTTTGGCGAAGGTTTCCGCGACTTGGGTGATTCGCTTAACGAAGGCGTTGTCTTCCGCGGTGCCCAGGACGGCTTGCATTTCTTCCTCGCTGGAGTACGCCATGCGGCGGAACGGATCTTCAAAATCCTTCTTGCGGGTGTGATACACCTGCTGGGCGATGTGCCGCCCGATGGCGACGGCCTCGGCCAGGGCTTTGTCCCAGGCGGGGCTGGTCAATTCGGGGATCTCCAGCAGATCCAGCAGCGCGGCATAGGCATGGCGCTGCTTGTCCAGGGGATACTTCTGCCACAGCGCGTCCCATGCCTGGTGGATCGCCGGCCAATCCTGGAACTGTCCCTGGCGGATGCGCTGCTGAACCTGGGCGAGGTCAGGCTCGAGCACAAGCTGGCCGCCAAGGTTCACCCAGTCGCGTTGGCGCGGGGCGGCGAGGTCTTTCTTCATCGACTCGAGCGTGGCTGACGGCCTCGCGCCAAGGTACTCCAGCAAGTTCTTCACGCCGTAGTAGCACAGCATCTGCCGATAGCCGGCGTAGGCCTGGTGGGCCTTCTGGATCACCACCGGCCGCAGCGAGCGCTCCATCGATTCGCCGATGACCTGCAGGACCTGCACGTCGCGCACGGGTCCGCGCAGCAGCGCGCGGCCAATCGGCAGCACTTGCGCGTCGTCCTGGTCTGGATCGGCGCCGGTGCTTCTGAGCTTAGCCTGGCCGACCCAGCGTTCGAGCAGGCGCAGGGCGGTGAAGATTTCCTCAACGGTGTCGGGGGCGAGGTAGTCGAACTCGATCTTCTGCACCTTCGTCAGCCTCGCGTCGCGGGCGGCGAACTTGTCGGCGTTGCGGACCAGGGCGTACATGTTGTACAGCCACCAGTACGCGGGCATGACCATCAGGCGGTCGTTGGCCGTGTCGTTGCTCAGCAGCGAGAACGGCAGGGCGATGTCCATCTCGGCGGGGTAGTCGCCCTTGGTCAGCAGCGTGAACGACGCCAGGCGGCAGTTGTGCTTGACGCTGACGCAAAGCCCCGGCCAGAACCCGCGGCCGGCGATGAGCTCGCCATCGGGCGCGCGGCTGTTGTGGTTGGAGCCGATGGTCGCGTTGGCGGCCATGTTCGACTGCCCCTTGACCAGCGCGGCTATGAGGAACGAGTTGTTATGGTGCTGCTCGTGGCAGGGGAAGATCAGGTTGTTGAGCACTTCGCAGCAGGAGATCGTCGAGTTGTCGCCCAGGTACGAGTGGATCAGGCGGGCGCCGTACTTAAGGCTGCTGCCGTTGCCCATGACGAAGCGGACGGCCTTGCAGCCGTAGAACACGTGGCAGCCCAGGCCGACGATGCCGTTGACCATCTCGACGCCCTCGCCGATCTGCGAAGGCTCGTCGCGCGAGGAGTTGATGGTGAGGTTCTTGAGCTTGTTGGCGCCCTTGATGTAGGCGTGCGGGCCGATCTTGACGTCCTTGATGATGCCGCAGTTCTTGATCACGCTACGGTCGCCCACCATGCCGTAGAATCCGCGGCGCGGGTCGAACGCGCGCTGCGTGATCTGCTTGAGGCGCTCCATCAGGGCCGCGTCAGCGCGGTACTTCGACCAGATGTACGCGTCGCCGGCCGTCATGCCGTCGAAGGGCATGATGCGCCGCCCGCTGCACTCGTTGATCAGGTCCATGTAGACGCGGACCGATTCCTCCTCGCGCACCTTGACGATGCCGTTGCCGAACTTGGCGTAGTTGGTGGTGTGCATCTCGTCGATGTTGAGCAGGATGACGTTCTGGCCCAGGATGTAATGCGCCAGGTACGGGACGTTGTGCACGGCGCAGTCGTCGCCGATGTCGCAAGCGATGATACGGCTGTTCGTCAGCCCCACCGGCACGTGCATGTCGTGGTACTCGAGGAAGACCTCCTCGAGCTTGCCGATGCGCACGAGGCCGTAGAACTCGCAGTTGCGGATGTATCGCGGGTTGAAGGAGCCATCGACCTGCAGGTTGGCCCAGTTGTCGGCGGTGTTGCCGTTCTTGACCAGCGTGTCGACTTCCTGCCCCGTCAGCGGGCGGACAGCGGCGGCGAGGGCGGGGTTCTGCAGATCGCGCAGGTAATGCTCGGTCATTCCCGGCGGGACGTCGTCGCCGGTGATGAACTCGTGGCCCAGCGACATGATGGGCACGACGCGCAATTCGTCCTTGAGCGGTCTGTCAGGCATACCCTATTTCTATCGGCGAAAAAGTTCGAAGTTCGGAGTTTGAAGTTCAAAGTTCCTACGATCCCGACCGCATCCGTGTTTCATGGTTCACTCGTCGATAACCGGGAGGTTTGTCTTCGCCCCGAAGGGGCGAAAGGCTTTCAGGCGGCGGAGAAACCTTCCGCCTCTGCGAGGCGGAAACGTAAAGGAGCTGGCTCCGGACCACTATTGTCCCCCCGCCGCAGGTGTGGCACAATACCCTCACACGGCAATGCTTTTTCACACGGAGACTCTCATGCGTTCTTTCCTGCCGGCGGTAGTCTCGATATCGATGTTGTTCTCGACGGCCGGGGTCGCGATGGCCCAGGCGACATCCGCGGCGGCGACGCCGTCGCACGAGGAGCTGGTGAAGATGGGGCTGCGGGCTTCGCCCGAGGCCTTCGAGTGGTGGCAGGACGCCAAGTTCGGGATCTTCATCCACTGGGGCGTGGGCATCGAGGTGCGGCACCCCGATTGGGCGGTCTACACCGACCAGCGCTATTGGGACCGGCTCTACGCCAACCTCAAGCACGTGACCAAGTTCGACGCCACGCAGTGGATCGACATCGTCAAGGCCGGCGGGGCCAAGTACGTCGTCTTCATGACCGGGATCAACGGCGCGATGCAGCGGCGGCCTGGCGGCAATCTCGTGCTGTGGGACACCAAGCTGCACGAGAACAAGCTCACGCGGGCCGGCAGCCCCTTCGCCCGCGACGTATGCAAGGAGATCGCCGACGCTTCGCACAAGGCGGGCATCGAGCTGGAGTGGTACACCGGCGGCGAGGCCGGCGAGAAGCTCACTGAGCTGCTGACCAAGTACGGGCCCGTGCGCGGCGTGTGGTTCGACGGCGGGTTCGCGCCCAAGGGCAAGACGCCCGAAGAGATCTATTCGATGATGCGCAAGCTCCACCCCGGCATCTTGCACAACGGGCGGCTGGCGGGCAGCAAGTACGGCGGCGACTACGGCACGCCCGAGCACTGGTACCCCAACGGCGGATGGGCGTATGGCCCCGTGGAAGTCGCCGCAATCCTGCGCGAAGGCTACTGGTACTGGGACACCGATAAGAACGGCCGCAGCCGCCCCGTCAAGAGCATGAGGACTGTGATCAATCTGCTGATGGGCTGCGTCGGGCGCGGGTACAACCTCGTGCTCAACCTGGCGCCCAAGCCCGACGGCAGCATGGAGCAGAACGAGATCGACCGCATCAAGGAAGTCGGGGCGTGGCTGGGCAAGTACGGCCGCAGCGTCTTCGCGACGCGACCGGGCCCATACCTGCCTGACGGCTGGGGCGTCAGCACGCACGGCAAGAGCGACAACGTCGTGTATCTGCACATGCTGACAGACCTCGACGGCGGCGTGCTCAAGCTTTTCCCGCTGGACAAGAAGATTGTCTCGGCGACGCTGCTCAACGACCCGAAGGTCAAGGTCGAGATCAAGCAGACGCCCGAAGGCATCACGCTGACGGTGCCCAAAGGCGCAGTCGATCCGCTGGACACGATCTTTGCCCTGGAACTTGACGGTCCGGCCAAGGATGCCAAGGTGCTGTACCCCGCCGGTTCGCTGGCACGGGGCAAAAAGGCCGACGCCACGCAGACGTTTGTCTGGGACGGCGTGGGGGCGACGATGGAGCGCAACGGCCCACACAGCGCCGTCGACGGCGACTTCGCCAGCGGCTGGGCCAGCCGTGACAAAGACCCCCGCTCGCTGACCGTCGACCTGGGCAAGGAAGAGACGGTATCGCGCGTGCTGGTGGCGCATACTGAAACCTTAGCCAGCGGCAAGAAGAGCTTTGGCGGCTTCCGCGTCGAATGCGACAAGGGCGGCAAGTGGACGAGCGTCTTTGACAGCAAGACCCTGCGTGGCCCAGACCGCCAGCGCTGGACGCACGAGATCGCCATCCCCCCCACCGCCGCCCGCCATTGGCGAATCACTGTCTCGGGCGACATCGCGTTCATCCGCGAGTTCCAGCTCTACGGGAAGTAATGTGGAGTGCGGCAGCTATGGCTGCCGCACTCCATATGTGCCTACTGATACTCCGGCAGGTATTCGGCCTGGAGTTTGAGCATCTCGTCGAGCATCTTGGCGGCGGCGGTGCTGCTGTTGACGCTGGGGTCCAGCAGCAGGGCCTGGAGGAGCATCTTCTTTGACCGTGTACGGTAGGCCTCAGTGAGGATCTCCACGATCGTTCCCTGGCGGCGGACATATTCGGCGAAGGGCTCGGGGATGGGGCCCACTGCGATGGGATGGATGCCCGCCTTGTCGACCATCGCGGGCACTTCGATGCACGTCGTGGGCGGCAGGTTGTCGATGTAGGGACGCATGTTGAGTACGTTGACGGCCTCACGGAAGCAATTGCGGTTCAGGGCGATGTCGCAGATGATCGGGACGGCCAATTCGCCGCTGGGGCGGTAGACCCAGTCGAGGAAGTCGCCCTTGTCTGTGCGCATCTGGAACCACTGCTTGCCTGGTTCGCTCTGGGCGAGGGTGAGTTTGCGGCATTCCATGCCGTAGTGCCAGTGCACACCCGAGAATTCGCTGCCGAAGGGCAGGTACTCGCCGATGTGGTCTTCGCTGGGGAACGTGAATACGTCGAAGACCTCCAGCATCTTGCGAAACAGCGGCGAGCCCCACTTGTCGCCGTCGGCGAGTACTTTCGCGTTCGCCTCTGGGAGCAGGTCTTGGCCGCTCTTGAGGTCTTCAACTTTCAGCACGGCATAAAAGTGGTTCATGCCGGCCGACGTCACGCGGAAGGAATCGTGCGGGCGATCGAGCAGCTTGCCCAGCAGATCGATGGCCCCGCCGATGCCGTGGCAGAGCCCGGCGGCCTTGAGCTCGGTCAGCGTCAAGATCGCGTGGAGGACCTTCATCTCGGGGTTGGTGAAGTTGAGCACCATGGCCTGCGGCGCGAGACGTTCGATGTCGCGGCAGATGGGCATCATCAGGTGCAGGCTGCGCTGGGTGTGGAAGACCGCGCCGGGCCCGCCGTTTTCGCCCAGGCAGTGCTTAAAGCCGTGCGCCAGCGGGATTCGGAAATCCTGCTCCCACAGTTCCATCCGCCGCCGCGCGACGGAGATGATGACGTAATCCGCCCCCGGCAGGGCCTCGCAGCGGTCGGTCGTCTGCTTGAGCTCGACATCGGCCCCGACGCGCCGGCGAAGTTCCTGTGCGAAGCCCATCACGTCATCAAGGGCCTGCTGGTTGAGATCGACCAGCCACAGCGTCACGCCGCGGCCTTTAAGCTCGGGACAGATCATGATGTCGCGAACCATTCCCGGACCAAAACTCGCGCTACCGGCGCCGATCAGGACGATGTTCATCAGTTACTCCAGTGTTCAGGGAAACCGTCGAGCAAGCTCGACCGCTAACTATCGCGCATCGCAGTCTCCGCTGTCAAATGTTCTGCTCGTGGCATCGCAGAAAATGCCCCGCACTCACTTCTCGCAAGACAGCAGGAGCGATGCTTTCGCCGCGGTCGGCGGGGCAGTCGCGGAATAGGTTGCAGGCGCAGGGCGGATTGGTCGGGTCGGGCGGTTCGACGCCCAGGTCGATGCGGCGCATGGGCGAGCCTGGGTCCGGCGCGGGCACGGCCGACAGCAGCGCCTTGGTGTACGGATGCAGCGGGTTGGTGAAAAGTTCCTCGGCGTCGGCCAACTCGACGAGGCGGCCGAAGTACATCACCGCGACGCAGTCGGCGATGTGCCGCACCACGCTCAGGTCGTGCGAGACGAACAGGTACGACAGGCCCATCTCGGCCTGGAGGTCCTGAAGGAGGTTCAGCGCCTGGGCCCGCACGGAGACATCGAGCGCCGAGACGGGCTCGTCGGCCATCACGAACGAAGGCTTCAGCACCAACGCCCGGGCGATACCGATTCGCTGTCTCTGCCCGCCACTGAAGGCGTGCGGGAACCGCACCAGGTGCTCGGGCTCGAGCCCGACGCGGACGATCATCTCGCGCACGCGGTCGAGCCGCTCGCCGCGATTTGAAATCCCCGCCAGCGCCAGCGGTTCGCCGACGATGTCCTGCACCGTCATGCGCGGATCCAGCGACGAATACGGGTCCTGGAAGATGATGCCCATGTGCCGCCGCAGCATGCGCAGGCGGCCGCGGTCGGCGGCGATCACGTCATGCTCGTCCTGACCGATGCGGAAGCGGATCTCGCCCGAGGTGGCCTGTTGCGCCCGCAGGATGCAGTGCCCCACCGTCGTCTTGCCCGAGCCGCTCTCGCCCACCAGGCCCAGACACTGCCCCTGGAGCAGTTCAAAGCTGACATCATCGACGGCCTTGATCGTTGCCGGGACGTTGCCCCAGAACCCCTTGCGCAGCGGGAAGTGCTTTCGCAGGTTCCGCACGCTCAGCAGGGGCGGCAGGTCCGTCCGGACGGTATGCTGCACCGCCGCGTCGGCGGCGCTGAGCCCGGCGGTGACATCGGCGACGGTGCTGAGCCGCCTTCGTCGCTGGGAGGTGATGCTGGGCACCGACGCCAGCAGCGCCTTGGTGTAGTCGTGCTGCGGGCGGGCGTAGATGTCGCGCACGGCCCCGCGCTCGACGATGCGGCCTTGATACATCACGACGACCTCGTCGGCGATCTGGGCCACCACGCCCAGGTCGTGCGTGATGAACAGCATCGACATCCGGTAATCGCGTTTGAGGTCAGCCAGCAGCTCGAGTATCTGCGCCTGAATCGTCACGTCCAGCGCCGTCGTCGGCTCGTCGGCGATCAGCAGTTCCGGCCGGCACGACAGGGCCATGGCGATCATGACCCGCTGCCGCAGCCCGCCGCTCATTTCGTGCGGGTACGATTTGAACCGCTGATCGGCGTTGGGGATTCCCATGCGGGCCATCATGGCGACGGCATGCTCGCGGGCTTGGCGGCGGGTCATGTCGGTATGCAGGCGGATGGCCTCGACGATCTGGGCCCCCACCGTATGCACGGGCGAGAGACTGGTCATCGGCTCCTGAAAGATCATCGCGATGCGCTTGCCGCGAATGCGCCGGATGACTTTGCCGCAGGGGTCGAGGTCGGTCAGAACCGATTCGACGTTACCCTGCTCGTCATGCAGCGAGATGCGCCCGGCGACGATCTTGCCTGGCTCGGCGACAAGTCTAATTGCAGAGAACGCCGTCACGCTCTTTCCGCTGCCGCTCTCCCCCACCAGCGCGACCGTCTTGCCGCGAGGGATTACAAGGTCGACCCCGTCGACAGCAGGCACGTTGCCTTCGTCGGTTTTGAAGTAAGTCTTGAGGCCCGTAATTGTAACTAGCGGAAGCATTCTATTTTCCGTGAGGATCCACTGCGTCGCGCAGCCCGTCGCCGACGAAGTTGAAGCTGATCACTGTCAGCACCACGAACGCCCCTGGGATCAGCACCCAGGGCTGGTTGGCCAGCGTGCGGATGTTCTGGGCGTCCTGCAGCAGCGTGCCCCAGCTTACGGCCGGGGCCTGGATGCCCAGGCCGAGAAAGCTCAGGGCCGTCTCGCCCAGGATCATGCCTGGAATCGCAAGCGTGATCGAGACGATCAGGTAGCTCATCGTCGAGGGCAGCAAGTGGCGGAAGATGATCCAGCGGTCCGACGCGCTGGCGCAGCGGGCGGCTGTGACGAAGTCCTGGTCGCGAAGCTGCAGGATCTGCCCTCGCACGACGCGCGCCAGTCCGCACCAGCCCACCAGCGAGAGAATCAGCGTGATGCCGAAGTACCGCTGGTACATCGGCCAGCCGGCCGGCAGGGCCGCCGACAGCGCCATCCAGAGCGGCAGCGTCGGGATCGAGACGATGAACTCGATCACACGCTGGATGATCGTGTCGACCACGCCGCCGTAGTACCCCGAGACGCTGCCCAGCACGCAGCCGAGCACGAACGACAGGCTCATCCCGACCAGCCCGATCGACAGCGTCACCCGCGCCCCGTGCACGACGCGTGAGAGCATGTCGCGGCCGAGGCGGTCGCTGCCGCACAGAAACAGCGTGGCGGCCGGCTCGCCCGGCGCCGCAGGATCGATGCCGAACAGATGCCCGCCGACCAACCCGCGGATGGGCAGCATCCGCGAGGTATTCTCGCTGTAGATGCGCTGGAACCCGCCGGTGTCGACCTTGAGGTCCAGGGCGTAAACGAACGGGCGCAGGTGGAACCCGTCAGGCCCCCACATGTGGATACGCTGCGGTGGGGCGCTAATGTAGCCCGGCACGCGCTGTGTAGGCCCATACGGCGCGACGAAGTCGGCCAGCAGCGCCAGGGTGTACAGCACGACCAGCATGATCGCCCCGGCCATCGCCAGCTTGTGCCGCTTGAACCGCCGCCACATGAGCTGGCGGTATGTCAACACCTTGAACGTCTCGCGGGCATCGGCGGCGGGTTTGCGGCGGCGGAAGATCATTTCGACCCTCCCGTCAGCCGAATGCGCGGGTCCACCACCATCAGCAGCAGGTCGGACAGGAACACCCCCACCACCACCAGCAGCGTCTGGATCATCACCACGCTGCCGGCCAGGAACATGTCCTGGCTCTTCAGGGCCGCCAGCAGCAGCGGGCCGAACGTCGGCAGGCCCAGCACGATCTCGATGATCGCCTGCCCACCGATAAGGCCCGGAAGCAAGAACCCGATCGAGCTGACGACCGGGATGATCGCCACGCGCACAGGGTACTTGAGCAGCAGCTTCCATTCGGCCACGCCCTTGGCGCGGGCGGTCGTCACGTAGAGCTGCTGAAGCTGGTCGAGCAGATTGCCGCGCACCACGCGGATGAGCCCGGCTGTGCCGTTGATCGCCACCACCAGCAGCGGCCCGGCCAGGTGTGCCGCCAGGTCGCCCACCCTGCCCCACGACCACGCAGCCCCCACGTACTGCGGCGAGAACACCCCGCCGGGGCTAAGCCCGTACCAGTGGAACATCGCGAACATCAAAATCAGCGCCAGCAGGAACCCCGGCACCGACATGCCGATGAACGACCCGGCCATCGCCGCATAGTCGGAGAGCCGGTACTTGTGCGTGGCCGAGTAGATCCCGATCGGAATCGCCAGCGAATAGACCACGATCACCGAACCCAGGAAGATCGCCATCGTCAGCGGCACGCGCTCGGCCAGCAACTCGCTGACGGGCTTTTCCTGCTCGAACGAGCGGCCGAGGTATCCCTGCAGCAGGCCGCGCTCCTGCGAGCCGAAGAACCACCCCAGCCCCATCCAGCGGATGTACTGCTCGTACATCGGCAGGTCGAGCCCATAGCTGTGGCGCATGCCCTCGATCTTCTCGATGTCGCCGGCCTGGCCGGTGGCCTGGAGCATGGCGATCTTCTGCGTAAGGTAGTCGCCCGGCGGAAGCTGGATCACGATGAACGTCACGACCGAGACCGCCAGCAACGTCACGCACATGTACGCCAGGCGCCGCAGGGTGTACTTGAGCATCAGCGCACCCCCTTCGAGTCGTCGAACCAGATCGCCTCGGGCGGCAGGGGTGCGGTGTAGAAGGTATCCCACGCCAGGAACGCGTGCTCGGGCACGTTGCGCAGTCTGCTGTTGGCGATGAAGATCACAGGCGGGGCCGACACCGTCCCGATGCCCCAGAGGTTTTCGGCCTGGCTGCGCAGGATTTCCCGGCCGCACTTGACCCGCTCGGCCTCGGTCAGCGCCTGCTCCATGCGGCGGTAGGCGTCGAAGAGATCACGCACGGCCTGCGGGGTGTCGGCGGGCATGGGCTTGCGGCCGAGATAGCAATTGGCCCAGGTCGGTCCCCAGATCACTCGCATGTCCATGGGCACGAAGTGGTACGGCATGGTGGGGAACCGCACGTCGCACACGCCGTCCATGTGCCAGTACGACATGTCATACTTGCCCGTGCGGAAAACCGAGTACAGCGCCGCCCCGTCGAGCGTCTCGATCTGCATGCGGATGCCGACGGCCTTCCAGTACTCCTGCGTGAGTTCGACGATCCCCACCCGGTCGTCCCAGCCGGAGCGATGGTACAGCAGGATCGTCAGCGGCTTGCCGTCGGGGCGCAGGCGGTAGCCGTCGCCGTCGCGGGCGGTCAGGCCCATCTCGTCCAGCAGCGCGTTGGCGCGGGCGGGATCGTACTGGGCGAACGAGCGGCCGAAAGATTCCTCGTAATAGCGGCTGTACTGCGGCAGTGGGACGACGCTGGCCTGCACGGGTTTGGCGTTGCCGAAGAAGAGGTTGTCGTTGATCTCGTTGCGGTCGATGGCCAGCGATAGCGCCTGGCGAAATCGCAGGTCGTTGAAGATCTTCTTCTTGACGGGATCGTAGGCCGGCTGTGTGGCCGTGCCCGCCCCGGGCGAAAGGTCCACCGGGTCGAGATTCAGGCTGTAGCGCGCCACCGAGCCCCATAGCGAAGTCCAGACCAAGGCGCGGTAGCCGCCGCGCGGCTGGTACTGCATCAGCGTGGGGCCGTCGGCCAGGGCGAGGTTGAGTCCCAGGTCGAGGTCGACGCCGCCGCTCATGATCTTGAGCTTGGCGACTTCACCGGTGAGGTTCTTGGTGATGACCATGCGGTCGATGTAAGGGAGTTGGTTGCCGTCAGGATCGACTTTCCAGTAATACGGGTTGCGCTCCAGCACGTCCTGCGTGCTGGAATACGAAACCGGCACCCAGGGCCCCATTGTCGGGCAGCCGATGCCCCGTTCGGTGTTGGGACCTTCCGGCGAATGCTGACGGGCGCGGAAGTAATCGACCCAACCGAGAAATCCTTCGGCCCGCGCCAAGCGGTCGGCGGTGTCTTCGCCGACAAAATCCGGATGGAACTGCTTCATATAGTGCGCGCACTCGTACACCCAGCCCTGCATCCCCTTCCAGTGCGCCAGGTAAAGCTCCATCAGCGGGATCGGCGCCGCGGCAATGATGCGAAACGTGTACTTCGGATCCGCGTCGTCGCGCACGATCGTCACCGGTTTGCCGTCGGCCGTCAGGTCGCGTGGAAACTCGGTGGTAAGTTTCTTGTTCAGGAGGATGTGCTCGTAGGCGAACATCACGTCGTCGGTGGTGAAGGGCAGGCCGTCGGACCACTTGAGCCCGCGTCGCAGCGTGACGACCATCGTCTTGCCGCCGTTCTCGTATCGCCAGCTCTTGGCCAGGTCCGGACAGACGCTGCGGTAGTCGCGGTCGTGGGCGAAGATCCTCGCCGTCGAGAACAGCCCGTACGCTCCAAGCACATTCAGCGTGCTCCCGTAGCGCCCGATGCTCTCCAGCGGATACACCACCAGCGGTTCGTCGCCGACGCGCTGGGCCACCGGCGGCAGTTTGCCCTCGGCGACGGCCTTGCCCAGCATGGGCGACTGCTTGTACGCCCCGAGCTTCTTGCCGGTCGCCTTTTCGTACTCGGCGACGCTGCGCCACAGGCCGACGAACTCACCCGCCCGCCCTCGGGCGTCGAGTGCGGGGAATGTGCTGACCGCCGGCTGAGTCGCCGGAGCGGGCGCCTGCGGCAGGCTCTTCCATAGCCACACGCCGACCACTGCGGCAAGGACAACCAAAGTTGAGGAAACAAACTTCTTCACATCTTCACGCTTGAGCCGCGTTGTTCGATGCTCTCGGGAATTAAATTAGCCGCAGAGGACGCTGAGGAAGACATTGTTCTATCTTTCTTCATCCTCAGCGTCCTCAGCGACCTCAGCGGCTAATTTCGAGCCTTGAATACCGTCTCGTCCAGCACCTTGCCCTGGGCGTCATATGCCTTCATCTCGCACGTGTCGCCTTTGACTTCAAAGATGCAGTAGTGCAACTTCGTCAGGAAGACCTTCGAGTACGAGTTGCGGCCCTGCCTGCCGTACAGCGGGGCGCCCCCGCCGCCGGCAACGATGCACGTCACGCCCTGCCCGGCCGGCGGCTCCGACCGCTCGTAATCGTGGTCGTGCCCGGCGATCATGGCCGTGGCGTTGTACTTGGCCAGCAGCGGCATGAGGACCTTCTTGCTGTAGCCCATCCCGCCGTCGGGCCTCTTGCCGTGCATGCCCGACGAATACGCCGGGTAGTGCGTCATCAGGAAGATGAACTTCTCCTTTGACGCCGCCAATGCTGTCTCGACGAACTTGGTCATCTCGTCGTTGGGTTTTCCGCCGTCGATGCCGATGAACAGCACCCCGCCGGCTGCCTGGGCCCAGTTGTCCGGCCGCCCCGTCTCGTTAGGGGCATAGAACAGCGTGAAGAACGCCGCGGCGCTCTGCTCGTGATTGCCCGCCACGGTGTAGAACGGAATGCGCGAGAGCATGGTCTTGGCCGGGCCGGCGAACTCGCGATCCCAGGTGAAATCCACTCTGCCCGCCCCGACCAGGTCGCCGCTGAAGAGCACTAGTTCCGGCTCGACTGCTGTGAGCGCATCTGAAATCGTCTTCCACGCCGTCGGGTTCGAGCGGCAGTCGCCCACGGCCGCGAAGCGGAATGGCTTGGCGGCGCCGGGCACTTTCACCTTCACGGGCTCGGTCGTATTCCTGGCCAAACCGCTCTGAGTCGTCACGGTGTAGGTGAAAGCCTTTGTGTCCTTGGGCAGGACGATCTTCATGCGGTGGTAGTATCCCCGCGGCGAGGCGGCGATCACTTCCTCGCCAGCCGGCTCGGGCTTGGCCGAGACACTGACGGCCGCGGGCATGTTCGTGCGGCAGGTGAGGGTGAAGAATCCCTCGCCCGCACAGCCCAGGATCGGGCCGGTCTGAACGCCGACGTTCTGAGGCTCGATCATGGTCAGCACGGCCGGCATATCCGCGTTGACGGGTGCGGAGGTCTTGTTGTTCAGCGTCTTGGTCGCCAGCACGACGTTCTTGCCCTTGATGAGCACCTTCGTCGGGTCGAGGCTGTAGGTACTGTAGATCATCCGCGGCAGCAGACCCTCGGGCGCCTTGCCGTTGATAGTGATGTCGGGCCCACCCTTGGGGATGACGACCTCCAATCCGCCCAGCGCCGCCGGGTCGGCCACCTCGAACTCTGCATGGGCGACGATCTGCAGGCTCTGGTTGGCCGCGATCTGCACAGCCGGCGCGAATGTCTTGCCGCCGTCGACGCTGAAGGTCCACTTCGCGGCCGCGAGCAGATTCGGCCCTTTCGGCTTTGCCGGTTGCGTTGTCGTCGGTTCCTTAGCAGGCGGTTCAGCCTCGGCGGGCTCTTTGGGGTTGTCCCCGACCTGCGACTTGGCCTGCCCGAAGGCGAAGAATGCGACAAGACAGAACATCAAGCCACAACGCCAATTTAATTTCACAAAGGACTCCTTTCGGTACGTCCATGATAACGGATACGCGTCAACATCGCGAATTGCTTTGCGAACGCAATACCCGCAGACGCAAGCCGCCAGCGGGAGAATGAAATCCACAACTCCAAGGATTGCACATTGCCCGCGCTGCGGTAGAATCCTCACCGGCGAGGCGAACCTGAAGCACCCTACTGGCAACCGGAGATCGCGATGAATCCCATTGAAGGCATCAACACGGGCTTGGGCGGACTGCACATCCTCCAGAACGCACAGACGCGCAGCATCTGCGCCGAGAACCCCACGGGCGAAAAGGGCAAGGCCGCCATGGCTATGCCCGACGTGGGCAACCCCGACGTGCCCCACTGCGCGTCGGTGGCGCACCTGGGGCAGGGCTGGAAGATTCGCCCGTTCCTGCAGTGCAAGGCAGGCCAGACCGTCACGCTGATGGACGTGGACGGGCCGGGCACGATCCAGCACATCTGGCTGGTCAACGGCAGCATGGGCGTTCACGGCCGCTCAAACATCATCCGGTTCTACTGGGACGGCGAAGAGAAGCCCTCGATCGAAGTGCCGGTGACGGACTTCTTCGCCGTCGGGCACGATATCTACGCCAACGTCAATTCCGTGCCGGTGGTCGTCAAGCGGGCCAACGCCTTCAACTGCTATTGGCCGATGCCCTTCCGCAAGCACGTCAAGGTCACCATCACCAATGAATCGCCGCACGACAACGGGCTGATCGCCTACCAGATCACGTACGCCGTAGGCGAAGTGCCCGCCGACGCCGCCTACCTGCACGCCCAGTACCGCCGCGCCAACGGCAAAGACGCCAACCCCGTCGTCATTCTCGACGGCGTCAAGGGTCGCGGGCACTACGTCGGAACGTTCATGGCCGTCTCGCAGACGGTCGATCGCTGGTTCGGCGAAGGCGAGATCATGTTCTTCATGGACGGCGACAAGCAGTTCCCGACCATCTGCGGCACCGGAACGGAAGACTACTTCCTGTGCAGCTACGGATTCCCCGAAGCCCACACCACCGCCTTCTCCGGCGTGCCGCTGGCGCACTGCGCGGTCGACGCCTCCGGCCGCTCGTTTACCAAGTGGAGCCTGTACCGCTGGCACGTGCTGGACCCGATCCACTTCAAGCAGGACCTGAAGGTGACGATCCAGGACCTGGTCTGGGGTCCCGAGGGCGGCAAGATGGCCAAGGGCGACGACGACTTTGCCACGGTGGCCTACTGGTACCAGACCGAACCGCACGCGGCGTTCCCGATGCTGCCCAGCGCGGAGGTCCGCTGCAAGGACATCCACCTGGCGCCGGGCAAGTAGCACGGCGTCCCGCCCGTGGGTGGCGTGGCGACGCGCGTTTTGGTTCATGCGGGTCGCCATGAGGCACAGGATATGGATGGACTGTCCGCCGTAGCTCCAGAGCTGAAGATGATGCTTCCTCGTCCTCGTCGTCGGTTGTTTCTTATTATTGTGGCAAGTGCATGCCTGTTATCATAGAGGCACACTGAAAGGATGAGTGACCCATGACTCGCGCAGGCTCTCTGCTCCTCACTGCCGTTCTGGTCTTCTCCGCCGTTTCCGCTCAGGCCGACGATTGGCCGCAGTGGCGCCATGACGGCCAGCGCACCGCCGCCGGGACGGACAAACTGCCCGATACGTTGAGCCTGTTGTGGACGCTCCAGTGGCCCCAGCTCACGCCGGCCTGGCCCGACCAGATCGCGACCAACTACATGACCTTCGACGTGTCGTACAAGCCGATCGTCATGGGCAAGCGCATGTTCGTCGGCTCGTCGGCCAACCACCGCCTGACGGCGATCGACACTGCCACCGGCAAGGAACTATGGCGCTTCTACGCCGACGGGCCCATCCGCTTTGCCCCCGTCGCCTGGAAGGACTGGGTCTACGTCGCCAGCGACGACGGCAATCTCTACTGCCTCTCGGCCGCCGACGGCACTGTGAAGTGGACCGTCCGCGGCGGGCCCGACAACCGCAAGGTCCTGGGCAACGATCACCTGGTAGGCATGTGGCCTCTGCGCGGCGGTCCGGCGCTGGCGGATGGGATCGTTTACTTCGGCGCGAGCATCTGGCCGTTCATGGGAACCTTCCTGCACGCCGTCGATGCCCAGACAGGCAAGAGCGTCTGGTGCAACAGCGGCTTGGGCGACTTCAAAGCCTCGTTCGCCCTCCAAGGCAGTGGCATGCTCGTGCGGCCGGGCTTCCACGGCTCGGTGCCGCAAGGGTACCTGCTGGTGGCCGACGACCGCCTGGCCGTGCCGCAAGGCCGGAACATGGCCCAGCTCTTCGACCGCAAGAGCGGCGATCTGATGTTCCACGAGATCTACGGGATGCACGAGGCCCACAGCCCGGCGAACTTCTGGTTTGCCCTGCGGGGGGGCAACAGCGTGTTTTCCGGCTCGCCCGGAAGCAACGGCATCGACATCGCCAGCGGGCGCATGTCCGGGCGAAACAACGTCGGCTACGGCATCACGACCGACAAGATGATCTACATTGCCCAGGGCGGCTCGGTCAGCGGGCGCCCGGTTCAGGCCGGCGCGGCCTGGAACCTGGCGCTGCCGGCCGGCGCCGTGGCACCGTGCCCGGGAGCGTACATCAAGTCCGGCGACAACCTGTATATCGCCGGCGCCAACGGTCAGCTCATGATCGTCAAAGACGCCGACGCCCCCACGCGCAGCGCCGTGCTGGGACCCAAGCTGCCGACCGGGCAGGTCTGGGACATGCTGGCCGCTGACGGCAAGCTCTTCGTCGTCACCAAGGAAGGCGCCATCGCCTGCTACGGCGCCGCCGGCACGGGCCAGACGTACACCGCCCCCAAAGCGCCGGCGCAGGAAGCCCCGCAGGGCGCGGCCGCGGAAGTCCTCAAGACCACCGGCCAGACCGAAGGCTACTGTCTGGTGCTGGGCCTCAAGGACGGCAAGCTGGCTGAGGGCCTGGTGCGCGGCTCGAAGCTCAACGTGATCGCCATCGACCCGGACCCCAAGAAGGTCGAAGCGGTCCGCAAGGCGATGGACGAGGCGGGCCTGTACGGCCTGCGGTTCAGCGCCCATGTGGGCGACCCGCTTGCGTATGGCCTGCCGGCGTACATGGCCAATCTGATCACGTCGGAAGTGATGGATGAGACGGCGCTGACCAGCGAAGTCTCGAAGAAAGAGATGATGCGCGTGCTGCGGCCTTACGGCGGCGCGATTTGCCTAAGCAAGGCCTCCGGCGGCGTGGCGACCACCGTGCGTAAGGGCGGGCCGGAAGGCTCCGCCGAATGGACGCACAATAACGCCGACGCCGCCAATTCGATGATGTCCTACGACAAGCTCGTCAAGGGCCCGCTGGGCGTGCTGTGGTTCGGCGGCCCGCCGAACACGCCGATGCTCCCGCGTCACGGGCGAGGCCCTTCGCCGGCCGTCGCGCAGGGGCGGGCGATCGTTCTGGGCTGCGACCTGCTTCGGGCGATGGACATCTACACCGGCCGCCTGCTGTGGGAAGCTCCGTTCCCGAACATCGGGCAGTTCTACAACACCGGCGGCAAGCAGATGGGCACGCACGAGACGGGGCCCAACTACGCCTGCTCGGAAGATTCGGTCTACGTTATCACGCCCGACAAGTGCGTGCAGCTTGACGCCGCTACCGGAAAGCAGACGCGCGAGTTGGCGCTGCCCGAGGGCGTCGAGAAAGATTCCAAATGGGCGACAATTCGCGTCGATGGCGCCGTCGTGGTCGCCACCATTCGCCCGCTAGACACCAAGCGAGGGTTCGTCGCCAACTCCCGCACCGGCGCCGCTGCCAAGTACCTCGCCGCCTACGATCGCGCCACCGGCAAGGCGTTGTGGGTTAAGACTGCCGGCCAGGGATTCCGCAGCAACGGCGTGGCCCTGTCCAAGGGCAAGCTCTTCGCCATTGATGGGCTCTCTGCCGACGAAGCGGCCAAGCGCCGCGGCGCGGAAACGCCCGTCGTCTCGACGATGTACGCCTTCGACGCCGTCAGCGGAAAGCAGACCTGGAAGCAGGAGCAGGATATCTTCGGCACGTGGCTGGGCTACTCGGCAGAGAAGGACGTGCTGGTGATGAGCGGCTGCGGCGGCGGAGACCCGACCGCGCTGGCCGCCCACAAAGGCTCTGACGGCTCGCGCATCTGGCGCTGCCCGGCGACGCCCGCGGAGAAGACCCCTGCGTTCACCGGCCCGCCGCTGCTGCATCATGAATACATCGTGCCGCAGTACGGTCAGGTGGTCAACCTGATGGATGGCAAGCTCCGCACGCGCACCGATCCCGTCAGCGGCGAGCAAATCGCCTGGGGCGCTGCCGCGGGCGGCTGCGGGTTCACGCATGGCGGCGAGTACATGACCTTCCATCGCGCCTGGTCCAGCGCGGGGTACACCGAGCTGTCCAGCCCGCCGCGCCTGATCGGTCTGGGCGGGTTCCGCTCGGGATGCACCGCCAACATGGTTCCCGCCGGCGGCATCGTAACCGCCCCGGAATACACGCGCGAATGCGAATGCCAGTTCCAGAATAAGTGCAGCATGGGCCTCATCACCGACCCGACAGCCGAGGCGTGGAGCTTTGAGCTGGGCCCGCCGGCCACCCCCGCCCGCGTGGCGCGCATCGGTCTGAACCTCGGCGCCCCCGGTGACCGCGTCAGCGAAGACGGAACGCTCTGGCTCGACTGCCCCGACGTGGGCGGGCCTTCGCCGCAGGTGAAGGTTGAGATGCTGCCGTCCAAGCCCAACCGTCAGCCGGCGTGGACGGGCAACTGGCGCCGCGGCGTGGTCGCGCTGCCGGGATTCGGCGGCAAGACCATCTATCGCCACGTCACGGCGATCAAGGACGGGCCCCTGCCCTGGGTGACCAGCTCAGGCCTCGAGGGCGTCACGAGCATCAAGGTCTCGCTGGCCACCGCAGCCGACAAGGCCAAGTACACCGTGCGGCTCTATTTCGCCGAGCTGCAGGACCTCAAGGCCGGCCAGCGCGTCTTCAACGTCGCTCTGCAGGGCGCCGATGTGCTGACGAACTTCGATATCGCCGCTGCCGCCCAAGGGGCAAACCGCGGAATCGTCAAGGAGTTCAAAGACATCGCCATCGGCGACACCCTGAGCGTGGACTTCAAGGCGGTGACCGGTCAGCCGCTGATCTGCGGCATTGAAGTGATCCTGCAGAAGTAGCCTTTGCCAAAGGAAACATCATGAAGCGCAAGATTGGCGTGATCGTAAACTCGTTTCGCCTGCCGACGCTGGATTCGATCCGCAAAGCTGCCGAGATCGGGGCCGACGGATTCCAGATTTACTGCTGCGGCGGCGACGTCTGCCCCGAGAGCATGGACGCCGCCAAGCGCAAAGAGTTCCGCAAGTTCGTCGCCGACCAGGGCCTGATCCTCAGCGCCCTGTGCGCCGACTACGGGCGCGGGTTCCTCAACGCCGAAACGAACAAGGAGTCCGTCCCCAAGACGATGGCGTGCATGGACCTGGCAGCCGACCTGGGAACAAAGATCATCACCTCGCATATCGGCCGCCTGCCCACGGATACGAAGGACCCGGCGTATCAGGCGGGCCTGGCGGCGATGCGCCAGATCGAGGCTCACGGCAAGAAGACCGGGATCATCTTCGCCAGCGAGACCGGTCCCGAGAGCGGCGAGGACCTCCGCGTCTTCCTCGACATCATCGGCGGCGATTACGTCAAGGCCAACTACGACCCGGCCAACCTGTGCATGTTCGGATTCGACCCCATCAGCGGCGTGGCCGCCCTGGGCAAGAAGTACATCGCCCACACGCACGCCAAGGACGGGCTCAAGGGCGTGCTCAAGGAAGTGCCCCTGGGCGAGGGCGGCGTAGATTTTCCCAAGTACATCGCAGCCCTGGACGCCATCGGCTACGACGGCTTCCTGACGATCGAGCGCGAAGTCGGCGAGGACCCCGCAGCCGACATCGTCAAGGCCGTCAAGTTCCTGCGAACACTCTAGAAGGATCTAAGATGCCACTGACCCACCGCGAGAATTTTCTTCGCAATGCTTCGATGCAGGGCCACGAATGGATCCCCATGGGGGTCTATATCTCGGGCAATCTCTGGTACCACATGGGCGAGGAACTTGAGGATCTCTGTCTGCGCCACCCGGTGCTGTGGCCGAACTTTAAGAAGGGGCAAACCCCGTTCAAGGAGTATGGCAAGCAAACCCCTGACCGCATCGACATGTGGGGCTGCAAGTGGCGCTATGAGCTGGGCGGCCTCGACGGGCAGGTGATCGAACACCCGCTGGCGAGCTGGGACGCCTTCGACGAGTGGAAGAAGACCGCCCCCAAGCCGCCGGCCTTCACCGACGAAGACCGCAAACGCCTCGCCGAGGCCAAGGTCAAGGGTGACCTGACCGGCTGCGGCCTGGGCCCGCACGGGTTCTTCTTCATGCAGCTCTACTACCTGCGCGGATTTGAGAATTTCATGATGGACGTGGCCACCGAAGAGCCGCGCCTCGACGAGTTGATCGAGATCATCGCCTCGTACTGGGAAGCTGTCGCCGCCCCGAACATCGCGGCCGGGGTCGATCTGGTCAGCGCGGCCGACGACCAGGGCACGCAGCGGGCGCACATGCTGGGGCCCAAGTATTTCCGCCGCTACCTGATGCCGACATACAAGCGGCTGTTCCTGCCCGCCCGCAAGAGTGGCGCTCATGTGTACATGCACACCGATGGCTACATCATGGATATCGCCGAGGACTTGCTGGCCTGCGGAATCAGCATGGTCAACCCGCAGGACCTGGTCAACGGGATCGACAACCTCGCCAAGGTCTTCAAGGGCCGTGTGTGCATCCAGTGCGACATCGACCGCCAGAGCGTGCTGCCCTACGGCTCGCCGGCCGATGTGCACGAACTGATCAAGGAAGAGGTCATGAAACTCGGCAGCCCCGCCGGCGGCCTGGAGTTCATCGTCGGCCTCTACCACCCCACCCCCATCGCCAACGTCGAGGCCCTGTGTACCGCCCTGGAGAAATACCGCACGTACTGGGTCGGGCGATAGCGGGATAGATCCGAAACAACAAATCCCAAACACTGAAGCGAGAAACAAAGACAACAAACAGAGAATCTCTTCGTCTTTGTTCTATCCCTTTCGCTCCTGTTTGCTTTTTGTTTCGGATTTCGTGCTTCGGATTTCGGATTTGTTTTGTAACCCCTCCCGCTGACCGTGCCGATAGATAATGGATATGGACCTTCTACATCTTTCAGACACCGGGCTCGATCCTGCCGTGCAGTACCTGCTGCGTTTGGGCGCCGCTGCCGTCATGGGGGCGGTGATCGGGGCGGAGCGTCAGCACCATGGTCGCAGCGCCGGGTTTCGCACGCAGTTGCTGGTGGCATTCGGCTCGGCGCTGGCGATGGTCGTCAGCCTGCATTTTGGCGAGGTGTTCAAGTTCCCCACTGCCGACAGCACGCTGCGCGTCGATCCGGCCCGCATGGCCTACGGCGTCATGGGCGGCATCGGGTTTCTCGGCGCGGGGGCGATGATCCAGGACCGCATGCACATCCGCGGGATGACCACGGCCGCGAGCCTGTGGTGTACGGCCGCCCTGGGTCTGGCGTGCGGGTTCGGGATGTATAGCGTCGCTCTGTATTCCACGCTGCTGGTGCTGTTCGCGCTGCTGGTGCTGGACCGGCTGGAGAAGTACATCCCATCGCGCCGCTCGATGAACATCAGCGTGACGATCGGCCTGTCTGTCGATAACCCCATCGGCCGAATCCAGTCGCTGCTCGAATCGCGGCACGTGAAGGTCAGCTATGTGCAGATCGACCGCGACCACAAGGCCCTCAAGCAGACCGTTCATATGCGCGTATCCATGGCCGCCAGCACCCGCATCAACGACCTCCTGGCCATCGAGAGCGAACTGCCCGACCTCATCCGCCTGGACGTGAAATAGCCGCCCGGCCGCAACTGAATCCCGCCCCGACTCCAGCCGATAGTCTTGGTAGCGCCTCCGATGTGCGCCGCTTGTGGGAGCCTTTGCCAATGCCTCGCCGCCGAACATTCCTGGCTGCAATCGCCGCCGTCATCGCCTTCACGGCCGCGCTGCCCCGAGCGACGGCCGACACCGCCGCCCCCGCTCGTGCCGAAGATCCCGACGCCATCGCGGCCGCTCGCCTCAAAGAGTTCGGGCAAGGCTACGTCTCGCACATCGACCGCGACCGACGGCTCATCTACATCAGCGCGCTGGACAAGCAGAACCTCGACGACACCATGTCGCTGCTGGCCGACTTCACCGACGCCCAGCGAAAGACGCTCTTCAAAGAGCCGCTGCCCTGGTATGTCACCGTCATCCTGCCAAGCGTCGAGCACTACCGCAAACTCGCCCCCAAGGCCAACGCCGTCGGGTTCTACCACCCCGCGTCGCGAACGCTGATCAGCATCGACCGCGGCCGAACGCTTCTGCACGAGTACACCCATGCGCTGCACCATGCCGACCAGGCCGCCGCCAACCAGCTCCACCCGATCTGGATCACCGAAGGGCTGGCGACGCTATTCGAGGCCGCCGAGATTACGCCCGAGGGCCTCAAGCCCGTGGCCGATCCGCGCCTGGGCGTCGTGCAACGGGCGATTCACACCGGGAGCTGCCCGCCGCTGAAATGGCTGCTGGGATGCGACGACAAGCTGTTCATGAAGGACCCATCGCTGACATACTCGCAGGCCCGCTACGTGATGTTCTACCTCTACCAGCGCGGCCAGCTCGACGCGTGGTACGCCACGTACAAAGAGGGCTTTGCCCAGGACCCCACCGGGCAGGTCGCTATGGAACGAGTGCTCGGCCAGGCGATTGAAGGCCTCGACCGGACGTGGAAGTCTTGGGCCGCCAGGGTCGAAGTGCCCGCGGGCCTGAGGCACGATTACCGCGGGCGGCTGGGCATCCAGATGAACGACGATACGCGCGGGGTGAAGATCATCTCGATGCTGCCCCAGGGCGCCGCCGCGCAGGCCGGTCGCCTCAGAGTCGGCGACGTGATCACGGCCTACAGCGATAAACCCGTCCGAAAAACCGCCGAGCTCGCCGCCGCCATCCGCGCCACCGGCGAGCTCAAGACCGTCACCATCCAGATCCTCCGCAACAATGAATCGATCACGATCCTGCAACCGATGGGAACCGCCGGCGGCGCGGCGGCAAGTGGTAAACCGTAAGGATGCCGTGGCGGGAAGTCGCGACAGCGACGACAGCCACGATCCCGTATCCTCATCGCTATCGTGGCTGTCGGACTTCGCCCTCCCGCCACGGCACCGTTGTCACTACTTCCGGCAGCGTATGGGCACGTACCCGAGGAGCTTGCCCTTGATGAACTTCACGTCCAGGCGGGCGAATCGCTGGAGGCCCTGCTCAATGCGAATCTCGGGCCAGTCTTCGCCGATCAGCGGGCGGGCGTAGCGCACGAAGTCGTCTGTCACGTCCAGGCCGCCGGGGGCCAGCCATGCGGCCGGAATCTGGCGCGCCCAGTTTGCTACCTTCTCCAGCGGCACTTTGTCGTAGTAGACGCTGTAGCCTGCGCCGGGCTTGCGCAGGATCGTGGCCATGTAGCCGCCGCCTTCGTTCATCGCCACCGAGACGGCGTGGCGGCCGACTTCGTATGCCTCGTCCTGGTCCACGCGCGAGGCGAAGATCGACGTGCTCCGCTGCAGGACGCCCGGCACCTGCCACGTGGCCTGGCCGCGGGCAGCCAGGCCGTGCTCGTTGAGATAATTCGCCACGACCTGGGCGGCCGTCGTCTTGCTCGCGCCGTACTCGATATGCCCGAAGGCGTCGCGGGCCTCGCCGAGGGCGCCGACGTCAAAGCCCTCGCTGACGACGACGATGCACCGTCCGCTCTGGCGAAGCTGGCGGTTGACGTTCTCGGCCAGCGACTCCAGGTTGTGCTTCGCCTCGGCCATGTAGATCTGCAGGGGCATCTCGCGATTCGGGTCGGCCAGGCGGGCCGCGGCCGGGATGAAGCCGGCCTTTCGCCCCATCGCTTGGAGCACCGAAACGCACTCCGACGGCGCCATGCCGCGGTTCTCTTCGTTGGTGTTCTGAACGATATGAGCCCAGTACCGCGCGGCGCTGCCGTAGCCGGGCGTGTGGTCGATGAGCTTGAACTCGTCGTCGCCCACGTCGTTGTCGATGGTCTTGGGAACGCCCACGGCCACCAGATCCAGCCCGCGTTCGTGCGCCAGTTTAGCGACTTTGGCGGCGGTGTCCATCGAGTCGTTGCCGCCGATGTAGAAGAAGTATCCGATATCATGCGCCCGCATGACCTGGACGATGCGTTCGAAATCTTCCTCGGCGCCGGCACCGAGCTTGTAGCGGCAGGTGCCGATGGCCCCGGCCGCCGGCGTGCGCCGCAGCAGCGAGATCTCCGCGGGATCCTGGGCGTCCATGTCGATAAGCTGTTCGAGCAGGATGCCCTCGACGCCGTGCCACCCCGCCAGCACGCGCCCAACGCGGGTCGGGAAGTCGCGGCACGCCTCGACCACGCCCGCCAGCGAAGCGTTGATCACCGGAGAAGGGCCGCCGGATTGCGCAACCAAAACGTTAGCTCTCATTCAAAGTCCTCCGATCTTCCGTTATTCCGTTTTTCCACTTCTGCCGCCTCTGCGTCCCCAGCGACCTCAGCGGCTATTTCTCGCCGCTTTGCTTCCTTGGTGACGCCCTAACAGTAGTGCTGCAGCCCATCGCCTGCAAGACCGGATTCGCTGCGCCTTGACCGGCCGCGGCGGGGCTGTGACAATAGGGTCCGATGAGTCTGATCGAACAGCTTGGACGGCGGACGTACGACCGCATCGAGGGCTTCGGCGACCTGTGCCGTTTCAGCGGCCGCACGCTGAGCTGGATGCTGTCGTCGGCCCTGACGCGCCGCAACCTCAAGCTGCTGATGTACCAGCTCTACAGCGTGGGCGTATTGAGCATCCCGGTGGTGATGATCACGGGCATGTTCATCGGGGCGGTGCTGGCCGTTCAGACGGTCGAGCAGTTCAAAGGCATCGGGATGCTCCCGATGATGGGCACGATCGTGAATCTCTCCGTGTTGCGCGAGCTGGGCCCGGTGCTGGCGGGCGTCCTGCTGGCCGGGCGCGTGGGCGGGGGCATGACGGCCGAGTTGGGCACCATGCGCGTCACCGAGCAGATCGACGCGCTGTGGGTGATGGGATCGAGCCCCATCCAGGTGCTGGTCGTGCCTCGCGTGATGGCCTGCATTCTGCTGATCCCTGTCCTGGTGCTCTACGCCAACGCGATGGGCATCCTGGGCGGGTACATCGTCAGCGTGAAGATCTACGACGTGAACTCCTCAGACTTCTGGCGCTACGCCAGCCAGGCCGTCACCCTGTGGGACATCTTCTATGGGCTCATCAAGAGCGTGTTCTTCGGGGCGGCCATCAGCGTCATCGGCTGCTACAAGGGCTTTCGCTGCACCAGCGGGGCCGCGGGGGTCGGGCGGGCCTGCACCGAAAGTTTCGTCGCCAGTTGCGTGGTGATCCTCGCGCTGGACTTCTTCGTCGGCATGGGGCTCAATACCCTCTACAACGCGTTCCACCCAATCCAGAGCGTTCTTCAATGAAAGGCCCCCGATGGGTAATCCGCTCCAAAACTGGCTCAGCCGTCACAAGAACCCTACCAGCTTCTGGCTGCACATGGTGGGCATCCCCGCCTGCTTTGTCGCAGCGCCCGTCCTGCTGATCCTTCATCTCTGGTGGCCGGCCGCGCTGAGCTTCGTCGGCGGCTACGCCTTGCAGTTCATCGGCCATCTCGTCGAGGGCAATCGTAGCGGCGAGGAAATGCTCCTGCGCCGCCTGATGGGCAAACCCGCCGACGAGTGGAAAACAGGGAAGAAGTAATCAGTAATCGGTAATCAGTAACCGGGAACCACCCTATTAGCGATCGCCGATTACCGAATTACTGATTACTGCTTACGGGTTTGCAAATCCCCCCTGCCAAGCTTAAAGTGGCGGGCCTATGGGCCTTCGAATCATCACAACATCGGATCCGGTCAGCGACCCTGTCGTAGCGGAATTGCGCCGCCGTCTGCACGAAGGCGGCCTCGTCGCCGGCGGGGCCGGTGCATCGAACATCCCCGAGCAGGTGCGCACCATCATCGATGGCGTGCGCCGAGACGGCGACGAGTATGTGGCCGCCCACACGCGAGACATTCACGGCGGCAACCTCCAGGCCGCCGACCTGCGCGTCAGCGCCGAGTGCATCAAGGCCGCCCACGATCAGTATTACACATACAACAACTGGTTCCTGGAGATCGTCCGCCGCGCGGCCGCCAACATCCGCTCTTACCAGCAGGCCATCCGTATCACCGACGAGCCCTCGCTGCGGCGCGGCGGGCGGTGGATGTCGGTGCGGTACTTGCCCCTGGACCGCGTGTGCGTGTACGTGCCCGGCGGCAAGGCGATCTATCCCTCGACGGTCCTGATGACAGTCGTGCCCGCGCAGGTCGCCGGCGTGCGCGAGATCGTGATGGTCTCGCCCCCCACCGCCGACGGCGACATTCACCCGATGGTGCTCGCGCTGGCCGGCGAGCTGGGCGTGACGGAAGTCTATCGCGCCGCCGGCGTGGCCGGCCTGGCCGCGGCCGCCTGGGGCACGGCGACCATCCGCCCCGTCGACAAGATCGTCGGCCCGGGCAACGCCTACATCGCCGAGGCCAAGCGGCAGCTTTTCGGGCGAGTCGGCATCGACTCGATCGCCGGCCCCAGCGAAGTGCTGATCGTGGCTGACCAGACCGCCCGCGCCGACTTCGTAGCCGCCGACATGCTCGCCCAGGTCGAACACGACCCAGGCTCAGCCGTGCTCGTGACGACCAGCGCGGACCTGGCCGCCAAAGTTGCGCAGGAAATCGAAACGCAGCTACCGGCCCTTCAGCGAGCCGCGGCCATCGGAGCGTACCTCGACCGCTTCTGCGCAGCCGTGGTCGTGCCGGACATCGCCGCCGCCTGCGAAACGGCCAACGCCTTCGCCCCGGAGCACCTGCAGATCGTCACAGCCGACGACGAGGCCGCCCTCAGGCAAATCCGCCACGCCGGCGCGATTTTCCTGGGCGCCTACACGCCCGTGCCGGTCGGCGACTACTACGCCGGCCCCTCGCACGTGCTGCCAACGGCCGGGACGGCCAGATTCGCCGGGCCGCTGAGCGTGAACGACTTTTTGAAGGCCTCAAGCGTGGTGCGCTACGACGAAGCCTCACTGAGTGCCGATGCCGGCGATATCATCGATATCGCGACGAGCGAAGGTTTGACAGCCCACGCAGCGGCAGTAAGAAAAAGAAGAGATCCTAGGCCCTAGATCCTCGATCCTAGGAAGCACCAACGCCGGAATCCGAGGATCGAGGACCTAGGATCTAGGACCTGTTCTATGACTTTTTTCAGAAACAACGTCGACGCGATGACAGGCTACCAGCCTGGCGAACAGCCGGGCGCTGGCGTCAAGGTCATCAAACTTAACACCAACGAGAACCCGTATCCGCCTTCGCCAGCGGTGGTGCAGGCGGTGCACGCGTTTGACCCCGAACTGCTGCGGCGGTATCCCGACCCGATGGCGCGTGCGGCATGCAGGGCAGCCGCCGATGCGCTGGGCGTTCCGGCTGATTGCGTCATGGCCGGCAATGGCAGCGACGATTTGCTGACGATCATCTTTCGCGCGTGCTTGGGCGAGGGGCGCATCGTCACCTACCCCATGCCGACGTACGTGCTCTACCAGACGCTGGCCAAGATCCAGAACGCCCCGTTCGTCGAGGTGCCCTATCCGGAAGATTACTCGCTGCCCTTTGAGGCCCTGCGCGGCGTGCGGGCGGCCGTGACCATCGTCGCCAGCCCTAATAGCCCCTCGGGCACGCTGGTCCCTATCGAGCAGATGGAGAGGCTCGCAGCATCCGTGGCCGGCGTGCTGGTGATCGACGAAGCCTACGCTGATTTCGCCGACGCCAACGCCCTGTCGCTGGTGGCCAAGTTCCCCAACGTCGTTATCCTGCGTACGCTGAGCAAGGGCTACTCGCTGGCCGGCCTGCGGATGGGCTTCGCCTTCGCGCAGCCGGCGCTGCTCGATGGTCTCAACAAAGTCAAAGACAGCTACAACGTAGACGCCATCGCCTGCGCCGCAGCCGCCGCGGCGATGAAAGACCAGCCCTGGAAGAACGCCAACGCCGAAAAGGTCAAAGCGTCACGCGCCAAACTTTCCGCCGCCTTGACCGCGATGGGGTTTAAAGTCTGGCCCAGCCAGTCCAATTTCATCCTCGCCCGCCCGCCCAAAGGCAACGCTTCTGAAATCTACCAGGCATTGAAACGTGCCGGCATCCTCGTGCGTTACTTCAATCAGCCGCGCCTCGACGACAAGCTGCGCATCAGCGTCGGGACGGACGAGCAGAACGCTCAACTGGTCGATGAGATGAAGAAGTTCCTAGTTCCTAGTTCCTAGTACGACATTTGTCGGCACGTTTTTTGGGGAAGCGGTCTTCCCTTGGCTCTTCTTTTTGAAAGGAACCAAGATGTCTGCTATTCGCGATTACAAGGACCTGATTGCATGGCAAAAGGCAATGGATCTAGTGGAAGAGGCGTATAGAATCAGTGCACATTTTCCCAAGGAGGAAGTCTTTGGCCTGCGTTCTCAGATCAGGCGCGCGGCTGTGAGCATTCCCAGCAACGTTTCTGAGGGAAGCGGTCGGATGACTCGCGATGACTTCGTCCGTTTTCTTGTCATGGCTGCCGGGTCATGCAATGAGGTCGAAACTCAAGCTTTACTTTCAGTTCGGCTCAAGTATACGACCGATAAGATTATTGTCCGGTTGCTCGGATTATGTAAAGATGAACAGCGATTACTGCGTGGGCTGATCCAGAGTCTCAGCGCAAGTACGAAACGCGGCGTCAGCTATCAGCCGCCGACATCGCAAAGCCCACGAGGAACTAGGAACTAGGAACCAGGAACTTTTCCATGCCTAATCGCAAAGCCACAGTCAAACGCAAGACCAACGAGACCAACATCGAACTGACCCTGGACCTCGACGGGACCGGTAAAGTCGCCGCACAGACGGGCATCGGGTTTCTCGATCACATGCTCGATCATCTCGGCAAGCACAGCCTGACGGACCTGACGGTCAAGGCCGACGGCGACCTGCAGGTCGACGACCACCACTCGGCTGAGGATGTCGCCATCTGCCTGGGCCAGGCCCTGGCCAAGGCCCTGGGCACCAAGGCCGGCATCCGCCGTTTCGGCTGCGCGCGCATCCCGATGGATGAGGCCTTGGCCGAGGTCTCGCTGGATTTATCCGGCCGCGCGGCCACCGTCTTCCAGGTCGCCTTCAGCGGCGACAAAATCGGCACGTTCGACACGCAGCTCGTCGAGGAGTTCCTGCGTCGCCTGGCCGGGGCGGCCGGGATCAACCTCCACGTCAGCGTACCCTACGGCAGCAACGATCACCACATCGCCGAGGCCATCTTCAAGGCGTTGGCGATCGCCCTGCGGACGGCCAAAGAGCCCGACCCCGCCCGCGGCCGCGACCTGCCCAGCACCAAGGGCAAGCTCTAACAGCCGTGGGCAACGCTGAGAAATGCCCGCGCTTCTACTGCTCGGACCTTTCCGGGCAAAGCGTCGCACTGCCTCCTGACGAAACGCACCACGCGCGGCACGTCTTGCGGCTGGGCGGCGGCGACGCGGTGGAACTCTTCGACGGCAAAGGCGCCATCGCTCGCGGGCATATCGTCCAGCTTGGCAGGACTTCCGCCGAAGTTGCTGTAGACGATCTGCAACGCGTCGGCCGTTCCGAGCCGCTCGTGCACGTCGGGTTTGGCGTTCCCAAGGGCAAGCGGCTGGACTGGCTGCTGGAAAAGGCCACGGAACTGGGCGCAGCGTCGCTACAGCCGGTGCTGTTTGAACGCAGCGTAGCCGGCAGCGATGAGCTATCAGCCAACACGCATAGCCGCTGGCTGGGCCACTGCATCGCCGCGGCCAAGCAGTGCGTGCTCAATTACTTGCCCGAGATCCGCCAGCCGCTCGCGGTTTGGCAATTGCCCAAGGCGTGGCAGGGACAGCTCAATGTCTTAGGCGAGATCGATCCCTCTGCCCTGTCGCTACGGGACGTGCTGGCAACCTGGACCGGCGGGCGGGAGATCGGCATCATCATCGGACCCGAAGGCGATCTGACGCCGGCCGAGAAGACCGTTTTGGGCAAAGCGGGATTTCTGCCCGCGCGCCTGGGGCACACGATCATGCGCGTTGAGACAGCCGCCATCGCTCTGCTGGCCGGAACCGTCGCCCTCTGCCATGGACGCTGAATGGGGAGAACAACAGCGCCGAGCAAGCCCCGCCGCCAACGTGCGCGGCAGGCGCGGCGTGCCGGGGGTCTTTTAGAGTTGCTCCGCGGGGCGGCGGAGGATAGCATGTTCCTTCGGCGGATCAGCCCAGGGGGAGGGCCTCGGATCGCCCAGGGCTTTGGGCCGCTTCCCCCCTAACGACGGAGCATCGCAACGTGGTTAGAACGTTGCATAAATACTTAGGCCGCGATTTGCTGAAGGTTGCGGTTCTGGCGTTGGTGGTTTCGACGCTGCTGTTTACGGTCTTTACGATCGTCGAGCCGCTGCGGAAGCGCGGGTTGGCCTCGGGGCAGGTCGCCCAGCTCATTTTCTACACCATCCCCATCATGCTCTCGATGACCTTGCCCGTGGCGGCGCTGTTTGCCGCGACCATCGTCTACGGACGATTCAGCCAGGATAATGAGATGACCGCCTGCCGCGCCAGCGGCATCTCGACGCTCAACGTGCTCAGCCCCGCCCTGGCCCTGGGGGTGGCGGTGGCGGTCATCTCGATGGCGTTGAGCAATTTCGTCACGCCGCGGATGGCCGAACTGGTCCAGAAGCGCGTCAAGGACAACATGATGGCCTTGGTGTCCAAGGAGCTCGAGACGCAGGGCTACTTCGAGCAGGGCAAGGCCCTGATTGTCCACGCCGACACCGTCACCCGCGACACCGAGGGCGGCATGGTGCTCTACGGGGTGGTCGGGATCCAGGTCAAGAAGGCCGACGAGATCGTTGGCGTGACGGCGTCGAAGGCCCACGCCAATTTCGGCGAGAGCGACGACGTGGTGGACATTCATCTCGTCGAGCCGATGGCATTCCATACCCGCAGCGGTTCCGAGGTCCAGGAAGAGGTCCAGCCCTGGCGGTTCAAGATGCCCAACCCCGTCAAGGACGATCCGGCCTGGTACGACTGGTCGCGCCTGATGGACGCCGACAAGAAGGTCTTCTCCAACGCCGAGATCCGCACGCTGCTGGACAAGATCCGCAACGACATGGTGCACGATACGTTCATCGACACTATCGTGAAGGACCTCGGGCCCGGGCGGGTGTATCGCGGGCTCAGCGCCGGCGGGGACACGTTCTGGGTCGAGGCGCCCGTCGCCACGCGCGACCCCGGCAAGGGCGTCGTCCTCGGCAGCCAGATGCGCCCCGACGGGAGTTTCCTGCCCGTCACCGTCACCGTGATGCGCAACGGCGCCTGGCATGAGCGCATCATGGCCAACACCGGCCGCATCGGCATGGGCGTGCCCCTGATGGGCACCCACTCGGTTGTCAGCATCACGCTGTCGGGGGCCGTCGAAAGCCAGACGTCCGCCTCCAGCCAGATCAGCCGCCACAGCCGCCGCAACTTCGGGGACATGTCGATCCCGCCGGCGGTAGTCGAGGCCGCCGACCGCGTCAGCGACCAGACCATCGCCCAGGGCAACGAAGGCGTCGCCCGCAGCGGCATGCGGTATCTGCCGGAGCTCAAGAAGAAAATCGCCAGCGTGCGATCCAAGATCATCGCCGAGATCCACCGCCGCCTGGCGATGTCGTGCAGTTGCTTTATCCTGGTGGCGATGGGCGCGGCGCTGGGGCTGCTGCTGCGCGGCGGGCAGATCCTGACGGCGTTCGTGATCACGGCGGTGCTCGGTTCGCTGCTGCTGATCATGGTGATGCGAGGCACGCAGATGATTAACGACGTCGGCATCAACAGCGCCGCGACGGGTCTGAGCGTGGCCTGGGGAAGCGTGGCCGCCACGACCGTCGCCACCGGCGCCGTGTTCGTGAAGCTCTGTCGCAGGTGAGAGCGGATGAAGATCCTGGACCGTTACATTGTGCGCACCTTCCTGACGACCACGTTCATGTGGTTCATCGTCCTGATGTCGCTGCGCATCATGCTGGATCTGTTCATCAATCTTGATGAGTTCGCCAAGGGCGGCGGCGGCATGGGCGGAACGCTCGGCCGTGCCCTGGAGTACTACTCGGCCTGGTCAACGGTGTACTTCCAGCAACTGGGCAAGGCGATCATCGTTTTCGGCGCCCTGACGACGCTGTATACGATGAACCGCACCAACGAGCTGACGGCCATCCTGGCCTCGGGGCGCAGCCTTCACCGCGTGATCCTGCCGATCATCGCCTGCGCGCTGGCCCTGAGCGTGCTCAACATCGCCAACCAGGAAGTCGTGATCCCGCCGCTGGGTCCGATCCTGACGGCCGATCGCGACGCCCGCGCCGAAAAGAAGCTCCTGCAGGTCTACCTGACCCCGGACAAGCTCAATTCCACGTGGTATTCCAACAATTTCGACGCCGCCACGGGGGTTCTGACCAGCCCGCTGGTGGTCCTGCGCGAAGATACGACCAAGGACGCGCGCCCCAACTTTCGCGGCCTGGCCACCATCACCGGCACAACGGGCAAGTCCGGACAACTCCAATTGCTGCGCCCCGTTCCCGGCGCGGCGGCCGAGACGCTCTCGGGCTGGTTCATCGGCCAGGGAAAATTCACCAGCTATCGCTCCAGCGGCAAGCCGATGCAATTGGCCAACAGCGAGGCCGTCGTCACGTCCGTCACCTCCAAGCCCTACATGGACGACCTGGTCAAGACCATGAACGGGCAGGCTTTCACGGACAAAGCGGCCGTCTACTGCCTCAGCAAGGACGACCCGACTCTGTCGATGGTCGAACGAACGGACGTCCTGGCGCAGATGACCCTGCGGGCGCGCGAGTTCGCCAGCGTGGCGGGCAAGGACGGCAAGCCGCGAATCCCGGTCCTCCTCAAGCCGCAGTTCATCTTCCGCGGCGGCGCCGATAACCGCATTCTGGCGGTGATCACGGCCGACCACGCCGTGGAGAAGATACCCGGGCGATGGGACCTCGCCGGCGGCAGCGTCTTCTGCCCCACCGACCTGACGGCCAAGGAACTCCAAATGCGCCAGAACACGCGCTGGCTCGATTATCTCTCGACCAGCCAGCTTAGCTCAATGCTGGAAAGCGGCACGCTGCCCAACCTGACCAAGCGGGCGATGTTGACCAAGCACCTGCGCTTCGCCGAGCCCTTCAACAGCCTCATCCTGCTGCTGCTGGTGGTGCCGTTCATGCTCTCGCGCGAACGCAACCTCAAGGCCTCGACGCTGCTGGGCGTGGCCATGGGCGTCGGCTTCTACGCCTTCATCTACATCTGCCAGTATGCCTCCCTCTCGCCGACGCTGACGGCGTGGCTGCCGGTGCTGCTGTTCGGGCCGGTGGCTGTCGTCATGCTCGACTCGGTGAAGACCTAGTGAGCGACTACCGCGTCAACCTCGACATCTACGCCGGTCCGCTGGACCTGCTGCTGTACCTCATCCGCCGCGACGAGGTCGACATCCACGACATCCCCATCGCGCGGATCACGCAGCAGTACATCGAGCACGTTGAGGTGCTCAAGGCCCTGGACCCCAATGTCGTGGGCGACTTCCTGGTCCTGGCCGCGACGCTGATGGAAATCAAGACCCGCATGCTCCTGCCCAGTCCGCCGCCGGAAGAAGGCGGCGAGGAAGGCCTCGAGATCGACCCCCGCGCCGAGCTGGTGCGCCAGCTCCTGCAGTACAAGGCGTTCAAGGACGCCGCGTTCGACCTGGCCGACGCGGCTGCCCAGCAGGCCATGAAGTTCCCGCGCCGCCCCGGGCACGTCCCCGGACAGGACGACTCGGCGCTGGACCTTGAGGACGTGCAGATATGGGACCTGCTCTCGGCCTTTGGGCGGCTCATGGACGCCATCGGCCAGACCGCCCGCCAGCACGAGGTCATCTACGACGACACGCCGCAGGAATTGCACTCGCAGGACATCCTCGACCGCCTCGCCCGCGAAGGAGCCCTGAGCTTCAGCCAGATCTTCCAAGGCCGCACGCTGCGCAGCGAGATTATCGGGTTGTTCCTGGCGCTGCTGGAGCTGGTGCGGCAGAAGCAGATCATCGTCGGCCAGGATGCCAACTTCGGCGAGATCCAGGTCGCCCTCAGCCCCGACCCGCCGCCCAAGCCCGCCACAGAAAGCATGGGCGAGACGCCCATGCCACCGACTGCGGAGCCTGCCGATGAACCCCCAGCAGAAGCTTGAACAACTGGGCCTGAGATTGCCCGCCCCGCCCAAGGCCGTCGGCCTGTACGCTCCGGCGGTGCGAAGCGGAAACCTGGTCTTTACCTCCGGCCAGATCGCCATGGCCGCCGGTGAACTGCTGGCCGCGGGCAAGGTACCCGTGCAAGTGCCGCTGGACTTGGCCGCAGCGTGCGCCCGCCAAGCGGTGCTCAATGCCCTGGCGGCAGTGGCGGGCGTGGCCGGCGGGCTCGACGCCATCCGCCGGATCATCCGCATGACAGTGTTCGTCAACTCCTCAGCGGGATTTACGGATCAACCCAAGGTCGCCAACGCCGCCAGCGAGTTGCTGCTGGAGCTGTTCGGTCCGGTAGCGGGCACGCACACGCGCTGCGCCACAGGCGCCGCTGAGTTGCCACTCAATTCGCCCGTAGAGATCGATCTGATCGTTGAAACGATCTCTTGATCGAGTGCCATGGGCCGTTGGTCGCTATCATTCCCACGGAACTATTTCGGGGCGAAATCCGATCATGGAGAAGAAACACTCAACCGTCTGGGGACGGATCAAACGAGCGTGGCGCAAACGCGGTCCGATCGGCTTTGTGCGTCTGGCGTGGAGGAATGTGGTCATCTACGCAAACCTGCCGTTCAATTCAAAGGCCATCCGCAGGCAGCACTTCGATCATAGCTTCGACAAACAGTTCGGCACCGACACCACCGGCCTCATCCCGATCGGGGCTCTTACCGTCCCTGCCGAGCACGAGGACCACGCACGCGAATACCTGCCCACGGACACCAACATCTTCCGGGGCATCCTGGCGCGGGTGCCTATCGATCATTCACAATTCACGTTCATCGACTTCGGTTCGGGCAAGGGCCGCACGCTTCTGCTGGCGTCGGATTACCCGTTCAAGCGAATCGTCGGCGTGGAGTTTGCTCTCGAGATGCATCGCATCGCCGTCAACAATATCGCGGTCTACAAGTCCCCGACACAAAAGTGCGCTCGCCTGGAGTCCGTCTGCACGGATGCGACGGTCTACCAGTTGCCGGACTCTCCCCTGGTATGCTACCTGTATGCTCCCTTCGACGATGTCGTGCTTACGAAGCTGCTGGCAAACCTCAAGCGATGGGCCGCGGACCATCGCCACGACGTCTATGTGCTGTACCTCCATTGCGAGCACCGGCGCCTGTTCGACCACTCGCCGGACTGGAAGCTCGTGGACGAGAAAGCGTACATCGGCAAGGAGGACGGGTTCGCGATCTATCAGCTCGCCCGGGCGTGACGCTGCGTATTCCGCTGCTTATCTCTTTCGCCGCAGGAGGATCGCTGCCGACCCTGTCAGCATCACCAGCAGCGAGACCGGCTCGGGCACGGGGTGAACCTCGCCCAGGCCCAGCGGCTCGTCGAAGCTCACGAACGCCCAGGAAAACTGCGTGTGCTGGAGGTCCAGGCCCGGAAGGTCCCGCGAGTAAATCAGGAAGCCGCCGTTGCCATCGCTCTCGTAGCTGAGGATGTTGTCGTCCGGCGCGGTGCGGCCACCGGAGGTCACCTCGAACGAATCGGTCAGCAGCAACATGCCCGTCTCGGGCGTCTGGCCGTCGATGGTCAGGCGGTACATCCCGGCCCCCAGCGTCACCATGGTGAAGTCGCCAAAGGACAGCAGGTTGCTCATTTCGTAGCCGTCGTATCGCCCGCCGATGAGGCCCGGGGTGTTACCAGGCAGGTACACGAACGCGAAATTAGCCGTGTCCGAGCCGGGAGAGAGGAAGTCGGCCGTGTTGGTCTGCACGCGAATGTCCCATCCGCTGCCGTCGGCCAGCACGCCCGTCTGGACCACGTTGTACCAGTTCGACCCGCCGATGGCGAAGAGCAGACCGTCGGTTCGCGAATCGACGCCCAGGTCGAGCTTGCTGCGCCCCACCTCGCCGCTCTGGACCGTCAGCATCGACTGCATCACGCCGTTGCCGGCGATGATCGTGCCGGTGGAGTCCACGTGGCCGCCGATCCAGCCGCCGCTGAAGGGGAACCACGCCACGGCCGTGTTGATGTTGATCTCGTTCAGGTTCGCTCCGGCCTGCGTCGTCGATAATGCCATGAACCCCGTTGCGAAGCTGTTGCGTCCCACCTCGACCGTGCCGACGACGCCGTCGCGCATGCCCTGGCGAACCGAGGCCAGCAGCACGCCGTCGGTATATTTCAGGCCGCTGCCGGCCTTGGTCATCTCGACGTCACCCTCATTGGCCAAGCTGACGCCCAGGCCGGGGTACGCCTGCTGCGGAACGCTGACCGCTCCGACGGTATTGTCGTTGGGGTCGGTCGCCCCGCCAACCTGCACGTTGCCGGCCACCACGCGGTTGCCCGCCGCCTGGTACTGCGTCATCACCTCGACCGTCCCCAGCGGGCGGTCGTAAAGCGCCACCTCGGCGATCGTGCCCTCGAAGCCATGCCCGATCGTCAGCAGGCCCGCTCCCAGGTCCAGATCGTGACCGCTCAAAACGCTCTGACCGCTCAGCACGCCGTTGACGTACAGCCGCAAAACCCCGCCTGTGCTGACGGCGGTGAGCTGATACCACTGGCCGGCGACGGCGTCGGCGGTGTCAGCCACGCTGGTGCCCAGGTGCGTCTGGTCGTCCTGATGAATGACGGCCCAGCGATCGGCGGCCGTGCTTCCGTCGGGCGAAAGGCCCAGAAGCACCGCGTCGTTCCACGCGCCGCTGCCGGTGCTGAAGACCGTCTGAGCCCCGGCGGCGCCGGCGGACCGCACCCAGGCCGAAACCGACCACTGCGACAGCGCGGCGACAGGCGAATCGGTCACGACAGCCGCGCTGCCGTCAAACTGCGACGCGCCCCCCGAGCCGCTGTACGTGGCGTTGAGCGAGGCGCCGCCCGAACCGTAGTTGGTCACGTCCGAGCCGCTCTCGGCTGACAAGCGGTGGTACAGCACGGGCGCCTGGTCGATCACCACCTGCGGGCTGAGTTTGCCCTGCGTGTCCACCGTCGGCATGAGCAGAAAATCCTGCTGCGGCCCCGTCAGGTACGCGTCGAGCGAGGGCGAGTACGTCCGCACGTGGACGATGTCGATGTCGGCCGAGACGATCTCGACCAACCGCAGATAGCCGTTGCCGCCGTTGGTCGAACCGGTCACGCCGTCCTGGTAGTTGGCCATGATCTCATGCGTGGTCGTGCCCGTGTCGTTTACGACACTGTTGCGGGCGACGCCATCGCCCAGGGCGTGGCCGCTGAAGACAAACGCGACATCGTGTTTTGAAATCAGCGAGTCCCACAGGTCCTGCCCGTCGTTGGCGCCGCCAGGCAAGGCGGCCAGGCCGTAGCTTCGCGGCGAGGCCTCCTGGGTGGCGCCGTAGGCGTCCCAGTCGTAGCGCAGTTCGGTCGAGTCGAGATAGGCGTGCGTAGTGACGATGGCTTTGGCGTCGGGATGGGCGGTCAGCACCTGGTCGGCCCAGGCCACCACCGAGTTGCGCGGGGCGAACTCCAGCGACAGGACGATCCACTCCTTGCCGGCCGCGGTAAATGTGCTGTAGCTGTTGTCGGTCTTGCCGGCTTCAAAGAACCCGCCGATAGAGGCCTGAGTGGCATAGGGCGTGCCGGCGCCGAAGTAAGCGGCCGAGTTGAAGGTCGTAGCGCGGGTCGAGGAGTCGCCGCCGGGGCCGTAGTCGTGGTTGCCGGTGCTTAGCACGTACGGCACGACGCCGTTGAGGGTGTCCATGGCATTGCGGGCGACGGTCCACTCGGTGCTGTAGTTGTTCTGCGTCAGGTCGCCCACCTGGATGACGCCGGCGATGTTGTTGCTCGTGACGTGATCGGCAATCCATTGCGTCTGGGCGTAAAGAAGATCCGTGTCATGCTGAGTGTAGCTCTGCGTGTCGGGCATGATGACTAGCGTGAAGGCACCGGCAGCAGGCGGGTCGGCATCGGCGCGAGCCATCGCTGAACAGGCCAAGAGCACCGCGGCAATCGCCGCTATGGTCATTGTCTTAGACGCCATTATTCATCTCCGCGAAACTCAACGGATCGTTCTGTCGGTGCCTACGCCGGCACAGAGCAGTCAGAACGGTTGCCCGCACCATGCTTGAGCAACGATTGTGCCAAAGGGGAGCCGGCCGCGAGCGAATACCGTAAACAGCGGTATCTACAGCAGTTAATCACTGACAGAAATGGTTATCGACTCACTGAACACGCGACTTGCATGGCGCACAATGCGGCAATGACAATAATTCAGCGCCGCATATTGCGGCGCAGACGTCAGCCGGATCGAATGGTCCGACAAGCGACCGCCGCTGCTATCTTCGCCAGAACGCTATTTCAGCATATCTTCGTACGCATATTTCCCGTTATCGCTTCCAGGGCCGGCGGGTGCCATTGCCTGGCTCCCGCTATCGCTCCAGATATATGGCAACCGATATGCCAAATCCCTTCTCGACAACATGTTGGCACATAAGTGAAATTATGACAAAGGCTTAGGAAGCACATTAGTATTATCTGCCCGATTTTGCAGGCTGGCAATCTGTCGCAAATCGCGGCAACCGGCTTGAACCGCCTGCATATACTACCTCGTCGGGGAAGATTCCATTCACCCTTTAAGGGATGCAAGAAACATGAACACACGTGAGATCATTCTGAGGCGGGATGCGTTGAAGGCGGCGGCGGGGATTCTTGGCGGGGCGGTCCTGGGGGGCTGCGCCTGCGCGGAAAAGCTGGGGGTCGGCGCCGGCGGCGAATCGCAGGAGAAGGAAGAGAAAGAAGTCCGGATCAGCGCCGCGGAGGACCTCATGCGCGAGCACGCCCTGCTGCACCGCGTGCTGGTGATCTATGCCGAAGGCGCGCGGCGCATCGATGCCGACAAAGAGGCGCCCCTCAAGCCGCTTGGCGAGGCGGCGGCCATCGTACGAACGTTTGTCGAAGACTACCACGAGAAGTTGGAGGAGACGCACCTCTTTCCGCGCGCCCGTGCGGATGGGCGATTTGCCGCCCTGGTGGACGTTCTCCAGAACCAGCACAATGTCGGGCGGCGGCTGACGGACACCGTCCGCGAGTTGTGCGGCAGCAACGCCGGGCACAGCGAGAGCGCCCGCCTGTCGCAAACGCTCAAGCAGTTCTCGACGATGTACTTGCCCCATGCGGCGCGGGAGGGTACTGTCCTGTTTCCGGCCCTGCCGAGACTTTTTGGGCGCAGCGAATACCGCCAACTGGGCGAACGGTTCGAGGCGCGCGAAGAGGAACTCTTCGGCCACGACGGGTTTACCCGCATGGTGGAGCGCGTGGCCGCAATCGAGCGGTCGCTGGACATCGGCGACCTCGCGCGGTTCACGCCTGGTGTTTGAGGAAAGCGAATGGGTCTGCTTCTGGCGATTCTTTTTCTGCTGGCGGGAGGGTCCGTTGTCATTTCGTTTGGCCGGCGCGTGGCCGCCGGCGTGATCGCCACCACGATGGGCCTGGGTCTCCCGCCCTTGCTGACCGGCGTCCTGATGGTCGGCTTCACTCCCGAGACCATGCTGATAGCGATGGTTGCGTCGCTGGCCTCCGTCGAAGGCGTCGCCATCGGCGTCATCGTCGGCGGCGTGATGGCCGCCATGGCCCTGTGGATGGGCCTGGCCGTGGCCAAGGCCCAAAAGGAGATGACGTTTGCAGCCGCCCCGGCTGCGGTGCTGATTGTCCCGGTGCTGGCGGTGCTGTTGTTTTGGGGACTGGCCGCCGACGGGGAACTCGCCCGAGTCGATGGCCTGGCGCTGCTGATGGCCTTTGGCACGGCAGTGGTGTTTCTGCTGTACCTGTCGCGCAAGGGACTGGAGGTCAAGCCGGTCGGACCAGCCGCGGCCGCCGGCGACGACAAACTGCCCCTCAGCGCCAAGCAGTCGCTGGGGCTGCTGGGGATGCTGGTGGCGGGTCTGGCCGCGGGAAGCGTCATGCTCGTCTACGGCGTGCGCTATGCGACAGCGGTCGCGGGCGTGTCCAATACGACCGTCGCGATGACGCTGCTGGCGCTTCTGCCGACCGCGCCGCACCTGTGGCGTCCAATGCCTTCTGACGATCGGTCGGGGCCAAAGATTACCTATGGCAACATCATGGCGCCGATCGTCACGCTGTTTCTGCTGACCGGCGGCGTGGTGGCGATCATCTGCCCGTTCAAAGTGCCGCAGGCGGCAGTGACCTTCTATCTGCCCCTATGCGTGCTGACGGTGGCGTTTCTTGCCTCGGTGCTGCTCTTTCGCAAACTTCCGCGCTGGTCGGGCGTGGTCCTGCTGGCGCTGTACGCGTGGTTCGTCCTGAGCGGATGGCTCTTCCACTTCGCCGCCAAGTGACCGCGACCGCTTGCGGCCCGGCAGCCCTCTCCACGATCTACTGCGCCGTCTTTTTCAGCAGCCAGGCGATGTTCTGCCCCAGAGCCTTCATCGTCGCCATGCCTTCCTCGTCGCCGGCGACCTCGCCCTTGTTGCGCCCAATGGAGATGTTCCAGTACGTCGAGCCGGGCACGATCATCTCGCCGATGAGGAAGAAATGGTTGATGCTGTCAAAAGCGTGGAGCGCTCCGGCGCGGCGGACGGCCACCACCGCGGCGCCGACTTTGCGGCGAAGGAAGTTGCCGTTGGCGCGCGACACCAGGCCCGAGCGGTCGATCAGCGCCTTGAGCTCGGGCGTGAGGTCGCCGAAGTACGTCGGCGAGCCCAGAATGATCGCGTCGGCGCCGCGCATGGCCGCGATGCAATCGTTGATCATGTCGTTCTTCTGCGAGCAGAGGCAGTCCTTCTTGTCGAAGCACTGGTAGCACGCGATGCACCCGCGGACGGCATTGCCGCCGAGCTGGATCATCTGCGTCTCGATGCCTTCCTCCGCCAGAGCCTCGAACACCTTGGCAATCAAGGCCGCCGTGTTGCCGTCCTTGCGCGGACTGCCATTGAACGCGATCACTTTCATGGTCTATTCTCCTGAAAGAGAAGATTGGAAATCAGCCGCCCCTGCTTCGCAAATGAAAAACACGATTCGGCGATGGGAATCGCGACCGCCTGGGCTTTGTGTCGCCCGCAGGACGCCCGCGACAGGTCATATAATTATCAGAGAGAGGGGGGATTACATGGCTAACGATTCGCAGGCGGTGCAAGCGCCCTGGCTTCCGTTTCCTGGCGCCGTCGACAATGACGGCAGGGTTACGTTTACCCTGTACGCGCCGCAGAAGAGATCGGTTCACCTGATCGGCGATTTCAACGATTGGGACGGTCATGCAGACCCGATGCATGAGGTCGACGGCGGGCTGTGGACCACCGAGCGGGAACTGCCTCGCGGGGCCTTTGCCTACCAGTTCCTGATCGACGATGAGCTTGTCATCTGCGACCCTTATGCGCGATACATCGAGCAGGACCCCGGCGACGCGCCTCGAAAGGCCGTCGTGAGGCCCCTCGAAGATCCGTATGTGTGGCACCACGACGACTGGGCGAGGCCCAAATTCGAGGACCTGGTCATCACGGAAATGCACATCGCCGACTTCACGCCGCAGCGCAACTTTCGCGTGGCCGTCGAGCGGCTGCCCTACATCCGCGACAGCGGTTTCAATGCCGTCGAGTTGATGCCGATCTTCGGCGTGCATGAGACGGCCGGCTGGGGATATGCGCCGACGTACCTCTTCGCCCCCAACGATGCCTACGGGACGCCCAACGAACTGCGATGGCTGATCGACGAGTGTCACGGCCACGGCATCGGCGTTATCCTGGACATGGTGCTGGCGCACACCGGTCCCGAGCATCCCTTCAACCAGATGTATCCGTACGACCAGAGTCCGTGGTACGGTCAAAGCCCCGCCGGCCCCAATGAGTACGGTCTGCCGACGCTGGATTACTCCAAGCCCGCCGCCCGCGCGTACGCCCGCGACGTGCTGGCGTACTGGCAGCGGGATTTCCACATTCACGGGTTCCGGTTCGACTTCATCAAGTACACCGGCGTCACGCATGACGGTCACGGCATTCCCACCCTCGTCCGCGCGGCCCGGGAGGTCCATCCCGAGGCATATCTGATCGGCGAGCATCTTCCAGAGGCCCCGGAATTGCTCATCGACGCCGGAATGGACGGCGCTTGGCACCGGCGCTTCAGCCGGGCGATGAAGGCCCTGCTCTGCCAGAAAGAATTCGATCAGTACCGATGGGAAGACTTCGACGCGGCCATCCGCGTGCTTGACCCCGCCGGCGAAGGCTACGGCCGCAAGCCCACGTGCATGGTCAATTACCTGGAGAGCCACGACGAAGAGCGCATCGTGCTGGAAATCGAGCGGTGCGGCTTCGACGAGGAAACCGCCCGCCGCAAGAGCGCCCTGGGGGCGACGATCCTGTACACGGCCGTGGGCGAGCCGATGCTCTACCAGGGGCAGATGTGGGGCGAAGACAAGCCCATAAACATGGATCACAACTACATAGAGTGGGAAAAGCTCCAGTACCCCGGCGGCAACGGCCTGAGGGATCACTACACGCGGATGGCCTGGCTGCGGCGGACGCGAGGCTCGCTGCGCACGACGAACATCGCCCTGGACTCGATTCTGCCCGACCGCAAGTGCGTTGTCTATCACCGCTGGAACGGCGCCGGCGACGAGGTGGTCGTCGCGGCAAACTTCTCCCCCCACCCCCAGCGGGTGCAGGTCCCATTCCCCAGCTCGGGAAAGTGGCTGGAGTTCTTCAGCGACCAGACCCAGGATCGCGGCGGGTCCATGGAGGTTGAGATCGAAACATGGGCCGCCAAGATCTTCCTGCGCCAGCCCTGATCACAGCCGGCCCACCTCGTCCAGCGCCTGCGAGAGCGTGGTCACCACCGCGGCGGTTTTCGGCGACGCCAATTGCCGTCGCCCGCGGTCGGGCGGCTCGGACAGCTTCCACGCCGCCGCAATGATGGGCGCCTGCAATTCGCCGCCCGGCAGGAGCCTCACCAGCCGCCGCACGCGCGCCACGGCGCCCGGGGCCACCGAGCCGGCCACTACTACCTCGGGCCGGCGCCGCTCAACAATCGTGGCAAACTGCTGGGCGGTCAGGTCGCCGCGGGTCGAGAAGGGCACGTGACCGCGCGTCTCAAGCAGTTGCGCCAGCATTCGGCAGGCGATGCGATCGATTCCGTCGCCGGCGGGGATGCACAACACCGACGCCCCCTTGCCCTGTGCCGGGAGCGACTGACGCGACGCATGGTTGGCCTCGCCGAGATCCTCGACGATGTCGTTCAGCGCCTGCAGGATGAACTCGTGCTCGGATTTGTCCAGCCGCCCGTTCTGAACGTCCCGCTGCACCATCGACAGCACCGCCATCAGCGTCTGATCGTACAGGTCTTCGAGGGATTGATCCTCGATCGCACCCTCAGCCAGCAGGGCCGCTTCTTCCTGGTCGTAAGCGACCAGCCGCTGGTAGATGCGATCGGCCAGCAGCAGCACCGGCTTGTCGCCCAGCAGCACGTCCATGAACTTCAGGGCGGGAACGTACTTGCCGGCCACCACCAGCACGACCGTCAGCGGCGTCGACAGCAGCAGGCCGGCCGGTCCCCAGACGGTGGTCCAGAATACCGCCGCCAGCAGCACCGCCAGCGGGGACAGGCCCGTCATGCCGCCGTAGACCAGCGGCTCGACGAACTGGCTGATGGTGATCTCCAGCGTCGCAATCAGCGCCGCGGTCGCCAGGAAGACGCTGTAATGGGGGAAGATTCCAAAGGCGATCAGCAGCGGAAACGCCGCGCCGATCCACGGGCCCAGGTACGGCACGAACCGCGTCACGCCGCAGATGAGCCCCCACAGCAGGACGTTGGGGAACCCGCCCGACTCGCGACCCAGGGTCAGGCCGATCAGCCACAGGCCCAGCATCACCGCAGCCGCATAACCGGCGTTGATGATGAACTGGCTCAGCAGGTAGCGGCTGATCCGGCGGCCGCCTTCGTTCAAAGCCCGCAAGGCCACCGCGGGGCGTCCCGGACTGATCAGGTGCAGCACGCGATCCTGCAAGTCGGCCCGCGCCAGGAGCATGAAGAACACCAGCACCAGCACCATGCCGACATAGACGAGCGAGCCCAGCGAGGCCGCCAGCACCTCGATGGCGTCGTTGAGCGACGAGCCCGGCGGCGGGTAGACCCGCACCGGCAGCGGGCTCTGTGGCGTCGGCTGGAAGACGTCCGGCGTGGGCGCGCTGGTGCTTTGACGCGTGCCTTCGCTGACGGCCTTTTCTAACTGCCGGGCCGCACGCTGAAACTCGCTGCCCGAACCGCCCAGGGCGGCGATCTTGGCCTGGATTTCACCCTGGTAGGCGGGCAACTGTTTGGTTAACTGCACGACCTGGCTCACCAGCCCCCAGGCCAGCGCCCCCACCAGGCCCAGGGCAAGGATCACGGTGACCAGGACCGCCACGACGCGGCCCAGCCATCGTTCCAGTCGGTCGGCCACCGGGGCCAGCAGGAACCCCAGAAGAATCGCCAAGGCCAGGGGGATCATGATGGTGCGGGCAAAGTAAAGCGCGGCGATGACGATGCATGCTGAGGCAATCGCCGTGAATCGCCAGCCCATCCCCTCGGTAGCGCGTCTTGCCATCCCCAGCCTCCCCATTAATCTTAGCTCAAAAAAAATGCCCGCAGGCGGTTGGCATGCGGGCATTATCGGATCAATCGGAGCTTATTGCTCGGCCGGTTTCTCTTCCGGCTTGGGTTCGACCTTGGGCTTTGGCGTGTGGACCATGATCTTCGCAGCCACGCCGGTGGCGGGAGTGATCATGACGCGCATGCCGGGCTTGAGGTCGGCCAGTTTGGCTTCCTTGCGATCAATCGTCACGACGGTCTTTTCGTCGGTGGTCACGACGGTTTCCTTGCCGGCTTTATCCTTGATCGTCAGGGCTTTGTCTTCGACCTTGACGACCTCGCCGCGCAAACCCATGCCCCTCTTCTTGGCGGGCTTCTCGCCTTCCTGCGCCATCGCCTGGGATACGACGAAGCCGGTCAGAACCAGGCCTGCCACCAACATCAAAGCAATCTTCTTCACGGTACGACCCTTTCACGTTTGCACCGTCCGAAGCCGTCCACGCACGTAGTCGGTCTTTCGGACCCATTGGAGGCGAAACGCAATATCCCGGCCCCTATTGCACTCTACTTAAATAGTAGGCTCGTGTCGTCACAGGTTACAGGCAGTATCTCCTCAGGCATGACTTTGCCTTTGACGCAACGGCGTCGCCTTGGTGTAATGAGAGCATGCTTGGTCGTTTGCGCCGCACAACCCGCTTTGACGTGGCCTTGGCGCTGTCCTTCGCCGGGTTCGCCTACTTGGCATGGGCCGCGGCCACCGGCGTCGGACGATGGATGCTCGCGACGGTCTCGGCCGCCCAGGGTCAAAACCTTCCTTCCGCTGTCATCGCCGGCAGAGCGATCTTCGTCGACGCCGCCCTGGGAATGAATCTGGCGGGGCTGGTCTGGCTGTGCGTTTCGCTGGCGCTGGTGGTTCGCGCCAGCCGCCAGCGATGCAGCATCACATGGGCGTGGATGTCGACGGCCTGCCAGATCCTCGTCGCCGCCGGCGCGGCGATACTGGCCGGGGTGGCATGTCGTGCCATGATTCCAGCGCCGCAGGCCGCCGCGCAGAGCGCGTGGGACCTTGCCAACGCGCTGTCGCTGCCGGTGCTGCTGGCCGTGGCGGTTCTGGTGTGGGTGACCTTCCTGGTCTGGTTGCTGGTGGAGCGGGCCCGCATGGACCGCTACGGGCCAACGTTGCGAGATGGTCTGCGAACCAATGTTTACCGCTGAAAACGCACCGCACCGCCGGCGCGGCTTCCTGGTCTCGGCGGTCTGCCTGCTCGCCATCGCGATCCAGGCCCGCGCGCAGTCGGCTCCGGCCGGGGCCACAGGCCCGCAGGCTCTGCTGGACAAGGCCATCGCCCATCACAACGCCTACAACGAGCGATATCAGTCGCTCGATTACGTCCACGCCGCCCAGGAAATGAATGCCGCCATCCGCCTCTATGCCCAGGGGACCCGGGACTTTCCCGGCAACAGCGCGTTCAATCTCGGTCTGGGCGTTTATCAGAACCTCACGGGGCAATACGCCGAAGGGCTCAAGTCGCTGCTGCGCGAGCGAAAGATCATTGAAAACTTCAAGCAGCCCTCGAGACGCGACCTGGTGCTCGTCGATGAAAGCATGGCTGAAAGCTACGAAGGCCTGCTTCAGTTCGACAAGGCCGCCGAGGCCTACCTGCGCACCGCCAAGGGCGATCCCAAAGATCCCGAAGCGCCGGCGGCCGCCGCCCGCTGCCAGTCGCTGTACGAGAGTTTCCGCAAGTTCGATGCGTGGATCCCCACCGCCCTGGCCAAGGTGCCCGATGGAACCCACGTCACCGTGGCATACGATTCTGGCCCCACCACCTATCCCGGATACCGGCGGGTCAACTACTCGCTGACCAAGAAAAACGGCCGCGCCGGCCTGTCTGTGGACATCTCCGTCTTCTATGCCGGGCGGCGAGCCAACCGCCAGAAGGTCGAGCAGCGCCTGGCGGATATTCTGGGGCTGGTGGAGGCGTGCTATCGCCGCAGTGGGATCGACTTGCACGTGCGGTGCCAGTTCGTCGCCAAGAGTGAAGACCTGACGGCGTGTAATTCCGTCAGCATCTGGGATCACTACCGCCCCGCTGACGCCCGGATGGGCGACACGCTCAACTGGGCCATCCTCACCGCGCGCGGGCTGGAACTCACCGACAAGACCGCCGCGTCCACCGTTGCCCACGAGATCGGGCACATGCTCGGCCTGCCGCACCCGGCGTGGTATCCGGATAAGCCGTATTCCGACGTGATGACGGCGGCACATCCTTGGACGCCCATCACGTACAAACGTGTATTTCCGGACGATGTGCGTTTGCTGTTGAGCCAACTGGTCGCCCCGGCGGGTCTGCAGGGCCTGCCCGCCCGCGCCAGCGCCTTGGTAGCAGCAGGCAAGAAGCCTCAAGCCATCGCGCTGCTGAAACGTGCCTGCAGCACATGGCCGCAGGACCGTATCTGCAAGGAGAGCCTGGTCAGCCTGCAGTTCGATACCGGCGATTACGCCGGCGCCGCCGAAACCTACACCGACATGATCCGCCTGACCCCCGGGGACTATACGCTCTACCTCCTGCGGGGAGCCTCCCTGCTGCGGGCAAAGAAGTATAAGGAAGCGGTCAAGGATTTCACGGCCGTCGTCTCCCAGCACAGCGGAGGCCTGCACGACGCAGCCCATTTTGAACGCGCCGAGGCCTACGAAAAACTCGGCCTCAACGCCAAGGCTAAGGCTGACCGCGACAAGATCGGCAAGCTGCCCGTTGCGGAGAAGCCGGAGAACTGACGGTCTACAATAATTTGACGTTTCACAAAAGGTTGTGGGCGTCTATGATGATCTGAGGATTCACAAAGGGTGCGGCGGCAAGGGCCGCCGCAGGCTTAGCGGGCGGTCGGGCCACCGTCCGGGAAACAATGTTTTCCGGAGCGATATCATGCCCGAACGTCCCAAAAGTTCCCAGCCCGCCGCATCGCCTGCCGTATCCCCTGTCACATCCTCCGTCGAAGTCGGCGGCGCCGGCTGCCTGATCCGCCTGGCGTGGATGCTTGCCGGTCCGGCGGCGTTGGCCATCTGCTTTGTCGAGATCGCCCAGGATCAAGGCCTGTCCAGCGCCGACGCCATATTCTGGATCGTTGCAGGAATCATGGCCTGGTTGAAGCGGGTGGACATCATGAAGATGCATGGCCGCACCGCCGACGGACGCCCCGCGAACTGGAAGAAGTATCTCATGATTCTGGCGGGCGTCTGCCTGGCACTCTGGGCCGTCGCGCATGCCATCGCGTGGTATCGCGGCTGAGGCCCATCAGCGCTGGGCAGAGTCGGGAATCGTGAAGAAGAACGTGCTGCCCTGTCCCGGCTGCGACTGCACCCAGATGCGCCCGCCATGGTAGTCGACGATCTTCTTGCAGATCGCCAGACCGATCCCCGTGCCCTCGACGGCGTCGGCCATCTGGTGCGCCCGCTGGAAGACGGCGAAGATCCGCTCGTGGTCGGCCGCGGCGATACCGACGCCGTTGTCACGCACGGAGAACACCCACTGGCCTTGCTCGCGGCTGGCGCCGACGTGGATTTCGGGGCGGACCTGCGGCGAGCGATATTTGATGGCATTGCTGATGAGGTTCTGGAGCAGTTGCGTCAGGAGCAGTCTTTCGGCCTCGATATCCGGGAGCGGGTCATGAGTGATGACCGCGCCGCTGCCATCGATACGGGCCTTGAGGTTGCTCAGTGCGTAGTCCAGCACCTCTTGCACGTCGACGGGCCTGAAGCCCTCGGTCTTGTGCCCCACGCGCGAATACGCCAGCAGATCGTTGATCAGGCAGCCCATGCGCCCCACCGCGTCCATGGCATGAGCGACGAACTGACTGGCCTGCTCATCCAGAGCGGCCCCATGCTTCCTCTTCAGCAGCGTCAGGTACATCGTGATGACGCCCAGGGGCTCCTTGAGATCGTGACTTGCGGTGTGGGCGAATTGCTCCAAATCCTGATTCGAGCGAGTCAGCTCTTTGGCTTGCGCTCGCAGGAGCTGCTCGCTTTGCTGCAGGGCCTCCTGCGAACGCTTCATCGCTGTAATGTCCCGCGCGACGTGCACCGTGCCGGTAATGAGCCCCTGGCCATTGCGCATCGGGGTGCAGCTGACAAGGTAATACCCGCCCAGCCGCTCCTCGTACACCTCCGCCACGTGCTCCTGCCCGTCGGCCATCGCCAGTGCGTGCGGGCAGGCCTGCACCGGAGCGTCCAGATCGTGCACCGCGTGGTAGCACGTCAGTCCGGGGCAGGCGGACTTGTCAATTTTCAAGCGGTCGCTCATCGCCCGGTTGGCAAGCACGATCTGGTGAGAAGGGTTCATGATCGCGACCAGGTCGGGAACCGTGTCGAAGGTCTGCTCCCACTGCCGCCGGGCCCGGGCGGCCTCTTCCTGTCCGCGCCGGGCGTCGGCAGCGGCCTCCAGCGCCTCGTGCCTGGCCGTGCGCATGCTCTTTCCCAGAAGCGCCAGCGACAGCATCGCCAGGGCATAGACGCCCACGCCGATCGCCTTGGCCAACCAAGGCTCGTTTTCGGAGATGACGAAGATCAAGGCCACCGGAACCCCCAGCGCCGCCGTCACGATCGCAGGCCAGAAACCCGCCAGCCAGACCGTCACTGCGACGGCCACCATGCACTCCACATACGGGGCGTGGCTTCCCAGCCACGGATTGAGCAGCAGCCGAAACGCCATCGCCCCGGCCGCGCTGATCAAAGCGATACTGTATCGCCACCACAGCGAACGCTCCTGCGTGGCCAGATCGTGAACATGGACCTTCGACAGATTCTCCAGGCGGCGGACGGGCGGCTTGTCCGGGCGCTCTGCCGTGTGCAGAGGCCGCCTCCCACGCTGTTTCCGCGGACTCAACATGGTCGAAGAAGGAGGCATAGTCACTTTTTGTACGTTCGGCGGGGCGATTCCGGCACGAATCCCTGCAAAAATTCTGAGGGATCTTTCAGGGCCCGGAGAGGCGCTAATCAGCTTTGGACGGTGTCGGGAATCGTGAAGAAGAACGTGCTGCCCTGCCCCGGCTGCGATTGCACCCAGATGCGCCCGCAGTGGTAGTCGACGATCTTCTTGCAGATGGCCAGGCCGACTCCGGTGCCCTCGGCCGCGGTGTGCGCATTTTCAACGCGGTGGAAGATCGCAAAGATTCGCTCGTGTTCTTCAGGGCGGATCCCGATCCCGTTGTCGCGCACGGCGAATAGCCACCCGTCGTCCTGGCGGCCGGCGCCGACATGGATCTGCGGCACGGTTCCCGCGGCGCAATACTTGATCGCATTGCCGATGAGGTTCTGAAGCAGTTGCGTCATCAGCGTTTTTTCAGCCTGCACCGCAGGCAGAGGGTCGTTTGTGATAACGGCGCCGCTGGCGGCGATGCCGGCCTTGAGATTGCCCAGCGCCGCGGCCAGCGATTCTTCCATGCTCGTAGATGTCATGCCCTCTGTCTTTCGCCCCACGCGCGAATAGGTCAACAAGTCATTGATTAGATGCCCCATCCGCCCTACCGCATCAACCGCGTGGCCGACGAACTGGCGGGCTTGATCGTCAAGCACCGCCGCATACTTCTTCTTCAGCAGCGCCAGGTACATCGTAATGACTCCCAGCGGCTCCTTCAGGTCGTGGCTGGCGATGTGGGCGAACTCCTCCAGGTCGCGGTTCGACCGCGTCAGTTCCGTTGCCTGGGCCTGCAGCCGCTGCTCGCTTGCCTCCAGCGCCTCCTGCGTTTTCTTCAGGGCCGTAATGTCGCGGGCGACGTGCACCGTGCCAATGATGCGGCCCTGCCCGTCGCGCATCGGCGTGCAACTGATGAGAAAATGACCCCCCAGCCGCTCCTCGTAGACCTCCGCAATGTGCTCCTTGCCCTCGGCTATGGCTTCGGCGTGCGGACATTTCCGCACCGGACCTTCCAGGCCGCCCCCGGCGCGATAGCACCCCAGCCCCGGCCATGCCGCCGCGTCGATTTTAAGCCGTTCTCTCATCGCCTTGTTGGCACGAACGATCTGATGTTCAGCGTCGATAATGGCCACCAAGTCCGGAACCGACTCGAAGGTCTGTTCCCACTCCAGACGCGCCCGGGCAGTCTCCTCTTGCTCGTGCTGCGATTGCGCGGCGGCCTGTTGCGCCTGCCGGCGGGCCTTGCGCATGCTGTGTCCCATGAACGCCAGCGACAGCATCCCCAGAGCATAGATGGCGATTCCGATTACCCTGGCCGGCCAGGGAAACGGGTTATCTTGCAGGAGGTACATCGCCCCCGGGATCCCCAGCGCCGCTGTCAGCATCGCAGGCCAGAAACCCGCCAACCATACTGTCGCCGCCACCGCCACCATGTACGTGACGTAAGGGGCGTGGGCTCCCATCACTGGATCAAGGAGCAAGCGCAGTCCAAAAGCGCCCGCCGCGATGAGCAGGGCCACGCCGTATCGCCATAGCGCCGAACGCTCCCGAGGCAGCGGCAATTTGAACTCGGACCTTGGCCTGGGACTCAGTCGGCCGAAGACGCGGCGCCTCCTGCTCGCCCGGGGAACACGCGCGAACCTTCTTCCTTGCTCCTGAACTGTCGTCTTGGACGATTGCGACATTCCTGCCCCTTCCGCCTGGAAGTTCCCCGCCACCTTAACCATCCTAGGCGAGTCGCAAACGCACTGAAGGCCGATCAAAGGGGCCGGTTACTTGATGCACGATGTGCACGTGCCAAAGAGAAAGACCTCGTGGTCTTCCAGCTTGAACCCGCGCGGGACGAGGCGCTTGACCAGTTCGGCGCAGCCCTGGACTTCATACATGAACCCGCAGCGCCGGCAGCGGAAGAAATGATGATGTCGCTTTCCGGCCAGTTCATAAAGCGGCGGTTCGCCCGGCAACTGCACCGTGCAGATGGTCCCCTTCTCCTGAAGGGCCTTGAGAACGCGATAGACCGTCGCCTGGCCGATGGTCGCCACCAGTTCCTGCGCCCGCGCCAGCAACTGCGGCGGCGCCAGCGGCACCGCCGCCTGGCTCAGCACCTCCAGCACAGCCGCTTTTTGTCGCGTGTTTCGCTCGCTCATCGGATCGATCGCAGGGTTACTTGCCGTCCGCCTCGGCCCCGGCCTTCTTCCACGCGTCCAGGCAGCTATCGGCCGCCGACGACACCTCGCCGCGACCATTCCTGCTGATGACCTTGCCGCCGGGCGACAGGATGACCAGAGAGGGAATGCCCCTGATCTGGTGCGTGCTCATCAGGACCTTGCCGCTCTTGGCCTGGAACGGCACGCTGGGCCACTTCATCTTCGTCTCGCTCATGTACTTGGACTTGTCCTGGCTCGTGCGGTCGCAACTGACGAAGACAACTTCAAAGCCGGCGGCATTCTTGTCGCGAAACTGCACGAGCGTTGGCGTAAACGCGCGGCAAGGAGGGCACCAGTGGGCGGAGAAATATACCCCCACCACTTTGCCTTTGAGCTGGTCGAGCGAGACCTTCTTGTTATTGGCGTCGACCAGGCCGTCGGCGAACATCTCTTGCCATGCACTGGCGGGCGCCGCCGTCGGGGCCGGCGTCGAACGCGGGCACGCCCACAGCGGAATCGCCGCCACCGCAACCATCAGAGCAATCATTATCAACCAGGTGCGAGTCATTCGCATTCTCCTAATAGCAGGTTCAAGGTCTACGGATTCTACCGTTTTTCTCTTCCAAGAAGAAGCGCGTATCGAACTCGGCAATGCCTCAGTCGTGATGGGGCAAGTCGCGGCGGAGGCACTGAAGAAGTAATTCGTTTGTTTGAACTGCTTCTTCATTTCCTGCCGGTACGGTATCCGCAGCACCCTTTTGGTTTTGCATCCGCACCGTCTGCGTCTAGAATCTCTTTCACCATGCCGATCGCCGTTCTACCGGTACATCTGGTCAATAAGATCGCCGCCGGCGAGGTCATCGAACGACCCGCCAGCGTCGTCAAGGAACTCGTCGAGAACGCCCTCGACGCCGGCGCCACGCGCATCGACGTGGCCATCGAGGATGGCGGCCGCAAGCTCATCGCCGTCAGCGACGACGGCTCCGGCATGACGGCCGCCGACTTGGCGCTGGCCTTCGCCGCCCACGCCACCAGCAAGCTCTCCGGCGAGGACGACCTCTTTCGCATCTCGACGATGGGCTTTCGCGGCGAGGCGCTGGCGTCGATAGCTTCTATCGCCCACGCGCACATCCGCACGCGCCGCCGCGACGACCCCAGCGGCTATGAGGCCTCCGCCAGCGGCGAGACCATCGAGCCCGTGCGCCCTTGCCCCTCGGCCGCCGGCACCACCGTGACGATTCGCGACCTGTTCTTCAACACCCCCGCCCGCCGCAAGTTCATGCGGACGGTCAACACCGAACTGGGCCACATCACCGAGCAGATCGCCCGCCTGGCCCTGCCGCACCCGCACGTGGCCTTCACGGTCACACACAACGGCCGCGAGATTTCCAACCTCCCTGCCGCCGCATCAACGGCGACGCGGGCGGCCGATCTGTTCGGGCGCGACCTGGCCGGCGGGCTCATGCCCATCGCCCGCTCGAGCGGGCCGATTCCCATCGCCGGCCTGCTGGGCCGACCCGATGCGATGCGGTCGGCCCCGCGATGGCAGTACTTCTTCCTCAACGGGCGATACATCCGCGACCGCCTGCTCTCGCACGCCCTGCGCGAAGCCTACCGCGGCCTGGCCGACCCGCGGAATTACCCCGTGGCGATGATCTTCATCGAGATCGACCCGGCCGACGTGGACGTCAACGTCCACCCGACCAAGGTCGAGGTCCGCTTCCGCGACAGCCAGGCCGTCCACGGGGCCCTGATGGCCGCCCTGCGCCAAACGCTCAACGCCGCGAATCTCTCCCCCAGCGCTTCGCTGGAAACCGACGACTTCGACCATCCCGCCGCCCCCGCCGACCAGCAGCGGCGCGCCTCCCTGCGCGAGGCCATCGCCGACTTCTTCAAGTCCGCCCCCGCGCCCCAGCCGCGCCTGATCGTCAGCGAGCAGTCCTCTGTCAAATCGCCGCATGCGTATCACTGCGAGCAGCCTGATGACGATGCCTTCGGTCCTGCGGTGACTACCCTGCCGCTCATGGCACCCCGGCAACCCATCCCCCTGCCGCCGCAGTCTTCCCCCATGCCAGGGCCTATTGCCGAACCGCCTTCGCTCGATCCGGCACTTCTCCCGCATGCGATCCAGATTCACCAGACGTACATCGTGGCCGCCGGCAACGACGGCGTGCTCATCGTCGACCAGCACGCCCTGCACGAGCGCGTGATCTACAACGAGTTGCGCCGCCGTCTGACCGGCGGGGCCCTGACCGCCCAGCGGGCCCTGATTCCAGAAACCTTCCACATCTCGACCGCCGACGCCGAAACGCTCGAGCGATGCGGCGAGTTGCTGGCGCGGCTGGGCATCGAAGTCGGGTCGTTCGGCGCCGACGCGGCCGCCATTCACCAGTTCCCCGCCTTGCTCGTGCAGCGCGGCGTGCCGGCGGCCGATTTCATGCGCGAACTGCTGGACAAGCTCGCCGAAGACGAGACCATGGACAGCGAACGCGTGCTCGAAGACGTCCTGGCCATCATGGCGTGCAAGGCCGCCATCAAGGCCGGCCAAGCCCTGACGACCACCGAGATCGACGCCCTGCTGGCACACCTGGACGAAGCGGAAAAGGCCTCGAGCTGCCCGCACGGCAGGCCCACGACGCTACGACTTTCGCTCAAAGACCTGGAAAAGCAGTTCAAACGCATATGACTCACGTGCGACACATCCTGATCGCGGCGGTGCTGACAGCCGGCGGCTGCACCACCGGCGGATACTTCGGCGCCAAGGAACTCATCGAGCCGGAGGTCTCGCCCGGCCGCGCTGCCCTGCGCATGCTCGGCGGCTCGGACAAGATGCTCAGCAACGGCCGTATCGACGCCCACCGCGCCGTGGCGGCCGAGGACGGGACCACCATCGACGTGTGGGTCATTCGCGCCAAACCCGGCACGGCGGCGGCGGACAAGCCGCCCGCCCAGCGCGAGACGGTCGTGCTGCTGCACCCGATGGTGATGAGCAAATCCTGGTTCCTCTCGCTGGGCGAGCGACTGGCCAGGAGCGGCTACGATGTGGTGCTGCCCGATCTGCGGGCCCACGGCGACAGCGGCGGGCAGTACATCACCTGGGGCGCCTTGGAGAGGACCGACATCAAGGTCGTCATGGACACGCTGTCCGGCGAAGGGCTCGTCGGGCAGACGGTCTATGTCGTCGGCGCCTCGTTGGGCGGATGCGTCGCCATCCAGTATGCAGCCATCGACCCGAGGTGCAGGGGCGTGCTGGCGATGGCGCCGCCGGCAGGCATCGAGGCCGTCGCCCACATGCTGGCGCCGCTGTCGACCCAGGAAGAGCTCGACAGCAGCATCACCCAGGCCGGATCGCTGGGCGGTTTTGCCCCCGACGAAGCCTCGGCCCTGCGAGCCGCCGCCAGCCTGACCTGCCCGCTCATCATCGTTCACGGCGCGCTGGACATGGTCGTGCCCATCTCGCAAAGCCGCGAAATCTTCGACGCCGCCAAGTGCCCCAAGAAGTTCATCACACTGCCCTGGGCCGACCACACCACCGTCCAAGTCGGCCGCGACAGCGCCATCGCCAAAGAGATCGAGATGCTCAAGACCATGGCCGCCGAGCAACCCGCAACCCCGGCAGTTCCCTCCACCCCGGCTCACAAGCCTCCGGCCACCCCAAAGCCCACCCCAAAGCCCGCACGTCCAGCCGTCGAAGACCTCTGATCGCCGCGGGATCTGCAGCATCACTTTCCACGGACCGGCTTGTCAGCCAGGTACTTTCCTATCCGCTTCACATCGTATTCTTTGATCCAATCTCGCGGAGTTTCCCCAGCATCATCCTTCAGCGTCATGATCGCACCGTGTTCCACCAGCAGTGCGAACATCTCGACATCGTCACGGGAAATCACATCGAAGATTGCCGTCCGGTGGTGATCGCCGCGATGGTTCACATCGGCCCCCGCATTGATCAACAAACGCGCCATCTCCACTCGATCCTCACCGAAGGCCCCATTCGACAAGGGGGTCTGCCCGTCATTGTCGGATACGTCAGGCTTCGCGCCGCCCTTGAGGAGTATCGCGATCACGGCCGCCGACTTCGATTCATGCAGGGGGCGCCTGCCGGAGGCATCGGGAGCATTGCAGTCGGCGCCGGCCTTGACCAGCGTCGCGACAACATCGCGGCGATCGTATTCGGCTGCCAGGTGCAGCGGCGTCCGTCCCTCGGAATCGGCGGCCTTGATATCGGCACCCGCTTTCACCAGCGCTTCGGTATGGGCGGAGGCACTATCTTCCAACGCCGCGAGATGCAGAGGCGTCCGGCCACGGTTGTCCCGTGCATTCAGGTCCAGCCCCTGCTGGATCAGATACAGCAGCATATCCACCTTCAGCCGGAATGAGACCGCATAGTGAAGCAGCGTTTCGCCATCGGCATCGAGGCTGTTCTTGCTGGCCCCCTCTTGCAGCAAATAGCGGATGACCTCAGTTTTGCCTGACGCCACAGCCGCGAACGTCAGCGGTTCTCCTTGGCGATTCTCCCCGTAGATTCTCGCTCCGGCTTTGCGGAGTATCTTCATAATCTCGAGCTGCCCTTCGCGAGCGGCCAGATGGAGAGCGGTGCAGCCGTACCGGTCGTCCAACTTGTCCACTTTCGCCCCGGCGGCCAGCAGTTTCTTTACCTTGGCGGAATCGCCATTAAGAACAGCAATGAGCAGCGGGTCGCTGGGCGGTATCAGTCCGGGCTGAGGTCCATTATCTGCTTGTGCCGGTGCGGACGCGCTGAACGGCTGCGATTGCGGTGCGGCCGGTTCCTTCACGATTTGCGGCATCATGATGCCGACAGATCCCATCACAACGCCCATCTTGCGCAGCGACTCGACCACGCCCGCCAGTTCCGCGTGCGTGACGCCCTCATCGGCCTTGATGCCGACCGCCGTGCGCGGATCATCCGCCAACCGCTGCCGCACGATCTTCTCCCACTGCCCAGCCGTCACCGACTTGCCGTCCACGGCCATAGCCCCGCCGCGCGCCACCCTTAACACCAGAGGCCGCGGCTTCGGCTCAGCATCGCTAATCGCCGTATAGACAATCGATCCGGCCGGAACGCTCGCTTGACGCAGCACATCTACCACGTCGGCCACGGCCACATGTTTGCACTCTTTCGCCGCTTTGATGCTGACCGTGGCGCGAGGATCCGCGGCCAACAAGTCTCGCGCCTTTCGCCCCAGTTGCTCGGCCGTCACCGCCCGCCCTTCTACCTCACAGGTCCCATCGGCCTTGATCTGGACCGCTAGCGGCCGCGACGCGGGCCGCGTGGCCGCCGATTGGTCCATCTTCACCAGCATCGCCCGATGCTCGGCGATGATCGCCGCGAGTTTCTGCTCCAGGCCCGGCGACGGCGACGGCGAAAGCACGAGGCTGGACGCGACCACCTTCTTCAGGGCTTTAAGAAAAAGAAGGGGATTGGCCGCTGTCGTCCATGCGTCCCATGGTTCGTCATGAATCGCAAAGAGCAGCTCGATCCCGTTCTTCTCGATGTCGTCCGGCCGCGTGAGCCGCATTTCGTAATACGACCGCACCCGCCGCGAGAACCGCACCTCCAGCTTGTCCGGCCGGGAGTTTGCGTAATTGCCGAATCCCTCCAGTTCCGGGTAATCCTTCTCGATCAAGATGACGGCCGCGACAAGGCTGTCCATCACCGAAGCGACCGACGTCGCCGACGAGGCGGGACCGGTCAGAATCTTCCGAATGCCCTGTTCCACGCGCGCGCATTCAGCCTCGACGGCGTCGTCATAGAATGCCGTGCTGAACTCATGCCCGGGCCCTTTGATACTGGCCGCCAGGAAGACGCTGAAATCGCCGGCCAGGATATCAGGCACACGATGCAGCAGCCCGGTCAACTCCTCGGGCATCGGGCCAGGTTTCACGTCGTGCTGGCGGGGGTGGGCCTGGTAGTACTTGCGTGTGATTTCGGTATTCGCCTTCGTCAGCCTGCCAGCTTCCTCCGCCGATATGGGCGGAGCGAATTCCAGACCTATCGTGTAGGTTTTCGAGTGGATGAACCCCCATTCCTTCAGTCGGGCCTTGTCCTGACTTGGCAATGAGATCGTCCCATACCACTCGACAGGCTGCTTGCGAGTGACAGTCACTATAGCCTTCTCCGCAGCAACGGACCAACCCTCAGGCAGAATCGTCTTGATCCGGGCGGCATACGCACGGGCTGTCTCTGCGGCTTCAAAGGACCTGGTCGCCGCCGGCTGCGTGACGGGCGCTTCGCGGCGAGGCGGCAGCTTGAATGTGCGTTCGACTATGGGATCGGATGCAGGGGCCTGCTGCGGTGAGATCAAGAAGGCGTCGCTTCTATGATTGGGGAACACTTCTCCGGTCGTCGTCATCACCCACCACCCGCTGCTGCCGTCGTTGGGCGATGGACCCGGGCCGCCTTTGACGCGCGACGCCGCGGGACCTTCCACAAAGGGGTTGGCCGGAAACGACAGCAGATACGGCCCATAGAGTGCCTCAGGACCTGGTGGGATGAACTCCCCGTCTGCGCTGGTCGGCCTGGTCAACTGCCGCACGAAGAGTTCGCCGTCGAAACTGCCGTCGCGAATCCCCGGCCGTCGGCCGTTATGCTGCATCTTGTACAGTTCGGCCTGCGAGTTGATCGTCAGCCGGTCCGACTCCAGGGCCATGCGCTTGGCTTGGCGTAGGTGCTCCTCGCCGCTTGCGCGCATCCGGTCCCGGAGGTAGACGCCGGCAAAACCCGCAGCGCCGGCCAAAACCGCGAGACTGCCCACAACCGCCAAAATGACAACCCAAGCGCGGCTTCTCACTTTTTGCGCGCGTACAGCCGCAAATCCCTCCATCACCTCGCGTTTGTTCAGCACCACCAGCGCCCAGATGCCAAAGGGCAGACCGATGATGTTGCCGGGGGCTGCAATCATCGCCAGGATCGACCCCGCGATGGCCAACCCGCGGCCGCGGAGGCGCAGCATCCGAATCGCCGCTACAAGGACGATGATCGACGGGACCATCGCCGCCCCCACCACCAGACCAGCCCAGGATTCCCCGCGACTGACGGTCACCTGAGCCACCGGCCGGGGCGTGTCGGGCAGTTCCTTGTAGCTGCTGTCCCGCGCCGTTTCCTGCACCTGCACGCGCGGCAATGCACTATTCCATCGCGTCAGGCTGACCGCTCCCAGCGCCGCCAGCAGCGCCAGGTTGATCGCCGCCGCGATGATCAGCCCGACGGCCGGGGCTTTGACAAGCTGCCGGGCGTAATCGACGGTGGGCAGTGGCGCCGCCGGAGGCGCCTCTGCCATCGCGTCCAACGGCGGTGCGGCGGGCGCAGGGGGTGTGCCAAGCGGCCGATTCGCCGCCCGCCACGCCCAACGGATGACCAGAACATCCGCCACGGCACAAACTGCTGCGGAAGCCAAGAGCCACACCCACAGCCAGGGATCCAGATCGCCAGAGGATGATCTGACGCCGTATGCGCCGTATGTTGCGGCTGCCCAGATCACCGCGTCCATCGCCAGCAGCGGAAAGATCAACACGTCGGCAACCGCCAGCCTAAGCCCGCACAACATGCCGCCTGAGCGGCGGATTCTGGAGATGCCCACGGCCCCGCAAATGGTCGTCCCAAGAGGGGCCGTGAAACCTAAGGGGAGAATCAGGATCGCCAGTGCAATCTGCCACAATGATGGCCCCTGATACAGTCTTAGGAATGCTGCGACTGCAAAGACCGCCCATACGGCGCCGACAATCGCCAGCCGCGAGAACTTCGCATCCGGCCGCGGCGGCGGAAGGGTTGGCCGGAGCTTGCTCTCCAGCAACGGCAATTGCTCAATCGGCACTGCCCACCCGCGCAGAATCCCCACAACAAGAATCGCACATAGCGCCAGGCTGAAGATCAGCGGTGCCCGCCAACTTGCGCTAATAGTCCACGCAGTTCCAATGGGCACGGCCAGAAAGACCAGATACATCAGTAGAACCGACCAACAAATTACACGTCGTCCATCTCGCACGCCCACCAGCGGCAATCGTCGCGACTTCGGGATGTTCTCAGGTTGCTTTGCCGGGGCCTCGCCCTGTTCGACGACGTGGCAGCGGATCCAGCGACAGCGCCTGCACCAGCCAATGGTCAGCGTACGGCCTCTGCCCATCAAGCGCACGCCGTACTTGCCCCAGGGCTCGGTGAATCCGCAGGTCTTGCAGCGGATGATCCACCCCGGCGCGCGGCGCTCGTATTCCTCGCGATGCCGCTGCTCTCGCGCATCGGACGTAGAAGATTCTGGCCGTCGGCCGGGCGCGGCGGACGTGTGGACGATGGTTTCGACATCCTCTTTGACCTGGCTGACCTGCTGGTATCGCAGGGTCGGCTCGCGCTGCAGGGCGCGCAGGACGACCTCGTCCAGCCGCACGTCGATGAGCACCTTGCGCGACGGCGGGCCGAACTTCTCGCCGCCGTGGGGTAGTTCGCCCGTGAGCATCTGGTAGAACACCACGCCCAGCGAATAGATGTCAGCCCGGTGGTCGACCTCGCTCGGCCGCAGCATCTGCTCTGGGGCCATGTACCGCGGGGTGCCCATGACGTGTTGTGTGGCATGGGCGTCTCGCCCATGCTCTTGGTCTCCCTCTACGGGCGAGACGCCCGTGGCACGCATGGGCGAGCCGCCCATGCCACGAGACACCAGCTTGGCCAGGCCGAAGTCGGCGATCTTCACCTGGCCGGCGCGGTTGAGCAGGATGTTCTCGGGCTTGATGTCGCGGTGGACGATCCCGCGGTCGTGGGCGTACTGCAGGGCGTCGCAGATCTGAGGAACGATGGCCAACGCTTCCTTGGGGCTGACCGTACCCGCGTCGAGAATCTGCCGCAGGCTCAGGCCGTCGACGTACTCCATGATGAAGAAGTACAGATCCCCCCGCTGGCCGCCTGCGGTGAGGGGCCTCGAACCGAAGCTATGGATCGTGACGATGTTGGGATGGCTCAGCCGCGCCATCGCCTGGGCCTCGCGGGCAAAGCGCTGGGCGAAACTTTCCTGGCTCCCGATCTGCGGCGGCAGGATCTTCAGGGCCACCAGGCGGTCGAGATCCTTCTGGCGGGCCTTGTAGACGGCCCCCATGCCGCCGCGCCCGATCAACTCGATGATGTCCAGTTCCGAAAACGCTACTGCCAGTTCCTTCGGCTCCGGCGGCGACCATCCGCTGCCCTGCGGCTCGTCGCGCGTGAACCCCTGCGTGTTGGTCTCGAGCCCGCGTTTGAGCAGGCACGCCGGACACAGCCCGCCGGGCGTTTCACCCGTCAGGGCCTTGCCGCACTGCGGACATGTATTCACTTCGGCCATTCGTTCACATAAGACGCATCAGCGGCCAGAACGTTACAGACAATTCAGCAGGTGCGAGATTTCTTCTTCGACCTGTTCGGGCGAATCGACGGTCTGGGCAATCTCCACCCGCAGCAGGTCGCGGTAGCGCCGCCGCAGGCGGTGTACGGCCACGCGGACCGTGCCCTCGGCCCAGCCCAACTGCCGTGCGGCTGTGGAGTAGTCCGCCCGCTCGCGGTCGGCTGTCAGGAATCCCGAAATCGCGGCGTACAATTCGCCCTTGCCGGCGGCTGCGTATTCCTCGCCCAGTCGCCGCAGCACCTGATCGAGCACCGTCAGCGCCCATCGCCGGTCGAACAGCCGCTCGGGCGTCAGCTCGTCTGCAGGCTCCAAAGCGTATCGCCCTTCCGCATCCAGACCGTCCAGGGCGATAGGCCCGCGCGGCCCGCCGCGCTTCATCGCCCGCTGCATGGCCCGCTGGTTGGCCATGAAGTGCTGCATCGCCGCCAGCAGGAACGAGCGGAACTTGCCCTTGGATCGGTCCACCTGGGCGAGGAAGTCCTTCTCCAGCAGCCGCGCGAAGAACTCCTGTACCAGGTCCTCAGCCGCGGCCGGGCCCTCGCCCTTGCGCCGCGCGAAGGCATAGAGCGGGAACCAGTACGCTCCCGCCAGCTCCTCCATCGCCCGCCGCGTAGCCGAGGCCGAACCGTCGCCCCGCGCTGCCAGCACGATGCTCCACCGCGTGGCGGCAAAGCGAGCGCCGCTGTGATTGACGGCCCCGGCCGACGATGTCTGCCCAGTAGAAGAGCTCACGCCCGCGTTATACCCGCCGCCGCAGGCACATTCAACGCCGCAGGATCGGAGAGCGGGATTCCGCGGACTAAAGGGATTTAGAGGATTGGGAGAAGCATCATGCGCGCAAGTTGGCGGTCGAGGTTGTTCCCGAGTTTTGTTTACCGCCACGCCGCAGAGTTGTTACGCTGACAGGCATGACTGCGATTGACTTCTCGCACGAGCGGCGCCTGCGCCTGGACGAGGCGTCGGAGGCGTGGTGGGCCGGCACGCTCGACAGGCCGATGATCAGCGCCACCCTTTACGGGCGCGACCCCGGCCGCAAGCCGCCCATGTTCCAGGGGGATCTGCTCGCTGCCGCGTACGACCTGTCCGTCCCGGCCGAGGACATCGTCGACGCGTGGGACTACGCCCTCTGCTGCCAGGAATTCTTGGGCGACGCCTCGCCAATGCTCTGGGTGAACATGGGGGCGATCTCGTCGTGCGCCTATTTCGGCGCGGTCCCTCAGGTGCAGGCGGCTGAGGGCACGGTCTGGTTCCACCCGCCGCGGGATCTACCGCCGATGGAGCTGCACTTTATGCCCGACGCCGCCAACGTGTGGTTGAAACGCGCGCTGGAGCTCTGCCGCGCGGCGGCCGACCGCTGGCAGGGCCAAGTGGCCATCGGCATGCCCGGCCTGGTGACGGGGCTGGACATCGTCTCAGTCTTCCGCCCGGGCGAGAAGCTGCTGCTGGACCTGCTGGACGAGCCGGCGCACGTGCTGCGGTGCGTCGATGAAATTCGCGAGGCGTTCTGGACGTGGTACGACGACTTCTGCCGCGCCTCCGCGGCCGACCGCTGCAGCTACACCTGCTGGATTCCGATGTTCTCGACGAAGCCCTTCTACGCCTTCCAGTGCGACGCCGCCTACATGATCTCGCCGGAGATGTTCGACTGCTTCGTACGGCCAGACCTGGAGGCCTGTTGCGGCCGTATCCCCCACTCGATCTACCACCTCGACGGTATCGGCCAGTTGCCGCATCTGGACTCGTTGCTGAACATCAGCTCGCTCTCGGCCATCCAGTGGGTCCCCGGCGCCGGCAAGCCCGACCAGTCGCACTGGCCGGACGTCTACCGCCGCATCCACGCCGCCGGCAAAAAGAGCCAACTCTTCGGCGGCTTCGAAGTGCTAGACGCCATCGCCGACCAGACCGGCACAGCCGCCAACCAATGGCTGATCACCGGCGGCCACACCTCCCAGCGCGACGAGATCCTCAAGGTCTTGGCCCGCTACGGAGCGGCGTGAGATTCGTGGCATGGGCGTCTCGCCCATGCTTTGAGCCGCCAATTATGCCTGTCTTTATGGCAGAGTTGTTCTTATCCCAGATCCACCGGCATGATGACGTACAGGAAATCGTTGCCGGCTTTGATAACGGCGGGTTTGTTGGAGGCCATCATTTCCAGCGTCACGTCGTCGAGCTCGACGACGCGCATGGCTTCGATCAAGAAGCTGGGATTGAAGGCGATGTCCATCGGTTCGCCTTCGAGGGTGATCTCACAGTTGACCTGGGCCTCGCCGGCCTCGGGGGCGCGGCTGGAGAGTGTTACCTGCTTGTCCTGGAACTTCAGGCGCACGCCGCGCGACTCTTCGTTAGTCAGCAGCGCGGCCTGGCGGATGCGGTGCTCGAAGTTGGCTCGCTTGACGGTGACCTTGCGCGTGAAATCCTTGGGGATCACGTCGCTGTACTTGGGGAAGTTGCCCTGCACCAGCGAGCTGATCAGCACTGCCCGCGCCGTGCGCAGCAGGATCTGGTTTTCCTCGATGCGGACTTCGAGCATCTCATCGCCGCCGACGGCCACGCGCTGCATCAGGTTCATCAGCTTGGCCGGAACGATGGCCGACACGTCGCGCGCAGCGGTCTTGGCCAGGGCGCCCTTGGCCAGCGCCAGGCGGTGGCCGTCGGTGGCCACGAGCTGGATCTTCTTGGCGGCCGCCTCCCACAGCACGCCGGAGATGGCGTAGTGGCTGTGGGCCTTGGCCGTGGCGAAGAGCGTCTTGCCGATCATCTTGGCCAGCGTCGCGGCGGGAACCTGGAAGTCGGCTTCGCCGGCGAACTCGGCCACAGTGGGATACTCGCCGGGATCGTAGCCGAGGATCTTGAAGTGGGCGGCCGCGCCGGTGACGTGGCAGGCGTCGGCGTCAGCTTCGATGGTCAGGCTGTCTTCGTCAGCCGACTCGCGAACGATGCCCGCCAGGCGGTCGGCGGGCACGAGGGCCTCGCCTTCCTGCTCGATCTGGACGGCCGTGACCTGGAACCGCAGGGCGGCTTCGAGGTCGGTGGCCAGGACGGTCAACATGTTATTGGCGGCGACAAGTTTGACGCACTGGAGAACGGGCTTTGGGGTTCGTGCCGAGACGATGGTTCCTGCCAAGGCCAATGCTTCTTGCAGCGCGGCGGTCTGAGCGACTACTTTCATCGGACACCTTCCCTTGTGGTGCATCGCGAATAGGAAACAATTACTTGTTTGTGTCGTTATACCAAAGCGGGCGGGGGATGCAAGGGAGAAATTCAGGGCTTAGGTCATAGGTCGGAGGTTTAGGGGATTTTGACCAGACGTGCTTTGCGGTTGCTGCACCTTGCCGCCAGGACGCATGCCATGCGGGCCCTACGCCCTACGACCTAAGACCTATCCCCTCTCCTTACATTCGCCGCACTCGTCGAAAGTCACGGTACGGCAGTCGATGTTCAGCTTCTTGCAGACGGCCTCGGCCAGGTCGATGTAGTGGCGTTTGATCGGCGGACCGGGCAGGGCGAGCGTTCGCTCGACGGCTTCGAGGGCGGGTTCATCCGGGGCCTCGATCTCGATAAAGTGCCCCAGAAGCGGCAGCGAATCGAGCTCGACGAGGCAGCCCCCCAGCCGCCAGGTGCTGCGGCGCTTCTGGATGGTCATCGTGACGGCCAGCCCCAGTGCCGCCAGCAGCGCCTCGATGGCCGCCGCGTCATCGACGTGCGTCTGAAGCTCGCGGCGGATCTTCGCACGGGCGTGGTTCTCGGCCGGTCCCTTGTACGTCAGTTGCGCCCGTTCGTCGGCCTCCTGCGGCCCTTCTAGATGTTTCGTGCTGCGCAGCCGCAGGCCGACATCCCCGCCGCGCAGCGACCGCCCGGCCGTGTCGTAGTAGCGATCAGTCTGCAGAACCGTCCGCACGTGCACAGCCCCCGCCGCCCGCAGCGCCGCCAGGACAGCGTCAAACGACTGTGCCTTGAACTTGAGCTCAATCTCGCGTGCCATGCGGGCGATTATAGCCTCCGGTGCCGGGGATGGGGAGAGCGGGATTACGCAGATTTGCGGGATTAAGAGGATTGGGAAGAAACCGTGCAGACACGTTAGCGGCGGGGCTTGCCCCGCGCGGTTTCTTCCGTGATAGGCCGAACGAGCAATGCGGGAAAGAAACTTATTATCAGGAGCGCCCTCTGACCGCACAACTCGAGCGTCAACATGCCTGCCGTGACTACTGAAGGTTCGATGGCCCTTCCAGGTCGTCCTAGCTGCCGCCTTCGCCGGGACCGCGCCAGCCGAAGATCCGCAGCGGGTAGAACAACCGCACCATCACGCTGTTGTACAGGCCCGTCGTGACGGATCGCACCATCAGCGTGACGCCTGTCGAGCCCGGGTCGGGCATGCGGATGGCCATCGCCACCGAGGCCGCACGGGCGATCAGGCTTAGGGCGAACGTCAGGTGATAATTGTTCCACAGGAACGGGCCGACGATGATCGGCGCCATGTCCTTGAATCGCTCGGCCACCCACCCGCCGATCAGGCTGCCGGCCAGCCCTCCGATGCTGATGAGCGCCGCATGCGCGGCGATGTAGCGGCTGCGCCCTTTGCCGTCGGCGAAGCCCAGGATGATGCTGTTCTGAGCCAGCGAGATTCCCATCCAGCCCGTGCCCCCCATGAGCATCGAGGTGCTCATGATCAGCCACGCCGACACCGGGGCATTGGGCGAGAGCCACGCCCCGCCGCCCCAGCCGGTCAGGCCGTGCACCCAGGCGCCGACGGCGTTGATCGCCCCGATCAGGAATTGCGGATTGGGAAGATTCGGGCTGGCCAGAAAGTACGGCATCGTCGACAAGATCGTCAGGCAGCTTCCCACCACCAGCACCGGGCGGCGCCCCCAGCGGTCGATCAGCCGCCCCCACCCGCGACAGCCGATCAGCCCCACCACCGGGGCCAGGATCATGAACAGCCCGTCGGTGGCCGTTTGGCTGAAGTGCAGCGTTTCCAGCAGGTCCAACCACATGAACTGCGCGCCGACGGTGGCCCCGAAGGTGATGATGATCCCATAAGTGACGTAGTAGCGAAAGTGGCGGTCCCGCATCGGACCAGCTACCAGGTTCCACGTCTCCAGACCGACCTCGACGGCCGGCACGACGGCCCGGCGCATCCGGGGCACGCGGGCCAGCCACGGCGGGCAAGACCATCGCCGCCGCTCGATCCGCGGGGCAGCGGCGTCCGCCGGTTCGCCGGCCGTGCTGGGCAGCACCTCGCGCAGGCGGCGGAAGAGGAGGATGTCGGCCAGGCCCATGATGGCCGAGATCACGAACAAGGCGCTGATGGTCCAGAACAGCAGTGGCTGATCGGCCATGGTCAGCGGGCGATCTTTGAAGGTCAGGGCGTCGAGCAGGACGGCCAGGGCGATGGCCACGGGGATATTCACGAACTGCGTCAGGCGGCTGCGGTGGGCGAAATATCGCCCACGGATTCGCCGGGGGATCAGGTCGCCCATCCAGGTCCACCAGGCCGGCACCGACAGGGCGGCCAGGAACGAGCTGACCAGCAGCACCGCCTGCATGGTCCAGACCGCCCATCTCGCCGGAAGGGCGGGCATGTATCCCAGCATCGCCGCCAGCGGGATAAGAGCGATCAGCGCGTACAGCAGGCGGTGGACCGCCGCGAAGTCGAGGAACTGATGCTTGGTCAGACCGGTGCGTTCGATGAGCATCGCCGCGATCAGGTGCCCCAGTGTGGCGATAAACGGCAGACCGGCCATGAGACCGAAGTCGTCGTTGTTGAACCCCAGCGCCCGGCAGAACAACGTCACGCGGCTGCCGGTGGCGCAGACCATCCACACCGTACCGAACATCCACGCCGCCGTGACGGTGCGCAAGGCAGTGCGAAGCTCCGGGCCGCGGATCGCCAGGGCGGGAACTTCATCGAAGGATTTATGACGCCACGACATAAATACGGTAATCGGTACCCGGTAGCCCGTAGCCGGGATACCCCGTAGCACGGGCGTCTCGCCCGTGAGTCCCACGGGCATCTTGCCCGTGGTCCATAGCCACTCATGGGCGAGATGCCCATGCTACTGCAACAGTAGAGAGCATTGTAACCGGCCGCTCAATACTTTTCGGTGGGTTACTGCGTCCAGCGGTCGCGGCTATACGCTCCCGTCAGCAGGAACGTCGAATCCATGACGGTCACCTCTGTGGGGCGCATCGCCTGCCAAGCCCGGACCTTGCGCAAAAGGGCCCGCAGCATCTAACGAAATCTGTCTGCCATGCTCGCCGCGTCAGGGTTGCCGCCGAAGGCACCCCGTTGGAGCCTGATAATTAGGCCGCCTCCAGGGATCCATTGCGTTTGGGTAGCCTCGGCTACTGGATACCGGGCTACTCTGTTATTAGGTTACCGGCTGCCCTGCCTTTGCCGACTACTACACGTTGACTGACTCTGGGGCGGCTTCTACAATAAGTTTATGAGCATCCCACCCACCCTCATGCGGGCCGCCCTCCCCCGACGGCAGCGGCAAAGAGCGTTCACGCTGGTCGAACTGCTGGTGGTGCTGGCCATCCTGGCGGTCCTGATCGTCATCCTGGTGCCCACCGTGGCGATCCTGATCAAGAAAGGCTACCGCGGAAAGTGCGCCAGCAACGTCCGCGAGATCAGCCGCGCGTGCTTCCAGTACGCCAAAGAACCCAGCATGCATCGCGGTCGCACGGCCGTGCCCTACGCCCTGCCGATTTCGTCCGCTTTAACCACAAGCAACTGGGGCAGCCTCACGCAGGGAAATGTCGCCGGCCTGTGGGTTCTCATCGACAAGGGCTTCGCGCCTCGGGGAGTCTTTCTGTGCCCCGAAGCGGGAAGCTCCCGAGGTAAGGAAGAACCCGCTGCCGCCGCCACGGAGTTCACGGCGGCGAGCGTTTCCTACAGCTACCTCTCGCAGGTGGCGTTTCCCACGACGGTCAGCACCGACAAGTCCACGCTGGTGATTATCGCCGACGCCAATCCGCGCTGCACGCCGGGCACGACGGGCGTCACCGCGAACAATTCGGCGTGCTCGGCCAATCACGACGGCGAAGGGCAGTGGGTCGGCTGTTACGACGGCTCGGCGAAATGGCTCGAGGGCACGGTAAAAGACCCCACCAACGACGACGACATCTACGCCGCCAACGACCAGGGCAATGAAGACCAGGGCAAGCGTGGCGACCGCGATGACGTCTTTCTCATTCCGTAAAAGCACGCCCGTTGTGCAACTCGCTACCCGGTCTGGCGGCGCCGCCGAACCTCGATCATTTCATTCACTTTCGATTGAACGATGATGAAGAATATCAGCGTGACGACGGCATTGGCCAGCGCCGGCAGAATCGCGACGTATATGAAGCAAGAGCACATTACCATCGTGGCCAGCGTGCAGTAGGTCAGCACGCACATGGCCGTCGGCAGGGCTTGCGGAATATCGCCCGGCAGGCCCATTTCCACTCGCACCTCGTTAAGGCGAAGGCACAACCGGCGGTAGGTGAACAGCATCCAGTACAGGTTGAAGAATGGAATAAAGAGAAATCCAATCGCCTTGCCGGCCGAAGGGTCGTCCACGCGGCGCGGGGGCATGCGGCCATGCATGAGGTTAAGCCAGATGACGTTGAAGACCCCGCCGGTGAGAAAGTGAAGCAGCACAAAGACACCGATGGAGAACTCGTCCAACAGGTATGGCGCCGTGGTCGGCTGGAGCGCCCCGCCGACCGTCAGTACCGGCGGCACAGCGTTGACGCCCGCATCGCAGAATTCCGGTAAGGCATTGGCCGGCGCCCAGTGGACCATCCCTCCCCGCCAGACCAGCACATTCGTTGGCAGCTTGCCCTGGCGAACCAGTTCGACGATATCGCGCAAGGGCATCGGAATGGACGTCTGCTCGTTGAGGCAATAGTGCCACTCGCAGGCGCTTTCGGGCTCAAGCGCCTGCGGCGCCCTCGTCCGCGCAGCGCCTTGGCCGTCACTGCCTGAAGCATCCTGCAGAGGCAACTGCGGGGGCTGCTGCTCAGCATCTTCCGGCGCAGTTTGGGGAGCAGCTTCCTGCACACGGGAGGGTATCTCGATATCGCCGCCGCAGCCCGGGCATTTGCCTTTGCGCCCGGCGTGCTGCTCGGAGACCTTCAGCCGCTTTCCGCAACCGTGACAGACTATGTCGATCATACCTGGTCCCTTGAGAATCTGCCCACGTGGATCGAACCGGCGAGAACGGCAGATTATGCCCCCCGCCGCTCTTCGACGCAAGGCACCTGATGAGGCAGTACCAGGTTTGCTTTTGGCGTGTCTCGGAAGTACCCTACCCCGCATGTGGCCAATCGCAAACATGGTCTGGGCCATCGGCGATATCGCCGACCCGATCCAGCAGGTTCGATGGATCCGCCAGGGCGGTTTCGACGGCGTGGCATTCCACGCCTGTGCGGGGCAGTTGCCCTGGTGGGCGGGCATAGATCCCGCCGCCTGCGACGCGGCCGCCCGCCGCCAGTGGCGCAGCGACCTTGCCGACTTTCGCCTGCGGGAGGTCCACGCGCCCTTCGAGATCGAGTTTGTCCAAGGCAAGCTGCCCCAGGCCGCCGCGGCGTTGACACCGATCATCGCCTTCGCGGGCGATCTGGGCGTCGACGTCGTCACCGCCCACGCCGCCTTGCCCGCTGAAGCTGACCCTGCCTCGCAGGAGTGGCTCGATACGATGGGGCAGATCAATGCCGCCGCCGCCGCGGCTGGAGTGAGGATCGGCCTGGAGATACTGGGCGACTTCGCCTGGCTGGACCGCTGGCGCTTGCCGAACATCGGCGTGACGCTGGACGTGGGGCATTTGTTCTCGGCCGTCGGCGGCGCCGGGGGCATCGAGAAGATCGGCGGCATCAGTGGCCTGATCCGCAGGATCGCCCCACATCTGGTGCATCTGCACGTGCACGACCATAACGGCCAGGTGGATCACATCGAGACCGGCACCGGCCTGATCGACTTCGCCGACATGTTTTGCGGCCTGGCCGCCATCAATTACCGCTACGGCATGACGCTGGAGTTCAACCCCTCCCGCGTGACGCCCGAAGGCATGCTCCGCTCGCGCGAGTATCTCCACCAAGTAGCACGGGCGTCTCGCCCGTGAGTAGCATGGGCGTCCCCAAGGGACAGGTCTCGCCCATGTTCCCCGCGTCGTGTCGTCCCTTGGGGACGCATAGCGTGGGTGTCCCACCCCCGCTTACTCACCTTCGACGTTCAGGGACACGCACAACGGAGTTGTCCGTGGCACCCATTCGCTCCAATTCGATCTTTCAACTGCGTTATTGTTGTGTGCCCGCGCACTCGCTAGACTACCTGCTCCATGAAACTGGCAACGTTTGAGAAGGACTCGCGGCAGAGTTTTGGCGTCGTGCGGGAGGATCGCCTCATCGACATCCCCGCGCTGTGGCCGGATGGCCCTGCCACGCTGCTGGCGGCACTGCAGGCCGGGCCCGATGCCCTGCGGACAATCGCCGCCCTGGCAGCCGCTCACAACTCACCACACACAACTCACAACTTCAACACCGTCCGCCTGCTGGCCCCGCTGCCGGCCCCGCCCAAGCTGCTGGGGCTGGCGGTGAATTACCTCGAGCACCATCGCGAGTTCGACCGCGGCCACGATTTGCCCGACGATCCCTCGCGCACCACGACGCCGCGCCCGTTCCTCATGCCGACTACGGCCGTGGCTGGACCGGGCGACGAGATCCCCTGGCCGTCTTTCAGCCGACAGATCGATTACGAGGTTGAGCTCGCCGTCGTCATCGGCCGCACTGCCCGGCGCGTCAGCGTGAAAGAGGCGATGGAGCACGTAGCGGGATATACCATCGCCAACGATATCTCGGCCCGAAGCTGCACGCACGCCCAGGGGCGCACCAAGCGGCCCAAGGACGACTTCTTCGACTGGCTGCACGGCAAATGGGCCGACGCCTTTTGCCCGATGGGCCCGTGGATGGTGACGGCCGACGAGATCGGCGACCCGCAGAAGCTGGCCATTGGCCTGTCGGTTAACGGCGAAACCCGACAAAACTCCAGCACGGAACTTATGATCCACAGCGTGGCCGAGATCGTATCGTTCTGCAGCCACCTGATGACGCTGGCGGCGGGCGACGTGATCGCCACCGGCACGCCCAGCGGCGTGGGCATGGCCAGCGGGCGATTCCTGGCCGGCGGCGACCGCATTACCTGCACGATCGAAAAGATCGGCGAACTGACGAACACCCTGGGCACAAGCCCTGCCGAGTTCTATGAACCCTGTAATCGGTAACCCAACCTGGAGACACTGATGAGCAAGATCAACGTCACGGTATGGAACGAGGGACGCCACGAGAAGTCCAACGCGGCCGTCCAAAAACTTTATCCCAAGGGCATGCACGAAGTGATCGCCGGCGCGCTGCGGGCCCAGAGCGACATGAACGTCCGCATCGCCCTGCTGGACGACGGCCCGGAGCATGGGCTGACCGACGAGGTGCTCAATTCCACCGATGTGCTGACCTGGTGGGGCCACCTGGCCCACCGCGACGTCAGCGACGCCATCGCCACCAAGGTTCAGCAGCGCGTACTGCATGGCATGGGGCTGATCGTGCTGCACAGCGGGCATTTTTCCAAGGTGTTCACCAAGCTCATGGGCACCGGCTGCGGGCTCAAGTGGCGCGAGATTGCCGAGAAGGAACGCATCTGGAACCTCAAGCCCAGCCACCCCATCACGCAGGGCATCGGCGACTACTTTGAGATCCCCAACGTCGAGATGTACGGCGAACCCTTCGGCATTCCCGAGCCGGACGAGTTGATCTTCATCTCGTGGTTTGAAGGCGGCGAGGTCTTCCGCAGCGGCTGCTGCTGGAATCGCGGGCTGGGCAAGGTGTTCTACTTCCGCCCCGGCCATGAGACCTGCCCGATCTTCTACAATCCCGACGTGCAGAAGGTCATCGTCAACGCGGTGCGCTGGGCGCGCCCGCTGTGCTACGGCGACGCCGGCCTGTCCTGCCCCAACTACAAGCCGCTGGAAAACGTCCCCCACCGCGAGTTGGACCTGACACACGTCCCGCACCTGAAAGGCAAATAACATGAAGAAACTGCGTATCGGCATCATCGGCCTGGGCATGGGCCAGGCCCACGTACATGGCTACCGCCAGCACGCCCAGGCGGAAGTCGTCGCCGCGGCAGACGTCAACGAGGTTATCCTCAACGAGCGAGGCAAGAATCTGCAGATCCCGTCGCTGTACACCTCGGCCGCCGAGATGCTCAAGGCCGAGAAGCTCGACATCGTCAGCGTGGCCACGCCCAACAAGTTCCACATGCCCCTGGCCGTGGCGGCGTTCAAGGCCGGCTGTCACGTGCTGTGCGAAAAGCCGCTGGCGATGAACGCCGCGGAGGGTCGCAAGATCCTGGCGGCATCGAAAGCGGCCCGCAAGCGGCTGGGGATCAACTTCTCCTTCCGCTTCAACGACCAGTCATGGGCGATGAAGAAGCAGGTGGACTCCGGCATCCTGGGCGACGTGTATTTTGCCGAGACGACGTGGATGCGCCGCCGCGGCATGCCGGGCTTCGGCGGATGGTTCGGCACCAAGGCACTGGCCGGCGGCGGCCCGCTGATCGACCTGGGCGTGCACCGCATGGACCTGGCCCTGTGGCTGATGGGCTACCCGCGCCCGGTGTGGGTGCTGGCCAACACGTATGACCACATTGCCCGCCCCATCGCCAAGGCGCAGGGCAAGACCTTCGACGTGGAAGACATGGCCGCGGCGATGGTCAAGTTCGCCAACGGCGCGACGATGATGGTCAAGGCCTCCTGGGCCGGCAACATCGCCGAGAACGAGAAGATGGAAACCCGCCTGCTGGGCACCAAGGGCGGGCTCGTTCAGCGCAACCTCGGCGAAGGGTATAGCTTCGAGGCCGAGATGTACGTCGAACGCGAAGGCGCGCAGTTCGACATGAAACTGCACCCGCCGATGCCCGGCGCGGCAAGTTGCTATTGGCAGTTCGTCGACGCGATCGTCAACAACCGCCCCCACACCGCCACCGGCGAAGAAGGCCTCATCGTGATGGAGCTCATCGACGCCATCTACGCCAGCGCCAAGCAAGGCAAGCCGATCAAGATCGGAAAGTAGCCCCGCGAGCAAGACAAGCAGCTTTTCCCCCAATGCCCCGGCACCGCAATGCCGGGGCATTTCGTTAGGGCTTCCTGCAGAACACGTACGCGCCTTGCCAATGTCCTTTCGCTCGACCTTCTGGCACGTTACTGCTCCTCCAGAATCTTCGGCGGAAAAGATTGATGAACGCAGCCGGGCAATAGAGTTCTTAGCGCGCGGCCGATGCGATCGGCATGAACCAGCAGTTCCAGCGCGGCGTCCTGGCGGTCCTTGTTCCATTCATAGATCGTCACCAGCGCTGCCTTGTCGCGGTTGAGGCATCGCAGGACGATGGCGGCTGTCATCTCGGCATCCCGGATGTGAGACTTCTCATCGTGCTGGTCGAAGGCCTCATCGCTGTCAAAGAAGCTGTCCAAGGCGCGCTTGGTCTTGACCGCCACCATGGATGAATCCCATACAAGGGCCTCCGTCGCGAAGCGAATTTCCTTCATTTTCGCCGCATCGTTTTCGACCTCCATGAAGGCGGCTCGCCCCATGACATCTTCGGCCGTCATCTTGAAATCTTCAGCGAGCGATTCCACGAACTTCCGCAAGGACGTCATATAAGCAAATGCTTCCTTGACCAACGGATGGTCATCGAGTTTAGCGAAGTCTTTGGACGCAAGCGTGGCGGCCTCACGCTCGATTTCCTTCATGTCCAGCCCCCACTTCTTGGCGCCGCGGGCGATGAGCCGCCCGACCTTGCGAAAATTGCGACTCACTTCCTCAGCCACGCTCGCCCCGTCGTCAGGATTCCTCCCTTTCCGCCGCTGCCGCTGCTGCCCCTTGGCCTCGTCCGCCGCCACCATGCAACGCTCTGCAAACGCGCACCGCTCGCACCAGCGATCGCAATAGTTGAAGATGCCCGGAATGAAGCCACGGTTTCTAGCCATGGCCGGCATAATAACAATTCCCAGCAGCAATCGCGCCGGCGAGAATGGATGTCTGGATGGATGGGTGCCACGCACAACTCTGTTGTGCGTGTCCCTGATCTATTGAAGATCGTGTGCTGCCCATTCAACGCCACGTCTTGGACCTGCACATTGGCACGCATAACGGAGTTATGCGTGGCACCCCCCCGAAACAAACCGTTCAAGAGCTCTGGGCGGCAAGAGATGATTACTCCGCCAGTTTTTCAAACTCGCGCATGCACATGTACATCGCACGCGGGACGTGAAAGCAGCCCTTCCATTTGCCGCCTTTTAGCGGCAGGAGCACTTCGCCGCGGCGATTGAGGTATCCGAACCATTCGCCGTAGTTGGCGTCGGCGAAGCGCGGCCAGGACCAGTGGTGCACCTTCTCGTACCACGTCCAGCAATCGGCCCGGCCGCTCAGGCGGAAACCCATCGTCAGCGCCACCAGTGTCTCCAGGTGCACCCACCAGAGCTTCTGATCCCACTCCAGCTTGTCGGGCGGGTGGCCGTGGCTGTCTATGAAGTAGAAGATGCCGCCGTGCTGCTCATCCCAGCCGTACTTGAGGATGCTCAGCATCACGTCGACGGCCTGCTCGATCAGCTTTCGGTCGCCCCGCCGGGCGGCGATGTCCATCACGAACCACATCGCCTCGATCCCATGGCCGGGGTTGATCAGCCGCCCGTCAAAGCTGTCCACGCGAGTACCGTCGGGGGCGACGTTCTCCAGCAGGATGTTGCGCTCTTTGTCCAGGAACTGCGTGAAGACCTCGCGCAGGCACATCTCGACCGTGTCGGTGACGGACTGCGGCGGCAGCATCCACTCCAGCTCCAGGCACAGGTTGCTCAGGATCATCGGCACGGCCAGCGACATCATCGGCCGCGTGCCGGGATAGGCCTTGGCGTACTTGCCCTTGGGGTCGGCCTTGCGGCGCAGGATGTTCTCGTAGGTCTTGTGAGCGATGAGCTTGGCTTCTTCGTCCCCGCTGGCCAGGGCGAACTGGCCAAAGGCCATCGCGGCGAAGCAGTCGGAGAAGATGTTGTACGGTTGCACGAGCGGGCGGCCGTCGCGGGCAAGGGAGAAGTACCAGTTGCCGCCGTCGTCATGGCCGTGCTTTCGCAGGAAGTCGGCCCCGCCGCGGGCGATATCCAGCCATTCCTGCCGGCGTTCGAGGCGGTTGTAGAGCATGGAGAAGATCCACACCTGCCGCGCCTGCAGCCAGATGAACTTGTCGGTGTCGTACACGCTGCCATCGCGGTCGAGGCATGTGAAGTACCCGCCGCACTGGCGGTCGATGGAGTTGGTCGTCCAGAACGGGATCACGTCATCCAGCAGCGTCGTGCGATACTGCCTGGCCAGTTCCGTGTATTTCGCCTTCATAATCGTCCTTTCTGAGAATTATAAATAGCCGCTGAGGTCGCTGAGGACGCAGAGGAAGAAGTTTCCATCTTCTTAAGACCTCAGCGTCCTCAGCGACCTCAGCGGCTCAATTAATCGTCCTCGCCGCCCAGCATGGCGGCGGCGTATTCGGCCGTTGGGCCGCGCAGGTCGATCTTGCCGGTCATGTCCCAGAACGAAGTCTGCAACTCCCGCATGGCCAGCACCGAGACGATCCAGGCCTGCGTCCAGCCGCTCTCGATGCTCCAGACGCCCCAGCCCAGATCGGCATTGCTGGCCCAGTAGTCCCAGCGGCCATAGTCGAACGCGCGGAACCATGCCCCGTCAAGCTCGCGACGCCCCTCGCTGCGAACCTGGATGCGCAGCAGAAAATCCGTCAGCCGCTGGGCTGCCTCGATGAAATACGAATCGCCAGTGGCCGCGGCGGCCTCATGCAACCCCACATACGCAAAGTTGGTCGTGTAAAGCAGGTCGCAGACGGGATCGCCGTTGGCGGCGATGAGCGTGGCTTCATTGGTTCCGTAGGCCTCGTTGCTGGCCGGCGGGCCGTAGTCCCCTCGCCCGGCCGAGCCGATCTCTTCCCGGATCGCGCCGCAGGAGTCCTGAAACGCCAAAAGCTGCTCGGCCATGAATCGCAGTTGGCGACGGTGTTCGGGCGTGTCGTCGACTCGAACGCGCCACGCCAGCGGCAAAAGCATGCGCGCCCGCTCCTGCTGAATGCCGTTGGTCCAGTGCCACTGCGAAGGGTAGGCGTCCATCGTCATGGCGATGGCATTGCACGCCCGCTGCCTGAACGGCTCATAACCGCTACGCGCATACGCCCAGAGGAAGCACGCCCACAGCCAGCTTTCGTAGTGCGGGGCGAAGTTCGTCCGCGGCGTCGTCCAGAAATGCCGCCACCCCTTCTCCTGAAGCATCTCTTCATCCAGGCGGCCGCTGCGAAAGCCTTGGGGGCCTGTCGTGCGCAGGTTCGCCAGCAGGCATCGCGTCAGCGGTTCATTCCAGCGGTCGTTCCCCAGCGCGGCGGCAGAGAGCATCGTCCCGAGCATCGAGCGGGCATTGTCGTCGCCGTAGTAAATGCCGTTGTTGTCGATGGCATGCCAGCGCACCAGGCCATACGACGGGCTGGAAGGCTCGGCCCGCGGACCCTGGGCCAGATTCGACAGCGTGTAAATATGGTCGCACAAATTGGCCGCGATGGTCTGCTGGGCGTCGTCGCCGCGGGCTTTGCCGGCCATGGCCATGGCGCCGGCCGCCTCGCCCATGCAGTCGTTGCGGCGCATGTATCGCCACATCTGCGTGCCGTCGGGATAGATGAATGATCGGGCGCCCTCGATCATGCCGCAGCGGCCATCGCCGCAAGGCCAATCGGCTCGCGGGCCCGGCGCGGCTGTATCCGCGCCCGCGGCACGCATGTACTGTTCCGCCTGGTCGGCCCAGGAGGGGTGGATAAAAAGCTTGGCGTTGGTGAACCAGTTCGCCCCTCGCGTCATGGCCTCATGTGGGGCTGAAAGATCCAGCGCCTCGTCCTTCCCAAATGACGGCCGCACCGTCGGCGTCCATCGCAGGTCGACCTCGCCCGCCCCCGCCCAGCGAAGGATCCACGCCCAGATCGTACGCCACGCCGGGGCCGGGGCGAAGCGGCCGCTGACGAATCCGCTGAGTCTTGTCGCAGCCACCAGCATCCCCTCGTGCTCAAAGAGAACCGGATGCGTCTTATCGGTGGCGGGCAGGCCATAGACGGCACGGTCGAAACCGGCCACACGCGCCACCACAATATGCGGCGTGACCGACGCGGCGTCGATGGACGCAAAGCGGCAGCCGTGAATCGCCAGGATGCTCAGCCGCTCCAGATCCGGCGCAAAGGCGTCAGAGGCTACGACGCCGCGCTCCCATTCGGTGCTGCGCAACTGGCCGCATTCCAGGCCCGGCAGCGACGCGGGGAATTCGATGTACAGGCGGAGCGATTTTTTACGGGCAGCATCCAGAAGGTCAGCGGAGATTTCCCTCTGCCGCTGCGGGTAGTCGTCGGCGAGAATCAGCAATCCCTCGCCGGCAGCCGCCTGGGCGACGGCGTCGGCTGGGTCGGCAACGCAGCGGAATGCCACGCCGCAACTGTCGAGGATTCTTACCAGATCGCTATCGCCGCGGCAGACGCAGAACATGGATGTCCCTCAACTGGTTGCCACGCTGATGCCGCGGACTTCGCCGTGCTCGATCTGGCCCATGTTGGGATTGGCCGCGGGGGCGACGGCGCAATAATAGTGATAGAGCTTGCCGCCAGCGGAGGCGATGCCGGGCTTGTGGGCGTAGCGGCTGTCGATGCTGCCGGGGGCGCCGACGTCGATCAGCACTTCGTGAGACTTTTCCCAGTGCAACAGGTCGCTCGAGAACGCCACGCTGTCGCGGGCGATGCCTTTGGAATCCAGCGTATAGAAGAACATCACCCACGTGTCGCCGTCGCGCACCACGACCGGATCGCTGGCGAAGACCTCGTCGATCGAGCCGGGCCCGCCGTTGGGAAGAATCGGATTGCCGGCGTATTTCTCCCAGCGCTGCAGATCGGTCGAGATCGCCACGCCCGTCTGTTCCTTCCACGGCCAGCCGTTGTCCGTCTTGGCGTTATAGAAGAGGTAGTACGTGCCAGCATGTTCCATGAGCCAACTCTTGTACAGCCCGCCGCTGTCCCACCCGCCTGGTTTGCCAGGCGTCAGCACCGGCGGCGAGACTTCCCACTTGCGAAGGTCGTCGCTGAAGCACAGGCCGATGATCGCCGGGCCGGTCTCGTAGCCCGGCTGGGGATACGCGTGATACGTCCCCACGAAGCGGCCGGCGACCTTCTTCGCCGCCCCACTGCCAAACAACGCGTTGTCGCGCAGCACGCCGGTCATCGCAGCGTTGAACTCAGTGGGCGTCCCGGCCGGACCTCGGCCCAGAATCAGCCCTTCCTTCGTCCAGTTAAGCAGGTCGTTTGAGACGGCCAACCCCGTGCGGTAGCCGATGCTGTCCCAGCCGACGAAGCTCATGTAGTGCCGCCCGTTGTGGCTGAACAGCGCCGGGCAATCGACGGCGTGGCTGTCGAAGGCGCCCTTGATGTACGACGGCGCCACAACCAGCCGCGGGACTTTGTTCGGTGTGCGGACGCGCTGCATTTGCTCTTTCATGAAAAAGATCCCAGGTCCTCGATCCTCGGTCCTCGGGATCCCATCCCTAGGATCGAGGACCTAGGATCTAGGATCTTCTCTTGCTACTCCACCACGACTTCCACGCCGCACAGCAGCGGCTGGCCTTTCGACGCTTCCAGGCCGATCGTCAACTCGCCGGCGGCCTGCACCGCCTTGAACTCTTTGACCAGTCCCTTGCGGCGGCCGCCAGTTTCCTTGGCGATGTCCAGCGCGGCAAGAACTTTCTTGCCTTGAAGAATCACGTCGAACACGCGATGACCGACAGTGGCGTCCGTGGGCTCGGCAAAGTACAGCCGCACGGTGTACGCTCGCTGCGGTCCACCCAGGGGCACCGTGATGCTGCCCACGCCCTCCACGCCGGAGGCGCAGATCATCGACTCGCCCGCCCCTTTGTCGGCCCACGACTGCGGACTCTCACTGAAGAGCCCGCCGCGGCGGGGCAGTTTGACGCCCAGGCCGAACTTCAAGATCAGCTTGTCGCTGTAGTCGATGCGCGGGATCAGCGTCATCGTCGGCCGCGGATACGCCAGCCAGAGCACGCCCTTGGTGTCGCGCCGGTCGCCGGGGGCGCCGAAGTTGATCGCCAGGCGCTGCACCGGCGTCATCGCCCCTTCTGCCGAGTAGATGCCCCACAGCCGCTGTGTGGCGGCGGGCTTGAGCACGACCGTCGTCTGCACGCCGTAGGGGCAGGCGCATCCGTTGCTGCCTTCGGGAATCGCCACCACGCCGCCGCCGGAGACCATGTTGATCCAGCACCCCGCACGCTGGCCGCCGAAGTGGGCCGTGCCGAAATCGGCCTCCATGTCGTACAGGGCGATGCTGCCCGAGCGGAACGTCAGCATGTGGTTTGCCGCCGAGACCGCCCCGCAGTGGTGGCCGGGGCGGCAGAACTGCCAGGGCGCCTCGACACCCGTGACCGGGTGCTTACGCATGATCTGCTTGCCAGTCTTGAGTTCGCGCGCCCAGGGCTCGGCGATCACCATCTCGCCGACGATCAGCGGGCGGCTGCGGTACCCCGCGCGGGCGGACCAGAGCCTCTTGCCGTCGGACGCCGACAGCGCGATGAGGCTGCGGCGGTCGAACTCGCCGCGGACGAACTGCGTCCAAAAGTGCCCATTCCACGGCTGACCGCACAGCAGAACCACGCCGCTGCCGGCCTCGACGATCAGGTCGCCGCCGACGACGGTGCCGAAGACGCCCAGCGGCCGTCCGCGCACGTTGTGCTTGCCGACGCTGACGGTGTCCGAAAGATACTGCGGGCTCGTCCAGAGCTCTTTACCGCTGATGGCGTCGAGGGCGACGACGCGCCGCACATCTGCGGCGGTGCCGCCGCGGCGGTCCAGCTCGGGCGTGTGCGTCACGCCTTTGCCGGCCTGGGCGATTTCATCGGCTGTCACTTCACGGTCGACAAAGAACAGCTTGCCCTCGGCGATGCAGACGTTGTCGGGATTTGCCCGTCCCAACGGCCGCTGCCACTTGAGCTTGCCGGCGGCGATGTCGTAGGCAAAGAGCATGTCCGCCTCGCGCAACGTCCCGCGCGTCCCGTAGAGCAGCCCGCCGCTGCAACCGACATATCCCCAGACGCTGTCGCTGCCGGCCTTGGGGGCAGGGCCTCCGGCGGGCAGCGTGAAGGTCGCCAGCGTCTTGCCCGTCGCTGCATCCAGGCGCATGCACGTGGCGCCTTGGGCGATAAAGATGTTATCCGCGTCAGCGACATACCCGCCCGGGATCCCGTCGATGAGCGGGTGCCGCGGGAAGTTCGCGATCTTCACCGACCACAGGAACAGGCCGTTGTAGACGTCGTACGCCGCCAGCGAGTCCGGCCCGGGCACCAGCAGCCGCCCGCCCACGCTCAGCGGCGAGGCCGCGAACTCGTGGCGGTTGGGCACCTGCGCCGGTCCGGGCTGGCCGAACCACAGCACGCTCATGGGTCCGCGCACCAGGTCGTCGCCGCTGCAGGCGGTGTTGGCCATGTTGCCATACTGAGCCGACCACGCCCCCGCGCCGCTCAGCTCGCCGCGAATGACGCGGTCGTACGATCCGACCTTCTCGACTTTCAACTTCGTCTGCGCCAGCAAGTCGCCGCCGCTAACATACGCCCGCCCGCCGCAGGGTTTGAGCGTGCGCAGGAGTTCTGTACCCGACAGCGCTGCCGCATCGCCCGCCACAATCAGGTTCGCGAAGTAGTCGGGCATGGGAACCTGCGCCGGCGCCGCGACTCGCACGAGCACGCGCCCGTACAGTCCCGCGCCGGTCAAGGCCGTTCGCGCTTCGGCGGCGGACTTCTCATCCGCTACAACCATGTAGATGGTCAGCTCCGTACCCTTCGCCAAGGCAGTGGCGAACTCGGCGCTGACCCCTGCAACCAGTGCGAAACCGCGAGTGGGCGCCCCGTCAGTGATGAGCTGCGATACCGCTTGCTGTGACGCGTTCTCACCCCCCGCCGGAACCTGCGCCGCCGGCGACTTGTCGCCCGCCCCGCTTGCAAAGCAGTGCACGCTCCCCTTGTCGGTGCTCACGTACAACCGCCCGCCGGCGACCGCCAGTCCCCGCGCTCGCCCGTTCACTTTCGCCGACCAGACTTTCTTGCCGTCAGCAGCGGACACGGCGATCACTTCGTCCTGCCCGCCGATGAAGGCACAATCCGGCGTGGCGATAATCGCGTCGTCGTATTTACAGGGGAAATGCCACAGCGTCAGTTGGTCGAAGTCGCTCTTGACCTTGCCCAGTGCGGTCGTGAACTCGACCCGCTGCTTCTCAAGCTTGGCGACATCGCCCTTCTTGCCCTTGCGGGCCTGCTCGATCTGACGGGGCAGATCAGCCAGTCCCTGCTGGTAGATGTCGTAGGTCGCCGGCAGGCGCACCGCCTGCGGCCAGCGGGCGCGGTCGGTCGCGAAAGCTTCCATTCCATTAAGAGCGAAGAACGTGTCCTTGCCCACGGCAAGCGCCCGCGAGCCCTGCCCCGGGACGCGCTGCTGGCGGCCTTCGCCGTAGGCATCTTTGCCGTCGCGCAGATTCCATGCCCAGACCTGCTCGGTCGCGGTGATGACCGTGCCGCCGTCGAGCACGTTGAACGTGCCGCCGGCCATTCCGTTGACGCGCCAGACCACCGGCTGAAAGAGCAGCGTCCCGCCGCCGCGGTCGAAGACCATCGGCATGGTGCGTCCCGTCGGCAGGATCAACCGGTCCGCCGAAGCCAGCAAGTACCCCTGTGGCGAGCGGTTGGCCTGGCCGCCGTCAGTGAAGGAATTGTTCACCCAGAGCTGTTTGCCGGTGGCGGCGTCAACGGCGAATACGAACGCGCCCTCGGCCGGGAATATGCCCGCGCCGAAGTACGCGACGCCGCCCTCGACAACCACGCCCGTGCGCACCGGCCAGAGCGACATGACCTTGCCCGCGCCGATGACGGCCTGGTCTTCGGGGGCGGCGCGGAACTTCCAGACCAGTTTGCCATCGGCAGCGTCGAGGCAGTACACATAGCCGTCGTCGCTGCCGGCGTAGACCTTGCCGCCGGCGACCGTGGGGGCCATCCGCACCGGGCCATCGGTGTAGAACTGCCAGGCGATCTTGCCGCTGACAGCGTCGAGAGCGTAGACCTTGTTCTCGCTCGATGAGCCGAAGAAGACCTTGCCCCCGGCCGCGACCGCGTGAAAGGCGTCGTCAAACCGCATCCGCGGGCGCTCGAGCGAGCCTTCGACAACCTCTGCCGGCGGGTCCGACCACGCCGGCGCCGGCGCCAAGGCCGACGTGAACACCCAATGCTCCGACAGCGGCATCTGCACCTTGTCATTGCTGAAGCCCGACCGCTGGGCGTCGTGGCGATAGGTGGACCAGTCCTCCGCCCATGCAGGACCGGTCATCATGACTGCCACTGTCGCCCAAATTACAGATCGCATGGTGGTCTCCAGAAAACGGCTCATTAGAGATATTAACCGATTGGCAGCGTTGAGCGTCCGGCGAAAGCGCATTAGCGGTCGAGCTTGCTCGACGTGGTTGCTCAAGGTGCCGGCTGCCAGGGAGAAGACGCGCGGGGCATCCATCTCCGCTCTTTGAGCTTCGCCGGACAAGAGCCCCGCCGCTAGTGGTCCTGTTTGTGCGGGCCGATCTGCTCGAAGGGAATCGCCTTGAAGGCCGGCAGCTTCTTGAAAAGCACGGCGGTGGGCTTGAGGCGCAGGTCAAGTTTCTGCGCGTTGACGAACTCGGGCGAGGCGTCGGTCGTCAGGTTGTCCTTCACCGTGCCGTATCGGGTGACGGCGGCCGCCAGTTCCATCTTCGGGCTGTGGGCGATCACGTTGTGCCGCAGCACGTTGCCCTTGGGGGCGCCGGGCTCGTCGGCCGCCAGCTTGAGCAATTGAGGATATTTCGTAGACCAGGGCGGGGTCTGGTACGGCATCGCGCCCAGGCGCTGGGTCATGATGCCGCTGACGTGGTGTTTCATCCACCCCAGGCCGCGGTCGTCGAACGAAATCGACCGAGGGCAATCCACGATCAGGTTGTTCTCGACAACATTGTCGCGCCCGCCGCCGATGAGCAGCCCGCGCTGCACCTTGTACAGCACATTGCCGTAGACGATCGTGCCGCTGGCGCAGTCGTCAAGGTAGACGCCGCTGGCGCCCAGAACGCCCGGGCCGGTCACGTCGTGAATGAAATTGTGGCGGATGACGTTGCCCCGCACCGTCCAATCGCGCCCCGTGTAGATCACGCCAACGTCGCCGGTCTCCTGGCAGACGCTGTGGAACTCGTTGAACTCGATCACGTTCTCGTTGCCGCCGAAGAGCACAGCGCAATGCGGGGCGTCGTGAAACAGATTGTGGGCCACGCGGTTACCCACGCCGTTGAGCGCAACGCCCGGAGCGTACGTCCGCTGCAGGCGAGAGAAATGATGAATGTGGTTGTCGGTCGCCCAATTGCCCGCCGGCGCGAGGGTGGCGCGATCGCCGCCATTGATGCTGATGCCCGACAGGCCGGTGTTCATGATCTCGCAGGCCCACACGCCGTTGTCCTGCCCGCCCGAGATCGCGGCGCCGCGCCCGCCGGTGTTACGGATGAGGCACTGGGCGACGCGCACGCCAGCGCCGCCTTCGACCGAGATGGCCTCGCCGCGGCATGCCTCGAGCGTCAGCCCTTCGATGCTGACGTGGCTGGCCCCGCGGATGCGCACCAGCGGCTCGTCCAGCAACGAGAGCACGACCTCGCCGCCGGCCAGGTCCGCGGGCGGATAAAAATACAGCCGCGCGGCCTTGGCGTCGAGATACCACTCGCCGGGGACGTCGAGCTCCTCCAGCAGATTCAGCGCGAAGTACCGCCGCTTGCCCTGCCCGCCGACGCCGTAATGATGCGGGGCCGCCAGCGTGATGGTCTTCTTGCCCGAGTCAATCGATTTGACGCGGATAGTTTCGTCGGACCAGTCGTGGCACCAGTAACCCGTCAGCCACACGCCGGCCTCGATGTTCCATCTCGCCGGCCGCTCGTCGCTGTATTGGAACGTGCCGCCCTTGGCCGCGGCGGGCTCCTTGCCGGTCTTCTTGAGCCCGCCATCGAGGACTTTCGCGATGGTCACCCAGCCCTGATTGGGCCAGCGGGCCACGGGCATCGGCTTACCGTTGAAGAAGACCTCCGGCATGCCGGCGCCGTTGTGGGACTTGTCCGGCCAGGCCGGCAGGTCCTTGACGCCCAGCGCCGCCAGATCGGCGACGAGTATCCTGGCGGCCGCGGTTCGGTGCAGCCTCGCTCGGTCGGCCGCGTCGGCGACAGGCTTGAACGCAGAGGCGGGAACCGCGATGCCGCCGATCAGCCGCGCGGCCCGGCCATGGGCGGCACAGTATCGCACGGGGGCGTCCTTGGCGCCGCTGTCGGCGGCTGTCAGATCGAAACTCTGACCTTGGGGATAGACGCCGTCGGCCAAATACACGGTCGCACCGGTAAAATTGCCGGCAGCCTTGGCCTGTTGAACCGCCGCTCGGGCGCGCTGCAGCGTGGCGAAGGGTTTGTCGGCCGTTCCAGGGTTATCATCGCGCCCCTGCGGCGCGACGTAAAAGACCGTCTGCCCCGACAGCGTCGCGCTCATGAGTAGAACTCCCATGATAGATCGACGAATTGTTCCCATGTTTGAGCCTCGAAGATCGTCGCGCTCACAACAGCCTTTTCGCAGAAGCTCACGCCTCCGGCGTGATCCCAGCGCCCCTGCGGGACGCCCGGTCGACATGCCTGCGATCTGGCCTTACTTTGAGGGCGTCTGCTGGCCGTCGGACTCGGTCGCCGCGGGGTGGCTGACCGTTCCCTGAGCCTTGACGATCTTCGTCTGGCCCTGCGTCTGGCCCTGGGCCTGAATCCGGGGGTCGGTGTTGCTGGCGGTCTGCGGCAAGACCAGTTGCTCGCCCTGCGGCAGCGAGTACAGCGCGGCCACGGGGACCACCTGCTTGGGGGTGCTGGGACCGCTGTATCGCAGTTCCAGGCCGCTGCTGTGGCCGGCGTTGAAGTAAGCGACCTCGATGGGGTGCTTTCCGGCGCGGAGATTGATCTCTCCGCGTTTGGACCACATGCCGTGCTCGCCGTCGTTGTCGGCGACGAGTTTCGATCCGACGCTCAGGCGGCTGCCGTCGTCGCTGCGAAGGAAAAACGTGTACACCCCGTCGGCGGGGATATCCAGAAATCCGGTGAACCTGACAGCAAAATTACCGCCCTGGGCCATGTCCAGCGTCAAGCCGCTCGAGCGGCCGGTCTTCTTGGGCACGAGCTTGCCGAACTCCGGCACCATGCCGAACTTGCCCTCGTAATAGGCGAACTGCAGTCCCTGCACCAGGCCCGACAGCGCCACCGGCTGCAGAGGCGGGCGCTGGCTGGGCGGCGGGCACATGGGGCAGTAATACTTGCCCGTCAGCGCCTCGACCACTCCCTGCACGAGTTGCGGCGTCACCTTGGCGTACGGGCCGCTGGTGGAGCCCATCAGGTTCTTGCCGTAGAACTTGATCTTGTGATCGTAGTAATCCGGCAGGCCCATCATGTGCCCGACTTCATGGGCGGCGTCTTTGAACCGCTCGCTGCCGCCGCGGCGGCGCGGGTTCACCAAGGCACTGGACTGCGTCGACCATACCCCGTCGATCGACGCGCCGCCACGCGATGGACTGTGCGTCGTCTTGCCCATGTACGCGATCGCCACGCGCCCGTCCGGCGTATGCGGCAGGGTGGCCTCGCTCCCGTCATAGGGCTGAATCTCGATGCGGTGGTAGCCCTTGGGGAAAGGCTTGTCGCCCGCAACCGTCACCGTCTGCAGCGCGAAGACGACCTTGTGGCCGCACTCGCCGTAGGTCTGCCCGCCGTCGGGTCCGTTCCACGTGTCCAGGGTTTCCTTGTTCCATCGGGCGATCAGGGCGTCATTACCGCCTTTGTAGGCGATGTAGACGGTCACGACCATCTTGCCGTCTTTGATCTCGTAGGTGGTCCGGGCCGCAGCTGTGGAGCACAGCGCAGAGAAACCCGCCAGGACTGCCGCCGTCACGATCACCTGAGCATGCTTCATCATCAGAATCCCTTGCCTCCAGTGTGCCCGGCTCTGTTGTGAGTGCGTATGGCGGTATGATAACAATTTCTCGTACGCAAGGCTAAGGATTTTGCCTATCGCCGGACAGAGGATAATTAGGCAGGCATGAAAATCCCCGTGCGGGCGACTAGAATTGCTGTGTTGCCCCGCCGCCGGGATCGAGGGGACCATGACATACCTGGACAGGACCGACGCTGGTAAGAAACTCGCTCACGCCCTGGGAGATTACAGAGGCAAAGACGCGCTGGTGCTGGCCCTGCCGCGCGGGGGCGTCATTGTCGGCTATGAAGTCGCGCGAGAGCTCGAGGCCGATCTCGATGTCCTGATCGTGCGCAAACTCGGCTCGCCGTACAATCCCGAGTTCGGAATCGGGGCCATCGCCTCCGGCGGCGCGCGATATCTCGACGCCAAGGCCATCGCGGCCCTGCACGTCCCGCAGGCGTATATCGAGCGCGTCGAACAGCAGGAGCGGGCGGAGCTCGAACGCCGCAGCCGCACGTACCGCGGCGAACGGCCCCAGCCACAGATCGACGGGCGACTGGTCATCCTGGTCGACGACGGCATCGCCACCGGCGGAACCGCGCGGGCGGCCGTGCGGGCCCTGCGGCAGGCCAATCCGGCGCGGCTGGTGCTGGCCGTGCCCGTCGCCCCGCCAAGCACCGTGGCGGCGCTGGCCGGCGAGGTCGATGAAATCGTCTGCCCCGAAATGCCGCTGGGCTTCAGCGCCATCGGGCAGTGGTATCAGTATTTCGACCAAGTCAGCGACGAGGAAGTCATCGACCTGCTCGAACGCCACGCCCTGCAGCGTCAAAACAGCGGCCGCGAGTAGCTCCAGCAAAGAGGATCCGACCATGGTCCAGACAACTCAAGCCGATGCCACAGCCGTAACCGTCGTCGCCGACGGCGTCCAACTCGAAGCCAATCTCGTTGTGCCGCCGCAGGCACGGGGCGTGGTGGTCTTTGCCCACGGCAGCGGAAGCTCCCGCCGCAGCCCACGCAACATATTCGTGGCCGAACAGATCCAGCAGTCTCGCGTGGGCACGCTGCTGATGGACCTGCTGACGCCGCGCGAAGATGTCGAGGACCAGAAGAGCGGCGCCCTGCGATTCAACATCTCGCTGCTGACTGGCCGGCTCGCCGGGGCCATCAAATGGCTCCAGGGGCAAATCCGCACGCGAGATCTGCCCGTCGGGCTCTTCGGCGCCAGCACCGGCGCCGCAGCCGCCCTGGCGGCGGCCGCCGACATCCCCGCGGTTAAGGCGGTGGTCTCGCGCGGCGGTCGGCCGGACCTCGCCGGCGCCGCCCTGTCCAAGGTGCAGGCGGCAACGCTGCTGTTGGTCGGCGGCAACGACCTGACGGTGCTGGATCTCAACCGCCACGCGCTGCACCAGCTTCGCTGCACGAAGAAGCTCATCACCATTCCCGGCGCCACGCATCTGTTTGAAGAGCCCGGCACGCTCGAACAAGTGGCCCGCTACGCCGGGCAATGGTTCATGACGTATCTGAAGTCCTGACGAAGGTTCGCCCCAGGGGGGACAGCATGAATCAAAGCCTATTTGAACAGGCTCGCGAGCTGGCGGCCAAGATCGAGTACGTGATCGTGGCTACCGCCTCGGATCAAGGCCAGCCTCACATCGCCTCCGCAGCCGGATTGGCCTTTCGTGACGCCCAGGGCGTTGACCTCACCGAGTGGTTCTGCCCAGGGACGGTCCAGAACCTGACGGCGAACAAGCGCATCGCCTTGGTGATCTGGGACAGCGTCGCCGACGTGGGATTTCAACTCGTGGGGGAGGTGGAGAATATCGAGGCGTACGATGTCATGGACGGCTACGATCCCGCCGCCGAGCCGGTCCCGGCGATGCCGCAGGTGCAGCGCCGCGTGGCGGTACGGGTAAACGAAGTGCTGCGATTCGCACAGGGACCTCACAGCGACCTGACGGAATAGACAACGTGACCACAGAGGCACAGAGACAACTGAGGTAAGAAACAATAACAAGACAATGCGATATCATCTTTCTTTCCTGTTTCTTCTTCCTCATCCGACTCTGTGCCTCTGTGGTAAGTTTCTTCTCCGGTTTTTACAAAAATGATTCTGACAATTGGAATTTCCATTCGTTTGCCGATGAGGATACAATACCGATGTTGATTCGGGGCCGCCGACGCGCCCCCATGACCTTGCTGCCACGCGAGCGTAAGAGCCTACCGTGAGCATGCCTGACCAGGAGTAATGGACCGATGAAGATTTATGTGGGCAACCTCAGCTATGACACCACCCAGGAAAGCCTGGAAAGTCTTTTTGCCCAGCATGGCACCGTCGAAGACGTTTACATGCCCACCGACCGCGAGACCGGTAGGCCCCGCGGCTTCGCGTTTGTGACGATGACGGATTCCGGCCAAGCCAAGGCCGCCATCGAAGCAGTCAATGGCCAGGAACTGGACGGCCGACGCCTCAACGTCAATGAAGCTCGCCCCAAGGCCAACGGTGGTGGTGGCGGCGGTGGCGGCGGCGACCGTGGCGGACGCGGTGGCGATCGCGGCGGACGCGGACGCTATTAATCGTCAGTAGCCCCAGGCCCGCGGCCTGAGGCCGCAGCCTTAAAGAGGCTGCGCAAACGGCAGTACCTTGAAGTATTTCCCCCGGTCTGATCACCGGCAGGGATACGCTGTTAAAAAAATCGCCATGATCCCCCGATCATGGCGATTTTTATGCGCCAGTAGCACAGACATCTCCAGATACAGATACAGCCGGCGTCGCCAGGCCACCCCGCCCGCGTCTGTTGTCCGTATCGCGGACGTCTCGTCCGCGACATCCATCCATCCGCCCATCCCTCTTCCATCTTCTTCCCGCCCCGCCCTTGCACGATTATAATTCCTCACCATGAACACTCGCACTGGCCTACTGTCCGCGTTTGCCATCTTCTCTGCCCTCGCCTCAGCCGCCGCGGCACAAACCGCTCCCGCCGCGTCGGCGGCAAGTGACCGCGAATCCGCCGTCACGCACCACGTGTTGAAACTCAACGGCACGGAACTGCGATACACCGCCACAGCCGCCTTCATGGACCTGCGCGACGATACGGGCAAGCTGCAGGCCCGCATCTTCTATACCGCCTATACGCGCGACGGCCAGAACGCGGCCACGCGCCCGCTGACGTTCGCTTTCAACGGCGGGCCAGGCGCCGCGTCGCTATGGCTGCACCTGGGGGCGATGGGTCCCAAGCGCGTGCTGCTGGCCGACGAGGGCAAGGAACTGCCCAAGGACATCCGCCTGGTCGACAACGACCAGACCTGGCTGGGCTTCACCGACATGGTTTTCGTGGACCCGGTCGGCTCCGGCTACAGCCACACCGCCCCGGGCGTGCCGGCGGAGAAATATTTCGGCCTCGATGGCGACATGCAGAGCCTGGGCGAGTTCATCCGCCTGTTCGTCAGCACCAATGGGCGGTGGGCGTCGCCCAAGTATCTCGCCGGCGAAAGCTACGGCGCCACACGCTCGTGCCTGCTGGCCGCTCACCTGCACAACAAGCACGGTCTGGACCTGGCCGGGTTGGTGCTGCTGTCGTCGGCCTTGAACTTTGAGACGTTTTCCTTCGGCGACGACAACGACCTGCCCTATATGCTTTACGTCCCCACCTATGCCGCGACGGCGTGGTACCACAACCGCCTGGACGCGGACCTGCAAAAGAGCTTGCCCGCCACGCTGGCCGAGGCAGAGAAGTGGACACTGGATGTCTACGGACCGGCGCTGGCCCGCGGCAGCGCCCTGGGCAGCGACGAGCGAAAGAAAATCGTGCAGGGCCTCATGCGATATACCGCCCTGCCGCGCGAACTCATCGAGCGGGCAGACCTGCGCGTGCCGCCGTACGTATTCCGCAAACAACTCCTGCAAGACAAGGCCGCTTCTGCCGACGAGCCCGCGCCGCAGGCCAAGATCGTCGGACTCCTCGACGCCCGCGTCACGGGCTTTACGAACGAGCCGCTTGCCGCCCACGCCGATTACGACCCGGCCATGTTCGTCATCGCCGGACCCTTCACCGCCGCCGTACAGACCTACATGAATGACGAACTGGCCTTTCGCACCGGCCGCGAGTACGTCTTCCTTTCCCGCAAAGCCAACGGGTCGTGGAACTGGGGCTCGGCCGCCGGCGGGTACGTCAGCGCAACCGACGACCTGGCCCGTGCGATGACGCAGAACCCCAACCTCAAGGTCTTCGCCGCGATGGGCTACTTCGACATGACCACCGGCTACTTCGCCCAGGAATATGCCTTCCGCCACCTGTCGCTGCCGGGGCAACTGCGAAAGAACATCACGATGGCCTATTACTTCAGCGGCCACCAGATCTACAACCACACCCCCTCCCTCAAACAGTTCAAGAGCGGCGTACAGGCATTTATGACCACCCCGCCGGCCAAGTGAAATCAGATGTGCAGCAGCCCCGGCTGCCGCTTTTGGAGTTTCTCAGGCGGTGGCATGCCAGCCAGGATTTCAAACCGCCTTGGCCGCCCGGGCGAAGCGGCGGAGGATATCGGGGATGGTGAACCACTCCTTGCCGGTCATGTAGGTGCGGACACGATTGCGAAAGGGTTTGTACCAGTGCCCGGCGATGCCCTTGGCCCCGACGACGGCGCCAACGATGCTGCCGGCCGTGGCGGCCGTGCAGTCGTTATCCAGGCCGATGGCTACGGTGTTGCCCAGCACGGCCGTCACGTCCGTGCCGCCCAGCGCCAAGCCGAATATTGTGCAAGCGGCGTTGTTGACCGTGTGCACGGGCGACATGCCCGGGAACTTCTTGTCCACCAGGCGGCGGGCGTGGCGATAGTCCTTTATGCGCGGGGCCTGCTCCAACGCCCATCGCAGGGCCAGCGACAGGCGGCTGCGGCGCGGAATCTCAGTCAAGGCGATCCGGCAGGCTTCGAGCGGGTCGTCCACGGCGAAGGCCGCCGCGATGGCGGCCGCAAAGTACATCGCCCCATAGATACCGCCGCGGCGGTGGCTGATATACGCGTCCCGCCAGGCCAGTTCGGCCGCCTTTTCCGGTCGCCCGGGGGCGACGTAGCCCCAGGCGTCGCTACGGATGTCGGCCCCGATCCACTCAGCGTACGGATTGCCTACCTCGCCGCAGCGACGCCACGACATGCCCTTGCGCAGGTTCTCCATCGCAACGGCCTCGGCCGTGCAGGCCATCGGCAGATACGCCAGCCACGCCTTGCCGACGTCGGCGGTGGTAAACGTTGGGCCGTAATCCTCCAGGATCAGCAGGCCCAGCAGCGTATACGTCAGGTCGTCATCGACCGGAAGGTGCGTCATTTGCCCGCGGAGGTAGTCGCTGTTGCGGCTCATCCCGTATCGCGTGCCCCACGGAAAAGGCGTATAGGTCCAATAGTCTCGCGGCGGAAAGGCCATCCCACTGTGCAGAGCGAGGTTCTCCATATGCTCGACCGAACTGCCCTCGACAATAGCCCCGAGGGTGCATCCGGCCGCGCGGGCCAGAAACGCGCCCTTGAGCTTGTCGCTATAGAGGCGAGTATCGAGGCGCTCCCAAAGCCGGCGCGGACCCGGCGGCCGCAGACGCAATATGCCCGCCAGGTCGTTGGGCTCGTGGGCGAGCACATCCGCTGACGGCCGCTCCCGCTGGCACTGGCGCGTCGCCCTTTGCACTTGCCGCCGCAGCCGACGCAGGTCCATCGCCGCGCCCCCACCTTGATCACGACGCATCTGCATCCATTGGCCCAGTTCGTCAACTGCCCGCCGCAATGCCTGCAATTCGTCCATTGGCCGGTCCTTTCGCTCATGGCAAAGCAGCGGGATATCATACTTGCTGCCGCAGATGAACGGGTATCGCAAGCTGATTTTTGAAGCGGCGGGCAGAACCACGTTGTGCGCGGCACGGGCGCAACGGTATCTTCTTTGAGCCGACACATGCGGTCGACAGGAGCAAGCGACATGGTCAGCCGACGCAGATGGTTCGTCTTGGGCGCTCTTACAGTGCTGGTGCTGGAAGGGGCGGCCCCTATGGTGGCGCGGCCGTTCTCACCCCATGAGGACCCTGGCGGCGAACCGATGGCCGGGGCGGTTCCAAAGGCCTCTGAGCAGCCCGCTGCCCCGGCGGCCGATGCGGAACCAGCGCGTCTGGATCTTGCACCGGATTCTTCGCCGGACTCGCGGCCGGCCACGGCGTCATCGGCCGTGGCAGCATCGCAACTGGCAGGCGCGCCGGCTGCGGCGACGACACAGCCCGTTGCCGTCAAGCCCGCCCAGTACAAATACCCGCCGCGTCTGGCCGCGAAGAGCGATGATTTCAACGTCGTGTGGGAGAGCGGCCACCATGGGCTGGAACTGGATTTTGCAGGCAGCACTCTGCAGTATCCCCGCGATGTCGTCGCCGGCCCCTACCCCGCGCCGGGCAGCCCGCCGGAGGTGCGAGTCAGCAAGAAGTGGCCGGTGGCGACGATGATGGCCCGCTGGTCGATCCCGGTGGACCTGTACCCGGCCAAGTACCGCCCCCACGCGCTGGACATCGTCATGCTGCGCGTGTGCGACCTGGAGAACTACAACCACGCCTACCCCGCCGTCGTGCGCTCGGTGACTCTGGACGCCAAGCCGGAGTTTCTCACGCCGGCCTGGACGCCGCTGATCGAGGGCTTCGCCCAGCGCATGTGCGGGCGGACCATCGGCTACACGATCCACGGCATCAGCACGCTGGGCGACTACGACATCAAGACCACGATGGCCGCCGGGGCCTCGGCCGACGGCGACACGATCTTCTATTACGACAACCCCAAAAGCATCACCAAGCACCTGCGCACGCGGCAGGTGGTTTTCGCGGCCCACCGCAAGGGCGACCGCATCTACCTCGACCTCAAGGGCATCTACGTCTGCTCCGACACGCTGTTCAAGGGCATCATCATCGACCGCGTAGCCAACAACACCCGCTATCTGGCCGACCGCCTCTGCCACTATATGGGCGACGAGGCCGCCCGCGACGTCGGGCCATTCCTGCAGTCCATCTATAAGCGGCGCGGCGACAACCCGCCCGCACCGTGACCCTACAATACCAACGTGTGACTGAATCGGCGGACTTGCCCTTGTGGAGACATGAAACTCGGAATAGTTGGCGTTACGGTGCCTTAGCGGTGCATTTACGGTGCATTTTGAGGGGGCTGGAGAATCGCTTAGAACACAGGGACATGTGGTGCGAGATGCACCATCGCTGGTGGATCCGAGCACGCCCCCGCGCAGAAAAAACCCCGGCACTGCAATGCCCGGGCTTTTGGCGAGAACTCCACGTCGAGACTTCCGCGCCGCCGAGGGCATGACTCCCACCCTCTACCGCCAACGCTTCTCAATCGGCGGCGTTTGAATTGGGAACCGGAAACAATCCGCAATCCACAATGTTTCGCTAGATCCCCAAGATCGACTTGGCGGTGGTGAAGTAGAGTCAGCAGGCCGGTGATGCCCAGCGCCAGCGCCTGCACGACCACCGTGGCCGACTGGCTGCCCGTGTTGCCGCCGGTGTGGGCCACCATCGGCATGTACAGCGCCAGGATGAGCAGGTTCATCAGCGTCGCTTCGTAGCCATGGGAAGTGACCCACGCCAGCATCTTGAGGTACTCGCCGGCGGGCGTGGAGGCCGAAACTTTTCGATGTCTTCCTGCTGGCTCCTGGCGCAGAATGTCCATCGCGTCGTCGTGGGTGACGATGCCCTGCAGCGCGTTGTCGTCGCTGACGACACATCCGCGCAGAGTTGTGCGTGGCACCCTTCCGGCCTCGGAGGATACAATACCCCGAAACTTTCAAAAGGACTTGCCATGGTCCACAAAGTCTGGGATCTCCTCAAGGAAAGCGTCGGCCGATATTTCATCGTATCGGGTCCGCGGCTGGCGGCGGCCACCGCGTTCTACGCCATGCTCTCGCTGGCGCCGCTGCTGGTCGCCGCCGTCGCCGGGGCCGCCGTCATCTTCGGTCCCGCGGCTGCGCGCGGAGAACTGACCAGCCAGATGCGCCAGCACATCGGGCCCGAGGCCGCTACCCTGGTCCAGGACGTCCTCCAAAATTCCCGGGAAACCGGCGGCGGTCCGCTGGCGGTCGTGCTGGGCGTGTCGCTGCTGTTGGTGGCCGCCAGCGGCATCTTTCGCGAGATGCAGTCGGCGATGGACGTGATCTGGGCAGTGGAAACGCGCCCGCGAAAAGCGTTGCTGAGCTTCATCCTCAAGCGTCTGATGAGCTTTCTGATGGTGCTGGTCCTGGGCGCGTTGGTGGTGGCGTCGATGGCTTCGACCTCGCTGCTCCAGGCGCTCAAGGCGCTGCTGCCGGCGTCGTCCTCGCCGTGGGCGTACGCGATGTGGAAGGTCCTGGGCTACGCGGTGCAGTTGCTGCTGCTGACGATGCTGGTGACGCTGACGTTCAAAGTGCTTCCCGACGCCCGCGTGGCCTGGCGCGACGCCGCGTTTGGGGCCTTCATCACGGCCACGCTGATCGTGATCGGCAACTTCGGCATCGCCCTGTACCTCAGCCGCGCGACCACGGTGAGCGCATACGGCGCGGCCGGGTCGCTGTCGGTCATGCTGCTGTGGATCTACTACACGACGATGATCTTTTACTTCGGCGCCGAACTCACCCGCGTCTACGCCCGCCAGGCCGGGCGCGAGATCGTCCCCCTGAAACACGCCGTAAAGATCGAGACGAAAGCCCAGCGGGATTCGTAGCGCCTACGCTTCAACCATCGCCTTCACGCGGCGATCGATCTCTTCGGGCCCCTTTCGTGCGATGCCGCGGCGCGATAACATTCTCCCGGGTTAAAGGAGCAGCCATGAATCTGGCAAAGACAGCCGCAGCCGCGACGGTATCTGCCGCCATTGTGCTGGGCACATTCGCCTTCTTCAGCCCTTCCATCGCCCAAGAGAAGGTTCCGCCTCGCGCGTCTGCCAGCGGCCCCGCCGCGGCGCGCCAGGGGTGGCAGTTGGTCTGGGCCGATGAGTTCGACCACGAGGGCCTGCCGGACCCGGCGAAGTGGACGTACGAGGTGGGCTTCATCCGAAACCAGGAGAAGCAATTCTACACGAAGGCGCGCAAAGAGAACGCCCGCGTCGCCGGCGGCGTGCTGATCATCGAAGGACGCAAGGAGCCTTACGCCATCCCGGCCTCCGACGCCCCGACGCGGCAAACGCAGCGCAAGACGGCCGCCTACACCGCCGCCAGCATCACCACGCAGGGCAAGGCCTCGTGGACCTACGGGCGCATCGAGGTGCGGGCCAAACTGCCCCAAGGCAAAGGCGTGTGGCCGGCAATCTGGACGCTGGGGACATCCATCCCGAAGATCGGCTGGCCGAGATGCGGCGAGATCGACATCATGGAGTTCGTCGGCCACACGCCGGACAAGATCCACGGCACCGTCCACTGGGCTGGCCCCGATGGCAAACATAAGTCCCAAGGTCACAGCCTCAAGGCCGGCAAGCCCTGGGAAGATTTCCACGTCTACGCCATCGAGTGGACTGCCGAGAAGATCGACTTCTACTTCGACGAGACGAAGTACTTCACCTATAAAGTCTCCCAGGCCGACCTGGCAACCGGCAACGCCTTCCGCAAGGACCACTACCTGATCCTGAACCTGGCCCTGGGCGGCTCCTGGGGCGGCGCAATCGACGATGCTATCTTTCCCCAGCGATTCGAGATCGACTACGTGCGGGTGTATCGACCGGTTGAGAGCACCTTGGACAGCGTCAGGGCCAGAATCTGCTTAGCCGCAACGCGCGAGGCACTTCGTCTGGAGATCGAACACGCTGATCGGGAGATCGCGAACTACAAGAAGGCTGCTTCGCAACCGGCAAATCAGAAAGAGGTCCCCAGCTTGCAGCGATTGATCGAAAGGGAACAGGAGAGGCTTGCGAAGCTTCAAAGCCAGGTTGATCTTTATGCGAAGATGACGCCGGACCAGTACGTTCTTCCCAAGCCGGTGATCCTGGAAGTCAGGCAGGGCGACCGACCGGGCAATATCGGCCCCGTGAGCCCACAATGGGAGCGGTGGGATCTGAGCCAGGGCCTTTCTGTTCATCGCCCGATCACGAGTGAGCATTCGTGGCTCATTTACCATGCTGGCATGAGCAGGAGCGGACCGTTCTACAGGGCAATCGCTTCAGCCACGCCTATCCCGCAGGTCAAACGCTTGCGGTTAGCTGCATATCCCCTGTTGCGGAGCGCGTATCCATTTCCCGAATACTATGCCTACATTGAGAAATTGGATCAGGATTAACAATCTCGCCCGCACACCGCATGGGCGGCGCATCCTGTCAAGCTCGCTCGCGTTCGATCTGAGTCATGCGACTGGGGTCCGACGAGCCCTTGGGCTTCGCATCAGCGTCCGATCTTGGCCCCGACGCGGGGCATCGAGTCCAGGGCTTTTCGCAGGCGGGTGCGCGCGGCGGCTGACTCGCTTGAGGCGTCGCCGGACACTGCTGGCGACTTCTCATGCACATCTGCGCTGAGATCGAACAGCCGCCCATCGTCGTAGAGCTTCCAGCGGCGGTCGAAGGCGAATCGCACGCCCGGCGCCGACGGGCCCGACGGCCGCGGGTTGTAGTAGCAGAACAGCCACTCGTGCGGGTTGCCTTTTCGCCCCTGAAGCTGCGGCAGGAAGCTGCGCCCGTCGAGGGTCACGCCGGCGGGAACCGCGGCCCCGCAGGCCTCGGCCAGCGTCGGCAGCACGTCGGTGAAGTCGACCAGGTCGTCGCAAGTCCCACCGGCCTTGATCGTAGCGGGCCAGTTGGCCAGCAGCGGCACGCGCATGCCCGCCTCGGTCGTGCTGCCTTTGCCGCCGCGGATGGTGCGGCCGTTCAACTCGGAGTTGATGGCCCGTCCGGTGCCGTTGTCGCCGGTGAAGAGAATCAGCGTGTTCTCGCGCAGGTGCAGCTTGTCCAGGTGCGCCACAAGGCGGCCGACGACGGCGTCCATGTACGCGACCATGTCCTGAAAGTTCTTCTGCTTGTTGGCGCCGGTGCGGCGGGCGCTGTGAGGCGTCGGCTCGAACGGGTCGTGCGTCAGGACCATCGGGTAGTACGCGAAGAACGGTTCATCCTTGTGGGCGGTCATGAACCGGCACAGGAACTCGCAGAAGACATCCGGCCCATACGTGTCGGCCGCGTGCTCGACGGTCTTGCCGTTGGTGCAGATCAGCGGGCTCCAGTAGCGGCTGCCGAGGCGGTCGAGCTGCCAGAGGCAGTATTCGTCGAAGCCCGCCTGTGTCGGGTGCGTGCCCTTGCCGGCCGCGTAGAGCTGCCACTTGCCGGCCACCGCCGTCTTGTAGCCGGCGCTCTTGAGCATCTGGGCGAACGTGAACTCGCCCTTGTTGAGTCGGCCGAACTGCGAGTAGTTGCGGACATTGCTCTGCCCGGTCATGATCTGCACGCGGCTGGGCGTGCATAGCGGCTGGGCGTAGCAGTGTCCGAACCGCAGCCCGCCGGCGGCCAGGGCATCCAGACGGGGCGTCTGGTACTGCTTGGAGCCATACGCCCCGAGACATTCGTAGCCCAGGTCGTCGGCCATGATCAGCAGGACATTAGGGCGTTTGGCAAATGCGGCCGCCTGGGCGTTAAGCACGCCCGGCAGCGCCGCCGCCGCGGCCCCGCCAGCCAGCAAAGTCAGAAGCTCGCGCCGTGTAATGTCAGGCATGTGCGTCGATGCTCCTTGGAAGTCCATTATCATGCGGCTGCAGGGAACCTGTCACGGCAATTTCCGGGAGTGAGTAATGCCTCAGTTACGGGGGATACGCGTGTCGTCCCTTAGCTGAGGCATTACGGAGCTGACGACCTGGCGCCTGCTGATGTAAATGCCTTCCCGTCTGACCGATCAGTGGTATAATGAATTTATGCATCCGGCTGTTCCGGGGGCGAATTGGATTCGACCGGACGAGTCTGGGTGTCGGTGGCGTGCCGAGGTTCTCAGGAGGCCTCGTTAAACCCCTGGGACTATGTTACTTGCCAAGCCTCAACTGGCAATGGCAGCTTAATTAAGCTGCCCGCTCTGGGTCTCGCGCCCGCGAGAGTCTCAGGGTGAAAACTAGCGGGCTTACCAAACGAGAGTGGTCTGGTTACTCGCGAGGGACATAAGGCCAGGCTGGCTGTCGGACGACCGTGTCGATTCGGGCCCCGGCAGCGACATTAAACAACCGACTACGCACGTAGAGGCCGCCATCAAGCCGTCACGGGACGCGGGTTCGATCCCCGCCGCCTCCATGAAAAGAGCTACCGAAAGGTGGCTCTTTTCATAGAGCAGGAGAGCGGTAGATAGGAGAGCAGTTGAAACAGCAAAGACGCTCGTCACAACCTTTACCACACCAAGAGCTCTCCTGCGGTCTCCTGTCTCCTGCTCTACTCTCTGGAGAGGCCATGCCACCCAGTAATCCGGATAGGCTCTTAGAAACTATCTCAGAACCTTCGTGGCACGGGCGTCTCGCCCGTGAGTAACATGGCCGTCTCGGCCATGTCCCGGCAATTTGCACGGGCGGGACGCCCGTGCTACTCATGGGCAAGATGCCCATGCTACTTCTGAGATAGTTACTTAGGGCCGTGACGGAACTGGACCGGGCCTCACTTCGCCACTGCAGAGATGATGCGATTGGCATCCTTCTCGGACGGCGACTCCGACAGTCATCGCGCGGGACGTTCATATGTGACCGTCAGCACCCCCTGCGCGATCACGTGGCCGAACATTTCTTTTTGGACCTGCTCCTTGTAGAGACCCGGCTGCAGGCCCAGGCGGCGGTTCAGCGCGAAGACGCGGAACTGGTATCGCTCCGGGCCGCCGCCTACCGAGGGGAGCGGGCCGCTGTAGCCGAGGCGGTCGAAGCTGTTGCGGCCTTGCATGGCGCCGCGGACGTTGCCGGGGCGCGGGGAGGCGGCCACCTTCTCGGGCAGGGCTTTCAGTTCGGGCTTGATCCCGTACACCAGCCAGTGCGAGAGGTTGCCGGCTGGGCTGTCGGGGGCTTCCAACATCACCACCAGCTCGTGCGTGCCCTCAGGCAGGCCGCTCCACGACAGCGGCGGCGAGACGTTGCCGCCGGCGAACGAGTGCCGCCGGTCCATCAGCTGGCCCTCGCCGAGTGCATCGCTGGCCAGCATCAGGGACATCCGCGCGGGAGCGGGAGCGGTGGTTGTGGCCGGCCGCGTCAGCGGCGCCTGGCGGAGCGGCGCCAGCACAGGCTGCTGGACGCCTGGCTGTTGAACGCCCGGCTGCGGGACGCCCGGGGCCTGGCGGCCCGGCGGCGTCATCTGTGCGAGCGTAAGTGCTCCCCCGGCCACGACGAGACATGCGGCCGCCATTGCCACTTTCGCTGATGGCTTCATTTCGGGTCCCCCCTGTTGAGGCAATTATAGTTGCCTCTCCGACGCGCCATCGGGCGCTCGCTCAGACTTTCTTGAGTGGCGCGGATGTTCGCTGCACGGCGCGGTCCACAGGCGCGGCGCGCCTGCCATCGCGATGCCGCCATGTCCCGCCGCGCGGCGAGGGCCGTTGTTTGCCCGCATGCGGCGCGGCCGCCGGCGCGTACGCCGTGTCGCGCCAAACGAGCCTGGCGCCGGGGCGGTGCATGAGCATCGTCCGCACCAGCATGCCCGCGACGATGATGCAACTGAGCGGGTACAGCAGCCCGTAATACCACGGCCAGCCGCCCAGGCGGTAGAAGCGGCAGACCATGACGGCCTCGGCGAGCGATCCGGCGGCGGCGATCATCGCCAGCGTCCGCCACGCCTGGCCGGCATCGGGCCGGATGGCGCAGACGCCCAGGCCGGCCGCGGCCAGCACGTAGCACGTCAACCCCACGCCCACCAGGCCCGCCAGCGCCACGCCCAGGTGCCCCACGCCGCTGAAGACGCCGAAGAAGATCCGGTTCCAGCCGCGCAGGATCTGCTCCAGCGTCGAATACATCCGCACGCCGACCAGGCCCTGCGAGGGCGTCACGGTCAGGCGCAGACCCAGGCCCTTGATGCGCCGGGCCATGTCCATGTCGTCGATCAGGCTGGCCTTGAACGCCTCGTGCGTGCCGATGGCGTCGTAGGCGCTGCGGCGGATGAGCATGAACGCCCCATGTGCGGCCACCACGTCCGAGCGCGGGTTGTTGGCGCGGTGCGGGGGAAAGTGGAACATCAGCAGGGCCGCGCAGATCGGCTGGATCAACCGCTCCCAGAACGTGAGCATCTCGAGGTCCGGCATGAGGGTCAGCAGGTCGCTGCCGTCCTGCCGGGCGTGGGCCATCGCCAGCGTCAGGGCCTGGCGGCATCGCAGGCGGCAGTCGGCGTCGGTCATCAGGATCCACTGCCCGCTCGATGCGGCGATGCCTTTCTGCATCGCATGGTTCTTGCCGCCCCAGCCCGCCGGCAGGGCGTCGATGTGGATGACCTTCAGCCGCCTTTCGCGGGCAGCCAGGGTGTCGGCGATTGCGCCGGTGCGGTCGGCGCTGCGGTCGTTGACAATGATCATCTCGATGTCGCCGTAGTCCTGGGCGAAGATCGAGCGGACGCAGTCGGCGATGGTGGCCTCTTCGTCCTTGGCGGCTACCACGACCGACACCCGCGGCGCGTCGGTCAGCGGCGGGCCCTGCCACTGCGGGGTGAGGCGGAAGATCCGCCGCCACAGCGGCACGACGGCGATGTTGCGGACGATCCAGATCAGCGAGCCCAGGCTCGCCAGAGCGATCAGCCAGTTTGCCAGCGAATCCATAGCCCCCCTCCGGCGAACCCGCCCCTCGGCGGCGGCCCGCGACCGGTTCATCTCCTGGCGTGGAAACAACGCAGAACTATATCGCCCGTCAAGGCCGTGCATCGGCCAAATCCGGCAGGTATCAGACATAGAATAAACCATGCTCATACACAGGAGACCTCCGATGAGAGCGATCACCAAGTGGCTGCCGACCGGGGTGCTGATAGCCGTCGTCGCGTACGTGGCAATCGACGGCCCTCGTATTGCGGGGCAAATCGCCCATGCCGTCTCCAAAGGCGAGAACCAGGCCCAGCGCGAGCGATTGAGCGTCCTGGCCAAAGGGGACACCTTGTCGCCGCTGTTCGTCCAGGTGGCCCAGGTGCTCCAGCCGGCCGTCGTCGAGGTCCGCGTGACCAAGAAGGTCACGACGAAGCAGATGCCGGACGTCGACCAGTTCTTTCAGCACTTCTTCGGCGGCGAAGGTCCTTTCGCCACGCCCCAGGCGCCCGGCCGCGGGGCCAAGCCCAAGCCTCGCGAATATATCGAGCGCGGGTTGGGCAGCGGCGTCGTGGTCGACGCCAAGAACGGGTACATCCTCACCAATTATCACGTCGTCAGCGGCGCCGACGAGACGCAGGTCGTCCTGCCCGACGGGCGAAGGCTCAAAGTCGAATGGGCCCGCACCGACCCCATGACCGACCTGGCCGTTGTGAAAGTGAACTCCGAGGGTCTCATTGACGCCCCGCTGGGCAACAGCGACGCGGCGCTCGTCGGCGACTGGGTGCTGGCCATCGGCGCCCCCGAGGGGCTTGATCAGACGGTGACGGCCGGGATCATCTCCGCCAAGGGGCGCGTGACCGACGATCACAAGACGTACCAGAGCTTCATCCAGACCGACGCGGCCATCAACCACGGCAACAGCGGCGGTCCGCTGGTCAACATGAACGGGGAGGTCATCGGCATCAACACGGCCATCGTCTCCGAGAGCGGCGGTAACGAAGGCATCGGCTTCGCCATTCCCTCCAACATGGTCAAGAGCGTCATGCACCAGCTTATCGAGAAGGGCAAAGTGACGCGAGGCTACCTCGGAGTAGCTATCCAGACTGTGGACGAGAAGCTGGCCAAGAGCTTCAATCTGCCCGGCACCAATGGGGCGCTGGTCGCCTCCGTGACGCCCGAGAGCCCGGCGGCCAAGGCGGGTCTCAAGCCCGGCGACTTTATCGTCGCCGTGGCGGGCAAGGCGGTGAAAGACCCCAACCAGTTGCGCAACCTGGTAGCCGGGCTGGACGTCGGCAAGGGCGTCCCAGTTGATTTCTATCGCGACGGCAAGAAGACCAGCGCGAACGTCACCATCGAGAGCCAGCCGGCAAACCTGTTCGCCGCCGGCGCCATGCCGGAGAGCAGCCAGGCTACCGCCGGCAAGTTCGGGATCCAGGTCCAGACCATGACCGGCGATCTGGCCCAGAAGTATGGCTACAAGACCGCCCCCAAGGGCGTGGTGATCACGCACGTCGCGCCGGGTTCTCCCGCCGACGACCAGGGCCTCAAGGAAGGAATGGTCATCACGCAGGTGCAGGACAAGGACGTCGACACGGCCGAGCAGTTTGAGAAGGCGGTCTCAGCCCCTGCGGCGGCCGGAGGCATCCGCGTCCGAGTGAGCGATTCCTCCGGCGGAGCAAGGTTCGTGTTCTTGTCGCCGTCACGGTAAGATGGCGAGATCATAATCCTTGCGGGAATCTGCCGATGGACAATCACACTCGCATCGACGCGACAACCTACAGTCTCCTGCCCATGGACATCGAGGGGGTCGCCCTGCTGGGCGAACTCGCACTGGACATGCGATGGTCGTGGAACCATGCCGCCGACGAGCTTTGGCGGCGGCTTGACCCGAACCTGTGGGATTCGACGCACAATGCCTGGGTCGTTCTGCAAACGGTCTCGCGGGAGCGTATATCCAAAGCCCTGGCCGACAGCGGTTTCACAGCGCGGATGAACGAGCTGGTAGAGGACAAGCGCCGCGCCTCCGCGTCGCCGGCATGGTTCCAGCGGGACCATGCCGACTCGCCCCTGAGTTGCGTCGCCTATTTCAGCATGGAGTTCATGCTCAGCGAGGCCCTGCCGATCTACTCCGGCGGGCTGGGCAACGTGGCCGGCGACCAACTCAAGGCCGCCAGCGACCTGGGCGTGCCGGTCGTCGGCGTGGGACTGCTGTACCAGCAAGGCTACTTCCGTCAGGTGATCGACCGGGACGGCCGCCAGCAGGAGTTCTATCCCTACAACGACCCGGTGCAACTGCCGGTGACGCCCCTGCGCGACGCCAAGGGCGAGTGGCTGCGGCTTGAGATCGCCCTGCCGGGTTATTCGGTCTGGCTTCGCTGCTGGCAGGTGCAGGTGGGTAGGACGCGGCTTTATCTGCTGGACTCCAACGACGCGGCAAACTTCCCGGCGCATCGGGGCATCACCAGCGAACTCTACGGCGGATGGCATGACCTGCGCATCAAACAGGAGATGCTGCTGGGCATCGGCGGCTGGCGGTTGCTGCGAACGCTGGGGCTCGACGCGGAGGTCTGCCACCTCAACGAAGGGCATGCGGCCTTTGCAGTGCTGGAGCGGGCGCGGACGTTCATGGAGGAAAGCGGCCAGCCCTTCGATGTCGCGTTAGAGGTCACGCGAGCGGGCAACTTGTTCACGACACACACCGCCGTGCCGGCCGGATTCGACGTCTTTTCGCCGGCGCTGGTCGAGCAATACCTCGGCGCGTATGCCCGCAACAAGCTCGGGATCTCCAGCGGCGATCTACTGGCCCTGGGGCGTCGGGACCGCAGCGATCCCTCCGAGCCGTTCAACATGGCGTACCTGGCCATCCGCGGCAGCGGGGCCGTCAACGGTGTCAGCCGCCTGCACGGCGAGGTGAGCCGTCGGCTGTTCGCTCCGCTGTTCCCGCGCTGGCCGATCGATGAGGTGCCCGTCGGGCACGTCACCAACGGAATCCACACTCCCAGTTGGGATTCGGCCCAGGCGGATGATCTCTGGACAGACGCCTGCGGCAAGGACCGCTGGCTGGGGGCGATGGAACGCATGGATGAAAACTTCCGCCGATTGCCCGCCTCCAGACTTTGGCAGGTCCGCTCCGACGCGCGGCGGTCACTCATCGAGTACGTCCGCCAGCGCCTGTCGATGCAGTTGGCAGCCTCGGGACAGTCGCCCGAGGCGGTAGAGGCGGCCAAGAGCCTCTTCGACCCCGACGCGCTGACGCTGGGATTCGCCCGGCGTTTCGCGGCTTACAAGCGACCCAACCTGCTCCTGCATGATCCCGAGCGGCTGCTGCGCCTGCTGACCAACCCCCAGCGTCCGGTGCAACTGATCCTGGCGGGCAAGGCGCACCCCGGCGACCCGACAGGCCAGGCGATGATCCAGCAGTGGATGAACTTTATCAGGCGGCCCGAGGCCAGGCGGCATGTGACCTTCCTCGGCGACTACGACATGCTCTTGACCGAGCGGCTGGTGCAGGGCATCGACGTATGGCTCAACACGCCACGGCGGCCTTGGGAAGCCAGCGGCACCAGCGGCATGAAGGTCCTGGTCAACGGAGGGCTCAACCTTTCGGAACTCGACGGCTGGTGGGCGGAAGCCTACACGCCCGAGGTGGGTTGGGCCCTGGGCGACGGACGCGAGCACGACGACGATCCGGCATGGGACGCCGCCGAGGCCGAATCGCTCTATGAAATCCTCGAACGCCAAGTCGTTCCCGAATTCTACACCCGCGACACCAAGGGCATCCCGAACGCCTGGGTAAACAAAATGCGTGAAAGCATGGCTCGCCTTACCCGGGAGTTTTCCGCAAACCGCGTGGTGCGGCAATATACGCAGCAGCACTATCTGCCGGCCGCGGAGCACTATCGAAAACGCGCGGCCGACAAAGGGACTTTGGGACGCAACATCGCCGACTGGCGCAAAGATTTCGCCCGCAAGGCGCAGAGCGTGCACTTCGGGCAGGTGCGGGTCTCGGCTAACAGTCACAGCCTGCGATTTGAGGCCGAGGTCTACCTCAACGACATGGACGCCAAGGCGGTTTGCGTGGAACTCTATGCCGACGGCCGCGACGGCGAGCCCGCTTCCCGCCAGGAAATGACGATGGCCAGCGAGCCCACAGGCTCCGGAGCCCACCTTTACGAAGCCTCGGTTTCCCTCGGCCGCCCTGCTCAGGATTTCACCGCCAGGGTCGTCGCCCGTCACCAAGACCTCTCCATTCCCTTAGAAGCCGACTGGATCGTCTGGCAGCACTGACCGAGGCACGGCCTGGAACCGCCAGTCTTTTCGTTTGCATTCTTGCACTCAATGGGGATAATTCGCCCGCCGGAGTGCCTGGAGGCTCAGGGCACAACACCGTTGCTGGTGTTCTTCCGTCTGTGATCGACCTTACGATGCCCCGGCCCACCGGTTGGAGAATCCACTGCGGTGCGCTGGGGAGAGGAACGCGCACATGCTTCATGAACCTGCGGCCCCGGTCGGACGAGATGCGGCGGCGCCGTTCAAGGCGCGGCTGGGAATCTGGATGTTCCTCTTCTATTGCCTGTTCTACGCCGGCTTCGTGGTGATCAATCTCTACCAGCCCAAGTGGATGGCAACCGAGGTGCTGGCGGGGATGAACCTGGCGACGGTCTACGGATTCGCCCTCATCGCCGGCGCACTGGTCCAGGCGGTCATCTATGACCTCCTCTGCCGCAGGCGCGAGCACGCCCTTGCCGACCGGGGAGGAAACGCGTAATGGCTATCACGATTTTTATCGTCTTTGTCCTGTTCGTGCTGGGCCTGTCGTTCTACCTGGGCAATCGCACCAAGTCGGCCCAGGGCTATTACGCCGCCGGCGGGCAGATCCACTGGGGCGTCAACGGCGTGGCCTTTGCCGGCGACTACCTCTCGGCCGCGTCCTTCCTGGGCATCTGCGGCATGATCGCCACGCAGGGCTACGATGGTTTCCTGTACTCGATCGGGTATCTGGCCGGATGGATCGTGGCGCTGTTCATCGTCGCCGAGCCCATGAAACGCCTGGGCAAGTACACCTTCACCGATGCGATCGATTCAAAGTTCAACTCTCGAGGCATCAAGTTGGCCGCGGCGATCAGCACGCTGATCGTGTCGGTGTGCTACCTGATCCCGCAGATGGTGGGCGCCGGCGTGCTCGTCGAACCGCTGCTGGGCCTGCCCCACTACTGGGGCGTCATCATGGTCGGGGCGATCGTGATCACGATCGTGGCCACGGCCGGCATGGCCTCGACGACCTACGTGCAGTTTATCAAGGGCGGGCTGCTGATCGTCTTCTCGCTGGTGCTGGTGATCGCCATCTGCTATCGCGGCATGACGACCACGCCCGACCAGGGCGGGCGCGAGACGTTCCACCCATTGACCAAGCTCCAGGCCGCCGAAGCCGCCGGCAAGATCACGCTGGCCGACGCGGGATACCAGGTGGCGGAAGTGCAGGAGGTCAAGGCGGCCAAGTCGCGGTTTGCTCGGCTGACGAAGGACGGCGCGGAATCGTGGTGGCTGGTCAAGCCCGCCGCCGGCGCGGGCTTGGTGCTGGAGGAGACCCAGTCGGTCGTAACGAACAAGCGGGGGGACACGTTCGTCAACGGCGTCAAAGGCGGGCAGTTGCGTCCGGTGGGCAATGTCGAGCAGATCGCCGCGGGCAAAGCCGGCAAGGGCGAAAGCGTCGGACCGTTCGAGTTCCTGGCGACCATGAGCGACAAAGACACGCTGGTGCGGCGATGGAAGGACACGGCCCTGACCGACCGCGACGGCTCGACGGTGAAGATCTATTATTCGACCGTCACCGCGGGCAATGACCTGATGCGTCCGGGGCAGAAGTTCAAGGTCCAGGGCACGGGGCTTGAGAAGCTGGACTTCGTTTCGCTGATGCTGGCATTGTTCCTGGGCACAGCCGCCCTGCCGCACATTCTGATCCGCTACTACACGGTTCCCAACCCCGCCAGCGCCCGCAAGAGCACGATCGTCGCCATCGCGGCCATCGGGTTCTTCTACATCCTGACGCTCTACATGGGCCTGGGCGCCACGCTCAACGGCGTGCTCAACCCTGCCGACAGCAACATGGCCGCGCCGCTGCTGGCCAAGTCGTTCGGCAGCTTTCTGTTCGCGGTGATTTCGGCCATCGCCTTCGCCACCGTTCTGGGCACCGTCAGCGGGCTGATCGTGGCGGCCTCCGGCGCCGTCGCCCACGACCTGATGGACCGCTTCATGAACCTCGGGATGGACGACCGCCTGAAGATCAAGGCCGGCAAGATCTCGGCCTTCGTGATCGGCGGCATCGCCATCGTGCTGGGCATCCTCTTCAAAGGCATGAACGTGACGTTCCTGGTGGGCTTGGCGTTCGCCGTGGCCGCCAGCGCGAACCTGCCGGCGATCCTGATGCTGCTGTTCTGGAAGCGGACGACGGCCAAGGGTGTCACGGCCAGCATCTTCATGGGCATCGTCTCGTCGCTGGTGCTGATCGCGTTGTCGCCGGACATGTTCAAGCAGTATGGACTGGACCCGACGACGGCCCCGATCCCGTTCAGCAACCCGGGCATCTTCTCGATTCCGCTGAGCTTCGTGACGCTCGTGGTGGTCTCGCTGATGACGACCAGACCGGTCGGCGAAGTTGCCGCGCCCCCGCAGGCACTGCGCCGGTGACCGCACCGCTGCGATAGCGGGCAGTCCCGGGGTGGCAAGGCGACCCCACGTTCTTCGCGGCGTCGCCATAGGGGCGTATCAGGCCGACAGGCGCCTCGCCGAGCGTGTCGCCATGCCACCCGTGGTGCTGTATAATGCCGCCATGCCCACCAAGCGCGTCGATCTGCACTGTCACAGTTCGTTCAGCGACGGACAGCTTGCGCCGGAGGAGTTGGCCGCTCGCCTGGCGGCCGCCGGCGTCGCCTTCGCGGCGCTGACCGATCATGACGACGTGGCGGGTTTGTCGCAGTTCCGCGCCGCCGCTTCGCGGCGGGGCATCGGGTGCATCGGCGGTCTTGAACTCACCGTGCAATGCGACGGCCGCGAAGCCCACCTGCTGGCGTACGGATTCGACGCGACCAACGCCGAACTGCTGGCGACGATCCGGTCGCTGCAGCAGACCCGCAAGAACGCGCCCCACCTCAGCGACGGCGTCGACGGCATTTCCCAGTCGCTGCGGCTTCAGCGTCTCAAGAGCGCCACCGAAGCCGCCGGCCCCAGCGCCGCTCCGGAGGGGCGGCTCGATATCGCCGACGCCATCGCCCTGATTCACCGCTGCGCAGGCAAGGCCTTCCTCGCCCATCCCCTGCTGCTAGAGAACGGCCTCGCCCGCCTGGAGGAGTTGCTGGGCGCCCTCAAGAAACGTGGTCTTGACGGCGTCGAGGCGATCTATGCCTCGTTCTCCCCCGCCGACCGCCAGGCCCTTGTCGAGATGGCGGCGCGCCTGGGCCTGCTGATCTGCGGCGGGGCCGATCAGCACCTGGCCAGTCCCGCCGCCGGGGCGGTCGCATTCGGCGTGGACATGCCCACCGCCGCATGGCGGGCGTTTCGCGGGGCGGTGGCCTCGGGACCGGCACCAACCGCACCGTCGCCGGCCAGCCCCCTGCCGGCCATCCTCCCGCGCCGACACCTTCGGCGGTTCGCCCTGCACATCATCCTGCCGACCGTGCTGGCGATCACGCTGTTCGTGACCGGAATCTTCGCCATCGCCCTTCCGACGCTGGAACGCGTCCTGCTCGACCGCAAGCGGGAGATGATTCTCGAACTGACCAACTCCGCCTGGAGCATGCTCGACGACGCCCATCGCGAAGAAGCCCGCGGGCATCTCACGCGTCAGGCCGCGCAAGCCATGGCCGTCGCCCGCATCGAGGCCATGCGCTACGGACGCGAGGCCAAGGGCTACTTCTGGCTGCAGGACATGCACCCGCGCATCGTCATGCACCCCTACCGCCAGGACCTCAACGGCCGCGACGTCAGCGACTTCACTGACGCGCGCGGCGCGAAGATCTTCGTCGAGTTCGCCGACCTCGTGCGGCGAAAGCAGCACGGATACGTCGAGTACGTCTGGCAATGGAACGACGACCCGCGCCACCTGGCGGCCAAGGAATCGTACATCCGCGGCTTCGAGCCCTGGGGATGGATCATCGGCACCGGCGTCTATGCGCAGGACGTACACGAGGAGATCGCCCGGATGGAGCAGAGACTCGTCTACGGGTCCATCGCTATCGCCATCATCACGGCCATGCTCCTCTTCTACGTCATGCGACACGGGCTGCGGATCGAACGTCAGCGAGCCGAGTCGCGGCAGCACCTGCACGAAACCTCCGAGCGGTACCGCTGGCTCGTCGAGGCCGTCACCGAGGGAACGCTGCTCGTGCTCGGCGGGCGATGCCGCTATGCCAACCCCATGCTGCTGGAGATGCTGGGCTACGCCGCACACGAACTGGAGCTGCTCGACCTGGTCGACCTCCTGGGCGATGCCGCCGCAAGCCCCGAGGCGTGGCAGGCCATCGCCCATGTCCAGCACGGGGCCGCCGCCGTCGGCCCGATCCAGACCACCCTGAGCCGCCGCGACAACTCGCCCCTACCCTGCCTGGTGTCCATCAAGCCCCTCGTCGCCGGCGACGAGAGCGGCCTGGTGTTGCTGGCCAGACCGCTTTCAAAATCCGCCGCCCGCCAACGCCCCATCGACCGCATCGTGCCGTCGCCGCCTGACACGACCGGTGACATCGTCGGCCAGATATCCGCCGCCAACGACGAAACCACCCTCGTCAGCGCTTGCCGCCACGGCAGCGGCAAGGTCGCGGCGATGCTCGATGCCGGCACGCATCCGCGACACATCGCTCGCCAGGTCGCCGCCGTCTGCGACGCCGCCACCCGACGCCTGATCGGACTGGCCCAGGCAGACTTGGGACCCGCCCCCGCCGCCTTTGCCTTTATCGCCCTGGGCAGCCAAGGCCGCCAGGAACAGACCCTCTGCACCGACCAGGACAACGGCATCGTCTACGCCGACGATCCCGCCGGCGGCACAGGGGCGGCCGACTATTTCGAGCAGTTGGGCCGGCGCGTCTGCGACGGTCTCGCCCATGCCGGGTACGAGCGCTGCCGCGGCGAGGTGATGGCCGACAATCCCAAGTGGCGCCAGCCGCTGGAGACCTGGAAGAGCTATTTCACCCGCTGGATCGTCCGCGCCGAGCCCCGCGAGCTGCTGGACTTCAACATCTTCTTCGACTTCCGCGCCGTCGCCGGCGACGCCTCGCTGGTCGAGTCGCTGTTGCGGCACGTTCAGCAGTCCGTCGCCGCGGCGCCGGACTTCTTCCCGCACTTCGCGCAGCACGCCCTGCTGTTTCGCCCGCCGCTGGGACTGTTCGGCCGCATCGTCACGAGCAAGGCCGACGGCGACGCGGCCGGTCTGCTCGATCTCAAGGCCGCCATGATGCCGGTTGTGAGCTTCGCCCGGCTGTACGCCCTGCGTCATCGCGTGGCCGCAACCGGCACGCTCGACCGCCTGGCTGCCCTGGTCGACGCCGCCGTGATTCCCGAGACGACCTTCCGTGAAACGCAGGCGGCTTACGAGTCCATGATGCGGCTGAGACTGCGCCACCAATGCGACGCCGCGGCGTCCGGCTCGCCGGTCAACAACCTCATCGACCCCGACGCTCTGGGCCACATCGAGCGGGCGGTCCTGAAAGAGTCGTTCACCGAGATCGAGGCTGTCCAGCGCCGCGTATCCTACGACTTCCTCGGCGGCCCGGCCGCCTAGGCCACACAGGAACTCACATGAGCGAGCAACCGAATATCCTGTTGATCCTGACCGACCAGCAATCGGCGCAGGCAATGAGCTGCGCCGAGAATGGGCATTTGAACACGCCGGCGATGGACGCCCTGGCGGCAGGTGGCGTGCGCTTCGACGCGGCATACTCGACCTACCCCCTCTGCACGCCCGCGCGGGCGAGCATGTTCACCGGACTATGGCCGCACGAGGCCGGCATCAACGGCAATGACGTCGGAATCGCCGAAAGCCTCCGTCAGCGGGAGCTGGGCACGTTGCTGACGACCGCGGGATATCGCTGCGCCTACGGGGGCAAATGGCACGTCCCACAGATCGCCATGGGCGAAGGGCACGGCTTCGAGACCATCTGCGGATTCGACGACAACGCCTTGCCGAGCCGCTGCGAAGAGTTCCTGCGGCAACCACACGAGCGGCCTTTCTTCCTCGTGGCGTCCTTCGACAACCCGCACAACATCTGTGAGTGGTACCGCAATCAGCCGCTGCCGTGGGGCAACCTGCCTGAGCCCCCCGCGCCCGAGCAATGCCCTCCACTGCCGGACAATTTCGCCCCGGCGGCCGACGAGCCATGGGTCGTGTCAGCCCATCGCGATGGGTTCGTCCGCAGCGGGTTCATCCGCAACGACAGCGGCGACTGGTGGCGAGCGGCCCGCTGGGCGTACTACCGCCTCATCGAGCGCGTCGACGCGCAGATCGCCGCAATCGTGGCCGCCCTGGATGCCGGCCCCTGGGCCGGCAACACCGTCGTGATCTTCACCAGCGACCACGGCGACCTGTGCGGCGCGCATTCGCTGGGGCAGAAATGGGCGCTCTACGACGAGGCCGTCCGCGTGCCCCTGATCATCCGCCCGCCGACCGTCAGTTCCGCCGGTGGTCGCACCGACGAGCACTTGGTCACCATCGGGGCGGAACTGTTCCGCACCGTCTGCGACTACGCGGGCGCAGCCGTCCCGGACGGCATCGCCGGCCACAGCCTGCGCCCGCTCGTGGAAGGGCGCGCGGTCGCGAGGCCCAATGAGTTCATCGTGTCCGAGAGCACGCTGGGCGGATGCGGCAACTCCCCCTGCCGCATGGTCCGCAGCCCACGGTACAAGTATTGCGCCTACGCGCAAGGCTGGCCGCGCGAGGAACTCTACGACGTGTCGAACGACCCCGGCGAGATGGTGAACCTCGCGGTGGCGGCCTCGCATCAGACCGTGCTGCGTGAGCACCGCGAGATGCTCCGCCGCTGGTGCGTCGAAACAAAGGACACCTTCTGCGGGGGGCACTACGCCCATCCCGAGCGCCCCATCATGCTCCCCGGCGACGAGTACTGAACTGCCTTATCGTCAACTTTCGTCGCCGCAAGGCGACCTTGGAGTGAACATATGAAAGCGCGACTCCCGTCGCCACGTTACAGTGGCGACTAGCTAACAAGAAAGGAGCCGCGCATGAACGAGTATATCGCCTTTGACAGTCATAAG
>JBDKRA010000044.1:0-238453 GCA_039683615.1 Phycisphaerae bacterium
GCCTGGGCCAGGGCCGCGAGAACGCAAAAGCGTTCCTGAAAGACAATCCCGACGTGACGGAGCAGATCCGCGCGGCCATCATGGCCGCCCACGCGACGGCGTCCGATGCCGGCCCGGTTAAGACTGCGGGGGAAGACGCTGACGGAGTGGAGGAAGAATAACGATCTTGCGTTGATGCATCCAAAACGGGAGTCTCACTTGGGCTTCGTCCAGATGGCTATCGGGCCGTCAGGCTTGCCCGTCGATGCGCCAATAGCCGCGGTAGTAGAAATACTTGCAGAAGCGCTGGTCGTAACGAGGCGGAACCCATACGCGCGCCGTGCCGGGCGGGATCACCCACGAGCCACAGACCCACTGGTAGTCGCTACCGGCCCAGTCCCAAAAACCCGGGACCCAAACATAGTCGCCTCCGGGGTTGGGTACGGTCGGAATCGATTCGGCCAGCGGGGCCGGCGGGGGCGGCACTTCAACGCCGCCGGGGTCGCATGGGCAAACCGAGCGATAATTTCTGGCCGTACAGCATGGATACCACGGCCGATCGATCCACACGCCGCACGTCCCCGACTCGGTGTTCTTGCCGCAGCAACCGCATCCGGCAATCAGGGACGTGGCGATCAAGGCCGCAATAAGCACGTAGCTTTTCATGCGATCATCCTCGCTCTTGGGCGTCGGTGCCGTATTGGACTAATTCTAGCGCCTCAGCACAAGAGCGAAGATGTTCGCCTCACGATACGTTAGTCATGATGCTCATGGCGTTCATGACGTTCATGCCTGCTCTCCTGGCGCCAGTAGCCGCGGTGGTAGTAACCGTAGCTGTCGTATCGCGGGGCAACCCAGATGGACACCCCGGCAGGCGGCTGCGTCCAATATCCTGGGACCCAGACATATTGCTCGCCGTTCCAGTCCCAATACCCGTTGACCCAGGCATAGTCGGGTCCGGGAGCGGGCGGGGCAGTCTCAGGCGGGGTTGTCGGCGGCGGCGGGGGCACCTGGTAAACCTTTGGTGCGGTCCCGATGTGCAACGGCCCAAGATGAAAATAGAACGCAGAGGCGTTCTCAACGGCCAGCGCAAGGACAACCAGTCCGGCAGCGGCCGCTACGGCACGATTCTTCAGGTAGGTCATGATACTGCCTCCCTCGATGCACCCCCGTGGTGCACGTCTAGTGCATTCTAGGTCCACGAATTGGCGGTTTGGCGAGGGCCATTTGAATCGCCGGGCCTCCTTGCTTAGAACGACTCGCTCAGCATTGCTTAGTAAAGTACAAAGGGATTGCTGACGATGCCCACTCCGCTGGAGCGGTTCAGAGCCGTCCGCGACTGGATGGCCGCACGTGCGTGAGCCGGGACTCAGGGTTTCTTGCCCAGGCGCGGGCCGAAGATCGACAGGGCCCCGCCGACCAGGATGCCGATGACGCCCAGGATGATGTACCAGGTCGTCTTGTCGCTGTAGTGGCCGGCAAACTCCTTGCGGAGCGTCTCGCCGGTAGTGTCGGTGGCGTTGAGGCCCAGGATCAGCAGAACAATGCCGCCGGCCAGAAGGGCCAGACCGATGATTCGCAGAACCATTTGCGCATCCCCCTTTCAGCATGAAATTATAGGACGACTGTTTGACTGGCTCATTGGTTGACTGGTTAATTGGTTAACTGGTCAAAGCAAGCCAGCGAACGAGTCAACCAGTTAACCAGTCAACGAACTAACGAGCCTGTGCGATTCCCAGGGCGGGGGCGATGATGTTGGCGACATATCCGCGTCCCGAGGCCGCAAAGTGTCCGCCCCAGTGTCCGAAGCGCGCGTACAGCGGGTGCCACCGCACGTGGGTAAGGATCTCGCTGCCGGGACCGTGCAGGCCCACCATTCCGGCGGCGGGGGCATGCTTGCGGTCGGCGGTGCCGAAGATGCACGTGCCGACGCCGGCGATCAGCCAGTCGGCCAGCGAGGAGCTGCTGACCATCGGACCGCGGACGGCGCCGGCGGCGGCCGTCAGGTCGTGGCGCGGGCTGATGGCCCCGGCGAGGAAGGCGGCGCCTTCGACAGTGACGCCGGCTTTGAGCAGTTCCAGCGCCCGCAGGGCGACGAAGGCCCCGCAGGAGTATCCGATGACGTAGATGGGGCGGTCGGGCTTGCTGCGTCTGCAGGCGCCGATGAACTCGGCCAGTTCGGTCGAGCGTTTCTCGAGCATGCGGCGGTCCATGATGGCCGGCAGCACGAGCCATCCCCGCCAGGTGCTGTGCCAGGGCCAGTAGAGGAACTCGCCGTCGAATCCCGCGTCGCGCAGGCCCGCGGCGACGGTGCGCTTGCCCCAGGCCACGCCCAGCCAGCGGATCGACTCGACGAAAATGACCAGGGCCTTATCCTGGTTGCCCGCGCGGTCGCGGCGCGCGAACAGGTGCTGGAGCACGCCGGCGAAGACGTGCACGCCCACGGCCACCCCCGCAACAGTAAATCCGATCCCAACGCCACTCATGAATCCAGTCCCATCAAAGGAGCCACGTACTTGCGGATAAACGTCCGCGGCGTGCACGTGCTGTGCCCGCCCAGGCGCCCGCTGAAGATCATAGGCCAGCGCCAGCGCAGTTCGACAAGGCCGCACTCGCCGCCTCGGTCGAAGCCGACCATCCCGGCGGCGCAGCCGCGCCGGCCGTCCGGCGTGCCCAGCAGCGTCGTGCCCAGACCCAGGATAACGCAGTCCAGCACGCTGGAGCAATTGACCATCGGCCCGCGCACGGCCGCCCGGGCCGCGGCCAGGTCTCGGGCGGGACTCACCGCCGCCGACAGCAGCACCAGCGAGTCCACCTGCAAAGGGGCCTCGAGCAGCTCGGCCGCACGCAGAGCAATGTACCCTCCGGCAGAGCATCCAATCAAGTGCAGCGATTGCTCGGGCCGTTCGCGGCGGCGGGCGGCGATGAAGGCCGCCAGGTCGGCGGCTTTGGATTCGATCAGCGAACGATTGCAGTAGATCGGCAGGCAGAACATTCCCAGCACCGGCCGGTGCCAGTCCCAGTAGAGCGTTTCGCCGGTGAATCCCGCGTCGGCCAGGCCGCCGGGAACGCGGCGGGATCCCCACCGCACGCCAAACCACTTGAGCCCGCCGACGAAGATGGCCAGTGCCTCAGGCATCAGGGCGGCTCCTGCGGCAGTGGGTCTCCATGCCGGCCACCGGCCCGCCTCACTGGTTGTCTTCGCAGATGCAGGTTTGCGTGAGGCTCTTTTTGGCCAGGGACGAGGGGCATCGGCCCCAGAATTCGTCGTCGGGCAGGACCTTGACTCGGATGACCTCGGTGTGGATGTTGCGGTCCTGCTTGAGGGCGGCCATCATTTCGTACTCGCCGGCGGGCACGTCCAGGACGATGCGAGCGGGGATCGGCACCTTGCCGCCGCCGTCGATGATCTGGCGGTAGGGCCGCGGCGCGTCGGTGCGCGCCGGGTCGAACAGCGGGGTGAAGTCGCCGTGACCCTGGTCGCCGAGCGGGCGGATCAGGAAGAACACGTCCGAGGGCCCGACCGGCCAGCCGTTAAACGGATCGATCGTGTAGGAGGCGGTTCCCTTGTTCTCCAGCCGCAGCAGAACCGTCCGCACGCCGCGGCAATACTCGCCGCGCACGGAGTGGAACGTCAGGGTCATGTCGGCCCGCGGCGGCGGAGGCGGGGTCTTGGCGCGGGGGGCGCAGATATCGGGGCAGCCGCATCCACAGAGCGTCAGCAGCAGCGGCAATAAACCAACCGCGGCTGCCAGAGGTAGAAAAGAGTTCTGGCGGATCATGAGGAATCCTTTCCATAGGGGCAGCGTTTGTCCGTGAACGCCTCGTGCGGCATTATACGAAAAACGTGCGCCTATGCAAATTTTCAAGCATTGATGAATTTTCTTTCCCAGCGTGCCGCTACGGTATTCGGGCCAAGCATTCATCGACACCTGCAAACCGGCGTTGATAAGCACCTGGTGCCTCTGCCGCGACTTTCCCCCTCGGAACTGAGGGAATACCCCCTGTCCGCAGAATCGCTTCCAATGTCTCCCGATCCGTCGTATATTAGTCAACGAGTATGGCCGAATTCGAGCGAACATGCTGGCGAGGCCTGGAGGTGGACCACCCCGCGCATTGGGAGGTGGCCGTCGCCAGCGGGCCCAAACAGGATCACCGGTTGGTGCTGGCCGACCGGTATCACCACCGCCTTGATGTCCGCTGGAAGCATCTGGACTACAACCCCCAGCTCGAGCGCGTCATGGACCGCTACCGCCAGCATGAGGGCGGCAGCGTCGAGTTCCAGCCTATCGACTCGCTGTCGGAGGGCTGGTTGGGCGTGCTGCAACCGCTGGAACCCAAGGGCGCTTTGGCGCATCTGGGCAAGTTCTTCGCCGCCCGCGGCGTGCTGGTCGAGGCGACGGTTTTCTGGCCGGGCAAGCGCGACGTCAACCTCGAGCGCGTCCTGGCCGAGGGAATCTCCCCGCAAGACCCCGCGCCGCCGCAGCGCACGTGGCAGGCGATGGGGATGAGCCTGGACATCGACAAGCGGTACGATCTGACCGAGGCCGACCTCAAGGTCGGACGCCTGCGCTGGACCTTCGCCAGCGGCGCCAAGGGCGACGCCGAACTGGTCGTCGAGCGCATCGCCCTGGCCGAGCAGTGGCTCGACGAGCCGCTGCGGGAGTGGCTGGTGCGGGAGCTGCCCGGCGAGTTCACGCCGCTGCGCCAGGACGCGATGGAACTCCCCGCCCACCGCGGCGAACGCGTCACCAGCCAGGCCAAGATGTACTTCCACCACACGCTGCGCGGAATCCGCCGCCTGCGGGTAGACCAGGCCTGGCTGTGCCCGCTCGAAAGCCGCGTCTACCGGATGACCGCCAGCCTGCCCAGCCGCGAGCAGGCGCTGGATTTTCCCGCCCACGTTTCCGTGCGATGTTGCCGCCGACCGCCCCTTGTGGGCGCCTCCGAGGGTTAAACAGGTGTGCCGATGATGTTCGCCAGCAAGACCAAACGGCTGCCCGCCAACGCCGGGGCGGCGCCTTTCCTGCGCACGGTCCCGCGGCTCAACGCCTCGCTGGACCTCGAGCGACGCTCCCGCGGAAGCGTCCTGGTCGAAGTGCCGATGGAAAAACCCTGGTACATGGTTCCGCCGGTGACGTGGGTGCTGCCGATCCCCCGCGGCAGGCGCATCGAGCTCGACGCCCTGGGCGCTGCCGTGCTGGATCTCTGCGACGGGCGGCGCAACGTGGAAAAGATCATTGAATTATTCGCCGACAGCCATAAACTGACGTTTCGCGAAGCCCAGCTCTCGGTGACGCAGTTCCTGCGGCAGCTCACACGTCGCGGAATCGTGGTCCTGGTCGGGCTCAAAGAGGACACCGATAAGCCATGAACGCCCTTGAAGTCCGACAACAAGTGCGCCTGCCTTTGTCCAAGTGCGTGGAGCTGGTCCTCAGCGGCGTGAAGTTCCGCATCTTCCGCGCGGCCATCACCGTCGTCATCATCGCCCTGGCCGTGGCGTTCCTGATGACCATCCTCGCCGAGGGCACCACCGCCCGGGCCGTGTCCACCGCCATCAGCCGCCAGACCGCCCCGCGGCGGTTGTTCCTGCTCTGGGTCAGCCGCCTGGCCACGCCCATGAAGGAAAACGACCTGGCCGAAGAACTCTTCCAACTCGACGACACCCTCCGCCGCGACCGGAGCAAGACATTGAGCGTCGAACCCGCCACCCTCGCCCGCGCGCAGCGGCGGCTGGGGGAATTGCAGGCCTGGGGCAAGCTCTCGGCGGCGGAAATGGCGAAGATCACCGATGTGGCCCGCCGCCAGAGCCGTCCCAAGACCGGCGTGATGACGTACTTCGACTCCCTCAGCGAGGGGCAGCTCCGCCCGCTGGTGGGCAGCGCCCGCGGCAGCGACATCATCGTGGCCCTGTCCGATCCGGAAAAATACAAGCATTGCGATATCGAGGCCAAACGCCTGGGCGACAAACTGCCCCCCGACCTGCGGCAGTTCGTGGCCGATTGGCTGGCCACGCAGCCGCTGCGGCAGCGGGTCCTCAAAGGCCACGCCGAGGCCGTTCTCCGCGCCGCGGCGCTGTTCCAGAACGTACCGCCCCGCGTGGCGCTGGCGACGGCAGAAGACGACCTTCCGGCAAAGCTGGCGCCGCTGGGTTTTGCGATGACGGCGGAAGAACTCAAGACCGTGCGCGTGCAGGCGGCGCTGGCCCGCGACGCCGACGCCATCGCCCAGACGCTGGGCTCGGAGTACCTCAAGGCGATGCTGGCCAGCAGCTACGGAGAAAATGCCGCCTCCGTCAACGCGCAGATGCTCTATCAAAAGACCGCCAAGCTCGACGGGGCGCAGTGGCTGGTGCAGAAGACCGACGCCGCCCGCGGATACAAGGCCCAGAACCTCAGCGAGCGGCAGGTCCAGGACCTGGCCCTGAAGCAGGTTCCCCTGACGCAGGCGCAGGTGACGGAAGATCTGGCCGCGGCCGTCGTGGGCGAGTTGAGCTGGACATCGCTGGCGGAGTGGGGCGGCAAGATGGACGACGGCGCCATGCGCCGCCTGGTGAACGTGGCGCGATGGCAGGAAAGCTACGACACGTTCTTTAACAACCTCAACCCCAAAGACCGCGACGAACTGCTGGGCCCCTACGACGCCAACGACCCCTACGCCCGCATCGAAGCGCCCGAGGGCTTCGACCGCATGGCCAAGATCCTCGAGCGCAACAAGCGAACGCTCGAAAAGCCCCTGGCGGCGCTGGAATGGATGACGCAGGAACTTTCCGACGACATCGACAAGACCCGCGACGCCAGACAAAAAGCCGTCCTCAAGACCCTCGCCGATCGGCTCCAGAACGGAACCGTCAGCGAGTTGGAGGTCTTCCGCTATTTCCTGCGGGTGTACGGCCTGACCAAGCCGATGCGGATGAAGATCATCGAAGGGCGCCAGCAGGCGCTGGCCGCGGTGCGCGCGGCGATGGGCATCGCCGACATCACGCAGATCCGCCACGCGTATGCCCAGACCATGTACGCCCTGTTTGAACTGGACACGATGACGCCCAAAGATCTTCGTGCCGATTGGCAGGACCAATACAACCTCCTGCGGGCCGACCGCGTCAGCCTCGGGGCCGCTGAAACCCCCCAGACCCGCACCCTCGACGTGATGATCCAAAGCCGCCAGGGGCTCCTCGCCCGCCTCGACGCCGCCGGCCCCAAAGGCTTGAGAGCCGAGCTGCAGAAGTCGGCGGAGGAGTTGAAGGCGAAACTGGACGTCCTTCTGGCGGCGGCCGCCAAGGCGCTGGACTCCAATGCCAACCTCAAGGCCGCGGTGATTCACTCCCTGGCGCAGAGCACGATGAACGCGCAGGAGATCGGCGCGCTGCTGACGGTGCCGCTGGTTCGCCAGCAGACGGCGTTGCGGCTTCGGTTCAAGCCTTACGAGCGGTGGATGGTGAACGAGACGGAGCTGTACCGGGAGATCAGCACCGAGGCCGGCGCGGCGTGGTTCGCCGAGGAGATGAGCAAGATTTCGGGTCTGGAGCCGCTGGGTCTTTCGCCGCAGCGCGTGGCGGAGGTCTCGACGGACCGCCTGGAGCAGACGCACCTGTCGGAGTTGGAGGCGTCGGTGTCTCAGGCGGCGCAGGCGGGGTCGGATGACATGTTCGCCGGGTTCAGCGCCCGGACGCTGTGGTTGATCATCGTCAGTTTCATCGTGTGCATCGTGGGCATCGCCAACGCGATGCTGATGAGCGTCACCGAGCGGTTCCGCGAGATCGCCACGATGAAGTGCCTGGGCGCCACCGACGGGTTCATCATGGTCAATTTCGTGCTCGAGTCGTGCCTGCAGGGTGTCGTCGGCGGGTTGTTCGGCGCGGCGCTGGGGCTGCTGCTGGGCATGCTCCGCGCCACCGGCAGCTACGGCGTGATGGCCTTGCAGCACCTGCCCTGGGCGCAGATGTTTCAGATGGCCGCGGTGTCGATGGTGGTGGGGCTGGGCATCTCCGCCCTGGCGGCGGTGTACCCGGCGTGGGCGGCGGCGCGGCTGGCCCCCATGGAAGCCATGCGGATCGAGTAGCTTTTTGCAAGGGTTGGAAGGCGTATGACAGAAGCAGCGACAACCAAGACCCCGGCGCCGCAGACCGAGACACGCGGTGTGCTGATCCGCACGCGCAACCTCAAGAAGCACTATCGCATGGGCGACGTGGTCACCGAGGCCCTGCGCGGGATCGACATCGAGCTCTATCGCGGCGAGTTCATCTGCGTCATGGGACCCTCAGGGTCGGGCAAGAGCACCTTCTTCAACATGGTCGGCGGGCTCGACAGCCCCACCAGCGGGCGCGTCTTCATCGACGAGGTGGACGTCGCCCAGCTCAACGCCATTGAACTGGCGTTCCTGCGCTGCCGCAAGATCGGCTACATCTTCCAGACCTACAATCTCGTCCAGTACATGACCTGCCTGGAAAACGTCACCGTGCCGATGGCCTTCGCCGGAACCGACGCCGACACCGCCCGCGACCGCGGGATGGAGCTGCTGGGCATGGTCGGGCTGGCCGACCGCTGGTTCCACAAACCCGTCGAGATGTCCGGCGGACAGCAGCAGCGCACGGCCATCGCACGCGGCATGGCCAACCAGCCCTCCATTCTGCTCTGCGACGAACCGACCGGAAACCTCGACCTGCGGACCGGCTCGGAGATTCACGATATCCTCAAGCGCCTCAACAAGGAACGCGGTGTGACCATCATCTGCGCCACCCACGACCATCGATTGATCAACATGGCCGACCGCATCATGTGGGTTCGCGACGGCCAGGTCGAGCGAATCGCCAATCGCAGCGACGTGACCGTCCAGACCGGCGCCATTGGGGGGCACGAAAATGAATAACCGCCTGCCCCTCATCGCCCTGGCGACGCTGGCATGGACGCTGTCGGCCGCCCTCGCCCCCGCCGGCGAGCAGTACTACAGCGCCAACGAGTTCAAGGAACGCCTCGAAAAAGTCGTTGGAACGCCGCTGACCAAAGCCGACGTGCCCAACCGCCAGCTTGGCGCCCACAACCGCCTGGCCGGACGGGCCGACGGCAGCTTGCGGGCGGCCGACTACGTCGAAAAGGAACTGGCGGAGATCTCCCGCCAGGTGGCCCGCAAAGGGCAGAAACCCCTGGAGATCTTCACCCAGGACGTGCCGGTCGTCCAGCCGCTGATGACCGAGTGCCAGGTGACCATCGACGGCAAGACCCTGCCCCTCCACGCCGTGCGCCCCAACCTGCTGCAGGCTTCCATCACCGTCGAAGAAGGCATGACCGCCAAGACCATCTACGTCGGACGCGGCGACGTGGTCGACTACAAGAACGCCGACCCCACCGACAAGATCGTCGTCATGGACTTCAACGCCGGGGCCAACTGGCTGACGGCCTTCTCCTTCGGCGCCCGCGCCGTGATCTTCGCCGGCGGGATGCTCGCCGACGCCTGCGACCATCACATCAACATGCCCGCCAACATGCCGCGATTCTACGCCACCGGCGAGGCGGCCCAACTGCTCACCGACGCCAAGGGACGCGAGGTGACCATCAAGGCCGCCGCCACCTGGCAGCCGCTGCGAGGACGCAACGTCATCGCCTTCATCCGCGGGACTGACCCGACCTTTTCCATCCGCAGCCGCAAGGCCGGTTCGGCGGGCGAGACGGTGGTGCTGGCCGCCGGATTGGATACCTACGGCGAGATTCCCGAAATCAGCCCCGGCGCCCGCGACGGGGGCAACGTCGTGGCCCTGCTGCAGATCGCCCGCCACCTGGCGTTCAACCGCCCCAAACGCGACATCATCGTCTGCTTCTTCGATGGCGAAGCCCAGAACCACGCCGGCTCGCGCGCCTTCTACGGCGCCATCAACCGCGAAAAGATCAAAGGCAGCGTCGCCACGCTGGAAGATCGCCTGGACATGATCCGCAACGAACGTGAGTACGTCGAGGCGGCAGCTGAATTCCTCGCCCAGGACCAGACCAAGGACAAGGACCTGTCGGCGGTGGCCGCCGCCCTGCCGCTGCCCAACCTTTTCGACGGCGATTCCCGCGCTGCCTGGCTGAAGAATCTCTCGGCTGCGCTGGACCTGCGCGGGGCGGTCCAATCCGACGGGATGGACGACCAGAGGTTCAAGGGCCTGCGCGACGATCAGAAGGATTTCGTCACCGCTCTTCGCAAGCAGTTGGCCTTGTCCAAGGGGGACATCGATCTGCAGGCGGTTCTCAATGACACCCTCGTCGCCACCCGCTCGCGCCTCCAGGGCGCCATCGTCGAGAACAAGGCTTTGCTGGAGGCGTTGAGCAAGGCGGGCAAGGACGTTCAGGTTCTGGAGACGAGCCTGCAGGCGCTTCGGGCCAAAGGCGCCTCGCATGCGCAGGTCAGCCAGAGCGAAAAAGAGGTCATCGCCGCTCGCAAAAAACTCAAGACCCAGCGCACCGACGTGCTCGATTTTGAAGTCCTCAGCGCTACCGTCCAGTTCCTGATGGTCGCCGGCGGCATCGTTGCGGCGCTGCTGGCCGGCGGCGGACTCTGGCACGTGCTGCGCGGCAAGCGGTACGCCGGCGTGGCCATGCTGGCGGCCGTCGTGGCGATAGCGGCCGGCGGGTATGTTTTCTGGAACCAGCAAGAGCAGCGGGCCAAGGCCAAGGACTCGGTTCGCAAGCTCATCGAGGCCCGAGACGCGTGCTACGCGTTGCAGATGCAGCTCAAGGCGCTTCCGGCCTTGCGCAGCGGATACGAAGACTACCTGCGGTATCGCCCCAAGACCGATGAAAACCCCACGTCCTGGTTCAAGTGGCTGCAGGATTGCGCCAACAGTCTGGCCGCCTCGGCCTCGTCGCAACAGGAACGGTTCCGACAGTCCCTTCGCGAGGCCGCACGCCAGGGCAGCAGCGAGAAGCTCAAGGAGCTGCGCCCCCTGCGCGTCACGGTGAAGCGGCTGGAAACGCGCATCCGCATCATCCAGACGAAATCGCCCGACTGGGGCAAGGCGCTCCAGCAGGTCAACCTCGACCTGGGGAGCAAGAATCTTTCAGCGGCCGCCGAATCGCTCATCGCCGTGCGCCAGAAGATTGACGAAGCGCGCGAGCTGATGGAATGGACGCCGCTGACGGGCAAGATCGAGCCCGACGCCTCCGTCGAGACGCTGGGGCAGTGGTCGGCGAATCTGCAGAAGGAAGTCCAGAACCTGCAGAAACAACTGCCCGACCTGTACCGGGACCTGAGAGAACTCAAGCCCGAAGACGCTTTGATCAAGGATGAATACGACCGTCTGAAGAAGGAACTTGGCGCGGCCACGCAACCGGCCGACAAGTACCAGCGCATGGTCTCGCTGCAGCCGCCAAATCCGGAAGGGCCGATTCCGCCGGCGGACTATCCCTTCGGCAAGACCGATTTGCTGGAGACCGAGGACTTGGCCTGGAACGGCGTTCAGGCGTTGATCCACGAGCGCGAGACGCCGCAGGAGGGGACGGACACGCTGCTGAACCTCTTCAAGGGGGTTCGCCACCTCAAGCAGCGCCAGCGCGTCATGGAGGTCATCCCCCAGCGTTTCGACGAGATGGTCAGCGGCGCCATGCAGAGCTTCGAGCTGCGAGTCAAAGAACTTGACCAGATGTACAAAGACACCCTGGTCGACCGCAAGCTCCGCGAGACCATGGGTCCCAAGACCAACAGCATCGTGCTGCACATGAGCCTGGATCTCGGCGACGCGCGCAAGAGCTGGGGCTTCTACCAGGGCGAACACTCCCAGCCCAATCCCAAGGACAACATCGCCAACTACAGCGCCATCTACAAGGCCATCCGCTCGATTCACAAGGCCCGCAGCGTCGAGGCGCCGGACTTCGACTACCGCTCCGTCGACCAGACGTACAATCAGAACCTGTCCGTCCCGGCCAAGCTCGCCACCAGCGGAACCACCGCGTCGAGCTTTGGCCTGCTCAACGTGACCGTCACGACGATGCTGGACCCGATGAGCCGCCAGGGCCAGCCCGGCGACACGCTGGCGTCGCTGAACGTCGCGGACATGTACGAACAGTCCACGCAGGTGGGCAACTTCCTGGGCCAGTTGCTCGACGACACTCGCCTCAGCACCGCCTCGTCGCTGCAGAGCGACGTGGACTACGTCGAGTGCCGCTGGATCAACAACAAGACCGTCGGTCCCGACGTCGGCGCCGCGGCTATGGGCGGCGCCATGCGGCGCGAGCCGTGCGTCGGGGCGGTGATGGCGCTGCTGGACAAGAACAAGTGGCGCAACCCGCGCGACGTGCCTGCCGGCTACAATCACGCCGTCTTCTGCGTGACCGATTCACAGGGCATGTACGAGCCCGGTCCGCTGATGACGTCGGCCTTCGGTGACGCCATTCGCATCGGCGCCACGTTCAAGTTCACGCGCAGCAGCGACGACGTGCGCATGCTCCCGGGCCCGCGCGGGTTGATCACGGCGATCACCAACCAGGCCACCGTCGGCGGCAAACCCTCGATCTCGGTGGATCTCTTCGAGTGCCGTCACTTCTCGCTGGTGAACTACGGCCCGGCTCGCGGAATCGTCGCCACCACCGCCATGCGGGCGCTGTCGACCTCCGGTTTCGATCCCACGCGAAGCCTCACCGCCGAGTTCGGAAACATCCTCACCCTCTACGCCCCGCTGGACACCGCGGGCATCAAGCTGTTCAACCCCTACGGCGTGGTGCTGCTCAACAACGCCCCGACGGCCAAGGAATACTATGGCCGCGGGATCAGCCTGGCCGACCCGTTTGCCCATCCGCCCACGAGTCTCTGGTCGGCCCAGGACATGCGCATCCTCAACGCCTACCGCCTGGAACTGCTGCGCGACAACCGCATCAACCAGGACTCGCTCGAAACGCTCAATGGCAGGGCTCTCGATCTCGAAAACGAGGCGCGCAAGACCGGCATTGCCGCCTCGACCGATCGGTACTACGGTCTGATGGCCGCCGCCGCCGGCGTGGCGCGGCGACCGTACGGCCCTCTCAAAGACGTCATGAACGACCTGGTGACGGCCGTGGTGCTCTTGCTGCTGCTGGCGATGCCCTTTGCCTTCGCCCTGGAGCGGCTGCTGATTGGCACGCCGCACATTTACCGCCAGATCGCCTGGTTCGCGGTGTTTTTCGTCGGGACCTTCGCGGTGCTGTACCTGGTGAACCCGGCCTTCAAGCTCGCCAGCACGCCCATCATTATCTTCCTGGCGTTCTCGATCATCATCCTGAGCACGCTGGTGATCTTCATCATGGTCCGCAAGCTGCAGACCGAGATTCGCAAGATGCAGGGTCTGGCCAGCACTGTCCATAACGCCGACGTGTCGCGCCTCTCGACGATGATGGCCGCGGTGAACATGGGCATCTCGACGATGCGCCGCCGCCCGCTGCGAACGGCCCTGACGGCCACCACCGTGCTGCTGCTGACGTTCACGATTTTGACCTTCGCCTCCTTCGGCAGCAGTTGGGACCTGCGCAGCACGTACGAAGGGCCCATGAGCGGCGGACCGGAGCGCGTCCTGGTGCACCACCCGCTCTGGAGCCCCATCGACCAGGGCAGCTACGACACCATCCGCGGAGCCCTGTCGAACCAGGCCCTGACCGTCCCGCGATACTGGATCGCCCCGACGGCCGCCGACGCCCAGGCCGCCGCGGCCGCCCAAGGCGCCGCCGGAAGCAGCGAGATGCTCCTGAGCGACCTGTCGACCCAGCGGTTGACGCCCGTGGCCGCGGCGATCGGGCTGGAGAAGGCCGACCTCGACCGCCAGCCGATGCTGGCGGACTTGTTCGCCCCCGGGGCCAATCTCGAACTGCTCAAGACCAACGGGATCTTCCTCACCGAGGCGGTGCGCAAGGAGCTGCGCCTGGAGAACGAGGACATCGGCAAGAAGACCCTCGTGCTGCTGCGCGGCGTGCCGCTGGTCTACGGCGGCGTCATCCGCGACACCATGCAGAACTTCACCACGCTGGAAGGCTCGAGCATGCTCCCGGTCGACTACGAGGCCTCCGGCGGCGCCAACGCCCAGGACTTCACCCGCACCAAGAGCGACGACGCGCTGGCCGAAACGCCGGATATCGAAAGCGCCCAGTTCGTCCACTTCAACGTCGACCGCGTGGTCGTCGTCTCGCCGGCGGTCGCGCGCCAGATGGGCGGGCTCATCCGGGCGATGGAAATCTACCCCAACAACCCCGAGCAGACCCAGGCCGTGGCCAAGCTGGTCGCCTACGTCCTGCCCCTGCCGGTGTACTACGGCGAAGGCGGCGGCGTGTACCGCCTCATCTTCACCTCGCTGACCAAGGCCAGCGGCGTCAAGGACCTGCTCATCCCGGTGGTCCTGGGCGGGCTGATCATCTTCGCCACCATGCTCGGCAGCGTCAGCGACCGCGAACGCGAGATCTACACCTTCAGCTCGCTGGGACTGGCCCCGCCGCACGTGGCCAGCCTCTTCTTCGCCGAGGCCAGCATGTACGCCATCATCGGCGGCATGGGCGGATACCTGCTGGGGCAGGTGGTCGCCCGCGTGCTGGCGATCCTGAGCAGCTACGGCATCCTCCCGCCGCTGGAGATGAACTACAGTTCCACCAACGCCATCGTCACGATCCTGATCGTGATGGGCACGGTGCTGATCTCGACGATCTACCCGGCCGTCAAGGCCTCGCGCAGCGCCAACCCCGGCATCCAGCGCCACTGGCGCATCCCCAAGCCGGTCAACAATCTCTACGACCTGGTCTTCCCCTTTACGGTCTCGTCGTACGACATCACCGGCGTGGTCAGCTTCCTCAAGGAGCACTTTGATAACTTCTCCGACACCTCGATGGGCGTCTTCGCCACGACCTCCAGCGCCATCATCCGCCAGAGCGGCAACGACATGCTCGGCTTCGAGGCCGCCGTCGCCCTGGCGCCCTTCGACCTGGGCGTCAACCAGAAGTTCGCCCTGCTGAGCCAGCCCAGCGACATCGAGGGCATTGACGAGGTGCACATCCTGATCTACCGCGTCAGCGGCAGCCAGGGCGACTGGCAGCGTGCCAACCGCGTCTTCATCAACGACCTGCGAAAGCAATTGCTCATCTGGCGGTCGCTGACCCCCCAGATCATGGAAGAGTATCGTCAGAAAACCCTCGCCGGATGGGACGGCCTGGGCGTCAAGCTTATCGACGGCCAGACAATAGGAGAGTCAGCGTGAGTTCCGTGCGACTGGATAAAGAACTCGAACTCTTCCGCGGCCTCATGAAGGTGCCCAGCACCTTCGAGGATGGCTTCACGTGGCCGACCTTCTTCGGTTCGCTGTTCATCGCCCTGCTGATGGTTCCCGGGGCGATGTACATGGGCCTGCTGATGGGCGGCGGGTCCATGCCGGCCCAGTGGGTCACGGTCATCCTCTTTATCGAGGTGGCCCGCCGCGCGCACAAGCACCTCAAGAAGTCCGAGTTGTTCGTGCTGTTTTACATGACCGGCGCGGCCATGGGCAACCCCTTCGGCGGGCTGTTGTGGAACCAGTTCTTCGTGCAGTCCGAGGGCGTGGCGTCGATGGGCATCGCCGAGCACATGCCCGACATCTGGTGGTACGCCCCGACCGATCCGGAAGTGCTCGCCCAGCGAACATTCTTTGCCGCCGCCTGGTGGCCGGTCATCGGCATGATCGTCTTCCAGACCTTCATCGGACGCATCAAGGGAACTATCCTGGGATACGGGCTCTTCCGAATCGCCAGCGACATCGAAAAACTGCCCTTCCCCATGGCCCCCGTCGGCGCGCAGGGTCTGATGGCCCTGGCCGAGCAGCAGACCGAAACCACCGAGGCTGAATCCGTCGGCGACTCCGAGGGCAAAGCCGAAAACTGGCGGTGGCGAATCTTCAGCATCGGGGGCATCCTGGGGCTGAGCTTCGGCGCGCTCTACGCCGGGCTGCCGGTGCTGTCGTCGGCCGTGCTGGCCAAGCCGATCATCATCTTCCCCATTCCCTTCGTCGACTGGACGAACAAGACCTCCGACCTGCTGCCGGCCTTTGCCACCGGAATCAGCCTGGACCTGGGCAACTTCCTGGCCGGGATGGTCATGCCCTTCTGGGCGATGGTCGGCAGCTTCGTCGGGCTGATCATCACCGCCATCGTCAACCCGTTCGTGCTCTACCGCCTGCACATGCTGCCGAGCTGGTCGCCCGGCGACGACACGATCCGCACCACCTTCGTCAACAACATCGACTTCTATTTCAGCTTCAGCATCGGCATCTCGATCGCCATCGCCATCGCCGGCTTCTGGCAGGTGTATAAGAGCTTCCAGGCCTCCAAGGCCGACGCCAAACGCCAGCAGCAGATGCGAATCCAGCTCGACGCCGAGGACGCCGAGCGCCTCTCGGCCGTCAAGGTGCAGCGAGGCGATATTCCAACGCCCATCATCATCGCAACGTACGTTGTCACCAGCATGACGTACGTGCTGATGTGCGGCTGGCTGATCGACTGGCATCCGGGGGTGATGGTCTGCCTGTTCTTCTTCGCCTTTTTGTACACGCCGCTCATCAGCTACGTGACGGCCCGGCTGCAAGGGTTGTCGGGCATGTCGGTGTCGATCCCGATGGTGCGCGAAGCGGCGTTCCTGCTCTCGGGCTACACCGGCGGCATCAAGCTGTGGTTCCTGCCGGTGCCGATGGACAACTTCGGCGCGGGCGTGACCTTCTGGCGACAGGCCGAACTGACGGGCACGAAGTTCTGGTCGATCTGGAAGTCCGAAATCCTGCTCACGCCGATCATCCTGCTCTCGTCGATCTTCTTCGCGCAGTTCATCTGGAGCCTGGCCGAAGTGCCCGGTCCGGAATATCCCTACGCGCAGAAGATGTGGGAGATGCAGGCCGCCAACCAGTGCATCATGTACACCGCCACGCTGGGGCGTTTCAGCCAGTTTAACGAGAGCTTCCGCTGGGACTACATCGGCTACGGCACGGGCGTGGCCACGCTGCTCTTTGCGGTGCTGTACGGGTTGAAGCTGCCGATCTTGCTGATTTACGGCGTGCTGGGCGGGCTCAACCAGACCACGCCTCACGGCGTGCTGCCGCAGTTCATCGGCGCGCTGATCGGGCGCTATTACTTCCAGCGGCGCTACGGCGAGCAGTTGTGGCGCCAGTACATCCCGGTTGTGTGCGCGGGGTTCGGCTGCGGGATCGGGCTGATCACCATCTTCTGCCTGGGCGTGAAGTTCCTGGCCGAGTCGGTGATCAAGATTCCGTTCTAGCGATACGAGAAATAACCATGGTATCAACACGCGAAAGCATCATCGTCTGCAGGGACCTCCAGAAGGTCTACAAGATGGGCGGGCAGTTGGTCTACGCCCTGCGCGACATCGACCTGGACGTCTACCGCGGCGAATACCTCTCCGTCATGGGCCCCTCCGGATCGGGCAAGAGCACGCTGTTCAACATGATCGGCGCCTTGGACAAGCCCACCGGCGGCACCGTCAGCATCGGGCAGATCGACCTGACCAAGCTGACCAGCCTCGAGCTGGCCTACCTGCGCAACCGCCACATCGGGTACATCTTCCAGGCGTTCAACCTCATCCCCTCGCTGACGGCCTTGCGCAACGTGATGCTGCCGCTGCTGTTTTCGGGCATGACGACGCATGTGGCTACCGAGCGGGCCACCGAGGTGCTGACGGAAGTGGGCCTCTCGCACCGCCTGACGCACCGCCCCGACGAGTTGTCCGGCGGTCAGCAGCAGCGCGTCGCCATCGCCCGGGCGCTGTCGATGAACCCCACGATCATGTTGGCCGACGAACCCACCGCCAACCTCGACCTGCACACCGGCGAGGAGATCATCCACACCCTGCGCCAGCTCTGCGACGTGCACGGCGTGACGGTCATCACGGCCACCCACGACCACAAGATGCTCGACAAGTCCGACCGCATCCTCTGGATCAAGGACGGCACCAAGGACAAGATCCAGAACCGCGAGGACATCGAAATCCGCGTCGGCAAGGTGGAATAGCCGCCCGCCCTGTAGCACGGGCGGCTCGCCCGTGAGGAGCATGGCCGTCTCGGCCATGCCCTCCTCGATCCCCGAATCCAATCACATCTTGCGGCTGCGCTCCAGCACGTCGCGGAGGTTGTCGCAAACTTTGCTCACCTGCGGGTCCTTGAGGTCCAGGATGTCGCGAAGCGCCTCGCCGATGGCGGGGATGTACTTCTCGATGTAGCCGCGCTTCTTGAGCTCCTGGCGCATGCGCACGTTCTTGCGGATGTGCATGCCGAGCTTGCGGCCGCAGTCTTGCAGCGCCAGGCGGATCTCCTTGAGGATCTCCGGGTACAGGGCGATGGCTTCCTTGCTCTCGCTGGTGAAGGGCACCCAGACCGAGGCCATGTGCAGCACGACCGTCAGCGGGCCCGTCGGCAGGGCGCCGCGCGACTGCTGCAGGCCGTACGACCGCCAGTTCAGGCCGGCGACGGCTTTGTAGATCGCACAGGCTGACTGCTGGTACAGCAGCGGCACGCGGTTGGCGAAGCGCAGCAGTCGGGCGAGCTGCGACTCTTCTTCCTCGTCTGCCTTGGCGTCGGTCACTTCGCCGGTCTCTTCATCAACGCTCTGTCCGCGGGCGGCGCCGTTGGCGCCTTCGGGTTTGCCGAACGCCAGCGCCGCCTCGATGATGAACGGATTGCCGCGGTACACGGCCGGGCTGCGCGAGGTGGCTGAGTAAAACTCGGCGGCCACCACCTGCTTGAGCCCTGCCACCAGCGCCTCTTCGCCGATGGGTACGACGCAGTCGGTGGCCGGGGCCATGATCTTGGTGGCCTGGATGGCCTGGTAGATGCTCTTGACGTCTTCGCCGGTGAGCTTGTTGGGCCGTGTGCGCGGGCTCAGGCCGGTCTTGCCCAGGATATCCTGCGCCACGCGCGGCGAGACGCGCGAGAACTCACTGGTGAGGAACTGCTGCACGGTGGCGGCCTTGCTGTCGCCGGCCATTTTGATCAGCACGCCCAACTCGATCCCGTGCGGATGCGGGCGGATGCTCTTGGGCTGCGCCGGCAGATGGCCCACCGACGACTTGTACTCGCTGAGCGTTCCGTCGGGGGCCTTGTAGATCACCGTCACGTGCGGGTTGGCGATGGCGGTCTGCTCGAGGTAGTCGTCGACGCTCTGGCGGCCGCGGAGGTACTTGGCTTCGAGCTCGATCTCGACCTTCGTGCCATGCGGGGCGTCCCACTCGACGCTTTCCTCGCGCATGATGTCGGGGCGGTTCTTGCGCGTGTCGATCTGCAGCTCGTAGTAGTGCGCGCCGCTCTTGGCGCCGGTGCGGCTGGTGATCTTCACGGGCTTGCCGGTGGTGAGCAGCCCGTACATGCCGGCCGCCGAAATGCCGATGCCCTGCTGCCCGCGGCTCATCTGCAGGCGGTGGAACTTGCTGCCGTAAAGCAGGCGGCCGAAGATGCTGGGGATCTGCGCCTTGACGATGCCCGGTCCGTTGTCCTGCACGATCACCCGGAAGTGCGTCTCGCTGACCTGCTCGATGGTGACCTGCACCACCGGCATGATGCCCGCTTCTTCGCAGGCGTCGAGGGAGTTGTCGACCGCTTCCTTGACGGTCGTCAGCAGGGCCTTGCGCGGGTTGTCAAAACCCAGCAGGTGGCGGTTCTTGGCGAAGAACTCGCTGACGGAGATCTCGCGCTGGGCCTTGGCCATACTCTCGGCCGTGGCGTAGGTGCGTTTCTTGGGCGGCGCACCGGGCTCTTCCAGCAGCGCCTCTTCGACGGCCTTCTTGGTCGCGTCGGTGTCTGTCGTGGCTGCCGGCGCAGCCGGTTTCGCCGTGGACTCCGGCGCGAACAATTCGCCTTGAGCGGATTTGCCCTTGGGCGCCTTCTTGCCCGCGGGGAGTTTCTTCGCAGATTTTGCAGTCTTCTTCGCGGCCATCCTTGGCCTCCTGAACATCGCTATTCGCAAAATACTCAACGTCCTGAGTAAATTTACTCAATGTATTGAGTAAATGCAAAAGGCATAGATTTCCAACGGCAGAAAGATCAACCGCAAAGGCCGCAAAGAGCGCAAAGGCTCTGGAGGTAGTCTGGAGTCATCACTCCCTTGCCCTTTGCGTCCTTTGCGATCTTTGCGGTTAGCTCTTCTTCTCTTCTGAGCCGGCGTGGCGGTACGCCAGCACGCGGACTTTTTCCAGCGTCACCAGGCCTTCGCCGATCATCGCGTCGATCTCGGGCAGCACCTCGGCGATACGATCGGGTTTGTCGACGATCTCGATCACGATGGGCAGGTCCTCGCTGAGGCGAAGGATCTTGGCTGTGTGGATGCGGCTGTGCGCGCCAAAGCCCATCACCCCGCGCAGCACCGTCGCCCCGGCCAGCCCCTTGCTGCGAGCCAGTTGCACGATGGCCTCGTATAGCGGCTGACCGTGGTGCTTGTCGCTCTCGCCGATGAAGATCCGCAGCAGTTCGGCTTCCGATGGAAGATGCATGATCAGCCCTTTCTTTCGTGTCGTCCCTTGGGGACGACACGATCAATCTAAACCGCCCGTCCGGCCGCATAGCCCAGGAACATGGCCGCGATGCCGGCGACATTCTGCAGAAGGATATTCCCCGCCGCGTAAAGCCACTGGCCCTCGGCCATCAGGCGTGACGTTTCGCCGGCGAAACTGGAGAACGTGGTGAAGGCCCCCATGAAGCCGATCAGGATGACGGTTCGCACTTCGGCGCTGACGGCCATCCGCTCGGTCCCCAGCGACCAGACGAGCCCGAACAAAAAGCAGCCCAGCACATTGACCGCCAGCGTGCCCCAGGGAAAACTCGCCGGCGCCCACCGCTGCACCAGCCCCGCCAGCCCATAGCGGGCCAGCGTCCCGGCCGCCCCTGCCAGCGCCAGCCATATCAGCTTTGCCACCATCGCAGATACTCCGTGAAGCTCAAGGCCGCAGCATCTTAACGTAGGCACCGCCCCGCGTGGAGGCTATAATTGCCGCCATCTCTTCTGGCAGGTAAAGGACGCATGGCCGGATTTCGATCATGGAGGCGCGGGCAGTGGCGCTGGGATGTCGCCGTGCCGTTTGCGGGTGCGGCCGACTTGGCGCGGCGGTTGGGGACGGCGCCGCTGGTGGCCCAGATTCTTCATAATCGCGGGGTGGCCGACGAGGCGGCGGGTAAAGCATTTCTCAATCCCAGGCTCACCGACCTGCACGATCCGGCAATGCTCGCCGGCGCCGAGGCCGCGGCACAGCGCATCGTCGCGGCGGTTCGCAACAAAGAGCCCATCACCATCTACGGCGACTATGACGTTGACGGCATGACCGCCACGGCGATCCTGCACGCGTGCATCGTGATGATCGGCGGGCGTGCCGACTACTACGTGCCGCATCGGCTTGAGGAAGGCTACGGCGTCAACGTTGAGGCCATGCGAAAGATCATCGCCGGCGGGGCCAAGCTGGTCATCACCGTCGACTGCGGGATCAGCGCCATCGAGCCGCTGGCGGAAGCGGCGGCCGCCGGCGTGGACGTGATCGTGACCGACCACCACATTCCTGGTCCGCAGTTGCCGCATGCGTGCGCGATCGTGCATCCGGCGCTGGGCACGCCGGCGTATCCCAACCGGGACCTGTCGGGGGCGGGCGTGGCGTTCAAGGTGGCCTGGCAGGTGGCTCGCGCGCACTGCGGGGCCGTCCGGGTCAACGAGTCGCTCAAAGAGTTCCTGCTCAACGCCACGTGCCTGGCGGCGCTGGGGACCATCGCCGACGTGGTGCCGCTGGTGGGGGAGAATCGGGCTCTGGCGACGTTCGGGCTGCGCGGCCTGCCGGCGAGCAAACAGGCGGGGCTTCGCGCGCTGATCGAGTCGGCCGCCCTGACCGGCCAGAGCCTTGGCGCGTACGACGTGGGATTCAAGCTGGCCCCGCGGCTCAACGCGTGCGGGCGCATGGGGCACGCGCGCGACGCGGTGGAGATGCTCACCGGCGAGGACGAGGCCCGCTGCCGCGCTATCGCCAAAGATCTTTCGCAGAAGAATACCGAGCGACAGACCGTCGAGCGCCAGATCGCCGCCGAGGCCGTCGAGATGGTGCGGTCGCGCGGCCTCGACGGCGCCGGCAACCGCGTGATCGTGCTGGCCAGTCCCGCCTGGCACGGCGGGGTGATCGGGATCGTCGCCAGCCGCCTGGTCGACCAGTTCCACCGCCCGGCCGTGCTGATCTCGCTCAATGGCAGCGGCGGCCAGGGCTCCGCGCGAAGCATTCCCGGGTTCCACATGGCCGACGCGCTGACAGCGTGCGGCGGACACCTGATCAGCTTCGGCGGCCACGCGATGGCCGGAGGCCTGCGCATCGAGGAAGCCAAGGTGCCGGCGTTTGTCGAGGCGATGTCAGCCTACGCCGCCACGGCCGTGACGGACGGACAGATGGCCTCGTCGCTGGCGATCGACGCGGAAGTCTCGCTGGCGTCGCTGAATTACATGGCCGTCGATCACCTCGCGCGCCTGGCGCCTTTTGGCCAGGGCAATCCCGCGCCGCTGGTGGTCGCGCGCGGCTGCAAGGTGCTCGTGCCGCCCAAGCGCATGGGCAAGACGGGCCAGACGGTGGGCCTGATGCTCGCGCAGGGCGACGTTCGGATGCGCGCGGTGGGTTTCAACATGGGCGACCTGTGCGATGAGATGGCGGCAGTGAATACGATCGACGTCGCCGCCCGCCCGTCGCTCAACACCTTCAACGGCAACACCAGCATCGAACTGCAACTCGAAGACGTCTCGTGGTGATTGTTGGTCGTGTCGCGGACATCTTGTCCGCGCGTGCCGCGGGTGTCCCGCCACCGATTGTGAGGCAAGCGGCTTGAGCATCCAGAGCTTCTGGGACATGATTCACGCCGCGAGGGTGCTCACACCAGTTGAGCTTCCACCTCAATCCAGGGCTCTTTCTTCAGTCCTTGTGCACAGGCTCAGCCGTTTGCCTGGGGCCGAAAAGGTTTCGCCATGCGCCGCCGACGGGGCCTGACAAGGCGAAGACGATTGACAGGGCGGCCATTGCGATGAACGGCTGCCACAGCGCCAGCAGCAGAACGATCAGGAGCTTGACAAGGTACGTGACGGGACGGCGGCCGCGGAAGGTCTGGTTGATCACGTGCTTGTACTGGAATCGCGAGACCATCAGCAGCCCCAGGATCAACGTCATGACGGGCATGACCCCCGCGGCGACGCCCAGGACAAAGGGATCGGCGGCCGGGGCGCTGGCGGGCGCGATACCATCGGTGAGGGATAGGCCGGGCGAGCTGGCAAGCTGGTGCAGCAGCAGCGTCATGGTGGCGACCGGGGCGGCGGCGCCGGGCGAGGGCAGGCCTCGGAACTTCATGTGGGCCGACTCGTCGGGCTGATTTTCGACGTTGAACCGCGCCAGCCGCAGTGCGGTGCACGAGAGGTAGATCGCGGCAATGGCCCAGATGATGCGTTCGATGCCCGGACCGGCCCACGAGACGTGGGACTGCTGCAGGGCCATCACGCTGGTGCGCAGCATCAGCACCGCCGGGGCCGCCCCGAAGCTCAGCACGTCCGAGAGGCTGTCGAGCTGTCCGCCGAAGTCGCTGGTCTGTCGCGTCATGCGGGCCACGCGGCCGTCGAGCATGTCGCAGACCATCGCAAAGCCGATCATCCACGCCGCCATCGCCAGGTTGTCCAGCGTCGCGGCGCCCAGGCCGTCCTTAGTGGCGAAATGAATCGAGGCGAACCCGAATAGCCCGTTGCCCAGCGTGAACACCGCCGGGAGGACGGCCGTGCTCCGCAGCAGCCGGCGCCGCGGATTGCGGCGGCGGTGAAAGCGGTCGAGCAGGCGGTGGCGAGAAGGTTGAGGCGAGGCAGACTCATCCGGCGGGGGCAGATCGGTCATCGCGATTCTCCCGGGGCCGCGCCGCGCGAGGCCCAGGCGGCTTCGAGCAGCACCGTCTCGCCTGCAAAGACGCGCATGCCCACTTTGACGCACATTTCTCCCACGAGATTGTCCGGCACCATCAACTCCAGGCGCGAGCCGAACTTGATCATGCCGATCCGCTGCCCGCGCAGGATCGTCTGGCCGACCTCCAGGTCCGTCACGATCCGCCGCGCCAGCAGTCCGGCCACCTGGCGAACCACCACGGGATACTCCTCGTCCTGGCAGATGTGCGTGATGAAAATGCTCGTGGATTCATTGCGTTCAAACGCGGCCGGGCGGCGCACGTCCATGAACGCTCCGGCATGATGCTCGACGCGCTCGACGCGCCCGCTCAGCGGGGCGCGGTTGACGTGCACGTTCACGACGTTCATGAAGATGCCGATCTTCACGCCACGGCAGCCCAAAGGGCTGTCCTCGCCGATAAGGGTGATGTCGGCCACGCGACCGTCGGCCGGCGAAACGAACAGATGCTCGCCCTCGGGCGCCTGGCGGTCAGGGTCGCGAAAGAACACCAGCACCCAGACGAAGAACGCCGCCGGGAGGATCTCTGCCAGCCAGGCGGGCCATCCCCACGCTGCCGCGGCGGCAGCGATCAACAGAACAACGCCAGCCGTGATCATCGTCAAGACGATGACGGTGCGCAGACCGTACCGGGTTAATCCAGGAAAGCTCATGGCAAATCCCCTCGCCTGTAGTTATAGGGTATCGCCGCCCGCCCGTCAAAGCCAAAGCTCTTGCGGCAACGGGCGGGCGGCTTGCCATCGCCCCGCGCGCGCTGACATAATGGCGCGGTGAAGATTCGCAAAGGCATCTGGATCAGCTTTGCCGTCGCGGCGGTCATCGTCGCCGCGGCAGTGCATGGCCTGCCCGGCTGCGCTGCGCGCGTCTTGCCGGCGCAGGAGTCACGCCCGCCCGCAGCGCCTGCCGGCTCGCGCGACGCGACGCTGTTCATTGCGGCCGACGCGCATTACGGGGCCTCAATGCCCCGAGGCACGCCTTCGATCGACGAGCTCAATCAGCGGCAGGTCGTCGCGATGAACACCCTCAGCGGGCGAATGTGGCCCGGCGGCGCGGAAAGGATCGCCCCGCCGCGCGCCGTGCTGATGCTCGGCGACATGACCGACAACGGCGTGGCGTGGCAGTGGAATGCCTTCGTGCGAGACTACGGCCGCACCGGCAGCGACGGCCTGCTCAAGTACCCGATCTATCTTTGCAGCGGCAATCACGACCGCTACACGGCGTTCTATTGGCCGGTGCTGCAGGGCATCGCCCAGCGCCACGGCAGCCTCGTGTACGCCTGGGACTGCCACGATGTGCGGATGATCTGCCTCGACCGAAACCCCAATGCCGACAGTTGCCGCTGGCTCGCCGCGGAGTTGGCAGCAGTGGGCAAGGCGCGGCCGATCATCATCTACTTCCACTACGGCCTGGCCGGGCCTTACTCCGGCAGCGAATGGTGGGAAGACTCGGACAAAGATCTCTTCGCCGCGACCGTGGCCGGATACAACGTCATCGGCGTCTTTCACGGGCACTACCACGGAACCGAGCATTACGTCTGGCGCGGGCTCGATGTGTACAACGTCGGCTCGCCGCGGCATGGGTCGCACAGCTTCGCGGCCGTGCGCGTGACCGATACGACGCTGACCGTCGCTGAGTGGGACTGGTTGAGGCAGGGCTGGGTATGGGTGCACAGCAAGAACATTGCCCGACGGTAGCGCCGCGCCCGCCGACGCCGCTGATGTCCGCGTGCCTGTTCCTGGCGCGCCAGTCGGCGGTGGCGGCGTTCTTCGGCAGCTTCCTGACGCTGGCCGTCGCGGCGCCGGTGGCGATCGTCTACGGCGACCTCGTGCCGCTACCCTGGTCGCTCTCGTGCATCGCCGCGCTGCTGGTGCAACTGGCGTGCGTGTACCGCCCGCCGTATCGCGCCTCGCCGCTCCGCATGGCCGCCGGCAGCATCGCCTCGCTGTACTCGATGATCCTGGGCGTGGCGGTGGGGTCGGGTTTGGACGTCGCCGGCTTGGCGATCGGCGTGCCGCTCTTTGTTACGGGCCTGGCGACGATCCTCACCATCGCCCTGGGCGACTGGGTCCGCCGGCGGTTGCTGGCGTTCTATCAGCAGAAGAAATGAATATGGAGGCCCGACGTCTTCAGGTGCGCGTGGTGCGCATGTCGAAGGTGTCGAGGACGCCTTCCCGAGACCCTCGGATATCATAACTCATTGTTAAAACATGACTTAACGGCGCTACTCTTTATGAAAGGAAGAAGCGTGAGCAGCGAGAACAAATCTGATACGGTCCTGTCCGCGATCATGACGCGCCGCAGTATTCGCAAGTTTACCGGCGCCGCCGTCCCGCGCGGGGCGCTGGAGCAGATCGTCGCCGCCGGCGTCGAGGCGCCTTCCGGCTGCAACATGCAGTCCAGACAGTACATCATCGTCGACGACGCGGCCGTGCTCGACCAGATCCGCCCCTGCAGCACCGCCTTGGCGTCCGCCCCGGCCGCCATCGTCCTGCTCACCGACGCCAAGTCCACGCCCTACGGCGAGTTCTGGGTCCAGGACGCCGCCGCGGCGATGGAAAACATGCTGCTGGCCGCCCACGCGCTGGGCTACGGCGCCGTCTGGATCGAAGGCGCCCTGCGCCGCAGCGAAGACCTGCTCCGCACCGCCCTGGCCGTGCCGCCCGAGCTGCGCATCTGGAGCATGCTCCCGGTAGGCACGCCCGCCGAAACCCCGCCGCGCCCGCCCAAACCCGCTGCGGGCGAAGTCACGCACTACAATCGCTTCGGCGGAAGATAGAAGAAGAAACCGACGACGAGGACGAGGACGACGACGAGCACGAAGAGCCCCGCAATATCCGATCGCGCCGCGTTAGCGGTCGAGCTTGCTCGACGCGGTTGTTTCCCCGATTGTGGTTTTGCGGTACATGCGGAATCGCCCACGGTATGATTACGCGAGCGGTCTAACTCGGAGCATGGGGATGGAATACGCGCGAACTCCGCTGATCATGGCAAGCTTGATGATGTGTCTATGGGGATGCGGTCCGGAGGCGCCGAAGCGAGTCCTGCCCCCGTCAAGCGCCACACAGCCTGCAACCGAGCTTTCCCGAAACGCCCGCGCCCTCAAGGCTCTGGATCAGAAGATACAGACGTTCAGTTTCAAAGAGACTGATTTCAAGGACGTGATCCAGTTCCTCCGCGACAGCACCGGACTGAACATCTACGTGCGATGGGACGAACTCGCCAAAGCTGGCATGGGACGGGGATCGACCGTAACTCTTTCTGAAGAGAACAAAACAGCCCGGCAATGCCTTGAACTGACCCTGGCACGAGCAACGCAAATCGGCAAGCCGCTTGCCTACAGGATCGCCGATGGAATAATCATTGTTTCAACTCATGCCGACGCCGAGAAGACGGCGGCAATAATAGAGTCGCACCCAACTGTCGCGAAGGATACTCCTCGCAACACCTTTGCCTGCGGGAGAATGCAGGAACATGTTAGAGAACTAAGATTCGACGAATGTGAACTACATGATATCCTGATTTTCTTTTCGGACGTGACAGGCACGAGCCTGTTCGTCGACTGGCCTGCCCTGGCCGAGGCTGGCGTAGACAGAACAATGCCGGTCACGTTGTTCGTGAAGGATATTTCATGCCATGCGAGTTTGTCGCTTGCCCTGCGGCAATCTACGGATGGAAGGATCTCCAACTACTGTATTGCGGACGGCGTCATAATCATCTCTACTCAAAAACGAGCCGAAGAAATCGCTCGCCGCCTCAATTCTCCGCCGCCTGTACAACACCCATCGTGTTCGTTGCCGCTATGCGTCTTCGCCAGCCAGGTTGACCCGAATCAGCTTACTCAATTCATTTCACGGAACGCCGGCGTTGTGGTCCGGCCCCATTCCGTGAAAGAACAAAAGCCATCGCCGTCGGCACAGATGATTTTGAGAGAAGCGCCGGCAATAACTGGCTTGCGGCTCGCTCAGTTCGACAAAATGTCTCTTGCCGAAGAAAGAAAGCTGGTCACTGTTGAAGACGTGCGACTTGGCAATACCTACGGCAAACCTGCATCGGGGTTGTCGTTGTCGCGCGACGCGGCGGCTCGGGCGCGATTGTACGGGGCCATGCCGGGCATATACCTGGAAGGCCACATCTTCTGGTGCGCGGCCAGCGAATTGGGGCGACTGGCCTCCGTTGACGTTTACCTCAACGAAAAGACACTATCCGAGGCTGGTGTCGATAGTAGGAGGAATCTGGACACCCTCGAAATAGATCGATGCCCTTTCAGCGAGGCTTTCGAGAAGCTCTTCAGGACTACAAAAACGTCTCGTCCTCTTACATATACAATTGCCGATGGCGTGATGCTCATTGCTCCAGCAGAAGAGGCCCAGCGTTTGAAGAAGTTGATTGAATCTCCTCCCAAGCCGGCAAGGTCTGGCGAAGAAGAACTTTGTCGGCGTCTTCGGCAAGCGACCGTAATAGAAGACGCAAGTACCGCAAACAAGAAGGAGATTTCGATCAGTTACTATGATCCACTGGACGTCGTGGCACAGGATCTATCCAAGAGCAGCGGCGTAAACATTCGCGTGGATACGGAAAGCCTGCAAAAAGCCAAATTGAAAACGAATGAATGCACTGTCACGCTCTTCATAACAAACGCCTCCCTGCACACGGTCTTGACGTTGATCCTCGATAGCGCTGGACATGGCACGGGGTTAACATACCGAATCGACAACGGGCAAATAGTGATTTACGTGCCCGGTCGGTGAAGGCTTCGGGAAAGGAATGGATCATGCGACGGATTGGATTGATTGCGGCATGTGCACTGATCTGGGCGGGCGTTGCGGCTGGGGCCGCGCCGGCGAATGAAGCGGCGGTGCGGACTCGGTTGGCTGTGGTGCTGCCTCAGGTGGATTTTGACGAGGCGGCGCTGGCGGATGCGGTGGCGTTTCTGGCGCAGGCGGCGGACGTCGAGATCAGCGTCGATTGGAAGTCGCTGACGGCCGCCGAGGTGCTGCGATCTACGCCGGTGACGCTGCATCTCAAGAACGTCACCATCGCGCAGGCGCTGCGGCTGGTGCTGGCGGCGGCCGCGGGGCCGGGGGAAGTCGAGTACGTCGTGCACGGCACGAGCGTGGTGGTGGGCACGCCGGCGGCGCTGCGGGCGCTGCCGCCGGTGTCGACCACGCGCCCCAGCGAGGCGGCGGCCACACAACCGGTGGCCGCCGGTGCCGGCGAGCAGGACCAGGCGGTCCTCAAGAAGCTGCAGGCCAGCCTGCCGGTCTTGACCTTCGACCGGTTCAAGCTCATCGACGCCATCGAGTTCTTCCGCACCACGGCCGCGGTGAACGTCTTCGTCGACTGGCGGTCGCTCAAGAAGGCCGGTGCCACGGGCGAGACGCTCATCACGCTGCAGCGGCGCGACACGACGGTGGCGGCGGGGCTGTCGATGACCCTGGCCGAGGCGGCGGCCGGCAAGCTCGCCTACGGCGTCAGCGGCGGGGTGGTGGTGATCACGACCGCGGACCTGCTGGGGCCGCTGAGCCAGGACCTGCAGCATCGCCCGCGCCTGCAGGCCAAAGCGGACTTCGCGGCCGCCCGCGCCCTGACGGCGCTGGTGCCTTCGATGAACCTGCCCGAGGCGCGCCTCGGGACGCTGATGGAGTTTTTTCGCAAGACCAGCGCCGCCAACATGTACGTGGACTGGCGCGGCCTGAAGAAGGCCGGCATCACGCCCGATACGGTCGTGAGCATCAAGCTCGACAACGTTCCGGTGCGCGCGGCGATGGTGCTGGCGCTGTCGGCGGCCGCTCCGGCCGGGGCGACGACGTACGACATTGCCGCCGGCGTGGTGGTGGTGTCGGCGCCAGCCGAGGCGGCGGCCATCGCGTCGCGCCTGCAGACGGGGCCCGAGCGGACCGCAACGCCGGCCGACCGAGCGGTGGTCGAAAAGCTCGGGGCGATGTTTCCGGAGTTCATCTTCAACAGGAGCGAGCTGCAGGCGGTGACGATCTTCCTGCGCGAGTCTACGGGCGCGAACATCTTCGTGGACTGGCGGGCATTGCGGCGGATGGAGATTTCGCGAGCGGCCCCGGTGAGCCTGCAGTTGCGCGACGTGCCCAACCGCATCGCGCTGCGGCTGGCGCTGATCGAGGCCGCCCCGCCCGGTGCGCTGGACTACGCCGTCAAAGATGGCCTGATCTACATCGCCCCGCCGGATGTGCTCAAGAAACTTACGCCGCAAACCAGACCGGCCAAGGCGCCGTAACAACAGAAACAACATTGCCACAAAGGGCACAAAGAACACGAAGGATGACGGGCAAAGGCTGTGCCACCGCGGCAGCATCTTGACAATCCCACGCAACCGCCGCTAGGCTCCTCTGCGCCGTAAGAGGAGCCGGTACATGCAGGAAAAGCTTCCAGTGGCGGTGATCGGGATGGGCGGGTTCGGGCGAATCATGCTCGAGGCCCTGCAGGCCGGCGATCTGACGCAGATCGTCGGCCTGGCCGATCGTGATCCGCTGACGGCAGAACGCGCCGGCAAGCAGTACCGCGTGCCGGCCTTCACCGACAACCGCCGCCTTCTGGCCGAGGCCCGTCCGCGGGCGGTGTACCTGGCCGTGCCACCGGCGGCGGCTGTCGAAATCGTCATGGCCTGCGCCGAGCGCGGGATCCATGTCTGGAAGGAACTGCCTCTGGCCCGCAGTCTCAGCGAAGCGCACGTGCTGGTCGAGCGGATGAGCGCCGCCAAGCTCAAGTTCGCCGTCGGCACGCAATGGCGCTTCCGCACGAGCTACCGCCGGGCCGCGCAGGTCCGCAGCCGCCTGGGGCAGGTGTTCCTGGCGCGCACGCATTACCTGTTCAACTGGGGCCCGGACCTGGGCTGGCGCGGCGATCGGGCGACGGCCGGCGGCGGGGCGCTGCTCGAACTGGGATACCACTGCGTCGACCTGCTGACTTGGATGCTGGGCTTGCCCGAGGAAGTCTTCTGCCGCTGCGCCGGGGGCAACCGCCCCAACGGCCCGCGCTACGCCGATCAGCCGCGCCCGGTGTACGACACCGACGACACGGCCGCCACCGTCCTGCAATATGCCAACGGCTGCATGGCCAGTGTCGTCACGACGCGCTCGTCGGGCCCGGTGAGCGAGGAGCTTTCCGTGCACGGGCGCGAGGGCTCGCTCAAGGCCGACAGCCAGACCTGCCTGCTGCGCGACCCGGACGGCAACGTGCTCAACAGCGTTGTCGACCAGTCGCCGCCGATGGAGCTCTTCCGCCGCCAGGTGGAGGCCTTCGCCCGCGCCGTCATCACCGACGCGCCCAAGTACCAGTGCTCGGCGTGGGAGAACCTGCTCAACCAGGCCGTGCTTGACGTGATGTACCTCTCCGACCGTACGTGCCAGCCCGAAAGCCCCGCCCGCCTGATGGCCACCTGCGGGCTGACCGTCGAGCGATGCCTGAGCTGCCGCCCGCTGGAGAACGCCCCCGACTGATCCGGCCGGGCCACGTTATCTGTAACTGCCGATGTCTTTGACCAGGGCGATGATCTTGCTCATCGTGTCGAAGGAGACGTGGTGGGGGATGCTGTGGTCGCTGCCGAAGATGTAGCCGCCGTTTTTCTTCAGCTCGGGCAGCTTGGCGCGAAGCTCGGCTTCGGCGGCCTCGAAGCTCTCCCAGTTGCGCACGTCGAAGCCGCCCTGCATCGTCAGGCGGTCGCCGAAGCGGCGCTTGGTGCCCAGGATGTCCATGCCGGCCTTGACTTCAAAGGGGTTGAGCCCGTCCAGGCCCAGCTCGACCAGCTCGGGGACGATCTCCATGATGTTGCCGCAGGAATGCATTTGCGCCACGATGCCGTGGCTGTGCGCCCAGTCGATGGTCCGCTGCTGGTAGGGGCGCACGATCTCGCGCCACATGGTCTTGGAAAAGAGCATCCCGTTGCGGTAGCCCATGTCGTCGTACCACTGCAGCTCGTCGAAGTGGTAGCCTTCCTGCCAGGCCATCTCCATCAGCTCCAGGCCCAGGTCGCACAGGGTGTCGAGCATGTCCTTGACCCACTCGGGGTTGTCGGCCATGCCGTAGAGGACGTTTTCCGTGCCGACCATGCGGGCGTTGACGATGTCGTAGCCGAACCAGCACGAGCCGACGATCCAGGCGCCGTCTTTGCGCCACTGGGGGAAGGCGGTCTTGATCCAGTCCCAGGGCATGCGGTCGCGCGTGGGGGTGAGGCGCTTTTTTGCCTGCGCCCACGTGTCGGGGTCGTGAATGGCGAACTCCATGTCCAGCGGCGTGGAGGTGGTGGGCTTGAAGTTCTTCTTGGTGATGCCCCAGGCGTCGCGCTCGATGATGTAGCTGTCGGTCTCTTCGATCACCACGCGCTCGAAGCGAGGGCTGGTGTCGCCGCCGAAGGCCACGACGTTGTCGAGGTCAAAATGCTCGCGCCAGCCCTTGCCGGCAGGCAGGCCTTCCTTCTGCCATCGCAGGATGGTCGACTCCCAGGGGTGGTCGACGATCGGCACGCGGTCGCCTTCCTGGTGGGCGTAAACTCGTTTGAAACGCTCGTGAGTGGTCAGATTCTTCATAGGCGGGCAGTGTAGCGAGGGCGAATGGAAGATACAATCGCCTGCCGGGCGGGGGTGGCGGAAATCTCAAGCCCAAGCGACAAAACCCGAACAAACTCCAAAGAACAGCATCAAGACCGGCAAACAGCCGATAAGCCTTTTGAAATCTGCCGGGTTGTGATTTGGAATTTCCAGGCGCAGGCCCGTTGCCTGCGATGAATTTCCATCGTATAATCCTTGAACTTTTCCCAGCTTAACAGGCTACTAAATAACCTCAAGCGCCTCCGCTGCCGCTCCGGCGGCGGGGCACGAAAGGCTTTTGGAAAGAACAGATGAACAGCAAGAATCTTCCGCTGATGTTTGTCATCGTGCTGGTGGCCGCCGCAATCTCGCTGTGGTCCATCTTTTACGGCGAAGGCGTTCGCCTGGGCATCGACCTGCGCGGCGGTTACAAGCTGACGTATGAGATCTATGCCAAGGAAGGCGACCCGTCGAACCTGTCCGAGCGGGTGATTTCATTGCTCAAGCAGCGCGTCGACAAGCGCGGGCTGGCCGGCATCGAGTGGCGCCCCCTGGGCAAGTCGCGATTTGAAGTCCGCATGCCCACCGGGCGCGAGGAATCCACAGCCGCCCGGCAGCAGTACACCGAGGCCCTCAAGACCCTCGAGGCCGGGAACATCCAGCGCAGCGAGCTTGTTCGGCTTTTCAACGCCGCGCCCGAGCAGCGCGATCCGCAGATCGCCAAGCTGGCTGGCGGCAACGACGCGTTGGCCCAGAAGCTGCGCGAGCTGGTCGTCGCTAACGATGCCGCGACGACGGCCAGGCGGCGCCTCGACAGCGCCGCCGATGCCGGCGCCCGTCAGCGACTTTCTGACGAATACAACGTGGCGCAGAACCGCGTCGAGGCGTTGACCGAGAAGGTCATGGCCTCGAACATCCGCATGGGGCGCATCGAGCAGGTGCTGCAGAACTACGTCTCCCCGCGAGAGAGCGACGAAGGCGCCAGCAGCAAGAGCGAACTGGACGCCCGGCAGAAGAACTTCACCCGGGGCGTGGAAGAGCTCAAGAAGCAGTACCCCCTGCGGGCCGACCAGATCGAAGCGGTCGTGGCGTCCTACAAGCAGTGGCACAACGTGCGCCGCTTCCTGGAAGATCCCAGCGACCTGAAGCGCCTCATCGCCAAGACCGGCGTGCTCGAGTTCCGCATCGCCCCCTTCGACGCGCGGCACCTGCCGCCCAACGAGGGGCTGACGGCCGACGTCAGCGAGGCGGAAGTCAAGCAGCTCAAGCAGCAGTTGGCCACGGAAGGGCCCGACGCCGGCCGCAAACGCGGCGACCGCTGGCAGTGGTTCCGCACGCACGGGGGCGAGAAGGAATTCAGCGGCCTGATCACCGGCAACGACGAGTCGGGCCTGCGGTACGTGCTGCTGGCGGGCAACTCGCCCAACGACACGCTGCTGCACGGCGCGGCGGGCACCGAAAGCGACTGGCAGTTGAACAGCGCGCGCCTGGGCTATGACCAGATGGGCAAGCCGGCGGTCAACTTCACCTTCGACCCGCGCGGGGCGCAGAAGTTCGCCGTGCTGACCGGCCAGCACCACAAGAAGCTCATGGCGATCCTGCTCGACGACGAGGTGTATTCGGCGCCGAGGATTCAGGCCACCATCAGCGACAATGGGCAGATCACCGGCAACTTCACTCAGCAGGACGTCGACGACCTGGTGCGCACGTTGGACGCCGGTTCGCTTCCGGCCCGGGTCAACCCCGAGCCCGTCAGTGAGAGCATGTTCGCCCCGTCCATCGGCAAGGTCAACGCCGACATGGGCAAGGAAGCCGGCATCTGGGGCCTGGTCATCGTGGCGGTCTTCATCCTGGTGTACTACCTGCGCGGCGGTCTTATTGCCGACTTGGCGCTGGTGCTCAACATGGTCTTCCTGCTGGGGGCGATGAGCCTCATGCGGGCGTACCTGACGCTGCCGGGCATCGCCGGCGTGATCCTGACCATCGGCATGGCCATCGACGCCAACGTGCTGATCTTCGAGCGCCTGCGCGAGGAGCAGGAGAAGGGCCAGCCCATCCGCACGGCGTTGAAGAACGCCTACAGCCGCGCCTTCAGCGCGATCTTCGACTCGAACATCACCACGCTGCTGACGTGTTTGATCCTGGGGTGGGTGGGCACGGAAGAGGTGCGCGGGTTCGCCATCACGCTGGGGCTGGGCATTGTCATCAGCATGTTCACGGCCTTGGTCGTGACGCGCTGGGTGTTCCAGGCCCTGCTGGATCTGCGGCTGATGACCAAGCCGCTGCGTTTCCTGCATTTCTTCGGCATGCCCAGGATCGACTGGATGTCCAAGCGGTACGCCTTCTGGGGCCTGTCGGGGACCTTCATCGTCATCGGCATCATCTCGCTGATCGGCGAGGGCAAGGACCTGCTGGGCATCGAGTTGGCGGCCGGCACCGAAGCGCAGGTCACGTTCCGCGACGACGCGCTGCCCCAGGGGCAACTGCTCAACGACGACCTGGTGCGCGAGATGTTCAAGGACGCCGTGGTGAAGCTCGGCAAGTCGTCGGCGACGCAGGCGGCAGGGACCGGGGCCGGCGAGTTTGACCGGCTGCTCAACGCCACGGCGATCATGACCATCGTGCCCAACCACGTCAGCACGTTCCTGGCCGATCACAACCTGCCCCAGGACAAGCCCGTGTCGCTGGCCCAGTGGGACAAGAGCGGCCTGAACCCGGCGATGTTCAAGAAGCTCGACGCCAACGGCGACGACTCGCTGACGTCAAAGGAACTTGAGCGCCTGCCGCAAACGACCTACCGCATCTCGACGACCGAGACGCGGCTCAAGCCCATTCGCGAGGCGGTCGAGGCCGCCTTCGGCGATTCCATCATCACCCGCAAGAGCCTCAAGACCCAGCGGGTCCGCGGCCAGGCCGCCCCGACGATCAACGTCCCGATTGCGGCTGAGGGCTTCACGCGCATCACGCCGGCGCTGGCCAACCAGGCGGCGCCGGAGTATCGCGGGCGGCTGCTGGACTATGTCGATGGCGTGCTGTTTGTCGTCAAGCTCGACCCCCAGAGCCCGGCGATTACCGCCGCCGAACTGGCCGAACGCATCCGCAGCACGCGGGTCAATGCCGACCCGGCCTTGCAGTTCAACAACGTCGACGTGATCGGCCTGGTCGCCGGACCCAAGAACACCTTCCGCGAGTTCGCCGTGATGGTGCAACCGGCCGACGCCGATTCCGTCCGCGACAAGGCGGCCTGGGAAAGCTTCGCCGGCGCCGAAAGCCAGCTTCTGGACCAGGCCCTGCAGCGCGAGGAAGCCATCGTGGCGACCAACTTCGACGCCCAGATCGCCGGCGAAGCCAAGGCCCTGGCCATCGTGGCGATGGTGTTGGCGTGGATCTCGATCATCGCCTACCTGTGGCTGCGGTTCGGCTCGCTGCGGTGGGGCACCGCGGCCGTCATCTGCCTGGTCCACGACGTGCTCATTACGTTGGGCTTGGTGGCCGCGTCGAACTGGCTGTGGCAAACGCCCGTGGGGAAGGTGCTGGGCATCGAGCCGTTTAAGATCGACCTGACGATGATCGCCGCTGTCCTGACACTGGTGGGTTACTCGGTCAATGATACGATCGTGGTCTTTGACCGCATCCGTGAGAACCGCGGAAAACTGACGACGATATCGCCGGCGATCATCAACCTCTCGATCAACCAGACGCTCAGCCGCACGGTGCTGACCTCGGCCACGACGCTCATGGTCGTGGTGGTGATGTACATCTGGGGCGGGCCGGGAATCCACGCCTTCAGCTACGCGATGCTCGTCGGTATCCTCTTCGGAACGTACTCGTCGATCGCCATCGCCAGCCCGCTGGTGATGGGCTTCAAGTCCCTCGCCGCCCGTCCTTCCGGCGTGGAGGCGACGCAGTAGCCTCGAGAACAGGAACAAGAACTTGCCACAGAGGCACAGAGAACGCTGAGGTGGAAACAAAGACACGGCCTCTGTGGTAGTTCGTTCTCTCGGGCTTTGGTGCTTGTTGTCTCCGGGGGCGCCATGGCGGCCGATTCTCAGCCGCCATGTCTCCGGCGCCGCAACGCAGAACGTCGCCACGCTTGCCTGTCCGATGCGCGAGGTCTATCATGGCGTCGTTGCGGAGAATATTCATGATCGCGCAGTATCCCGGTACGAAATCGTCTTGGCAGGGCTTCGACTGCTATACCTTCCGCTACCGTGGCCGCGAGTGCCTGATCGTCGCGCCGGACGTCGAGGCGCCGGGCCGGCCCTGGGTCTGGCGGGCGATCTTCTTCGGCCACGAACCCCAGACCGACATCGCGTTGCTGCAGCGCGGCTACCACGTCGCCCACATGCGTGACATCGCGCCGCTGCACGGCAATGCCGCAGCGGTGGGGCACTGGGACGCCTTCTACGCGCTGCTGACAGACACGCTGGGTTTCGCGCCCAAGGCCGTGCTGGAGGGTTTCAGCCGCGGCGGGCTCATCATCTATAACTGGGCCGCCCGCAACCCCGACAAGGTCGCCTGCATGTACGGCGATGCGCCCGTGTGCGACATCCGCAGTTGGCCCGGCGGCAAGGGTGCCGGCCACGGCTCGCCGCCGGACTGGCAGCAGTGCAAGCGCGCCCACCGCCTCAGCGAGGCTTCGGCCGCGAAGTTCAAGGGCAGCCCCATCGACAACCTCGCCCCGCTGGCCAAGGCAGGGGTGCCGATCCTGCACGTGATCGGCGAGGCCGACACCGCCGTGCCCGTCGCCGAAAACTCCGACATCGTCGAGAAGCGATACCGCGAGCTTGGCGGGCCCATCACGGTCATCCGCAAACCCGGGTGCGAGCATCACCCGCACAGCCTCAAGGACCCCACGCCCATCGTGAACTTCATCCTTCGCTGCACGCCGGGGATGGCCGCGGTGGCGCTGGAGGGCATCCGCGGCAAAGTCTGGCACGACCTGCGCGACGGGCTGGACAATTGCCGCGTCGCGATGGAAACCAAGAAGCGCGCCCGCGTGGCGTTCCTGGGCGGCTCGATTACCGAAAGCCGCGACGGCTGGCGAGATCTGACCTGCCGCAATCTGCAAAGCCGCTTTCCGCAGACGAAGTTCGATTTCGTCAACGCCGGGATCAGCTCGATCGACTCCACCGGCGACGCCTTCCGCACGCAGCGGGACGTGCTCGCGCGCGGGCCGGTCGATCTACTGTTCATCGACGCCTCGGTCAACGACCTGCACAACGAACGCGACGCCCGCGCCCGGGTGCGGGCGATGGAAGGCATCATCCAGCAGGTGCGCCGCCGCAGCCCGGCCGCCGACATCGTGATCCTCTGTTTCATCGACGCGCGCTATCTGGGAGTCTTCGCCCGCAACGAGATGCCGCCGGTCATCGCCAGCCATCTTCGCGTCGCGCGGCACTATCGTACGGCGTCGATCAACCTGGCCAAAGAAGTCTGCGACCGCATCAGCGCCGGGCAATTCGAGTGGTCGGACTTTCGCGACTGCCACCCCTCGCCCTTCGGCCATCAGCTCTATGCAAAGTCGATCGAGCGGATGTTCGATGCGGCATGGGCCAAACCGCCGGCGACCAAGCCGAGCCCGCACGCCATGCCCAAGCCGCTCGACAAGCGCAGCTACGCCCGCGCGGGGCTGGTCGACATCGTCCGCGCGAAGCGAAGCGCTGGCTGGAAGATCGACGAATGCTGGAAGCCCTCTGATGGCGTTGGCGGGCGCGAGGGCTTCTCGAACGTGCCGGCGCTGGTCACGCAAACGCCGTGGCAGGAGTTGTCGCTGCGCTTCAGCGGCACGGCCGTGGGCATGTTCGTCGCCGCCGGTCCGGACGCGGGCGTGGTCAACTACTGCATCGACGGCGGACCCAAGCGGACGTTCGACCTGTACACCCGCTGGAGCCAGTGGCTGCACATTCCCTGGGCGGCGATGCTCGACGACGATCTGCCGCCGGGTAAGCATGAACTGTTTCTCTGGATGGACGGCCAGTCGAACCCGGCCTCGAAGGGCACCGCCTGCCGCATTATTCACTTTCTGGTGAATCAATGAGCAACATCTTTATCGGCATCGACGGCGGGGCCAGCAAGACGGCGGGCGTGGCCGTCGATGAGCAGGGGCAGGTGCTGGCGGCCGAGAAGACCGAGGGCTCGGCCATCTTCGCTGCCCCCGCCCCCCAGCCGCTGCGCGTGCTCAAGGGGCTGGTCAAGTCGCTGCGGACGGCAGCGGGAGTCAAGAGCGAGAACCTCACCGTCGGCCTGGGGCTCAATGGCGTGGACTTCGACGATGAGATCCTGATGCAGCACGCGGCCATCGCCGAGGCGCTGGGCGTCGAGAAGAATAGGCTGATCCTCGTCAACGACGGCATCGTGGCGCTATGGGGCGCCACCGCCGCGCGCGGGGCGGCGCTGTGGCAGCACGGCTCGTCGTTCACGTCGGCATACCGAAGCGACTACGGCCGCGAGACGCTCTTCGACAATCTCGACGTCGGCAAGTGCTACGACATCCGCGTCCAGGCCGTGGCGCTGGTGGCCCGCATGATCGACGGCCGCGCCAAGAGCAGCTCGCTGCAGGATACGATCCTTCAACACTTAGGTCTGACGCCGCGCCAGTACGCCGCGGCCGTCTGGCGCCGCCAGGCGGACCAGAATCGCGTCTTCACGCTGGCCAAGGTCGTCTTCGACGCCTTCGAGTCCGGCGAGCCCTCTGCCGCCAAGCTCGTCGCCGCGGCGATCGACGACTACGCCGTCGCCGCCTCTGCGATGATCGCCCGCACCGGTCGCGACGACGCGGAGGTGGCCTTCGGCGGCGGCGTGATCGCCCAGGCCGGGCCGACCTTCTGGCAGCGCCTCACGCAGCGCGTGCACCAGTTCAAGCCTGCCGCCCGAGTCACGCCCGCCCAGATGCCGCCCCAGTGCGGCGCCGCCGTGATGGTCGCCTTCGCCGCCGGGCTCGACGTGAAGACGTTTTACGGCAGCCTCAAGGAGTCGTGGGCAAAGCAGTCGGGAGCCGCCAATGCGTAAGGCAGCACTAAAGGGCAAGGCCCATGACGTCCCGGTGGAGGTATTCCCTGACGCCGCCGCGCTGGGGCAGTCGCTGGCGATGGAGATTCTTGCCGGCATCACCGAAGCGGCTGCGCAGGGGCGGCGATATCTGCTGGGTTGCCCCGGCGGGCGGAGCCTTAAGACCACGTATGACGCTCTGGGCGAGTTAGCGGCCGCGGCCGAGGCGGATCTGTCCGGTCTGATTATTGTGATGATGGACAATTACGTGCTGCCTGACGGGCGGGGCGGCTTCAAGCACTGCGACGACGAGACGCACTATAGTTGCCGGCGTTTTGCGCTGCGGGAGATTCGCGACGTGCTCAATGCCGTCCTGCCGGCGGAAAAGCGAGTGCCGCTGCAGAACGTTTGGCTGCCCGATCCGTCCGACCCGCCGGCGTATGATCGGCGGATCGCCCAGGCCGGCGGTGTGGACATGTTCCTCACCGCCAGCGGCGCCAGCGACGGGCACGTGGCCTTCAACGCCCCGCCGACCCCGGCCGACTCGCGCACGCGGATCATCACGCTGGCCGAAACGACGCGGCGAGACAACCTCGGCACCTTCCCACAGTTCAAGTCGCTCGACGAAGTGCCCAGCCACGGCGTGTCGGTGGGTGTCGAGACGATTATTGAACTCTCGCGCGAGGTCGTGTTGGTGATTCACGGCGCCCACAAGGCACCGGCCGTCGCGCGCCTGGCCGCCTGCACCGACTACACTCCCGACTGGCCCGCCAGCCTGATCTTCCGCGCCATCGGCGGGCGAGTGCTGCTGGATGAATCCTCGGCTGCCGGTCTCACCGCAGAGATCGCAGAGAACGCAGAGAAGAAGTAATGAAAAAGACGGGACTGAACATCTGCATCGTTGGCGCGGGCAGCAGTTATACGCCGGAACTGATCGCCGGTTTGATCACGCAGGCGCGGGGTGGACTGGCGGTGGCGCAGGTGCGGCTGGTGGATGTGGACGCGCGGCGGCTGGGGATCATGGCCGGCCTGGCGCAGCGCATGTTGACCCGAGCCGGCTGCAGCGTCATGCTCCGCAGCGGCCTGGAGCTGGAGGCGATGCTTTCGGGGGCGGATTTCGTTATCACGCAGATCCGCGTCGGCGGCATGAAGTCGCGGTACATTGACGAGTCGGTCCCGCTCAAGTACGGCCTGATCGGGCAGGAGACCACCGGGCCTGGCGGCATGTTCAAGGCGCTGCGCACGATCGGGCCGATGATCGAGATTGCCCGCAACGTCGAGCGCGTCTGCCCCAATGCGTTCATCCTCAACTACACCAACCCCAGCGGGATCATAACCGAAGCCGTCTGCCGCCACAGCGGGGCGCGCATCATCGGACTCTGCAGCGGCATGCCCGGCATCCAGGAAGACCTCGCCCGCCGACTGGCCGGGACATATCCGGATCTCAGAACATACTGCGCCGGGCTCAACCACCTGGGGTTCGTGCACAAGTTCATCGCCGGCGGCCGTGAGGTCTCAGCCGCTGCGATGGCCGAACTGATCGCCCAGATGCGAGCCGAGAGCAGCGAGAATAGCCTCGACTGGGCGGGCATGCTCGAGGCGTTGGGCGCCTGGCCTATCGCGTATATCCATTATTATCTGCACCGGCGGCGCATGGTCGAGCACGCCCAGGCCGCCCCGAGAACGCGAGCGCAGGACATCGAGGAAATCGAGCGGCAGGTCTTTGAGCAGGCCGCCGATCCGAGTTGCAGCGACAAGCCCGACGCCCTCAAGCGCCGCGGCGGGGGCGGCTACGCCAACATCACGTTTGAGGCCATGCGAGCCATCGTGGACAACTCCGGCGCTGAGCTGACCGTCAGCACGCCCAACCGCGGCGCGGTCGAGGGGACCGAGCCCGACGCGGTGGTGGAAGTGACCTGCCGCGTCGGCGCCGCCGGCGCCACGCCGCTGCCGGTAGGCCCGCTGCCGGCGGCCTGGCGCGGACTTGTGCTGGCGGTCAAGGCCTACGAAACGCTCACGGTCGAAGCAGCGGTCACGCGCAGCCGTATGACCGCCATCCGGGCCCTGGTGAACCACCCGCTGGCAGGCGATCTGAACGCGGCGACAAAAGTCGTCGACGAGATGCTCGCCGCTCACGGCCTGGCATACCTGTAGCGCGCAGCCGCGGCGTCGTGCCATCGCCTGTCATGTTCATGGGATGGTCCTGATACGTCGATATGTTAAGATAGAAGCCGCTGCGGCGGAGCTTTGCGCCGCTACGGCCGTGCCGAGGTCGCTCTCATGCCACGACGCCCGATTTGCCTGGCCGCGTTCGTCCTGATTGTCGTGCTGGTGCTGACGCCCCAGCCGGCGCAGGCGTACATCGATCCGGGCACGGGCAGTCTCATCCTGCAGTTCGTCGCTGCCACCGTGCTGGGCGTCCTGCTTGGGGCCAAGCTGTTCCTGCGGCAGATCGTCGCGACCGTGTCGGCATTCTTCAAGGGCAAGAGCGACCGCGGCCAACCACCGCCTGTGCCGCCGCAGGAGCGCGGCCAATGAGCAGCCGCCGACATGCGGCCTCCTTTCGCGACCCCAGCGGTTTTCTGTTCGCGCGCGAGGGCGTGCTCTATCGGCAGGTCAACGAATGCTATCGCGGGCACTACGACCTGTTGAGGGCCTCGGGCCTGTACGACGATCTCGTCGGGCGCGGGCTCATGCTCGCTCACGACGAAGTTGCGGCTGACCTTGCCGATGAGCCCCCGGCGTACAAGGTCCTGCGGCCGCGCGTGGCGGAGTTTATCTCGTACCCCTTCGAGTGGTGCTTCAGCCAGCTCAAGGACGCAGCCCTGGCGACGCTGGAGATCCAGGCCCTGGCGGTCGACAAGGGCATGACCCTCAAGGACGCCAGCGCGTACAACATCGCTTTCCATCGCGGGCGACCGATGCTCATCGACACGCTGAGCTTCGAGGCCATGCCCCAGCCGCGGCCCTGGGTCGCGTACCGCCAGTTCTGCCAGCACTTCCTGGCGCCGCTGGCGCTGGCGGCCCGGCGCGATATGCGCCTGACGCAACTGCTGCGAGTGCACATCGACGGCGTCCCGCTGGACCTGGCGTCGCGCCTGCTGGACTGGCGCAGCCGCTTGGGATCGGGGCTGCTCATTCACCTGCACCTGCACGCCCGCTGCCAGCGCCGCCACCAACACGATGCCGCGCCGCCGCCAGCCACGCGGGCGATGAGCCGCCAGGGGCTGCTGGGCCTGCTCGATAATCTCCGCGCGGCGGTCCAGGGCCTGACCTGGAAACCGCGCGGCAGCGAGTGGGCCGGCTACTATGACGACACCAACTACAGCCCCCGCGCGAGGGAAGAAAAGAAGCGCATCGTCGCCGAGATGATCGCCCAGGCAGCGCCCGATCGCGTGTGGGACCTCGGCGCCAACACGGGCGTGTTCAGCCGCCTGGCTTCGGAGAAGGGCGCCTTCACCGCCGCGTTCGACATGGACGCCGCGGCCGTCGAAGCCGCCTATCTCGATGCGCGCCGGAGAGGTGACGAGCGTCTCCTGCCGCTGGTGATGGACCTGAGCAACCCCTCCGGCGCCATGGGCTGGGCCGGACAGGAGCGCATGAGCCTGGATCAGCGCGGCCCGGCCGACCTGGTGCTGGCGCTGGCGTTGGTGCATCATCTGGCGATCTCGAACAACGTGCCGCTGCGGCAGGTGGCGCAGTATTTCGCGCGCCTGGGGCGCAGGCTGATCATCGAGTTCGTGCCCAAGAGCGACTCACAGGTACAGCGCCTCCTGGCCAGCCGCGAGGACGTCTTCGGCGACTACACCCAGGAGGCGTTCGAGAGAGACTTCGGCGAGTTCTTCGTCACGACGCGTCGCGAGGCGATCGCTGACACGCAGCGCACGCTCTACGCCATGACGGCGCGGTAGGCAATAAAAGGGTTCTTCCGGGAATGCCGGGGAGTCGCTTGATTCGCGTCCCGAAAGGGACGCTTAGGGTATAGCCGGGGGCAAGTCCGCGGCGAGCACAGCGAGTCGAAGGACGCCGCCCCCGGTCTGCTCTCCTGTGCATGGCCGCCCCGACGGGGCGGCGGGTTCTTGTGGCACGCTACAGCCCGCCCGCCGCTTCGCGGCGGGATCGAATAACAAATCCACTCCGGGGGCTTCGCCCCCGGCTAGGTGCCAAGCGTCCCGTTGGGACGCGTCGGAATTGGAGGCTCATACGTTCCCCGATACTCCCGGAAGAACCAAAAGAGAACCCAGGCCGGCGGGGCGGCCTGGGCATTTACTGCGATCCCGGGGCGCTGTTTTCGTCTGGGCTATGCGGCGGGCTGGCTGGTGGGCGGGCGCACCTCAAAGTACGTGTTCAGCAGAGTATCGTACTGAGTCTGCATCGCGGTGCGCTGCTCGTCGGTGAGAGTTCCTGTGGCCAGCTCGTGCTTGAGATGCAGCATCTGGCGGAAGTCCCTGGTGAACTGCCTGGCCTGCTCGGTGGTCATCGTGTCGCCGTTGATCGCATCGGTCAGCGACGACTTGGCGTAGATATCCTTGCCCAGGCGCACCACGGGCATCTGGACGCCGTCGGTGTCGTGCTTCTCGGCCCAGATATCGCGGCTGGCGCCGTTCAGGGCCGTGCGGAGCTGCTTCATTTCGTCATGGGTGAGCTTGCCGTCGGACTTGAAGGTCCCTTCCATGTCGGCGATCGACTTCTGTTGCGATTCGAGTTTGGCGGCCTCCTCCGTCGTGAGATATCCCTTGCTGATGCCTTGCTGAATGCGCTTTTCCTGGTTGTTCTGTCGGGCGTCGACGGCCTTGCCGCGGCCGCTCTGGACGTCCTGTCGCAGTTCCTTGCGATCGGCGGCGAGCTTGGCCTTGTCGGCCGTCACGGCCGTATGGTCGCCGCTCGCGGCGTCTTTGGCCAATTGCCTCTTGTCGGCCACAACCGCCTTGTGGTCGGCTCGAACTTCCTTGCGGGCGGTGCGAATGTCTTTTCGGACGGGGGCTCGCCGGGGTCCCGCGGCGGCCTGGGCGACCAGCAGCGAGCCTGTTCCGCAAACCACCAGCAACGCTGTCACGATCTTCACGAGGCGCATGGCTTAGCTCCTGATGTTCATGTCCTGTGGTTTCCAAGTCTCACGCTACAAATGCCGGCTGTCATTATTAACGACGATTGCGGTAGTCTATTGCAGGGGCGAAAAGAATCTGCCGCCGCGGCGCCCCTATACTTTCTTGGGAGCCTGCTCAACGTTTACAGGGGAGGAATGGCCATGAACATTCGCAGTAGAATCTTGATTTTGGCCGCGGCGCTGGTCGGGGCGTGGTGTCTATCGGCGACGATTCTGGCCGACCAGCCGCCCATCCCCCCCGGGCAGGTCGATCAGAGCAATGCTTCGCCCACGCCTATCGAACCGGCTCCGGCGCCTGCCGCGGCCGCTGCGACCGAAGCGACCGACCGCTGCGACACGCTGCTGCGGCAACTGCGGCAGGTTCTCGATCAGGCGCGTGCCGCCGCCGACGCGCAGGATGCCCGCGCGGCCTCGGGGCACATCGCCCGGGCCCAGCGGCTGCTGACGGATCGGACGCGCCAGGTAGAACAAAGTCGCCAAGCTTTGCGTCAGGCCGAGGCCCCGCCGGAGCAATAGGAACGCGCATCAGATTATTTGCCATTTGCGGCCGCACGCGCGAGATGTGAATTCTATGTTGCTCCTGTAGGTCGAAGAAGGCGCGGAGGGCATGTGGCAACTATTCATTTGAAAATTCTGTCGGGTACGTCTGACGTGTTGCGCGCGTCATGCGTTTCGGTGCTGGCGATATTCGCGGCCGCTGCGGCGATGGCCCTGGCGGGCTCGCCGCATGCCAAGGCGCTGGCGTGGTCGGCCATGGGTCTGATCTCGGGCGCGCTGGTGCTACAGGTGTATTGGGCGGTCCGGCAGTCGTGCCGGGCGAGCCAGCGTCAGCAGCAGGCGGCCTGCGACGCCGAGGAACATTACGCCCAGGTGCTTTACCGGATCATGAACTTCGTGGAGGCCCGCGACCAGTACTGGGGCGGACATAGCGAGCGCGTGGCCAAACTCGCCGAGCACTTGGCCCGCCGCATGGGCCTGGACGAGTCGATGTGCCACAAGCTTCACATGGCAGGGCGGCTGCACGACATCGGCATGATTGCCATGCCCGAGGAGTTGATCAAACGCAACGACCTGCTGGGCGTGGACGAGTACCGCCGCCTGATGCCCCACAGCCAGGTGTCATACGACGTGCTCAAACCGATGTCGATGTTGGCCGACGTGCTCCCGGCCATCAAGGGCCATCACGAGCGGATGAACGGCACGGGGTATCCCGACGGTCTGGCGGGGGAGGCCATCGCCATGCCGGCCCGCGTCCTGGCGGTGGCCGATGCGTACGACGCGATGACGCACGACCGCCCGCACCGCCTGGCGATGACGGCCGGCGGTGCGATCGCGGAACTGCGGCGATGCTCGCCGGCGGGGTATGACCGAACGGTGGTCGATGCGCTGGCGGATATCATCAACGTGACGATGCTGGAAGACCGCTGCCCGCAAGCGGCGCCGGCGGCTCAAGAATGATTCCATCGCGGGTCGGAGTACTTGTCTGGGCGGCAGGGCCGGCGTCTTACCAACGCCGGCCTTGCTGTTTATTCGTCGGGGGTCTTGCCGTCGGGAGGGGTTTGCTGCGGCTCGTCGGGACGGCCTTGCTTGCGTCCGGCGAGCGACTCGACGTGGCCGGGGCCTTGCTGGCCCTTCATGGCCTCGTAAATTTCTTCGCGGTGGACGGGGATATGCGCCGGGGCCTCGATGCCCAGGCGCACCTTGTCGCCGCGGATGTCGACGACGGTGATCTTGATATCGTCGCCGATTTTAATAGATTGATCGCGTTGTCGAGACAGCACCAGCATCCGAGGCTCCTTCCACGGATCGCCCGCGCGGCAGCATATCGGCCCACAACCGTGGGGTCCGCTCAGCGTTCCTGAAACCCGGCCACGGACTTTTATCGGCCAGACGGACCGCCGACGTGAGAACCTTTCCGAGAATCTGAAAAATACGGGGGGACAATGAGCCGCTGAGGTCGCTGAGGACGCTGAGGAAGAGTGGCGAAGAAAAGATACTATAGCCCGAATGGATGTTGTCGCTGAAAGGCAGTGATGCCGCCGCGCGTCAGTCCCCGTCTACTCCCCGCCTCAGCGTCCTCAGCGACCTCAGCGGCTAACAGGTATCCATATTTTGGTTTTCCGTCACGGCGTCTTGAGTTACGTTGTGGGCATGAATGCCATTGAAAATCTCAAACCGCCGGTCAAAGTCGTTGAGTGGGTCGGCGACGCCATCCGTGGGCACTTGCGGATGCTCGACCAGACCCTCCTGCCCAACCAGACTCTCTTCATCGACTGCAAGGACGCCCAGGCCGTCTGGGACGCCATCAAGCGCCTCGCCGTCCGCGGCGCTCCGGCCATCGGCGTGGCTGCGGGGTATGGCATGGTCGTGGCGTCGCAGTGGGTGCCGGATGGGCGCGACTTCCTCACCGGCATTGAGGCGGCGGGGGAGTACCTCAAGAGTTCGCGGCCGACGGCTGTCAATCTCGAGTGGGCGGTGCATCGCGTGCTGGCCCGCTGCCGGCGGGTTGTCAGCTCCGACTTCAATGAGTACCGCAAGGCGATGCTGGAGGAGGCCCAGGCCATTCATGCAGAGGACGAGGCCATGTGCCTGGCCATCGCCCGCCATGCCGCCCCGCTGGTACAGCGCTGCAGCGGCGTGATGACGCACTGCAACGCCGGCGCGCTGGCGACGGCCGGGATCGGCACGGCCACAGCCGGGATGTACGCCGCCCATGCGGCGGGGCACGCCTTCACGGTCTACTGCGACGAGACGCGCCCGCTGCTGCAAGGCAGCCGCCTGACGGCGTGGGAACTGCTGGCTGCGGGCATCGACGCGGTGGTCATTACGGACAACATGGCCGCCCAGGTGATGCGTGAAGGGCGGGTGCAAATGGCAGTGGTCGGGGCCGACCGGATTGCCGCCAACGGCGATGCGGCCAACAAGATCGGCACGTATGGCCTGGCCATCGTCGCCAGGCGGCACAACGTGCCCTTCTACGTGGCCGCCCCCTACAGCACGTTCGATCTGAATCTGCCCTCAGGCGACGGCATCCCCATCGAGCAGCGCGGCAGCGAGGAGATCACCGAAGGCTTCGGCCGCCGCACCGCCCCGCAAAAAGTGCGCACCTATTCGCCCGCCTTCGACGTAACGCCCGCCGACCTGATCACCGGGATCATCACCGACCGAGGAATCATCACCCCTGTGACGGCCGAAAATGTGCGAAAAGTGGTGACTCGTGAGTAGCGCGTTTCAGGCTTTGGAGTAAGATCCCACCACAAGGTTCGGCACATCGCGGAAGTGGATAGACGGCTGTCAAAGGAAGATCGCCCGGCAGATCGCCGCCACCTCTTCTGCGTGCTGACCCGCCAGAACATGGGGCTTTAGATGCGGTTGGGCCTTGGACCATGCCGCTGAGAATATGCCCCCGTCACGGAGGAAAAGTCGCGGGGGAGGCTGCCAAGTATCTATCAAAGCCGGTCTTGCCGGCTTTGATGAATACTTGCCCCGGGCCTCCCCGCCTTCTGCTACAATCGCCTGGATGAAAGTCGAAGTCAGTTACATCGCCCAGGTTCGCTCGGCCGCCGGCGTCGGGGCGGAGTCTATCGAGATGCCCGCCGCCGCCACCGCGGCGGACCTGGCCTCCAAGGTCGCCGGCGCCCACGGACAACCTTTGCAGAACCTGTTGCTCGACGACGCGGGACTGCCGCGAAAGACCATTCTCATCTTCATCAACAATAAGCAGTCCGACGGCGCCTCGCCCCTGAAAGACAACGACCGCGTCGCGTTCCTCTCGCCGCTGTCGGGCGGGTAAGGGTCAGAGAAGAAACTCTGCTACAGAGATCTTGGCGTGACCTCGCGGTGAATCCTATCCCAGTGGCGCGCGGGCGATGGCGGTGTATTTGGAGCCGTCGGAGGAAAGCTCGCTGGTGTAGACGCTCACGCAGTCGGCGTGGCAGGCGCCGAAGATCGCATCGGCAAAGGGCAACACGTGGGCGACAAGCTCGCGCGGGTGGCGCACGAACTTCAGCCGCGCCAGCGTCAGGTGCGGGCGGAAGGCGCGCGTCTCGGCGCGGAACCCCACGCCTGCCAGCGCGGCCGTCAGGTCGCGCTGGAGGGCGGCCATCGCCGCGGCGCCCTCACCCACGCCGATCCAGAACATGTGCGGCTTGTGGCGCGGCTCAAGGGAAATCCCGCGCACGGTGAAGTCAAAGGGCTCATGGTCAGCCGCCACGTCCGTCACCAGGTCGCAGACCTCGTGCAGGGCCTCGTCGCCGATCTCGCCCAGGAAGTTCAGCGTGACGTGCAGGTTTTCGCTCTCGACCCAGCGCAGCGCCGCCGGCGGCGGATCAAGCTGCCGCCGCGCCAGTTCGATGGCCCGCCGCGCGGCCTCGTCGATGTCCAGAGCCAGGAATGTTCGCATGGCATTAAAACCAGTTATGAGTTGTGGGTGGTGAGTGGTGAGAGGACGGCAAAGTCGCTGTTGTTCTCACAACTCACAACTTTTTGTTTTCGATAATTTTCACATCGATGATCCGGTCCTGTCGCGACGCGGCCTTGCTCAGTCGGCGGCGGAACAGCCACACCCGCGCCGCCAGGTAACCCAGCACCGGCACGGCCACGATCAACACCAGCACCGCCACCCACGCAAGCAGGAAAACCCCCAGCGCCGCGGCGGCTACCAGCGCCACCGCCGCCAGCAATCCGGTCCCCGTGCGCACGGTCAACCCGCAGCGATCGCACACGAGCCTGCCAAACCACGGCAGCGACAGCGGCCCGATGCGCAACGGAACCCGCGCCAGCGCCTCGCCACAGCGGGGACAGTGGTAGGCGTGTGTTTCCATCATGAATTAGTCGTCCGACGTTTCTTAAACGTCATCCGTGCATGTAATTGCTCTGCAAATCTGAACAAGGCGAAGGCAAGCAACGTCAGGACCAAAACTGCTTGAATCCACTCGACCTCGCACAAGAGAACCGACGTGAGAATCAACAAGACAAAATCCAGAGCAAGAAAAAGCCAACCGGATGCTCGAGCCTTTGCATCACAATCGGGGCATCGCAGCCGAGAAAACGAAAGAAACTTCTGAGCCTTCCCCTGACACTGATGCGAGCTCAGCGATCTTCCGCAATGCGGACAAAAGTACGTGTAAAGACTGAACAGTGTCCTGCTCATAAACCACCTCATATAAATGATAACCCCGCCCGCCTTCCCCGTCCCACACTTTCCTCTGCGTTCTCCGCGATCTCCGCGGTGAATCGATCCCGTTAAAACGCGCAGACCTGCTGGAAGTGCGCCAGGCGCTGGTCGATGTCTTTGCGGGCGATCTCGGCCAGGCGGTTGACGGAGAAGTCTTCCAGCTCGAGGCTGGCTGTCACCGTCCCGTACGCCAGGGCGCGGCAGAGCGCGGCCTCGTCGGCGTTGTCCTGCGAGGCGAGGTAGCCCATCATCGCCCCGGCGAAGCTGTCGCCGGCGCCGGTGGGGTCTACCACGTTAAGCACGGGGTAGCTGGGCAGGGCGAAGACCTTGCGGCCGACGAACAGCAGGCTGCCGTGCTGGCCCTTCTTGACGACGACGAACTGCCGCACCATCTCGGAGATCGTCAGCCCGGCGCCGATGACGTTGCTCTCGCCCGTCAGCAGCAGGGCCTCGCTGTCGTTGACGACCAGGCCGTCGATGAGGCCCAGCAGCTCCATCAGGGCCGCTCGCTCGCCGCTGATCCACAGGTCCATCGTGTCGGCGACGACCAGCGAGGGGCTGTCGAGCTGGCCGAGCAGTTCCACCTGCAGCGCCGGGTGCGTGTTGGCCAGGAAGACGTAGCGGCTGTCGCGGAACTGCGGCGGGATGCTCGGTCCGCGCTCCGCCAGCACGTTGAGGTCCACCGAGACGGTGTCGCGCTCGTTGACGTCGTCGTGATACTTGCCGTGCCAGCGGAAGGTCTTGCTGCCTGGTCGCACCTCGAGGCCGGCCAGGTCGATCTGCTTGTTCTTCTCGAGCGGCGCCAGGAACCCCTTGGGGCAGTCCTCGCCCACGACGCCCACCAGCCGCACGGGCGAGAAGAAGCTCGCGGCCATGGCGAAGTAGATGCTCGATCCGCCCAGAATGTCGGCGGCCTTGCCAGAAGGGCTTTCAACCGTATCGATGCCGATGCTGCCGGTGACCAGTAGAGACATTTCTCGATTTCCAATTGCCGATTGCCGATTTCCAATTTAACAACAGCGGGGATTCTAGCGGGAAAACACCCTCCATGCCATGAAGTAGCTGCCGGCTATTTCTTCGCCAGGCAGCGGTCGATTCTGGCCAGGGTCTTCTCGCGGCCCAGGAACAGCAGTGTGTCGACGATCTGGGGGCTGATGGTGCTGCCGGTGACGGCTACGCGGATGGGCTGGGCGACTTTGCCCATGCCCTGGCCGCTGCGCTGGCAGAAGTCTTCGAGCCACGCGTGGACGCCCTCAGCCGTCCATTCGATGCCGGCCAGCTCGCCGCGGACCTGCTCGAGGATCTTATAGCCGGCGTTATCGCCCTTCAGCAGGACCTTGGCGACGGCGGCAGCGTCGTACTCGAAGGCGTCGTCGCCGCCGAAGAGCACGCCGGACTTGGTGATGATGTCGCCGAAGGTGCGCATGCCCTTGTTGGCCTCGAGCACGCGGCGCAGCAGGTCATCGTCTCCCGCGGGGATCGGCGCCTCGGGATTGAGCGCCAAAAAGTCCTTGAAGCCCGCCAGCAGGCGATCTGGCGCAGCCGCGGCCATATCCGTCGTCGAGAACGCGATGAGTTTTTCGCGGTCGAACTTGGCGTTGGTTTTGCCCATGCGCGACACGTCGAAGAGGTGGATCAGTTCGGCCAGCGTGAAGCGTTCGATGTTTTCGCCGGGGTTCCAGCCCAGCAGGGCGATGAAGTTCACCAGCGTTTCCGGCAGGTATCCGGCCTTGCGGAAAGAATGCACCTCGACATCGCCGTCGCGTTTGGAGAGCTTGCGCCCGGCCATGTCCATGATCAGCGGCAGGTGGCAGTAGCGGGGCTCCGCAAAGCCCATCGCCGCCCGCAGCAGCACGTGCCGCCACGTCTGGCCGAGGAACTCCTGCCCGCGCAGGATGTGCGTCACCCCCATCAGCGCGTCGTCGATCACGTTAGCCAGGTGGTACGTCGGGTAGCCGTCGTCTTTCAGAATCACGAAGTCGTCCTGCTGGTCGGCCGGCATGGTCACATCGCCGAAGGCCTCATCGCGAATCGTCACGTCGAGGCCGGGGCAAACCAGGCGGATTACCACCGGCTTGCCCGCCGCGCGGGCCTCAGCCGCCTGCGCCGCGGTGGGCAGCTCCGCCGGTCTCGGGTAGGAAAAGTTGACCTTGGCGGCCTCGGCGGCCTTGCGCATGGTCTCAAGCTCGTCGGCGGTGTCGAAGGCGTAGTACGCCTTGCCGGCGTCGACGAGCTTCTGGGCGTATTCGCGATAGATCTCCAGGCGCTGCGACTGGCGGTACGGCGCGGCCGGTCCGCCGACGTCGATGCCCTCGTCCCACTTGATTCCCAGCCATCGCAGGTCGTCGACGATCTTGGCGACGGCCGATTCCTCATGCCGCGCGCGGTCGGTGTCTTCGATGCGCAACAGGAACGTGCCGCCGAGCTTTCGGGCCAGCACGTAATTGAACAAAGCGGTGCGAGCCCCGCCCACGTGGAGGTACCCGGTGGGCGAAGGCGCAAAGCGTGTCTTGATCGTGTCCATAGGCAGTCAATCCCTGTCGAGTCAATTCGCCGCCGGCGCGGCTGGAAACGTCGGAAGCGGGGGAGGCGCGTCGGGCGCGGGCTGGAGCATCGGCAGAGCCTCGGCCGCCGCGACAGAGGCCTGCCACCGGCGGAAACGCTCAAAGTGATCGGCTATCATCGTGCCTGTCAGCGTCCGCTCGTGCAACCGCAGCACAGCGGGCACTCTGCTCTTGTCGCTGATGCTCGCTTCCAGGGCCACCTGCTGCGGCAGAGCGATGATGATCTCTGCCAGGCTTCCAACACGCACCGCCACGGCGCCATCAGGATACAGGTTCACCCGCCAGACCTGGGGGCCCTTGACCATGACTTCCAGGACTTTGGGGTCTGCCAGGCACGTCTTCTTGCTCAGAAACGCCAGGTTATCCTTCAGCCACGCGAGCAACTCCTGCGGCAAGGACGTGCTGTCGGCGCCGGCCAGGCGGCGATAACTGGCGGCCATCTGGACCCCCCAGTAGATCTGCATGATGCCGAAGACGAACCAGAAGCCCTTCCAACCGGTGAACTCTTCTCCCGCGGCCGCCTCGGCAATCGTCAGGGCGCAGTTGCTCAGGCCGATGGCCATCAGCAGAACGCCGCCGATAACGGTGCCGACGCGTCGCTGCTGCACACAGAACCAGATGCCGCAGGCCACCATGACGGCGCCCAACGCGCCCACGGCCGTCAAGACTGTCCTCAGGAACGCCGGGGTTTTCTCGTCGGCCAGGGAAGAAAGCGCCGGTAAGGTCAGCACGCCGAATATAATCAAGCCCACCCGCAACGACTTGAGGATGCGGTATGTCGCCACTTTCCTGGCGCCGACACGCAGCTGTTCCAGATTGTTTTGTATGTACATGGTTAAGTCCCTGACAAGTTGACTTCCACCGGCGGCCATAGTATCGCATCTTGAGGAGGAAGAGAACTATATGCCGGTCATCTTTCCCCTGATCCCGGGAGATTCCGCTCTGGCCGTCGGCGGCGGGAGTTTTCCTGCCGTTTTTCCGTTTTCCACCGAATTTTTTCTGGTGAATAAGTTTGCCTCTGGCCGATACCGCTCATAGAATCCCCCAGAAAGCCGGATGCTCACATGGGGTAAAATGCGAGGCCGGAACGCCACATGGTAGAACCACGCACTGTTAAAACGCTGCTGGCACTGCTGATCTCCATGACCAGCGGCGCGTTGCTGCTTTGGATGATGAGCGGCGATCCCCTGCCGCCGGCAGACATGGCGGCCGTCGTCGTCGCGCCCCAACCGCCCGTGCTCGATGCGCAGGTTCTGGCCACGGATACGCCCCTGCTTGCCTCGCGATGGCGGCACATTGTCATCCATTCCTCGCCGTCCGTCGAGAGCGACATCGCCCGCCGATGCCACTTTGTGGTCGTCGAGGCCGCCGACGGCCCCGCGGTCCACGCCTCGGCCCTGTGGAAGCGTCAAGCCGCCGGTCTGGGCGTTGCCGGACAGCCCACCTCATTCAATGCCGAGACCATCAGCGTCTGCCTTATCGGCGACTTCTCGAAGCTCGCGCCGGGCCCAGCCCAGTACAAGGCCCTGATCGCCCTGACACAACTGCTCCAGGGCCCGCCGCTGAACATCAACCACAGCCACGTGTATCTCCGCTGCGAACTCGACGGCAGCGATGCCCCCGGCCTGGCGTTCCCCGTCGAGTCCTTCACCAAGCAGCTAATACCATAACAGCTGGCAATTCGCGACGCCGAGCCTCCGGTTTCGTTGCCTCGTATTTCGTACCACTGCCACAAAGTTGTTGTTGCGATTTCCTTCCAGGATATTTAATCTTCGCGTAAGTTTCGTCACCTTAAATAAGGAACCAACCATGGCCAAAGGCAGCAACGCACCGCGCAAGAATGTCAAGAAGCCCAAAAAGAGCAAAGCCGCCAAGGGCAAGAAGTAACCCGTACGTCTTAGCGGTTAACGGCAAGCGGTGACGGCCCGTCCCTCGACGTGTCTGAGTTGGCGCCGCCTGCCCCTGCCGGCCGCACGGGTGGCGCTGAGGCCGAAGGGTTCGACATCTGCCCGCCCGCGCCATTTCCGCGCGGGTGCAGCAGGATATCGCTTGTCTTTCTCTCGCCCAGAGCGTATAACAACAAGCCGCACCACGGAGCGTAGCTCAGCTTGGCTAGAGCGCTGCGTTCGGGACGCAGAGGTCGCTAGTTCAAATCTAGTCGCTCCGACTCGACCTAAGACTCGTAATCCCAAAAGGTTACGAGTCTTTTTGTTTTGCGGTTCAAAAGCCATCCGTCCTATGGCTTCCCCGCCCTACATATGTCCATCATTTGGTTCAATTGCTAGCCAAACCATTCCGACTCGGCCATAAGGTGTAGCCATTGACGATGTTCGGTTTCGAGCAGTTGCTCGCAAGCCCACATGTCTTCAGCGGCAACAGCGGGGTCGTTGGTTGCCTCAAGGTGGGCTACCAGGCGGGCCAACGAGGCGTTGTTGGCTTCAAAGCGCAAGGCGTTTCGTCCAAACTCAAAAGCACCACGCAACGTCCTAAACCCCGAGCCGATCAATGGCAGGGCCGCGGCCATCAAGACCAACAGAATACTGAAAAGGTCGCCATGCCCGCCGCGCATCAGTTCATATACAAAATGGGAAAAGACGAAAGCGACACTCGCAAAGAACGCGGCAGGCGCCAGGCGTGAAGACCAACGCTCCGTATGAAGGCCTTTGCGGGCACGGGCTGCAAAATACTCCATCTGTGGCTTGAGCCGATGCTGCAAGTACAATTGGCGGACCGCCAGAACGGGCCAGTTCGCCGGACAAGGCGGCTGGTTTTTGCGATGATCCCGGGCCATCCATCTGCGAACGTCAGATTCATTCATCTCAGTAATCCGGCGCACTTGCTCCTGGATGCACGCCCGCAAGCCTTCGTCATCTACGACATGACCGCTGCCGTCAAGCATGGCTGCCAACGCTCGGAACCTAAGTGAGATCAATTGTTCAGCTTTGTGGCGTTCCAGAAGCCAGCGGGCCTTTCGTGATCCCAGCATCCCCAGCACGACTGATAAGACTGCGGCAGCCGCAAAGACGCTTTCCAGGGCGCTTTGCCACGAACTTCGCAGCGGCGTTGCCAACTGCATGAGGGCAAAAAGGGCCGCTACGGTTCCGCAGACCGCCGCCATCACGGCTAGGCAACGATGATAGCGTTGCTGGCGGACAGCGGCCTTGTCGGCCTCATGGTAAAGCTCCGCTGTGGTCGCATGGCAGAGGTCGAACAACCGCTCCGCATTTCCAGTAACGGCAACATCGCTCTTCGACACCGGATCGGAATCAAGGGTCGCTACCGATGCCATGGTGACATGGCCGGGGGGCAGAATTCGGTATCCCAAGGCCACCAGCGGCTTGAGCGTCTGCTCCACCGAGATACGGTCATACTCCTGCTCGGCATTGGTCAACTGCTCATAGGGCACCAGCATGGCATGAACTCTGTTGGCCAGGTCGGTGGTCGGGCCGCTGACCCATCCTTCTTTAATGTGCTGTTGTGCCCATCCATCATGCACGTTTCGGGCCAGCCTTTCCACTAGGCCCTGGACGCTTGCTGGCAGCGAGACCTTTGAAGTATCGATCGGTTTGGGTATGTAAGTCATCTGGCGATTCCTTGTCGCGTTTCCGGCGCCACGCGCGTGCGGCGAGAGCCTCAACAGGACGGCTGTGATGGTATCAGCGGCAGGATACGGCTGCAATTGCCTCCCCTGAACATCGGGTAGCTCCGGATTTCAGTTGCGACCGCGGGCAGTCAATGGATAATCTTCTTCAGGCAACAGGCGCTTATGGATCCTTGTCCTTCATTTGTTCGTTTACTACGGGGTATTGAACTATGGCGATTCTGGTCACCTGCCCGTCCTGCGGTCGTCACTTCCGTGCGAAGGATCAGTTCAAAGGCATCCAGGTCAAGTGTCCAAAGTGTCGGCAAATGCTCTCGGTTGAAGGTCCCCGCGTCAGGGATCACGATGTCTTCATCAGCCATTCCAATAAGGACAAGGCTGTAGCCGACGCGGTCTGTGCCGATCTGGAGGCAAAGGGCATCCGCTGCTGGATCGCCCCGCGCGATATTTCAGCTGGAATGAACTGGGGAGCGGCCATCGTCGAGGCCATTGGCGAAAGCCGTGCGATGGTGTTGGTCTTTTCCTCGGCGGCCAACGTCTCGCAGCAGGTGCTCCGCGAGGTGGAACGCGCTGTTGCCAAGGGAGTATCGATCTTCCCCTTGCGCATTGAAGATGTCGCCATGTCCAAGGACATGGAGTATTTCCTGAGCGCGTCCCACTGGCTGGATGCCATGACTACTCCGCTCGAGGAGCATCTCGATAAGTTGGCTAGTGCAGTACGACTGCTACTGCTGTCCCAGGAGATGGGGGACAAAGACCCGCAGTCCCGTCAACCTAGAAGGATTTCCTTCAGAGCCCTGATCGCTTTGTGGCTCGGCCAGATCCAACCGAAGTTCGCCGTGTTTTGGGCTGCCGTGGGTCTGGCCGCGGTGCTTCTGCTCTTAGGAGTCACATGGCTGTTTTCCTCCCGGTCTATTCAAAAGACAAGGGATCAGGAGGTGGTCGTAGTGCCAACGCCTCCTCGGGCAAAGACTGTGCCGGCTGCCGTGCCCAAGACCCCGCCGCCGCGAGCAACAGTCCTCAGACCAGCATCTTCCCCCGCCAAGCCGCCGGCGCCGCAACAGCCGGTAATTCAATCCGTGCCATCGCCAGAAGTCAGTATCCCTGAAGAGCCCGCACAACCGATGCCGCCTTTGGAGCCTTTGCCTCAATTGGTCCATGTTGAGCCCCAGTTTTCAACAGATGCAAAAGTGCAGTCGGAGTTGGCGGATGATCGAAAGAATGCTTTGGAGGACGTGCCCAGACGAGATCTGGCTTCAGCTCTGCAGACGTTCAAGGAAGGGCTGGGGATGTCGTCGGCGCAGATGGTCCCACAGGAGCCGGATCGCTACGGCGGGAGGAGATATCCCTTGGGCTCGTCCGGCATGCCCACACGAGGATCCGGCTACAGCCCGGGAGGATATGGCAACAGCGCGGGAGAGTCTGGCACTAACCCGGGAGGGTCCGGCTACAGCAGCAAAAAATCTACAGTGAAATCTCCCGAGACCGTCTCAAAACCGCGGCTTCCGGAAAAATTGGTCCTTACCGGCATCCTGAACGATTTCCAGGTCAAGAACGGCAGCACGTGGATGGAAATGGTCGTACCATCCTATGGCTCGGAATCGCCCATGGGAGGCACGCAAGAGATAATGTTGATGCGAGCGCAAGGCGTCTTGATCGTCTTTGACGGCGCAGACATTGCCGATGCCATGGCAGACTACAAGAAAGGGGAGCGAGTTTCCGTATTGGTCAAGCGGGAGGACTGGAGGCAATCAGACTCGTGGGGAGATGGACGCGTTCCTACGGGCGTATCTGCTGAAAACATCTGCCAGATCAGATTCTTTTTGTCTTCTGACCAAGGTATGCGAGGCGCCGCATTCGGCGCTTGGTGCCTGCGTGGCATCGGCGTGGAAAAGACTCTCAAGCCCCAGACGTGGGCAAACGCGCAGACCGGCAAGATGCGTAAACTCATCAACTCGGAAGCGCTGACGCTTTCCCCATCATGGATGCTACACCATCCTCTGACCACCTCAGGGGTCCGATGGCAGACGACGGCCGTCTTCCAGAGCGTCAGTTCGGGCGAAATAAATGCCCGAGGCGAGACTTTGGCGGCAGGAATCAGTATCAAGAAGGAGTTGGAGCAGACGGGGGAGACTCTCGCCCTGATGGGCAGCATAGGCCGGAGCACTCTCTTGCGAGAGTTTCTCGATTACGCCCCTGGCGATAAGATCGAAGTCGGCGGCGCACTGACCGGCGGCACGGCGATCACTCAGGGCGGTGGGCAGGGAATGCCTCCCTCGGTTGCGGTGGTGCTCCATCACGGCATGGACAGGCAGGGAAGGGTGACCGAGGGATACCCTATTACCTCACGCAATACCACCCTGGTGATGAACTGCGACTGGGTGCGCAAGGCAGGCAATGACTCAACACGAGTCATGGCCACAGGTCCGCGAAGGAAGTCTACAGTCCCTTCTGTGATCACGCCCGCTGCCGGCGCGATGTTGGGTCAACTGGTAAAAGGAAAAGAGGTGACTTGGACGGGAAGACTAAGGCAGGTGTTGTGCGACGAGCAGGCAGGGGAGACGCACCTCCTGATTCAGACAGAAGATGGTGTTACCTTCGAGGCCTTCACACGCAGTGCAGGATTTCTTGATGAACTGGATGATTTTTCATGTAACCCCGTGACAGTCAGATCCAGAACGACAAGACGACGATCCGCTGTGCCGGTTGCCGGGCCTGCTGGCGTTGCCCCCGGCGGGGATTCGGTCTCACTCAAGGGAACGTTGGTGGACGATGGCAAGGTAAGCTTTCGGCTGGCAAAAGACGCTCCGCTCCTTGAGGTGTTGGATGTAAGACGATGCGACCGAGAACAGTCTAGAGCGGTTGTCGGACAGAAGCGAGACCGGTCCACTCTGGATCCGGCCTCCACATTGTTTCCTCTGGCCAAGCTGCAGCGACGTATCACAAAGTCAGGCGCGACATTTCCATTGGAGGCGGAGTTTTCTTCATTTACCGACTACGGTCATAAAGCGAATTTCACTATCAAGACGCCCGACGACAAGACCGAATTTTTCGAGGTCGCCTTCCCTTCTGCCTCCAAAGAAGACTTCTCGGACTACAAGAGCCAAGATGTTGTCACGATGACTGTTGAGACCAGCCGCTCTGACAACGGACAGATCATCCTGAGGGGCAGGACTATTCAACGACGTGGGAATACATTGTCCCTGATTACCGACACCGGCCGCCGCTGCCCTCCTCGTAATTATTCCGCTGACGAGAAAACCTGGAAAGCCGCCGAACAAGATCGCACCGGCGAGATCGAGACTGTCGCCTTGGCCGGGCGGTACGAGGGTGCGGGTGAAGGCGTTGCAGACCCTGTACTGAAGTTGAAGCATGTCTTCGGAGGTTACTCGTCCGTTTCCATCAAGTGTCCCAACCCCCCAGATGATCTGCTGAGCTTCCTCAACACGCTGCGCGCAGGCGATGAGTTACTGCTGGAAGCTAAGATGGCCGGAAAATCCTATTCGAGAACCTACGAATTGGTATGGGTGGCACGCGAGGATGAGCCTGCGAAAAGAGTTGCCGCCACACGATAGCTATGCCTGAGGCCCAGTCGAAGCGCCGCAGCAGAATACCAGCAGGTTGCTGGGGTCTGTGGGATTCATCCAAAAGCTCGAAATCTCGATGTCGGCCTCGTAAGCGAAAAAGCAGAAACTAGTATGGTGTCCGCAAATTCCCCGAAAGCGAAGCCGGCGGCCGTTACTCGGCGCTGAATTGCAGGCGCTCGCCGACCGCCGTCGACAGGACGATCAATGGGCGGTCGTCAATCGTCCTCACGCCGTTGCGTTCGACTATGGCCCGCGGCCACGGATTGACCAGGCGCAACTCGCTGCCGCGTTCGCTGAACACCTCGATCCATCGGACGCAGCCAGCCTCGATGCGGGCGCTGACCAGGAAGGCCCCGACGGCGCGGAGGGTGCGAAACTCGGCGTCGCCGGCGGAGAGCGGCCAATTGGGGAACAGGCGAATTTCGCCGGTGTAGCTTTGCAGCAGGGCCTCGTTGACGACGGCCGGGAGGGCGAAGTTCTCAAACCAGATGCCCATGTTGGCCATGTAGTCGAACGGCGTGTGGTCGTTGTAGCGCCCGCCGCCCTCGAGGTTTTTGTTGGCGCAAGTGCCGTTGGGCAGCGTGTTGAAGGCGACGTCGCGTTTGAATCGCTCCAGGTCCAGCCTGCCCAGGCGGGCGGCCTGCATGGGGATGAATACCAGGTGGTTGCCTCCCTCGTTACGGTGCGAGGCGAGGGTGTTGGCGGCGATGTGCTGGATCTCGGGCGGCGAGTGCAGGCCGTGCTCCTCGGCCGGGAAGACGGTCATCATGGGGTTGGGGGTATTGAAGACAATGTCCGGCTCGCCGCCGGGGACGTCGAGGAAGACCTCGCCATAGGTTGGGTGAACCGTGGTGCTGTAGTCGGGCAATTGGGCCTGGTAGCGGGCGATGCGGTCCAGCAGGTCGCGTTCCTGCTCTTCGATATCCAAGGCGGCGCAGGCGCCGGCGTAGGCGCGGAAAAGGAATCGCGTCAAGGCCAGGTCCACCAGGCCGTCGTGGTTGCGGTCGAGCCCCGGGCGCAGGCCTCCGTTCATCTCCGGCGAGACGGTGGGGAACAGGTGGCGTCGGTCGTCGCCCCATTGGGGGCCGGCGGCCTCAGGGCGTTCGAGATAGGCGGCCATGAAGACCGTGGCGTCTTTCATCGCCGGGAAGGCCTGTTCGCGAAGGAAGGCAAGGTCGCCGGTGTAGCGGTAGTGCCACCAGAGGCTCTGGACGGTCCAGGGGGTCTCGAAGATCTCCCAGCCCCATGTGGGCGTGGGGTAAGGGAACATGGTCATCGGCACCGGGTAGGCGCTGTGCGGGAAGGCTGCCCCGCCCAGACGGTAATAGTCGTGGGCATGGCGGCGAGACAGCGGAAGCAGACGGTCATTGACCAGGCGGACATAAGGCTCGTGCAGGTCCGCATGGTTGGAGGAGAAGCACACCCAGAATGGCTGCTGGGTGTTGTAGTTCATATGGTAGTCGCCGTGCCAGGCGTTGCCGATGCCGCCGAAACTCCAGTTGGCGAAGAGTCCCGGGCAGGTGACGCCGGGGCGGATCGCGCAGCGGAAGAAGTAAAGGTTGCGATACCAGATCCCCTCGAGCTCGGCGTCGGCCAGGCGGACGGTGCAGCGCGACCAGAACTCCTGCCAGGCAGCCTGGCTTTCGCGGCGGGCGGCGGCAACGGCCTCGCTCGTCGGCGCCGCCACGGCGGGTACTCGGGCGGGAAGGTCGGCGGCGAGGCCTTGGTCGAGCTGGACGCACAGGATGCACGGGCCCTCGACGCTGAGGCGATAGTTGTACGGCTCGCGCTCCAGGTGCCAGTTCACGTGTTCCCCGACGCCCAGCGCGCCATTCACGCGGGCCGACAGGACGAACGCCCGGTCGCCGGGATCGCCCGTGGCAGCATCGTACGCCTCCGGCTCCAACGCCGGTAGCACCTGGCGCAGCGACACCGTGTCGTCAGTCACTGACAGGGCCGCGGGGGGGAACTCTCGCGGCGTGTTCGGGTCGGGCAGCAGATTCATCCGATGGAAGGGGGCCGCGATGGGGGCGCCCTCCCTCGTGTGACTGCTGATCCAGAGGCGGTCGGCCGTCATGTCCACGAAGATCCGCACGTGGACCTCGCTGCCGCGCACGAGCAGCCGCACGGTGCAGGCGCCGTCGGCGGGGTCGACGCAATGGCCCAGGACGTCGACGGGCAACCGGCGGTCCCACCCCAGCACGAGGCTGCCGCAGGGCATCGGGCGCGGGTAGGGCTTGCGGTAGTTTTCCCCGGTCATCTGGAGGTACTGCGCGTACCAGGGGTCGCTCTCCAGGAACCGCAGCGTGGGCGGGATGGCCTGCACTTTTGCCATCACCTCCGGAAACGTCATCAGCTTGTCCTTGTTCTTCTCGCTGATGCGGATGTCCCAGACGTCGTTGTGGCCGAAGTGGATAGCCAGGGCGTCGGGACGCGTGCAGACGATCGCGCCCAAGCCGCCATTGCCCAGTACGCCGCCCTGGAAGAAGTTGACGGCCGGACCACGGTATTCGATGGCGTGGCGTGACGCTGGATGTGGCATGAGGAACTCCCGATCAGGCTGTCTATCCCGAAAACTCAATCCGGCCAGTGAAGTAGCCGTCAGACACCGACGGCCTCCGCTATGGATCATACTGGACTCACCTCGCTCCGACCAAGGGCGATGCCGGCGGTGAGTTGGAACGCTGCAACTGGGAAGCGGACCGCACAGCCTGCAATACCGGCTGACCAACCTGCTGACCAGCTATCGGGCCAAACTTGACCTGGACAGTTTCAGCGAAATCCTCGACAGTGCCGGCGTCTTCGGCACAAGCGGATTAACGTTCAAGAATCTGGTCGCGGGCGTATCGTTAGAATCTAGCTGGTATTTCAAGAGCTATATGGCAATTTGCCAGACTCGTTCGCATCCTTCGGCCGCTGCGCCGCGCACGTTCGAATGGCGGCCACCAGAGCTTCAGATGGCCCGCTCTTGGTCAGGTATTGTGTCGCTCCGGCCTCGATCATAGCCTTGGCCTGCTCTTCCTGCTCGTACATGGATAGACCAATGATGTGTATTTCGGGGTGCTCTTTGTGTACGGCACGTGTGGCCTCTATGCCATTGAGCTTAGGCATGCTCATGTCCATCAGGATTACACCGGGAAGCAGCGTGTTCGCAAGTTCGATGGCCGCCTGCCCATCGGCCGCCTCGCCCACGATTTCGATATCCGGCTCTTCGTCGAGCAGGCGAGCCAAGCCTTCCCGCAAGACGGGATGGTCGTCGGCGAGCATCACTCGGATCGTGGCGCCGGATTTCGGTGAAAAGGCCTTAATCGCCTCTGCGCCAAGAGCTGTCTTCGGCGCGGCGACTGTAACGAAAGTATCTGGCGCCGTTACGTGCCCCAGTGGAACTGTCAGTCTGAACCGACTCCCCTTGCCAGGGTCACTGTCGATGGCCATCGCTCCGCCGATGAAGGTCAGACGCTCCTGGATGCTGAATAACCCAAATCCCGCGCCAATCTGACCGGCCTTCTTGAGACTGGATGGATCGAAGCCGGGGCCGGCGTCGCTGACAGTCACCTGCAGTCGCTCTCCTTCGATCCGGCGAATATCGACATTCACCGACCTCACCTTGGCATGTTTGGCGGCGTTGAAAAGCAGCTCGCGGACCGACTCGAACAGCAGGATCTTGACGTCGTCTTCCAGCGTCGGCAGTTGTTCTTCTTGCCTCGATAGATCGACGATCAGGCCGTGCTTGTCGGCCATCCACCGCTCCAGCCATTCCAGCCCTTCCATCAAGCCGCCTTCGTGAAGAATCGGCGGACTCAATTCGGCCGTCAACGACCGCGACTCGCTGATCGCCGCATCGAGAAGGTCTTCGATCTCCCGTGAAGCCTCTTTGAGCAGCGGTTCAGCATTGCGGCCCAGAATGGCTGTGTGGTACTTGGCTCCGACCAGCAACTGCTGGAGGTGGTCATGCAACAATTTGGCCATCCGGCGGCGCTCATGCTGTTCCGTCAGGGTCAGCTCACCGGCCAGAGCGCGGAGCTGCTCGGCCCGCTGCGCCAGTTCCGCCGTCCGCTCCTGGACACGCTGTTCCAGTTCATCCTTGGCCCGGCGCAGGTCTTCCTCGGCCTGTCTGCGGGCGGTGACATCAATGCAGATACCGGCCATCCGGAGCGGACGCCCATTCTCGTCATATGTTCCTTGCCCCAATGCATTGATCCAACGAACCTCGTTATCGGGTCGCACGATGCGGTACTGGCTGTCCAGAGAGTGATGCTCTGCCAGCGCCCGTTGGATCCTCGAAGCGGCAGCTTCTCTGTCGTCGGGATGAAGAATGGACTGCCACACCGCAAAGGAGGCCGGGGTCGTCCGCGGGTCGACGCCGAACAGCCCAAACATCTCGGGTGACCACGCAATCGTGTTGGCAGCAATATCCCAGTCCCACGCTCCGGCCCCTGCAGCGCGTCGCGTCATTCCCAGACGTTCATTTACTTCGCGCAATTGTTGCTCGGCCTGCTTGCGGGCGGTGATGTCGCGGATGATGGCCCACATGCCAGCCGGCCGGCCAGCCTCGTCTCGCAACAGGATTGTCCGCAATTCCAGAGGGAAAACCGTGCCGTCTTTTCTGCGATACTCCTTTTCGTATAAATCCGAATAACCGCGAGCAATGATCTGATCCCGAACAATTCGCTGCTCAGACTCGTGCCACTGCTCCTGTGTCATTTCCTGATAGGTCAGCTTTCGCACTTCGTCGGCCGTGTAACCGACCATCTGGCAGAAGATATCATTGCAATCAACGATCTGCCCATCCATTGTGGTTTGGACGAACGCGTCTCGCATCGTCTCGTGAAGCATGCGATAGCGGGTCTCGGAGTGCCGCAGAGCTTCCTCGGCTTTACGCTGCTCGGTCAGGTCATGGATGGAAAGGAAGATCAGACGCTCCCCGCCGGCTGTCTCAACCATTGCGCCCGAGTACGAAACGATGCGCTCCCATCCTTGATCGGGGCGACGCAGACGGAGTTCCATCCGGCGTACGGTTTCTCCGCGCTTGATACGTCGCATCGGCCACTCATCCAGAGGGAGCAGTCGCTCCCCGCCGGCGCTCCACAACTCAAAGGTCTCCGGAGTCCTGTCGAGCGGGCCGATGCCTTCCTCGGGCCTAGAAAAACCGTGCATCTTTCTGGCGGCAGGATTCCAGTAAATCACCTGTTCCGCTTCAGTGGCGATGATCGCGCCTTCTCCAAGATTCTCGATGGCGGCGTTCCATTTCGCCTCGCTGCGACGCAGGGCCTCCGTGCGCTCGGCCACGCGCTGCTCCAGCAAATCCTTGGCCTCCTGCAGCGACGCTTCGGCACGCTTGATCTCCTCGATATCGGTGCAGGTGCCGAACCATTTTAGAATCTTACCGTTAGGTCCGAGCATCGGCGACCCACGGACTAGCCACCAGCGGTAGACGCCATCGGCCCGCCGCAGGCGACATTCCAGGGAGTACGGCTCGTTGTATCGGGTTGCACGTTGCCACGCCACCCACGCACGCTGCTGATCATCGGGATGGAAGGGCTTGTTCCAGCCATGGCCGTAACTGTCCTCCATCGTCATCCCCGTATAGTCCACCCATTGCTGATTGAAATAGATGTTCCAGCCATCGGGGCGAGTGGCCCAGACGATCTGGGGCATTGCCTCGGCCAGGGAGTGGAACTCCTGTTCCCTCAACTGCAATGCCTTCTCTGCCGCCTGAAGTTCTTCTTCCTGGCCCGCTAGTGCCCCCGTCAATACGACGTCCAGAGACGTCATTCGCTTCTGGGCGATGCGTCTGACGGCGGCGGCTGCCACGAGAAAGTAAATCCCTCCCAGGTACTGGGCGATCCTGCCTGTCCATCCGACAGCGCTGTCAAGTGGACCTTGGAAGAAGATCACGCCCAGGCCGACGGCCGTCGAAGCCAAAGCACAGGAATACCAGTATAGAAAAGCTTCGTTCGTTCGTAGGTACATCCCAAAAAAGACGATGAACGAGAACCCAAACAGAACAACGGCACTTGCGAGGACTATTTGGCGGAGAAAGGTGAACCCTACAGCACTTTCATAAAACGCGGGAAATAGGCCGAAATGACTGGCCAGTGCTATCCCGGCCGTCAACGCGATTGCACCGCCAAGGCCCAGCACTGCCCAGAGACCCCGGTTGCGGTCTAGTTGCGGTGAACGGCCGGAAAGCAGCAGGAATGCCGCCCCAGAGTGAAAGAGGGCCGCCAGCATGGCGGCACAATTATGGAGGCTCGGGGAGAGGTTATGGCCTGTAGGGAGCGTGCGTAGTGCCCCAGCCAGCACTGTGCCGACGCCAAAACTCAGGACCCCGCAGCCAAGAAGGAAGACTTGAACACGCCCTGCATGCAGAAACGTTTTTAGAGCCAGATAGGAAACGGCCACGCATCCGCCACCAAGAAACACCCCGTTGCAGATCGCCATGAGCCAGTCAGATTCATAGGTCGCCGACGGATCAGTCCCGCAGTATACAGAGCAATCAGTGCGGGAATGGGAAGCCACGCCAGTTGCCTTACTCGATCCCCCTGTGGAGGCGTAGCCGCTTCAAGAATGGGTTGTGTGTGGGCCATTAGACGCGCATTGCCCTTTCGCGACTTGGGTAAAAGAAAGGCCCTAGTGATGCTAAGAGTAAGGGAAATACTTGTTCGATGTAATAGGTAAATCTTCTGAAAAGTGCATGGGGCAAATCCCTAGATTGGTTTCGCGCGACGACAAAGCCAAAGGCAGCAGTGCCAAAACTGACAAGCCTGGCGTGAAGGGATCTGTGAGGGTTTCTCTGGAAGGGTATAATACGTTTGGCATGGACATACATGCCTGCAAGAGAAAGAGGTGCAGCATGTCCGGATCCAACCGAAATACCTGCGCAGTGTGTCACAACGACATATCTGCCAAGACGATCGCCGAGCGTCCCATCACAGGCGGAATTTGCGTGGAGTGCCTTGAGCGTTTCAGGCCGGGAGCAGGCACTCCGCTGCTGGACTTCTTGGATCTACTGAATGTTCCGGTGCTGGTCACCGACAGCGATGTGGTGGTTTCTCTGGCCAATAGGCCCCTCCAGGCACTTCTGGGCAAGAATCTGGACCAAATGAAAGGCCAGCGAGGCGGTGACGTGTTTGAGTGCGCATACGCTCACCTGCCGCAAGGATGCGGTAAGACTACTCACTGTAGCGGCTGTGCGATCCGGCGGGCCGTGATGGACACCTTTCTCACCGGCAAGAGCCACCGCGATGAACCGGCCCGTCTGAATCGTGACGCGGCTGAGGATATGCAGTTGGGCCTGATTATTTCGACGGAGAAACAGTGGGGTATGGTCCTGCTGCGGATTGATCATATCGGCCCGCTGCCTGAGGGACAGGCGTGATCGCGCGTTGAAAAAGTCTGGTACAAAGTCTGGTCTGAACCATCGCCGAACCACTGAAAAGACAGTGCGGAGGCCAGACGGGAAACAGAAGATAAGCCTTTGTCGCCACTGACTTAACATCTGAAGTGATAAAGAGTTGCCGCTGCCATACGTGATGCTCCTTTCACAAACCAAGCCCATAGCTCAGTTCGATGGCCACTCTGATCCGCATCGGGCAGGAAGTCTTGAGGACGATTACCCGATCTGGACCCAGCGGCCTTCCCGGGCGCTGGTTTGGACGGCGTCGCAGACCTTCTGGGTGGCCAGGGCATCGCGGAAGGTCGGCCCGGCGGCCCGGCCGGCGGCGATACCGGCCAGGAAGTCGGCGACCTGGTGTACGAAGCTCTCGGCGTAGCCGATGGCCAGGCCCGGCACCCACCAGTGGTCCATGTAGGGATGTTCGCCGCCGTCAGTGACGTGGATGTTCCGCCAGCCACGGAGTTTGGCCTCGTCGCCGTGGTCGAACCACTCCAGGCGGTGCAGGTCGTGCAGATTCCAGCGGATGGAGGCCTTCTCGCCGTTGATTTCCAGTGTGTAGAGGGCCTTATGCCCGCGGGCGTACCGGGTGGCCTCGAAGTTGCCCAGCGAACCATTGGCGAAGCGGCAGAAGAACGTGCAGGCGTCGTCGATGCCGACCGGCTCGAGCCGGCCCGTCAGGGCCTGGGTGCGTTCCTTGATGAACGTCTCGGTCATGCCGCAAACCGACGCGATGGGCCCGTTCTGCCAGATGGCCGTATCGATGCAGTGGGCCAGCAGGTCGCCCAGAACCCCCGAGCCGGCGGCCTTCACGTCCAATCGCCAGGTGGCCGGCCCGCCCTGCGGCACGTCGGCGGCAATGGTCCAGTCCTGAAGGAAGTTGGCGCGGTAGTGGAAGATCCTGCCCAGGCGGCCTTCCTCGATGAGTTGCTTGGCCATCGCCACCGCCGGCACGCGCCGGTAGTTGAACGACACGAGGTTGGGCACGCCGGCTTTCTCGACGGCGTCGACCATCTCCTGCCCCTGCATGCCGTTCATCGCAAGGGGCTTCTCGCAGATGATCGCCTTGCCCGCCTTCGCCGCGGCGAGGGCAACCTCGGCATGCACGCTGTTGGGCACGCAGATGTCCACCAGCTCGATGTCCGGGTCCTCGATCACCTTTCGCCAGTCCGTCGTGTGAGTCTGATACCCCCACTGGCCGGCGAAGGCGGCGGTTTTGGCGGCATCGCGCCCGCACACCGTCTTGAGCACCGGGATGCACGGAATGTCGAAGAACTGGCTGACCTGCCGGTACGCGTTGGAGTGCGCCCGGCCCATGAAGCCGTACCCGATCAGCCCGATGTTGAGCGTCTTTTTCATGGTAAGTGCCTCCTATTCACGCCAACCGTGCTCATCCCGGACGGCCAGCATCGCCGCCAGGATCCCGTTCCACGTCGCCGGCTGCATCATGACGGCATTAGGGAACATACAGCCGTCCCAGCAGATGGTGCGAAACTTCCGCGTGACGTGACCGTGACCATCCCGCATCCAGAAACCCGCGGCCCGGGGGATGTCCAGCTTGCCGTTGGGGTCGCCCGGCAGGCAGTGCCGCCCGGTCTTGTCGTGAGAGCCCGCGCCGTGGACTGTGGCGTCGTTCTGGGCGACGTGGAAGTCGATCGTCCAGGAGCCCAGAGCCGCGGTGAGTGTCTTGTAGGCGGCCTCGAACGCCGCGGTGTCCTTCCAGTCAAACCCATCCGGCAGGAGGGCATCGGCGGGGGAGTTGTAGCCCAAAAGGTACAGCAGCGTATGGGCCATGTCGGCCTGGAACCCTAGCGTTCCGGGGCGGTTCACCATCTCCAGCAGTTCCACCATGGCCTTCCAACTGTGCATTCCTGCCCAGCAGATCTCTCCCTCGGCCGCCAGCTTCTCACCGAACCCCTCGGCGATGTCGCAGGCCTGGGCGAAGGTCTGGGCGATCTTCTTCTGATTGCCTCGCGGGTCGTCGAACCATCCGGCGGTCGGCGCGGCCGAGTCGATGCGGACCGACCCCCACGGCCGTACGCCCAGGTCGCGAAGCTTCGCGGCGATCCGGCAGCCCTTGCGCACCTGCGTCAGGAACGCCGTTCGCTCCGCCTGGGTGCCCATCGCCGAGCCGCCTCCGGTGGGCGGCCAGACCGGGGCGACCAGCGAACCGATCTGCAGGCCCCGCCGCTGCACCTTCTCGGCCAGCCGCTTGAGGTCATCGTCGGCCGAGTCGATGTCTACGTGCGGGGAGAACAGGAACAGGTCGACGCCGTCGAACTTCACGCCGTCGGCGGACGCGGCGGCCGTCAAGTCCAGCATCGTGTCCAGGTCGATGGGGGGCTCGCCGCCGTTGCCCTTGCCCACCACGCCGGGCCAGGCCGCGTTATGCAGCTTGGGGTAGTTGTTGGGGTGTTTGTCGTTCATCGCGGGGCTCACTTGATTGCCTTCTTGTAGTCGCCCTGCCTGGGCATTGTCTTGCTGATTTCGGGCCCGAAGTACCGCAGGCCCACCAGCGGCTCGGCGCCGGTGTTTTCGATCTCGACGCCACGTGCGGCGGCCTCGTGGGAGATGAAGACCTCATCGGCGGTCTCCTCGCCAAAGTGGATCATCACCGGCGTCTGGAGGGCGAGCTTGCCCATCCGCCCGCTGCCCTGCACGGTGATCCACCCGCTGGCGCCGGGGTCCTTCAGGACCATCCTGGCGCCCGGGGCGATGGTGAGTTCCTTGGCCGAGACCGGCTGGAAGCCGTCGATGTCGCCGTAGCATATCCAGCGGTCGACGGCCCCGTCGCCGCCGGCGGTCTTGTCGACGATCGGCTCGAGATAGTTGGAGTCTTTGAAGTGCGGATCCACGTTGCGATCCCAGTCGAGCATGCCAATGATGAAGTCCAGGTCGTGGTGCCTGGCCGGCGGGACGTCCTTGACCAGCAGGCTCCAGGGCACTTCGCGGCCTTCCACCAGCGACTGGAACATGCCGAACACGTCGGAGCCCCACTGGGGCTCGTACGTGCACAGCGACCCGGGGGCATGCAGCACGCCGGCAGGCACCATCCATCCCGTGCCCCGCTTCAGGCGGTACGCCTTCGAGAGGTCCAGGATGCCGTTGTCTCCCTTGTCCCAGTCCTCCAGGCACTTTCGCACCTGGGCCTTCGTCGTCCCCGGCTCCAGGCCGAAGAACGTGTAGTCGAAATGGTTCTCCGCCGCGTTCAGCTGCGGCGGGTAGTAGTATGACTCCGGCTTGCCCTCCTGCCCCGTTAAGGCCGCGTCCTCATGCCTCTGGTGCATGTGGTGCGGGATCGGTCCGGCGTTGTCGAAAAACTTCGAATACACCGGCCATCGCTTGTACTTCTTCCACAGCGTCGGCCCGACCAGCCGCTGCCCGGCCTCCGCGACGGCATCCTTCAACAGGAACCGCTGCCCTCCGAACGCTGCATAGCTGAGCCCCTCATTCTTCGCCCGGTTCTCATTGGCCGCCTCCGTCGTCGAGGCAAACCACCGCTCGTCAATCCCCCCGCGGTGCGTGCCCAGGGCATACCAGTCCGTCGGCGCCAGCTTGATCCGCTTGCCTGGGTGCAGAAAGTTCCGCGGCACCCACGTGGGCGTAAGCCTCAACAACCCCTCGCCGGCGTCCAAGGCCTGCTCCAACACCCTGGCCACATTGTCCTTCCTGACGACCTTCGATGCGCTCATGCCTCGGCTCCCATTCGTTGTCGCGGATCTGTAACACGTGCCCGGCCCGGCCGGCGAGCGTTCAGAATAAACCCTGCTCCCCGTGAATCCAGCGAAATCGGGAAAGGACGGCCGCGATGTGCTGCCTCTTGCCCATCCACAATGACAGGGTGAACCTCATCCGTTTCCGGATGCGTCCGACACGAGAGGGACGACCGGGGCAAGGTGTGCACTGAACTCGGCGATAGCCGGACAGGCTTTGGCATCCTCAATCACCAGCCTGATGCGGCGTGCAGCCGTGGTCTTCAGCCGATGGAGGTTGCGCTGTCCGATGACGCTGCCGCGGGCCAACGTTATCCATCGGCCGTCTGCCTCGACGTCGATGCGATACCCGCTTACGCGTTCTCCCAGCCGGATTGCTTCCTGAACATTCACGACGTTGAACTGGCGGGTCGTGCCAAAATCCAGTTCCAGCCAGCCGGTCCGGGCGGCGTCATCGGTGGCCCAGAAGGTATCCAAATCGCCATCGGCAGCTTTTCCGGCTTCGAAGTCATCGCCGCGCTTGGCGTTGGCTGTAACGTCCTTGGGCAGGAGTCGGCCTTCCTTCAGCCCGCCAATGGCCGCGCCCAGTTCCTTCAAGCGGGCCACATCGCCATCGGCGATCAGACCGCGACGGTCGGGCGGCACGTTGAGCAACAAGCCGCCATTGCGGCCGACGGAGCTGAAGTAAATATCCATCAGCGTCGCCAGCGACTTGACCTTGCCATCCTCCGCGGCGTGATAGAACCACCCGGGACGGATGGAGACGTCGCATTCGGCTGGATACCATGCCTTGCCCTTGACGCTTGACTCGCCGACAACGGCCACGCCTGATTCGTTGCCGACCCACCGGATGTCCGGGCCGCAGATCGCAATCAGCGCCCTCGGCGCAAGCTTGCGGATCGTGGCATAGTAGCGGTCCCAATCGTAGACCTGCTTGTGGCCGCTGGGTCCCTCTCCGCACGCGCCGTCGAACCACATCTCTTCCACCGGGCCGTAGTTGGCCAGCAATTCGGTGAGCTGGTTCACAAAGTAGTCGTTGTAGCGATCGGTTCCATAGGCGGGATTGTTGCGGTCCCAAGGGGAAAGGTACAGCCCGACTTCCAGCCCCTCGGCGCGGCAGGCGTCGACGAACTCGCGAACGACGTCGCCCTTGCCGCCCTTCCAGGGACTGCTGCGCACGCAATGCTCGGTGTACTTCGTCGGCCAGAGGCAGAACCCGTCGTGATGCTTGGCCGTAAGGATCATCAGCTTGAATCCGGCATCCTTGGCCGTGCGCGCCCACTGGCGTGCGTCCAATTGGCTTGGATTGAAAAGGGCTGGGGCTTCTTTGCCGTCGCCCCATTCGCGGTCGGTGAACGTATTGACGCCGAAATGCAGGAACATCGTTAGTTCCATGCGCTGCCAGGCGAGTTGCTCGGCGGAAGGCACTGGCGGCAGTGGCAAAGGTTTCGATAGGTTGTTGGCGGCCATGGAGCATCCTCCGCATAGCAGAAGCAAACATAACGCATTGTGACGCGCTGTGGTCATTCTCTATTCCGCGACCCGGAATCGCCGCCCGTCGCCGGGGGAGAGTCTCACCTTGACCAAGCGGTCGGCGCCCAAGGCAGAACCAGCCGTCCACGTGCCGGTCTTGCGGTCGAGTTCTTGAAGCGCTTTGCCTGGCAACGTCACCCTCAGCGCCGCCTCGGCGGGCTGCTTGCAGTTCCGGTTCACGACCATAAAGGCCGTCGTCCTGGTTGTGCCTGGGATCAGGATGTACACCAACCGCCGCAAAGCCCGACGAATCCCGGCGCGTGATGTCATTTCACTGCTCCGTGCATCTCCGCTTCTTGGCCTCAATCGGCAAGCATGTTGACCACGTCCACCTGGCGGGACTTGGGGGTCACCTGGAGGAAGGTCAGCTTGCCGCCGCGCACTTGGCCTTCAAGGATGGTGTTCTGGGGAGCGTGCAGCTTGAACGACACGTCCCAGCCTTTCGGCCAAGCCGGAAGCAGGAAGATCTTGCCGCCGCGTTTTCCACCAAAGTCCGGCGGCGAGGCGGTGTCGTGTTGGAGCAGCATGAGCTGCAGGGTGCTCAGGATGTTGGAGCCGTGATCCTGGTCCGGCACCCAGTCGAAGTTGGGGCCCCAGAATGCCGGGAACGCCGCGCGCTTGTTGATCTTCCTCGCCCGCGCCGCCAGCAGCCTGCCTGCCTCCTGACCAAGCCCCAGGCAGGCCGCCTGCATGCTGTCCTTGCACCAACCTTCGTTGTGCCTGTTGGCTCGCCGTTCAAACGTCGTACGGCCGATCTCGAGATCCGCACTTCCGATCCCATAGAGTTTGTATGGAAAGACCGCGTACAACTCCGGGTTCTCGCTGTTGCCGGCGCCGCCATGGGCGGCCGCCGGTCGCAGGAACTTCTTGCCGCCTGCTTCCGCCATAGGTATCGCCGGGAGTTGCTTGAGCATGCGACTCCATCGCAATCGCTGATCTTGGGTGGTGGTCTTCTCCGGCAGGGCAAGCAGGCGCGGAAGAACGTACCACAGGCCTGCGATGTCGGGCGTGGGGTTGGTGGCGGCTTGAAACGTCTCCAGCGCCTGGGAGGGCTTGAAGATGATCTTTCCATCCGTATCGCGCTTGGGCCAATAGAGCTCAAAGAAGGCTATCAGCGGATCGGCCACAGGCAGAAGTGTTTCGGTGACGAACCTCTCGTCACGCGTGTAATTGTAATACTCGAGCATCATCGCCGTCAGTTCGATGCCGTTGTTGAAGTGACGCCGAATGTAGTTGCTGCCGATCTCAGGGCCGGGGTTGTTCAATCCATAGTCGCCCACGCCGGGCAGGCCCCAGAAGTACATGGTTTCGGGAAAGACGGCCGCGCCGTCCAGGCGGTAGTACGCCTTGGCGCGGGCCATGCTCAGGGGAATGGCCTGCTTGAACATCCGGAAGAACGGCTGCATCATCTCGAAGTTGCCGCTTGCCAGCATCGGCCAATAGACCAGCCGCGTGTTCTGAAACCAGTAATTGCCGCCCCAGCGCCGCCAGTCCGGGTCGCCGTCGGGTGTCTGGGGCGATGCGGCCGGATTGGCTTCGACGTTGAAGATCGTGCCGTTGAACTTGATCGGCGAGCCGCCGCGCCCCGCCGCGGCTGCAATGAATCGCTGCAGCACGTATCCCTGCGTCACCGGCGAGAGCGCAGTGGATGCGGGATCTTCGTCGACAAACACCCAGCTTCCTTCCCAGAAATCCGCCCACCATGCCGCGGTCTGGCGCCGGGCTTGCTCAAAGCTGGTGCGCGAGGCATCCTGTTCGATCCGCTTGAGTTTTTCCAGCCACTCGCCTGCCGTCTGCGTCCGCTCCGCCAGCACGCACACCGCCAGTTCGTGTCGCTTGGCCGGCTTGTCAGATTTGACGGCTTTGGGTCCGTCCTGCACCATTGCGCTGCCGCGGAGGCTGGCGCCGAAGGTGTGGTCGAGCAGCGGATCCGGGAACTTGCCGCTCAGCATCGCAAGATTCTCGCTCTTGAGAACCGTCTCATAGATGGAGCGTGTGTTGCGGTGATACCAGACCACCCCCGGCGCCGATGAGTTCACCACCACATCGGGCAAGACGACCGGTTTGGGATCCAGTTGACTCAGCCCGTTGCCGGAATGCGAGTCGTCGCCGGGGCCAAACGGCCGCTCGCGCAGTCGCCAGAGTTCCACTTCCGCCCTGCACGACACCTCGGCGTCGGATTCAGCCTGCACTCGGATCACCGGCTGGTTCGCGTCCACCCAGATGCCGATGGAGAGGTTCGAGTTGCGTCCTTGGGTGGTGATGCGGATCATTCCATCCCGCAGCTTGAGTTCCTGCTCGAAGCTGCTGGCCACCGCCAGCGGCGGATCGAACTTCACCCGCACGCGGCCGATCTTGCACAGCCGCGCGCTCTCATCCCAGGCATTGGTCTTGCTGATGTAGAACACGACATCGCCGCCGCGTTCCACCCAGGCGTTGATGCCAATATCGCCATTGCCCAGCGGCATTGAGTTGGCGGAGTTTCCGCCAGGGCTGTGCCACAGCACGTTGTAGGCATCCAGTTGCCCTTTGGCTGGCGGCTCGCCGGCGGCAGCAACGGCCGCCATGCAGGCCGCCATGGCCGTCGCCAACAAGAACGTCTGCATCGGACGAATATGTTTGGGATTAGGAGTCATATTGGTTACTCGAATCGGAACCAGTCCATCGTCTGTACATTCTGATGCGGGAATATCAGGAACAGATCGTGCCGGCCCTTGGTCTTTTCTATCGGACATGTGTTCTGCCCGAATTGTAGTTCGCCGATCCTCTTGCCGTCGGGGGTATCCAGACGAACTTCGACGGCCGTGCCTTGGTGGGGCTGGATGGCCAGTTCCTTACCCGGCAGGCCGGGCACAATGAACGCGTCGCCCACCGCCCTGTAGTGCATCGTGACGGTGGCCCAGAAGTTGCCCCAGCCGTGCATGGCCGGGGCCCAGGGCTTGTCATCCTGCACGACCTTGACCAGGAACTGGTTCCAGCCCTGCTTGAACGCAAGCTCCACACGGGGTGTCTTGTTTACGTCGCCGACCTTTGAGAACACCTGCCGGCCGTTGAGCCACACCTTCACGCCATGGCTGCCGCGGATCTCAACGCCTGTCCTTCCGCCATTCCTGGCATACACGCTCGATCGCATGTAGGCCGCGCCGTTGGCGTGGTTCTCGCCGTTGGCCACGTCGCAGTTGATCACGCCCAGGGGATGCTTGACCGTCGCACGACTCACCAGCGGTTCGGTCACTACCGACCATTTGACGGCATCGGGATTCTTTTCCGGCTCGAAGGCCACGTCGATCAGTTCCGGCCCCCTTTTGCCCGCCTGCGTGTAGACGGGGCTGACCTGCCAGTATGGAATCGGACACCATGAATCGCCCAGTTCCATCGCGGCGATACTCTTGCCAGCGATGGTGGTCTGGAAAGCCTGCTTGGGCGTCAGCCACTCCAGCCTCGCGCGGAACTGCCTGCACCGGCCGTCGGCGAAGTCCACGTTGTCGTATCGAACCCACGCCCCTTTCTCCAGGCCGCGCGTGGAATACGGTCTGACCTGCTCGCCGGCAGCATGGCTTTTGTAGATACGCGTGAAGTTGGCGGCTTTCCACGTCTGCCCGGCGGGATGGTCGAACACCTCGGCCAGGCTGAACGGGTAGTCTTTCTGCAGCCCGATCTGAGTCATGTCGGTCTGCTGAAAACCCAGCCTGAGGGCCGGCGAGTCGGGCTTGAGGCGATAGTCGCTGTAGTGCGCGTCCCACCACGGGCGCTTGCGGTCGAACATAGGATCGGCATAGATCGAGCCCTGCTCGATCTTTCCGCCTTTGGCCGCTTCTTCGACCTGTCTCCGGATCCGCTGGCGGTCCTGGGCCGATCCGGCCTGATCGCCGTGAGGCTGATAATAATAAACGTTCCTGGCCGCTTCCTTGAGGATCGGATGCGGCACGCCTCCGACCGTCTCGTGGCCGTGGCCTCCTTGGTAAAGGTTTGAAATCTGCGCCGCCACGATGTTGTTAGACCAGACCATGTCATGGGCCGCCTCGACAAATGGACCGATCGTCGCCGCGGCGGAAAGCGTGCTGTCGGCCAGGATGTTGTTGACGGTGTTCTGGTCGTTGCCTTTGCACATGACGGCCCGCGAGCGGCCGCCGCCGGCGATCCAGTACATGACGTTGCCCCGCAGCGTCGCCTTGTGGGCCCCGTCGTCATTAAACAGCGTGTGCAGCCATTCGTCCCAGCCGCCGTTCTGCACCTGGTCGTGCAGCGCGTTGTACTCCCACACGTTGCCGGTGCCGGCGCCCCACATGGAAATCATGCCCATGTCGCTGCCGGAGCGGGCGATCTGCGAGAAGTCATTGAAGCGGACGACATTGTTGCGCGAATGGTTCAGCTCGGCCCCCTGGTTCTGCTCGGTCACCACGTATCCGTCGTACAGCTTTACGTCGGTCGCGCCGAAAGGCTTCTCAGTCTCGGGCCGGCGCGGGTCATTGGGAGTCTGAACGTAGAAGTACAGCACGTTGATCATCTGCGGGCGCCAGCCCTTGAGCGTCACGCCGTAATGCGTGATGCCGTGAAAGACGTTATGCTCCACCAGGTTGTCGCCGCTGAAGGTCAGATAGACGCCGGCCCCGTCGAAGGCAAAGCGGCCGATGTCGTAGAAGACATTGTTGCGGACCACGTTCTTCTTGTTGACGTAAGACTCGGCAACCGTTTTGAAAGGTCCGCGGCCGCATTCCCAGCCCATGAAGAACAGCCCGTTGCAGCCGGCGTTCTCGATCCAGCAATTCTCGACGACGTTCTCCTGCGCCCAGCGGTTGAAGATGGCGCCCATGAACCCCGCTCCGTAGAGTTTGCTGTTGCGGATGGTCACCTTGCGGGCATTCTCGATGAAGAATTGCCCGTGGCGCATGTCCGGGGCCAGAACACCGTCGCCGAGCGTTCTTCCGCCCCATGGCCGGCCGTCATATTCGCCATGCCAGGCGGTGTCATAGCAGGCGCCCCTGCGCCATGCGGGGGCGAAATCCGAGCCGATCATGTACAAACCGTCGAAGATCAGATTGCCGGCGATCTGGTTCATCGAGCGGCCTTGGACGACCAGCACATCCTGGGTCGTCCCCAGCACGACCACCTGATCTTCGATGGGCAACTTGCGCGGCGTGTAGATCAGCCGCGTTCCTTCGCGACGCCAATTGCCTGCAGGGGCCCCTTCGAAGTGATGGAGAATGCCGCCGTTGGCCGAGCGTTCGTTCTCAAACAGCGTGAAGTGCTGCTGCAGGTCGGGCACGTCGGCGGCGACCTCGGTGTCGTTGAGCTTCTTCCAGTTGGAGATGCGACGTCCGCCATAGATGCGGCTGCCCAGATTCGGCGCACCGCGGTAGGTGATGGTGTGACCATCGCGGCCGCTATCGCGATCGTCGAACACCACTGCCGTGTCGATGAAGTAGTTTCCGGCCGCCAAGTGAACGGTGACGTCTTCCTTCATGCCGGCGGCGATGGTCCTGCGAACCACATCCCGCGCGCCGGCAAGGGTGGCCAGCGGGCGGGCCTTCGTTCCCGGGCTGCTGTCGCTTCCGCCGGGCGAGACATAAATGTCCGCGGCGATCAGCGGTTGGCAGATCGCCAGCCCGGCCAAGAGGGCAATAGATCCGGACAAGCGGCTACTGAAATGTGAAACAGTGTTGTTCTTCACGAGCGTCTCGGTTTTGAGGTCGGCAGCGGCAGAGTCTGCCTATTAAACACGCGGCACTCATGTGCCACAAGGACTGCTGCCCGCCGGGGTCTCTGCAAGGGGGACCACGCTTACCCCGAGTGCGGGGCCTCCATTGGGGGCGCGAATGCTGAGGCAGGCTCCCCAATCCAACGTATTCTGCGTGATCTTGCAGAGTATCGTGTTCTCTCCGGCCCTGAGCGTGCCGAAAAACTTGTCCTGGTCCGGATTTACTGCACGTATCGCTGACTGCGAATGGATCAACGTGCCATTGAGCCATACCTCGATCCCGTCATCACTTCCAGCGCCAAAGAGGACCTTCTGCTCCACTCCTGATCGAACGATGGCCTTCATGTAGGCCACGCGGCTGTTGCCGCCGAAGATGTCCTTGAGGGGCACGATACGGGGGCCCGTCTTGGCGCGACAGTTGTACGGTTTCCACGCGGCCTTGGCACCGGTCTCTGGAGCAAAGACGGTCTTATTGTTCGCCAGCAGATAGGGGCCCGACAGGTTCCACGATGCGACGTACGCGTCCGTCGCCCCTATCTCATCAAGCAGATATTTCTGCGCCTTGCGAGCGGCCTGTGACAATTCCCGGTCAGGGTCCTTGCTGGATCGAGTCAATACTTCATCCAGCTTTGGCTCTTTGACCAGGGGCAGGAGCTGCAACAGGATCGTGCGGCCGGGCCCTGTCGTTTCGGCCAAGGTTGCCAGCATGGGCTCCTGGGACTTGCCCCGATCACTCACCCTCGCGCAAATGGCATTCAATGCCTGCTCCATCGCAACCCGCCGCTGCCTGTCTGGCGACACGACCAACAACTTCGACAAAGGCCCGATTTCGGATTGCCTGCCGGTCTTGGTCAAGGTCGCCAAGGCGCTGCGGACCACATCTTCGTTCGCATCACGGACGCACTCCAGCACGGTATCCTGCAGATCGATCAGGGCAAGCATGGGCATCAGAGCAGCCCGCACCCGCCCTTTGTCCTTCTGCATTGCCGTCAGCACCTCGCTACGGAACAGGCCCTTGTTGTCACTCTTGCCGTAAAGCGTTCTCACTGCCCGTCGGATTGCCGCGTGTACGGCCTCACGGTCCGTCGTCGACAACAGGGCAAGCAATGAGCCCAGCTGTTTCGGATCGCCTCCCAGTTCGGCCTGCTTGACCTTCGACCATAGGCGGATGTTCTTCACTTCATCGCTCAGCCGCCGCGCGTATTCAGAACTGCCGCTATTGGAAATCTCCTCCATCCATTGCAGGATGCTGGGCCTGTCCGTAAAGGTCCAGGCATGTCGCAGAAGTTCCTGCAGACAGGTCTCGCGCAATTCAGGGCTGAGGTCCGCATACATCGTTTTTGCTTCCGCCAGCGCCGGCGTGTACGACTTGCTGAAGCGCTCCCTGAGCATGCACGTCAGTTCGAAGATCCGTTCATAGATCAGGGGACTCTTTTTGAGTTGTTCCAGCCGCTTGAGCCGATCGTTAGGATAGACGGTGCAACAGGAGTTGAGATAGGGTTCCGCCTCGGCGCGAACTCCGATCAATACATTCCCCTCCTTGACGCTGGAGCCGTTGCTGACGCGAAATCGCAGGCGTTGCGGGCCGATCTGGTCGAGTCGCGGGGTCCAGACGATCTTGCCGCTGCTGCGATCCAGCGCCATCCCCTCCGAGGCGTTCAGCAATTGATAGAGCAGATGGCGGCCCTTTCCGGCGGCGGTCCCACAGGTGATGGTGGTTTCCTTGCCCACGATGGCGTCCACCGGTTTCAGTTTGTTGAGCTCAACGGCCTCCTGGTCAGAGCCGTTTTGCTTCACGTGAATCTCCAACGATTCGGTGAAGGCTACCTGCTGTTCGATGGAGACCGTGAAATCCACGCGCCAGGAGCCGGGCTTGTCAGCCAGCCACTCAAAGGATCCATTCTGGAGCGACGCACCCTGCGGCGCGTGGCTCATCCGAATGTCGACCAGGTCCATGCGGCTATGTTCCACCCGGGCCGGCGCCTTCACCATATTCCCCTGCGCGACCGTCACGCCTGGCAGCGGTTTCAGACGCGGCTTTTCGAAGGGCATCACCTTGACGCGCCAGGCGCGGCTGCGCGTGAGGAAGCCGTCGTCACGGCGCACGCGTTCAGGCTGGACGCTCAAATTCGCTCCGAGCTGATGGTAGCCCGGGGTGGCCATGGCGCCTCCAAACTGGAAGGCAACCTCGCCCTTGCGGGACGTGGCCGTTTGTTTCCCATCCACATAGAAATCCAGCTGCGACTCCAGCCACGCAGGAGGCTCGCAGATGAACTTCATCGCCTTGAGGCTGAAGGTTTGCGATTCGCCTTTCCACAGCACGACCTCCCCGGGCGCCGGAGAGACATGATCGAACATGGTGATCGTCCGAAAGAAGCAGGTTTCCATGACTTCATTGCAGACCGTGCAGTACAAGAGACTGCCGGCGCAATGCATCACGCAATCCGGCTCAGGCCGATAGAACTTCTTGGCCCAGGCACCGCCCTCGTAATTGCCCACCTGGGAGCCTTCCGGCAGCTTCAGGGAGCCAAATACCCCCGGCCACATGTCCTGCGTCCAATAGTGCCACTGGGTCAGCAGCGGATTTGATTCCCCCGTGCCGTTCTTCCCTTCCCACAGGGAACCGAGGCTCCCGTCATAGGCACCCTGGCGGTGGACATAGGTGTCACCCAGTCCGCCGACGCTGTGGCCCAGTTCGTGATGCAGCGTCAGCACGTTGACGGCGGTGTCCCGATTGCCTGTAACGACCGCCCACGGGCCGCAAGAGGCCGTCGCGAACGTGGAGTTGTGAATGACGACTGTGGCATCTGACTTGGCGGCGTAGTTGGCGAACTGGATGGCCGGTTGATTCTGGCATCCGAGGATCTGCCCTTTGTAGCCGTCCACATGGACGCGCGTCTTGTCCAGGCCTTCATCGTCCACAAGCACCCCGTACACATTAATCATGTCCTGATACCGCTTCCAGGGGCCTTGGGAAAAGAGCGTGTTCTTGAGACGATTGCACATGGCGAAAAACACGTCGGTATCTTTCGCCCCGTATCCAGCCGAAACGACCATGACATTGAAGGCTCCCCGCCCCGCGCCGCAGTCGTGGATCACCCTGATGTCAACCACGCCCCTGGTCTTGCGCAGATGTTCCATGTAGTCACGCCGGATGACAGAGGCATCGGCCTCGGCGGCTGCAGCACGGCCTGCCGGTGCGGCGAGCAGCAGCCCAAGGATCAAGACGAGAAGAGAGGATAAGGTGCCTGCGGCGCGGCAGTCTTCGTTGCCGTGCATGTTTGGGGCTGTTTCCTTGATCATCCTCAAGGCCTTTGCGTTAGAGGCTCTGTTCTTCCGCGCCGTGGTCCACTCACGGATTCCTGGGTCGCGGTTTGAAGGTGCGGGAGTCCAGAACCTCGCCGGTCTCGTACGCCAGCGCCTGGTAGCTGCACTTGCCGTCCTTGATCGTGAACACGCAGAAATTATACTTCGTCCAGCCCGGGGACATCGGTGAGCCCACACCGCCCGTGATGATGCTCGGCACGCTGGCCGGAACCGGCGGGGGGATGTATTCGAACTTGCCCGCGCAGCCCAGGGACGCGGTGGCCCTGTACTTGGCCAGCAGCGGCTGCAGGACCGTCTTGTCGTACTCGACGCCGGGCTGCCCGCGGCCAAACGGGAGGGTCGTGTACGCCGGGTAGCTCGTCACCTCGAAGAGGAAGTCCTCTTTGGCGTCCTTGAGGGCGCCCTCGAACCACTCGGCGAATCGTGGCCCCTGGGCGGCGGCGGATAATCCGTCGACGCCGACGAAGCGGACGGGCCCGCAGGCCCAGCTCCAGGGGGCCCAGGCCCCGTCCGCAGTGGGGTGGTAGAACATCCAGGAGAACTGCTGCGAGTACCAGTCCTTGTAGGCGGGCACGACGCACATCGGCTTGCGGGCCAGCAGGTCCGCCAGCGGCGAGAAGAACAGCTCGTCCCACACCGCGTCCCAATAGGCGTAGATCACGAGCGAGCCGGTGTGGATGATGAAGTCCGGGTCGAGTTCGAGAATCTTCTTCGCCGCCGCCGACAGGCCGGCCGGCCCGGTATTGGCGGCGGTCTGCCCCATCACCACGAACTTGAGCCCCTTGGCCGGGTCGGGTACGCGGACGTCATATGCAGCCGACTCCTTCGCCCCCGCCGCCGGACCCGTCAGCACGCTGTACCGGAACTTCCTGGTGCCCTTGGGCAGCGAAACGCGGACCTGATGCAGCGTGCCTCGCGGGAACGAATGCACTTGTTCGGCTCCAGCCGGCTCGAGCGGCTTGACCTTCACCGCCAGTGGACAGGGAATCCACGTTCGGCAGGCCAGCGTGAAATAGTCCTCGCCGATGGGTCCCAGCGCCGGACCGCTGCGCAGGGCCAGCGCCGTCGGCGGCGAGACCGTCAGTTGGAACTCGGCGGTCTTCACGCCGCGAAGCAGGCAACGTCCGCGGAAGAGCAGTTCGTTCGCGCCCTTCTTGAGCAACTGCGGGTCGACGCCCCAGCGAAGGTAGAGCGTATTGCTGCCGGGGATCTCCGGCGGGGCGGCCTTGCCGTTGACGGTGAAGACGGCCTCCTCCAGGATCAATGGGTTCGAGATGTACCGCCCGCCGACGACGTAGTTGTTGACGGGGGTGATGACGCCGTCGGCGACCTTCGTGGCAAACCAGAGCATGCCGACGGCGGCAGGATCGTCGATCTCGAACGTCGCCCGCCCGTACACCGGCGCCTTGTCGGCGGCGGGGGGCTGATCGGTGAAGGTCTTGCCTGCGTCGCTGCTGTAGGCCCATTGGACCTTCAGCGGCGTCGCAGGCGGCGGGGAGGCTGCTGTTGCGGCCGCCGCCCAGGCCAGGATCGCCACGCACGCGATACGCCGGATGGTGGTTCGCACGATTGCTCCTTTCATCGGCCGGTCAGGTTCAAAGCTCTTGCCGCCCGGCCCCGTGGTGAAGGTGTACGCGGTCAGTGGCGCGGGGCGGATTCCATCATCGCCTGGCGCATCGCCTCGTACGCGGGCTTGGGCTGGTAGCGCGCGTCAAAAGGCAGGGCATCGCCAAAGCCCTTGAAGAAGGACGGCACCCAGGAGTGTGCATCCGAGTGCCCCCACGTCGTGACGCTCTTCGTCCGCGGATTTTTCAGCGCAGTGGCGATCAAGCCGCGATAGACCCGCGCCTGCCGCGCGTAGTCCTGCGGAGTCGCCGGCACTTTGATGCGCACGTCGATCTCCGTCAGGTGCAGGTCGAGCCCGAGGTCCGCGAAGCGCTGGAGATTACGCGCGAACGACTCCAGGTCCGGCCCGTTGCCCTCCACATGGCACTGAAATCCCACCCCGTGCACAGGCGCCCCCTGCGCCTTCAAGCTCTTGAGCAAGGCATACGCGCCGTCGGACTTGCGGTTGACCTCCTCGATGCCGTAGTCGTTGTAGACGAGATGCGCCTTGGGATCGGCCTCATGCGCCGTGCGGAAGGCCAACGAGAGGTAGTTCGTGCCGGCCCGGCTCCAGAGCGACTTGCGCAGAAGACCCTGCTCGTTGATCTCCTCGTTGACCACATCCCATATCGCGATCTTCCCCCGGTAGCGCCCGACCACGGTGCCGATGTGTTCCGTCATGAGTTGTTGGGTCTGGGCCGGCGTCCATGGCATGGCCGTCAGCCAGGGCGGATTGTGCGCGTACCAGAGGAGATTGTGCCCGTGAATGGCAAGCTTGTGCTTTTCCGCGAAGGCGACGAGGCGGTCGGCCCCGGCGAAATTCCAGGTCTGGCGGGTCGGGCGGATGAAGGCCCACTTCATCTCGTTCTCGGGCGTGACGAGGTTGAACTCGCGCGCGAGCGTTTCGGCGTGGCGCAGATCCTTGAGGGTCCCCGACATCGTCGCCGCGCCCACCAGCAACCCGCGCCGCTCCGCCGCCGCGCGCAGGGTGATCGGTGAGACCGAACCCTCGTTCGGGGCGGCGTACCCCGCCGCCACGAACGCCGCCACCAGAATCCCTGCACGTCGAATCATCGGCAAGTTCCTAACGGAAATCCGGGATGACCACCTCGCGCCCGCCGGCCATCGCCGATTCGTGGGCGCAGATCCCGGCGGCCGTCCACTGGGCGGCGGTGACGGCGTCGATCCAGGGCTTGCGGCCTTCGACGACGCTGCGGACGAACTCGTGCACCATGTGTGGGTGCGAGCCGTGGTGGCCGCCGCCCTGCTCGAAGGACAGGTGCTGCTCGTCCTGGCCGTACACGAACCGCTGCGTGTAACGGCGGAGCGACGGCGGCAGCAGGTCGGTCCGATCAGGCGGGACAGGACGTTCCTGCGACTGGTCTCTCCATCGCCCCTCCTCCACCGGCGAGGCGCGGAACAGCATCGGGTTCTCCGATTCCATCTGCCACTCGTAGCAGGCGTTTTCGCCGTAAACGGTGAAGCTCTCCATGTACGGCCGGGCGCAGTGAAACAGGCTTCGGGTAACCTCCGCACACACCCCGGGGCAGGCCAGTTGAAAGATGGCCGTCTCGACGGGGTAGGGGTTGCCGTACTGTTTGTGCAGGGAGTCTCGCATCTGGCCGGACCCGAAGCAATGGACCTTCGTCGCCCGCGCCTGCGCCATCGCCAGCAGCGGGGCCACCGCGTGCGTGGCGTACCACATCGGGGGCAGGCCGGCCCAGTACGGCGGCCAGCACTCCATGTCCTGGTAGTGGGCGCCGCGGAGGAACTGGATGCGCCCCAGCTCGCCGCGGTCGCGAAGGCCCAGGGCATACAGGAACGGCCGCGTGTAGACGGCAGTCTCCATCATCATGTAGTGGCGCCCCGACTGGCGGCTGGCGGCGACGATCGCCTCCAGGTCGGCGATTGTGGTGGCCATCGGCACGGTGCACGCGCAGTGCTTGCCGGACTTGAGAACGGCCGCCGCCTGCCGTGCGTGATCGGGGATACCCGAGATCAGGTGCACCGCGTCGAAGGCGTCCGACCGGACGACCTCCTCCACATCACTGAACTGCTGTTCGACGTGAAATCGCCCTGCCGTTCGCGACAACCGCTCCGGATTGGCGTCGCAGATAGCCACCGACTCCACGTCCGGGTGGTCCTGGTAGATCGGAACGAACTCGGCTCCGAATCCCAGGCCCACGACGGCAACACGGAGTTTCTTGGAAGCCATAGGTTCTGCTCCCGCGTGGCTATTGGCGCGGCTTGAAGGTCTTCTCGTCGATGACCTTCATTTCTTTCAGCTCCCGCGTGTCGACTTCCCCGGCAGGTCCGCCGATGGAGATGGCCTTCATCTGGAGCGAGTCGCCTTTGACGGTGAACTGACAATAATGGCGGTTCAGGAAGTAGCCGACCCATTCACGCCCGTCGGGGGCAACGACCTTGCCTATCGTGCCGCGCGGGTTGCCTCCGGGCGGACCGAAGGGATGCGAGCCAAAGCGGCTGTCCCACTTGTGCCAGTGCTTCTGTCCGATGCAACCGGTGACGATCTGAGTGACACCCTTGTCCGGCGTCGGCTCGATGCGCTCGTAGATCGGGTCCCAGCTCGAAAGCACCACGGTGGCCTTATACTTGCCCAGCAGCGGCATGATGACCTCGCGGACGACCTGGCGGCCGCCGAAGAGCTTCTTGCTGTTGATGCCTGACGCGAAGCCGGGATAGCCAGAGAGCACGACGATGTATTTGTCGTTGGCCGCCTTGAGCACGTCCTCGAGCCATTTGTGGTTGCCGTTGCCAACGGCCCATTCGGTATTGGCGTCGATGCCGATGAACCGTACGGGGCCCATGACCTTGGTCCAGTTGTGGGCGTACATGTCGGCTGCCGGCGTGCAGTGCAGTTCATTGAAGATGCCGGTGTTGTCGCGGTTGCAGGGGGAGATCAGCGTCGGCACGCGGGCCAGCAATTCCGCACCGGGGCCGGAGTAGGCTTCTTCCATCTGGAACGACCAGCTCTCCTGCTCCATGAGGTTGCCCGTGTTGAGGATGAACTGGGGCTGGACCTTCTCCAGAAGAAATTTGGATTGCTGCTTCCAGAGCGGCCCGCCGCCAGGCTGCTGCTCCAGGCCGCCGAAGGCGATGAAGCTGAATTCCTTGTTGCTCGGCAGGGCGACGGCGAAGGGGCCCTGCTTCGTCTCGTACCCGGCGACTTTAGCGGAGATCGTGTAGGTGAGCTTGGTCGTGCCCTTGGGAACCTCCACCCGCAGGCGGTGCCAGACAGCCGCGGCCGAGGTGGCTTTGACAGGCGCCGCAGCCGGCTCGACAGGCGTCGCCTCAACGGTCACGTCGGCCGGAAGCTGCGTCCGGCAGGCGACGGTGAAGTACCCTTCGCCGAAGTCGCCCAGCACCGGCCCGTTGTTGATCTTTGTCGGCTGGGGCTCGGCGGCGATCATCTTGATGTCCAAGGCCGCGGCGGGCTTGCCCTGCCAGAAGGTGTAGACATTCCCGCGGAGCTCGACGGTGTTGGCGCCCTTCTTGATCTCGCCGACCAGCGGGACCCAGAACTGAAGGATAGGCCCCTGGGCGATCGGCATGTCCTTGCCGTTGAACTTGACGCTGGCATCCAGCAGCGTCGGGCAGAACCCGAGATCCTTCCACCAGCCGCCGCTGGCGGACCAGAGGTCACCATTGCAGATGGTCGCGCGGGAATCGGCCTCGCCGTCGAAGAGCCGGACGTACAGCCCGGCGACCTTCGCCGGGTCGGCGACCTCGAACGTGCCCTTCCAGGCGTACGGGTAGACCGGGACGTTCTGTCCCCGCGGGTCCAGGCCCGCGGGCGGGCCTTGCAGCGGCTTGTCGGAAAACGTCTTGCCACCGTCGTTGCTGTACTGCCACGTGACGGTCACGGGCGCCGTCTTGATATTCGCGTACGGGCCGTTGAGCTCCTCGGCCCGCAGGGGCGTCGAAACGGCAGCAATTGCGGCAATCATCAGGCCGGCGACAATGCTTGTGTTCATCTGACGCATGAAGCACTCCTTCGATCCGGTTGAGGCCCTCGTGAGTGGGATAACCTGCACGGCCCCGAACCCAACGACTACCGCAGGTCCAACGATTATATCGCCCTTGCCGGCAACAACAAGCCGGTTCAAGAAACGGCTGGCGCTGTGCGGGAGTTCTCCGGGTAGAATGCTCCACCACGATGATTACCGCTCGCAGTGGCTTCACGAAATTCCGCTACCAGCTTTATGACGCCGGCGGCTGCCTGGCGGGCCAGCTTCTCCTGCCGACATTCATCCCCGTCCCCCGGAACGGATGGGCCGCCGATGTTGTGCCCGAGGCTTTCAAGGATCACGTGAAGATCAGTTGGGGCAACAGGTCGCTGCGCGTGGAATACGACCTGCTCAGCGACCGCGCCGTGCGGCCCAACGACCTGAAGTTCACCCTCGTCGAAGGAAATGCCACTCTGGCAACGGCAACTGTGTGCGTCAGCGGACGACCTACCTGGACCATCGATTGCGACGTTGGCCAGATTCGCCTGATCCGACAAGCCCGTTTCTTCCGGCATCGGTTTGCCGTCCTCAGCGATGCCGTCCAGATCGGCCGCATCCGGGAGACGACCGGGTTCTCGCTCTGGCGACGAAAGTTCGAAATCGCCCTGCCCGACACCGTCGACCCTGCCCTCCAGGCGTTTCTCTTCTTTCTCTGTGTAAATGCCTGGTTTCGCTAGCTGCGTTTGAATGCGGTCTCCTGTTCTCTGCCCTCGCCTTGGATAAAATAACTCGACCGGCAAGGGGGGTGCACCATGAGTTTATCGAATCGATTCCTGAGGCTCTTGGGGGTTGTACTGGGCCTGGCGATGCTGGCTGCCGGGGTAGCGGGAGCACTCTTTCTCTCCCGGCCGAAACCGCAGCCCATGCCCGGGGTGCCGGTCCGGCCGGTCAAGACCATGCTCGTCGGGGGGCCGGTTCCCACGAACCTTCGACGATATCCGGGCAAGGTTCAGGCGGCGCGGCGAGTGCAACTGTCGTTTGACGTTGCCGGCACGATCGCGGAGTTTCCAGTCGTCAGCGGGCAGCAGGTTCACAAGGGGGATGTCCTGGCGCGGCTGGACCCGCGCGACTACCAGAACAAGTACAACGCCGCCAAGGCGCGTGAAGACGAACGCCGCATCAATGCGGCCCGCACCCACGATCTCTTTGGAAAGGGGGCGGCGTCTCAACAGGAAGTGGAGGTTGGCGACGTCAGCTTTGAGGTGGCAAAGGCTGACGCCGCCATCGCCAGGAAGGCACTGGACGACACCATCGTTCGAGCCCCATTCGACGGGGTCGTGGCCTATATCATCGCCAAACAGTTTCAAAGCGTCGCGGCCAAAGACGCGGTCCTGAGTCTTCAGGACCCCGCCCAACTGGAGATCGTCATCCAAGTGCCCGAGCAGGTGATCGCCCGGACGGCGCCCAAGGAGCAGGGACGCACCTTTACGGCCTCGTTCGACTTCCTGCCCGGCCGATCGTTCCCCATGTCGCTGAAAGAGTACACCACCGAAGCTGACCCGGCCACGCAGACGTATTCGGTCACATTGGCAATGCCGGCCCCGAAGGACGTAAGCATTCTGCCGGGAATGTCGGCGACGGTGACGATCTTCGTGCCGCCGATCATTGCGGCCAAGGATGAGGGATATCTCCTGCCGGTGACAGCCGTCCCGGCCAACGGACAGGGGCAGTTCTATGTCTGGGTGGTCGAGCCGGCCAGGGAAGGGCTCTACACCGTGGTGCGGCACGAAGTGAAAGTGGGACCCATCACCAAGGAATATATTGTCGTGACTCAGGGTGTGGCCGCCAAGCAGCGGATCGTCACCGCCGGCGCGCACCTGCTGGAAAACGGCCAGCACGTTCGTCTGCTCGCGCATGAAAGCGGGGGTGGAACATGAACATCGCCGAAACAGCCATTCGCAATCAGGCCGTCACCTGGGTGCTGACGGTCGCTGTGATTGCCGGAGGGATGTGGGCCTACTCCAAGCTGGGGCGGCTGGAGGACCCCGAGTTCACCATCAAGGACGCGCAGGTCATCACGCGCTATCCCGGGGCCAGTGCGATGCAGGTTGCCGACGAAGTCACCGACGAGATCGAAACGGCCGTGCAGCAGATGGGGCAACTGGACAGGGTCAAGAGCCTCTCCCAGCCGGGCCTGTCGATCGTGCGCGTGACGATGAAGGACAAGTACGACAAGAAATCGTTGCCGCAGGTGTGGGATGAACTGCGGCGCAAGGTCAACGACGCGCAGTCCAAACTCCCGCCCGGGGCTCAGACGTCGGTGGTCAACGACGATTTCGGGGACGTCTTCGGCGTCTTTCTGGCGGTGTTCGGCGACGGATTCACGTGGGCGGAGCTCAAGGATTACGTCGATCTGCTGCGGCGGGAACTGCTGCTGTGCCAGGACGTGGCGAAGGTCTCTCTCTACGGCGACCAGCAGGAAGTGGTCTACGTGGAAATCTCCCGCCAGAAGATCGCCGCGCTGGGCATCGCGCCCAACCAGGTCTACGCCTCGCTGGCCGGAGCGAACCTCGTGACGCCATCGGGCTCGGTGGACGTGGATACGCTCCGCATCCGCATCGAGCCCACCGGCGAGTTCAAGAGCGTCGAGGAGATCGGCAACGTGTTGCTTCGGACGGACAAGTCCAGCAAGCTCTACCTCAGGGACATCGCCGACATCCGCGAAGGCTATGCCGACCCGCCGACGACCATCATGCGGTTCAATGGCCGAGCGGCCATCGGCGTGGGGATTTCCACGGTGGAGGGCGGCAACGCCGTCACCATGGGCAATGCCGTGCAGGCCCGCCTGCTCGAACTTCAGGAGCAGACGCCCATCGGCATGGAAGTCGGAGTCATCTCGATGCAGTCGGCCTCGGTGACAGCCTCGGTCAACGGATTTATCGTCAACCTGGTCGAGGCGGTGCTCATCGTCATCGGGGTGCTCATGATCGCGATGGGCCTGCGAAGCGGGCTGATCATCGGAGTGATCCTGGTGCTGACGGTGGCGGCCACTTTTCTGGGCATGTATCTGCGAGGGATCCTCCTGGAGCGCATCAGCCTGGGGGCGCTGATCATCGCCCTGGGCATGCTCGTCGATAACGCCATCGTCATCGTCGAGGGAATCCTCGTGAACATCCAGCGGGGAATGGAACGCATCGAGGCGGCCGCCAGCATCGTCAAGCAGACCATGTGGCCGCTGTTGGGGGCGACGCTGATCGCGATCCTGGCCTTCGCGGCCATCGGGGCCTCGCAGGATTCTACCGGCGAATATTGCCGCTCGCTGTTTCTGGTGATCTTGATCTCGCTGCTGGCGAGCTGGGTGACGGCCGTCACCGTGACGCCGCTGTTCGGCGTGAAGTTTCTCCGTGCCAAGGTTGCCTCGGGGCAGACGGATCCCTACGGCGGGGTCTTCTTCAGCGGGTATCGCTGGCTGCTCAGGAAGTGTCTGCAATTCCGCTGGGTAACGTTGATCATCATGGCGCTGTTGCTGGTGACGGCGGTTTGGGGGTTTGGCTTCATCAAGACGAGTTTCTTTCCCGACTCCACGCGCCCACAGTTCATGATCCACTTCTGGCTGCCGCAGGGAACGGATATTCGGCAAACCGAAGCGGAACTGGCCAAGGCCGAGAAGCAGTTGGGTCGCTACCAGGAGATCACGGACGTTACAGGCTTCGTCGGCCGCGGGGCGCTGCGGTTCCTGCTGACCTACACGCCGGAGGACGTGAACTCGGCGTATGGCATGCTGCTGGTGAGCGTGCGGGACTATCGCCAGATTGACTCGCTGATTCAGCGTCTCCAGAAGGACTTCCAGGAGTACCCCGACGCCCTGATCTTCAGCCGCCGGTTTATCCTGGGCCCCGGCGAGCCGGGAAAGATCCAGGCCCGCTTCCGCGGCGGCGATCCCCGTGTTTTGAGAGGCATCGAGTCTCAGGCGATGTCCATCATGCGCTCGCACCCGATGGCGGTGGACGTGCTGAGCGACTGGCGCCAGCGCGTGCCGCTGGCCGTGCCGCTGATTGCCGAGTCCCAGGCGCGCGAAGTCGGGCTGGAACGCAGCGCCATCGCCACCCGTCTCGAGACTGCTTTCAGTGGCTTGCAGATCGGCATCTACCGTAAACGGGACAAACTGCTGCCCATTGTCACGTGGCCGCCGGAGACGGAACGGTCTGACATCGACAATATCAACGACGTCCAGATCTGGAGCCCTACAGCCAAGCAGACGATCCCGCTGCGGCAGGTGATACTGGCCATGGAGACGCGCAGCAACGACGAGACCGTCTGGCGCCGCAACCGCCTGCCTACGCTGACGGTGAAATGCGATCCTAAGGAAGGCTATCAGGCCAGTGAGACGTTCGAGCAACTGCGGCCGAAGATAGAAGCCATTCCCCTGCCGCCCAGTTACACGCTGGAGTGGGGCGGCGAATATGAAGACTCCAACAAGGCCCAGGCAGCCCTGGCGGGTAAGATTCCCGTCGTGCTGATCATGATGGTGTTGATTCTGGTGGTCCTCTTCAACTCCGTGCGCGTGCCGCTGGCCATCTTCCTGACGGTGCCCCTGGCGATCATCGGCGTGACGGCGGGATTGCTGCTGTTTCGCCAGCCCTTCGGGTTCATGGCGATCCTGGGCTTCCTGAGCCTGGCAGGCCTGCAGATCAAAAACGCCGTCGTCATGGCCGACGAGTTCCGCGCCCAGATATCCTCGGGCAAGGACCCCTTCAAATCGGTGGTCGACTCGGGCGTCAGCCGCCTTCGTCCGGTCTCGATGGGAGCACTGACCACCGTCCTGGGCATGATCCCGCTGGTGACCGACGCGTTCTTCGTCTCCATGGCCGTCACCATCATGATGGGGCTGATCTTCGCGACCGTTTTAACCACGCTTGTGTTTCCAGTCATCTATGCCGTCGTGTTTCAAATCCGTCCTCGTTAATCTCTGGAGGTTGGAATTATCAAGGTCGCCACGGTGCCGCCCCCGATGGTGCTGCTGATTTCAAACCTGCCGCCCATCAATTCGGCCCGCTCATAGATGCTGAACAGCCCGAACTCCTGGCTGGGGATATCCTTCAGCCGGCTGGTGTCGAATCCCTTTCCCGCGTCCGTGACAGTCAGTTGCAGGTGCGAGGAGTCGGTCCGCCGCAGGCCTACCACGGCCCGATGGGTATCGGCGTGTACCGCGACATTATCGAGAAGTTCCTGGGCTGACTGATAAAGAAACAGACGGACGTCATCGCTCACCGGGTCGACATCGTTGCCGGCGCGAACTTCCACTGCAATACAGTGAAGCTCGGTCGCCTGGTTGGCAAGCCATTGGATGGCTCCGACAACTCCCTCGGCCAGATTGCTCAATGGGCGCAGGTCTGCAGTCAGCTTTCGCAGCTTGCCGATTGTTTCTTGCAGCATCTCGATTGCCTCGGAGATGGCGGCTTGATTTTGAGATGCTGAATGGGCCGGGGACAATTTCCACACCGTGGCCGCCAGCAACTGCATGATATCCTCATGCAGGGCTTCGCCCAGGCGGCGGCGCTGGTGGTATTCCACATTAATGAGATGCGATGCCAAGCGGCGCAGTTGTTCGGCGCGTCGAGCCTCCCACTGTATCTGGTGCCGGTCTCGCCAATGCATGGCCTGCCCCATGGCAGCGAGATCGTCATGATAGCGATGACGCTGCAGGCCCATCGCAATCACCGCGCCCACGAGGCGCAGCCTCACGACCAGGCTGCGAGGCCAGTGCCGTTCCTGGTCCACACACGCGAATGCAATCGCTCCCAACACTCTCTCCTCGGCCAGCAGCGGAATCCCAATGTGTGATTTGATGCCAGTACTGAGGACAAAATCTCTTTCTCGAACCGCCTCGGCAGGTAATGTGCTCATATGAGTAATGGCCACAATCCTTCCGCTACGCATCTGGGCGGCGTACCATGGCAGTTGGCTGTCGATCGAAGCCTTCGCTGAGATGGCGGGCAGCCCCTCCCGCCGCCATGCGTGGCTGACATGAAGACCACAGGCGTCGGTTGAGAGAGTCAGAAGCATGCCGCGGTCAAATCCGAAGAACTCTGCGAATTGTCTCAATGATGATGTCAGCGTCTGATCTATCTGATCCCCAGGCGAATTTGCCAGCGTGGAGGCCGCTTCTGCCAGAAGATCCTCAAACCCATCGGCACTACCAGCGCCTGGCGGAATGACGTTGGGCATAGTATCCTCTTAGAGCTACCCCATGGCCTGCAGGAGTTCGTCCACGCTTACCCAGACAACGGCGCATGTGGTGTCGCTGATACCGTAGGGGATGAACAGTCTGTCTCCGTGCAACAGGCTGCCACAGGAATATACGACGTTGGGAACGTAGCCGCCGGATTGCTCCTGCTGCGGTTCCAGCAGTGGCACTCCCAGCCGGGCAATGATGCGCGAAGGGTCCTCCAGATCCAGCAGCATCGCGCCGATGCAATATCGACGCATTGGGCCCACGCCGTGCGTCAGCACCAGCCAGCCCCGAGGTGTCTCGATCGGTGAGCCGCAGTTGCCCACCTGGACGATCTCCCACGCGGCCTCGGGCCCCGTTAACAGCTCTCCTTCGTCCCAGAATGTCAGGCTATCCGAGCTGAGCAGGAAACTGCTCTCGCCATTGCAGCGGCCCAGCATCATGTAGCGGCCATTGACCTTCCGCGGGAACAATGCCAGGCCTTTATCCCTGGCATATCGCCCCAACAGCGTCGCCACCTGCAACTGCCTATCGCCCGCGCGGTAGGCGATCATCTGCGGCAGGATCTTGTTGCCACTGAAGGCGGTATACGTTCCATAGAGCGTCACTTGGCCGTCATCGTCAACAAACCGCACCAGCCGCATGTCTTCCATCCCTTGCGATTCCGCTTCGCTCAGGGGGAACAGGACGTAATCGCTGATGGACAAGTCCCGCGGGAACTCGGCCCTATAATTGGACCCTATGATCCAGACCATCAATTCGTAAACGGCCTCGATATCGCCGACGCGCCCATTGCTGCGGACGCGATCGAGCCCTTGGAGCAACTGCCCATAGCTGAAGGGGTCGCTCAGCGCATTGAGAACAGCCTGTGCATCCTCGTCGAGTTTGTGCATGTCACGAAGCTTGCGCTCGAGGGCGGCCTTGGGGTACTGGGGGTTGGGCACCTGGCGGATCTGCTGGGCCAGTTGCGGCGGCGAATCCAGATGCAGGTCCCCATCGGCCGCGATCGTCCCGTGGCGAAAGACGATCGATGAGAGGTGGCCTTCGCCCACTGCCCGCATGCTCATCAGGATGCGGACCTGTCCCGGGGCAAGACCGCGTTGATTCATCGCCGGCACCATCGAGGGATTGAACAGGGCGGCGGCCTCAAAGGCATATTCCATGCTCGCGCAGGCTCCCATCAGGAGTTGGCGCAGCGAGTCATCGGGCAAGTCGATCTGCAGTCGCGAGGCCAGCTCTTGAGCGTTCTCCATCAGCACGCTCTCGATGTCGACATGTCGCGGCCGGAAGATCCGCAGGACTTCATCGACCTGCCCGCGGACGATGTCGGCCGGCAGGGCTGCCAACCGCTGGACCAGCCGGCGGCTTCGCTCGACGCCAGTCCAGAAGAACCGCATCATAACCCGCTGCCTGTCCCCCTCGACGCGAATCGGCAAGCGGTGGACCCGGACCTGAAGCGCGCTGGCTATATGCAATGGCATGGGCATTTCTCCAGATTGCAGAATTATAGTTCTGCCAACGCTTCTCGTATTCCGCGCAGATTGGCTGGCATAGGCTGCACGGCCTTGCGTATCAGTTTTTTGGCGGCCTCACCTGGCGAGCACGCAGTTGTCTGCATTGCAGTCGCGACACTGCCGACGTGACTATAATCCACCATAGGGTAGGGGAAACGCGGGATCGATCGATGTCTCTGCGAAACACGCGACTACACACCGGGGACACGTGAATTGGAATAGGGGAGGACACTATCATGCAGAGCTGGATACGAGCCTCGATATGCCTGGCATTGGTGGCAGCAGGGTGCGCTGCGACGACGAATCCCGACATCGATCCCCGTGCAGACGCCGCCCTGCGTCGGATGAGCAGCACGCTGGCCAAGGCCAAGTGGCTCAAGGTACACAGCGTGGCCACCATGGAGCAACGCACGGACAGCGGGCAACTGGCGCAGTTCTCCCGAGATTCCACCGTGGTTGTCGGCCGCCCCGACCAGATGCAGGCCGACGTGCGACGCGGGCAGCAGTCGCACCGGATCTGGCACCAGGGCAAGGAACTGACCATTTTGGATGTCCGCCAGAACACGTACGCGACTATTGAAACCCCCCAGCCTCTTGATGACATGTTCGACTTCTTGGCCGAGCAGCACGGGCTAGTCATTCCGCTGGATGATCTTTTGTACCCCAATCCGTACGAAGCGCTGACCGAGCGAGTGGCATCCGGCGCCTACGTCGACCGGCAAGACATTGGCGGGCGAATGTGCGATCACCTGCTGTTTACTCAGGACAACGTCGACTGGCAGGTCTGGATCGATACCGCAGAACCGGCTGTGCCGCGCAAGGTGGTCATCACCTACAAAGAAGATCCTGATCGGCCGCAATATGAGGCGGTCCTGGACCAGTGGCAATTCGACCCCCCGGCGGATCCAGCGCAGTTCACGCCCCAGGTGCCCACGGCCGCCCGGCGTGTGGAAATTGCGGACCTCGTTGGCTCCAACGCAGGAGAGAAGAAATGACCACGCGAACAAACATTATCCAGGCGCTTCTGGTAATTGCCGTAATGATCTTCTCGACGCCGTTTTGGGCTGACGCGCGTGGCGGTGGCGGTGGTGGCCGCAGCGGCGGTGGTGGCGCCCGGGCTGGCGGCGGGAGCCGCTCGGCAGGCAGCTTCGGCGGAGGCGGAGGGTCCATTCGGCACTCCAGTCCCTCGGCCGCTCAACGACCCTCAGCCGCTCGCCCAAGCGCACCTGCAGCGGGCCGACCGTCGACCGGAAGCGGTTTCGCCTCCCGACCGGGAGCAGGGGCGCCGGTCGGGAGGCCGGGCTCCAGCTCCGGCGTGGGAACGACCTATCGCCCAAGCAACATGGGCTCGGTTACCCTGCCGGCAACGGTGTCAACCGGTAGGGTAACGCAAGGGCCCGCCGGCGGCACATGGGGCGCTGCGCAAGGACCTGACGGGGGAATGGCCGTTGGCCATCAGCGTCCCGGCGGCGGGGGCAGCGCCGGGGTTATCGGCCCTGGCGGCTCAACTGCCGGCAGGATCGTTGGGCCAAACGGTGGAACTGCAGGGCGCGTTGTCGGACCCGGCGGCGGATCTGCCGGCAGGATCGTTGGGCCAGACGGCGGAACCGCAGGGCGCGTTGTCGGCCCCGGCGGGGGATCTGCCGGCAAGATCGTTGGGCCAAACGGCGGAACCGCAGGTCGCGTTGTCGGACCCGGCGGGGGATCTGCCGGCAGGATCGTTGGGCCAAACGGCGGAACTGCAGGGCGCGTTGTCGGACCCGGCGGCGGATCTGCAGCGGGATTCCGCGGACCTGAAGGCGGCGCGGGCGGCGTGATCCGTGGACCGGCCGGAGGGGCGGTCGGAGGCGTCCGCGGACCTGGCGGCGCGGCCGGCGCTGTCGCGCGGTTGCCCGATGGCGCCGCCAGCGTTCGATGGCACGGCAACGACTACTGGCATAATCAGGGGCATTGGTACAGCCCCTACTGGAATGGCGATTCGATCTGGTACCGGCCGATCTATCCGCCAGTGGGATGGTTTACGCCCAGTCTGAATTGGGGCCAAGTCAACACCGTGGTCATCGACAACACGACCTATTACGAGTCGCAGGGCGTGTACTACCAGAAGTCCACCCAGGACGGGCAGGAAGGCTATGCCGTCGCACCGGAACCCGCGCAAGCGACGGTTCAAACCAATGAGAGCGAGAACCTTCCCAATCCGTTCGACGTTCTTAAGAATGGGCTGGGATATCTGGCCAGGCAGCCGCAATTCACCATGACCGTTTCGGATGTGTATGACGAAGTCACCGAGGACGGCAAGAAGGTCTCCTTCACGTCCAGCCGAGACGTCTATGTCCGCCGCCCGAGCAACCTTGCCGTGGAGTACCGCGGCGATAACGAGAGCCGGCGCGTGGTTCTCGACGGCAAGAACGTCACGCTGCTGGACCGCACGAAGAACTCGTACGGTCAGGCGCCGATGGCCGGGACCATCGATGCCGCCCTGGACACGCTTGCCACCCAGTACGGGATGGTCGTGGCCGCCGGGGAACTGATGCGCACAAACTTATATGACCGCGTGTCAGCCAAGATGCAGACCGGCCAGTACCTCGGCCAGGACACCATCGGCGTCTACGCGTGCGATCACGTGGGCTTCACCACGCCCGACACCGACTTGGAAGCGTGGTTCCAGACCGGCGACCGCCCGCTGCTGCGCAAGTTCAGCATCGCCTACAAGAACATGCCCGCGCGGCCGCGGTACAGCATGATGATCACGCGGTTTGAAACGTCTCCGGTAGCGGACTACCAGCTTAAAGCAGAGATTCCGCCCGGCACGCAGCAGGTCAGCCTGACGCCGCCGGCAGGTGGAGGTTCCTCGCCGACACCCTCCGCCAAACCACAGTGACAAGGAGTCGGCGAGAGAGCGCGAACTACCCGTTCATGCCGCTGAGGCCACGAAGCTCGTAGAAAAGAAACGGGCGATCCGAAAATCCCCAGTGCTGAGATCGACCATTGCCGGACCTGGCCGGGAGAGATAGAATCCCGGCGTGCCCCGACAAGAATTACTTCGACAGTCAGTTCTTTTTTGTGTGCGGCCCGGAGGGCTTCGATGACACGAGCGGTTGTAAACATCAACTGCGAGAGGCGCATCGGTTCGATCAACGACACCATCTTCGGCAGTTTCATCGAGATGATCCCGGGCAGCATCCATGGAGGCGTTTACGATCCGGCCAGTCCGGCGGCGGACGAGGAAGGATTCCGCAGGGACGTGATGGAGGCGGCTCGCGCCATGGGCGTGTCCATCGTCCGATTCCCGGGCGGATGTTTCGCTCCCTTCTACCACTGGCGCGACGGGGTAGGCCCCAGGGAGACTCGCCCGAAAACACGCTATGACAAGCTGCCCGGCACGGGCGAGCCGTGGTGGTCCTCGTCAAACGACTACGGAACTGACGAGTTCGTCTCCTGGTGCAGGAAGGTCGGCGCCGAACCCTTCATCTGCGTCAACATGGGCAGCGGGACGGCCGAGGAAGCCCGAGACTGGGTCGAGTACTGCAACCACCCCGGCGGCAGCCGCTGGGCCGACCTGCGAATCCGCAACGGCCACCCGGAACCCTTCAACGTCAAGTACTGGGCTCTGGGCAACGAGATCAGTGGCGAGTGGGAGTTCGGCTACGCCGATTCGGCCGAGGATTACATTCGCCGCACCCGCGAGTTCGTCAAGGTCATGCGGCACTCGGACCCGACTATCAAGTTCGTTCTGGCGGGCACGCACTTTCCGCTCAACCACGTCCACAAGAACTGGAATCGCGAGGTGCTGGAGTCTCTCTACGCCTGGGCAGACTACATTTCCATGCACCATTACATCGGCCTGATGGGGCGCAGCAACTGCACGCAGAACTGGAAGGAGCTCGGCCCCGAAAAAGTCCACAGGAAACTCGTGGAATGCATGATGGAGGTGGACGACGCCTACCAGGTGCTTCGCCAGGACATCCGACTGGTCAATCATCGCAAGGGCAATCTGAAGAAGACCATCGGCATCGCGCTGGATGAGTACAATCCCTGGTACAAGGGCTCGGGGCCCTATCTCAAGGAGATCTACAACGTCACCGACGCCATTCTGGTGGCCGCCTATTTCAACATCTTCATCCGCAACGCCGATGTCGCCACGCTGTCCAACGCGGCCCAGCTCGTGAACGTCCTGCCGTCCATGATCTGCGAATCCGGCGGCGTGGGATTCTTCCGCCAGACGATCTCGTACGTCCAGGAGATGTTCCTTGCCAATCGCGGCAAAATCGCCGTGGATGCCTGGCAGGATGGCCCCGCGTTCCAGGGCGAGTTCTTTCCGGCCGTACCCGTCCTGGATTCGTCGGCCTCATTCGATTCCAAGGAGAGCGAACTGGTCATCAACATCGCCAACCGTGACCCTCACAAGCGACTCACGGTGGAACTGCAGGTGAGGGATCGCAAGATCCGCCGGCTTGCAGGCACGATTTTCGGCAGGGCGAAGTTGACCACCGCCAACGACTTCACCAGGCCCGAACGTCTGGTCCCCGCGTCCATGAAACTCACAAGCAGAACGTCGGTCGTCCTGCCTCCGGCAAGCATTGCGGTAATTGTCGCGAAGGTGACGCAGCCTGCCCATCCCGCATAGATCCGCCTGACACCGCTATCCCGGACAACGGCCCCTGGCTAAGCGGTCTTCGACGAATGATGAAGACTGCTCAGGGCAAGCTTATGTTTCCTACGAGGGCGGCGAAGAATGCCGGGGGCTTTGCCTCTAACACAATCCTCTTGGCGCTGAAGGGATGCAGGAAAGATATCGAGCGGGCGTGCAGCGCCATGCGCTTGTGCTTCTCGCCCTTCCTGCCATACTTGGCGTCGCCCACTACGGGGTGCCCCTTTTCAGCGAGATGCACGCGTATCTGATTCTTTCTGCCCGTGGCAAGATCGATCTCCAGCGCGCTGAAATCTCTCGTCTCTTTCAGGACCCTGTAGGCCGTGGTGGAAAGCTTTCCTATCGATCTGTCGCCGGTGCTGTAGACGACGTGCGCGGCATTTTCGGCCAAGTACGATGTTATGACTCCGGACTTTTCCGCCAACTGTCCGTGAACCACTGCCAGATATTTCTTCTGGGTCTTATCCCACTGCTCCTGCAGGCTGTTCTTGGCAACTGGAGTCTTCGCGAAGATCACAATGCCCGAGGTGTCCCGGTCGAGGCGGTGCACGATAAAGACGCGCCGAGGCGACTTGGCGCAGCCTTTACGGACATAATCCGTGAGAATGTGGTAAGCCGTCTTCTCTCGTTCGGTGGCCGATGCAATCGTAAGAAGTTTGGGCGGTTTGTCGATGACGAGGATATCGCGGTCCTCGTAAATGATCTCTATGCCTTTGAGACGGTCTCTGGCCATTTCGTTACTATAGCACAAACACTACGCCTGCAGCCTGGATCGCACGGCTTCGACAGAAATATCTTCCATCCGCCGCGATGACAGCACGTGAACGCTGCGGCCGCACGGGGCGAAGTGCTCGGGCCGGGTCGCTGCGAAGATCGCGATGGTGCGCGTGCCCAGCGCGGCCGCCAGATGCGCCGGGCCGCTGTCGTTGGCGACGACGGTTCCGGCGCCGCCCAGCACGCCTGCCAGCGTCGAAAGCGGCAGGTCCGTCAGCACCGCATGATCGCCCGCCAGGCGCTGCACCTGATCGTGTGGCCAGCGATCGGCCTCGACGGGCCCCAGGATGAACACGGCCTGCGTGTCGCAGCGGCGGACGAGGGCGGCAAATCGCTCCAGCGGCCAGCACTTGGCTTGCGAGCCGGCGCCAGGATGAATTGCCAGGTACTCGCGATCGACATCGACTCCGGCCTTGAGCAGGCACTCGCGCGCCTGGCGGGCAAACTCCGGCGGCAGCGGCCACGGCTCGTATCGTGTCGCGGGCGTCTCGCCCGCGCGTCGCGAGGGCATCTTGCCCTCGCATCTGCGTGTCGTGTCCAACGACCGCTGCCACATGTCCAGCAGGTGCTCGTCGCCATCGGCCGGCGGGCGAATAGGCAGAAACGCCGCATTGCTCGCGCCGGTGAGTGTTGTCAGTCGCTGCTCTGCGTGAGCGTCGCCGCCGGCGAAGCAGCTTATAAGTTGTTCGTGCTTACCCAGCAGGCGCGGCAGCATGCACTGCTCGATAGGGCGGTCAGAAAGGACCTCGTGCATCGGCAGGGCGTCGAAGTCGATCGCGCGATGAACTACTCCCAGAGCCTGCAGCAGGCGGCCTTTCTCGCCGCCGGCGACGAGCGTGACGCCGTCTTGTGGCATGGGCGTCTCGCCCATGCATCTTTGGAGCTGTGCCAGGAACTGCCCGAACAGGATCACATCCCCCAGCGCAACGCTGTGGATGGCGAGCACCTTTGCCTCCTTGTCAGAGTCGGTCGTCATAAACAAACTCGTCATTCACCCGGTGTGCGTGTCCCTGACCCATGAAGTTCCAGGGATGCATGGGCGAGACGCCCATGCCACACGGGGATGCATGGGCGAGACGCCCATGCCACACAGAATCAGCCGGCTCAATCGATCCACCCTCCGCCCAGCAGGGTGTCGCCGTCGTAGACTACGGCGGCTTGGCCGGGCGTGATGGCCGAGACGCTTTGGTCGAAATTCACCTCGAATGTGTCCTCACCCGTCAACCGCACGCGGGCCGGCGCGCCTCGGTGGTTGTAGCGAATCTGCACGATGGCGGCGAACTCTGCCGGCACGTCGCGATGCCAGTTCGCCCGCGAGGCCGTCAGGCACGTTCCCAGCAAAGCCTCGCGCGGGCCCAGCGTCACCGTCGCGGTGGCTGGGTCTATCGCGGTGACATACAGCGGCACCGAGGCGGCCACGCGCAGGCCGCGACGCTGGCCGATGGTGAACTGCGCATAGCCGTCGTGCTGCCCGAGCACCTTGCCGGTGGCGTCGACTATATCGCCAGAGCGCATCGCTTCGGGCAGGCGGGTGCGCAGCAGGGCGGCAAAGTCATCGTCGGGGACGAAGCACACTTCCTGGCTGTCGGGCTTGTCGTGGATCGACAGGCCCAGGTCGCGCGCGATGGCGCGTACGCCCGCCTTGTCGGCCATCTCGCCGATGGGCAGCAGCATTCGTGGCAAAGCCGACCGCGCCACGGCGAACAGCGCGTAGGACTGATCCTTGCCGCCGGCTCGCCCGCGCGCGATGGCGGCGCGCCCGTCAGCGTGCACGATTCGTGCGTGGTGCCCCGTGGCCACGAACGCCACGCCGAGCTGGTCCGCCCGCTCAAGCAGGCGGCCGAACTTGATCTGCGAGTTGCAGTGGATGCATGGGTTGGGCGTGCGGCCGAGGGCGTACTGATGCAGGAAGTCGTCGATGATGGGGGCGAACACGTCCTCGAAGTTCAGCACGAACAGATCGATGCCCAACGCGTCGGCTACGCGGCGAGCATCGGCGGCGTCGGTGGGGGAGCAGCATCCGCGCACGGCCTCGCCGCCGCGCCCGGCCGAACCGAGGCACATGAACACGCCGGTGACGGCGTAGCCCTGGTCGAGCAGCAGCTTGGCCGCGACGGAAGAATCCACCCCGCCGCTCATGGCCAGCAGCACGTTGTTGCGAGAGTCGCTCATCGCCTGCCATTCTACCGCCTGGCGAGCGGGATTATTAGCCGCTGACGAGAGTAGCCGGGGGGAGAGAGTAGCCGGTAGCCCGTAGCCAGTAGCCAGGGGGGAGAGCCTCACGCAGTGTTCCTAATCGCAGCCACGAAACACGCTGCTCGGCTACGCCGGTACACTGGCTACCGGCTACTGGCTACCGCCCCTACGGGCTACTGGCTACGGGCTACTCGTGCCGATAAGCTAATGACTGCTACTTGGAGTGACTGCCATTACTGAAACATCCACTACTGAGCGAAATTGCCCGCGCTGCAAACAGCCGGCGGGCCAGGATCTGGAATTCTGCAAGCGTTGCGGCGCGAAGATCGGCGATCACCGCCACGTGCCGTGGTGGCACGTGCACCGGCGGCTGTACGACTGGACTCTGGCGTGGGCGTACAAGCCCTCCGCCGCGGTGGCGCTGTTCGTGATGGCCTTTGTCGAGAGCAGTTGTTTCCCGATTCCGCCGGACGTGCTGCTGATGCCGCTGGTGCTGGGCAACACGCGGCGATGGCTGCGATACGCGACGATCTGCACGCTGGGCAGCCTGCTCGGCGGCATGGCGGGCTTTGGGATCGGGATGTTCCTGTGGGTCCAGGTCGGCAATTTCTTCGAGCGCCACGTGCCGGGCTTTGAACCCGACAAGATCGCCCTCGTCGACGGCCAATCGGTTCAGGGCCATCTGGATCGTTCTGCACTGGCCGTCAAAGGCGTCACCAGCGTCGAGGCTGCGTACCCGCTGACCTATGACGGCGGCAAAGGCCGGTTGGCACGGGAGCAGGTCAAGGAAGTGTCGGTTAACCCCTTCTCACGCGTGGGCAAGCTTTACGAACAGTACGACTTCTGGATCGTGTTCATCGCCGCCTTCACGCCAATCCCGTACAAGGTCATCACGATCACAGCCGGGGTGTTCAAGATCAGCTTCATGCTGTTTATCATCGCCTCATTCATCGGCCGCGCGGGGCGGTTCTACATGGTGGCCGGGATGATGCGGCTGTTCGGCCCGCGCATCACGCCGTTTATCGACAAGTACTTCAACTGGCTGGCGCTGCTGTTCACGGCGCTTCTGATCGGCGGGTTCGTGGCGATCAAGCACCTGTCGTAGGCTTTTTATTAGCCGCTGAGGTCGCCCAGGACGCTGAGGGGGGATAGAGATAAAACAACTTCCGGCAGGCCGCAATGCCTGACCGGAAGTTTTGTTTTTACCCACTCTTTCCTCAGCGTCCTCAGCGACCTCAGCGGCTAACTATCTTCGCTTCGCCAGGACCGTGCTCTCGTACTTCTTGACCTGCTTCATCCAGTTGGGCCAGGTCGGGACGTTTCGGCTGGCGCACCAGTAGTCCCAGACCGCCCCCAGCGGCAGGGTCTTTGACTCTTCCAGCAATGCCAGGCGGGTGGTGAAGTCGCCGGCATTCTCGGCTTTGCGCAGCTCGGCGATGGGCTCGAGCAGGGCGGCCAGCAGGGCCTTGAACATGCTGCGAGCGCCGATGGCCCAGGCGGCCACGCGGTTGATGCTGGCGTCGAAATAGTCCAGGCCGATGTGTACGCGGTCGAGCCAGTTGCCCCGCACCAGTTCCTGGGCGGTGGCCGTCAGCTCGTCAGAGACGATCACGACGTGGTCGCTGTCCCATCGCACGCCGCGGCTGACGTGCAGCAGCACACCCGGGACGAACTGCAGGACCGCTGAGAGCTTGTCGGCGATAGTCTCGGTGGGGTGGAAGTGTCCGCTGTCCAGGCACAGCAGCTTGCCCTTGGCCGCAGCGTAACCCATGTAGAACTCGTGCGAGCCCACGACGTACGACTCGCTGCCGATGCCGAACAGCTTGCTCTCGACGGCGTCGAGATTGTGCGGGCCCAGGTCCTCGGCAAACACCGCGTCCAGCGACTCCCGCAGCCGCCGCCGCGGGGCCAGTCGATCCACCGGGATGTCCTTGTACCCGTCGGGGATCCAGACGTTCGTCACGCACGGGCGGCCCAGCGCCTTGCCGGCGGCAGCGCCGATCTGGCGGCAGGCGATCCCGTGCTCGATCCAGAACTGGCGGATGCCCTTGTCGGGGTGGGCCAGCGTAAAACCGTCAGCCGCTTTGGGGTGCGAGAAGAATGACGGGTTGAAGTCCATGCCGATCTTGCGGCGCTTGGCCCAGTCGATCCAGCCCTTGAAGTGCTCGGGGGCCAGGGCGTTGCGGTCGACCTTCTTGCCGCCGGTCTCGGCGTAGAGGGCGTGCAGGTTGAGCCGGGTCGGGCCCGGGATCAGGCTCATAGCCTGCTCGAGGTCGCTGCGAAGCTGCTCGGGCGTGCGGGCCTTGCCCGGATAGTTGCCCGTAGCCGCCAGCCCGCCATCGAGCGCCGCGCCGGTGTTCTCAAACCCGCCGACATCGTCGCCCTGCCAGCAGTGGAGGCTGACAGGAATCGTCGCCAGCGTATCGAGGGCGGCTTCAACATCTACGCCCATCGCCGCGTACCGATCCTTAGCCACCGCAAACGCCCGTTCGATCAGCTTGTCTTTAGCCATGAGACCCTCAGGTTGGAGTTAGCCAATGCGAGGATAGTAGGATATCCGACATGCGATATTCAATATCCAATTGAACAAACCCCCGCACAGAATAAACGACTTGGCCAAAATGCGGACACGAATGTCACGAATGAAACGAATGAGATTAGAGAAGCGTTGATTATTTTTCTCTTCAAGGCTCCATTCGAATTTCTATTGGTGTCATTCGTGTTCTCTTGGGTCGCGGAAAGGTCAAAAAGCAGCGGGAGCAGGAATGGCTTCCTGCTCCCGCTGAATGTCAGCCTTTTGCGTTGGGGCTGGGGGTTACTCTTGTTCTTCGGCTTCCTTCTCTCGGTGGGTCTTGAGAATGTTGTCGCCGATTTCGCCCAAGAGGCCGCCTTCGCCGGCCAGGCCGCCGCGGCGGCGGACTGGTTCGCCGGTCTGTTCGGCCGGAGTGCCGCCTTCTTCGCCCTGGCCGCCCCACTGGGCGCGCTTGAGGCTCAGGCGGATCTTGCGATCCTCGCCGTCGACGCTGAGGATCTTGACCTCGACCTCGTCGCCGATCTTGACGATATCCTTGGGGCTATCGACCTTCTGGTCCGACAGCTCGGAAATATGCAGCAGGCCTTCCAGGTCGTCCTCGAGCTCGACGAACGCGCCGAAGTTGGTCAGCTTGGTGATGGTGCCCTTGACGACCTGGCCGGGCAGGTAATGCTCGGGGATCGTCCGCAGCCACGGATCCTCGGTGAGCTGCTTGATGCCCAGCGAGACGCGCATCTTCTCTTCGTCCACGGCCAGCACCACGCACTGCACCTCGTCGCCCTTCTTGAGCATCTCGGAGGGGTGCGATATCTTCTTGGTCCAGCTCATGTCCGAAATATGCAGCATGCCGTCGATGCCCGGCTCGATCTCGATGAACGCGCCGAACGTCGTGAGGCTGCGCACCGTGCCGGTGATGACGGTTCCCGGCGGGTACTTCTCTTTGACGACCGTCCAGGGGTTGCCTTCGGCCTGTCGCATGCCCAGGGAAAGCTCCTGCTTGCCCTTTTCGATGTTCAGGACGACGACTTCGACTTCGTCGCCGACTTTGACCAGCTCGCTGGGATGATTGACGCGTCGCGTCCAGCTCATCTCGGAGATATGCACCAGGCCCTCGAGCCCTTCCTCGAGCTTGACGAAGGCGCCGTAGGGCATGATCGTGACGACCGCGCCGCGGGCCTTGGTGCCCACCGGGAAGCGCCCTTCGACGCTGTCCCACGGGCTGGCGGTCTTCTGCTTGAGGCCCAGGGCGATCTTTTCCTTCTCGCGGTCCACCGACAACACCACGACCTCGACTTCCTGGTCGAGCTTGAGCATGTCGCTGGGATGCGAGATGCGCCCCCAGCTCATGTCGGTGATGTGCAGCAGGCCGTCCAGGCCGCCCAGGTCGACGAACGCGCCGAAGTCGGCGATGTTCTTGACGATGCCCTTGCGCGTCTGGCCTTCGATGATCTCGCCCAGCAGGCGGGTCTTGGCTTCGCCGCGGCGGTCTTCGATCAGCTTACGGCGCGACACGACGATGTTGCGGCGGTCCTTGTCGATCTTGAGGATCTGGGCCTCGATCTCCTTGCCGACGTACTCGCCGATGTCGCTGGGGCGGCGGATGTCGACCTGGCTGGCCGGCAGGAACGCCGGAACGCCCACGTCGACGAGCAGTCCGCCCTTGATCTTGCGGGTGACCTTGCCCTTGACGACGTCGCCTTCGGCCTTGTTGTGCAGGATGTATTCCCATCCGCGGATGCGGTCGGCTTTACGCTTGGACAGCACCACCAGGCCGCTGTCGGACTCGACCTCTTCCAGCAGCACCTCGACGGGCATGCCGACTTCGACCTTCTCGTCCTCGTTAAACTCGCTGAGGTCGACGACGCCTTCGCTCTTGAGGCCGACTTCGACGATCACGTCGTTGCCGATGATGTTGACGACGCGTCCGGTCATGACGCCGCCGGGCTCGTGCGTGCCGCGGCTCTGGATCAGGGCGCCGAACGTTTCTTCGGTGATCTCCTGGCCCAGGGCGTCGGTGACGGCTTGATTGACTTCGTCGTCGCTGATGTTGAGGGAGTTGATGAGATTGCGGTCTACCATATGATTTCCTTCGGTTGACAGCCCAAAAAGTTCACGGCGTTCGTCCCGGCTCACGGTGAGCGAGCCCGCCAGGGGGCGGACCGGGCGCCGCGCCCGCAGACATCCCCGCGGGCGGGCGGCTGGACCATCCAGCCTGCGCATATCGCAGCCGAAGCTGCATCCATGCGCGAACGGTTAAGTCTACCGATTTGCACGCCGGGAGCAAGTCAAAAGTCATCGGCGACCTTGCACTCTTCACAGCGATCTCTGGGATAGGGGGCGGCACAAAAGACACCTGACCAAGGTAACAATTGTCTGTTCTTGTCTGTTTTCGGCGTGATTCAGAAAGCCACGTATGATATAAAAGATTTGCTAGCAAAGACTTATAAGATTCATGCCATTGTCTGCTTCTTATGGCCAGACAATACCTTCCGACACTTGACTGATGGAAGAGTTGTCTTATGTTTCTTCCGGCCTCTGCGTCCTCAGCGACCTCAGCGGCTCAAGATTCTCTCCTCCAATTTGCCCACTCGGCAACCATATCCTAAGTTCCAATCGACCGGGCCAATCGAACCCCGGATCGGAGGGCGCGATGAGTCAAACTGCTACTGCTGTGGCCGAGCGTCGTGCAGCGGCGCGTGCGCCGGCCGCCTGGCCGGTCGCCTTTGCCGTCCCCGGCGCCGACGGGGCGATTGGCGGGCACATTCTCGACACGTCGGAGAATGGCGTGTACGCCTTGGTGGGCGAGAATACCAAGCTCAAGACCGGCGACATCGTCGAGGCGCAGATCGTGGTTCCGGCCGCCGCCGGGCGAAGCGCCTCCGGTCAGCCGCTGCGGCGCCGCGTGACCTATCGCTGCCGCGTGGCCCGCGTGCAGTTGATCGGGCGCTTTCTGGGCGTGGGGCTGCAGTACCTCGACAAGATTTCCGAAGGCCCGGCCGAGTAGGGCGGTCGCAGATGGCGAGGCCGGCGCGCGGGCTTGATTTGCCCGTCCGCGACGTGATACGATTGGGTGTCGTGACTTCTGCTGAAAAAATACGTGCCGCGGACCTCTCGGCCCTGCGGGTCATCCACTATCCCGATCCGCGCTTGAGGGAAGTTTCCACGCCGATCGACGTCGTCGATGATGCGGTGCGGGCGCTGGCGCAGCGCATGGCCGTGGTGCTCAGCCAGGCCTCGGGCGTCGGCCTGGCCGGCTGCCAGGTCGGCGTGACGGTGCGGCTGTTCCTGGCCGGCGTGCCCGACGAGGACGGATCGGGCGTGATGGCGTACGTCAATCCGCGCATCGTCGAGCAGAGCGACCCGGTCGACGACGAAGAAGGCTGCCTGAGCTTCCCCTCTATCTACACCCGCATCAAACGGTACAACAAAGTCGTGCTCGAAGCCATCGACCTCGAGGGCCGCCGCTTCCAGCAGACCGCCCAGGGCCTCATGGCCCGCTGCTTCCAGCACGAGTGCGACCACATCGACGGCCGCATGATCATCGACCGCATGGGCTCGGTCGCCAAACTCGCCCACCGCAAAGCCATCAAGCAACTCGAAGAAGAGTTCGCGGAAGTTTGAGTTTTTCTGTTCCCCGGTTCGGGGAGTTACGTCCACGAATGTCACGAATTGGGAAGAAACAGGAGCTTATTGTTTCTTCTTCTTTATCTTATTCGGGTCATTTGTGACATCCGTAGACGTCGTTTTTCCCGTTGCAGGTTGACTGGCGGCCTGGGGTTTCGATTGCGGCGCCGCGGAGAAGTCCAGGTGGAAACTCGCTCCGGGGTCGGGATTGATCTTGTCCAGCACCGGCGAGTAGTCGTACACCTCGGCCTGCTCGCCGCCGTGCGAGAACTTCATCACGCGCAGGTATCCGTCGCCGCCGTTGGCGGCCCTCTGGTAGTCGACCACCATCTGGTGCACGGTCTTGCCCGCGGCGTTGGCGTCGCTGCGGCGGCCGGTAGTCCACACGTGCCCGCAGATGACCAGGCGGATGTTCTCGTTGGGGCTCACGAGCTTGGTCCAGATCTGCTGACCGTCGTTGCCGTCGCGGCCGGCGCGATACCGGGCGGGGTTGTACGGTTGTTGCAGGCCGCGGTCGTACCGCAGGCCGTCAGGGTACATGTACCCGTGCGTGATGACGATGGCGCGACGGTCCTTGTGGGCCGCGGCCACTTGGCCCGCCCATCGCAGCACGTCGTCGCGCGGGGCAAACTCCAGGGCCAGCACGAGCCACTTCCTGCCACCGGCGTCGAAGACGTGAAAGGTATTGGCCAGGCTCTCGGGTTCTTTGTCATAGACGCCGCCGAAGGTGGGCAGGGCCTTCCAGTATGCCATGGGGAAATACTTGCCCAGCAGCGTGCCGCGGTCGGCGCTGTTGCCGCCGGGGCCGATGTCGTGATTGCCCAGCGTCAGTGCGCAGGGCACTTTGCCGTCCAGGCGGGCCATCGCCTGGCGGGCGACGAGCCACTGCGCGGGGATATTGTTATTGGTGATGTCGCCCAGGTGCAGCACATATTTGATGTTGAGCTTGGCCGCGTTGTCGGCGATCCACTTCGTCTGGGCATGAAACGTTGCCGGGTATTTCATTGCGTAGATCTGCGTGTCGGGAAGCACAACCAGCGTGAAGTCGTCGGCCGCCGCCGAGGCCGGTGCGGTCGCCGGCGACTGGGCCGATGCGGCGCAGAATGCGGCCGTCAGCAGGAACAGCGTGCAGGCCCAGGCGAGGAGCGTTTGCTTTGGATAATTCACGCGGTGCCCTTTCCGTCAGGTAAGGCCTGCATTGTACCTGACGACGCGCAAAACCATAGACCTCAGTTCAGGCGGGCTCCGCACCAGGCGTTCGTCCTCGCGGTCAGAACGCACTGACGGAAATAAACGCCGCAAACGTCAGCGCCCCGGCAATCAGCGCGACGACGATGGCTTGGCGGATGTTCCTCATCTGCGTTCCCCCCTTGAGTCTTGCGCGAGCGATGGAATCATAGCGCGAAAAATTGACGGTAAAACAGGAACCGTCCCGCCGCGGCGGCCGGTATAGTGGCGTCCATGAGCGTCTATAAATTCATCGGTTGCGAGATCGTCTATCGCGAGGCGTGCCTGCTGGCGGCGCGGAGCGTTCACCAAGTCGACGTCGAGTTCCTGCGCAAGGGTCTGCACGACCTGGAGCGGGCCGACATGATCGCCCGCGTGCAGGCGGCGGTAGACGCCGCCGACGCCGAGGGGCGCTACGAGGCCATTCTGCTCGGTTATGCCCGCTGCAACGACGGGCTGGTGGGGCTGACCGCGCGCACGCGGCCTCTGGTGATCCCCCGCGCCCACGACTGCGTGACGTTCTTCTTCGGCTCGCGCGGGGCGTACCAGGAATACTTCGACGCCCACCCCGGCACGTACTACATGACTACCGGATGGTCCGAACGCAACGTCACGCCGGGGGCAGGATACGACCGCCCCGCGTACGACCGCCAGGGCGTGATGGGCAAGCTCGGCCTGGCCGACGACTACGAGGGCATGGTCGCCAAGTACGGCAAGGAGAACGCCGACTTCATCCTCGAAAGCCTCGGCGACTGGACGAAGAACTACACCCGCTTCTGCTACCTGCAGATGGGCGTGTGCGACGAGTCTGCCGCCATCGCAAAGACGCGCAGCGAAGCGGACCAGCGACATTGGGACTTCGAGCTGCGCCGCGGCGACTGGACGCTGCTGGAGAAGCTCTTCGCCGGGCGCTGGGACGACGACTTCGTGATCGTGCCCCCCGGGCGGCGACTGGTCGCCCGCAACGACGGCGGAGTGCTGGGGGTGGAATAAGAACAGGGGAAGAATTGGATGAATGGATGGTTGGTGCTCAGGCATCCATCCGCCCATCCAATCTCCGTCCCGTCCGCGTTTCAGTCCTGGAGGCACTGGCGGATGATGCTGGTCATGGTCTCGTGTGCGGCCTCGAACTCCTGGACGAGTTTGAACTGCGCGCGGGTGCGGTCGAGGTTGTGGGCAGGGCGGGCGGTCTTGTAGTACACGTCGCCGGCCAGCCAATCGGTCAGGAACCGCAGCCCCTGCTCGAATGTGATCAACCGCGCGGCCAGGGGCAGGTGCTCGATTTCGTCGGCCGTCAGGAACGTCCTCGCTTCGGACAGATATCCCCGCGCCAGGGCGGTGAACATTTCGAGATTGACGCGCATCCTGGAGGTGTCCGGATCGTCCTCAGCCGTCGTGGCGGCCGCCGTGCGGCAGCAGTCGCCAAAGTCGATCACCGACAGGCCCGGCATGACGGTGTCCAGGTCGATCACGCACAGGCCCTTGCCGGTGGCGTCGTCGATGAGCACGTTGTTGAGCTTGGTGTCGTTGTGGACGGCACGGCGCGGCAGGCTCCCGGCGGCCGCCAGGTCTTCCAGCACGGCGACGATGTCGTGGCGCGCCAGGGCGAAGTCGATCTCGGCGGCCGCTGCCGCGGCGCGTCCGGCGGCATCGGTCTGGGCGGCGCGCATGAAAGCCTCGAAGCGCGAGGGCGTGTGATGAAAGCCCGCGATGGTCTCGTGCAGCAGCGGATCGGGCAGGTCGGCCAGCAGGCGCTGGAACCGCCCGAAGGCGCGGGCGGCTTCGTACGCCTGGGCAGGCGTGGCCGCGTCGTACGTTCGGGCGCCTTCGATGAAGCGGTACATGCGCCAGAACTCGCGGCCGGCGCCGGTGCGGCAGAAACTCTTGCCCTCGGTCGTGGGAATCAGCGCGAGCACCTCGCGTGCCGGATCGCCGCCTTCGGCCGCCACCTTGCGGCGCAGATGGTCAGTGACGCGCTGGATGTTCTCCTGCACGGCCGGGACGTTGCGAAACACCTGGCTGTTGATCCGCTGGAGGATGTACCGCCCCCCGCCGGCGCACGAGACGACATAGGTGTCATGAATGAGCCCGCTGCCATGCAGCACGGCGGCCGATGCGGCGGGCACGTTGAACTGCCCTACGATGAGTAGTGGGTCCATAGAAGCAAATCCGAAATCCGAAGCACGAAATTCAAAACAAACAACAATGTCAACAAAACGGGAAATAACAAACCGATTTTATTGTTTTGAATTTCTGTTCGCTAACGCCAGAGCTTCTCTGGATAGACACCGTTCTTGATCAATTCGGCGATGGCCGCTCGCGCGGGGGGGCGGTCTTCGGGGTAGGTCAGGCCGAACCAGGTTTCAGTGGTCGGCAGGACCGCTGCGCGGGCTTTGCCGGCGGCGATCAGGTCGGCCACGACTGAGGGAAGGTAGTACTCGGCCTTGGGTTTGTCGGCGTTGGCGGCCACGAACATATCGAAGCCCGCCTGGACGTGGCCCAGGAATGAGGGCGTGAAGCCCCACATGTTCATCGAGACGATGCTGTCGGCGGCGAGGGCGACCCACTCGTCGCCCTGGGCGTACTTGACGGCGCGGTCGAAGCGTTTGATGCGGGTGCGTTCGGTCACGTCGGCCAATGTGCCGTCGGCGTTGACGCGGCAGACGCCGCGCGAGACCTCGCCGTAGGCGCTGAGGGTCTTGTCCAGCACGAAGCCCACCATCGAGTAATCGCCCACGCCGGCGGCGGAGTCGGCGGCGGCTTTGAGATGGTCGGCCAGCGCGCGATAGCTGGCCGGGCCGTAGAAGTCGTCGGCGTTGATGACGGCGAAGGGCCCGTCGATCAGATCGCGGCAGCACAGCACCGCGTGGGCGGTGCCCCAGGGTTTCTGCCGCGCAGCCGCGGCGGCCTCAAACCCCTTTGGCAGAAAGCTCGTCAGCTCCTGGTAGGCGTACCGCGTGCGCAGGTGGCGGGCGGTCTCGTCGCCGATGGCCGCGCGGAACGGCTGTTCCATCTCGGGGCGGATGACGAAGATCACGCTCTCAAAGCCCGATCTCGCGGCGTCGTAGATCGAATAGGCGATTGTCGGCTCGCCGCCGGGGCCAAGCCCTTCGAGCTGCTTGAGCCCGCCATAGCGGCTGCCCATCCCCGCGGCCATCACCACCAGCGTCGGTCCGGTCATGCGGTTCCTTTCTGACAAACGGAAAGCGAAATGGTAGCATCCCATCGTCCGATTGTCGAATGGCGCGTTCTGCCGCCTGCCGCCAAGAAACGTTTAACCACAGAGGGCACCGAGGGAGAAACAAAGACTCGCAAGGACATTCCTCTGGTTTCTTCCTCTGAGCCCTCTGGGCCTCTGTGGTAAGTTTCCTCCCCTAACCTCGGAATGCAGCCGAGGGTGATTTCAGTCGTCCAACCTGCCAGGGAATTGAGTAGAATTGATGCCATGATCCCCATGCGATCGCGCCTGTGCCGATTTGCAGCCGCGGCCGTTCTGGCCGCGACGCTGTTCATTGCCGTGCCGTCGGCGATGGCCGTGACGACGCAGCCGGCCTCGACCAGCGCTGCTGCCCGGCGCGCCGGCCCGGCGACGCGCCCCGTGACCGACGACACCCTGGGCGGATGCTGGAAGCTCTATATGAGCGGCCGCTACGACCAGGCCGCCAGCGGCTATCGCAAGCTTGCCTCGTCGGCGAATCAGGCCGTCTCGTCGGCGATAGGCCTATCGTACGCCCTGAGCGCCCAGGGGCAATATGCGCAGGCGCAGGAGGCACTGCAGGCCTGCAGCGCGGCTGGGGCGCAGCAAGCCCAGTGGCACCTGGCGCTGGGCGAAGTGCAGGAAGCCGTCGGGCAGTACGAGCAGGCCCTCGAACACGCTGCTGCTGCGGCCAAGCTCAAGACCGATTGGGCGCAGGCGATCTGGCTGCAGGGGCGGCTGCTCGAGACGCTGGGGCGCAAGGACCAAGCCAAGGCGGTCTACGCCGCCGTAGACAAGATCCTCGCCGGCGAGGCGTATCAGAATGACGCCCCGGCCCTGACGGCGCTGGGGCAGATCCTCGACCGCCACGCCGTCCTTAGCGCCCGCAAGGCCAGCGAGCAGGCGCCCAACATCCTGCACAACTATCTCCAGGAGGCTTACCAGAAAGCCGACGCGACGTACTGGCCGGCGAATCTGGCGGCCGGTATGTTCATGCTCAGCAAGCACCGCCCCGAGGGCGCGGCGGCGGAGTTCGCCCTGGCGTTGAAGATCAACCCTCGCGCGGTCGACGCGATGGTTGGCATGGGCATCATCGCCTTGGAGCAGTGGCAGTTCGAGCGGGCCATCCAGATGGCCGAGCAGGCGCTGAAGGTCAACCCCAACTCCGCCAACGCCCTGGTGCTCAAGGCCGTCGTGATGATGCAGTGGCGCAAGTTCGACCAGGTCCAGCCGCTGCTGGATGCGGCGCTCAAGGTCAATCCCCATAGCATCGAAGCGCTGAGTCTGGCGGCCGCCCTGGCCGTGCGAACCAACCAGCCCCAGCAGGCCCAGGGGTTTATTGACCGCGTGGCCAAGGTGAACGGGCGGTGCAGCGAGCTGCCCCAGACGATCGGGCAGTGGCTCTCGGCGGCGCGGCAGTTCACGGCCGCGGAAAAGTATCTGCACCAGGCGGCCGATCTGGCCCCCGAGCAGGCCGAGCCGCTGACGACGCTGGGCCTGCTCTACATGCAGACCGGTCAGGAAGACAAGGCCCGCGAGACTTTCGCCAAGGCCCACGAGATCGACGACTACCGCAGCGACGTGGTGAACTACTTGGGCGTGCTGGGCGACATGGAGAAGTTCAAGACCAGGGAATCCGCCCACTTCATCGTCAAGGTCGACCCCAAGTACGACGCGGTGCTGCTGGACCAGGTCTCGGCGTACATGGAGAGCATCTACCCCGAGATCACCGGCGACTTCGGCTACCGTCCGGCAGAAAAGACGCTCATCGAGTTCTTCCCGCTGCACCGCCAGTTCTCGATCCGCATCACGGGCAAGGGCTGGATCGGCACGGTCGGCGCCAGCACCGGAAACGTCATCGTGATGGTGGCCCCCAACAAGCAGCGCAGCCAGTTCGGCACATACAACTGGGCGACGGTCCTGCGGCACGAGTACACGCACACCGTTACGCTGGCCGCGACGAACAACCTCATCCCGCACTGGTTCACCGAGGCCTGCGCCGTCTGGCAGCAGCCGGACCGTCGCAACTACGATGCGGTGAACATGCTCGTCGCCGCCACGCGGCAGGGGCGGCTGATGCCCATCCGCGAGTTGGACTGGGGGTTCATCCGCCCCAAGCGCAGCGGCGACCGCTCGCTGGCGTACGCCCAGGCCGAGTGGACGATGGAATACATCATCGCCAAGCACTCGTTCGAGTCCATCGTGCAGATGCTCCAGGCGTTCCGCGGCGGCCTGACGCAGGCGCAGGTCTTCCAGAAGGTGCTCAAGACCACCGAGGCCAAGTTCGACGACGACTTCCGCGCCTACGCCCAGGCCGACATCCAGAAATGGGGCTTCCCCGCCGAGGCGCCCGTGGACCCCGCCAAGGCCGCGGCGCTGCTGGCGCTGAACCCCGCCAACGCCGACGCGCACGCAGAGATTGCCAAGGGACATTACGAGCGGGGCAACATGCCGGCAGCTCTGGCCTCGGCCAAGAAGGCGCTGTCGTACAATCCGGCCCAGAAGACCGCCCTGGCCGTACTGGCGATGGTGACCGCGGCGCAGAAGGATTATGCCCAGGCCGAGGCGGCCGCCCGCAAGCTCGAGGCCGTCGACAAGGAGTCGCGAACGGCCCCGTTCGTCCTGGCGACGGCGTACGTCGCCCAGCGCAAGTGGAGCCAGGCCATCGTGGCATTGGAGACCCTCAAGCTGCGCCGCCCGCTGTTTCCATACAGCTACCAGGAGCTGGCCCGCCTGTACCGCCAGCTCGGCCAGGACGACAAGGCCCTGCCTAACCTCATGGAACTGCACCGCCGCACCATGAACGACCCGCAGTACGCGCGGCAGATCGCCGAGATTTACATCACGGCCGACAAGACCGACCAGGCCCTGTCGTACCTGCGCCAGGTCGCCCAGATCAATCCGTACGAAGTCAGCGCGTACGAGTCGATGGCCGCGGTCTTCCGCCAGAGCGGGCAGTTCGACAAGGCCGTCGAGGCCATCGAGAATGTCTGCACACTCCAGCCGGACTCGGCAGACGCCTGGGCCAAGATGGCGATGATGCGACTGCTCGCCGCCCGGGCGGCCCGCGACGTGAAGGGCCTCGAGCAGGCCCGCGCTGAGGCCGAGAAGTCTTTGGTCATCGACAAGGACTCGCAGGCCCGCCAAGTGCTCCAATTGATCGACCAGACCCTGCAGGAAATCAAGAGACCCCAATGACCATCCGCCAGTTCCAGGACTTCATCCGCGAAAAGTACTACCCCACCGATTCGAAGCGCGGCACGCCGGCCACCTTCCTGTGGTTCATCGAGGAAGTCGGAGAGCTGGCCACCGCCTTGGCCGGCAGCGATCAGGTCAACAAGGAAGAAGAGTTCGCCGACGTCTTCGCCTGGCTGTGCACGCTGGCGAATATCAACGATGTCGATCTGAGCAAGGCGATCGAGAAATACACGGTGCGCGGCAAGCCAGGATTCAAATGAGAAGATCCGGGAATTTGCCACAGAGATCACAAAGATCACAAAGAGAAATAAGTGAACTCCGTCTTTGTGTGCTTTGTGATCTTTGTGGCAAAGTTGTTGGTTTTTAAGAAGCGCAATAGAATAATCGAACTTCGATGAAATACTTACTTGACGCCATTTACGCTACGGGCCTGGTCGCCACCAGCCCGATCTGGCTATACAAGATGATCCGCCATGGCCGCTATCGCGAAGACATCGGCCAGCGGTTCGGGGCGGCGCCGCGGCGGTACGGGCTCCAGCCGGTCATCTGGATTCACGGCGTGAGCCTCGGCGAGGTCAACGCCGCGCGCACGCTGGTGGCGCAGTTGCACTCCCAGCTTCCGGACTTTCGCGTCGTCGTCTCCACCAGCACCGACACGGGGATGGCCGCCGCCCGCAAGCTCTACGAACCCGACCACATGGTCTTCCGCTGGCCGCTGGATTTTTCGGCGGCCGTCGGCGCGGCGCTCGATCGCGTGAGGCCGGCGATGGTCGTGCTGATGGAGGGCGAAGCGTGGCCGAACTTCCTGGCCGCGTGCAACAAGCGGGGAATCCCGGCCGTGATCGTCAACGGTCGCATGAGCCCCGACAAGGGTTACCCCGGATATAAGAAGTTGGGTTCGCTGGCGGCCAAGCTGTTCAATCGTCTCGCGGCTATCGGTGTGCAGGACGAGAGCTATGCCGAGCGGTTCCGCTCGCTGGGGGTGGAGGCGTCGAAGGTCCGCGTGACGGGGATGATGAAGTTCGACAGTATCGCCCGCGACGCCAGACCCGCCGGCGCCGACGCGCTCGCCGTGGCGCTGGGGATTCGCCCGGAAGACAAGCTCATCGTCGCCGGCGGCACGGGGGCAGGCGAAGAGCAGATCGTGCTGGACGTTTTCTCGCGCCTGACGGAGAAGCACGCCGACGCGCGCCTGGCCATCGTGCCGCGCAAGAGCGAACGCTTCGACGAAGTCGCCGCCCAGATCGCGGCGATGGGCATGGGCATCATCCGCCGCAGCGAGCATCCCGATGAAGAACCGGGGACAGGACCAGGGACTGTCCCCGCCACGCAAGCAAACAACCTCCCGATCATTCTCGGCGACACGATGGGCGAGCTGCGAAAGTTCTACGTCCTGGCCCACGCCGTCTTCGTCGGACGCTCGCTGGTCCCGATGGGCGGTTCGGACATGATCGAGGCCGCCGCGCTGGGCAAGGCGGTGGCGTTCGGTCCGCACACGTTCAACTTCCCCCAGGCCGACGCCCTGGCGTCAAATGGATGTTTCCGCGTCGCCGACGCGCACGAGCTCGAGTCGCTCCTGGACCGGCTGCTGGGCAATCCCGCCGAGGCGCACGTCGCAGGCCAGGCAGCGCGGGCCTATGTCCTGAGCCAACAAGGCGCCACCCGCCGCAACGTCGAGATGATCTGCGACATCCTGGGCCGCGTCCCCGCCGTCCGCGAAGGGGACATCGCCACCGACAAGATCAAGGGCAACAGCGCGCCTTGAGTGTGTTTCCGCCGCTTGCGGCGCAGCGAATCTTGCATTGCGCGCGGCGGGGGAATAATCTTCACGTCATGCCTGACAGACAAGTACGACAACAGATCATCGCCCGCGCGCGGCGGATCGTGGTCAAGGTGGGAACCAACGCCGTCTGCGACGCGCAGGGGCGTCTGGACAACAAGACCCTCAGCAGCCTGGCGTCGCAGCTCGCGGCGGCGATCAAGGGCGGCATGTCGGTCACGCTCGTCGCCAGCGGCGCTATCGGGGCGGGCCTGGGCGAGCTGGGCATGACGCAGCGCCCCAAGTCCATGCCCGAGCTCCAGGCCTGCGCGGCTGTCGGGCAGGGGCAGCTCATGCGGGCGTTTCACGACCTGCTGTCGGAACAGGGGATTTCGGTCGGGCAGGTGCTCGTGACGCGCGACGACTTCGAAAACCGCACGCGATACCTCAACATCCGCAACACGCTGACGACGCTGGGCCGCCTCGGGGCCCTGCCCATCATCAACGAAAACGACGCCGTGGCCGTCGACGAAATCCGCTATGGCGACAACGACATCATCGCCGCGCACGTGGCCAACCTGCTCGGGGCCGACGTGCTGGTGCTGCTGAGCGTCGTCGACGGCGTGCTCAAGGACGGCGCCGCCATCGATGTCATCGAGCAGGTCGACCAGCACGTGCGGTCGCTGATCTCCGGTGAAAGAAGCCGCCTGGGCAGCGGGGGGATGAAGTCCAAGATCGAGGCCGCACGCATGGTCACCAGCGCCGGCGAGGTGGCGGTGATCGCCAACGCCCGCATGAGCGACGTGCTGACGCGGTTGCTTGCGGGGCAGCGCATCGGAACGGTCTTCGTCCCGGCGAGGCGAAAGATGTCTTCGCGCCGGCGGTGGATCGGCCAGGCGGCGCGGGCGGCAGGCAAGATCGTCATCGACGCCGGCGCCATCAAGGCGCTGGTGCAAGGCGGCAAGAGCCTTCTGCCTTCAGGCGTGATCGCGGTGAGCGGGCCCTTCCCTAAGGGCGCCAACGTGGCGATTCTCGACGCCGCCGGCAACCAGATCGCCCGCGGCCTGAGCAATTACTCTTCCGCCCAGATCGAGAAGATCAAAGGCCTCAAGACCGCCCAGATCGCCAGGATTCTCGGGGACAAAATGCACGACGAGGTCGTGCATCGCAACAACATGACGCTGGGGTGAGGGCCGGGTGGGTTGGGTTGCAGACAAGGTCCTGAGGCGTCATCAGGCGGGCCTGTATCCCGTTGCCGTCCCGATGACCATCTTGAGCATCTCGAAGATGACCTCCCCGGCGATCAGGCCCATCATCGTGGGCTTGATGTTCTCGTAGCTCTTGGCGCCGCCGAAACGCGTCACGCCGGACTTGATCGCCCATCCCAGCAGGAACGAACCGGCCAGCCACTGCGCGTAGAACGTCACGAACACCAGGAACATCGCCGGATGCAGCGGCCACCAGGCAAAGCGGATCCGGGCGGCCGAGAAGACAATCACCAAACCCGCGGTGATGGCGAAGGCCGCCAGCAGGTCGCGGTGCGCCTTGATCTTGCCCAGGACGTCCATGACGCCCTCGGGCCGGTGCCAGATCTTGTTGCCGGTGAACTTAAGGTCCTGCTGCACTTTGATCGCCCCGTTGATGGGCCACTCGATCGAGGCGAACCCGCCCTTCTTGGTCTCCTCGCCCACGCCCTTGTCGTAGCGGTTGAGGAAGAACAGCGGCACCGCCAGCGCCAGGCACAGCAGCACTGCCGCCCCGGCCGCCATGCCGCTGCGGCCGGCCTCGACCCCCTTGAGCTCCGTCAGGCGCAGGCCCTGGCCGACCAGCACAATGAACCCACTGCCCATCGCCCCCGCGCCCAGGATGCTCAGGACCAGGTAATTCTCCTGCCCCATGGCCGCCAGGCCCAGGAATCCCAGCATCGTGATGCCCGGAAACACGTACGCCTGGATGAGGTACACGCCCGTCTCGGACACCAGCCGCGTGAACACCAGGGCAATCGACAGCGACGCGATCACGAACAGCGAGCCCAGCAGCCAGTTGATCCCGATGCCGCTGAGCAGCACCACCGCGGCCGCCGAGGCAGCGATCAGCAGGCGCAGCCCCCAGACGGCGAAGACCGGTGGCGTGCGGGTGACGGGGATGAACAGCGCCGAGCGCAGGGTATCCCAGTAGAACCGCCGCCCGAGGTACAGCAGGATGATGACGGTTCCGGCCCAGGCGCCGGCGTAGAGGAACTGGGTGCGGTCGGGCTCCATCACGCCGCCCTGCACCGTGATGCCCATCACCTGCAGCCAGCCGATGATGAACGTGAACAGCAGCGGCCCGATCCCCATCGACAATGACAGGTCGGACGAAAGCAGGTACGCCAACCCGACGACCAGAAAGAGGATCTTCGGCGAGGTCAAAGCCGGCGCCGCGTTGCCGGCCATGTAGATGTCGGACCGCTCGAACAGCGGGGCGAAGGGCAGCTCCAGCGGGATCGCGCTCCAGTGCAGCCAACTGCTGGCGTAGTTGAACAGGAGGATCGCGACGACGATTCCCGCGGCGACCCAGAACGAGCCGCGGCCCATGACGCCTCGGCCTTTGCCGCCGTCGGGGATCAGCAGCCCCACAAACGTGGCGATGGGATACGACAGCCGCTCGTGGGCGGACCATTGCTGGTGCACCACCAGCGCCATGCCCAGGCACGCCAGGGTGACCGCGGCAATCAGGGGCAGGTAGAACGCCAGCGGGCGCTGCCAGGCGTACCACGGGACCTCGCCCAGTCCGATGTGCTGCTCGGGCGTGCCCTTGCCGTCGATGTAGTCCTGCAGCGGGTCGCACGAGGGCTGGCGCGTGGTTTCGGCCAGCATCGCCGCGGGCAATTGATCGAGCACCCGGGCCTTCTTCCAATCGGTGTGGGTGGGTGCCAGGGCGTGAGGGAGGATGGCCATGTCCAAATTGCCGCCCAGCAGTCCCGGGGCGCTGCCTCCGGCGAGCATGAGCATCGTGATGACGGCCAGCTCCTTGCCCGAGAAGTCCCACCCCTTCAGCCGCCGCCCCAGCGGGTTGTACGCCAGGGTGATCAGGATCAGGATGCTGAAGACGCCGGCCGGCATGAACCCCGGTCCCATGATGTCCTGGCGCAGCAGCACCGTCAGCAGGCACAGCACCGCTGCCAGCACGGTCCCCACGGTCACTGATCGAAACGTCATCAATTCATCCTTTACTCATCGCTGAGAACACTCGGCGATTCCTTCTTATACCATGCCCGCAGGGGTGTCGAACAGTCTTACTCGTTGAAGATGCCCCAGTCTTAATGCGTCGTTGCCCGCGGGTCTGACCAATCTTCCCGGCAGATCGTAAGTCATGGTACACACACCGGCCGCCTGCGGGGTGGAGCGCCGAACTGGACAGGGCCGCCGGTGAATAGTATTGTCTGTTGATATGCACGAAGGCTCGATCGCGCAAGGCGTCCTGGACGTGGCGACGCGGGCGCTGGCTTCGAGGCCGGCGGCGCGGCGGGTCACGCGAATCAACCTGGTCATTGGCGCCTTGGCTGGCATCGATGGCGATTGCCTGCGATTCTATCTGCAGGAACTCTCGCGCGACACGCCGCTGGCGGGGGCGGCCGTCGAGATCGCCCCGCGGGCGGCCACGCTCACCTGCCGCAGTTGCGGCGCCACCGAGGCGTACGACGGCTCGGGCGATTTCGCGCTGCACTGCAGCCGCTGCGGCGGCGATAATGAACTTGGCGGCGGCGGCGAATTGTACGTAGAGTCCGTGGAGGTTGATGATGAGCAAGATCCAGGCGACCGAGGCGATCCTCAGCGATAACGATCGCCAGGCCCAGGCTAACCGCCGGCGACTTGACGCGGCCCACCTCACCGGCGTCAACGTGCTGGCCTCGCCCGGCGCCGGCAAGACCAGCGTGATTATCGCGTCTCTGCAGGGGCTCGACGGTCTGTCGCTGGGCGTCATCGAGGGCGACGTGGCCTCCTCCATCGACACCGACCGCATCCGCGGCCTGGGGTTTCCCGCCGTCCAGATCAACACCGCCGGCGGGTGCCACCTCACTGCCGACATGGTGAATCAGGCGCTGGACGAGCTGGGCCTGCAAGGGCCCGGGATCCTCTTCATCGAGAACATCGGCAACCTCATTTGCCCGGCGTCGTTCGACCTGGGCGAGCACGTGAGGCTGGTGATCGCCAGCGTGGCCGAGGGCGACGACAAGCCCACCAAGTACCCGCAGGTCTTCGCCCTGGCCGACGCCGTCGTGCTCAACAAGACCGACTTGGCGCCGATGACGGAGTTCAACCTGGACCTTTTTCGCGCCCGCCTGAGGGCCGTGAATCCCCACGCCGTGCTGATCGAAGTCTCCTGCCGCACCGGCGAGAACCTGCCCCTGCTTCGCCAGTGGCTGCTCGATCAGACTCACAATGATGGTAGTCGGTAGCCCTGTGCATTTTCGCATTCACCCCTGCATTCTGTTATGCTCTGGATAGCCATGACCGTCCGCGCAATTATTCTGGCGATGATCGGGGCGATCTTTATCGCCACGGTCGGATATTTCAATGACCAGGTCCCGAGGCTGAATCATTTTGTCGGCAACCAGTTTCCCATCGTGGTTTTCTTTCCGCTGATCCTCTTTGCGGCCGTCATTAACCCGCTGCTGCGGCGCGCGAGGCCGCGATGGGTGCTCTCGCCGGCAGAAATCGCCGTCGTCACCGCTCTGCTGTTGGCGGCGTGCAACATCCCCGGCTCGGGATTCATGCGATGGTGGAGCCGCATGGCCGCCGTGCCGTCCGTGGCCAGCACCCACGAACTCACCTGGGGCAAGACCTCGGCGCTGGGTTACGTGCCTGCCGAACTGCTCTTCAACGACGGCCGCTACGACAGTACGATCTGCGACAGTTTCATCAGCGGCAACGGCGGCAGCGAGATAGCGCTCGATCAGTTGCCCTGGTGGTCATGGCAGGGCCCCATGGCGGGCTGGATCCCCCTGGCCCTGCTCTTTGCGGGCGCGTCGATCTGCATGGCCCTGATCGTGCATCGGCCTTGGTCCACGCAGGAGCGCCTGCCTTACCCGGTGGCACAGGTGGCGGGGGCGTTCATCCAGTCGCCGCGCGAGATCTTCGCCAGCCGCCTGTTCTGGATCGGCGCCGTATCGATCTTCGTGCTGCACATCGGCAACGGGACGTACAACTGGCTGACCGGCGCCAGTCCGCGCGACGTGTTTGCGTGGGATTTCTCCGAGCCGTTCCAGAAGACCTTCCCGGCGTTCTGGGCGGCGATCTCGCAGGTTCCCTGGGGCGGCAACTCGGTCCTGTACTTCCCGATCTACCCCACGCTGGTGGCGTTTGCGTGCTTTGTTGCGGCCGACGTGAGCCTCTCGGTCGGCCTGACCGTCGTGGCCTGGTCGCTGGCGGGGTTCGTGCTGGTCTGGGCGAATGTCAAGTTCGAGTGGGTGGCCATCGAAGGCGGCGTGGGGCCTTGGCAGAGCGCCGGCTCGTGCATCGCCTTGGCGCTGGCGATGGCGTACTTCGGGCGGCGGCACTACTGGAACCTGCTGCGCCGGGCCTTCGCCGTCGGCGGGCACGGCGTGCTGGGCCATGAAGTCTGGGCGGCCCGCATGCTGCTGCTGTGCACGGCGGGCCTGACGGCCATTCTCGCGGCATACGGCGTCGCCTGGCCGCTGGCGCTGCTGGGGGTGCTGCTGGTGCTGCTGGCGTATATCGTGGTGGCGCGGATCACCGTCGAGTCAGGCGTCTTCCTGGTGCAGTTGCAGTGGCTGCCGGTGGCCGTGGTGCTGGGGCTGCTGGGCGCCAACGCCACCGGCCTCAAGGCCGTTGCCGTGCTGGGGATGGTGAGTTTCGTCTTCTGCGCCGAGGTGCGCGAGTGCCTGACGCCGCTGGTGCTCAACGGCCTGCGCATCGCCGACCCGACGCGCACGCGCCCCGGGCGGCTGGGGGCGATGAGCATGGTCGTGCTGGTGATCGCCTTGGCGGCGGCCGTACCGTTCGGGCTGTGGGTAGATCACAACTTCGGCGTCAAAGACGGCGAAAGCTTCTCGCAGGCCGCGCCGGGATACCTCTTTAACGCCGTCGCGCGAGCCAGCGGCGACCTGGCGGCGGCCAAGCAACTGGAAACCTCAGCCGCGCTGGGCGCCTTCGAGCGCCTGGCGGCCGCCAAGCCCGACCCGCGCTGCCTGTGGGCGATGGCCGCCGGGGCGGTGATCGTGCTGGGCCTGGTGTGGCTGCGCCTGAGACTGACGTGGTGGCCGATCCATCCGATCCTGTTTCTGGTGTGGGGGACGTGGGCGATGCGCGTGGCGGCGTTCTCGTTCCTGCTGGGCTGGGCGATCAAGGCCGTCTGCGCCCGCGCGGGCGTGCGGTTCGCCTCGCTCAAGATGCTGATGATCGGCGTGATCGCCGGCGACCTGGCTGGCGGCGTGGTCTGGATGATCGTCGGAGCGATCAACTTCGCCATCACTCATAAAACCCCGCTGAGGTATCACGTTTTTCCGGGAGGATGAAAAACGAAATAAGACCGACGACGAGGACGAGTACGACGACGAGTACGAATGGCAGGCATGATCCTGTGCCCGGGGTGTGCGGAATTACCGGATTCCAAAGGATTACGAAACTATCTTAAAACGGGGAAGATGTGGTGAGGATCTCCCCTTCGTTCTCGTCGTCGTCCTCGTCGTCGGTTGTTTCTCCGACGTCAAGAACAGGGTATGACAACCGGCATTGATGACGAACATCGATTCCCTACCGCCGCTGTTTCTGCTACTTTGTGCCTCGTGACGCTTCGCTCTATCATCCTGGGACTGCTGGCGGCGATCTTTATCGCTACGGTTGGTTACTTCACTGACCAGATCGTGCGGCTGAATCATTTCGTCGGTAACGAGTTTCCCATCATCGTCTTTTTGCCGCTGATGATGACGGCCGCGGTGCTCAACCCGCTGCTGGGGCGCATCCGCCCGAGCTGGCAGCTCCACCGGCGCGAGCTGGCGGTGGTCGTGATGGCCGCCCTGGTGGCGTGCAACATTCCCGGCTCGGGGCTGCTGCGGTTCTTCAGCCGCGTGCTGGTGGTGCCCATGCAATTGGCGCAGACCGAAACGTCCTGGAAGAAGGCCAATGTTCTGGGCTATGCGCCGCCGGCGCTGCTGCCCAACGGCGGCGTCTATAACGAACCCTTCGTGCGCGGGATGATGCAAGGCGCGGGCAAGGAGGGCGAGCCCATCGGTCTCGACGGCGTCAACTGGGGCTTCTGGAAGGACCCGCTGCTGGCGTGGATGCCCCTGGTTGTGCTGCTGGCCGGGGCGTCGATCGCCCTGGCGATGATGGTGCACCGCACGTGGTCGCGCCGCGAGCGACTGCCCTATCCCATCGCGCAACTGGGCGAGACGCTCATCGACGACGCCCGCACCGGCCGCGGGTCCATCTTCCGCAGCGGGCTGTTCCTGGCCCCGGCGATCATCATCCTGACGATCCACCTCGTCAACGGGCTCAACGCCTGGTGCGACAAGAGGCTCATCGAGATCCCGATGGAGTACCACTTCGGCCAGATCGCCGAAACGTTCAGCGCCGTCCGGGGCGTGCCCTGGGGCAATGGGCTCTGGCACGTGCGCCTGTGGCCGACGATTATCGCCTTCGCGTGCTTCGTGGCCTCGGACGTCAGCTTCACGCTGGGAATCTCGCCGATCGTCTGGGTCTCGGTCGGCGTGGCGCTGTACGCATTCAACATCCCGATGAACTGGGAGACGGTTGCCGGTTCGCCGCTGGACTGGCAGAACGCCGGCAGCGCCGCGGCCATCGGGGCCATGCTGCTCTACCTGGGCAGGCGGCACTACAGCCTGGTGCTGCGAGAGGCGATGATGCTGGGTCGCAGCCGGCAGGTGGAACCCTACGAGGCCTGGGCTTGCCGCATCTTCCTGCTGTGCGTGGCGGGCATGGTCGGCATACTCGCCGGTCTGGGCGTGCCCTGGACGATCGCCTTGGCGGCGGTGGGGCTGATCCTGCTCGAGTACGTCGTCATCGCCCGCGTGAACGTGGAATCCGGGCTGATCCTGGCGCAGTTCCAGTGGCACATGATGGCCGTGATGATCGGCCTGTTCGGCTCGGCGGTGCTGGGCCTGCACGTCATCGCCGTGCTGGGGATGATGGTGGCGATCTTCGCCATCGACCCGCGCGAGTGCCTCATGCCCTTCGTGCTCAACGGTCTGAAGATCTGCGACAGCCGCAGCCTCCAGCCCGCTCGCATGGGCGGCATGGGCGCGGGGGCGTTCCTGCTGGCATTCGCGGCGGCGGTGCCCTTCAGCTTGTGGGTCGACAGCAACTACGGCGTCGCCCGCGGCGAGGGGTGGAGCACCTACCGCGCGCCGCGCCTGGCGTTTGACTACATGGCCACCGAGTACAACAAGCTCAAGAACTCCGGGCGGCTGCACGTGGCCGAGGACCTCTCGGCCGTCCAGCGCCTCACGCACATGGAACCGGACAAGAGATGCCTCATTGCCGTGGCAGTGGGGTTCGCGGCCGTGATACTCCTGGCGGGCCTGCGCCTGCGGTACACGTGGTGGCCGCTGCACCCGATCATCTTCGTGCTCTGGGGCACGTGGGTGATGTACGAGACTGCCTACTGCTTCCTGATCGGCTGGGCGATCAAGACTGTCGCCACGCGCCTGGGGGCGAGCTACTCGACGCTCAAGACGGTGATGATCGGCGTGATCGCCGGCGACCTGGCCGGCGGCCTGGTGTGGATGGTTATCGGGGCAATCTATTACGGCGTAACGGGAAGCCGGCCGGTCGTTCCGGGAACAGATTCGTGGTACATGATCTTCCCGGGAGGATAGCAGTAGTTCACCGCAGAGGTCGCAGAGAACGCAGAGAAGGAAGATGTTAGCGGTCGAGCTTGCTTGACGCTGTTGTTTTCCTGACCTGGCAAAGCTGCGCCCCCGGAAACCGCGCGGAGCAAGCTCCGCCGCTAACAAAACTGCGAGATCTCCGCGTCGGATTGTTGTTATGCTTGTTGCTGCTCTGCGTCCTCTGCGAACTCCGCGGTGAAAGGTCTTTGACATGATCAAGAGAACCTGGTTGGTGACTGGACTTGTCGCTCTGGCGGCGATGCTCTCGCTGGGCTGGGAATATTCCCGCGCCCAGGCGCCGGCGACGCAACCGACGGCGGCCTCGGCCGCCAGCGCGCCGGCCCTCCCGCCGCCGGCGCGGACGCTGATCGCGCCCTTCGACGGCATCACCATCACCGTCTACAACACCGGCGACCTGCACGACCAGAGCGGCAACCTCGCCCGCATCGCCGCCTTCGTGGCCAAGCAGCGCAAGGAAGAGAATGTCATCTTCGTCGACGCCGGCGACTTCCTCAACAAGGGTGAGCCCTGGCAGCCGGCCACCCAGGGCGAGGGCATGATCGCCCTGATGGCCGCGTGCGGCTACGACGCCGTCGCCATGGGCAACCACGACTACATCTTCGGCAAGGAGCCGATCCTCGACCTGGTCGTCAAGTACCCAAAGTTTCCGCTGACCCTGTGCAACATGCGCTGGAGCAAGGAAGACCTGCCCCGCGCCAAGGGCATCGCGCGATACCGCATCGTCGAGCTCAAGGGCGTCAAGGTGGCCGTCGTCGGATCGGCCTCGCACTACACCAACCACATCGGCGGCGTGCCCTTTCCGATGTATCACGAACGCGACGCCTATAAAGAGCTTCTGCCGCAACTGCGAGCCAAGGCCGACTTCGTCGTCTTCATCTCGCACCTCTTCGACGGCAGCGACAGGAACCTCCTCGACGCCTGGAAGGAAGACTCCCCGCCGGTCATGATCGGCGCCCACACGCATGGGCGACTGGTCACATGGGTGAACAACACGCTGCTGGTCAAGGGAGGCCACAGCGGCCTGGCCGTCGGCAAGACCGTCATCCAGTACGACCCGGCCGCCAAGCGCGTGGTGGCCGCGGCCGCCAAAACCATCACCGTCGGCAAGGACTGGCCCGAGGACGAGCAGGTCAAAGCCCTGCGAGAGAAGCTGATGTCCGCCGCCGCTGGCGGAAACTCCAAACCCTAGAGAACAAGCTCCAAACAGGAAACCACAATTCAGGAATCCAAACCTTCAGTAGCGAACGTTTCACCTTGAGGTTTATTTGGCATTTGTGATTTGTAATCACTACTGTCCGATCATCCGGACAGTAGTGATTTCAATTGACTATTTCCAATTGAAAAACGCTGCCTATGTCTGGCGCGGATGGTTTAGAATGCCCATCTGAATCCTCGATCCGAAATCCGCAACCCACAGGAGCGATCCATGGCAGCCATGCAGCATATTGGTTTCAACTGCAGCGACATGAAGGCCAGCGAGGCCTTTTATACCAAACACTTCGGATTTCGCCGCGCGCGGGTGTTCAATGCCGGACAGAGCGGCGAGTTCATTATGCTGCGCACGGGCAGCATGTGCTTGGAGCTGTTTCAGTCCGGCGACACAGCCGCCCGCGGTGGCGATCAGACGGTCGGCTTCAAGCACCTGGCCTTTGAAGTGCCCGATCTGGCCAAGGCCATCGCGGCCCTGAACGCTGACGGCGTGGCCACCGGTCCCATTCACGACTGCGCGTGGGTCACCCCCGGCATGCGCGTATGCTTCTTCCAGGACCGCGACGGCAACACGCTGGAGCTGATGGAAGGCTGGAAGGATCAGTTTTAAGGCGGCGCGTTATCGTTCTCCGCATGCGCTGCGATCAGCCACTTGACCAGCACGATAAACGCGCCGGTCAAGACCAGGTTCAGCGCCAGGCTCAACACGCTGATGGTCATCGCCGGCCCGGCGATGCCGTAGCCCAGGCTCACCACCAGTACGCCGGCGCCGACCTCCCCGCGCGGCCACATGCCCACCGCCACGCCGGTGCGCAGCCGCCAGTGGGCCTCCTTGCGATAGCAGAACGCCGGGAACATTTTGCCCAGGTTGCACAGGGCGGTGACGATCACCACGTGCAGCGCCAGGACGGGCCAGGGCGGCATGGTCAACTGCGAAAGCAGCGACTGCTCGCGCGCGGCATTTTCGGCGCCGGCCTGCTGCCACGCCATCAGCATGGGCGGCATGTTCAGCCCCACCAGCAGCATGAACGCCGCTGAGATCAGCGTCGAGACCTGCTGCTGGCGGTGGTGCCGCTCGGGGCCACGGTCTTCCGCTCGCGGCGGGCTCAGCGCTACGCCCAGTAGGAACGCCGGCAGCAGCACCTCGATATCGATGGGGACGTCCTGGTCGATCTGCTTGCTGGCGAAGCTGACGCCGTAGCTGGCCAGGGCGATCATCGCCGAATAGGTCAGCACCCATGGCCAGGCCGTCGGCAGGCGGATGCGCCGCATCCATCGCCACGCCGTCCAGAACATCGTTGCGAAGATGGCCAGGATCACCATCAGTTGCCAGGCCACTCCCACCATCATCATCTTCAGTGGGATCATCAGCACCACGGTGTCCAGGTCATCGAAAATCGCCAGCACGCGGGCCTTGCGAAAAACCCACGTGTGCCCCATGCCCGCGGCAGCCAGCATCGAAAACAACACCCCCGCCGACGTCGGCGCGGCGAATCGCGACACCAGCAGCGATTCCTGCCAGAGCCGCCCGCGGCACCAGAGTTCTGACGGGACCAGCACGAAGATGAAGTACATCGCCACCAGCAGCCACGGACCGGCGGCAGCCGTCACGGCGATGACATAGTCCCATCCGTATTGGCGGAGGTTGGTCTTTTCGACGTGAAACTCCGTCCCGACGTGGATCATGATGTATGCCAGCGCCGTCATCGTCAGCAGGTGAATGACCAGGTGCCCGGCGTCAGCGGCAGACGCCAGCCAGAGCGGCAGCCATTGGGCCAACAGCAGGCCGGCTATCAGCAGCACCGAGAAAATGAGAACCATCTTCATGGCGATCCTCTACCGGCCCCGGCTGCGCCCGGTTCGACGGCGCAGATACAAGTATTCAGCCCGGCCGCGTCTGCTTATTGTAGCGCCGGCAATAAGGGCCCTTGCATCTAGCCGCGGAAGGCGGCGTGTGGTTCAATAGAGCCATGAGCCTGGAATATAGCGTCATCAGCATCGGCACGTTGAGTCACAACCGCCTCTGGGGCGAGCAGGCGCCCGTGCGTACCTCGCACGCGACGACCACGGCCGTCTTCATGGACAATCGCATCATCCTCGTCGACCCGTCGCTGCCGGGGCCGGTGCTGGCGGCGCGGTTCAACGAGCGGACGGGCAAGATGCTCTCCGACGTCACCGATGTCTTCTGCACCACGCTCCGCCAGGCCCATCGGCGCGGGCTGGCCGACATGCCCAAGGCCAACTGGTGGGCCGGCGTCGATGAACTGCAGTGGTATCGCGAGTACCTGACGGACCTGATCGACAGCCACGACCGCGCCGGCAGCGAGGACGTCATCGAAGCGCAGGCCGACCTCAAGCTGCTCCAACGCGTGCGACCCGCCCCGCGCGACTTCGGTCCGCAGGTGCAGGTGTATCCGCTGGCCGGACCCACGCCGGGAACCACCGGCCTGCTGCTGACGCCGGCTACCAGCACGGTTCTGATTGCCTCCGACGCGGCCATCACGTCCGGTCATGTGCTTCGCGGGCAGGTCTGGGACGGCAGCAACGACATGCAGGCGTCCTTGGACACCCTGCGCGACCTGCTGGAGGTGGCCGACGTAATCGTCCCCGGCCACGACAATTTGATGCTCCTTTCGCGACAGTGGCTGTGAGTCCCGGGGAGAGCGGGATTGCCGGTCCCAGTGATTCCGGATCGCCGATCTTCCGATATAAGCAATAATGTCTACCATTGCCGCCATGGACGGGAGCTTTCTTCTCCAGTACGCGGGATATTTCGTCGTCTTGGCGGCGCTGCTGGGCGCGTCGAGTTTCTTCAGCGGTTCCGAGACGGCGCTGTTCAGCCTTTCCCCCGGCGCCATCCAGCAGCTTCGCGCCCGCGGGCGCTCGGGGCGCCTGGCCGCGGGCCTGCTCGATCGACCGGCCGTCCTCCTCCAGGCGCTGCTGCTGGGCAACATGCTGGTGAACGTCGCATTCGCCAGCGTGGCCGCCACGCTCTCCCTGCACATGCTCCAGGCCTACTCCGCCCACTGGGTGGCGGTGCTGGTGACGCTGGGACCGCTGCTGGCGCTGATCCTGCTGGCCGAGGTACTGCCCAAGCTGCTGGCCGTCTCGCACGCCCAGCGCGTGGCGATGCTGGTGTCGTGGCCGGCAGCGGCGCTGGTCAAGACGGCCGGTCCGGTCCTGTGGGTTCTGCAGCGTGTCCTGATCGGTCCGCTGACGCGGTTGGCAGCCGGCGGCCAGCCCGCGCGGCGCGAGATCACTCCCGACGAGCTGGCGGCGGTGCTGGCGCTTTCGGCCAAGCGCGGCGCCATCGACACCGACGCTCACTCGTTGCTGCAGGAGATCATGGAGCTGACAGACCTGCGGGCCCGCGACATCATGGTCCCGCGGGTGGACATGGTGGCCTTCGAGATCAACGGTCCGCGGGCGGTCCTGGCCGGCCTGCTGGCCCGCACCCACCTGCGCAAGGTTCCGGTCTACCAGGACCACCTCGACAACATCCTGGGCGTGATCCACGCCAAGACGCTGCTGCTGCGCCCGCAGACGCCGCTGCGCGAGCTGGTGGCCCGCGCGGCGTTCGTGCCCGAGGCCGCCCGCCTCGAACGCGTGCTGCTGCAGTTTCGCGTCACGCGCATGCAGATGGCCATCGTCGTCGACGAGTACGGCGGCACCGCCGGGCTCATCACGCTCCAGGACGTGCTGGAGGAAATGGTCGGCGACCTGCCCGACCCGTTCTCGCCCGAAGAGGCGGCCGTCGCAGCCCAGCGCGACGGCTCGTATCTGCTCGACGGCAACCTGCCGGTGCATGAGCTGGCCGACGCGCTGAAGATGAACCTCGCGCCGCGGCACATCAGCACTATCGGCGGGTTCGTGACCTCGCTGATCGGGCGCATCGCGCACGAGGGCGAGACCGTCGCCTTCCGCAACCTGCAGTTCACCGTCGTCTCCATGCGCAAACGCCGCATCGGGAAACTACGCCTGGAACTGGTGCAGCCGCGCATACAGGCCCCCGGGCTCGACGCCGCCGCGTCGCGGCCCCGAGAGGACGGCGACCATGCCCGGTGACCCGAACCTCATCCAGTGGGCGACGTACTGGGCCACCGCCGTCGCCGGCGTCTGCCTCAGCGCGCTGTACTCGGGCATGGAGATGGGCTTTTACGTGCTCAACAAGGTGCGCCTGGAGTTGGCGGTCGAGCACGGGCGGCGCGGGGCGCGAAGCATCCATCATCAACTCGCCCACCCGCGGCGGTTGCTGGCGACGCTGCTGATCGGCAACAACGTGGCCTCCTATGCCTTCACCTACGCTGTCAACGCGATGTTCGTGCTGGGCGGGGCCGGCCACCGCGCCGAGCTGTACGCCATCCTTGTCGGGACCGGCGTGCTGTTCGTCCTGGGCGACACGCTGCCCAAGAACGCGTTCCAGCGACTCGCCGAAACGCTGGTGTATCGCCTGGCGTGGTTGGTGCGCCTCTCGGGGTGGATCTTCACGCTCACGCTGGTGCGCCCGCTGGTGCTGGGGTTCGCGTGGCTGCTGACGCGCCTCTGGCGAGCCCACGACGACGCGCAGGCCCTGGGGCACGTCGGCACGGCGGCGATCGTGGCCGAAGGGCAGGCCAGCGGCGCGCTGACCGACTTCCAGACCCGCATGGCCCATCGCGTCATGGGGATCTCACAGGTGACGCTGACCAAGGCGATGATCCCCATGCCCCGCGTCGTGACTGCCCCGGCCAACGTCACGCGCGACTGCATCTTTGAAATCATGAGGGCTCACGAATACCGCCGCCTGCCCCTGCGCGACGACGGCGGACGCATCGTTGGCGTGCTCGATATCTACCAGGCCCTGAGCAGCCCGCCGCAGACCGACCTGACCGCGCTGGCCCAGCAACCCATGGTGCTGGAAGAGTCCCTCAACATCACCCAGGCGCTCTATCGCATGCAGCACCGCCGCCTGGCCATGGCCGTAGTGGCCGACGCCCACGCCCGCCACGTCGGCATCGTCACCATCAAAGACCTCGTGGAAGAAATCGTCGGCGAACTGGAAAACTGGTAAGCGCCGAGATCGGGCCATCGGGATCACGGAAGAAACCCGCAGATCCCATATAAAACGGAAGCAGGACGTTGATTCCTGCTCCCGTGTCACGTTGCCTCACCGGCCCGGCTGCTACTCTTTGTTCTTGTCCTTCTTGTCTTTCTTATCAGGCCTGTCGTTGGTCTGCGGGGCTGGAGGCTCCTTCTTCGGCGGTTGGGCCTGGGGCGGCGTCGGGGCCGCTTCGCTTCGCTTGGCCGCCTCGACGTTGCGGGCCTCCTGGGCCTTTCTGGCCTCCTCAGCCCGGCGGGCGGATTCTTCGGCTCGGCGCTGATTCTCCTGCCCTTGGCGAGCAGCCGCTTCCTGGGCCTTGCGCTGATTCTCTTGTGCCTGGCGAGCCTGTTCCTGGGCCTGCTGGCGGGCCTGTTCCTGTCGGGCGGCCGCTTCCTGGGCCTTGCGCTGGTTCTCCTGCGCCTGGCGGGCCTGTTCCTGTCGGGCGGCCGCTTCCTGGGCTTTGCGCTGGTTGTCGCGCGCCGTCGCCTCGGCGGCCTGCTGGTTCTTGCGGTTTTCTTCGGCTTGTTTGCGGGCCTGTTCCTGCCGCTGAACCTGTTGGGCCTGGGCAGCTTTTCGCTGATTCTCGGCCTGGATCTGGTTCTCGCGTTCCAGCGCCTGGGCCTGCTCGGCTTTTTGCCGGGCTTCCTGGGCGGTTCGGGCCGCTTCCTGCGACTGGCGGAGCCGTTCCGCCGGCCGCTCGTCGCGGGCGCCCTGCTGGGCCTGTTCCTTGGCGCGTCTGGCGGTGTCGGCGGCTTGCTGCGACTGGCGTCGCGACTGTTCGCTCTGGGCCTCGGCGGCCGCCTGTTGGGCCTTTCGCTGGGCGTCTTCCGCCGCCCGCGCGGCGCGCTGGGCCTGGTTCTTGTCGGAGCCTGCCGCCTCGGCGCGGCGCTGGGCTTCCTGTGCAGCGGCGGCGGCTTCTCGCGTCTGCCGTTGGGCGTCGGTTTCCTTGGCGGCTTCCTGGCGTTGGCGCTCGAGCAGGCGCCGTGTTTCCTCCGTGCGCTGCTGATCGAGGCGTTGCTGGGCCTCTTGCTGGCGTTGCTGGGCGGCCTGGACGTTGCGGGCGGCTTCATCGGCCCGCTGCTGTGCCGCGCGGCGTTGCTGGTCGGTTCGGGCGGCAGCGGCCTCTCTCTGTGCCTGGTCGCGTGCCTCGTTGGCCCTGCGAGCCTCTTGGCGCGCCTGCTCTTCCTGTGCGGCCTGCTGGGCCTCGATTTCGCCCTGGCGGCGGATCTCTTCATTGGTGGGCGCTGCCGACGGATACGGCTGTTCGCGCTGGTTAAGAGTGCGCGCTTGGCGCTGCTGGGCGCGCTGGGCATCGAGCTGCGCACGGCGACGGGCTTCGTCGGTCAGGCGAGCCTGCTCAGCCGGCGAGACTTGGGCTGGAGCGGCCGCTACCGGGGCGGTCGGGGCCGCCTGCCACTGCGTCCGTTCCCGCTGCGTCCGCTCCTGCTGGATTCGCCGGGCCGATTCCACCCACCGCTGGCGGTCCGAACGTTCAAACCGCATCGGCGTCGAAGGTGCCTGGACGAGCTGCTGCAGTGGTTGGGCCAGCGAGAGATTCCGCCGGTCGCGTTCGCCCAGCCGCGCCAGTTGATCCGTCAGGGCGCGGTACGTCGGCGCGGGGCGGTAGCGCGGCTCGCGCCGGCGATACTGGTACTCGCCGGCCAGCGACTGGCTCCACCGCGGATCGCTACGGTGAGTCCAGCGGCTGTGCGAGTAGACCGGGTCGTACCACAGCCGCGGCTGCACGTCGTACCAGGGATAGATCCCCTGGCGTTCAAAGGCGGTGTCGTAGTAGTCGCCGAAGTAGTAGTGGTCGCAGCGCGGCGCCGAGAAGAGGCTGGTGAACAGGATCGAGACGTCCAGCACCAGCGAGGGCGTGTACACCTGACCGGCGTACTGCCGCGGGTAATACACCGGCAGGAACGCCACGCCGCGACGCTCAAGCGGGAAGTCCCAGTACCCGTCGACGAAGACATAACCCTGCGGCGCGCGGATGTAATGTGCCGGCACCCACACCCAATCCGCGGACGCGCGCAGCCAGAACCCCGGGCGCCACACGAACCGGTCCTGCTGCCACGCCCACACGCCGGGGACCCACACCACGTCGTCAGCCGGCGCCTGTGCGGGCGGACCGCTTTCCAGGCTGGCGGGCGGACCGGGCAGGTACGTGATCTCGCGGAGCGTGTCGTCCATCCAGAACCCGGCGACCCACTTGAACCCCGTCGAGACGCGCACCCAGTAGCCGCTCACCCACAAGCGCCCTGGAGGCGATTCGCGCCAGCACCCGCTGACCCACACGTAATTGTCCATCGTGGGCTCCCAGAACCAATATCCGGGAATCCACTGAACGTTATTTCCGACGGGACGCTGGTCCGGCGGGCTTTCGTTGATCGGCCGGGGAGGCTCGACCGTGCTGATGAAGTCCACCGCTTCGCCATTGAGCACGATCGGTTCGGCAAAGGCCTCGTGGAGAGGCCCACGCGTCAACGCCTCGGCGGCTGAATATTGTTCCTGCGGTCGTGGACCAAACTGAATGTTTATTTGCGACCAGGCCGGTGAAACGACGTACATCACGATTGAAACGCCGATCACGACGGGTGCGATTCTCAGGCGGTTCATGTTAGATACCTCCAACCTTTTGTTAGTTCATTCTAGGTCCAGCCCGCACAGGTTGGCTGGCGTGCGGCCGCATGCTTTGGCCGTATGGAAGGTGTCGCCGGCGACGGCGGCGGTTACACACGCGGCTGGCGTAGCAGCGGATGAGCATTTGTTGTAGACTTTCGTCCGTCGCAGACGTTATGACGCCGAAAGAATGATGAACAACACTTTTGGAATTTCGACGCACTGCCTGGCCGGCGTGGACCCCGAGTCGCATCTGCCGCTCTTTGCGCGGCACGGCTTCACCGACATCGAACTCAACCTGGGCTATTGGCCGTGGCTGGCCGACGATGCGGCCTTGGCGCGGCTTAAAGCGATTATCGCCGGCTGCGGGCTGAACATCTGGGCCTACCACATGCCTTACGGCGGCACGGTTGCCGAGGCGGGCAATATCGATCCGGCCCACCCCGATGCGGCCGTGCGGGAGGCGACGGTGACGGCTGTGGCATGGGCCATGGAGCGGCTGGCGGACCTGGGCGGGCGGCGGCTGGTGATTCATCCCAACGCCGTTCACCTCAAGGCCGAGGATCGCGCCGGGGCCATGGCTCGATCTTGCCACACGCTACGGGCGTGCCAGGAAGAACTCGCCGCCCTGGCGGTGCGGCGGGCGGAGGCTCGCGAGATTGTGTTGGCCGTCGAGCCCATGCCGCCCTGGGGCCTGCTCAACCGCCCCGAGGAGGTCGACGCGCTGATGGGCGAACTGGACCCCAACCACGTCGGATTGTGCCTGGACGTTAACCACATCAACCTGGCCGCCCAGGACCCGATAGAATACGTAAAGCGCATCGGCGGGTTCGTCCGCACGACGCACCTGTCGGACAACGACGCCTGCGATGAGCGCCATTGGGTCCCGGGCCGCGGCGTGCTGCCGTGGGCGGATCTGCTGGCCGCGCTGACGGGAAGCGGGTACGATGGCCCGCTGATATTCGAGACCGGCCAGTTCGGCGCCGATGCCCAAGACACCGTCGCCCAACTGGCGGGCCTGAAAGAGACCCTGCGTTCCGGCGTCGCGGGGCACTGAGCGATCGGACCCAATAGCGGAGCTAGCCGCGGAGGCACGCGTGAGTGAGACCAACGATCTGAAATCGGACCTGACCTTCATCGTCTGGTCCGACACGCATTTTGGATTCGAGCCGCGCGAGGGCTCCGCCGACATCCGCCACCAGGCGCTGGACCAGATGGAGCATCTCGACGGCGAGCCTTGGCCGGCGAGCATCGGTGGCTGCGTCGACCGCCCCGCGTTCATGCTGCACTGCGGCGACTTCGTTGACGGACCCAACAACGGACAGGAACTGGCCCTCTACGAGGCGGCGATGAAGACCGTCTCGATCGCGGCCTACGAGACGCTGGGCAATCACGACCTGGCCAACGGCAACGCCGTCACGTGGTTCATCTGCCGCCACGGCGGGCGGTACTACGCCTTCGACGCCGGCGGCGTGCGATTCGTCTCGATGTACATTCCCTTCGGCGTCTACGACACCGTCCCGCCGATGCACCAGGTGCAACTGCACTGGCTGGCCGAGCAGGTCGACCGCGCCGCGGGAAGGCCGATGGTCTTCTTCTCGCACGGCACGCCCGAGACGCTGCCCAACGAAGAGGACTTCGAGAAGGCCATCTCCAAAGCCAACGTCGCACTGATGTTGGCCGGACACACGCACCTGCAGGCCAAGTTCGGCCCGGCGCGATACCAGTGGAGAGGCCGCCCGTACCTCATCGCCGGCCACTGCCGCAATCATGCGATCGACCCGGACTTCGGCCGCGTCTTCAACGTGGTGCGGATCCGCGACGGAAAAACCCAGACCGCCGACTGGCGCTGGGACTTGGCGAAATGGGCATAGAAGCAGAAAAACAGAATGACGGAATAATGGAAGACGCGAGATCGATCGTCATTCCATCATTCCAGCTCTCAAGAGGTAACCGATGGGCGATATGTTTTACCGGCCGCAATTGCCGGCGACGGGCAAGATGTGGGACACGTGGCTGTACTGGCACGAGGGCACGTACTACCTGTACTACCTCGCCAACTCGGGGGCGATGTGGGACAACATCTCGCTGGCCACCAGCCTCGACGGCGTGCACTGGAGCGAGCACGGGCCGGTGCTGACCAAGGACCGCGACGTCAACTGGATGGGAACCGGCTCGACCTGGGCCAGCCCCGAGTTCGCAGCCGACGGCAAGTTCTTCATGAACTTCTCGTACTCCAAGGGCGGGCAGCGCATCTGCATGGCCGAGTCGACGGACCTGGTGACCTGGAAGCCGATGGGCCCGCCGTACGCCACGCGACCCGACACGCGCTGGTATAAGATCGCCGACGACGACACGGCGCGGTGGGATTGCATCTTCACCTGCCCGCGCGACGAGGGAGGCCTGTGGGGCTACTGGACCGCCAGCCCGGCGGCACATCACGGCGTCGGCCATGGCTGGTCCGCCGACGGCGCGACGTGGCAGGCCCTGCCGCCGCCGCCGATCCAGCCGCCGCTGGAGAGCCCCTGCGAGCACGGCGGCGTGGCGCGCGTGGAGGGCAAGTATTATCATCTGCTGGGCGTCAACGGCAGCATGATCGGCTATGTGGCCGACGCGCCGGGCGGCCCGCTCGTCCGCCAGCGGCGCAACGGCGGCCTGCTGACCAACGACGGCTGGGGCAAGCTCCACACGTACTTCGCGCGGTTCTTCCACGCCCCCGACGGGCTGTTGGTGAATCATCACGCCATCGGCCGCCAGCAGCCCGTCAAGGGCCCGCTGGACCGCCAGGTGTACTTCGGCCTGCTCAAGCGGGCGGCCTTCGACGCTGATGGGACGCTGCGCCTGGCGTGGTGGGCGGGCAACGACGCGCTCAAGGCTCAGCCGCTGGTCCTGGCGCCGCCGCGCGGGGCGCCGGACGGAGGAACCGTGCCGCGCATCGCCGGCGTGGCCATGGACTCGCTCAAGTTCCTCGCCGAGACGCTGCCCACCGGCGAGGGTGTCGTGCTGGAAGGCACGATCGAGCTGCCTGCTTCGCCGTCGGCAAAGGATTGCGGCCTGTTCATCCGCACCGGCGCCGGGGAAGGGACCGCCATTTTACTCGATTCGACCGGGGCGGCGCGGTTGGGACAGCTCAAGCTCTACCCCGGTTCGTTCCAGAGCGAGATCGCCGTGGACCGCCAGTACGATTTTGGCCCCGCGCCGACGTTCCGCCTGGTTCTCAAGCGCGACTTGATGGAGTTCTACCTGGCCGACCAGTTGATCCACTGCTTCAGCCTCCCCAGCGCCGCCGAGGGTACGATCGCCTTCATCGGCAACGTCAGCGATCTCCGCGCCTGGCGGTAAAGGGCTATGTCTGGGTGCCATGGCACCGGGGAAATGAAAAGGCCGCCGGGGTTCGGCGGCCTTTTCGTTTCGTTCTTGCGGGATCAGGTCAATCCATCTTGTCTGTCGAGAGGATCAGGGGTTTGATCTTCTCGCTGGGCAGATCGATGGCGCCCAGCAGTTGGCTGGCGCCCATGCGGATGGGGGCGGCGTTCTTAGGCTCGACGACCGTGTTGACGATCTGGTCGGCCTGGCTTTCCGTCAACTGGTTGCCGAATCGCCGCACGCTGACGGTGGTGGACCCGTAAGCTGCCACGCGGACGTCGGCGGAACTCTTCTCGCTGCCGGCCAAAACTGCGATAGCCCGCTGCGACGGGGCGTCGCTGTAGTTGCCCAGCGTTTCGGCCACGGCGATCTGCACCGGGTCGGGACCGGCCAGCGCCGTCACCAGGGCCGGCTGGCATTCGACGTATTCGAGGATCTTGTTGTTGGTCACCGCCAGTTGGTTGATGGCCTTGGCGGCGCGGATGGCCCAGCGCTCGGCCTGGGCCTTGGTCATCGGCTTTCCGGCGGCGACTTCCTGCGCCTTGGCCATGGCCTCGGCGACCACTTCCTTGGCCGGGCTGTGCCCGATGAGGATCACGCGTTTGTCGCGCTCGGCCAGCACGCGGCGGTTTTCGGTGCTTTCGGCGGCCACCACCAGCGGCGTAGTGGCGAATCGCCCCTCTCGCCTCAGCAGGCCCAGCACGGCCATCGGGTCGGGGATCGAGGCGGTGACGAATACGTCGACGCCGCCAGCGGCGCGGGCGGCGGCCAGAGCCTTTTCCGCATCGGCTTCTTCAAAGACTTCAAATCCGGCCGCGCGAATGGAATCTTTCAGGGCGTTGCGGGCATCCTGGTCGTTGACGACCAGCATCGCCCGCGGCTGGGCCACCTGTCGCAGGGCTTCGCACAGCACCGGCAGGACGCCCTGCGAGCCGCTGAAGCGTTCGGTGGGCCGGGCCAGCGCCAGGCTCTCGGCGGCCAGGAACCGCACCTCGCGGGCTGGATAGTTCAGCGCCTCGACCAGTGGCTGCGCGCCCTGCGGGGTCTTGATCATGTTCTTGGCGCCGTTGGTGTTGACCAGGGCGTTGATCGCCGCCAGCACGGTGGGCGTGTAGTAGTCGTTAAGCCCGCGCTGCAGGACCGCCTGCTGATATCGGGCGCTGGCCGACTGGAGATAGAACGAGGCGGGCATCTCCCCTGCCGCCAGCAGCGGGTCCTTCTCGCCGGCGGGCAGATCGAACTCACGTTTGAGGTAAGAGGCCAGCCACAGCGAGGCGGCGGGGTAGAGGTTCGGGTCGTGATCGAGCGCCAGGCGGCACATGCGCATGGCGTAGATGTCGCAGAAGATCTGCCGCGGGACAGGGCGGTAGGTCAGGCCCAGGTCGGCGGTCCAGTACCAGACGTTGGCGGTGCTGACGCGCTCGTCGGGGCGCAGCGACTCGGCCTGGTAGTAGTACTTCTCGGCCATGTCGTTGAACATCTCGGCCAGGGGCTTGGTCAGGGCCTCTTTGCCCGAGCAGGCCAGCAGCGCCGACTCGACGGTCTTCTTGACCTTGGGCAGCAGGTTCTTGCGATCGTAGAGCTCGCGCAGGCGCGGGGCGGCGGCGGGATAGCCGATGCGTCCCAGCGTGTCGGCGAAAATTTCCTGCAGGTTGGGGTTGTCGGTCTGCAGCGCCTCGGACATCGGCAGGACCGCCTCCTTGCCCAGGCGGGGCAGGACGGTGATCAGCCGCTCGCGCAGCAGTGGGGGCACCTTGGGGTCCATCAGGCGCTGAATGATCTGCGGCAGGGCGTACTGTCCGCTGATTATCAGGCGGCGGGCGCCCAGTTCATACGCCTGGACGCTGCGCTCGAGGGAGTTGATGGCCTTGGCGATCTCGGCCGGGTCCTGCCGGAGCTTGAAGTACCCTTCTTCGATCGCCGCGCGCAGGCGGGTCACGACGTCCTTCATCTCCGGAAGCTTCTCGGCGCGGTCGAGCAGTTGACGCGTGTCGCTGCTGTCCAGCGAGAGCAGGTAGATGGTGCGCGAGTCGGTGCCCGAGTCGAGCAAGGCCGTCGCGTAGCTCTGGGCGGCCTTGGTCTGCCCGATGCGGGCGAAGTGCACGAAGTCGTTCCAGGTGGCGGCGGCCTTGTCGCGGGCGGCCTGTTCGCCGGCGCCGGCAGCGGGCGCTTCGCCGGTGGCGGGCTGGGTGTCGCCCATCGCCTTGCGGGCGGCCTCGTCCACGTCGCCGGCCATCTTGTCGCCTTCGATCTTGCCGCTGGGGACGATCGACTCAGGCGTGACGGCGGGCTTGGAGGCCGGCTGGGTTGCAGGGGGCACGGCGGGCTCGGCAGCCGCAGGGGCCGCCGGTTCCGCGGCAGGCGGCGCAGCCGGTTCGGCTGCGGGCGGTGTGGCGGGCTCCGCAGCCGGCGCGGCGGGCTGGGCATCCTGGCCGGCCAATGGCTGCCACGATGTCAGAACGAACGTGAAGGTCAGCACAGACATAACGGCCGCGGATACGGTCAGTCTTCGCGTACTCATGAGCTCTCCACCTGGTTGTCGGCCTTTATGGCCACGGGGCTATGCCGCACACTACCCTCGTGGCGATATATCGTCACATTGGCGGGAAATCGTGCAGCGGACGACGGCTGGAATATTTCGCAGGCCGCCCAACCGCGCGTGCGCTGCCTGTGACGAAGATTATAGTTTGTACCAAGGGCATACACAAGCAATGAAATTGACGACCCCCCTGTGCCACTTCGCATCTTCTTAACCCCCGTAATTCCGCTGTCCCCGCGCTGCCGCCCACCTAAGGGTCTAGGTAAAATCCGCAGGAAAAAGCTTTACAGAATCTCCCGACGCGCCTATCATAAGTCAGGTTTGGTTACCATTTGGCTGCACTCAATGAACCATGACCAGGCCAAACAAGCCCCTGGTTGGCGCTCCCCCCCCGCCAACCAGGGCGATTTTTTTGAGGCGAACTTCTCAACCTCCTCCGCAATTTTTCTTTTGAAACCCGCCCTGTGACGGTAGAGGATGAACCAGCGTATTGGATCAGGAGCGCCGCCCATGGTTGCCAGCGAAATATCCCGAATGATCGACGTCAGTTGCGTCCAGGCCAACAGCACCCTCGATGAGATCGGCCAGTCCGTCGCACTGGCCAAGCGGTTCCCCGTCGCCGCCGTCTTTGTCCTGCCCGCCCACGTGCCTTACGCCATCGACCTGGTAGCCGGGGCCAACATCGTCATCGGCGCCACGGCCGGGTTCCCCAGCGGCTCGGCCTCGACCGCCACCAAGGTGCACGAAGTCGCCCAGCAGCGAAAACTCGGCTGCCGCGAGTTTGACATGGTCAACAACATCACATGGCTCAAGGCCGGGCGCGACGACCTCTACCGCCAGGACATCGCGGCCGTGGTGGCCGAGGCGCAGGGCATGCCCGTCAAGGTCATCCTCGAATGCCACCACCTCAGCGAAGCCGAGATCGTCCGCGCGTGCAACCTGATCGTCGAGGCCGGGGCGGCCTTCGCCAAAACCGCCACCGGCTGGGCGTCCACCGGGGCGACGCTGGAGAACATCAAGCTGATCAAGCAGACCGTCGGGGACCGCTGCGGCGTCAAAGCCGCCGGCGGCGTGCGCGGGATCGAAACCATCCTGGCCATGCACCGCCTGGGCGCCACGCGATTCGGCATCAGCGTCAAAGCGGCTCGGTCGATTCTTGAAGGACTCACGACATCAACCGGCAGTGAGTATTGAAAGAAAGCCGTCAGCTGTCAGCTATCGGCTCTCAGTAAGAGCTGCACCCGGAACCATAGCTGATAGTTGAGAGCTGAGAGCTTCCCATGAGCATCGTCCTGGCATACGACTTCGGGACCGGCGGGATCAAGGCCTCGCTGTATGACGGCGGCGGCGCGTGCTTGGCGTCGCATTACGCTTCGTACCAGACGCATTACCCGCGCCCACTCTGGCATGAGCAGGATCCCCAGACATGGTGGGCCGCGACGGTCACGGCTACTCGCGAGTTGATGAAGCAGTGGAACGGCTCGACCGAGGCGATCGCGGCCATCGGCATCTCGGGGCACTCGCTGGGCGTGGTGCCGCTCGATGGTCGGGGCAATCTGCTGCGCCAGTACGCGATGATCTGGTCGGACTCGCGGCCGGACGTTCAGCCGGGGCAGTTCTTCCGCCGCGTGGACGAGCGGACATGGTACATGGCCACTGGCAACGGTTTTCCGCCACCGCTGTACAGCGTCTTCAAGATCATGTGGCTGCGGGATAACGAGCCGGAAGTTTTGGCCGGCATCCACCGCGTGCTGGGCTCGAAAGACTACATCAACTTCCGCATGACCGGCGTGATGGCTACCGATTACTCCTACGCCAGTGGCAGCGGCGTGTGGGACCTGTCGGCGTGGCGCTACAGCGACGATCTCATCGGCGCCAGCGGGCTGCCCGCTTCGCTCTTTCCTGAAGCGGTGCCCTCAAGCCAGGTGATCGGCGGGCTGACCGCCGAGGCCGCGGGCGAGTTGGGGCTGCCCGCCAACATTAAGGTAGTCGCCGGCGGGGTCGATAATAGCTGCATGGCCCTGGGCGCGCGGGCCTGGCGCGAGGGCGATGCCTACAACTCGATGGGCTCCAGCAGTTGGATCGCCGTGGCGGGGTCCAAGCCGCTGCTGGACTACGCGGCGCGCCCTTACGTCTTCGCGCACGTGGTGCCGGGCATGTTTGCCTCGGCGATGGGCGTGTTCTCGACCGGCTCGTCGCTGCGGTGGCTGCGCGAGACGCTGTGCACGAATCTCGACGCCCAGGCCCAAAGCCGCGGCTGCAGTACGTTTGACGTGATGCTCGAACTGGCGGCGGCGTCGCCTATCGGCGCGCGGGGCGTGATGTTCCTGCCGACACTGGCCGGCGGCTCGTCGCTGGATCCCAGTCCCAATGTGCGCGGCGCATTCGTGCACATCAACCTTGGCACCACGCAGGCCGACCTCTGCCGCGCTGCCATCGAGGGCATCGCTATGTCGCAGGCGCTGGCGCTGCAAAGCCTCGAGGCCCTGGCGCCGCTGTCGGATGAGATCCTCGCCGTCGGCGGCGGCGCTGCCTCGGACATGTGGATGCAGATCTACGCCGACCTCTACAACAAGAAGATGGTCCGCACGCAGATCGGCCAGCAGGCCGCCGCTCTGGGCGCCGCAGCCGTAGCAATGGTCGGGGCCGGCATCTGGGCCGACTACAGCCCCATCGCCGACATCCACAAGGTGACTGGAATCAAAACGCCCGTCCCCGCCCAAACCGCCGCCTATGCAAAACGCCTGCAAATCTTCTGTAAACTCAACGCCTGCTGCAGCGCCATCGGCGATGATATCGCCGGCCTATAGTCGGGGAGAGCGCTAACCCGGCTAAGGCAGCCCCTCCATGACTTGGTACTTCACGCCCAGTTCAGTGCAAATCTGCTCGACGATCTTGAGTGCCAGCTCCTCGTGTGTCGCCTCTTTCTCGTTTTCCGTAGCTGCTATCGTAAGCTGCGTCCAGGTGCCGTCACCAGCCGGTTCAGCGTGACAGACAGCCTTGTTCTTGCCTCTGCTGAACTCCAGTTCGTGAGTGGCATCGTTCCGATTGCTGACAAGAATGTCAGGCCGTCGAGCCAAGATACGGTTTCCCGCTGCCCACACCTTGTCCGGCGGCACCTTCAGCACAACCTTTGCCGTATACCGGCCTGTTCCTGCTCCGCCGGAGACGGCTATGACGGCTATGGCCGCAGCTGCGGCAATGCAGCCCGATAGAGAGATTCCACAGGTCAGCAGGAGGGCAAAACCGACCGCACCACAAGACCTATTCCCTCCAGGGTATTGCTGACTTGCCATGGACGATCTCCTTGTCATGCGGGAGGCAGGGGAACAGAGCCAAGCGGCCATCAAACGTCAAGCAGGATTCTAATGGACTTGCCGAGGGAACCACAAAAGAAATAACCCATCCCTCCTCATGATCGGATATGATCTCAACGTGATGTTGCGATCGATCCTCATGATTGTTGTCTTCTCGCTTGGCGGCATGGACGGTGGGCTGGCGCCGTCAGCGCACCTTCAAGGTCACGAAGAGGACTGCGTTGAATACCGCCAAACCGGCCATACCCCCAGCATCTGCAGCGTCTCTGTCGCCAGACAGACACCATTGACCTGCTTTTGGGAGGCCCCTGGCGCTAAGGCAGCCCCTCATGCCATCGCACCTTTGGGCAGCAGAGGCGATGCAACTCTTCTGGCATTACGAAGCCAATTCCTCACCTGATACACCCCTCTCTCCCGGTCCCGCTGACTTCAAACAATCAGCCGCTGACAACCCCCCAGGAGTGAATGCGATGGATGTGGCTGTTCATCATGGAAAGACATTCCTTTCGACAGCTGACGAGTCCCAGATACTGGAGCGAGTTGGTTTCGCCTTGGGAAGGGTTGAGAAACGCATCCAAAATGCCAGAGGGCCGACCTTTGCGGCGCTGGTTGCGGCCAACATCGGCCTTGTCCTCACCAATCGCTCCTGGTCCAGGACCATCCCGGCGATGATGAAGGAGCCTAACAAAGCCTTGTGGTGGGTCATTGACGGAACAGCCTTATTCCTGGCCCTCGTGATCTACCTGCCGGTCCTCCGCGCCCCGTTTCATTTTGCCCCCCTGCACACGCTGGATGTGGTGATGTGCCTTTTTGCTGGTGCGGTAAGCGTATTGTGGTTTGAAGCACTCAAGATCATTCGCAGGATCAGCCGCCCAACGCCCGCTTCTGCCACAGCAGGTGATGCACTGGTGAAAGGGGCGGGTAGATGATCGCGTTCCACGTGAGACTGGCCGTCTTCATTGCCGTCATCATCGCCATCCTGCTGGTGCCGTATTTCATCTGGCATGACCAGATGGATGCATACTTCGCCTCGGCCCAGTACCAGCAGTGGCTTGCGTCGGTTAAGCCCTACGCCTGGCTGATCGGATTGGCGCTGCTGGCGGCAGACGCCTTTCTGCCGGTGCCTGCGCCTCCTGTGATGGCGACCATGGGCGTCCTGTATGGCACCTTGGTTGGCGGCATAATCGCGGCAGCCGGCTCTATCCTGGCGGGCCTGGTCGGGTTTGGGATTGGGCGTCTGGCCGGCAAAAGAGTTCTGCGATTGCTGTGTAACCAGCAAGAGTTGGTGGAACTTCAGCGATTCTTCGACACCTGGGGAGCGGCCGGTATCGTGGCATCGCGAGCATTGCCCGTCGCCCCGGAAGTGCTGACGGTCCTGGCCGGAATTGCCCGGATGCACCTGGGACGATTTATGCTCGCCCTGCTATTGGGCGGCATCCCCATAGGCGTCCTGCTCGCCTGGGCTGGTTCGCAGGCCCAGCAGTCTTCCGGCCTGCTGCTGGTCCTGACGCTGATTCCGGCGGGACTGTGGTGCCTTTACCTTCTGGTCATGGCGCGAATGACCAGAAAGCGTGCCGCCGGAGAAGGCTGAGGCAGCCAGGCTGCCTCTGCCGGCTCGCGCACAGCGGTCTCAAGACCGCCGCACAGGGTTCAACGGGTGTGGCGTCTGCCACAAGAGCACGCACCCGTTTGCCCTCAAGATGAATGAACCAACAGGCCCTGCTGGGGCCAAGGGAGATACCCATGAAGATGTCGGAACGGATGCGGATCATCAGAATCAGTGTCATCGCAGCGACGGCTGCGTTCGCCGTCCTGTGCGCGGCGACACAGGCGCAGGAGAAGAACGTTCTAAGCGCGGCGGCGTGGACCTTCAGCGGCGATGGAGGCAAGACTTTCGCTGCATCTCTGGCGACCAAGGCCGCAACGGCAACGCCGGCGGTGGCAAAGGCGACCTTTTCGGTGGAGGATCTGTCGGCATGCGGCGGAGTATGGCTGCAGCCGTCGGCGGGACTGTCGGCCAGTAAAGTGACGCTCAATGGCAAGGAAGTCGCCGCGCCGCTACCGGGAATGAGTTACCCCGCGATCCCGCTGGACCCGCAGAAGTATCTGGTCAAGGGGACGAACGTCCTGGAAGTGCAGGGCAGCTACGCGGGTGACGGCCAGCCGGTGCAGGTTACGAAGGTGGCGCCGAAGCTGCTGACCTGCCCCGATGACGCTCTGTGCATTCAGTCTGGTCCATCCTTGGGAGCCATCGGCCCCGACTGGTTCAGTGTCGTCTGCCGCACGAATATTCCCGCCACCGTCACGGTGACAGCCAAGCCCACCGATCCCAGTGGCGCCGAGACGACGGCAACATCGCCGCGCGGGTTCTACCACCGGCTGAAGGTGCCCCTGGCTGCCGGGACAAAGGTCTTTTCCTACACGGTGACCAGCCAGGCAGGGGCGGCGAAGAAGACAGAAGGTCCTTTCTCAGTCATTAGTCCGTGGGGAGCAAAAGGTTTCCGCTTCGCGGCTACCGGCGACTCCCGCGGCCCCGCCGAGCGGTGGATCGCGGTTTCCGAGGCGATCCGAAAACACCAGCCGTCGTTGGTGCTGTTTACGGGCGATCCAGTCGGCAACGGCCCGACTGACCAGGAATGGGACCAGAGCTTCTTTGGCCCCGGCAAGCCACTCCTGGCGTCGGCCGGCTTGTATCCTGCCACTGGAAACCATGAAGGTGCCGCAGCCGTCGTCGATGAGATGACCTTCACCGCCGGCGCCGATGGCAAAGCCTCCGACGGCAAGGGACGCAACTGGTTCCAGAACGTCGGGGACGTGCTGTTGATCGGGATTGACTGCACGCACGGGTGGGCTGCCGACGGGCCGGAACTGAAATGGCTGGAGGGCGTGCTGAAGGATTCCAAGGCCAAGTACATCTTCCTGACGAGCCACTACCCCGGCTGGACGAGCGGGTACCGCGCCAAGCGGCTGGAGCCGGCGATGGCAATCAGCCGCCAGTCGATCCTGCCGCTGCTGGCCAAGTACAAGGCTACGGCCATGATTGTGGGGCACGAGCACAATTACGAGCGCAACGAGATCCCTGCCGGAACCTGCGGCTCGACCAACTCGATCGTGGCGATCACCAGCGCCGGAGCCGGGGCGCCGTTGCGGGGCAGAGGGCGTGATGCGGAAAAGTACAATCCTCACTCAAAGGCGTTCTTTCCCGGGCTTCACTACGTGATTTTCGACGTGACGCCAGAGTCCTGCACGCTCAAGGCATACAGCATGCCCGACAATAAGATCATCGACGAGGCAACGTTTAAGCCCAGGCAGTGAGGGGCAGGCAGGCTATGTTCGCAAGCGTACTGACAATCATCGGCAGCCTGCTGCACCTGTACGTGTTCTGGCGCGCCACTTCCGTGCCGCTACTACGCAAGCCCTACGAGTTGACCCCAAACAGATAATGGCGGACAATCATTGCTATGAAAACCGTATCAATGCGTCTGATAGCGTCTGTCGGTGCTCTTGTTCTTCTAGGCGGGGTGGCGTGGGCGGCATTTGCCCCGCCTGCGAAGCCCTATGATCCCAGGCCGGTGATGGCTGAAGTGGAGAAGCGTGTTACGGCGGACAAGTACACGTTTGTGGTCATGGGAGATGTGAAGGGATCGCCGGATTTCGCACAGGTGGTTGCCCAAGCACAGAAGGTGAATCCGACTTTCACGCTGCTGACGGGCGACATGGTGAAGTTCACCAGCCACTACAGCAGACTCGAAAGGCAGCTTGGCGCATTCGCCCGATCCATTCCGACATGGCCCTGTTACGGCAATCATGAAGCGGACAAGTATGGCGGTGGCCCTGGGATCTACAAGCAGTTCTGGGGCATGGATTCGGCACACTACGTGTTCGACTTCCGCAATGCGCGTTTCATTGCCGTAGAGGCTCCGGGCCGAAGCATTCCCAATGATCTTCCATGGCTGGAAGAACGGCTGGCGGAGGGGCAGAAGGCCGGAAAACTGATGTTCGTATGGCAGCACGTGCCGACGTATACGGTCGGGAAGAAGAGCCGGATGGAATGCCCCGGAAAACAGACGGCATTTACGGCGCTTCTGACCAAGTATGGTGCAGTCGCGAACTTCGCCGGGCATGATCACACCTATTACCGGACGAAACGCGACGGGGTTTTCTATTTTGTTCAGGCCCTTGGTGGCGCGAAACCTTACCCGCTGGAACGAGCCGGCGAGGCTGTCGCTGGGGATGTATTCTACGGTCCTGGCTCGAAGATCAAGACCGCCTCGGGTGAGAAGGCGGTTGAGAAGCCGCTCATGCTGACGGCTATCGCGGTGGATGGTAACAAGGTCACCGGAAAGACTTATACCGCAGACGGCGATGTAGTCGACGAGTTTATACTTCGCGAGGCGAAGTAACTGCCCCACGCGTAGCTCCGTGATCTAGATCGCCACCACCTTTACGGCGCCTTCAACTGCCAAGCACCGGAATGGGCTGGGGAAGCTCCGGGATCGCGCCCATCTCAACGAGTTTCGCTGCAATCTCGGCCATGGCTGGATTCAGGAACTTGAGCAGGTCGCCGTGCTTGCGGGGGTCCCAGCCGTACTCGCACAGTTCTGAATAGGCAAAGCCGGCTGGTTTGCGCTCCACGAGCAAACGGTAGGTGGCCACTATCCCGCCTGTGCGATGAGTGCCAGCGCTGCACTGAACGAGTACAGGCTTGCCTTCGCGGCGGGCCTGCGCTATGGCGGCCACGGCGGCGGCATACTTGCTGAGACCCTGGTTCCTATCGGTTTCGGCAGGGGTACCATCCCCTTGCATGGGAAACCGCTTCACGTCGATGGCCAGTTCCCCGGCCGCCTGCTCCATCGCGATCTGCTCCTCATCTTCCCCGTCCTGTCCGTACAGCACGATCAGGACCCTGATCTTGTGCTCAGCAAGCGCGTCGCGAATCAGGCTGGCGGGCATCTCCCCGCTGCGATAGATCCATCCTTCCTCCACCACACCCCAGTTTCGCGGGAAGTAATGGTGCTTCACGGGTTGCCACACGCCGAAGTATACCGCCGGCGCCAGGGCCGCCAGCACAACGGGCAGCCACAGCCAGATCGGCACAAGTTTTATAGCCGAACGGAACTTTGATTCCTGCTTCGATGGCTCTGTCATCAGCGACTCCATTCCGAATATCTCTCACTGCCTCGGCCTTGCCATCCATCTTACCAGAAATCGCCCACGTGTAGAGACCTAACCACTACACGCCTTGCATGGCAACACGTTCGAGGTGGCCGGATCGTGCGCTCGGTGCGACGGATCGTGGTGCACTTGGCCGGCGGCTACCCGTTGCAGAAGACCTTCCGGGCGATCGCCCGCCGCCTGCAGAATTGGAGGTGCGCCCAACCGCAGTCACGTAAGCGGCCGACAACCCGGCGCTGGCGTCAGGGGGTAGGGGGAGGTCTGCACTGAGTCAGCTCAAACCCTTCCACAAGTCCTCCCGCTTCACCCCCACGCGCCCTTCCGGCATCATTCACTCCTGCTATGAAATATGCGGGCTAACTTCGCTTCACTTCGGATCCACCACCTGACCCAGGAACAGGATCGCCCCGGTGATGTTGTGGCGGATGACGAAGAGGAACGGGTGGTCCGCCTTGAAGGTCACCGGCGGCTCCTCCACGCGCACGGCTGTAATGCCCACAACCAGCCCGGTGGCCGCGGCGGCTTCGGTGCCTTCCTCGTTCACGTCTACAAACGCCTTGTGCAGCGCGGCGCTGATGAACAGGTCTCGCTTGCCGTCCATGCCGGAGAAGTCCGCTGTGCCGGGCGCGAAGGCGTCTTTCATGCCCATCGCCTGCAGCGTCGAACCCAGGCCAAACTCGCTGGTCATCTTGAATCGCGGCACGTACGTCATCGCTTCCTGCATACGAAGGCGGGTCATCCTGGCTTCCAGCTTCGCGCTGGTCATGCCTTTGGTCAGATCCGCCAGGCCGTCGTCCTTTTTGGGCAGCACGATCACCATCGACAATTCATTGCCCTTGTACGGCATCGAAAGCACCTGCGCCTCGTCGTCGTCTGCATAACCAAAGCGGGCCTTTTGGAACATCATGGGGACCTTGACGGTTTTGCCGCCAGTGCGGAAGTCGGCGTCCTGCGTGGCGTCCTTGCTGAACTGGCGCGCCCACGTACCTTTGAAGTAAATCGCGTTGGCCAGCACCAGCCGCGTGTCGGCGTTGAGCGCGCCGGGCTTGATCAGGTCCTTGATCTTGTCGTGTGTCTCCTTCTCGACCCAGGCGTTGATCTGCTTGCCGGCCTCGTCGGCTGCGGTTTGATAGTCCACCTCGCGCAGCGGCGCCAGGAACTCCTCCTTCGTCAGCTTCAAGAAGTTCGCCTTCCAGTCGTATCCCTTCTGTCCCCACAGCGAATTGGCGCTGTGCAGTTCGTAGTGCGCGTTCTTGCCGGGCTTGAGTTCGTTCAGCAGGCTGTGGAACGCCGCCGCCGTCACGGCTGGATCGTCGCTGGGCCAGTCCATCGCCTCGCGCATCTGCGAGGCGGTCTGCCCCCGCGCGCCGGTCAGCGCCATCGCCAAAGCCGTGTGAATGCTGCTGGGGGAGAAGAACAGGTTCTTCTGCTCGCCTGCGGCCAGCCGCTGGTACAGGTTCACCGCAAAGGTGTTGCTGCTGCGGGCGACTGTCTGAGCGACGCTGGGGATAGGCGCGACATCCCGTGCACGCACGGCGCAGGTCACCAAGGCAAACAGCAAGCCGACAAACATTAAGCCAAAGACTTTCATGACAGGTTCCTTTCCCAAAGAGGATGCGGGTCCACGGGGAATTATCGCCCCCGCAATGTCCGCTTTCCACTTTTCATGCGCAGGGGTAGAATAATCTCGCAACATTAATCTGCCCGGGCGGCGAAAGGAACCTGTCATGATCGACATCGTGAGCGACCTGTTGAACGTGTTTGCAGGCATGCCCGGCACTGAGTCGGATATTCGTCCTATCGACATCGCGGCGCCGGCCTCGCGCCGAGAGACGGCAGGTGTCCGCAGTGGCGACGAACACCTGGAAGACCGCCTCGACCGCCTGACGCTGATCTGCATGGCGATGTGGTCGCTGCTGTCGGAGAAGACCACTCTGACGCCGGCCGATCTGGCCCAGCGGGTCAAGGAGATCGACCTGGCCGACGGCAAGGAAGACGGCAGGCTCACGCGCACGATCAAAACCTGCCACAAGTGCAACCGCGTGATGTCCCCCCGCCACAGCAAATGCCTCTACTGCGGCAGCGTCGACCTGTCCAGCGACCCCTTCCGGGCGGCGATGTAAATTAGCCGCTGAGGACGCTGAGGAAGAGATAACGGGAAGGACGGAAGAGTGGAATGTTGGAATGATGGGTTGCGCAGATTCAGCGTTTCTTCCTTCCATTATTCCACTCTTCCATTCTTCCTCAGCGTCCTCGGCGACCTCAGCGGCTAATTATCCCTTCGTGAGCTTTGTGTCCTTTGTGGCAAATCTGTATTCCCTTCGGCTGCGCGGATATGATCTTGCTATGGACCCCGCACCCCAATCGCGTCGCAGCATGGACTCGAAGGTCTATCGCGTCTCGGGCGGCCGCGCGCTGAGCATGAGCGACCTGCTCAAGTATTTTTCGCATGCCGGGACGCTGCGCGTTTCGGACCTGCATCTCAAGGTCGGCTGCCCGCCCACCTATCGCCTCGACGGGCAACTTCAGCCGATGAAAGGCCCGCCGCTGGACGAGCCGACCGTTTCGGCGCTGCTGGAGACGTTGCTGCTGCCGGCTGAGATCGAGCTGCTGCAAAGCCGCCGCTCGCTCGATGGGTCGGTCTTCACCGAGGGGCTGCAGTTCCGCCTCAACTGCTTTTACGACATGGACGGCCCGGCCGTGGCCATCCGGGCGCTGGATGCCAAGGCCCCGCGCGTCGAGGGGGTCGGCTTTCCCAACGACGTGTGGCGCGACATCGTCGTCCGCCAGCACGGGCTGGTGCTGGTGACGGGCATCACCGGCGCGGGCAAGAGCACCACCATCGCCGCGCTGATCGCGCACATCGCCCGCACGCGGCCGTGCCGCATCATCACGCTGGAAGACCCTATCGAGTACCGCCTGGCCAGCGAGCGGGCGATGATCTCGCAGCGCGAGGTCGGACGCGACGTCCCGGACTTCGCCCGAGGCCTGCGCGACTGCCTGCGCGAAGACCCCGACGTGATCTTCGTCGGCGAGATGCGCGACCTCGAGTCGGCCACCTGGACGCTGACAGCCGCCGAGACCGGGCACCTGGTCTTCTCGACGCTGCACACCCGCGACACGCGCGGGGCCGTCACGCGGCTGTTGGACATGTTCCCGCCGTCCCGCCAGGACGAAGTCGCCAGCCAGCTCTCGCTGGGCCTGGCGTACGTGATCGCCCAGAAACTCATCCCGCGCGCCGACGGCACCGGGCGCGTGGCGGCGATGGAGATCATGAACAACACCCCCGCCGTGGCCAACATCATCCGCACGCAGAAGGTCGAGCAGCTCTACACGCAGCTCCAGACGCGCTGCAAAGACATCGCCTCCGAACGCATGGTCACCATGGAACGCTCGCTGGCGATGCTGGTAGCCGCCGAAACCGTGACCGAAGAAGAAGCCCGCAAGTGGGCCCACGATGTTCCCACCTTCGACGACGAACTGGCCCGGGCGTGAGCCCGGGCAGTGATCGGTAGCGCCGCTGAGGTCCCTGAGGAAAGATGTTATTTGTCTTCTCACATCCTCAGTGTCCGGAGCGACCCCAGCGGCTTAGCTCAGAAGACATTTCAGCATTGACAGCCTTGGCGTCGATATCTACTCTACGGCGGTTCGCCTGTGGCATTCGCCTTGGGCAGAGTCCACCGGATCGTACATGGATAGACGCCGGCGATATTATTCTTGCGCGGGGGCCGCTCTAGCGACAGTGATGCTGTCGGCTGGGTTTGCCTTGGCACAGGAGGCCGGTGCTCCACTGTCGATTTACGAGCAGCAACTCCGGGTGGCGCTGGACCAGCAGTTGCCCGCGGCCCGTGAGCAGGGCTTCGACGCCGGCGGGTGGTTCAACTTCGCGTTCTTCAATTACGATGATGCCGTGGGCGATGAGCACACGCTGCGCGACTTCCAGCTTCGCGGCTGGGCACGGTACAATGACCGGGGCATTCACACGGCGTTCTTCCGCGGCCTGCTAGACTATGAAGACTGGAACCAGGGGACCAATCCCGTCTACAACCGCAGCGACGATTTCAATTCCACCGTGGAGCGGTTGTGGTACCAGTTCGATTGGGGCAAGCTGGTGCAGGCGCAGACCGGCCAGGCGCCACCGACGAGCGTGCGGGCGCTGGTGGGGCGCGACTTCACGACCATCGGCTCGGAGCTGGTGATGTCGATGCCCATCGACAAGGTGCAGGTCGAGGTCGAGAGCCAGCAGTGGACGTTCAAGACCTTCCTGGGCAAGAGCATCGAAGATTCGCCCAATATCGACCTCTCCGACGCCGTCGCCCGCCACCAGGACCGCAACTTCTTCGGCGCCGAGCTGACGTACAAAGGCTTCGACCGTCACCGCCCGTACGTGTTCTTCATGAACAATCACGACGAAACCGAGCCCAGCCGCGACTACGCCAACCAGAAGTTCGATTACAGCTCGCAGTACTACGGCGCCGGCAGCAGCGGCTCGCTGCTGCTGCGAGACCTGCGGTACCAGGCCGAGCTCGCCGGCGAGACCGGCCAGACGTACGGCAACGGCGCCACCACCGGACGCGACGACATCCATGCCTATGCCGCCGACGTGCAGCTTCAGTATCTCTTCCGCTGCCGCACCAGTCCGCGCCTGATGGCCGAGTGGCTCTACGCCAGCGGCGACGGCGACCGCGAAAGCAACTCCTCGGCCACCATCGGCGGCAACCGCCCCGGCACGACCGACCGGGCGTTCAACGCCTTCGGTTTTCGCGACACGGGCCTGGCCTTTGCCCCGCGAATCTCCAACCTGAACATGGTCTCAATGGGCGCCGGATTCAAGCCGCTGGAAAACGTCAAGCTGTTCAAGGAAATGGAAGTCGGCACGAAGGTCTTCCTGTACGACAAGGCGGTCTCAGGCGGGCCCATCAGCGACTCGACGGCCGCCAATGACGCCTATCACCTCGGCAGCGAATGGGACGTCTACTGCAACTGGCGCATCACCAGCGATCTGTCGTGGACGGTGCGTTACGGCGTGTTCGTGCCGGGAGCGGCGTATTCGGGCACGGCCGGCGACGACATCCGGCATTTTGTGTATACAGGCTTTTTGCTGAGCTTCTAGCGGAGCGGTCAATGCGGGTTGCGGCATGGAACATCTTTGCGGCGGCGGTCGTGGCGGCCGCTTGTGCCGGCTGTCAGAGCCCGGACAGGATCGCCGCGGCGGCGAATCTGCCTCCCGGCGAGGACTCGGCGGCCTTTCTCGACCGCATGAGTTCGCAGCCGGCGGTGAGCGAGAACGACGCCTTCCGCGGGATGCTGATGGTGATCGAGGGCCAGGACAAGACCGCCGACTTCCGGCAGCGGGCCGACGCGTTGATCGCGCGGGGCGTGGTCAGCCGCCAGTGGGACCTCGATGCGACTCGTCCCTTGACGCGCGGGCAGTTGGCATACATGGTCTGCCAGGCCTGCGACATCCGCGGCGGCGTGATCATGCACCTGAGCGGCCCGTCGACGCGCTACTGCCTGCGGGAGTTGCAGTTTCACACGATGATGGGCGAGGGCGTGGAGTACAACCCCGTCACCGGTATGGAATACGTCGCGGTGCTCAACCGCGCCGAGATCTACCGCCGCACAGGCAAATTTCCCAACCTCGTCAACAAGCCCCAGGATTGACGTTCGTAGCGCCGCCGCCAGACGGTGACCAACGCCGGATTCTCTGGCCCGACGGCTGGACAGGCCCTATTATTATTGTCGTATCGGATGCCAAACGCGTGCCGGAGACGCTCCCCATGTTCAACAGGCTCAATATCATCAGCATCATCGCACTGGGCTTCTTGGCTCTGTCTCTGCCGATGCAGGCTCAGCAGGCCCCGGCCGCAGCGCCTCAGGCGCCTGCCCCCGCAGCCGCGGCGCCCGCCGTGGCGGGGGCCCCGTTGGCGCCGCTGCAGGTCACGGTCGTGACGGTGACGGGCTCGGCCCAGAAGCTCGAGACCGCCAAGGCCGGGGCCGCCTGGCAGCCTCTCAAGGCCGGCGACGTGCTGGGCGAGCAGACGCTGATCCGCACGGGCCTGGGCGCGCAGGTGGTGCTCAAGCTGGCCGACCGCGGCACGGCGACGGTCTCGAGCGGCACCAAGATCGGCATTGCCGAGTTTCGCAAGATGAACACCGGCATCAAGGCGCGGCTGGGGCTTAAGTACGGATCGATCAACACCAAGGTGGACCCCAGCAAGGGACGCAATGACCTGAAGGTCGCCACGCCGGTAGCCACCATGACCATCACAGGCACCGACACCGACACCGCCAACAACGCCGACACCGGTTATGCCCACCAGAACAACACCGGCACCAGCAACACCACGACGAACAACGGCTTCAGCCAGAACACTTCCAACGGCGAGGGGACCAATGGCCAAGGCGACACGTCGATCGACCAGACCGTCCAGAACACCACCACCAACATGGGCGACACCGGCGGCGGGCAGACGAACAACGAGCTGTGGTCGCAGGACATCAATGGCAGCGGCCGGGGCATCTTCGAGAACGGCGCCTCCAGCGGCAGTTCCTCGCCCCTGGGCAATACGAACAATCCCGGTCCGGGACCGCCCCCCCCTCCATCGGGCGAGAACAGCGGCGGGTCTGTCGACATCGGCGGCTCGATCACCCACGGGTTCTAGCGTTGAGACAGGCGACATGGCGACACGCACGGCAGTCGCCATGGGCAACAGGGATAACTGACCACAGAGGCACGGAGAAGAACGAGGGACGATCTTCGTGATCTATGGCGGCCACGCGTATGCGCATTTCCCCATCTTCTCAATCCCGTAATCCCGCTCTCCCCGGCGTTACAACTGGTGCTGCGTCCGAGCGATGACGTCGTCCTGGTAGCCTTTGCACAACTCGACGAATCGGGCGCTCATGCCCCAGACGCGCACGACCAGGTCGGGGTGCTTTTGCGGTTCGCGCTGGGCCTGGCGGAGCGTCTCGGCGCTGACGACGTTGAGCTGCAGTTGCATCCCCCCCATCGCGAAGAATGCCTCCAGCAGGTGCGTGAACTTGGCCAGGCCCTCGCGGCCGCGGACGGCCGTAGGGTGAAAGCTCATCAGCAGCGCGTTGTTCCACTGCGAAAGCATCGGGTCGATCTTGGCGACGGATTTCATCACGGCGGTCGGGCCGCTGCGGTCGCTGCCATTGGCGGGGCTGAGCGTGACGGGGATCCCCTCGCCGCTACGGCGGCCGTCCGGCGTGGCTGTGTAGCACGTGCCCGCCGCCCAAGGGTGCGGCTGATGCACGCCCGACAGCACCCGCGCACCGCAGCCCGTGCGATGGGTCAGGATCTCGCGGCAGGCGAACTCGACGATCTCCTTGCCCAGCAGGTCGACGCGGTCGTCGTCGTTGCCCCACTTGGGTGCGGCCAGGCATTTCTGACGCAGCGCCTCACAGCCCTTCCAGTCTGCGGCCAGGGCGGCTTTGAGCTGGCTGAGGGTGGCTTCCTTGCGGTCGAAGACGACGGCGCGCACGGCCACGAGGCTGTTGATCGCCGTGACGGGAGCGCTGACCATCATGCCCTTGTCGTTGAATCGCAGCCCGCCCTGGGTGATATCGAGGCCTTTTTCGATGCAGTCATCCATCGTGCCCGACAGGAACGGCAGGGGGCTGATGGTTTCGCGGCCATCGACGTTCTCGCGGGCATTGTACTGCCGGACGCAGTCGCTGATATTCTCGGCGATGCGCCGCTTGAAGCGCTCGAGCAACTGCTCGAAGCTCCAGGCGTCGTCGGCCTCAGCGAGGGTCTGCTGGAAGATGCCTGTCAGCGTGACGGCCGCCAAGACGAAGAAGCTGCTCTTGCCGTCGATGAGGACGTCCTGGCAGGCGTCGAGGACGTAGTCGCGCGCATCGGCGGGGCAGTAGCCCACGCTCTCAAGCGCCGGCACAAAGGCGTCATCGTTATAAAAGGCCAGTTGCCCGAAGTGCCCCGTCGACAGCTCGGCCAGGCGGTGGATGTACCGCGGCGGGCTGCCGCGATGCACGCGGGCGGCGATCTGCGGATTGGGCAGCTTGAGCTCGCCGGCGGCGTCGAGAATCGCGTAGGTCAGATCGTTGACACCGTCGCGGCCGTCGGGCAGCAGGCCGCCGACGATGACGTTGTCCATGCCGTCGTATGAGACGTCGCCGAGTTTGAGGTCGCCGATGTCGTTGAGCTTGATCAGCAGGCACCGCAGCAGCAGTGCGGCGCGGGCGCCTTCGCAGGCGGCGTAAGACGGCAGAAGGTATTGGTCCATGCGCCCCTGCGAGAGCAGGGAGTAATTCTCGATGACCGTGACCAGGTGCAGGAAGAACGCGAGCTGGCAGGCCTGGTGGAATGTTGCCGGCGGCTGCGTGGCCACGTGGCGGCAGGCGGAGGCAATCTCGTGCAGTTCGGCCGCCCGCTCGGGCGAGGCATCGAGGGCCTGCTCGTCGGCCAGCGCCGCATAGCGGTTGGCCAGGCCTGCGGCGCCTTGGAAGATGACGATGACGGCCTTGAGGAAGTCGCACCGGCTGGGGACGGTCTCACGGGCGAGGCGGTCGGCCGCCTGGGCGATGATCCCGCCGAAGCCCAAGCGCATCACCTTGGGATAGTTGGGGACGTAGTGGCCCTGCGAGCCGCCTTCGCCGCGGCCGAGGCGATCGAGCTCCTCGTCGCGCGCGTATCGTGGGCAGCAGTATTCCAGCGAGTCCTTGCTGGGGTCGCGCGGCCGTTCCAGGCCTTCAAGCCCCGGCCCGCGCCGCCCCATGACGGTGCGGCCGCCGACGATCAACTCGTCGGGCTCGATGAACACGGGCATGCGGTCGAGGAGCATCGCCAGCGCGTGGGCCTTTCGCTCGACAAGCGAGCAGTCGAGCCCGCGCACGTCCCAGTTGGTGGGCATAAAGATGCGATGCCGCCCATGGTGGCCCTGGAGCATCGCCTGCCGCAACCGCGCGATTCGATCAGTGTCGATGTCAACCATAGGCGGAGCATTGTAGCACATAGCGACGTAAAGAAAACGGGACGGGGCGGGCGAGATTAGCGGGATTAAGAGGACATTAGCGGCGGGGCTTGCCCCACGCGTCTTTCCACGTTTGAACAACCCGCGGGGCAAGCCCCGCCGCTAACGCTGCAATCCCCGATCGCAGCATTCCACTGTTCCTATTTTTCCGCCGCCATCAGGTCTTCGTAGGTTTCGCGGCGGCGGATGATGCGCCAGGTGCTGCCTTCGACGAGCACTTCGCACGCGCGTGGGCGGGAGTTGTACTGGCTGGACATCACGAACCCGTACGCCCCCGCGGTGAAGACCGTCAGCAGGTCGCCGCGCTGCATCGGCGGCAGGGGGCGAGCCTTGGCCAGAAAGTCACTCGACTCGCATACGCCGCCGACGATGTCGGACTCGACCGCCCCGGCGGGCTTGTAGTTCAGCCGCCGCGGCGGCGGCTCCTCGCTGGCGGAAAGCTGCGCGGGGTACACGAAATGCTCGCTGCCGTACAGCGCCGGGCGGATCAGGTCGGTCATGGCCGCGTCGACGATGACGAACTTGCGCTCGTGCCCATCCTTGACGTACTGCACGCGCGTCAGCAGGATCCCCGCGTTGGCAACGATCTGCCTGCCGGGCTCGAGCACCACGTCGAGCCCCGCATCCTTTAGCAGCGGCACGATCGCCTTGGCGTACCGCGCTGCCGCCGGCGAGGCGCCCTGCTCGTAGTCCGCCGCGAACCCGCCGCCGATGTCCAGCGTCCGCACGGTGAAGCCCTTCTCGCGCAACTGCCCGATCAGCGTCAGCGTGCGGCCGATGGCTTCGACGTACGGCTGGGCCGAATAGATCGGCGAGCCGATGTGAATGTGGATGGCGTCAAGCCGCACGTGCTTGTCGCGGCCGTAGGTCTCGAAGAACGTGATCGCGCGGTGGATGTCGACGCCGAACTTGCTGTCCTTCTTTCCCGTGGCGGTGTAAGCGTGCGTCTGGGTGTCGTACACGTCCGGGTTGAGCCGCAGGGCAGCGCGGACGATCTTGCCTGCCGCCGCGGCCAGTCGCGAGATGTTCTCGAACTCCGGTTCCGATTCGACATTGAAGATGCCGATCCCGGCCGCGATGGCCTCGGAAATTTCCTTGTCGGTCTTGCCCACGCCGGCGTAGACGATCTTGGAGCAGTCGGCCCCAGCCGCGATCGCGCGGGCGATCTCGCCGCCGCTGACGACGTCAAAGCTGCTGCCCAGGCCCGCCAGCAGCCGCAGCACGTGCAGGTTCGACAGCGACTTGATGGAATAGCAGATCGTGGGTTTCAGCGGCGCGAACGCCTCGGCCATCGCCTGGTAATGGTCCCGCAGCGTCGCGGCGGAATAGATGTAAACCGGCGTGCCCGCCGCCGCGGCGATATCGGCCACCTTCACATCTTCGCAGAACAGCGACCCATTTCTGTACTCGAACCGATCCATAACGCATTACTCCCGAGGTTGTGCGTATTGAATCAGAAATCGTCTCGCGTTTCCAGTTGGCGCCACGTTAGCGGCGGGGCTTGCCCCGCGCGGTTTTGGGTCGGGGGAAACAACCGCGTCGAGCAGGCTCGACTGCTAACGTGCGCTCCAGGCGGTTATTCCCCTGGAACGCCTCGCTTGGTACTCTGTCCCCATGAGCACACAACCGATCATCCTGGTGACCGAACCGCTGAGCAAGCGGGCGATGGATTATCTGCGGGAGCACGGACAGGTCGTGCAGTGCAAGCCCGAGCAGGTCGGCGATCACATCGCCGACGCCGACGCGCTGGTGGTGCGGACGTACACGACCGTCGACTCGGCGCTGCTGGACAAAGCCTCCAGGCTCAAAATCGTCGGCCGCGCGGGCGTGGCGATCGACAACATCGACGTGCCCGCCTGCCGCAGCCGCGGCGTCGAGGTGGTGCATACGCCCGCGGCCAACACGTGGGCGGTCGTTGACTACACCATCTCGATGATCCTGCAGATGAACCGGCGGTTCTGGCCGCTGGGCGGGCCCGTCAGCGGCGAGGAGTTCCACCGCATCCGCAACCAGTCGTTCGGTCGGTTCCTCTCATCGCTGACGCTGGGGATCGTGGGTGCCGGGCGAATCGGCAGCCGCGTCGGCCGCGCCGCCGCCGGGCTGGGCATGACGGTGCTGTATAACGACATCGTCGACATCAAGCTGGACTACCCCGCCCGGGCGGTGGACAAGGCCGAGCTCTACGCCGCCAGCGACGTCGTCACCATCCACACGCCGCTCAACGCCACCACGCGCGGGTTGATCAACGCCGCCGCGTTGGCTCAGTTCAAGGACGGCGCGCAGTTCATCAACGCCGCCCGCGGCGGATGCATGGTCGTGCCGGACGTGGCGGCTGCCCTGCGCAGCGGCAAGCTGGCCGCTGCGGCGATCGACTGCCACGACCCCGAGCCGCCGCCGGCAGACTACCCGCTGTTTGGAATTGCCAGCGCGATCCTCACCCCGCACATCGCCGCCCGCGTGCCCCAGGCGATGGAGAACATGTGCGACGTGGTCTTCGACATCGTGGCGGTTCTGCAAGGCCGCAAGCCCCAGTACCCCGCCGTCGAAGAATAAAGGAATTACCAAGCCGCAAGCCGCGGGGACGTGGTGGCGGAGAAACAGTTGCCATGGCGTCCGGGGATCAGACCTTCAGCATGGCGATGAACTCGGTGGGGCGGTCGGGCGTGATGACCAAGTCCGGTCCGGTGGTGCGTTCGATCAGCACCATACCGTCGCGGCGCGAGACGTACATTTCGAGGTTGCCCATGTTGCGGCTGTGGAAGCGTCCGAACCCGCCCCAGAGCCCGCCGGCGCCGAAGACGCGCAGCGTGCGCCCCAGGTCGCTGGGCGTCAGCGGCCGCACTGAGACGATCTCCCCGCGCAGCAGCGTCCGCACCCGCCACGGCCAGACGATCTGCAGCCCCTCTGCCGTGACGACGAACTCCCGAGGGCGCCACAGGCCGTAGACCAGGGCGAAGATGCTCCAGAGGAACACGGCCGCCGCCGGGGCCATCCATTGCGCCTGCGGCGAGGTCATAAAGACAATCGCCACCGGCGCGCCGACCCCCAGCGCCAGCAGCACCCACGTGCCGATAGCCACGCCGACGGACATTCTGGCCAGGGCAAAGCGTTCCATCTTCTATAAATAGTAGTCGCGGCGAGGCCGGGCTCAAAAGACCGAGCCGGATCGGGGCCGAGGCTAACCTCTCCCGTGGAGACGTTCGTGCTGCTAATACTCCAGCGTGGTCTTGTGCACTTTGCGCTCGAAGATCGAGTACATCACCGGCACGAAGACCAGGGTGATCAGTGTGGATGTCGCCAGCCCGCCAACGACGGCGCGGGCCATGGGGGCCTGCGCCTCGCCGCCGTCGCCCAGGCCCAGCGCCAGGGGGATGAGGCCCAGGACTGTCGTCAGGGCGGTCATGAGGATCGGACGCAGACGCCGCCGCCCGGCCTCTTCGACGGCCGCCCGCAGTTCCATCCCGTCGCGGCGGCGCAGCAGGTTGATGGTGTCCACCAGCAGGATGGCATTGTTGACGACGATGCCGCCGAGCATGATGCATCCGATGTAGCTCTGCATGTTGAACGTCGTGTGGGTCAGCAGGAGCGTCAGCACCACGCCGATGACGGCCAGGGGCACCGAGAACATCACCACGAACGGGTCTCGCAGCGACTCATACTGGCAGGCCATCACCATGTAAACCAGCACCAGCGAGAGCACGATGGCCAACAGCAGCTCGCGGAAGCTCTTCTGCTGCTCTTCATAGTCACCGCGATAGGCGATGGAGAAGTCGCGCGGGACCGGCACGGCGGCCAGCTTGGCCTGCACGTCGGCGATCACCGAGCCCATGTCGCGCTGGCCGGTATTGGCCTGCACCGTCACCACGCGCTGGCGGTTGACGCGTTCGATCAGCACCGGGCCCAGGCGCGGGGTCGACTTCAGCACGTTGCGCAGCGCCACCGGCTGACCTTCGGCGTTGGTGATCGTCAGGTCGAGGATGTCCTGCAGATCGCGTTTCTCGGCGTCTTTCAGGATGACGCGGATGTCGTATTCCTTGCCGGCGTCGCGGAAGTAGCCAGCCTGCGTTCCCGAGACCAGCGTCTGGAGCATCTCAGCGATCTGCTGGACGGTCAGCTTGAGGTCGGCCGCCTTGGAGCGGTCGATCACGATCAGCTCCTCGGGCGTTCCGGATTCTCGGCTGATCTTGACGTCGGTGACGCCTTCGACCGAATCCACCAAGCCCGCGACCCGCGCCGCCAGCGCGTCGGCCGTTGCGATGTCGTGCCCGCGAACCTCGACCTCGAGTTTCTCGTCATTGCTGCCCATGAGTCGGCCCATGAGCCCCTGGCCGGTGCGGATGCGGACGTCCAGGCCGGGGATCTTTCGCACCAGGGCCTTTCGCAGTTCCTCGGCGATCTGCTCGCTGGAGCGGTTGCGCTGGGAGACGTTCACCAGGGCGACGCGCATTTCCCCTCGGCTGGCGCTGCCTCCGTGCCAGGAATCGGCGCCGACCGAGGCGACGACGCTCTTGGCGTCCTTGCCGACGATCTTCCCCACGATCGCCTCGAGCTTGCGGATCTGCCCGTCGACGATGTCCAGGCGCGTCCCGACCTCCATTTCGGCGGTGATGCGCACCTCCGACTCGTCGGTGTTGGGCATCAATTCACTGCCCACCAGGGGCACCAGCAGCACGCTGGCGCCGATGGCGGCAACGGCCACGATCACCACGGTCAGCCGATGGGCGAGGCTGACGTGCAGCATGCCTTTGTACCCTTGCTCCAGCGAGTTGAAGAACCCCTCGCTGGCGCGATAGATCCAGGCGATGAAGCCCTTCCGCGACTTCTGGAGCTTGAGGATCTTGACCGCCAGCATCGGCACCATGGTCAGCGACGAGACCAGCGAGCACAGCAGGGCGCAACTGACCACCGTGGCCATCTGCATGAACATGATGCCCGTCATGCCCTGCATGAAGACCACCGGCAGGAACACCGCCACCGTCGTCAGCGTGCTGGCGAAGACGGCCGCCGTGACCTCGTGCGTGCCTTCGATGGCCGCCTCTTCGATGGCCATGCCCTGCTCGTGCAGGCGGTAAATGTTTTCCAGCACGACGATGGAGTTGTCGACGAGCATGCCCACGCCCAGCGCCAGGCCGCCCAGGGTCATGATGTTCAGCGTCATGCCGCCGAAGTACATCAGACCGAAGGTCGCGACGATGCTGATGGGGATCGACACGGCGATGATGATCGTCGAGCGGATGTTCCGCAGGAACAGCAGCAGCACCATCACCGCCAGCAAACCGCCGTAGACGGCGCTGGAACCGACGTTGGTGATAGCACGGCGGATGTAATCGGAGGAATCGATGATAGGCACCAGGTGGATCTGCGGCAGGTCGTGATTGATGCGGTCGATCTCCGCCCGCACGCCGTCGACGACGTCGACGGTGTTAGTCCCGCTCTGCTTGGTCACCGACATCATTACGCCGCTGCGCCCGTTGACCCGGACGTACTGGCGCACGCGCTGAGAAGTGTCCTGCACCACGGCCACGTCCCGCAGGCGCACCAGCGACGGACCGCGCGTCGCGATCACCTGGTTGTTCAATTCCTCCACGTCGACATACTCGCCGGGTGTGCGGACGGTGACCTCATAGTTGCCCCGGTCGATGGTCCCGGCCGGCAGGTTCAGGTTGGCGCTCTTGATTTTGGCGATGACGCTGTCGAGGGGCAGGCCCAGGCTCTTGATCTTTTCGGGCAGGAGGCTGACGCGGATTTCGCGGCTGAGCCCGCCGCGGATGTCCAAGGCCGCCACGCCGGCGACCTGCTCGATGCGGTCCTTGATCTGGTCCTCAATGATCATCCGCATGCGCACGGGGTCCAGGTCGCTCGAGGCGCCCAGGATCAGCACCGGGAAGCCCGCCAGGTCCGCCTTCCACAGCACGGGGGTTTCGGCCTCTTCCGGCAGGCGCGATCGCACGCGGTCGAGGCGGCTGCGGACGTCGTTGGCGGCCTCGTCGATGTTGGCCGACCAGTTGAACGACACGCGGACGGAACTGTTGCCCTCGCTGGAGGTCGAGGTGACTTCCTCGACGCCGGGGGTGGCGCTGACGGCGTCTTCGATGGGGCGCGTGATGAGCTGCTCGATCTCCTCGGGGCTGGCATTCTCGTACGTGGTGCGGATGCTGATTCGCGGGCGCGTCACGTCGGGCATCAGGTCTACCGGCAGGCGCGACAGCGAGATCCCGCCCAGCAGAATCACCACCAGCGCCACCATCGTCGTCATCACCGGGCGCTTCACCGCATGATGGGCTATCTTCACGGGCGAGCCCCCTTCCTGCGCGGACGAGGCTGCGAGGCCGCGGGCTCCTGGCCCGGCAGGATCACCGCGGCCCCGTCGTTGAGCAAGTGCTGGCCGAGCACCGCGATCTGGCCGCCCAGGGCCGGCTGGAGAATCTCCACCTGCTGGCCCTCGACGATCCCCTCGGTCACCGGCACGAAGACGGCCTTGAGTTCCTTGGGATCGATCGTGAAGACCCCGCGGCGGTTGTTGCGCCGCACCAGCGCCGACAGCGGCGCCACCGTCGCCTGGGGATGCACGGCGAAGACGATCCGGGCGCGGATGAACATGCCGGGCTTGAGCACGCGATCGTCATTGGGCACGGCGATCTCGATCTGTGCCTGGCGCGACGTCTCCTTCACCAGCGGGGCGATGCGGGCGACCTTGCCAGTGAACGTGCGGCCGGGGAAGGCGTCGGTGTCGATGATCGCCTCCTGGCCGATGTGGAGCTTGGGATAGTCGCGCTCGATAACGGTGATGACGGCCTTGAGCGTGTTGATGTCGAGCACCGAGACAATGGGGTCGTTGGGCGAGAGCATGGCGCCCTTGTGTACGAACCGCTCGCCGATGACGCGGGGCTGTGTGGCCGCGCGGGTCGTGGCGGACTCGTCCGCCTGCCAGACCGCGTGGATCTTCGTGTACGCCAGGCGCACCTGGGCTTCCTTGAGGGCCGCTTCGCGCTGCGCCACGGCCGCCTGCGCGAGGCGGCACTTGGCCTGCTGACTCTTGAAGGCCGCCTCGGCGGTGTCGAACTCGAGTTCCGACGCGAGCTTCTTCTCGTATACCGTCTTGATGCGATCGTACTGCTTGGTGGCCGCATCGAGCTGCGTCTGGCAGTCTTCCGCGGTGGCCTTGGCGACGTCGAGTTCGGCCTTGGCGGCCTCGACCTGGCGAACGTATTCCTCATCGTCCACGGCGGCGATGAGCTGTCCGGGCTGGACGCTGTCGCCGACATCGACGGTAAGCTTGACGAGCAGCCCGCCGACGCGCGGGGCCATGACGAATTGGACGTTAGGCAGCAGGGTTCCGCTGAAATCGCCCACGTCGCGGATGTCGGCCTTGACGACCGGTGCGATCTCGACAGGCACCGCCAGCGCGCCGCGACGCGCCTGGGGCGCGTTGGCCGTTTCCTGCATGCGCTGGTAGATCAGCCAGCCCAGTCCTGCCAGTGCAGCCACGGCGATGACGATAGCGATGCCCTTCTTCATGGGAACTCCTCGAGCGGGTGGTGAGCAGCTTTTCCGCTGCGGCCATGATTTCCCGCCGTCGGCCTCGCCGGGCCATGGAGCACTCCGGGAAAACTGACCGGTCAGTACAGAAATATAACACGCCATCAGCGACCGCGTACTGCGAAATCCCCCCCAGCAGCCACGGGCGGTTGCGGAGGAACAAGATTTGCCACAGAGGCACAGAGAGCACCGAGGTAGAAACGAAGACACAGGCAGAAGAGGTTTCCCAGCGATGTCTATGGCATCTTGGCCTTCGGTATCCTTGGAGTAGGGCAGCATGCCGGCGATGGGGCCCTGAACCTTGCCCTTGCCGCGCTTGGCCTTGGCGCCATAGATGCCCTTTTCGCGCTGGTCGGGCGGCATCGTCTGCGTGCACAGGTCCAGATGCAGGAACTTGCCCCGCGGAACCACGGGTCTCGAACAAATCAACGATGTCAGTTTAACTCTAGGCCGCAGTGCCAGTGGCAAAAAAAGACGGCTGACCCTTGAGAGGCCAGCCGCCTGAGGACACTCAGAGATCAGTCACGGCAACTGCTCTCCGAGCGCGGTGTTCAAGAAGTCTACTCGCGTCATCCGCCCAAGTCAATGCTCTGATCGGACATATACATGTTCAAGTAAGACATTATACCGGAATTCAGGCCATTCTGGAGCTGGCCGTAGGACAACATTTGAAGGCCCGGTGTGCCACGGATCGCGGACCGCGTCAATCCCATTTCCATTCCAAGAGGCCAAAAACGATCAGCAGCGCCCCGGCGATGATCGGGCCCAGAATCGTCGCGAAGAAATGCAGCATCGGGTACTTGGGATCGCTGGAACTCTCGCGGGCGCTCGAGTCGTACCAGTCCGACTCGCTGAACGATTCATCGCCGCTGCCGCCTTGCCAGCGCACCAGCCGCCTGCCGCCCAGAAGCATCATCGCCAACCCAACCAGGATTAGAATGCCGCCAAAAATCATGCCTTGAATTTCTCGCTCCCCTGAAGAACTTTATCATATGCAAGCCCGCGCGCATAGGCCCAGATTTCTCCGCCCGATGCGCAAAAAAAGCCCGTCTCGTAGACGGGCTTGCGCTGCCCCCCCCAGCCGCTGATTCCCCCCCCGTCCCGCCGCGGCTGGGCGTTCCTCTGACCGTTGTCATGCAGTGGCGGTGGCCGGCAGTTGGCTTCCTCGCGTGCCGGCAGTGGCGTTTTCCATCGCCGTGACGATGGCCCCGTGCAACTCTTCGCAGCGGAAGACTGGTTTCATCAGCAGTTCGTTGCCGCCGCGTTGCCAGGCTCGCCAGGCGACGTCGTAGCGGTCCATCCAGCCCGTCAGCAGCACCGCGGGCCGCCCTGGAAGGTCCGCCAGCGATTCCAGCAGCCCCTCGTCGGCGAACACGTCGGCCGCGATCACCAAGTCTGGCTGCCAGTGCCCCGCCTTGGCCAGCCCGCCCTCCGCGGTGGTCTCGTGGATCGTCAGGTGTGCGTGCGATTCTAAAAAGGCCGTCGCCTGCCGTGCAAACCGCCAGTCGGGCTCGATGATCAAGACTTTCATGATCGCGCTCCTTTTAATCAGCCCGCCACCGTGGCCGGCCACTATCGATATCGACCGCCCACCTGATTCAACTGAAGAGAATTTGGCAATTCGCGTTGTCATTCTGATTATTCAGACTTACACCCATCGCCGCTGCTTTTGATCCAGCGACCCAGCTATCGGCTATCAGGTAACGCCCCGAGCGAAAATGATTGCACCGGCTCCTGTTTTAAAAAAGCCCTGTTCGATGCGCTGTAAGCCGAGTTCTGTCGGCGAGGGGCGCCTGGGCCGGCGCGGCCGCCTGAAGACCATTTATCTGGACCCGCCGTTGCCGACGAGCTCTGCCGCACGCGGGCGGACCCGCTTGCGGCACGCAGCCTACCCACGATCGCGTCCGCGGGGCGAGCCCCGCAGACGGGCCTGAGCCGCACCTTGCGATCGCTGCTTGGCTTTGCACCCGGTGGGGTTTGCCATGCCGCCGCTGTCGCCAGCGGCGCGGTGCGCTCTTACCGCACCATTTCACCCTTACCCTTCGACGGCCCTGACGGGCCGCTCGGGGCGGTATCTTTTCTGTGGCACTTTCCCTATCCTGCGCCGCCGAAACGGGCGGGACGGTGGGCGTTACCCACCACCGTGGCTCAGTGGTGCTCGGACTTTCCTCCCCAGCCTCGCGGCCGGAGCGGTCTTCCACGCATCGAACACGTTCATTATACCGCGGCACGGCCGTCGCGGCCATACGCTGGACGGGCGAAGAGTAAACATCATCAAAGTCTGGATTGCCGAGCGGTTGGAGAAATCATCCACCTGATTCTGCGCCATGGCAGGCGGGGCATTCCATTCTTGCGCAGATGTGGTACTCTACGGGTTCGCCGGGGCTGGGGGCGGTCGCTTCGGCGGGCAGGAAACATCATGATGCATCATACCCAGTGGTCCAGTCGTCGCATCGGGGCGGCCGGGGCGGTTCTTATCGCCGCCTCTGTGTTGTCGTGCGCTGCCGGCGGGGCGGCGGGGCAGGACTACATGACGGCCCTGAATTACCTTTCGGCGGCCTTGGCCGACAACGGCAGGACTCGCAGCATTCTTCCGGCGTTGCGGGCGGTTCGCGACCCCGCGTTGCTACCGGTGTTTGCCGCCCTGAGCCGCTGCGGCGACCGCGAGCTGCGGGCCTTCGCCGTCGAGGCGTTGCCTGAGTGCGGCGGCGCCGAGGCGGGGGCGGCATTGAAGGAGCGGGTCTGGAACGACCCGAGCAACGAGATCCGCGCCGGGGCGCTGGTACACCTGAGCTCGCTGAAGATTCTGACCGATCAGGAGTTGCTCGACGTCATCGCCAAGGTCGGCGACGAGAACGTGCGGTCGCTGGCGGCCGACATGCTCACCCAGGGCGAGGGCCGGGCCAAGGCCATTCCGGCCTTGCGGTCGCTGGTCAAGTCGAAGGACCCGACCATCCGCACCGCGGCGCAGTTGGCGCTACTCAAGCTGGGGATCGAGGACTTCAAGGACGATCTGTTCAAGGCGGCGGCCGACGCCAACACCTCTGACGCGGTGGTGAGCCTGCTGGTTCGCAAGATCGGGCAGGACAAGATCGCCGCCGGTCTGGAACTGGCGCGACAGGTGGCGCAGTCGGACCGCGCCGCCCCGGTGCGCGTCTCGGCGTATGCTGCCTTGGCTGAACTCTCCCCGCGCGACGTGCAGACGGTTCGCACGGCCCTGCAGGGCTCGGACATGACGATCTTCAAGATCTACCTGCTCAAGATCGTTGCCAAGAGCCCGCAGGCTCAGCAGCAGTTGAGGATACTGGCCTCGAACGACAATCCGTCGGTGGCCGTGCTGGTGCGGCTGGAATTGGCGCGGCTGGACGGAGCGGCCCAGACCGGTGCGGCCGCGGCTGCGGCGCTCAAGCTGGGCCACCCGATCGTTGTCGATTACGTCGTCGAGTGCGCCCGCAAGGACATGGCCGACCGAGGCCCGCTGGCCGAGGCGTACGTGGCGCCGCTGCTGGCGTACATTCGCAGCCTCGACGCCCCGGGCGCGACTCTCGGAGCCGACCACATCCGCGGGGCGATGGCCGCGACGCTATTGATTAATCTCGGCACGCCGGCGGCGACGGATGGCCTGCGCGAGATCGCCGCCGGACGCTACGGCAGTGGCGTGCGGATGGTGGGGGCCGCCCTGATGCGCACGACCAACCCCGAATGCATCGGCTTGGCGCGGGTGCTGATTGCCAGCTCGTATCAGGAGGTGGTCTTCGACGGGGCGCTGACGCTGGCGCGGTTCAATCAGCCCCAGGCCCTGCCGGCGCTGCGAAAGATTGTCGACAATCCCGACCCGGCCCAGCCCGGCGCTACGGCCATGGCCGCCTGGTACGTGCTGAAGCTCTCGGGCAAGGGTCCGGCGGCCGCCCGAGCGCTGGCCGAGCAGATCAAGTAGCACGGGCATCTTGCCCGTCAGTAGCATGGGCGTCCCGCCCATGTCACCGCGCGAGCAGGGCCTGGACCTTCGAGATCAGCACGTCGAGGTCGACGGGTTTTTCCAGAAAATCCGCATGGGGCAGCAGCGCGCCCGGCGCGTGCTGGGCGCCGAAGCCCAGCGGTCCGCGCGGGTCGACGGCCGACAGGATCAGGATCGTCAGGCCCTGAAACTGTTCGTCGTCGGCCAGCGATTGCGCCAGGTCAAGGCCCTCGGCGCGGCGTTCGGGGAACATCACGTCCAGGATGAGCAGGTCGGGGCGTCGCAGGGCCAGGGTTTCGCGTGAGGCCTCGATGCTGGCGGCGATCCGGGTCTGGTGGCCCAGGGCCCGCATGACGGTTGCGACGGCTTGGGCGAAGTCCTCGTCATCATCGACGATCAGTATGTACGCCATGGTCCTGCTCCGATCTCGTCGGCTGGCGGCGGGGGCTGGTCTGACGCCAGCGGCAGCGTGGCTTCAAAGGTTGTGCCCTCGCCTACGGCGCTGGAGACTTTCAGGCGGATGCCGTACATCGCCACGATGTCCCGCACGATCGCCAGGCCCAGGCCGGACGACTCGCGATTGTGCTGTGCGGCTGCGGCCGTGCGGTAGTACGGGTCGAAGATGCGCGACAGCTTGTCGGGCTCGATCCCGATGCCGCGGTCCTCAATGCAGGCGACGGCGCGGCCGCTCTCGTCGCGATGGCAACTGACGCGCACCTGCCCGCCGGGGCGCGAATAGAGCACGGCGTTGGTGACGAGGTTGCCGAAGAGCATCTTGAGATGCTCCTCGACGCCGCGGGCGGGCGAGGACTGCAGCGACTCGATCAGCGTCACGCCGCGTTCGGCCGCGCGGTCGCGCACCTGCTGGCAGCACCAGGCCAGCACACCGGCCAGGTCCAGCTCGACCATTGCGGCCGCACGCTGGCTGAGCGACTGAAGATTGGCCAGCAGCAGCATGTCCTGGATCTCGTTGGCCAGGCGCCGCGAGCGGGCGTCGATGCGGCGCACGATCGGCATCGCCGCCTCGCTGAGCTCTCCGGCGTAGCCCTTGAGCAGCAACTGCGTGTTGGCGTGGATAGCCGCGAAGGGCGCCTTGAGCTCGTGCGTGGTCTGCAGCATGTGACGCATGCGCTCCTGGCGGGCCTGCTCGAGTATGCGATTGGCCGCCGCCAGCTCGCGGCTGCGGCGGCGGACCAGCTCCGAAAGCATCGACGCCAGATACCACACCACGATCATGAAGGCGATCATCAGGGCGAAATTAACCGCCCCGAGCCCGCGCGGCGCCGGTTGAGCGAACACGCTTGCAGATGTCGCCAGGCCCGACTGCTCGGCTGCCACGCAGGCGATGAACATTCCCGCCGCCACGAGCGCCACCGCCAGGCTCTGCCGCCGCGAAAAGAAGATGCACGCCAGGATGATGTGAAACAGATACGCCCCGGCCGCGAACGTGCCCAGGCTGCCGATGAAATGCACCACGGCCGTCAGCACCAGAAGGTCGACGACGATCTGCGCCCAGAGCATGACCTGGGCGTTGGCGCGGGCGGCCCCGGCGCGTCGCGCCCAGCCGACGTAGCCGACGTTCGCCACCACCAGCGCCGCCGCCAGCACCCACGGCCACAGCATCGCCCCGCGCAGACCCAGCGAGTCGATGACGAGCGGGATAGCCGTAGCGGCGCCGGCGGCCGCCAGCACCGCCGCCACCAGCCAGCGGAAGCGGCAGAACATGATAACGTTTCGCCCGAGGATGTCCTGGGGCATGGCCGCGTCGCCGGCGTCGGCCTCCTCGCGGCGCGACGCGGGTGGCGCTAAGGGCAGTTCGTACGTCGCTCTGTCGGCGATACCGGCCAAGATCGCTCCTCGGGCGCAGCGTGGGGACTGTCGTCTTCATCATTTTACCAACGTGTCGGCAGTGCCGGCAGCGTAATGCCTGAGTTACCGGGAGGAAAAGTCGCGGCGGCGCCATTGTTCCGGCGGCGGCGGGACACTACGATGTGGGCCATGCGCAACGTGTCGGTGATCATTCCCGCGGCCGGGGCGTCCAAACGGTTCGGCGGGCCCGTCAGCAAGATCTTCGCTCCGCTGCAGGGGCGGGCGGTGCTGCTGCGCACGCTGGATGTCTTTGCGGCGCGGGCGGAGGTGCTGGAGATTCTCATGCCCGTCTCGCCCGACGACATGGCGGCCGTGCGCGAGCGCTTCGGCGGAGAGCTGGAGGGCCTGAATGTGCGTCTGATCGCCGGCGGGGCGATGCGCAGCGACTCGGTTCGGGCGGCCCTGATGGCGGTCGACGGGCGGGCCGAGCTGGTGTGCGTACACGATGCGGTGCGTCCGTGCGTGAGCCAGGCGTGCCTGGATGCGGTGCTCACCGAGGCGGCGCGGGGCGGGGCGGCGATTCTTGCCTGGCCGATCCACGGCACGGTCAAGCGGGTCGACGCCGAGGGCGTGATCGAGGCCACCGTCGACCGCAGCGGTCTGTGGGAAGCCCAGACCCCGCAGGTGTTCCGCCTGGACATTCTTCGCCGCGCGTACGCCGCCGGCGCGACGGCCACCGACGACGCGCACCTGGTGCAGCAGGCCGGGTTTGACGTTCGTGTCGTTCCCGGCGATGCCCGCAACATCAAGATCACGACGCCCGCCGATCTGGAGTTCGCCCAGATCGCGCTGGGTTCCATCTGAGGCGCGTCCGCATCCCGTTTTGGCAGCGGTCGAGTCCCCATGGGATCTTCGGCTTGCTCGGCGGGTTGTTTCCCCGATTCTTTGAACTTTCTTTATGCCATCGTATCCCCCCCATGACTGAGGCATTTCACGCCATCGAAGAATTATCGCCACTCAAATTTGCCTGCGGCCGATTCGTGGCCTATGTTGATTAGTGGAACACCCAGCCTCCCGACTCAAGGCCCGCGTGGCCATGTTCCTCGGGAGGATTCCTGGATAGTCGGCCTTGGCCGCTGTGGAGGGATCGTCCCTTCGGCCAAGGCCGCTTATTTGCGCCCCCGATGGCGGACTGTCTACATCTTCAACTTCGACCTTTGAACTTCCCGCAGGTACAATCGCGATATGAAGATCGGAATCGTTTCGGACAGTCATGGCAAGAGCGTGCGGCTGCGGCGGGCGATGGAGATCTTCATCGCCGCCGACGCCGATGCCGTCGTCCATTGCGGCGACATCTGCTCGCTCGACGACGTCGAGCTGCTGGCGATGGGGCCTTCCGGGCGGCCGCAACCGCATCTCGTCGCAGGCAACATGGACCGCAACCGCCCGGCGCTGCTGGCCGCGGCCCGGCATTGGAACGTGCGGTATCATGACGAAGTGATTGAGGTCCCCATCGGCGAGGGCGAGTATCTCGCGGCCGTTCACGGCCACATCCCCTCGCTACTGTCGGACCTGATCGACGACGAGCAGTTTCCGTACGTCTGTCACGGCCACACGCACGACACGCGCGACGAGCGCGTGGGCATCACGCGGGTCATCAACCCCGGCGCGCTGTACGACGCGAGGCCGCTGACGGTGGCCATCCTGGACACCGACACTGACGAGTTGACATTTCACGAAGTGGAAGATTAGCAGAAGCTTTGCCACAGAGATCTTGGCGCGGCCTCAGGGATATGGCGGCTGGGAAACGGCTGCCATGGCACCCGAGGTCTCGCACCGGCCGGAGTCTTCACCGGCTACTGCACTGTGTGCACCACCAGCGTGTTGGTCAGGCCGGGGATGCCGAAGGGTTGGCCCGAGATCACCACCAGCTTGTCGCCCTTGGCGGCCACGCCCAGGCGCAGGGCGAACTGTGTCGCCGTCGCCAGCACCTCGTCGGTGCTTGTCAGCATCGGCGTCTGGAGGCCCAGCACGCCGTAGTACAGGCACATCCGCCGCACGCTGTCGGCCTTGGGCGACAGGCCCAGGATCGGGCACGACGGGCGGTGCTTGGAGAACATCTGGGCGGTCTTGCCGGTCATGGTGAAGACGGCGATGGCCGCGACGGGTTCGCGGGCGGTGATGTCGCGGATCGAGTCGGCCAGGGCGGCGGTCGTCGCCGATGTGTGGCGCGGCGGAATCTTCAGGTCCCGCAGCGTGCGGTCGTGATAGGACTGCATCGAGCTGACGATAGAGTTCATCATCGTCACGGCCTCGATGGGGTACTTGCCCACGGCCGTCTCGCCCGAGAGCATCACCGCGTCGGCGTGGTCGAGCACGGCGTTGGCCACGTCCGAGACCTCTGCCCTCGTGGGGGTGGCGTTTTCGGTCATCGACTCGAGCATCTGCGTGGCGATGATGCACGGCTTGGCCTGGATCGCGCAGTGGTGGGCGATGGTCTTCTGCGCCACGGGCACTGCCGGCAGGTCCATCTCGACGCCCAGGTCGCCGCGGGCGACCATCACCGCGTCGGCGGCCGCGACGATGTCCTGGATGGCGTCCATCGCCTGGGGCTTCTCGATCTTGGCGACGATGGGCAGCGGCCGCCCGGCGGCGGCCAGCACGCCTCGCAGGTCCTCGATATCCTGGGGTTTTCGCACGAACGACTGGGCGACGTAGTCGAAGTCGTGGGCCGCGATCCAGGCCGCGTCGGCGTGATCCTTCTCGGTCAGCGACGACAACGTCAGCGTCGTGTGTGGGAGGTTGACGCCCTTGCCGCAGGCGAGTACGCCCCCGCGCTGGACGGTGCAGACGATCTGGTCCTTGTCGCCGGCCTCGGTCACCTGCAGGCGGATCTTGCCGTCGTCGAGCAGGATGGTCTGCCCGGGTCGGGCCTGGTCGACCAGTTCGGCCAGCGTCGTCGAGATGTGCTGCGCGTCGCCGATGATCGGCTGGCGCTGGATGATGAGGCTCTGCCCCTCGCCCAGCAGCACGCTGCCGCCGGTGATCTGGCCCACGCGGATCTTGGGCCCGCACAGGTCGCCCAGCACCGCCAGCGGACGGCCGATCTCCCGCTCGATCTTGCGGATGGCCGTCAGCACCTCGAGCCGCTGCTCGTTGGCCCCGTGCGAGAAATTGATCCGGAACACGTCCACGCCCGCCTCGACCAGCCGCCGTAGCGTGGCCTCGGACGCACTGGCCGGCCCGATCGTCGCGATGATCTTTGTGCGTATCAGCATGCAGGCCATTCTATGGAAAGCGCCCGCCGGGCAACAGCGCCAACTGAAAGTAGCATGGGCGGGACGCCCATGTCCCTGATCCTTGAAAGGTCGGAGAGCATGGGCGAGACGCCCATGCCACTCACGGGCGGGACGCCCGTGCTACATCAGACTATGATATAAAGACGCCTTCAGCGGAAATCGAGGAGCACTCATGGTCGCCTTGAGAACCATCGCGTGGATCGCCGCGGCTTGCTGCCTCGCGGCTGGAATGGCCATCGCCCAGCAGGATCAGCCGCAGGAGCAGGCCCCGCCGCCGCGCACGCTGAAGGTCGGGCCCGGCGAAAAGTATGCCAAGCCCTCTGCCGCCATCGCCGCAGCTAATAAGGGCGACACCGTCGAGATTGCCCCAGGAACATACCAGAACGACTGGTGCTCCGTCCGCCGCGACCGGCTGACGCTGCGCGGCCTGGTAGACGCCGAAGGTCGCAAGCCGCTGCTCAAGAGCTCCGGCAGCATCAATAACGGCAAGGCCATCTGGGTCGTCAGCGGCCACAACGTGACGGTCGAGAACATCGACTTCGCCGGCGCCCGCGTGAAGGATCACAACGGGGCGGGCATCCGCGCCGAAGGGCGCAACCTCACCGTGCGCGGCTGCAAGTTCAGCGACTGCGAGAACGGCATCCTCGGCGGCGGCAGCGACCCGCGCAGCGAGATGCTCATCGAGCACTGCGAGTTTGCCGGCTGTGGGCTGCGCGGGCAGTCGCACAATCTTTATATATCCGCCATCGGCAAGCTGACGTTCCGCTACAACTACACGCACCGCGCCAAGGAGGGGCACCTGCTCAAGTCGCGGGCGCGAGAAAACCACATCCTCTATAACCGCATCGCCGAGGAGGAGACCGGCTCGGGCAGCTATGAGATCAACCTGCCCAACGGCGGCAAGGCTGTAATCATGGGCAACGTGATTCACCAGGGGCCCAAGTCGCAGAACTCCAGCATGCTCGCCTACGGCGAGGAGGGCATGAAGTACCAGGCCAATTCCGTATACGTAATAAACAACACGTTTATCAACGAGCTGGGCAAGGGCATCTTCGTGAACATTCGATCCCGCAGTGTCGAGCCGCCGGTGCTGATCGCCAACAACATCTTCGTCGGCCGCGGCGAACTGTGCAGTTATCCCAAAGCCGAACTGAAATCCAACGTCACCGATGACCCCCAGTTCGTCGATCGCGCCACGTGGAACCTGCACGTCAAGGCCGACTCGCCCTGCGTCAACAACGGCGCTCAACTGCCAGCCGCCGACGGCGTGAGCTTCGTCCCAGCGTTCCAGTACGTTCACCCCTGCTCGATGGCCAAACGCACTGACGACGGCAAGACCGTCGGCGCGTACGAAGTGGCACGGACGTCTCGCCCGTGAGTCGCACGGCCGTCCCGGCCATGCAAGAAACAAGAGCATGGCCGAGACGGCCATGCCACACCCGGAGCATGGGCGAGACGCCCATGCTACTCACGGGCAAGATGCCCGTGCTACGGGTGCGACTTCAGCGCATAATAGCGGGATGATCTGTTCCAACCTGACGATGATTTCTCTAATTATGGCGACGACAATGACCGCCGCCGCGATTGCGGAGGAACCTCCCACGGCTGACATCTACCTTTCCCCGGACGGGCGCGACACGTGGAGCGGCACGCTGCCCCAGCGCAATTCCGATTTCACCGACGGGCCTCTGGCGACGCTGCAAGCCGCCCGTGACGCTGTGCGAAAGATTCGCGCCGCCCAGCCGGCGCGCAAGACCCCCGTCATCGTCATGCTCCGCCAGGGACGCCACGAACTCGATGCAACGCTGGAGCTGGACCGCCCTGACAGCGGCACCGCCGACTCGCCCACGATCTATTGCCCCTGGCCGCAGGAGAAAGTCCAGATCAGCGGCGGCCGCGTCATCGACGGCTGGACCATCGACGCCCGCGGGTGGTGGCAGGTGCGCCTGCCGGAAGTCGACCAGGGCAAGTGGGCGTTCATGCAACTGTTCGTCGACGGCCAGCGGCGATTCCGCCCGCGCCTGCCGGGCAAGGGCTTCTATCTCATCGCCCGCACGCTGAAGGAAACTCCCGCGGCCGGCGGCAAGGGTTACGACCGCTTCGGTTTCAAGGACGGCCAGATCAAAGCCGACTGGGCCAATCGCGGCGACATTGAGGTGATCGTCTTCCACTCGTGGACGACCTCGCGCCTGCACATCGCCGCCGTCGAGGGAAGCGCCGTGACCTTCACCGGCCCCACCGCCATCCAGGAATGGTGGATGTCGCTCGAGGCCGGCCGGCGATACCTCGTCGAGAACGTCAAGGAAGCCCTGGGCGAAAAAGGCCAGTGGTACCTCGACCGCCCCAGCGGCGTGCTGACGTACGTGCCGATGGAGGGCGAAACGCCGCAGCGGACCTACGTGATCGCCCCCCGCCTGACGCAGCTCATGCGCCTCGACGGCGTCGAGCACGTGCAATTCGCCGGCCTGACGTTCGAGCACGCCGACTGGTCGCTCGAGCCTCGCGGCCGCAGCGTCGTGCAGGCGGAGGTGCCCTACCCCGCGGCCGTCGCGGCCGAGGGCATTCGCCACTGCCTGTTCAATCGCTGCGTGTTCCAGCACGTGGGCGAGTATGCCATCGAGCTTGGCCTGGGCTGCAAGAACAACCGCATCGTCGACTGCGAGGTGCTCGACACCGGCGCCGGGGCGATCAAGATCGGCTCGTACGGCGACGCCGACACGCTCCACGGCACCAAGGCGCAGCTCAGCGACGAGACGGTGGCCTCGCACAACGTCGTGAGCAACTGCCTGCTAGCCCAGGGCGGGCGCGTGCATCCGGGAGCGGTGGGCCTGTGGGTCGGCCACGCCCATCACAACACGCTGGAGCACAACGAAATTTACGACCACTACTACAGCGGCGTGAACCTGGGCTGGTCGGGCACGTACGGGCCACACTTCGGGCATCACAACGATTTCGCATTCAACCTCGTACACAAGATCGGGCAGAACCTGCTCAACGACATGGGCGGGGTGTACACGCGGGGCATTTCGCCGGGCACGACGATCCGCAACAATGTCATCCGCGACGTGATGGGCTACCGCCACGGGGCCGGGGCGGTCTACACTGACCAGGCCACCACCGACGTGGTGATCGAGAACAATCTGCTGGTGGACAATTTCGAGGGCGGCCATCGCCACCACTTCGGCAAGAACATCGTCTTTCGCAACAACATCGTGGCGATGGGCCGACGCGGGCAGATGTTCCACCAGCTCAAGGAAGACTACAAAGCCGTCGAGTACGCGCACAACATCTTCTACTGGAAGGACGCCCCGCTGCTGATCGGCGAATGGGGCGGGCGGCAGGACTTCGACTACAACTGCTACTGGCAGATCGGCGGCGAGCCGAACTTCGCCGGGATGACCTTCGCCCAGTGGCAGGCGGCCGGGCGCGACGCGCATTCCATCATCGCCGACCCGCTGTTCGTCGATGCCGCCAAGGGAGACTTTAACCTGAAGGAGAACTCCCCGGCCCTGAAAATCGGCTTCAAGCCCTTCACGTATTCCGCCGCCGGCCGAACGCGAGGCCGCCGCGGATCAGACCTGCCGCCGGTGACTCCGGCGTACATCGGCCAGCCGCACCAGTGAGTTTACTTCGCCAGCGCGGCTTCGATATCCTTGGCGATTTGGGCCGGCTTGATGCCTGAGCGATACCGCGCAATCATCTGGCCGTCTTTGCCGATTAGGAACTTCTCGAAGTTCCACTTCACCGGGCCCTTGTCGGCCACAGGCACGTTTTCGCCCGTGAGATACTTGTAGAGCGGACTGGCTTTGTCGCCGTTGACGTCGATCTTGTCGAACAGATCGAACTTCACCGCGAACTTGCTTTCGCAGAACTCGCGGATGGTCTTGTTATCGCCGGGCTCCTGGCCGCCGAACTGGTTGCACGGAAAGCCTGCGATCGCCAGGCCCTTGACGGCATACTGCTCGTGCAGCTCCTGCAGCCCCTTGTACTGCCGCGTGAACCCGCACTTGCTGGCGACGTTGACGATCAGCACCACCTTGCCGGCGTACTTGTCCGCCAGCGTCACGTCCTTGCCTTCCATGTCCTTGACGGTAAACGCCAGCGCCGAGGCGGGCTTGGACGCCGCCCCATCGCCACGGCAGACATTCGCCAAGTGCATAACGGCCAGAGCTGCAATAACGCCCGCGCCGACTAAAACGGTCTTAGCTTTTCCAGTCATCATGAGAAATCCTCGTTAGAAAAAGGGCGGGAGCCGCTGTCGACTCCCGCCCCGCATTCTACTTCATCCTGCAACTCTGCCGAACGCACTGCTAGAAATTGTCTGCCGCCATTTCGAAGTAGGCCTGGGGGTGCTTGCAGACCGGGCAGGTCTGGACGGCCTTTTCGCCTTCATGCACGAAGCCGCAGTTGCGGCAGACCCACTTGGTCTTGGCGGGCTTGGCGAAGACCTGGCCGCCCTGGAAATTGGCCAGCAGCTTCTTGTAGCGGGCCTCGTGTTCCTTCTCGATCTTGGCCAGGCCGTCGAACAGGCGGGCGATGTCGTCGAAGCCTTCTTCGCGGGCGATCTTGGCCATGCCCGGGTACATGCTCGTCCACTCATGATTCTCGCCGCCAGCCGCCGCGGCCAGATTCGCCGCCGTGTCGCCGATGCCTTCCAACAGCTTGAAGTGCAACTTGGCGTGCTCTTTTTCGTTCTCGGCGGTTTCCAGGAAGATCGCGGCGATCTGCTCGAGGCCTTCCTTCTTGGCCACTGAAGCGAAATACGTGTACTTATTGCGGGCCTGGCTTTCGCCGGCAAATGCATCCTTCAAGCTCTGTTCGGTCTTGCTGCCTTTCAGTTGCGCCATCGCTCATGTCTCCTTATTTAGTCTCATTAACAGGACCCACGGAAGGTTATGCCAGTCTAGGCTCACTATTTCAAGCTTGCACTGCGTTTGTTGAAAACATCTTCGGCCTGGTAACTGCTGCGGACGAAGGGCCCCGCGGCGACGGCGGCAAAACCCATCGCCTTGGCCCCGGCTTCATAGGCGGCGAACTCGGCGGGCTCGACGTATCGCACCACCGGCAGGTGATGCTTCGACGGGGCGAGATACTGGCCGATGGTGACGATGTCGCAGCCGGCGGCGCGCAGGTCGCGCAGCACCTGCTCGACCTCGCCGGCTGCCTCGCCCAGGCCGACCATCAGGCCGCTCTTGGTCGTCGCGCCGCGACTCTTGGCGTGCGCCAGTACGCCCAGGCTGCGGCGATAACTGGCCTGCGGGCGGACGGTCGCGTACAGGCGCTCAACGGTTTCGACATTGTGATTGAACACGTGCGGGCTCGCCGCCAGGACTGTGTCTATCGCCGCACGATCGCCCTGAAAATCCGGCACGAGCACTTCGATGATCGCTTGAGGAACCGCATCGCGAACAGCCGCGATCGTTCGGGCGAAGTGGCCGGCTCCGCCGTCGGCCAGATCGTCGCGCGTGACGGAGGTGATCACCACATGGCGCAGCGCCAGGCGTTTGCACGCCTCGGCCACGGCCGCGGGCTCATCCTCGCGCGGCGGCGCGGGTGCGGCGCCGCAGGCAGGCACGGCGCAGAAGCGGCAGTTTCGGGTGCAGGTTTCGCCCAGGATCATGAACGTCGCCGTGCGGCGGCTGTAGCACTCGTGGCGATTGGGACAGTGCGCGCCGTCGCAGACGGTGACCAGATGCAGGTCGGCCAGCAAGGCCGCGACCTGCTCGGCATCGCGCGAAGGCCCGAGGCGGCGCGTGAGCCACGGCGGTAGACGATGAGGCGCGTTGTCAGTCATCGCTGGAACTCGTCGAACACTTCATAAAAGCATTCTATCAAAACAGGCTTCACCTCGGCCGTGGTTATCGGCCGGCCAAGGACCGCGGCCATGCTGGTCACCTCGGCATCGGCAATGCCGCAGGGGACAATCAAGTCGAAGTGCGCGAGGTTGGGATCTACATTCAGGGCAAACCCGTGGTACGTGACCCATCGCGAAACCGCCACGCCTATGGCGGCTATCTTGCAGGGACAGTCACCTACCCACACGCCCGTGAGCCCCTTGCGGCGAAACGCTTCGATGTCGAAGCGACCCAGCACGCGGATAAGCGTTTCTTCCAGGCGCCAGACGTAGGCCCGCACGTCGCTGTCCAAGGCGCGCAGATTGACGATCGGGTAACCGACGATCTGCCCCGGACCGTGATACGTTACGTCGCCGCCGCGGGTGACCTGGTGCACTTCGATGCCCGCGGCCGCGAGGGTTGCCTCGTCCGCCACGACATTCTGCGGCTTGGCGGCCTTGCCCAACGTGATGACGGGCGGGTCGTGCTCGACGAGGATGAGATAGGCCTCGCCGCAATCGTCACCGCGGGATTTGATCTGTTCGACCAGGCGCATCTGCAGCGCCAGCGCGTCGGCGTAAGCGCCCCGGCCGAGATTGATGACAGAGATCGAAGGCATTTCTTGCCTCTTGAGGTACGCGCGGCGTGCCCATGGCGACCCGCGCGTCGCCATTCACCCATTCACCGGCTACTGGCTACCGGCTACCGATTACCGCTGCTTCAGCAGCGTCTCTTCGGCCGCCTTGGTCCACTGGCCCTGCGGGTCGAGTTTGGCGGCCACGGCGGGCAGCTTGTTCTTCAACTCGCTCAGCGGCGTCAGGGGCAGGTCGACCAGTTGCGGATAGACGATGATCTTGCCGGCCAGCGTGCGGTTCTCGACGGCCGCAATGCCGTCGATCGCCCCGGCCATTCCGCTGACAGCGTCGACGGAGGCGTTGGTGTCCAACGTGCCGGCTTGCACCTTCTCCAGCACGATCATCATGTCGCGGATGGTCGAGCCGCTGGTGCCGAACATGAAGATGCTCTTGCTGACAACGGCGTCCAGATCGATGGGGTGCTTCACCGTCGCGGCGATGCCGGCAAAGATGTTGATCAGCGCCCCGGGTGTGCTGGCCGCAATGGCCGCAGAGACCAGCGCCGGCACGGGAGCCATGATCGCGTGGTAGCTGTGGGTCCCCGTGTCGCCCTGCTTGTTGGGGTTGATCATTTTCAGCGTCACGCCGTTGGCCGCGGCCAGCGGGGCCACCTTGGCCCCGAGCGTCGCCAGGCGGGCGTCGTCGAAGTCGGTGCCGACGACCGAGAGGTTCTTCTTGCCCGAGCAGACATCGCGGATCACGTGCATCTGACCCATCGGCCCGCCGGCGCCGATCACGATCACACTGTCGTTGTCGCGCACCTCGCCGTCGGCGGGGATCATCTTGTATCCGTCGGCCGCATTGGCGCCGGTGGTGCCCACCCAGCGGCACATGCCGTAATGCACGCGCCCGACGCTGATCTCCACCGCCCGGCCAATGGTCTTGCCGGCCGTGACGATGTTCATGATTCCGCCGGGGGCGAGCTTGTCGTTGAGCAGCTCGATGACGGCCGGGTCGGTCCCGAAGTACACGATGTCGTTCCACACGCCCGGCTCGAGCGTCTTGGGATACTCGATATCGACGACGGTCATGCCCACAGCCGCCCGCAGATCCGCAAGCTGATCCGGCTGAGCGAGCTTGGCCAGCACGACCGCCGGCTTGCCGTCAGGGTTCAGGCTCTCGGCAATGCCCTGGATCTTGTACCCGGCCTCGGCGACGACCAACAGCTTGCCGCCGGCCATCATCCCGCGCCGCTCGGGGGTGACGTACGAATCCTCGACGCATGCCCACGGCTCGACCAAGCAGATCGCCGAGGCGCTGCGCTGGCGGTCGACGGGGATGAGCATGCGTTGGCCGCTCTGCGGGTCGATGATCACGCGCTCGTCCATCAGCACATACTGCTGCAGGCCGCCCTCAAAGTTGTACCCGAACGCGGCGTTGGACTTGTCGGTCTTGAGCCATCGATAGTCGGTCTGCACCAGGCACCGCTCGCCGACCTTGTGACGCTTGACCTTGGGCCCGACCGCCACGATCACGCAGGTGACCTCGTGGCCGGGGACGGTGGGCTTATCACCGGGAACGTAGCTGGGCATCTGCGGCAAGGCGGCCGCGTCGATCCCGCTGACGATGCCGCTCTTGCGCGGATGCTGGTCGAACTGCTTGAGCAGCTTGAGGTCGCTGAAGCATAGCCCCACCGACTCGATGCGCGCCAGCACGCCGTAAGGCCCAACCTCGTGCACTGCCTTGGAGGCGTTGAGCGTGAGCTTATCGGGCCCGACAAGCTGCACGGCGTACTGCGTCGCCGGAAGTTTCTTATGGGGTGCGGCAGCCTTAGCTGCCGCTTTGGAAGCTGTTCCAGAAGCCGCCTTCTTCACAGCGGTCTTCTTGACCGCCACCCTCTTGGCAGTGGGCTTGGTCTTGGCAACCTTGCGGGCCGCCTTTTTTACGACAGTCTTCTTCAGCGGCCTCATCTTGCGAGCAGTCTTCTTGACCGTCTTTTTGGCGGCTTTCTTGACCGGCTTGCGAGTGACTTTCTTGACAGCCTTCGTCTTGGCTTTCGCGCGTGCCATACTGATTCCTTCCGTCGTGTTTATCTCTACTTGAGCATGACCTGCCCGCCCGTAACGGGCAGGGCCTGGCCGGTTTCGTATTGTTGATCGATCAAATAATAGACCGCCGTCATCACGTCGGCGGTGTTGCAGCCGCGGCCCATGGGCACTTTGCCTTCGTAAAACTTCCGCACATCGGCGATGCTCTTGGCCCCGGGCACTTTGCCCGTGCGGAGGTACTGCACGAACAGGCCGTTGTCCGGGTCCGACCACAGCGGGCCGTCCAGAAAATTGCCCGGGCAGATCGCGTTGACCTTGATCCCGTCAGTCACCAGTTCCATCGCGTACGACTGCGTCAGCCCCAGCCCGCCGAACTTGCTGCCGGCGTACGCGCCGTTGCGGTTGGAACCTTCCAGCCCGCTCTTGGAATTGATCTGGATGATGTCGCTGGTGTACCCCGGCCGCGCCTGGTGCTGCACCGCCATGACCGGCGCGACCTTCTGCACGCACAGAAAGAAGCCCTTGTAGTTGACGGCCGTGACGAAATCGAAATCCTTTTCGCTCTGCGTCTTGACGGAACCGGCCTTGAGAACGCCGGCGTTGGAGACCAGGATGTCCAGCCCGCCGAAGGTCCGCACGATCTGGTGAATGGCGGCAGCGACCGACGCGCCATCGGTGACGTTGATCGCCAGGCCCATCGCGCACTGCGGACCGTGCCTGGCCATGAGGCCCTCGGCGGCCTTCTGCGCGCCGGCGGCGTTGATGTCGCCCAGCACCACGCAGGCGCCCTGCTCGGCCAGGTTCTGCGCGATCTCCAGGCCGAAGCCCTGCGCCGCCCCGGTCACCAGGGCGACTTTGCCCGCCACGCGCCCTGCCCCGGCGGCGGGGTGCTCGCACACCGTGAACATACCCAGCCCGTCGACGGCCACCGCTGTGACCTTCTTGCCCTGTGTGCTCATCAGGGTCGAAAGCGCCGCGACGATGGCGGCCGCATTGCCGCCGGCCGGCGGATCGAACGCGACGCCGCCGTGCGTGGTGGCGGTCTCGTCGAATCGCACCAGCTTGAGGCGGTTGTCCTGTGCGGCCAGCGCCCGCATCGCCGGGGCAATCACGTTGATCAGTTCGGTCTTGTCCATTGCAGCGCTGCTCCTCATCGGCCTTGGGCGGACCGGAAATACGTCTCGATGACGGCCGCGCCCAAAGACGCAAACGCCCGGATGCGATCTTCGGCGCCGGCGTAGTCGGCGTTGGGTTTGCCGCCGGCGTCAACATATCCGGCCCGGCCGTGCGAGGCCAGAAATTGATGGGCGGCCATGACGCACGTGCCTTCCCAGAGGATATCGAGCACCTCGGCGGGCATGGCCTTGCCGCCCTTGCAGGTCGGCCACATGCCGATCAGGTCCAGCGTGTTGTGCTCGGTGCCGGCCACGACTGGGATGCCCGCCTTGCGGTAGGCTGTCACGAAGCGGGCGAAGACGTCGGGCTCGTTGCGGATCGGGATCAGCTCGGCCATGTGGATGTTGCGGTCGCGGCAGTTCTGGATGAGCTGTTCGACGGGCTGCTCGTACTGGCAGATGGGGTTGGCCCCGTCGGCCAGCGTCGGGTAGCACGGGATCCCGCCCAGCGCCAGGATCAGGCGGTACGCCTCGGCGAAGCTGACGAAGGTCTCGGTGACGAAGGCGGGCTTGCCGGCCTTCATCAGGTGCGTGCGGATCTCGCCCTGGACGCCGACGGCGTCTTCAGGTTTGGCCTTGCACGCGGCGCCGAAGATCTTCTCCAACAGCGCCGGCCGCTCCTGGGCTTTCGTGCGGGCGAAGAACGCTTCCTGGAACGCCTGGCAGACGTGACGCTCCTGGAGCGTGACGGCCTCGGCTGCGCAGCCGTGGCGTCGCACGACCATGGCGATGACGTCCTGCTCGCCCAGGTGCAGGTCCACGCCGCCGCGGGCGAAGATCGCGTCGATCTTGCCGATCATCTCGCGCATGCGGGCCGTGTCGTTGCCGCGGATGGTATTAATGATGCCACCGGCGACCGGGTCCATCGGGTCGAACTTCGTGATGCCCTTGCCGCAGATGTAGAACCGCCCGGGGTTGCCCGGGTCGTTGACCTTGATGCCTGCCGCGGCCATCGGCTCATCGAGGGCGATGATCTCCAGGCCGAACGTCGGGAAGATGTTCGCCCGCCGGCAGGCGGCCACGAAGTCGCGATAGACGCGGTAGTCGTAGTAGTTGCTCAGCCCCAGCACGCCGACGCCCTGGGCGGCCGCCAGTGAGACGGCCTGCTGGACATCCTTGAACGCCGAGAAGTTCGGCGGCAGGTGAATGTGCGAGTTGCTCTTGGGCGCAGTGGCGGGCCGCAGCCGGCTCGCTGCTGCCTTTTGCATCTCTTCTACGCTGCCCAGGCTTCGAATTGTCTCAAGCGTTTCTGACATTGCGTGCTCCAAATCTCCGGGTGCCATGGCACCCGGGATCACTCCGCCACAATCTGAACCATCTTGCGGGCGGGCAGGTGCAGCGCCATGCCCAGCGCATCTTCCGCCGATTCCCGCAAACTTTCGCTGATGCTCGGGTGAGCGAAGACCGTCTCGGCGAGATCTTTGACACTGGCGCCGGTGCCGATCATGGCACCGGCCGCCCCGATCACTTCCGTCACATTGTGCCCCAGGGCGTGAACGCCCAGCAGTTTGCCGTCGTCGCGCCCGCGAATCACTTTGACAAAGCCCTCGGTGTCGTTGACAGCCTGGGCTTTGCCCAGCACGTTGAGCGGGAACAGCCCGACCGAGACCGGCACGCCGTCGCGCCGCGCCTGCCTGGCTGTCATGCCCACGCCCGCAATCTCCGGGAACGTGTACACCGCCCAGGGAATCGCCGGCGTGATCGTACTCTTGTGTCCCAGCGCGTTTTCAACCGCCACCACGCCGTGTGCGCTGGCCGCGTGCGCCAGCAGGCACCGCCCGTTGGCGTCGCCGATGCAATACACGCCTTTGGCCGAGGTCGCCATCCGCTCGTCCACCCGGATGAATCCGCGGTCGGTCTCGATGCCCACGCTCTCGAGGCCGAGGTTCTCGGTCTTGGGGCGCCGACCGGTCGCGACCAGCACCTTGTCCACCTGCACGCTCAGGCCGCCGGTGATCGTCGCGGTAAGATTGCCCGCGGTGCCCGCGAGGTTCTCGACCTTGACGCCCGTGATGCACGCGATGCCGCGGCGGGTGAAGATCTTCTCGATCGCCCGCCCGAGCTGCGCGTCCATCTCCGGCAGCAGGTTGGGCATCATCTCGACGACCGTGACGGCCACGCCGTACTCTCGCATCATGCAGGCGAACTCACAGCCGATGACGCCGCCGCCGACGATCAGCAGCCGCTTGGGCAGGGCAGTCCAGTGCAGGGCCTCGTCGCTGGTACAGACCAGCTCGGGGTCGGTCGGCCAGCCGGGAATCCGCCGTGGCGCTGAGCCCACAGCCAGAATCACATTGCCCGCCGCCAGCGTGGTCTTGCTGCCGCCGTCGGTAACCAGCACTTGTCCTTTACCGGCCAGCGAGCCGTGGCCCTTGACGATCTGGACGCCGCGTGAGGCGAAGAGCGTCTCGATCCCGCCGCGCAGGCCCTTGAGAATCTTGTCCTTGCGGGCCTGGATCTTCGACCAGTCGAAGCTGATGGGCCCCGAAACATTCACGCCCAGATCGCCGGCATGCTCGATGTGATGCAGCAGTTCAGCCGATGCCAGCAGCGCCTTGGATGGAATGCATCCGAAGTTCAGGCACGTCCCGCCGAGATTCGGCGCCTCTTCAATGATTGCGGTGGAAGCGCCCATTGCCCCGGCCTTGAGTGCCGCCACGTATCCACCTGGACCCGAGCCGATCACGACTACGTCATACTTGTTTGCCATTTGTTACCTCGTGCATCCAAAACTTCTGCCACAATCACAATGACCACAAAGAGAGCTTCTTAGTCGTTTCCCACCTCGTGCTCTTTGTGATCTTTGTGGCAAGGCTGTTGTCTTTTCTGTTTCCCGCTCAGCCGAGCAGCCCTTCCGGCTTTTCGAGCAGTTCTTTGAGCCGGTTCACAAACTCTGCTGCCATCACGCCGTCGATCACGCGGTGGTCGACGCTGAGAATCATGGTCATCACCTGCGCGGCCTTAATCTGGCCGTTCTCGATGACCGCCTCTTCGTGCGCCGCCCCGACGGCCAGGATGGCGGCCTCGGGCGGGTTGATGATCGCCGAGAACTCGCTGATACCGAACATGCCCAGGTTGGTGATGGTGATCGCGCCTTGGCCCATGTTCTCGATCTTGCCGCTGCGGGCTGCCTCGACGATGCGGCGCGTCTGGGCGGCCAGGTCGCGGAAGCTCAACTTGTCTGCCGAGGCGATGACCGGCACCACCAGCCCGCCCTCGACGCCCACGGCCATGCCGACGTTGGCGTTGGGGTACTCCAGCAGATCCGTGCCGTCAACCTGGCTGCGGAAGCTGGGCTTCTCGGCGACAGCCTTGGCCACGGCCGCGACTACGAAGTCATTGATCGTACACTTGAACTCTGCGGCGGCCTTGAGCTGCTTGTACTTGGCCAGCAGGGCGTCGGCCCGCACGGTCTGCTTGATGTAGAAATGCGGGATGGTCTGCTTGGAGGCCTGCAGGTTCCTGGCGATGGCCTTTCGCATGCCGGACATCTTCGTGCGCTTGGGCTCGCCCAGGGCAGGCTTGGCCGGGGCTTTGCCCGCAGCCGGAGCGACCGCGCCGGCCGGAGCGGTTGCGATGTCGGTTGAGAGGATGCGCCCGCCCGGTCCGCTGCCGGCCGGCACGGCTGAGAGGTCTACGCCGCGCTGGGCAGCGAGTTTGCGAGCGGCCGGTGAGGCCTTCACGCGACCGTCACCCGAAACGGGAGCGGCAACGGCTTGACGCACTGGCGCCGCAGCGGCAACTGCAGGTGCGGAAGGTTCAGTGGCACGCATCCCTTGGGGATGCGTGGCACCCGCCGCGGCGGGCGCTGCGCCGCCTTTGAGATAGGCGTCGACCGCCGCGTCGTTTTCGGCCATGTACGCCACGGGCACTTTCACTTCGAGCGTTTCGCCTTCCTGGGCGACGATGCGGGCGACGCGTCCGGCGTCGACGGCTTCGACTTCGATGGTGGCCTTGTCGGTCTCGACGTCGAAGATGATGTCGCCGACCTTGACGCGGTCGCCTTCCTTCACGCGCCAGGCGACGATGGTGCCTTCTTCCATGCTTTGCCCGGCCTGGGGCATCAGGATCGCCGTCACGCCGGCCGGCAGTTCGCCGGCGGGGGCGGCACTGGGCGCCGGGGCTTCAGAGACACGCTCAACGGAGTTGAGCGTGGCACCCGCCGGGGCGGGCGCGCTTGGGGCGCTCTCGCCGCGCAGGAACGCGTCGATAGCCGCGGGGCTCTCGGCCAGATACGCCACGGGCACTTTCACTTCGACGGTCTGGCCCTCAGGCACGACGATGCGGCCGATGCGGCCGGCGTCGACGGCTTCGACTTCGATGGTGGCCTTGTCAGTCTCGACGTCGAAGATGATGTCGCCGACTTTGATCCGGTCGCCTTCCTTCACGCGCCAGGCAACGATGGTTCCCTCTTCCATGCTCTGCCCGGCCTGGGGCATGAGGACAGGCACAACGTTTGGGGTCGCAGCAGGCGCGGCCACGGCAGCAGGAGCGGGGGCAGGCGCCGCGGCGGGTTGTGGAGCACGTACCGGCGCCGGCACAGCCGGAGCCGTGTTAACGCGTGCGGCCGCCACGGCGGGCTTGACTGTCTTGGCGGGGGCAGCCGCGGCGGCCTGGGCGGCGATTTCGGCCATCGCCTTGGCGATATCCTCGCCCGGTTGGCCCAGCAGGGCTACTGGCTCGCCGACGGCCACGACCGTGCCTTCGCCAGCCAGCACCTTGAGCAGTCGGCAGTCGGAGGCAGCCGTGATCTGGTAGATCGCGTCAGGGGCCTCGATCTCGACGATCGTCTCGCCCTTCTTGAGCTTGCCGCCTTCGGCCTTGAACCACTGCCCGACGGTCACTTCCTCGACGGTCTTGGAACGCTGGGGTATCCGCAATGTCAGCATCTATGCACCTCTGTGAACAGAGTATCGCCAGTATCATTTCAAAGATACAGTCAACATTATCCAACATCAAGCAAAAAGTCTGCATTTTTATGTTGATCTTTGTGCATGAATATGATTAACTTGAGTCATAATCAGGTGGCACAGCCTTTCCAGGCTGTGTCACAGGCTGGAAAGCCTGTGCCACGATGAACGCATCATCCCAACAAAGACGCGATAGCATTCTTTCTCAAGCCTATGAGAAAGGGCATGTTAGCGTCAAGGACCTCACCGACGCTCTGGCCGTTTCGTCGGCCACGGTGCGGCGTGACCTGCGAGCATTGGCCGACTCGGGGGAGCTGTCTCTCACGTACGGCGGGGCGAGTCTGGCCCGGAAGATGGACTTCTCCTTCCAGTCCAAGGCCGCCCGCAACACCTACGCCAAGCAGGTCATCGGCAGTCTTGCGGCGGGGCTGATCCCCGACGGAGACCAGCTCTTTCTCGACAGCGGCACGACCTGCTTCGCCACGGCAGCGTTTCTGCGGGGCAAACGCGGATTGTCCATCATCCTCAATTCAGTGCGCCTGGCCGAGGTGCTCGACTCGCCGGCTATCAGCGTGATTCTGCTGGGCGGGCAGTACCGCCCGGCCCGCATGGACACCATCGGGCCAATGGCCACCGCCGCCCTCGAGCAGCTTCGCGGATACGTGGCGATGATCGGCGCCGACGGGTTGGGGATGGACTTCGGCCTCACCGCCGGCGACATCGACTCGGCCGCCCTGTATCGCCTGGCCGTCCGCAACGCGCGGCAGACGATCCTGCTGGCCGACTCGAGCAAGTTCGCCGCCGCGTCGCTGTACAAGATCGTTGACTGGGACGCCGTCAGCCGCGTCGTCACCGAACAGATGCCCGATCAACCCTGGCGTGAGTTCCTCGCGTCGCGCAATATCGAGATTACTTGCCCCGAGACAGCCCAAACGACATAGCCGCACCCAAGGCTTCAGGAGTTAACCGATGCCCAAAAATCTGATGATCATCCCGCAAGAGGTTCGCAAGAGCGGACGGATCGACTTCACCTCGATCCAGGTCAACGCCTACAACAAGACCATCGCCCAGGAACTGTCGCGCTACAGCAAGGCCGACCTGATCGGCATTCAGCGCGACATGCTGCTGCTGCGGACGTTCGAGAACATGCTCAACGAGGTCAAGCTCCGCGGCAACTTCAAGGGCGTCGCCTACGACCACAAGGGCCCGGCGCATCTGTCGATCGGGCAGGAGTCCGAGGCCGTCGGCCAGGCGATGCACCTGGACCTCGACGACCACATCTACGGCAGCCACCGCAGCCACGGCGAGATCCTCGCCAAGGGCCTGTCCGCCATCCGCAAGACCAACGACGCGACGCTGCTGGACATCATGCGAAACTACTTCGGCGGGCAGTGCCTCAAGATCGTCGAGCAAGGCGCCACCGGCTCGGTCAAGGACCTGGCGGTCGACTTCCTGGTCTACGGCGCGTTGGCGGAAATCTTCGGCCGCGAGGCGGGCTTCAACAAGGGCATGGGCGGCTCGATGCACGCGTTCTTCCCGCCCTTTGGCGTGTTCCCCAACAACGCCATCGTCGGCGGTTCGGGCGATATCGCCGTCGGCGCGGCCATGTTCAAACGCATCAACCACAAGCGCGGCATCGTGATCGCCAACATCGGCGACGCATCGCTGGGCTGCGGACCGGTCTGGGAAGGGCTCTGCCTGGCCAATATGGACCAGTACCGCACGCTCTGGGACGGCGACCACAAGGGCGGCCTGCCGCTGATCATGAACTTCGTCAACAACTTCTACGGCATGGGCGGCCAGCCCGTCGGCGAGACGATGGGCTTTGGCATCCTCGCCCGCCTGGGCGCCGGGCTCAACCCCGAGCAGATGCACGCCGAACGCGTCGACGGGTACAACCCCCTGGCCGTCGCCGACGCCATCGCACGCAAGAAAGAAATCCTCGCCCAAGGCCGCGGACCCGTCCTGCTCGACGTCATCACCTACCGCTACAGCGGACACTCCCCCTCCGACCAGTCGAGCTATCGCGAGAAGGCCGAGGTCGAAGCCTGGCAGGCGGTCGATCCGCTCTCGCACTACGCGGCTGACCTGATCGCTGCCGGCGTGTGCTCGCAGACCGACGTCGACGCCCTGGCCGCTGCGGCTGAGGACACGATCTTCCGCGCCTACACCAAGGCCATCGACCTGAAGATCTCGCCCCGCGCCGACCTCAAGGCCAAGGGCTCGCTGCTGGAAGCGACGATGTACTCCAACTGCAAGGTCGAGTCGATGGATACCACCCGCGCGCCCGAAGTGCTGATGGCCAAAGACGCCAACCCGCGCGTGCAGTCGCTGGCCGGCCGCTCGCGATCGGCGTTCGATGAAAAGGGCGCCCGCCTGAAAGACACCCGCTGCATCGGCCTGCGCGACGCGATCTTTGAAGCCGTCCTCGACCAGTTCTACACCGACCCGACGCTGGTGGCCTACGGCGAGGAAAACCGCGATTGGGGCGGGGCCTTCGCTGTCTATCGCGGGCTGACCGAAGCGCTGCCCTACCACCGCCTGTTCAACACGCCCATCAGCGAAGGCGCGATCGTAGGCTCAGCCGTGGGCTACTGCCTCGAAGGCGGGCGAGTGATCGCCGAGCTGATGTACTGCGACTTCATGGGCCGCGCCGGCGACGAGATCTTCAACCAGATGTCCAAGTGGCAGTCGATGTCGGGCGGACTGCTCCGCATGCCGCTGGTGCTCCGCGTATCGGTGGGCAGCAAGTACGGCGCCCAGCACAGCCAAGACTGGACGAGCATGGTCGCCCACATCCCCGGGCTCAAGGTCGTCTTCCCGGCCACGCCGTACGACGCCAAGGGCATGATGTACACCGCCCTGACCGGGACCGACCCGGTGATCTTCTTCGAGAGCCAGCGCCTCTACGGCAACGCCGAGGAGTTCGTCCCCGGCGGCGTGCCCACCGGCCGCTACGAAGTCCCCTTCGGCGAACCGGCCGTGCGCAAGCAGGGCAAGGACCTGACGATCCTCACCATCGGCGCGACGCTCTACCGGGCCCTCGAAGCCGCCAAGCAGCTCGAAGCCCAGTACGGCATGAGCTGCGAGGTGATCGACGCTCGCAGCATCGTGCCCTTCAACTACGAGCCGGTCCTGGCGTCGGTGAAGAAGACGCATAAGATCCTGCTGGCGTCCGACGCCTGCGAGCGTGGCAGCTTCCTGCACACGATGGCCAGCAAGATCACCCAACTGGCCTTCGACGACCTCGACGCCCCGCCGGCCGTCGTCGGCGCCCGCAACTGGATCACCCCCGCCGACGAAGTCGAAGACGCCTTCTTCCCCTTCGCCGTAGACCTGATCGACGCCGTGCACGAGCACATCAAGCCCCTGAGCGGCTACGCGGTAAAACGCGATTGCTCCGCGGCCGAGATCATCCGCTTGAGCCGCGCAGGCATTTAGAAACCGGGAGAGCGGATCACCGGATCGAAAAGATTAAGAGGATAAGAAGAACAGGACTCGGAAGCGCAGCGTTAGCGGCCGAGCTTGCCCGACGGGTTTCTTCCCCGATCCAAGAACCCGCGGAGCAAGCTCCGCCGCTAACATCTTTCTCTTAGTCTTTTCCCATCCCCATAATCTCTTCAATCCCGTAGCCCCGCTCCTCCCGTCTCGGATCATTTTCGCAGCACAGCGACCAGGATCGAGCCCAGGCGAAGGTCGTAGCGGAACTCAGCGGCCGCCAGGCGCTCGGCGAGACGCCAACTCAGGGCGGCGGCCCAGGGGGCGATGAAGCAGTGCGTCATCAGGCGCTCGACTTTGAAGCCGGCGGCGGTGCAGAGTTTCCGCAGGCGGCGGGGGGTGTAGTGCGTGACATGCTGGTGTTCGCGCATCGGCGGGGCCAGATGCAGCAGGTCCATCGTCCGCTCGATGGCCGGCCAGGCGCTGGCGTAGTTGGGCGTCGTGAGCAGGACTTGTCCGCCGGGTGCGAGCAGACCGGCGAAGACGTCGAGCATTTGCCGGCCCTGGCCGGCGTAGAGATGCTCGATCACTTCCAGGCAGTAGATCTTGTCGGCGGGGCGCTCGAGGGCGAATGCTTCGTCGACGAGGCCGCACAGAAACCGCGCGCCGTCGCCTTGCCCGTGGCTGCGGGCAAACTCGATGGCCGCTTCGTTGGCGTCGATCCCCAGCACCGCGGGGCCCTGGTTGGCCAGGAAATGCGAGATGACGCCCGATCCGCAGCCGACGTCGAGGACGAACTCTCCTGAGGCCGGCGGCAGCAACTTCGCGACGGCCAGTTGCTTGCTGTAATGCCAGAACCGCTGGACCGCCGGCCCATGCGTCAGGGCGCGGTGCTGGTAGTCGCCGCCGATAACCGTGGTGTCGCCGATTCGTCGTTTCATGCTTGCTGCGACTATATCGGATATCTCCGCCCTGTCATCTGATTTCAGGAAGAGGTCCTCGCCTCCTCCTCAGGAGTACTTCATGGACGCATGGGCGAGGCTCACATGGGACTCACGGGCAAGATGCCCGTGCTACGGCTCAGAGCCCCGCCAGAGTGCCCAGCATCGCGGCAGAGGCGATCGAGCCGCGGTAGAACTGGTCGAGTTTGAAGTGTTCATTGGGGCTGTGGAGGTTGTCTTCGGGCAGGCCAAAGCCCATCAGCACCGCGTCGAGGCCCAACAGGCGCTGGATCAGTTCCGTCACGGGCACCGAGGCGCCGCAGCGGATCAGGACAGGGCTCTTGCCGAAGGCCTCGGACATGGCGGCCTGGGCGGCCGTCATCGCGGGGCCTTGCGTGGCGAGCATCACCGGGCGAGATGAGGCGTGGAACACCAGTTCGCCGGCCAGGCCCGCCGGCGTGTTGGCGCTGACGAACTCGCTCAGGGCCTGTTCGATCTTCTGCGGGTTCTGGTTGGCCACCAGGCGCATCGAGAACTTGGCCGAGGCCTTGGCGGGGATGATCGTCTTGGAGCCCTTGGTGGTGTAGCCGCCGACGATGCCATTGCAGTCGAGCGTCGGGCGGGCCCAGAGGCGATGCAGGGCGGGCAGGTTCTTCTCGCCGCCGCCGAGTCGGCCGTCGGGCGCGCCGAGGAAGCGGGCCATCGTCGCCTCGTTGTAGGGCAGGGCGTCCCAGGCGCGGCGCTCGGCGTCGGTCAGGGGCAGCACGTCGTCGTAGAAGCCCTTGAGCGTCACGCGGCCATCGGCGTCGTGCAGCGAGGCGATCATCGCCGTCAGGGCGTTGATGGGGTTGGTGGCCGCCCCGCCGTACTCGCCGCTGTGGATGTCGCGGTTGGGTCCGGTGAGGGTGAGTTCTGCGTAGACCAGTCCGCGCAGGGCGTAGGTGATGCTCGGGACGCCGTCGGCGAAGAAGGACGAGTCGCTGATAACGGCGGCGTCGGCGGCCAATTCATCCTTGTGCTCGTGGATGAACGGCTCCAGGTCGGGCGAGCCGACTTCCTCCTCGCCCTCGAGCAGGAGCGTGACGTTGACGGGCAGTCCCAGCGTTCGCTGCCAGGCCTCGATGGCCATCAGATGCGTGAAGAGCTGGCCCTTGTTGTCGTTGGCGCCGCGGGCATAGACGGCCCCGTCGCGCACGGCCGGCTCGAAGGGTGGGCTGGTCCACTGATCGAGCGGGTCGGCCGGCTGGACATCGTAATGGCCGTAGATCAACACGCGCGGCGCGTCGGGACCGGCCGCAGCGGGCGCGTGGGCCAGCACGTTGGGCTTGCCCGTGGTGGGCACCACGCGTGCGGTGCAGCCGGCGGCTTCGAGGCGCCGCGCGAGCCATTGGGCGCAGGGCGCGCAGGCCTCGCCCGGGCCGCTGACGTTGGCGATCGAGGGGAATCGCAGCAGGTCCATCAACTCGGCCAGATGCCGCGAGCGGTTGTTGAGCAGGTAGTCGGCGACGGCGGGGGGGAGCATATCGGCCTCATCATTGGGAGGGTGGTTTGGATTTCCAGAACTGCCACCACGCCCGGCGCGGGGCGGGCGCGGGCGTGTGTTGGCCGGTGCTGGGCAGGCGCGCCAGCAGGGCGCGCAGGTGGTCCTGGGCGAACTGCTCGGGGGCGGCGTGGTAGGGGACGTCGGAGAGGAAGAACGCCGTCGGCGGGGGCAGTTGTTCGTGCGGGGCGTAGAACTTCAGCGCCTCCTGCAGGCATAGGGCGGCCTGGCAGGCGGCCAGGCGGGCCTGGGCGGGCAGGGCGGCCTGGCGAGACTCGATCATCATCAGGTCGCACAGGCTCAGCCACTGGCCCAGGTCGACGATGCGGCTGGGCTGTCGACCGGGATTGATCACGAGGCACTGGCCTTGCTCGCCCTGGAGCGGGGCATCGCAGAAGAACTCCATCGGATGCGCCGCGTTGCAGGACTTGCACCGCGTCTCGATGGCGACGGGCCCACTGCGAGCAGGCGCGACCGCCTCGCCCTGGATTTCCAGCGGGCCTTTGCCGCAGGCGCTGCAGATGCGGACCATCAGGCAGAGACGAATCTCGTTGAAGCTATGTGCGTGCGGGAGGTGGTCCATCGTATATCACGTGCCGGTGCGGCTAAGCTGCCTGCCGAACCGCGCCGCTAAACCGCCTGTCCTCTAGGGTTCGGCCGGGGCCGCCGGGGCCGGCGCCGGGGCGGTGCGCGGAAGATCAAACTCGCCTGTGCCCGTACCGGGGGCTGGGGCAGGAGCAGCGCCGCCCGCCGCGTCAGGGGCTGGCGGGGCCGCTGGAGCGGCAGGCGCTGCGGGGGCGGGCGCCGGCGGCGCCGCATCGGGCAGCGGCGTGGGTTGGCTGGCCGCGGGGACGGGCTCGCTGGCCGGGGCGGTTGTGCTGGCCGGGCGCGTTGTCGCCGGCGCTGTCGTCGCGCTGGGAGGCAGCTCCCCAGCCAGCGCGGGGACAACCTTGCGGCGACTGATCTCGGCGGAGATTTCCGTCTGGTCGGCCGCCAGGCCTGGATCGACGTAGTCATTGACGGTGCTGGCGGGGGTGTCCTTGGCCGGATCGTATTTCTCTGCACGCGGCGGGGGGGTGTCTTCCCGCTTACACCCGGCTATCAGCAGACCCGCCGTCAGCAGCAGTAATGTTGCGTATTTCATCATGAGCGCCTACCTCCCGCGGAAGTATACATCGGCAGCGTTGGGGCTGATCCGTCAGCCTGTGATGATGTTCCAGAATGTCTCGGCCAGCCCGCTGACCAGGGCGAAGTTTGCCGCGGCGGCGGCGATCAACGCCGCCAGCATCGTCAGCACCAGCGCCCGCAACTCGATCTCGTTGACGCCCTCGCCGACGGGGGCCCAGTAGATCGTGACCAGCAGCAGGTACACGCCGCCCTGGACGAACCACAGCCACACGGGCACTTCGGTAAACAGCGACCATTCAAAGAATCGCGGGGCGTTCTTGCTGCTGAAGAAATTGGCCAGTTGCTTGCGGGGCACATCGTCTTTCTGCAGCTCCAGGGCCTGGATCTTCACCACGTACGGCGAGCCCGGCGCGACCAGCGTGTGAATCCGCAGCGCCAGCTCCTGGGCCTGCCGCGCCTCCTGGGCAGCCTGCTCGGTCGCGTTGCGGAACTCCTGCGAGACCACCGGGGCGGTGTTGTAATTCGAGGCGATGTTCCGCATCATCACGGCCGCCAGGTCCGCGATCTTGCGCGCCTGGGAGTCGATCTTCTCCGCCTGCGCCGATAGCGCTACGGCCTCCGACGCCGCAGCCGTGGCGCGTGTGGCGGGCGCTTTCTCCGCTGGGGCAGGGGCGGCCGGCGGGACTGCCGCCAGCAGCTTCTTGGCGGCAGCGACCATCTCCCGCGCTGAACGAGGTTCCTGCTCGAAGACGTCGGCGCCGGAGTACTTCTCCTGCGGACCGGAATATTTCTGGGCCTGCTCGATGCCCTCCTTGAGGGCCTGGTGATTGCGCACGGTAACATAGAGGCTGGAGATGCCCACGAAATAAAGCACCGACAGCACGCCGAAAAAGAGGGCTACCTCTACCATCGACAGCATCGTGTAGCCGACCGATTCGGAAAGCGACTGGGGCTTCTTCAGGATTCCTGCCCGTGCCAGCAGACTCATCGAATGCTCCTCATAAACGGCCTGCACCCATTATTGGCCGGGCAGGCCCCAATGACAAGCCCAAAAGCAGTGGCGAGTTGTGAGCTGTGAGTGGTGAGTTGGAAGCGAGGGCGCCCATCTGCCTTTTCCCAATCCTCTTGATCTTCTCGATCCCGGTAATCCCGCACCTCCTGTCCCAGTCCCCTTCGTGTCTTTGTGGTTAAGCCCCGTCCCCGTCCGCCCCGCCTACACCTGCGTCTCATCCTCCAACTCGCCTGCCACTGTCAGCGAACCGTCGGCGTTCTTGGACAGCAGTTGGATTTTTTTCTCGGCGGCATCGAGGATGGTGCGGCACTGCTGCACCAGTCGCGTGCCCTGGGCGTACATCTCGATGGCCTGTTCGAGGGGCACCTGTCCGGATTCGATCTTCTCGACGATGCCCTCGAGTTGGGCCAGGGCCTGCTCGAAGGTCGGCTTGGCGGTTTCGTTCTGCGGTGTGTTCGGTTGTGTGCTCATGGTTCGTCCTGTCTGGGTTGCGAGGGTTTGTCGTCGAATAGTCCAGGCCCCGAGTCGGGGGAATGTTTCTTGCTTCGCCGCGCCGGGGCGGCCGCCGGCGGCGGTGGGCCGCCTTCGCCGCCGCCCATGACGCGGCTGGCGATGGCCCCGTCGGACACCTGCGTGCTGAGGATTTCCCCGGCCGCCACGGCTGCGGCGCTGCGCACGATTTGCCCGCGGCTGTCGCGGGTGACAGAAAATCCGCGGGCCAGCACGCTGCGATAGCTCATCGCTTCGAGCTGCCGCGCGGCGGCCTCGACTCTCTGGCGGGCCAGCGCCAGGCGGTGTCGCGGCAGAGCCGCCGTCAGGCGCCCCTCGAGTCGCAGCAGCGACTCGCCGCCGCGTTTGGCGCGGGCGCCGAGATTCCATCGCAGCGAGGCCTGCAGGGCATCGACCGCCGCGCGGGCCCGATCGACCAGGCGCACCGGATGCAGGCCCGCCAGGGCTGCCGCCGGGGCCTCCATCGCCCGCCGCGCCTGGGCGACCTGGGCCGCCAGGCCCGACGCCAGGCAGTGCGACAGCTCGTCCACGCGGCGCGTGTGCGTTCGCACCGCCGCCCCGGGGTCGCGAAAGACGCTGCTGCGGAGCAGGCCCGTCAGTTCCGCCCGCGCCGAGCGAACCGTTTCGCCAACGCGGCGCGTCATGCGGCCGGCCAGCGTGGCGACTCCACGCCGAACGGCATCGGCGTCTGGAACGGCCAATTCCGCCGCGGCAGTGGGGGTGGCCGCCCGCACGTCGGCGACCAGGTCGGCGATAGTCACGTCCACTTCGTGCCCGACGCCGCAGACGATCGGCGTGCGCGCAGCGAAGATGGCGCGGGCGACGATCTCTTCGTTGAACGCCCAGAGGTCTTCCAGGCTGCCGCCGCCGCGGGCGACGATCAGCGTGTCGATATTGAGCCGCCCGGCGCCCGCGTCCAGCAGCGCCACCGCCGCGGCGACTTGCCCCGCCGCCTCGGCGCCCTGAACCATGACCGGCAGGAGGTACACGTCGGCCGCCGGCCAGCGGCGCGCCAGCGTGCGGGCGATGTCGCGCACCGCCGCGCCCGTGGGGCTGGTGATCAGGCCGATCGCGCGGGGGTACATGGGCAGGGGTTTCTTGGCGGCCGCATCGAACAGGCCTTCGGCCTGGAGTTTGGCGCGAAGCTGCTGGAAGGCCAGTTCAAGTTCGCCGGCACCCTTGGGCGAGAGGCGGTCGATGCAGATCTGGAGCTGCCCGCGCTGGTCGTACACGTCGATGCGACCTTGGGCGACGACCTCGAGGCCGTCGGCGGGCTCGAACTTGAGCCTGGCCGCGGCCGTGCGGAACATCACCGCGTCGATGGCGGCGTTGGCGTCCTTGAGGCGGAAGTACAGGTGGCCGCTGCTGTGGCGTTTGAAGTTGCTGATCTCGCCGACGACGCTGATGGCCGCGGGGAAGCACTCGCTGAGCGACTCCTTGATGTGCCGCACCAGCAGCGACACCGGCCACGGCGGCGGCGCCTGGGCGGCCGCCTCGTCGCCGCCAACGACCGGCGTGGCGCGCGGGCCCTTGGCTTTGGAGAAATCGAATCCGGGTTGGGTGCTCTTCCTGTCGGCCACGGGGGCATTCTAGCCGCGGCTGCGGAAATCCTAAACAAGAACAAAGACCAAATTCGCGCACCGGGCCCAAAGCACAAAGACGCGAGCGGGCGGTGGTATGGCAGGGACAGCCCGCGAGGGTCTGCCTATGCCGATTTCAATTGGAAATTGGAAATGCTGTTACCCTCGCCATTCGGTCTTGTCGGCGGTGGTCTCGAACTTGTCGACGATCAGGTCGGGAGGATTCTTTTCGTTGGCCACGCCGGCGAGGTCTCTTTCGGTGGGTTTGCCAATGATCAGCAGGCGCTTCATCGGGCATTTGCCCATGAGCGTTTCAAACTCGGCGGCCATTTCCGGATCGTATTTTTCATAGTCGATCCGGGGCAGGTTCTTCTCCATCGAGAACAGGGCGCTGGTTCGGGCGCAGGCGCCGCAGCCGATGCAGCCGACCTTGCAGACGGCCTTGACCGCCTTGCCGAAGTCGTGGTTGCAGCAGGTGACCACGAGCATCCGCTCTCGCTTGAAGGGGACCATCGAGATAATGTGCCTCGGGCACGCCCGCTCGCAGGCGCCGCAGCCGGTGCACTTGTGATAGTCGACCGTCGCGAGGCCGTCGACGACGTGGATGGCGTCGAAATTGCACGACCGCTCGCAATCGCCAAAGGCCAGGCACCCGTACGTGCAGCCCTGCACGCCGGCCACGCCGTTGGCGCCCGAGCAGGTGCCTTCGCCCTGGTAGAGGTGTCGGCCGAACTTGTCGCCGGTGTGGGCACCGCAGTGGACGACGGGTCGGTACGGCCAGCTTTCGGTGACCTCGACGCCGAGGATATTGGCGATCATCTTCTTGCAGCTTTCGCCGCCAACGGAGCACTTGTTGATGGCAGCGCCGTCCTTGACCAGGGCCTCGGCGTAATCGGCGCATCCGATGAACTCGCATCCGCCGCAGTTGGCGCCGGGCAGAATCGACAGGATCGACTCGATGCGTGGGTCGGCCTGGACGTGCAGGGCCTTGTTGGCCCAGCCCAGCACGAATCCGGCAGCCAGCGCCAGGACCAGCATTGTGCCGGCGGCCAGCAGTATCATGATGATTGCCATAGAAGTTCCCTATTGTCCTGCCGCGCGCGTGGCGGGGGCGGACGCGGTAGCGGTAGCGGGGGCCGACGTCGTCGCCGGGGCGGTTTGCCTACTGGCGCCGGACCATGAATCCTGCATCGTGGCAGCGGCGACGGGTTTGGTCAGTGCTTTCTGGAGCCCCTTGTCCACGCCGGCAAAGCCCATGAACGCCATCGAGAGGATTCCGGCCAGGACCATGGTGATGCCCGGGCCGCGCAGGGCCTTGGGGATGTCGGCCTTGTCGAGCTCCTCGCGGATACCGGCCATGATGACGATGGCGATGAGGAATCCAAAACCGGCGAAGAAGGAGTAGATCAGCGTCTTGTCGAGACTCCAGTACTCGGCCCCGCTGGTGCGGTAAGCGTGGCGCATGATCTCCAGGCACGTGAACAGGATCACGCAGTTGGTCGTGATCAGCGGCAGGTATACGCCGAAGGCCTTGTACAGCGGCGGAAAGAACTTGCGGATGTACATCTCGACCAGTTGCACCGCCCAGGCGATCAGAAAAATGTAGACGGCGTAGCTGAGGATCGTCAGGTCGACGGCGTCTTTGTAGCCGGGATTGAACAGCTTGACCACCAGGCCCGTCAGCGGGGCGCTGACGACCGTACCGTTGGGCAACTTGTTCGGCGCCAGGATGTAGTAGGTCACGACCCAGCTTAGCAGGCCCGAGACGGTCGTGACGGCGGTCACGGCGGCGCCCATGCCGAAGGCGGCGTCGACACGTCGCGAGACGCCGATGAAGGGGCAGTTTCCCACGAAGTAGTGGAAAACCATGTTGTTGATCAGCGCCGTCGTGACGGCCATCAACAGGATGGTAATGAGGTAGTCCATCTCAGGCGGGCTCCGCTTGTGCGGCCGCATCCGCCGCCGGTTGATTGACGCTGGGGCGTTTGGCGGCCGCGATAACCCAGTTGACCGCCCCGAGCAGCAGGCCCAGCGTCAGGAAGGCCCCGGGCGGCAGGATCATGATGGACCAGGACTCCCACGTTCCCGGCACGGAGGAGTAGACCGTCCAGCCCAGCCACCGCCCATCGCCGAGGATTTCGCGCACCGACGAGACGGCCAGCAGCGCCACGGCGTTGCCGATGGACTGGCCCAAGGCGTCGCCGATGGCGGGCATGATCCCCTGCTTGGCGGCGCAGACCTCGCAGCGGGCGATGATAATGCAGTTGACGATAATCAGCGGCACGTACGGACCCAGCCGCCGGCTCATGTCGGGAACGAACGCGGCCAGCAGCTTGTCGGCGATGGTCACGAACGTCGCGATGGTGAGCGTAAAGACCAGGATGCGCAGGTGGGGTTTGAGCAGGTTTCGCAGGAGGCTGACGATGATGTTCGAGCAGATCAGCACGAACGCCACCGCCGCGGCCATCGTCATGGCGCCCTTGACGGTGTTGGTCACCGCCAGCGTCGGGCACATGCCCAGGATCTGGCGGAAGATCGGGTTCTCCGCTCCGATTCCGTTGTTGAACCGCTCCAGGGTTGAAGGTCCGCTGTCGGTCATAGGTTAATCTCGCTTCGACTTGCCCGCCAGCAACGGGCGGATGTCCTGTACGGTCTTGTTCACGATGTCGGTAACGCTCTGGGAGGAGATGGTGGCGCCGGAGATGGCCGCGACCTGATTGCCAGCCGAGGCGCTGCCTTTGACCACCACCAGCGGGCGGGCCGAACTCTTGCCGGCGAACTGCCCCGAGAAAGCCTCCTCGCCGATCTTGTTGCCCAGGCCGGGCGTTTCCTTCTGGTCCAGCACGTACATCCCGGTGATGCGATCGGTGTCGTTGTTCAGGCCCACCAGCAGTTCGATGACGTCGGCAAAGCCTAAACCGCTGCCCTTGACGACCCAGCCGACCTGGCGTCCGCTCTTGTCCAAGGCCTGGAACACCGTCTTGCCAGAGATCGTTTCCTGCCGCCCGCCGGCGGCCCCGGGCACCAGTGCGGGAATCTGCTTGAGCGTCAGGTCGAGCTTGTTCTGCTCGATGCGCGACGCCAGGCTCGTCTGCACGAACGCCAGGGCCACGCCGAACACCAGCGCCAGCACGATCACCAGCCAACTCTGCTTGAGGTAGTTTTCCTTCATATCGTTCTCGTCAGGCCTTGACCGGCACCGGTCCGCCGATGGGGGTGGGGATGGTCCAGCGATTGATCAGCGGCACGACCGCGTTCATCAGCAGCACCGCGAACATCACGCCCTCGGGATACCCGCTGAAAACCCGCAGCAGCATCACCAGCGCCCCGCACCCGGCGCCGAAGATCAGCTTGCCCCTGGGCGTCAGCGGGCTGGTCACCGGATCGGTGGCGATATAGACCGCCCCAAACAGCAGCGCTCCGCCGAAGAGGTGATGCAGCAGCAGGAACGGCCCGCCGCCCTGGACAGCGTTCATGATCCCCGCGATCATCGCCGCGGCAGCGACCATGCCCAGCGGGATCTCCCAACTGGCCGTGCGGCGGATGAGCAGGTAGATTCCCCCGAGAATGCACGCGGCCGTGCTGGTCTCGCCCAGCGAGCCGTTGACGTTGCCCCAGAACAACCGCTTGACGTACTGCCAGTTTTGCCAAGGCTGGGGCACCGTTGACGGAGCGGTCGCGGCGGCCTGGGCGTGGGCCTCTTCTCGCTGGGCCGTCATGGGCGTGGCCTGCGTCACCGCGTGGGGCGCGCCGACCAGGTCCGCCGGGGCACGATACGCCGCGGCCCCCATCGCCCCGGCGAAGGCGATCATGACGAACGCGCGGCCGACCATCGCGGGGTTGAACAGGTTCTGGCCCAGGCCTCCGAAGATGACCTTGGCGATTCCGATGGCGACCACCGAACCGACCACGCCCACATACCACGGGGCTGACCAGGGCAGCGACAGGGCCAGGATGGCGCCGGTGACGGCCGCCGAGAGATCGACGATGGTCAGCCCCTTGCCTCGGATTACCGAGAACAACGCCTCGGCGGCCAGGCACGTGATCATGCACAGAGCGATCTGCTTGATGGCGTAGAGACCGAAGACGGCCATCGAGGCCACGATCACCGGGACCAGGGCCAGCAGCACGTCGAGCATCATTCGGCGCGTGGTCTGGGCGATGTTTGCGATGTGCGGCGAGGGGGCGACGATGATCGCCGGCTCGATGGGCGCGGCGGCGGGTTGTTCAGCTTGAGTCATTCGCGTGGGCTCACTTCTTCTTGCGGGGGATTTCGGCCTTGCCCATGCGCATCAACTGCACCAGCGGGATTCCCGAGGGGCAGATGTACGCGCAGCAGCCGCACTCGATGCAGGCGTCGAGGTGGTATCGCCGGGCCAGGTCCCAGTCCTTGAAGCGGCAGGACAGGGCGATCTTGGTGGGCACCAGGCCCACGGGGCAGACGTCGACGCATCGCCCGCAGCGGATGCACTGGAGTTCCTCGGCCTTGCGGGCCTCCTCGCTTGTCAGCACGGTGACGCCGCTGGTGCCTTTAGTGATCGGGGTGTCGAGATTGCCGATGGCCAGGCCCATCATGGGCCCGCCGGCCAGCACGCGGGCGGCCTGGTCGGTCAGCCCGCCGCAGTGTTCGATCAAGGCCCTGTAGCTGACGCCGATGGGCGCCAGCAGGTTTCGCGGACGCACCACGCCCGAGCCGGTGACCGTCACCACGCGGTGCGTCAGCGGTTTGCCGCGCAGCACCGCCCGGGCGATGGCCGCGGCCGTGCCGACGTTCACCACCACCACGCCCACGTCCAGCGGCAGACCGCCGGTGGGCACCACGCGCCCCAGGGCGGCGCGGATCGTCATCTTCTCGCCGCCCATGGGGTAATGCGTGGGCAGCACGACGATCTGCATCTTCGTCCCGCGGACGGCACGCTGCAAAATGTCTACGGCCATCGGCTTGTTGTCTTCGATGGCAATCACGATGCGCTGAGCCCCCGCCGCGTGCGCCGCCAGCAACGCGCCGCAAACAATCGGTCCGGGGACCTGGATCATCATCCGGTGGTCGGCCGTCAGATACGGCTCGCACTCGCAGCCGTTGACCAGCAGCGTGTCGATGGGCTTGGCGTCGTTTCGCACGAGCTTGACGTGCGTGGGAAAGGCCGCACCGCCCTGGCCGACGATTCCGGCGGCCTGGATGGCCTCGAGGATCTGCTGCGGCGCGTGGTCTTCCAGGCGCCGCGTGGGCCACTCGCCGCCGAAGACCGAGTCCCACAGTGCCTGCCCGGCCAAGGTCTGCGTCCCGGCCGTGATGGGGATCACCCCCACGTGCCGGGCGTTGGGCAGCGTCGTCACGTCGGGCACGCCGCACGTGCCGTCGATTGAGGCGTGAACCGGCGCCGAGACGAACCCGCCGGCCTTGCCGATCATCTCGCCCATCGTCACGGCCGTCTTGGGCTTGACGATGCTCTCGCAGGGGGCGCCGATGTGCTGCACCAGCGGGATGCGAACCTCGGTCGGCGTCGGCAGCACGTCGATCGTCGCGTCGGCCGACAGGCTCTTGCGCTGGGGCGGGTGAACCCCGCCGCGAAAATCCATCTTGCCCGTGGCTGTCATGAACGCTCCTTGAGGCCGCCGATGAGGCGGACGGCTCCAATGGCTGATGCAATGCCCGCCAGCAACCCGGCCAGGCAGCCGATCAGCTGCCCGACATGCCCGGACCCGCCGATGACCGCGCCGGCCGTCGCCATCGCCAGCGGCAGCAGAAAGATGGCTGCGGCGCAGGCCGTCATCCGCCGCGCCGACAGAGGCGAAGCCTCCGCTGCGGCGTCGGCAAACTGGCAGGCCCGACCGCACGCCTTGCATCCCCCGCCCGGCGTGCTCGCGCGATCCTGAGGTTGGTGTGTCACGCTTTTCGCCTCGAAACCAAAATAAAAACTGTACCGATCCCGCCTGTGAAAAGCAAATGGCAAATATGCGCCCCGCGATGCCCCAATCGGAACAGCCGGCCGCACAAAGCCATTCTGCGTCCACGCCGCCTTGACAGGCGGCTTCTATCGCGACCCGACAAAGCAAACTCAATGTCGCGCCTTTATCAGGAAAGGACGCCTGAGAATTGAGCCCGCGGCTCTGGAGCAAGTGGTGCCCCTGCTGGCAGAGTTTCTCATACCTCCGACGAAGGCTCTTGCAGAGGCAGAGGCCCTCAATAAGAAGTGGCCCGCGCAGGGACCTTGGCAATGATTCTGCCTATTTCACAGACGACGGAGTTATCCCAAACCCATCGGGTCCAACAACGTCCCAGTTCTGTACCTTCTTCCTCCATGCGTAGTGATCGCAGACTGCCGCGATACCAGGTCTCGGATGTTCCATCTGGTCCGCAGGACGCTCATTTTTCCGCGCCCCTTCTCCTATTGAACCACGTCAGTGTGAAGTCTTTGCGGTTGAACTGGGCTTCGATGCCTTCGCTTAGGTTGTTGGCCACGAGCTTCTGCTTTTCCAGCGGGGTGTTGATGCCCTGCTTGTTGGCGTAGAGCACGTTGCCGGTGATCGTGTGATTCATGTCGGGGATGGGTTTGTCGCCGAGTTTGCGGCCGGTGACGGCGCCGCGGAACCACATGGCCGGCCCCTTGGTGCGGCCGACGAAATTGCCGGTGAAGATCTGGCTGCCGCAGTCATGCTCGTAGAGGCCGGCGCCTTTGGTATTCCAGACCACGTTGCGGTCGACCATGTTGGTCTTGTCCGAGATCTCGACGAAGATGCCGCCGAACATCGTGCTCGTGTCGACGACGACGTTCTCGGTGATGCGCGAGTTGGCGTTGTTGGCGTCGATCCATATGCCGCTGCCGTGCAGCGTGCGCAGCACGCGGTTGCGGCGGATGAGCGTGTCGGTTGTGAAGTGCGTTTTGATCGACGCCGTCTCGAAATACACCTCGACATCATGGAAGGCGTTGCCCTTGAAGAAGTTGTCTTCGATCAGGCAGTTGTACGTGCCCAGCCCCTGCACACCGCAGACGCCGCAGTCGGTGATGATGTTGCCGCGCACGATGTGCCAGGCGGGCTTGATTGCCGGCTGGGGCAGCGTCGGGTGCTGGTTGCCGATATCCAGGGCGATCCCGTTGCACTGGCGGATGATGTTGCCCTCGACGAGCCAGTGGTGCCCGCGCGTCGGCGAAACGGCCCCGTACTGCGGCATCGGGAAGCAGTTGCCCACCTGCTCGATCGTGAACCCGCACACCTGCACGAACCCCAGCCCCATCTCGCGCGGCGCGAGGATCTGCGACTGCGTCGTGATCTCCATCGTGGCCGCATCCGGGCTGCGCCCGCCGAAGGGCCGCACGTACAAACTCCGGCCGCCTTCGCCTACCCAGTATGTGCCGGCGGCCTTGGCGAGTTCCGTTCGCTTGGCAACCTGCACCAGGCGCTTGCCGTTCTGGAACACCAGCCCGCACGGCAGGCTGTACGGCAGCGTGCCGCGATAGCCCTCGGCCCAAGGCATAATGTCGAACTGCTTGCCGGAGATGTTCGGCGTGGTGAACGGGTTGTCGTCCGGAGCGAACCAATCGGCCGGCAATTTGGTGACCCACACGCCGCCGGTGCGCCCAGCTTTCTTCCACGTGCCCTTGACCACGCGCGAGCCCTTGAGCACCACAGCCGCGCCGGGTGCGGCCTGATAACCGATCATCTTGTCGGCGCTCGACCCGCCGCGGGCCGGCACGATGCGCTCGCGGTACACGCCTCGGGCCACCAGCACGCGCTGGCCGGGTTCGAGCAGTTCGGCCGCCCGCGCGACTGTGCGCAGCGGCTGGGCTTCGGTGCCGGCGTTGTCGTCGCTGGCGCTGGCCGAGCGGCCGTCCACGTAGAGCGTCTTTGAGAACTTCAGCACCGGCTGCCAGGTCAGGAAAGGCTTGCCGTTGGGCAGCAGCACCGAAGGGGACAGCGTTTTGGTTTTGGTCTTGGCCACGGGTTATTCCTTATGATGTCTTGTCAGTGGTCGAGCTTGCTCGATGGGTTGTTGATTCAGGAGAGAAACCGCGTCGAGCAAGCTCGACCGCTAACAAATCTATTCCGCAGGCAGCGGGGGAACCGCGTCGGTCGTATCCACTTCCGGCGGGGCGGGCTTGGGGGCGTACTTGGGCACTTCCGGCTCGGGGACGTGCTCGATGAGTTTGCTGACGATGCTCACCGAGTCCAGCCCGGCGCTGGCGGCCGCGAAGTTGCACCCGATGCGGTGGCGCAGGACGGGCACGGCCACGCTTCGGACGTCCTGGATGCTGACGGTGTATCGACCGTCCATGGCGGCGAAGGCTTTGGCGCCGTGGATGAGGTACTGCCCCGCGCGCGGGCCGGCGCCCCAGTCGACCATTTCCTTGACGAAGTCCGGCGCGGTGGGGTTCTTGGGCCGCGTGGCGCGGACGAGGTTGGCGACGTACTTGACGACATATTCGCTGACAGGCACCTTGGCGACGATGCGCTGCATGTTGACGATCTGTCGCGAGTTGAAGACCTTGTTGAGCTCGGGCTTGCTCTCGCCGGTGGTGGAGGTGAGGATCTGCTCTTCCTCGTCCTGGCTGGGATAGTCGACGAAGATGTTGAACATGAAGCGGTCGAGCTGCGCCTCGGGCAGCGGGTAGGTGCCTTCCTGCTCGATGGGGTTCTGCGTGGCGATGACGAAGAATGGGTCGGGCAGCGGGCGCGTCTCCTGGCCGACGGTCACCTGGCGTTCCTGCATGGCCTCGAGCATGGCCGCCTGCGTCTTGGGCGGGGTTCGGTTGATTTCGTCGGCCAGGATGATGTTGGCGAAGACCGGGCCGGGCACGAAGCGGAACTCGCGCCGCCCGCTGTCGAGCTCGTCGATCACGTTGGTGCCGGTGATGTCCGAGGGCATCAAGTCGGGCGTGAACTGCACGCGCTTGAAGGAGAGCTCCATGATCTTCGACAGTGACGAGACGATCAGCGTCTTGGCCAGCCCCGGCACGCCCACCAGCAGGCAATGTCCGCGCGTGATAATGCACGCGAAGATCTGGTTGAGCACGTCGTCCTGGCCGATGATGATCTTGTGCAGCTCGCGGAGCATGATCTCGCGGCTGCGGGAGAATTGGGCGATAATGCTTTCGAACGATTCCTTGGCCATAAGCGCCTCGGGCGTGCGTTTCTTCTAATGCGACCGCCGTAGCGGTACAATACCGTGCCTGCCGCCTGAAAGATGATACTCGTGAAACAACCGCTGAACAAGTGCGTGATGGTGCTGCTGGCGACGCTGCTGGCTGCGCCTGCGGCGCCGGCTGCGGCCGCCGTCTCCAGCGACGACGTCCGCCAGGCCGTGGCGGCGGGGGTGGCCGAACTCAAGCAGACGCTGGCGGGCGGCAACCCACGGCGCGCCCGGGGCGGGCGGCGGGGCGGCGGCGTCGACGGCGGGATCGTCGCCCTGTGCACCCTGGCCGTACTCAACGCCGGCGTGCCGGCCAATGATCCCGTCGTCGCCGACGCGCTGGACGATCTGGCCGCCAGCCCCAATGACCGCACCTATGTCGTCTCGCTCAAGGCCCAGTGCTTCGCCGCGTCGGGGCTGGAGAAGTACAAGCCCGCGCTGCGGGCGGCCGCCCAGTGGCTCATCGCCGCCCAGCTTAACACGGGCATGTGGTCGTACACCCACCAGGGGCGCGGCGACAACTCCAACACCCAATTCGCCTTGCTGGGGCTTCACGAGGCCGCCAAGGCGGGCGTCGCCGTGCCGCAAGGGGTGTGGCAGAAAGCCACCCGCCACTGGACGGTTGCTCAGTCCAACGACGGCGGGTGGGGCTACCAGGCGCGCGAGGGCGGGTACGGGTCGATGACGGCCGCGGGACTGGCCAGCATGTTCATCTGCGGGCAGCGGCTCAACGTCGGCGGGCCGAAAGTCTTCGTCAACGGCGCGTACCCCGACTGCGGGCGCTACCAGCAGAACCAGGCCATCGCGGCCGGGCTGCGGTGGATGCAGCAGAATTTTTCTGTGGCGGGCAATCCCAAGCGCGGCGATGGATGGCATCTGTACTATATGTACGGCATGGAGCGCGTCGGCATGATCTCGGGCCTGCGCAATCTCGGCACGCACGACTGGTATCGCGAGGGCGCGGCCTGGCTGGTCGCGCATCAGAACAAGGGCAACTGGGGCCAGACGTACGATACGGCCTTCGCCGTGCTGTTCCTGGCCAAGGGCAACCGCCCGGTGCTGTTCCAGAAGCTCAAGTGGGACGGACAGTGGAACCGCAATATCCACGACCTGGAGAACCTCACCGGCTTCATCGGCGACAAGCTCGGCAAGGCCGTCACGTGGCAGACGGCGTCGCTGGACATGTCGCTCAAGGAGCTGCTGGTCAGCCCCATCACGGTGATCACCGGCCACGAGTTTCCCAAGTTCACTGATGCGCAGAAGAAGCTGCTGCGCCAATATGTCGAAAACGGCGGAACGCTGCTGTTCGAGGCCTGCTGTGGCTCGAAGGCCTTCGACGCGGGCTTTCGCGAGTTTTCCCACGAGGTGTTCCCGGAGTATCCGCTCAAGCCGCTGGAGGCCTCGCATCCGGTCTTTCGCAGCTACTACGAGCTCAAAGACAAGGACATGTACTCCCTGGAGGGCATCGACGTCGGCTGCCGCACCGGCGTGTTCTATTCGCCCAACGCGCTGAGCTGCCTGTGGGAGATGCAGAGCATCCCCGAGTACAGCCCGCGCGCGTTCCACCTGGGGACCAACATCGCCGCGTATGCCACCGGCCGAGAGGCGCTGGCCGACAAGCTTGACGAAGTCGAACTCGCCGCCGCGGCCAGGAAAGATAAGGCCTTTGAGATCCCGCGCGGGGCGGTGCGAATCGCGCGGCTTCAACACAACGGCGAGTACAATGCCGACGCCAATGCCATCGTGCACCTGACGGCCGCCCTGCGCGACCAGGCCAAGGTCGACGTGGTGTCGCAGGCGCGCCACCTCAAGGCCGACGATCCCAAGCTTTTTGAATACCCCGTAATCTTCATGACCGGGCACTATTCCTTTGAACTGCCCGATCGGGAAATCGAGAACCTCCGCCTCTACCTGACGCGCGGGGGCATCCTGATCGCCGACGCCTGCTGCGGCCAGCCGGCGTTCGACGAGAGCTTCCGCAAGCTCGCGGCCAAGCTCTTCCCGCAGTCCAAGCTCGAGGCCATTGCGGCGGATCATCCCGTCGTCGACGGGCGCATCGGGGCGAAGCTGGGCGAGTTGAAATATCGCAAGCTGTTAGCCGACGAACTCAAGACCCGCGGCACGATGCTGCCGCCGCTTGAAATTCTGCGCGTCGACGGCAAGCCGGCCATCATCTACAGCAAGTACGACTGGTCGTGCGCCCTCGAAGGCGACAAACCCTACAGTTGCCGCGGCTACGACGACGAAAGCGGCAAGAAGCTGGCGATGAACATTTTTCTCTACGCCATCAGCTATTGAAGCAGTTCAAGGCCCCGGGGAAGAAGACTTGCCACAAAGGTCACAAAGACCACAGAGAATGAAACAGAAACATATTCTTTGTTTCTCCTTGTGTTCTTTGTGATCTCTGCGGCAAAACGCTTCTAATGCGATTTGATCATCGCGTGGAAGGCTTCGTGCAGCTTGAGGGTCAGCGCGCCGACGTTGCCGGCGCCGATCAGGTGCGCGTCGATCTTTGTCACGGGGATGATCTCGGCGGCCGAGCCGGTCAGGAAGCATTCGTCGGCCGCATAGAGCCTCGCCGGCAGGATGGATTCCTTCGCCACGGGGATGCCCATGCTCTGCGCCATCTCGATAACCACGCCGCGCGTGATGCCGCACAGGATGCCCGCCTCATCGGGCGGAGTGATGAGACGGCCCTTCTCGATGATGAAAATGTTGTCGCCGGTGCACTCGGACACTTCGCCGTGCTCGTTGAGCATGATGGCCTCGGCCGTGCCGGCGTCAATGGCTTCGATCTTGGCCAGGATGTTGTTGAGGTAGTTGAGCGTCTTGGCGCGCGGGGGCACCATGCGCGGGCTGGTGCGCACGGTCTTGGCGATGATGACTTCCATTCCGTCGCGATACATCTCCGGCGGGTACAGCGCGATCGTGTCGGCGATGATGATCGTGTTAGGCTGGCTGCACTTGAAGGGGCTCAAGCCCAGGTTGCCCGGCCCGCGCGTCACCACCAGGCGGATGTACGCGTCCGTGCGGCCGTTGGCGTGCAACGTGGCGTACATGCCGTCGACGAGCTCCTGCCGCGTGTACGGGATCGCCAGGCGGATGAACTTGCCTGAGGCGAACAGGCGGTCGATGTGCGCGTCGCACTGGAAGATCTTGCCGCCATAGACGCGGATGCCTTCAAACACGCCGTCGCCGTAGAGCAGACCGTGATCGAAGACGCTGACCGTAGCCTGCGACTCGTCCACCAACGTTCCGTTAAGCCAGACCTTCATCGCCGTCTCCAAAATATTACCGCGGATATCATACCGCCACAGCCGCGGAATTCACGTGTTTCTTGCATCGCCCGCAGGAGGCAGGTCTCGATGGCGGGTGCCGTGGCGGGAGGGCGCTAGCCCGACAGCCACGACCGGTTGCGGAGGGGTCGTGGCTCTCCGGGCCTTCGGCCCTGCGCGCCACGGCACCCGACTTTCTGTGTCACCCGACGTTCTTGTCATGCACTCTGCTGCGGCGTAGAATCGGCTGTTCTATGAGCGACACGCTGCGATTGCTGATATTGGGCGACCTGCATTACGCCCGCAAGGACGACCCTTTCACGCGCCCGGCCGACCAGGCCGTGCGGTATCAGGGCTGCGAGATGATCGCCCGCGCCGTCGCGTGCGCCCGCGCACGCGGGGCCATCGACGCCATCCTCCTCACCGGCGACATGGCCGACATGCCCGGGGCCATGACCTTTCAGAGCGAACCGTCTCCCGTCGCACGTGCGGCCCTGCAGGATGTGCGCGGCGCCCTCGAAGCCGCCGCGCCGGGAGTGCCTGTCATCGCCGCGCCGGGCAACCACGATGGGCCCATCGCCGACGCCGGGGCCGTCTTCGGCGCCTGGCCCAGCGTCGCCGAAATCGGCCACTGTCGCATCGGCGCCTTCTGCGACGATCGTCCCGCGCAGCGCTTGCGCAGTAGCGAAGACCTGGCGCTGCTGGAACGCCTGGCATCGGACAAGCGGCCGCTGATTACGCTGCAGCATTACCCGCTGCATCCGCAATCCGGCGACATCTACACGCTGCTCAACCGCGGCGACGTGATGGCCGCCTATGCCCGCGCGGGCGTCCTGCTGGCCATCAGCGGTCACGCGCACGTGGGCCTGGCTCCTCGGCAGCAGGGGGGCGTGACGTACATTACGGCCGCCGGTATGTATGATCCGCCGCACGCGTTTGCCATCGCGACCATCCGCGGGCGGGAGGTCTCAATTGAGACCGTGCCGATGCAATTGAATGCCGCCGACCCGCCCGTGATCGACATGCACGCCCACACCGAGTTTGCGTATTGCGGCAAGGACATCAGCACCGACCTGGTGATCGCCCGCTGCCGCCAGTTCGGCCTGGCGGGGGTGACCTTCGCCGAGCACGCCCCGCAGCTTTACATGCTCAAGGACGACTTCTGGCAGGGGCGGCACATCTACGAACCGCCCCTGTGGCGATCGGTGGTCCAGAATCGCATGGGCGACTACCGCCGCATGATGGACCAGCGCCGCAGCGACTACGTCCGCGCGGGCTTTGAAGTCGAACTCGACAGCAGCGGCGACCTGACGATCTTCGACGAGGATCGGCAGTGGGCGCAGGTTCTCATCGGCGCCGTGCACTGGCTGACCGTGCCCGAGCAGGGCCGCACCGCCGCAGAGGTTGTCAGCACCTTCATGGATGACTGTCGCCATCTTTGCGAGGCCGGCATCGACGTGCTGGCCCACCCGTGGCGGTACTTCCGCCGTTCCAAGAGTCCCGAGCCCAGGGAACTCTACGGCGAACTGGCCGACATCCTGGCCGCCACAGGCACGGCCGCTGAGATCAACTACCACACCAACGACCCCGATCCGGCGTTCTTTGCCGAATGCATCGCGAGGGGTGTGAAAATCGCCCTGGCCAGCGACGGCCACTACATGTGGGAAACCGGCGCCTTCCGCAGCCACCTGGACTGCCTCCGCGCGGCCGCGGGTTCTGATACCGATCTGGCGCCGCTGCTGCTGGCAAGGAAGCGGGGATAGGTGCTGACGGTCGTTTGAGTATTCGTTATAATCCGGTATCACGCGATGGGGAAAGAAAAGGAAAGGTGAACACATGTCATCCAGCGAACCGATGGCCATGCTTCTGAACTTGATTCCAAGGGTTCTCAACTGGCTGGTTTACGCGGCCATCATCGTCGGCGTCATCATTGGAATGAGGCGACGCCCACACTGGTCGTGCGTGCTGATGCTGTGCGGTATGAGCCTGGTTCTCTTGATGTCGCTGGTGTCGGCAGCAGCATTTCAGTGGTACATGCTGCAGAAACACGCGGTTGTGCGCATGTACGGTTTCGTTTCCCCTGCAATTACCTTGCTTTCCGTTCTCGGTCACGCCGCCTTTGCGGCAGGTTTCATCGTGCGAATGGCTATTTCGAGGAAACAGGGCGCATCGGCATTTCCACCTCTGCCATTGCCGGCGGTTTCGGCGGGCAACTAGAGATGCGGATTACTTCTGCCCGTAGTACGCGCCCGGGCCGTGCTTTCGCAAAAAATGCTTGTCCAACAGGGTCTGGCTGATGGGCAGGGGGAACTCGGCGATGCGGAACGTCTCGCTGGCCAGGCGCGCCAGGTGTTCGAGGATCACGGCGTTGTGGACGGCCTTGGCGGCGTCGGCGCCCCAGGCGAAGGGGCCGTGTCCGGCCACCAGGCAGGCCGGCAGTTGCGCCGGGTCCAGCCCGGCCATGCGCTCGGCGATCACCTTGCCGGTGTTGAGCTCGTAGGCTGACGTGATTTCCTCATTCTTCATCACGCGCGTGCAGGGCACGGGGCCGTAGAAATAGTCCGCATGTGTGGTGCCCAAGGCCGGGATCTCGCGGCGGGCCTGCGCCCAGGCCGTGGCATAGATGCTGTGCGTATGCACGACGCCGCCGATCGAAGGCATCGCGCGGTAGAGCTCCAGGTGCGTGGCCGTGTCGCTGCTGGGCTTGAGCGTGCCTTCGAGCACTTTGCCGCTGTCGAGCGAAACCAGCACCATCGTCTCGGCCGAGAGCTGATCGTACGCCACGCCCGAGGGCTTGATGGCCACCACGCCGGCCGCGCGGTCGATCCCGCTGACATTGCCCCAGGTCTCGATCACCAGCCCGCTGTCCATCAGCTTGAGGTTGGCCTTGCAGACATCCTGGCGAAGTTTCTCGTGCATCATCTTGCTCCAACCAAAAAACCAGAACTTGCCACAGAGATCACAAAGAACACAGAGTTGTCTTGTTTCTCCTTCGTGGTCTCTGTGATCTCTGTGGCAAAGTTTTCTTCTTAGGCGTTCCCGCGGGTTTCGCTGCGGATGGCCAGCAGATCCTTCATGATGTTGTGCAGGTTGCCGTTCCAGCTTGTGGTGCCCATTGCGTCGTGCAGCGTCTTGTACATGCGGTAGAGCTTGCGATACACGGCGTTGGCCTGGGCGTCGGGCATGAAGACCTTGGCCTTGATGCCCGTCATGGCCGCCTGGGCTTCGGCGAAGGTGCCATGTCCGCCGCCGGCGGCGCCGGCCGCCACCGCCCCGGCGATGGCCGCACCCAGCGCGCACGTCTGCGACGAGCGGCTGATCTTGATGGGCCGGCCGGTCACGTCAGCGTAGATCTGCATGACGGTCTCGTTCTTCTCGGCGATGCCGCCGCAGGCGATCACCTCGTCGACCTTGACGCCGTTGTCTTCCAGGCGGGCGATGATCGTCAACGCGCCGAACGCAGTCGACTCGATCAAGGCGCGGTAGATTTCCGCCGGCCGAGTGTGCAGCGTCTGGCCGAGGATCAGGCCCGTCAGGCGCTGGTCGCACAGCACGGTGCGGTTGCCGTTGTTCCAGTCCAGCGCCAGCAGGCCGCTCTGGCCTGGCGCCAGGCGGGCGGTTTCCTTCGTCAGCGCCTCGTGCGTGCCGCCCTTGGGCGCGATGACCTCGACGAACCAGTTGAAGATGTCGCCGACGGCCGACTGGCCGGCCTCGAGGCCGATGCAGTCGGGCAGCACGCTGCCGGGCACGATCCCGCACAGGCCCGGGATGTCGCGCAGCGGCTTGTTGAGCGGATGCACCATGATGTCGCACGTGCTGGTGCCGATGATCTTGACCAGCGTGCCGGGCTTGATGCCCGCGCCGATGGCGCCCAGGTGCGCGTCGAAGGCGCCCACCGCCACCGGCGTGCCGGCCTTGAGACCGGTCTTCTTGGCCCACTCGCTCGTCAGGCCGCCCACGCTGCGGTCGACGCTATAAGCCTTTTCCTTCAGACGCGAGGCCAGGCCTTCCAGTCGCTTGTCCAGTCCGGCCAGGAACCGCACGTCGGGATAGCCGCCCCATTCGTCGTTGTACATCGCCTTGTGCCCGGCGGCGCAGATGCCGACGGTGAGCTTGTCGGGGTGCTCGGTGCCGGTGAGCATCGCCGGGATCCAGTCGCAGCACTCGACCCACGCGTAGGCCGCTTCGTAGACCTTGGGCGACGTGCGGGCACAGTGCAGCACCTTGCTGAAGTACCACTCGCTGCTGTACGTGCCGCCGCACTTGTCCAGGAACCGCGGGCGGTTGCGCTTGGCGTAGGCGGTGATCTCCTCGGCCTCGGTCACGGAGGTGTGGTCCTTCCACAGCCAGGCCATGGCCGCCAGGTCTTTAGAAAACGCCGAGTTCAGCGCCAGCGGCTTGCCGTCGCCGTCGACAGGCAGCGGGGTGCTGCCGGTGGTGTCGACGCCGATGCCGATCACGTCGCCCGCGTCAAAGCCTTTGTGCGCCTTCTTGGCCGCTTCCAGAGCCCGCACGAGGACGGTCTCGGTGCCCTTGATGTAGTCCGCCGGGTGCTGACGGGCGAGGTTGGGGTCATCGCTGAGCAAGATGCCGGCGCTGCCGTGTTTGTACGCCCAGACGCTGGTGGCCATCTCGCGGCCGTTAGCCACGTTGACCACCAGAGCGCGGACGCTATTGGTTCCGTAATCCAGTCCGATTGCGTATTTCGCCATGGTGCTGTACCTTCCTGCAGGCCCGGAAGCGGGCGATATAGTTCGTCTGGTAATATGACGGCAAAACCCGGCGATTGCAAGAACGCTGGAACAGTTCGAACTTCGAACTCTCTATAACGCGGGACCAAGAATCATGAAGACATCGCAGTTCGACGTTAAGACGGCAGACCGCAACCACATGCTGGACATCACCGATCGCGTCGCGCGCATCGTGGCGGACTCCGGCGTGACATCCGGCTCGGTGCTGGTCTTCGTGCCGCACACGACCGCCGGCGTGACGATCAACGAGAACGCCGACCCGGACGTCGTGCATGACGTGCTGGCCGCCCTGGACAAGGCCATCCCCTGGCGGCAGGACTTCTACCGCCACGACGAAGGCAACTCCGCCGCCCATGTCAAGAGCTCGCTGGTGGGCTGCTCGGCGACGGTGCCGATCGTCGATGGCCGCATGACCCTGGGCACGTGGCAGGCGATCTACTTCTGCGAGTTCGACGGCCCGCGCACGCGCCGGGTGATCGTCACCGTCGCCGGCGAATGAAAAACTTACCACAGAGGCACAGAGCAGGATGAGGTAAAGCAGGATTCACCAGGCGAGTCTTGTTTTTCACCTCAGTGACCTCTGTGCCTCTGTGGTAAGTTCTTTCCCCGCACTGGCAGCGCGCTAACGCACACGCTATCATGTCGCCACTTGATAGGAGACCATCATGGTCGCTGATTACACGATTGAGAACTCATCGAAAGCCAAACTGCAGGCCACGCCCGAGGGCGTCGCGGCGTATCTGGCCAATCCGTACATCCTCTCAGTGCACTGGGGCCTCTATGCCCTCCAGGGCCGCGGCGAGTGGGTGTACTGGAACGAACGAATCCCGCTCGATGTTTACCGCCGCCGGCTGAGCCAGTTCAACCCCGTGCGGTTCAACGCCGAGGAATGGGCCGACCTGCTCGTCGAGAGCGGCATGCGAGGCCTGCTGATCACCACCAAGCACCACGACGGGTTCTGCATGTGGGACACGCAGATGACCGACTGGAACATCACGCGCAGCGTCTTTAAGCGCGACATCATCGGCGAGCTCGCCCAGGCCCTGCACGACCGCGGCCTCAAGCTGCACTTCTACTATTCGCTGCTGGACTGGACGGCGCCGAGCTATCGCAACGATTGGCCGGCGTACGTGGCGTACTACCAGGGCCATCTCCGCGAGCTGCTGACCCACTACGGCAAGATCGACGGCGTGATCTTCGACGGCTATTGGCCGCGCGCGAAATTCGAGGGCGAGTGGGCCGAGGCCTTCGCCGCCCGCGGCAAGTGGGACCTGGCCGGCACGTACGACCTGATCCATTCGCTGCAGCCGCAGGCCATGGTCTGCAATAACAGCCACGTCCCGCCCCAGCCGGGTGAGGACTACCAGGTGTGGGAGCTGGACTTCCCCGGCGAGAACACCACGGGCTTTAACACCACGGATATCGGCACGCTGCCCAAGGCGGTGTGGTGGAACCTCAACAGCGGCTGGGCGTATAACCCCGGCATCCACAACGTCAAAGACCCCCAGACGATCCTGCAGGCGATGGGCAAGGCCCGCTCGACCAACTCGGTCTTCTACCTCAATGTCGGTCCGCGCCCCTGGGGCGACATCCACCCGCAGGAGCAGCAGACCCTGCGCGAAATCGGCAAGTACGTGCGCGAGTACCGCATGCTCGATAATCGCGCTCCTGCGGCGGCGCCACAGGCTGCGCCGACAACCTGAGAATCGCTAAGGTTGATCTCTCTCGCTTGCGGCGTCGCGCTCTTCAGAACTCAGAAGAAACGCGCGACGCCGCAAGCGGCGGGAATCGCAATTGCCATTCCTGTTGCAGCACGCTAACGTTTTGCGCATGGGATATCCCATCGTCATCGCTCATCACCTGATCTGGACCGTGTACGGGTACTGGTTGCCCAATGACCCCCGCGGAAGCATGTCGCGCACGATCCGCTGCGACGTGTTGCGCGAACTTGGCGAGTTGCATCATGGACGGCGGGCGGTGCAACCTGCGTCGCGAGACATCAAGGCGTTCTATACGCAAGCTGTGCAGCTTCTGCGCCACGAGTTGCTCGTGCTCGACGCGGCGGCGAGGGCGGTTGTTGCCCAGAGCGTTGCGGAAACGATTCGCGACAGGCGGTACACGTGCTGGGCATGCGCCATCATGGACGACCATGTGCACATGCTCCTTCGCAAGCATCGAGACCCTGCGGAGGAAATGATCCGAGCAGTTCAACTGGCGACGCGGGATCGACTCGGGGCACTAGGGCACAGGAAGATCGATCATCCCACCTGGGGTGGGCCCGGGTGGAGTGTGTTCCAGGATTCTCCTGACGATGTTTGGCGGACGATCCGGTACATCGAGAACAATCCCCTCAAACTCGGATGGGCGCGCCAGAACTGGGCGTTTGTGACGCCCTACAACAATTGGCCCCTGCACGCCGGTCATAGCCCCCATTCCCCATACGTCCGGCGAATGGGCGGACATAACGCAAGTGGTTAACCTTTGCTCCCATTGCGCTTGCGGCTTCGCGCGAGTCTGCAAACGATTGGGGCTCTGGCAGGAGTGTAGTTTTCTGAAACCTTGCGTACCTGCAGTGGTGGTCGCCATTGTCTTGGCGATTCGTCGATTCGTCGTCGGCGGAGCAAATCTTCAGCGGATGCGACACAGACTGAGAGAACAACATGAGACAACTGTTCTGCTGGGCGGTTCTGACTCCTGTCTTTGTGATGACGCTGGGCTGTGCCTCAGAACACGATCTGACGTGGTATCGCGATTTCTACTATCAGCACTGCGAAGACATGGCATGGAACTATCGCGAAGGCCACTACGAGCGTGTCAGCCTGTACCACATGGAGAAGTATTTTGAAGACCGCGTGGGCAAGATGACGGTGGCGGAACTGAAAGACTTGATGGGCGTGCCGCGGGTTGTCCCGCCCACCGATGGCTACTACCGGGATGCTCTTGCGTCACTCTATGGACAGGAGATCGAGGACAACGAGGACTGGAAAGGTGGCAACAAGCACGACCTGGTGCTGCACTATGGCGAGGGCGGGCCTCCGCACTCGATACCGGATGAGTCGCTCAATCTCTTCTTTGCGGCCAAGAACGGCGTGATCGTGAGCGTGTGGATGCTGGCGCCGTGAGGTTTCTGGAACACGCCCTCTGGCCAATTCGTCCCAAGGGTGTGTAGAATCCCCCTGCGATCGTAAGGCAGGGATAACGCCAACCATGACAATGCGGACTCACATGCGGAGGCTTTGGTGGATCGCCGGCGGACTGCTGATAACCGCCCTGGCCTTGGTTTTCTTCAAGAGCCTCCCCGGTGACACTTCCGCCACGTCGGCTCCAGTTCTCGCGGCTGGTGATTCGTGCGCGGTTCTGATCGACGGGTCCTGCGTCGGCGGGCTGCCGCTGGGGGACCTGGCGGAGTATTCCAGGCGGATCAAGGTGCCGCCCAACGCGCTGGGCTACGTTCGCATTCGATCCACGCTTTCCTGGGACGCTGACGACAAGTCCAACATGCTGGGCACCGTTCCCTGCGGCACCCTCCTCTGGGCGCAGGGGCCTCTGAAGAATCCCGACTTCGGTAATGCGATCGGATACGCCGTCGCCGTGCGCGACCGCGCCGGCCGCTCGTGCCGCGGCTACGTTTCGTACACCGTCGTCGATGCCGGCGACGGCCAGGGCCCCGGCCGCCTCAGCACCCGAGCGGCGACATCCGCTTCCTCGCACGTCAGCGCCTCGAACCATGCTCCGTGGCCCGCCACGATAGACCAGGCGGTCGAGCGCCTGATGAAGGAACTCACCCCCCGCGGTCGCGGCGCCATCGCGGCGATAAAGGAAGAAGACCTCATCGACATGCACATGGGCCTGGGGCTTTGGGTGCGCAACAACTTTGGTCTCTGGGCAGGCAACGACTCGCTGTTGAAATCCACAGGCAAGACCCACCCCGACGAGGCGTCGCAGGTTATCCTCCACGCCCTGTGGACGCGCCTGCGCAGCAATGCCGTGTCGCAACCCGCCAATTGAACCGCAGAGGTCGCAAAGGTCGCAGAGAAGAGAAGTTGTTTACTTCATTTTCCTCAGCGTACTCAGCGACCTCTGCGGCAAATAATTCCTTCAGGCCTAGATCGACAGATTGACCAGGTAGTCCTGCAGTTTCTTGCGCTGCTGTTCGATCTGCTGGCGCAGCTCGTCGGTCTGCTTGGTCATCGCTTCGAGCTGGTCTTCCTGCTCGGCGAGCTTCTTGATGTACCGCTGGCCGAGTTGCGAATCCTTGCCCACCGAGCCGATGTTCTCGCGCAGGCGCTGCTGGCCGGCTTCGATCTGGCGCTTCTGGTTCTCCAGGTCGTTGAGCTTGCGTTCAAGATTGGCCAACTGATTCTTCATGGCAAGCGCTTCGCTCAGGGCGGCCTTGACGTTCTCGGGCACTTCGCCGCTGCGGACGTAGTACGTCAGCATGTCCGGCGAGCAATCGACCAGGCCGATGCCCTGCGACTCGGTCTGCTGCAGCTTGACGGTGAAATCCTTGGTCGCTTCCTTATCTACATCCACGCGGAAGCGGTAGACGGCCGGGGTCTTCTCTTCGAACTTGTCCGGCTCGATCAGCTTGAGCGCGGCGTTGAAGGGGTGCTCGATAATCAGCGTCCGCTTCACGTCGGCGGTGCTCTTGATGCGATAGGTGTGCTGGTAGGTGTGCAGCCGCGTGATCTGCAGCGTGCCGCGGACGATCTTCACGCTGGTGATCTGGCTGGAGGTGGTCTGCGACGGGTCGACCGTCACGTTGAGGTCCACGGCGTAGCTGATGAGGCGTTTGTCCTTGGGGGCGATGTTGTCGATCCGCGCGTCGCCGGCATACATGCCCTCATCCAGCACGGTGATCGGCCCGCCGAGCATCTTGAGGCCGGTGTCGTTGGTCAGGTACACGCCGTTGAGCGGATAGCGCTGCATGACGGCCTGGTTGTAGATGCTGACCTTTTCGGCCGCGATGGGCGTGTTGAGGATCGGCAGCATCGCCGAGCGGCGGCGCTGGAGCGTGACGGGTTTTTCCAGCGTGAAGTTGAACAATTCGCCGATCTTGCCCGCCGCGGCCATCGCGTTGGCGGCCGACTGTCCCAGCGACATTTCGCCGCTGGCGCCGCCTCCGCCGTAGACGCCGCCGGCCTGCTGGCTGGCGAGCATGCTGGCCTGGTCTTCGTTGATGTTGTCGCGGGCCATGCGGCGTGCGGCATAGGCGCGCGGCGCGGCAGGCATGGCCATGCTCTTGGCGACGGGACCGTCGGCCGGGGCGATCCCGCCCTCATACATCTGCGGGCGCAGGTGCGCGTACATCTCGGGCACGACGGTCGGGCGGGTGAGGTACAGCGGGGTGTAGAGGTCCATGATGAACGAGATCGGCCGTCCGCTGACCAGCGAGAGGTTCACGTCGGTCCAGTCCTGGTCGGAGGTGTTCTCGACGATGGCCCAGCCCTGCAGCAGCGGCTTCTTGGGCGTCAGGTCGAGGCGGTAGGAGACTTTCCACACAGGCGTCTCGGACACGTAGCCGATCTTCACCTTGCTGGGGCCCTTGCCGGAAAAGCGGATGTCGACGGGCTTGCGCTCGGTGTCGTGCGAGGTGATCAGCAACTCCAGCGCCTTGTTCAGATCGCCCTGCAGGCGGGCGTCGGTCAGCTCGAGGCTCTGGACGGTGTCCATCGGCACGGCCTTGAGCTTGCCGCCGGAGAAGACGTTGAGGATGACCTCGGTGACGATAGTCGGCTGGCCGCCGACGATGATCTCTTTCTTGCGCGTCTCGATGGTGAGGATCTTGCCGGTGATCTTGTCGGGGGCCTGGAGCACGACCTCGGCGCCGCGGAGTTGCTTGAGCAGGTCGCCCATCGTCGGGTCGCCGGAAAGATCGACGGCGAAGCTCTTGAGCGCCCGCACGAGCGGGTCGCGGCTGGCGTAGTTCACGCCGGTCACGAAGCCGTTGTCGGCCATCACCAGCATGCTTTTGAGCACGTCGTTGATCTGCTCGGTCTTGAAGTTCAGGCGGATGTCGGCGTCGCCCTGCACCGTGCCGTTGTGCTCGAAGTATCCCACGCCGCTGGAGAACAGCACGACGCGCGTGACGGGCACTTCAGCCTTGGCCGCGGCAGGGGCGGTCTTGGTTTCCTGCGCGAGGGCAGGGGCGGCGAGCATCAGGGCGATCAGAGGGACGGTCAGAAGATGTTTCATAACGGATTCCTTTCGTCAAGAGCATTAGTGCGATACCGCTAAGACGCGCGCGGGGGCAGGAAGTTCCTTTATTTGTGGCATGGGCGTCTCGCCCATGCTCTTGCGTGCCATGGCCGTCTCGGCCATGGTCTTCCCATTCTGCACGGGCGAGACGCCCATGCCACACAGATTGTAGTCGCCTCAAAGCGGCTATGCCAGCAACACGACTTTTGTAGCTTGGCGCGAGGCGATCAGGTCAAAGCCTTTCTGGAACTCGCCCAAGGGCAACTGGTGGCTGACCCAATCCCGCAGGTCTACCTTTCCCTGCTGCACCCATTCGACGAGGCGCTTCTGCGCCCGGCCTTCGCGAGCGCCGACGAAGGCGACATTGGCGCGTTGTGTTTGATCGGGTCGAAACGGCGCCGACTGCGGCGCCACGCCGTACACGCACACGCGCCCCTTCGCCCCGGCCAGGCGCAGGCACGTGTGCAGCGCCTCGGGCGAACCGACGGCCTCGACGGCCAGATCAAACCCGCCGGCGTTGACGATCTTCGAGGCCGCGGGCGGCAGGTCCGCCCCGCTGGCGTAACCATCGATCTTGCTGACCGTGGCGAACCGCTCGGCCGCGGCGGCGCGGCGGCCGAAGGCCCACACCGGACCGGCGCCCAGCAGACGCGCGAACATCGCCAGCGCCTGGGCGACCGGGCCTGAGCCGACGACGGCTACCGACTTACCCGCGCCGGCGCCGCAGGCAGCGATGCAGTCCAGGCATTCCATCAGCGTGACCATGCCTGCCGCCAGCGCGGGCGGCACGTTCATCAGGAGCTTCTGCTGATCGTGGGGCAGATCTTCGCTGCCGTAGGGCACGCCTTGCCGCGCCCATTCATCGCTTACCAGGCCGTACTGGGCAAAGCCGCCCCAGCAGCTTCGCCCGCCGCCGCTAACGTGCTGGTCGCCCAGCCGTTGGCGGAAAACGCGGTCGCCGGCCCTGAAGTTTCGGACGCTGGGGCCGATCTCGACGACGGTGCCGACAACCTCGTGCCCCAGCACGACCGGGAATATTCCAGGGCAGAATTCGTTGTGAAGGAGCTTCTGGTCGGTGGAATTGCAGATGGCGCAGGCGTCCATTCTGACCAGCGCTTCGAACTCGCCCGGCGCGGGGATGTCGATCTCGCCCAAGGCCAGTGTGCCCGGCGCGACGGCCATCACGGCTTTCATGGTTGGGTCCTCCGCGATCCGCCACGCACAACGCCGTTGTGCGTGTCCCTGATCTTCTGATTGGGTGCCATGGCGGCTGGGAAACGACCGCCATAGCGCCCTGCTATCGAGTCAGATGCTTCTTGGCATCGGCCCGCACGCGTTCTACGTCGCGATGCACGCTGTCGGCCAGGGGCGTAGGTTTGTATGCCGCCAGCAAGGCCTCGAGTTTGTCGCGCGTGCGTTTGCGGGCGTCGGGGCGGCCGTTGCTGACCCACGCCGGCCAATAGTCGCGGTCCAGCAGCGTGGGCATCCAGAGCGTCTTGCGGAAGTTTTGCGCGGTGTGCGGTTGATCGATGAACGTCCCGCCGGGTCCGACCTCGTCGATCAGGTCCAGCGCGAGCGCGTCGTCGTCGATCTCGAACCCGCGTGCGATCCGCTCGACGTACTCGATCACTTCGTTCTGCCAGACCAGCATGTCCAGGTCCGTCGCCTGGTCCACGCCGGCGATGCCCATGTGGCCGAAGATGTCCGCCCCCGCCAGCACGCCCATCAGCAGTGTGGCGGCCGGCTCGAGGCCCGCCTGGGCGTCGACAGTCTTGCTGTCGGTCAGGCCAACATTGATGTAGTTGGGCAGGCCGTAGAACTTGCCCATCTCGGTGCACGCCACGGCCATCAGCCCCTGCTCGGGTCCGGAGAAGATGAGCTGCGTCGTGCGCATGTCGAAGGCGTGCGGGATGCCGCCGAAGCACACCGGCGTGCCCGCGCGAATGAGCTGTACCACGCAGACGCCGGCGAGGATCTCGGCCGTCTCCTGCGCGACGGTGGCCGCCAGCGTGGCCGGGGCGCTCAGGCCCGTCTGGGCCATCGGCCCGATCGGCACCGGCAGGGGGATCTTGGCGGTTTCAAATAGCAGATCAATACCGTTAGTATTGAATCTTAAAGGACTTATGGGCTCAAGGAACGGATACGCTGGCGGATACTTGGCCAGGTTCTCTGCCGAGCCGGCATGGGCGGCGAAGACTTCCATCACGAACGCGGCACTGGCGCGATCGTGGAACCAGAACGTGATGGGCTTGGTTGTCGTGGCAAGCTGGGCGGCCGCCACTTCAACCACGCGGTGTCGCACGTCGAGCTCGTGCGGGTCGGCCATCGCCCCGACGACGTTAATCATCGAGAGCATCTCGCCGATCTTCGCCGCCTCGACGACGTCGTCCATGCAGCAGTACCGCCGCTGGCCGGACCTCTCGACCCAATTCGCCTGTCCGGCGTTGGAGTTGTAATTCCGCTGCCCGACGCCGAAGGCCGCTTTCTTGCTGCGGTCGCGCCCGTAGATGGTAAACGTCTTGCCCGCCTGCGCGACGCACTGGTCGACAAGCTCCGGCGGAATTCGCACGCGACCGCTGGCGTGGTCGACGCTCGCGCCGGCCTTTTCGAACAGGCGGCACATCTCTTCATGCGGCACCAGCACGCCCGTGCGGTGCAGGATGCTCTTGGCGGCCGCATCGATCTTGCGGCATCCGTCCGGTCCGAGAATCTCAAGCTTCATCTTTTTATCCATCCTAACGGTGGTCGTGTCACTTACTAATCGTTACGCGATTTTCTCTACCACTGAATCTCGAAATACGGCTTTGAGAACGACGACTAAATCGTCGTCCTGGAGTACAAGTTCGGACAATCTTCCTTCGGTTTGACGGACACTAGCGCGAGCAATTGAAGAATTCAAACAGTCTTGCTTAAACAACTCTCTGCAATCGAGAAGCGTGATCACCAGCTGGGTTCCCATGTAGTCGGTGAAATAGATCTTCGCGGTTCCTTCATGGATCATAGTCCTATTGACTAATCCGTCAGTTAGAACAAGTTCAGAGATTTTCATCGCATGCCTTCGGTAATTGGGGCCCCCTTAGCCAAAAAACTGTCCCAGCATGTCCCGCGAGGCCGCGAGCAGCTCGTCGAGCATGTCCTGGGCCTTGTCGGGGTGAATCGCCATCTCGTCGAGCATCAGCGCCTGCAGGGCGATCTTGCGGTCGCCCGTGACGGCCGCTTCGACCACCAGCTCCTGCCACGCCAGGCGCTTTTCGAGCATGCCCTTGAGCACCAGCGGGCACTCGCCCACGGTGATCCCGCGCACGCCGAGGGTGTCGGTGACGCCCTCGATCTCGACAATCGCATCGGCCGGCAGGTTCCCCACCGCGCCGGCGTTGGGGATGTTGACGATGAAGACTTCGCGCCGCCCGTGCGCGATCGCGCTGATCATCCGCGCGATCCCTTCCTCGCTGACGTGGTCGCGATGGCCGGGGGCCGGCAGCTTCATCATGTCCAGGAACTCCTGGAAGCCCTTGAAGAACGCGCGGCGGGTTTCTTCCGTCGGCTCGCTGCGAACCGGCGCCGGGCGCGACTCGTCGAAGCCGTGACTCTTCGCGTCGTGCGCAAGGCCGTAAGGCAAATCCGCCTGCGAGGGCACCCGCGTGGCCCACGAGTAAAACTCCACCAGGTGCCCCGCGCCAGGATAGCCGACCTTGTATCCGTAGACCGCCGAGAGGCGGTGCGCCAGATTGTCGCTGCCCTTGGCGCCGAGCTTGGCCGCGGCCGCGGCGAGCTTGGCCGTCACGTCCACGCCTTTGTGCGCGGCGCGGAGGATCCAGTAATAGTGATTCGTGCCGATCCACGTGCAGTGCAGCTCGGCCGCGGGTACGCCGAGCATCTCGGCCGCCTGGGCGATGGTGGCCTGTACGCCGTGGCAGATGCCCACGACCTTGACCGACGAGTGCTTGTTCATCGCGCGGCAGAGCACACCCATCGGGTTTGAGTGGCTAAAGAGCACCGCCCGCGGGCAGTGCCGTTCGACCTGGCGGCAGATTTCCAGGTAAGGTCCGATCGACCGCAGACCCATCATCATGCCGGCAGGCCCGGCCGTGTCGCCCACGACCTGGTGAATCCCGTACCGCGCCGGGATGTGCATGTCGGCGGCGTGGTGGTACGAGCTGTAGACGTCCTGACTGATGTCGGCGCCGCTGCCGCCGATGGACGTGATGACGAAGTCGGCCCCGTCCAGCGCCGCGCCCAGATCGCCCGTGGCCGTCACGCGCGTCCCGTGCCCCGCCTCGGCCGTCATGCGCTGCCCCAGCGCGGCCATGCGGGCGGTCTTCTCAGCGTCGAGGTCGTAGAGCGCCAGCTCCGAGCCGGCCAGATCGTCGCGGACGACCAGGTCGCCGACGGCGCGCGGAAAGTACAGGCTCCCCGCCCCCAGGCATGCAACTTTCACACGACTCATCGCTTCTCCATGATGATCACGTCCACTCGCCTGTCGCCGCGCCGCGAGGCCGCCAGAGCCGCCGGCAACACTGCCGTCTGCACAAAGCCCGCTCGCGCAAGCACCGCCGTCTTGGCCGCGCAGGCCGAATCGGCGCAGGCCTCGTAGCGCTGCGCCGGCGGCAAGGGCAGCGCCGCCAGCAGATCGCTGCCGCGGTCCCAGAAGGCGCTGTGGCAGTATACATCAACGAGCACCGTCCCGGGCCAGATCGGGTGCCAATGCCAGGCGGCAAAGCCGGCCATCGCCCCGCCGGCGACGCTCGTCAGCGCCACAGCCGCCGGCGGCTGATGGCTCGCGCGGCGGTCGATCTCCTCCTGCAGCAGTGGCAGAAGCACGCCCTCGGTGAGTTCGCGCCCGATCAGCCGCAGCGGCGCGCATCGCACGACGCAGGGTTGTTCGCTCAGGAACAGCGGCACTGACGAGACCCACTGCTGCCAGCCCAGCGTCTCGACGCGCACCGGCCCCGGCGCGAACCACGCCGCCTCGAACTCCGCCTGCGGCTTGGCGTACCACGCCATGTAGCCTGACGGCGGCTCGATGTCCTCGAACCCGAACGTGCGGTAGATGTGCCACGGCGGCGTGTCGTAGCCGGTCCCCAGGAACATCGCGCGCCCGCCGCGGGCGGCAAAGTCGGCCATCGCCGCTTCCATCAACAGCGAACTGGCCCCCAGCCGCCGCCACTGCGGGTGCGTATACACGTGCCCCAGCAGCCCCACCCCGCCGGCGTCGCAGGTCATGACATTAGCAAACAGCTGACCGTCTTTGCACAGCACAAAGAACCGCGCATTGATGCCCGTCTCGCTGTGCAGCAGCCGCTCATTCTGCCAATTCCACACCCCGCCCTTATGCCCCAGCAGCGGCAATATCTTCTGGGCCCACTGCGCATCCGGCGCAAAAACGACCGCGCGTTCAACAGAGCGCCCGTCCTTGAGCGTCACCTTACCCAGCGATTCAAGCATGGGCGGCATTGTGGCAGAGCCCGCCCATCGCGGCAAGAGCGGTTTTTTGGGGCATGGGCGCCTCGCCCATGTGTTGCCGGAGCGTCCCGCCCCTGCGCCCTGAGCCTCCCTTCCCGGCGGCAGGTGCCCGCGTCGACAGCGATGGTGCGACTGTAGCTGACGGAATCGCACAGCGCGTTGCCTGGTCTTCTGTTGCATCCGGACCGGGCTGGTCGATAGGGTACATGGGGCCGCTCGGAAGCAGGCGGTCGCGGGAAGGACAGACTGATGAACCAGGCTCGCATGCTCAGGAACCTCTGCGCCGTGGGCGGTATGCTTTAGTTGATGAAGCAGCATGACATCGACAACCCGCCGGCGTTCTTCTGCGACGCGATGCTGGGCGGCCTGGCGCGCTGGCTGCGGGCGGCGGGGTACGATGCCGCGTATGAGTACGGCATCGACGACGGCGAACTCATCGCGGCCGCAACGGCGCAGGGGCGGGTGATTCTCAGCAGCGACGGCCCGCTGTTCGAGCGCAACGTCATCCGCAGCGGCAGCGTGGCGGCGTTGTTCGTGCCGCGCCAACTCGACAAGTTCGCGCAGTTGCAGTTCGTGATGCGCACGCTGGCACTGCCGCTGCGCCCGCCGCGGTGCATGGCCTGCGGCGGGGAGCTGGCGGAGATCCCAAAGCACGCTGCGGCCGACGAGGCCCCGCCACTGGCGTACCGCAACTGCGACCGCTTCTGGCGCTGCAGCCGCTGCAGCAGGCTCTTGTGGCACGGGACGCATTGGCAGAAAATCATCCGCAAGCTCAACGAACTGGAAACGGCGGCGAAAGAGGACCCTTAGCGGCGGGGCTTGCCCCGCGCGTCACTTGGCGGGATGATACTCATCATGGAAGACTTGCTGCGACAACAATTGCTCGCCGCATTGCGGCGCGAGTTCGCCGACGATCCGGGCAACGTCGATCACGCCCTGGCCGTGCTGGGATACGCCCAGGCGATCCTGCAGCACGAAAATGCCGACGCCACGGTCGTTGAGGCCGCGGCTATCCTGCACGACATCGGCGTGGCCGAGGCGCGGCGAAAGTTCGGCCGCTGCGACTACCTGCTGCAGGAGTCGGAAGGCCCGCCGCTGGCGAGGCGCATCATGCAGGAGCTGCGGATGGACGAGGACGCCATCGACCACGTCTGCCGCATCGTCGGCTCGCACCACACGGCCAAGGACATCGACACGCCGGAGTTCCGCATCCTCTGGGACGCCGACTGGCTGGTGAACCTGGCCGGAGCGGCCAGGACGATGACCGCCCAAGCGCTGTCGGCCAAGATCGACGAAGTGTTCCGAACGCCCACAGGCAAAGCCCTGGCAAAGCGGCAGTGGCTGTAGAGATACATCGAGGGATATTCGACATCAGCGGCCTGCGAATCGACTCTTACTGAGAGACCCATCATGACCAACGATCTTCCGCAAAACGTTCAGATGCAGTTCATGAGGCCGGGGCAGCTTGAGAAGGCGGCCCGGGCGTTTCCGGTGGTGTACGTGCCGTTCGGGCTCATCGAGTGGCACGGGCGGCATCTGCCGCTGGGCAACGACGCGATCAAGGCCCACGCGTTTCTGGTCAAGACGGCCCAGAAGTTCGGCGGCGTTGTGTATCCGCCGGTGTTCTTCCACGCCGGGTTCGACCAGCAGCACCTTGTGCCGGTGATCGGTCAGCTCTTCGCACAGCTCAAGGCCACGGGCTTTCGCGTGATCATCGGCGTCTCGGGGCACAACATTCCCGAGCAGCTCGCGATGATCGAAAACGCCCTGGCGGACGTGACGGCCGACGGGCAGTGCACCGGCGCGGCGCTGTGGGAGATGACGTTGAGCAAGTGCGCCGAGTCCGACAGCGACCACGCGGCCAAGTGGGAAACGTCCAACATGATGTTCTTCTATCCGCAACTGGTGGACCTGTCCGAGTTGGGCGATGGCGAGATCACGTTCGACATGTCGCCGCCGCACGGGATCAGCGGGCTCGACCCGCGCCGCCATGCCAGTGCGGCTGTCGGACAGCGCAACGCCGAACTGGCCTGCGATGCGATGGGCCGCAAAGCCCGCGAGCTGCTGGCTTCGTTGCCGGAGGATCGGCGCCGGTTCAATCTGCCGGCCCTCGTGCCGGGGCAGTGGTGGATGATCTGACGGCGGCGATGATCGTTGCCCCTGTGCGGAGTTTTGTGGAACCGCCGGCGGGTCTTGGGCGTCGAATGAGGCTGGAGCATCTTGCCCCGGCCGCGGCGGGCGGCCACAATAGCGGCACCGCGCGGGAGCTCAGAAAGGTCTGCCATGAAACGCATGAAGAAACTCGTCACGTCGATTCTGGTTCTGGCTGTTGCAGGGATGTCGCTGGTGACGCTGGAGGCCCAGCAGGCCCAGACGCCCTCCGGCCTGCGCGCCCGTGCGCAGAAGCTCCAGCGCGACGGCAACTGGAAGGAAGCGTACGAGCTGTTCGCCCGTCTGGCGAAGAAGGATTCCAACGACCTTGCCCTGACGGGCGGCGACCTTTCCAATGCCGTGAGCTGTCTGGGCAATATCGGCCGCTATGACCAGGCCGACGAGTTCATCGAAGCCGTCATCAAGGCCCGCGCGACGGAGTGGCGCGTGCTGCAAGCGGCGGCACAGATCTACCTCAACGCCCTGCCGCACTACGGGTACACGATCGCCGGCAAGTTCGAGCGCGGCGACCATCGCGGCGGCGGGCAGTACATCGACTCCTACGAGCGCGACCGTGTCCGCAGCCTGCAGCTCATGCAGCAGGCGATGGAGCAGATCAAGGCCGACGACGCCAAGTACGAGGTCGCATCCTTCTACGATAACCTCTCCCAGATGCTGATGGGCAACCGCGGCTGGATGGAGTCGTGGCGGCTGCAGTACCTGACGAACCTCAAGGAACTGCCCGACTACGGCGAAGGCGCCGACCGCGAGCCCCCGCAAGGCGCGCCGGTCGACGAGCAGGGCAACCCCGTCTATCACACTATCCCCAAGAGCTGGGCCGACGCCACCAGCGACGGCCAGCGATGGCGCTGGGCGCTTTCGGAAGTGGTGCGGTATGCCCCTGACCGCATCTCGCAGGTCGATTACCAATTGGCCCAGTTCTTCCAGGCGCAGTTCGGCGTGCAGACGCTGCAGGAATACCGCTGGTTCTTCGGCCGCTTCGACAGCGACGACGGCGGCAAGAAGAATGAATCGGGCACCTGGGCCCTGCACACCCTGGGCGAGGACGAGACCATCGCGAAGCTGGCCACGGGCATCAAGCGGTTCAACCTGCCCAAGGAGTTCAACTACATCCGCATCTACCAGCGCCTGGCCGACAGCCAGAACGGCTACGCTTCCAGCGCGATGGGCAACCTGTGCCAGGAGTTCGAGAACCGCCGCCAGTACCCCAAGGCCGCCGAACTCTGGCGGGCAAACATCAAGCGATTCGGCGACGATAGCAACCAGTCCAAGCAGAAGCGGCTGACGCAAGTCGTGGGCAACTGGGGGCTCTTCGAGCCGATCATGACGCAGCCCTCGGGCAAGGGCGCCACCGTCGAGTACCGCTATCGCAACGGCAAGAAGGTCTCCTTCGAGGCCTTCGAGATCAAGATCCCGGCGCTGCTGGAGGACGTGAAGGCCTACATCAAGCGCAACCCGCGGCGGATGGAATATCAAAAGATCAACATCGCCGACATCGGCTACCGCCTGGTCTATGAAAACGAGGCCCAGTACATCGGGGCCAAGGTGGCGGGGTGGGACCTGGACCTGATGCCGCGGGCGGCGCACTTCGACAAGCGCATCACCGTCGCCACGCCGCTGCAAAAGGCCGGGGCGTATCTGCTGACGGCCAAGATGGAAGACGGCAACGTCAGCCGCATTATCATCTGGATCGCCGACACGGCGATCGTCAACAAGCCCCTCGATAAGAAGACCTACTACTACATCTGCGACGCGGCCGACGGCTCGCCGATTGCCAAGGCCAACGTCGAGTTCTTCGGCTATCGGCAGCGATATGTCCAGGAAGGCCGCGGGCAGGGCTACAGCGTCTTCGACCACAAGCAGTTTGCCGAGCTGACCGACGAGCAGGGGCAGCTCATCCTCGGCCCCGACCAGTTGACGCAAAGCTGGAACTGGCTGATCACGGCCACCACGCCGCAGGGACGCTTGGCGTACATGGGCTTTCAGGGCATGTGGTATCCCTCGTGGTACGACCAGGAATACAACGCTACCAAGACGTTCGCGATCACGGACCGGCCGGTGTACCGCCCGCTGCAGAACGTCAAGTTCAAGTTCTGGGTCAACAACGCCAAGTACGACCAGGAAGGCAAGAGTGCCTTCGCCGGCCACAGCTTCACCGTGCAGGTGAACAACCCCAAGGGCGAGAAGATCTTTGAAAAGACGCTGACGGCCGACGAGTACGGCGGCATGGACGGCGAGTTGACGCTGCCCAAGGAAGCGGCCCTGGGCGTCTACGGCATTTTCGTCATGGGCCAGGGCGGCGGGTCGTTCCGCGTCGAGGAGTATAAGAAGCCTGAGTTCGAGGTGAAGGTCGACGCGCCGACCGATCCCATCATGCTCGGCGAGAAGATCGAGGCCAAGATCACGGCCAAGTATTACTTTGGCGCCCCCGTCACCAAGGCCAAGGTCAAGTACAAGGTCCTGCGCACGACGCACGAGTCGCGATGGTATCCGATCTGCCGCTGGGACTGGTTCTACGGCAGCGGCTATTGGTGGTACGCATACGACTACACCTGGTACCCCGGCTGGTACAAGTGGGGCTGCCCCGCGCCGCTGTGGAGCTGGTGGCCGATGTGGCGGGCGCCCCAGCAGCCCGAGCTGGTCAGCCAGGCCACCGTGCCCGTCGGGCCTGACGGCGTGGTGAAGGTGCAGATAGACACGGCTGTCGCCAAGGCCATCCACGGCGACAAGGACCACCGCTACGAGATCACGGCCGAGGTGACGGACGAGTCCCGCCGCACGATCACCGGCACGGGCGCCGTGCTGGTGGCGCGCGAGCCGTTCAAGGTCTACACGTGGGTGGGGCGCGGGCACTACCGCGTGGGCGACAGCGTCGAGGTCGGCCTGCGCGGGCAGCGCCTCGATGGCAAGGGGGTCAAGGGCGCCGGCAAGCTCAAGCTGCTGGCGATCAAGTACGAAAAGGCCAAGCCCGTCGAGACGGTTGTGCAGCAGTGGGATGTGAACACCGACGACGAAGGCAACGCCAAACACAAGTTCGACGCCAGCCGCGCCGGACAGTACCGCCTGGCGTACGCGCTGACCGACAGCAAGGGTCACAGCATCGAGGGCGGGTACGTGTTCACGGTGATCGGCGAAGGAACCGACGGCCGCGACTTCCGCTTCAACCAGATCGAACTGGTAACCGACAAGCAGGAATACAAGCCCGGCGAGAAGGTCGCCCTCCAGGTCAACACCGAACAGCCGGATTCGACGGTGCTGCTGTTCGTGCGGGCGGCCAACAGCGTCTACCAGCCGCCCAAGATCATCCGCCTCAAGGGCAAGACCGTTCAGGAGACCGTCGAGGTCGTCAAGAAGGACATGCCCAACTTCTTCATCGAGGCCGTGACCGTCAGCGGCGGCAAGATGCACAACACGGTGCGCGAAGTCGTCGTGCCGCCCGAGAAGCGCGTGCTGGACGTGAAGGTCACGCCCTCGGCGGAAAAGTACAAGCCCGGTCAGAAGGCCTCCGTCACCGTGAAACTCACCGAGCCCAACGGCGAACCGTACAGCGGCTCGACGGTGATCGCGATGTACGACAAGGCCGTCGAGTACATCTCCGGCGGCTCCAACGTGCCGGACATCAAGGAGTTCTTCTGGAAGTGGCGGCGGCACCACCAGAGCCAGGGCATGACCAGCTTGAGCAAAGGCAGCGGCAATCTGCTCAAGCGGGATGAGATCGGCATGAGCTTCCTGGGCATCTTCGGATACCTCGTCGTCGAAGAGGTGGCCGAGGGCGAGGAAGGGCAGACCCGCACGGAAGGCGAAACGCCCGACAGCGGGTTTGGCTATGGCAGGGGCAAAGGCGATGGCAGGCCCATGCCTATGGCAGCCAAGTCCATGCGCATGCGAGCAGCCGATGGTCCGGCGATGGAAGCGGCCGCTCCAGCCGCTGCGATGGCGGATATGGCGATGAACGGGATGGCCGATAAGAAGGCCGAGGCTGGCCTTGGCGGCGGACAGGCTGCCCCCATGGTCCAGCCGACCGTGCGGACGAACTTTGCCGACACCGCCTTCTGGGCGGCTGCCGTGCAGACGGGCAAGGACGGCACGGCCAAGATCGAGCTGACCATGCCCGAGAACCTCACCACCTGGAAGACCAAGGTCTGGGCCATGGGCGAGGGCACCAAGTGCGGCGAGGGATTCGCTGAAGTCATCACGACCAAGGACCTGATCGTCCGCCTGCAGGCCCCGCGATTCTTCGTCCAGAAGGACGAGGTGGTCCTGTCGGCGAATGTGCACAACTACCTCAAGAGCGCCAAGAAGGTGAAGGTTGCTCTGGAGATCGACGAACTTGGCGGCGCGGGCACTACCTCACTGGATGCCAAGATCGAGCGCAAGGGCGCAGACCTGCGTGCGAGCAAGAAACCCGGTTGGGAACTCGATAAGACAGTTGAAGTTCCCGCCGGCGGCGAGACGCGCGTCGATTGGCGCATCCGTGTGGATGCCCCTGGCGAGATTGCTATCCGAATGAAGGCCCTGACGGATGAAGAGTCCGACGCCATGGAGCAGAAGTTCCCGGTGTACGTACACGGGATGCTCAAGACTGAAAGCTTCTCGGGGGCGCTGCGCCCCGAGGACAAGAAGGGCGTGATCGATATCACGGTGCCCGCCGAGCGGCGGCCGGACGAGAGCCGGCTGGAGATTCGCTATTCGCCCACGCTGGCCGGGGCGATGGTCGACGCCCTGCCGTACCTGATGGATTATCCCTACGGCTGCACCGAGCAGACGCTCAACCGCTTCCTGCCGACGGTCATCACGCGCAAGGTGCTCATCGGCATGGGCCTGGACCTCAAGGCCATCAAGGAAAAGCGGTCCAACCTCAACGCCCAGGAGATCGGCAACGACGTCGAGCGGGCCAAGCAGTGGCAGCGCCAGTTCGCGCCGGTCTTCGACGACGCAGTCGCGGCCGACATGGCCAAGGCCGGCGTCGAGAAGCTCCTGAGCATGCAGTGCTCCGACGGCGGGTGGGGCTGGTTCAGCGGCTGGGGCGAGCACTCGTGGCCGCACACGACGGCCGTCGTCGTGCACGGCCTGCGGATCGCGCAGGATAACGACTTGGCCGTGCCGCCGGCGGCGTTTGCCCGCGGCGTCGAATGGCTGAAGAACTACCAGGCCCAGCAGGTGCGGGAGCTCAAGAACGCAAAGACCAAGACGCACCCGTGGAAGGAGACGGCCGACAACCTCGACGCCTTCGTCTACATGGTGCTGGTGGATGAAAAGTCCGACAACAAGGACATGCGCGAGTTCCTGTACCGCGACCGCAATCACCTGTCGGTCTACGCCAAGGCGATGTTCGCCCTGGCGTGCCACAAGGTCAAGGACATCGAGAAGCGCGACATGCTGCGCCAGAACATCGAGCAGTTCCTCATCCAGGACGACGAGAACCAAACCGCGTACCTGCGACTGGGCAACGAGGGCTACTGGTGGTGCTGGTACGGCAGCGAGTACGAGGCTCAGGGCTACTACCTCAAGCTGCTGGCCGCGGCCGACCCCAAGGGCAAGACCGCAAGCCGCCTGGTGAAGTACCTGCTCAATAACCGCAAGCACGCGACGTACTGGAACTCGACGCGCGACACGGCGATTATCGTCGAGGCCTTCGGCGACTACATCCGTGCCAGCGGCGAGGACAAGCCCGACCTGACGGTGCAGATCCTCATCGACGGCAAGGCCGTCAAGGAAGTGAAGATCAACAAGGACAATCTCTTCAGCTACGACAACAAGCTCGTGCTGGAAGGCAAGGCGATCACCACCGGCAAGCACCGCATCGAGCTGGTCAAGAGCGGCAGCGGCCCGCTGTATTACAACGCGTACCTGACCAACTTCACGCTCGAAGACCCGATCACCAAAGCCGGGCTCGAGATCAAGGTCGAGCGCAAGTACTACAAGCTCGTGCAGGTCGACAAGAGCGTCAAGACGGCCGGCTCGCGCGGGCAGGCGGTGGACGAGAAGGTCGAGAAATACCAGCGGATCCCGCTAAAGAATCTCGACGAGCTTGTCAGCGGCGACATGGTCGAGATCGAGCTCGAGCTGGCCAGCAAGAACGACTACGAGTACATCGTATTCGAGGACATGAAGCCGGCCGGGTTCGAGCCCGTCGAGGTGCGCAGCGGCTACACGCAAAGCGGCCTTGGCGCATACATGGAGCTGCGTGACGAGCGGGTGGTGTTCTTCGTGCGGGCGCTGGCGAGGGGCAATCACAGCATCAGCTACCGCATGCGGGCGGAGATCCCGGGCAAGTTCAGCGCCCTGCCGACCAAGGCCAGCGCGATGTACGCCCCCGAGCTCAAAGCCAACTCCGACGAGATCAAGCTGCGCGTGCGGGACTGAGTATTAGCCGCTGAGGTCGCTGAGGACGCTGAGGAAGAATAGAGACGGGCCACAGAGGCACAGAGAACACAGAAAAGACTTTTGGATAAGAAACTAAGAAGTCCTGCTCTGTGAGCTCTGTGCCTCTGTGGCCCAACGTCTTAAGTCTCGCCATGCCGCAATAGCCAACGCCGCCAGGGCCATCACCGAGGCCGCCAGCAGCGATATGGCCCCCAGCACGGCCGGCACATCAAGAACATTGAACAGAATTGGCGAAGGATTCACGCCTGCGACGGTGCGGGATCTGCTGCCGCACTCCATAGGACTACTTTGCTTCGACGATGAGGTTGGCGCCCTCTTCCCGCAGGGCCAGGGTCGCGTTGGGGACGGTGGTGTTGATCTGGCCGGTCTTGATGTAGTTTTCCAGCAGAGCGCGGTTCGTTTCGGGCGTGGCGGGCATGCGCAGCGACGCTCTTGCCGCCGTCGCGGCGGGGTCAGGCAGGGCCAGCGTGACGACGGCGCCTTCTTCGATCGTCAGCGTCTGATTGACCACCAGCGTCGTCCCGGCCAAGGTCAGCGTGGTGGGCTTTTCGCCTTTGCGCAGGGTGATCGCGTCGGCGTCTATCGTGCCGGCGCCGAAGGCGATCGTCACACTGGCGTGCGTGCCGCCGGCCAGCGTGTCGAGGGTAGAGATTTTCGCATAGGTCGTTCCGCCGGCCAGGTCGAGCACGGCCGCGCCGGGCGTGGGCGTCTCGGCCGCCCCGCTCGCCAGGGCGATCTTGACTCGCGTGTTGCCGCCCTCTCGCCCGCGCAGGCGCAGGTGGCCGTCTTTGGGCAGTTGCACTTTGCCCTCGGCGGCAGGTCCCTTGGCGATCTCGATCGTGTCGGCATGGAGCGTCGTGCTGGGCGCGAGGGTCAGTTCTCCGCTCATGCCCAGGCTGCCGGCGCCGGCCGACTCGCCGACGACGATGCTGTGCGCCCGCACCACATTCAAGGCGGCGAGTTTGAGGACGGCCTTGCCGGTG
>JBDKRA010000045.1:0-222926 GCA_039683615.1 Phycisphaerae bacterium
TGCGGGCGCTCATCTTCGACTAGGAGTTCGACCAGCACCGCGGGGTCGTGTCCTACGTGAGGGTCGAGACCGGCACCGTCAAACGCGGCGACCGCATCCTCATGATGGCCACCAACAAGGAGTTCGAAGTCACCGAAGTAGGCGTGTTCTCGCCGAAGATGGAGCCGGTTTCGCAGCTTGCCGCCGGCGATGTAGGCTATATGATGGCCAACATCAAGGGGGTCAAAGATGCGCGGGTCGGCGACACCATCACCGGGGCCGATCAGCCGGCTGCGGAGCCCTTCCCGGGTTATCGTCCGGCGAAGCCCATGGTCTTCTGCGGCATGTACCCCAGCGACAACGCCGACTACAAAGCGCTGCAGGACGCCCTTGACAAGCTCTCACTAAACGACGCTGCCCTGAAGTATGAGCCGGAGACCTCCGCCGCCCTGGGGTTTGGCTTCCGGTGCGGCTTCCTGGGCCTGCTGCACATGGAGATCGTGCAGGAGCGCCTCGAGCGCGAGCACAATATCGAGGTGGTGCAGACCGCCCCGACCGTGCCCTACCAGGTCCTCAAGAAGGACGGCGAGGTGGTCGAGGTCGACTCGGCCGGCGAGCTGCCCGACCCCAACTACGTCGAGGAGATCCGCGAGCCGATCGTGAAGGTCAACCTCATCATGCCCGCCGACTCGATCGGCAACGTGATGAAACTGGCCGAGGAACGCCGGGCGACCTACCTCAAGACCGAGTACCTCCGCGCCGACCGCGTGATCCTCAGCTACGAGTTCCCGCTGTCGGAGATCATTTACGATTTCTACGACAAGCTCAAGAGCGCCTCGCGCGGCTACGGGACGATGGACTACGAAGTGATCGGCTTCAAGGCCGACAACCTCGTCAAGCTCGACATTCTCGTCAACAGCCAGAAGGTCGACGCCCTCTCGTGCATCGTGCACCGCGACAAGGCCGAGGCCCGCGGCCGCCGGCTCATCCAGCGCCTGCGCAAGGAGATCGCGCGGCACCTGTTCGAGATTCCCCTCCAGGCCGCCATCGGCGCCCGCGTGATCGCCCGCGAGACAATCAAGTCCGTCGGCAAGAACGTCACCGCCAAGTGCTACGGCGGCGACGTGACGCGAAAACGCAAACTGCTCGAAAAGCAAAAGGCCGGCAAGAAGCGCATGAAGATGGTCGGCAACGTCGAAATCCCCCAGAAAGCCTTCATGGCCGTGCTGGAGAGCAGTCAGGAATAGACCGCGACGCGGATCTGTTGGGGCCCCGGCAGGGGCCGACGTTCTTAGCCCAGGGCCGACCGAAGGTCGTGCCCTGGGAACATTGGTTCTTCATAGTCAAGCCCCGCAAGGGGCGGCCGGAGTCCGCGCATGGGGCACACGTACTCGAATCTCACCTGTCACATCGTCTTTTCGACGAAACACCGCCGCGCCGACCTGACGCTGGACATCCTGCCCCGTCTGATCGAATACGCCGGGGGCATCATCCGCAATCGTGACGGCAAGCTTCTGGCAATAAATGGCGCTTCGGATCATATGCACATACTCGTGATCCTTGCCCCCAAGCACGCCATCAGCGACCAGGTGCGCGACATCAAGGCAGGCATGTCAAAATGGATCCACGACAATATTGCCTCTCTCAGGACTTTTGCCTGGCAGGAAGGTTACGCCATCTTCTCCGTCAGCAAGTCGGTAATGCAGACTGTTATCGATTATATTTCCTCGCAGACAGAGCATCACCACAAGATGACGTTCGAGGAGGAACTGGTGGCGTTGCTCCAGAAGCACGGGATCGATTATGACCCGCGATATGTGTTCGATTAGAATACGGCCGTCCCTACGGGACTGGATTGATTGCGTACGTTTACCCAGGGCTTGGCCCCCGCTTCGCGTGGGCCTGCGCCCTGGGCTAAAAACGTTGTCCCCTCCGGGGACATGACCCAGGCAGGACTATGCCCTTGCGAGTGATTCATCGCGTGAGGCGTTCTGGCCCCGGCGGGGGCGAATGCTCTCTGGCTACCACAAGAGCGGCTTTTGGGAAAGGCCCCGGCAGGGGCCGACGTGCTTAGCCCAGGGCCGACCGAAGGTCGTGCCCTGGGAAAAGGGCGTCTCTTGAATTGAGCCCCGTAGGGGCGACCCAATAGAGGCAGGAAATGGACGAACACTTTCTGGCAAAGCTGGCGATGGACACCCAGGCGGTTCACGCCGGGCGAAATCCGGACTACTCCTCCACCCCTATCCACATGGCCTCGACGGGCAAGCACGGGTACACGCGGCACCAGAACCCCTCCATCGAGGCTCTCGAGGCCGCAGTCGCGGCGATCGAAGGCGGCGGGCGATGCGTGGCCACGGCCTGCGGAATGGCGGCCGTCACGCAGACGCTGCTGGGCCTGCTGACAGTCGGGGACCGCATCGTCACGCACCGCTGCGTGTATTCCTGGACGGATCGCTGGATGAACGTCGAGGCCGAGCGTCGCGGCATTACAGTCGAGCAGATCGACCTGCGCGACATGGCCGCCGTCGAGCGGGCGCTGCAAAAACCCACGCGCATGGTGTATTTCGAGCCGCTGGCCAACGCCGCCCTGGACATGCTCGACGCCAAGGCCCTCATCGACGCCGCCCACGCGGCCGGGGCGCTGGCGGTCGTCGATAACTCCTACCTGACGCCCGCGCTCCTGCGCCCGCTGGACCTCGGGGCCGACGTGGTGATCCACACGGCCACCAAGTTCATGTGCGGCCACGGCGACGCGATGGGCGGCGTGGCCACCAGCCGCAGCGAAGAGATCTACAAGGAGATCTATCGCGCCCGCAACATCTACGGCGGCGTGATCAGCCCCTTCAACGCGTTCCTGATTTTGCGCGGCATCGCGACGCTGCCGATGCGCATCGCCCGCTGCAGCGAAACGGCGATGAAGATTGCCCGATTCCTGTCAACCCATCCGCAGGTCATCGAGACGAGATACGTCGGCCTGGCCAGCGACCCCGGCCACGCGACGGCAACCAAGTACCTCAAGGATGCCTTCGGCGGCATGGTCGGCTTCATTCTTAAAGGCGGCTCGCCAAAGTACCCCGTCTTCAGCGCCGCGCTGAAACTCTGCAAGCCCTGGGTCTCTCTGGGCGACGTGGAAACGCTGGTGCTCCCCCACTGGACCGAAGACCGCCGCGGGATCAACGAAGGCTACGTGCGCATTTCTGCAGGACTGGAGAACGCTGATGACATTATCACCGATCTGGACAGGGCGCTACGTGCTGGTTAACTGGTTGACTCGTTAACTGGTTAACTGGTTAACTGGATACCACACCAGTCAACCAGTTACCGTAACCGCGTCTTCAATCGACTTGATGCTCGGGTTCTTACCGCACAGGGCACAGGTATCGTTGCGGCCGACGTTGAGGTCGCTGAACCGCATGCCCAACACGTCGCAGGACAGGATGCGGTCGGTCAGCAGGCCTTCCAGGCCCAGGATGTACTTGAGGGCCTCGGCGGCCTGGATCGTCCCGACGATGCCCGGCACCACGCCCAGGATCCCCGCGTGCGAGCAGGACGGGCACGCTTGCGCCGGCGGCGGGCCGCCGTAGACGCAGCGCAGGCACGCGGTGCGGCCGGGGATGATCGTCATCGTCAGCCCGGCGAACCGCAGCACGCCGGCGTGGCTGTACGGCTTGCCGGTAAAAAAGCACGCATCGTTGATCAGGAACTTGGCGGCAAAATTATCCGTGCCGTCGATGATGAAGTCGTACCCGGTGAATATCTCCAGCACATCCTTGAGCCGCGCGGGGTGCTGGTGCGCCCGCACATTCACGTGCGGGTTCAGCAGAGCGATCTTGCACGCAGCCGAGGCGACCTTGCTCGTGCCCACGTCCGGGGTGTGGTGGATGATCTGCCGCTGCAGGTTGGTCACGTCGACGGCCTCGCCGTCCATCAGGCCCAGCGTCCCCACCCCCGCGGCCGCCAGGTACAAAGCGGCCGGCGATCCCAGCCCGCCGACGCCGACGATCAAGACGCTGGCGGCGGAGAGCTTCTGCTGCCCCGCCACGCCGACGCTGTCCAAGGCAATCTGCCGCGAGTATCGCTCAAGTTGTTCGCCCGTCAGTTCCATGTGTGCGTCCATTGTCCCATTCGCCCCCCCACCGCGTCAACGGGGACGGGGATGTTACGTCCACGAATGTCACGAATGACACGAATGGGAAAGAAACAAGACCGACGACGCCATCATTGCACTATTCCAACATTCCCCGTTCCGCTATCCTGAACGCATGGAACACGCGACCGCACTTTCGATTCCTCCGCTGATCTCCGGCGGAGTGATGCTCAGCTATCGATGCACGAACACGTGCAGGCACTGTCTATATCGCTGCAGCCCGCAGTCGCCGGATGAGTGGATGACGATGGAGACGGCGCGCACGATCTTCTCTGCACTGCAGCGGGAGCAGCGGCTGCACTCGGTGCATCTGGCCGGCGGCGAGGCCACGCTGCGGATGGACCTGCTGGTCGACGTCGTCGCCCTGGCCAGCGAGACGGGCATTCCGCTGGCGTATCTGGAGACCAACGCGATCTGGTGCGTGGACGAGGGCAAGACGCGTACGGTCATGCGGCGGCTGGCGGATGCGGGACTGCCGGCGGTGCTCGTCAGCGCGTCGATGTATCACAACGAGTTCGTGCCCTTCGCGCGCACGAAGATGTGCGTCGAGATTGCACACGAAGTCTTCGGCCGCGGCGGCGTGATCGTCTGGGTGCAGCACGTGTATGACGCCCTGGAGGCCATCGGCCAGCACGACCGCACGCACACGCTGGAGGAGTTCTGCGCCCTGACGGGCCTGGCGGATCGGCCGCAGGCGCTGCCGGGTCTGTACGGCCTGACGGTCGGCGGGCGCGTATGCAGCGCCCTGCGCGACTGCTTTGTGCCGCAGGCGGGCGAGTCATACCGCAACTGCACCTGCCGTCGCGAGCTGACGAGCACGTCGCACTTTCACATCGACCCGGGCGGGCGGTTGTTCACCGGCACGTGCGCGGGGATCGTGCCGGCGACGTCGGAGGATTTTCATCCGGCGATTTCGGCTGCGTCGCATCCGGTCTTCACGACGCTCTGCGGCGGCGGACCCTGGGCGCTGGCGGAGCTGGCGGCGCGCCAGTGCGCCTTCAAACCGCGCGAGCAAGGGTACGTCAGCAAGTGCGACTTGTGCCTGGACGCGCGGGGCTCGCTGGAGCGATTGGGCACTTACAGTGAACTTGCGCCGGCGGGCTTCTATCGGACGGCCTGAACGCCCGGCGAGGAATTGCGAATATTTCCGCATTTTTCCGTTGAATCACGCATCGCCGTGGTGTAATTATGCGGTCGTTGACCGGCATGGGGCCGGAACCTATCCGAACTTTGGTAATGAAAGGAATCGTTACATGGCTACAAAGAAACCGATGACCAAGGGACAGTTCCTGGGCACAATCGCCGACGCGACGGAACTGCCGAAGAAGAAAGTCGCCGCCGTCTTCGACGCGATGAGCGACCTGCTCAAGAAGGAACTCAAGGGCGCCGGCCTGCTGAACATCGCCGGGCTGATGAAGGTCACCGTCATCCGCAAGCCCGCCACCAAGGCCCGTGAAGGCATCAACCCCTTCACCAAAGAAAAGATCATGATCAAGGCCAAGCCGGCCCGCAACGTGATCAAAGTCCGCGCCCTGAAGACCCTGAAAGACATGGTCTAACCAGTACGCGACGTTCCGGCAGGTGTTTTCTGCTGGAAATGAAGCTGTAAACAAAGACACCGGTCTGATGAAGATCGGTGTCTTTATTATTGCGCCGGTGCCGCGAGCCCCGGAGAGAACACGAATGGCACGAATGGACGAATGAGTGAAAAACGGGGAAGCTGAGCGAGCGGGTGGCGTGGCGACACACGTTTTTGTTTTTCGTGGGACGCCTGCCGGCAGGCAGGTCGCCATGCCACCCTTCCTGGCTACTGGCTCCTGGCTACCGGCTACTACTTCTCCACGCCCTTTTGGGCCGGCCAGCCTTCGGCCATGCCGTGCTTGACGCACTGCATATCTGTAACGGTATCGGCCAGGGCGATCAGGCCGCTGGTGGCGCCGCGACCGGTGAGGACGATGCACGTCTCCGGCGGCGCCGACTGCACGGCGTCGATCACGTCGGCTTCCTCGAGCAGGCCCGCATGCACGGCGAAGCACACCTCGTCAAGCACGACCATGTGGAACTGCGCCGAGGCAATAATCTTCGCCGCCCGCGCCAGTCCCGCCCGGGCGGCAGCCCGGTGCTCGGCGAACTTAGGGCTCTCCCGCGGCGGCAAAAAGCCCAGGCCGGTCTGGATGATCTGCGCGCACTCGATGCGGTTCAGCGCCGCCACCTCCCCCACCACCGCGTCGGCCTTGACGAACTGCACCACACACGCCGACAGCCCGTGCCCGCAGCAGCGCAGCACCATGCCCAGCGCTGCCGTGGTCTTGCCCTTGCCGTCGCCGGTGAAGATCAGGACTCGAGTCGAATGCTTTGTCGGTTGGGATGTCATGGCCAGACAATCATAGCGTCAGCGGGCAAGAGGTTCCATTGGTGAGGAGGTTAGAGGGTAGAGGTTGGAGGTAAGCGTCGGCACAGGCTCTCACCTCTCACCTCTAACCTTTAGCTCGACCTTGGCGCACCAGCGATTAGCGAGTACTACTTACCGCTGATCGATTACCTGCAAGAAAGGATACCCCGATGCCCGACCGCACTGACGTCAGCCAGTTCCTCCGTGCCACGCCCGAGCAGATGCAATGGTGGCGCGAGGCTAGGTTCGGCATGTTCATTCACTGGGGCCCTGCCGCCATCGGCGGGTCGGATATCAGTTGGTCGCGCCAGGGCGGCCACCGCATCGGCGACTGGCAAGCCTGGGCCAAGAACCCCATCCCGGCCGAGGTCTACGACAAGTTCTACACGCAGTTCAACCCCACGCTCTACGATGCCCGGCAGTGGGTGGCCACCGCCCGCGCTGCGGGCATGAAGTACATGGTTCTGACGACCAAGCATCACGATGGGTTCTGTCTCTTCGACACGCGCTACACCACCCACCGCGTGACCGCGCCCGATTGCCCCTGCCAGCGTGACCTTGTACGCGAACTGGCCGACGCGTGCCACGAAGCAGGCATGAAGCTGGGACTCTACTACTCCGCCCGCGACTGGTTCCATGAAGACTACCTCACCGAAAACCACCACCGCTACCTGGCGTTCTACCACGCGCAGCTCCTGGAGCTGCTGTGCAACTACGGCCGCGTGGACGTGCTGTGGTTCGACCACATCGGCGGCCCACACCACCTGTGGGACCCGGACCTGGTGCTGCGGATGGCCCGCACGCTGCATCCGGGCATAATCATTAACGACCGTCTGCACGCGTCGGTCATGCACGGCCGCGTGAGCGACTACACCGGCGACTTCGAGACGCCCGAGGGGCACCTGGGAGCATACCGCACGGACCGCGCGTGGGAGTCGTGCCTGTGCCTGTGCGACGGCGGCTGGTCGTTCACGCCGGGCACGAAGATGATGACGTTTGTCGAGTGCATCGGCGCCCTGGCCCACTGCGCCGGCGGCGACGGCAACCTGCTGCTCAACACCGGCCCGATGCCCGACGGCCGCATCGAGCCGCGCCAGGAGGTTGTGCTCAAGGAGATCGGCCAGTGGCTGTCGCTGCACGGCGAGACGATCTACGCCACTCGCGGCGGGCCGCTGCGCCCCGGCGAGTGGGGCGCCTGCACGCATCGCGGCAACAAGATCTTCCTGCACATTATGCAGCGCCCGCAAGGGGCGCTTGAACTGCCGCCCATCGACGCGCGCGTGCTGGGCAGCAAGGTGAGAACGGGCGGGCAGGTGCAGATCGCACAGACGCCTGCCGCCCTGAGCATCACGCTCAGCGCCGCCCCCGCGCCGGACACCATCGTCGAATTGACGCTGGACCGCGATGTGGCGATCGTGTAACGGCCTGGTCACTTCAGTGACCCAGGATTTGCTTTTGCCTTTTCGCGGCGGGCGTTTGCATTTATCATCCTGCCATGGACGACAAATACAAAACCTATACCAGCCCCCTCGAATCGCGCTATGCCAGTCTGGAAATGCGCACCCTCTTCGGTCGCCAGATGCAGTTCTCCACTTGGCGGCGGCTGTGGCTGGCGCTGGCCCAGTGCGAAAAAGAACTCGGCCTCGATATCACCGACGAGCAGCTTGCCCTGATGGCGGCGCACCTGGACGACATCGACTTCGAGAAGGCCGCCCGCCATGAAGAGAAACTCCGCCACGACGTGATGGCACACATCCACACGTACGGCGAGGCGGCCCCGGCGGCCGCGGGCATCATCCACCTCGGCGCCACCAGCCAGTACGTCAACTGCAACACCGACCTGATCGTCATGCGCTCGGCGCTGGGGCTGCTGATCGGCCAGCTCGCCAACGTGATCGACGCCTTGGGCACGTTCGCCCGGAAATATCGCGACGTGGCCTGCCTGGGCTTCACGCACTTTCAGCCGGCCCAGATGACCACCGTCGGCAAGCGTGCAGCCATGTGGTGCTGCGACTTCATCCGCGACCTGCGCGACCTGGAATATCGCCGCGACGGCCTGGAATTCCGCGGCGCCAAGGGCACCACCGGCACGCAGGCCAGTTTCATGGCCCTGTTCAACAACAACCACGAGAAAGTCCGCAAGCTCGACCAGATGGTCGCCGAGAAGATGGGCTTCAAGAAGACCATGCTCATCACCGGGCAGACGTACAGCCGCAAGATCGACGCCCAGATTGCCCAGGCACTGGCCGGCATCGGCGCCAGCGTCCACAAGATGTGCAACGACGTGCGCCTGCTGGCCGGGCTCAAGGAACTCGAAGAGCCTTTCGAGACCTCCCAGGTCGGCTCCAGCGCCATGGCCTACAAGAGAAACCCCATGCGGTGCGAGCGGGCCACCGCCCTGGCAAGATTCCTGATGGACGTCTCGGCCAGCCCGCTGCACACGGCCGCCGAGCAGTGGTTTGAACGCACGCTGGACGATTCGGCCAACAAACGTCTGGCCATGAGCGAGGCATTCCTTTCAGCCGACGCGGCATTGGGCATCGTGCTCAACGTCTCGCGCGGGCTGGTGGTGTACCCCGCCGTCATCGCTTCGCATATCCAGGCTGAACTGCCCTTCATGGCCACGGAAAATATCCTGATGGCCGCCGTCGCCGCCGGAGGCAACCGCCAGGACCTGCACGAACGCATCCGCACGCACAGCCAGGCCGCCGCCGCGGTCGTCAAGACAGAGGGCAAACCCAACGACCTGATCGCCCGCCTCAAGGCCGACAAGGCCTTCGCGAACATCGACATCGACGCGCTGATGAACCCGAAAGATTTCATCGGCCGCGCGCCCGAGCAGGTCGACGAGTTCATCGCAACCGAAGTGACCCCCATCCGCAGCAAGTACAAAGACCAGTTGGGCAAGAAGAGCGAATTGAAGGTCTAGTACCAGTTGTGAGTTGTGAGCTGCGTTCGCCCCCGAAGGGGGCGACTGAAAGTAGCCCACGGTGGAGCGCGACCGCCGAAGGCGGCCGTGCGGAGCCGTGGGCTTAGTCGATATTTCAAATCAGAGCCCCGTAGGGGCGAATGAAAATGGGAAACTCTATTTAACGGGAAAGGGGCTTCGCAATGTCAAACGCCTTCACTCATCTGCTCGTTCACGCTGTATTTTCAACCAAGAACCGACGCCCCTTCATCACGAAGGAACTCCAGCCGCGCCTCTGGGCCTATATGGGCGGCGTGGTCAAGAAGGAGTTTGGGTCAGCGTTAATGATCGGGGGCACAGAGGACCATGTTCATGGACTACTTTCCCTGGACCCGATACATGGTCCCGCCAAGGTCATGGAGCGTGTAAAAAGCCTCTCCTCACTCTGGGTTAATCGCACGTTTCCTTCGGCACAGAAGTTCTATTGGCAAGTCGGATACGGCGCCTTCAGCGTCAGCAAATCCCAGGCGAGAGCCGTCGCACGGTACATCGCCAAACAGGAGCAGCACCATCACAAACAGACGTTTGAAGAGGAGTTTCTGGAACTCTTGAAGAAGCACGAGATCGAATACGATCCGAAATACATCTGGGGATGATACCGCGGTGCTGAAGACTTCATTCGCCCCTACGGGGCTCTGGCGGGTGTGACAACCTGGACCCACGGCTCCGCATGCCCGCCTTCGGCGGCCATGCTCCACCGTGGGCTACTTTCAGGGATAGAACCCACTACCCCTGCAGCACCAGCTTGGTGAACAGGTCGCCGCGCTGTTCGTAATTGTTGAACTGGTCGTAGCTGGCGCAGGCGGGGCTCAGGAGGACCACATCTCCTTCTTCGGCGGCGCCTTGGGCGATGGCCACGGCCACTTCGAGATTCTCGGCCATGCTCACCTGCGGCAGGGTCTGGTCGGCGTCCTTGGCGGCGACGACCTCGGTGAGGATGGCGCTGGCGGTCTGGCCCATCACGATCACGTACTTGGCGCGAGCGGCGAGAGTTTCGCCCAAGGCCTTGAAGTCGACGTGCTTGTCGTACCCGCCCACGATGATAATGGCCCTCCGCGGCGGGAAGGCGTCCAGGGCGACCATCGCACCTTCCGGGGTGGTGCATTTGGAATCGTTGTAGTATCGCACGTCGGACCTTTGCGTCACGAACTGCAGACGGTGCGGCAGGCCGGTGAACCTCGCCAGCGCCGCAGCGGCCGTCGCGCGGTCCACGCCCATCTGCGCCGCGGCTGTGAATGCCGCCTGCGCATCGGCCTGGTTGTGCTTTCCGGGCACGGCCAGTTCAAAGGGCTGGGCGTCGGGGTCGAACTGCACGGTCTTGCCCGGGCCGCGCCAGGTCGAGACGACCGGGTCGGCCGCGTTGACCACCAGCATGTCGTCGGCCTTCTGGAACCGGAAGATGATCTTCTTGGCGGCCGCATACGAGTCGATCGTGCCGTGGCGGTCGAGGTGGTTGGGTCGCAGGTTCGTCACGACGGCCACGTGCGGGCTGATGCCAAGCTGCACGGCCCGTTCGAGCTGAAAGCTCGAAAGCTCCAGCACGACGACGTGGTCGCCTTGGATATCCGGCAGGGCCTCGAGCAGGCTCTTGCCGATGTTGCCGCCGACGTGCGTGGTGAACTTGCGGGCAAGGATCTGCCCGGTCATGGCGGTGGTGGTGCTCTTGCCGACGCTGCCGGTGATACCCACGATCGGTGCGCGGCAGCGCTCCAGGAAAAGGTTGATCTCCGTCGTCTGGGGCACGCCCGCGCGCGTGGCCGAGGCCAGCAGCGGCATCTCCAGCGGGATCGCCGGATTCACCACCAGCAGATCGGTCTGAAGAAAATCGGCGCTCACGTGGCCGCCCAGGTGCAACGTGACATCAAGGTCCACAAGCTGCGCGATGGAGCCGGCCAGCTCTTCGGCCTTGGCCTGGTCCGACACGGTGACAGCCGCCCCTTGCCGCGCCAACCAGCGCACCGCCCCCACGCCCCCGCCGAATCGCCCCAACCCCGCGACAGTCACTTTCATTCCGGCAAAAGACTCGATCATAGCGACTCCCGCGGCCCCAGCGCCAGCACGCTGGCGGCAGAAAGGTCGTACAGGCGGGCCAACTCGGCGACTTCCTGCGTGGAGACCTGGAAGAGGCGCTCGATCTGCTCGGGCAGCGGCACGTATTCGTGGCGGTAGACCCACCCCAGCCCCACCGACGTCAGCCGCCCCATCGGAACCTCGCCTTTGAGCGTCGAACCGGAGGCGATCTTGTTCTTGGCCGCTTCGAGTTCGGCCTCGCTGGGTCCGCTCTTGCAGAAGTCGGCCAGCACGCCGCGCGTGATGGCCAGCGCCTCGGTGGCGCGGTCCGGCCGCGCCGAGACGAACGTGATGAACGCGCCGGCCTGGTCCATGCCATCGAAGGACATGCTGGCCTGGTCGGCGATGGCCGGGTCGATCAACGCGTAATACAGGCGGCTGCCGGTCGAGTCGCCGATGATCGCCGCCAGGAGCTGTGCGGCGTAGCGGTCGTCGTCCTGCGACGACGGCGCCGCGGACATCAGGGCGATGTTCTCATGCACCATCTTGGCGTCGGCGATGACGGTCTGATCGGTATTGCCCCGCACCGGCGGCGTGTCGCGCGTCACCTCGAAGTGTTTCCAACGCCGGCAGGCCTTTTCCACATCGGCGACCAGGAGGTCGAAATCGATATTGCCCGTGGCCGCCACCACGACGTTGCCGGCCGAGTACCGCCGGTCGAAATACGCCTGCATGTCGTCGCGCTTCAGGGCGCGGATCGACTCGGGGCTGCCCAGGACGTTGTTGCCCAGCGGGTGGCCGCGGAAGAACTGGCCCATGAGCTTCTCGTAGACCTTGAACTGCGGCTGATCTTCGTAGCGGGCGATCTCGTCCAGGATGACGTTCTTCTCCATGTCGAAATCTTCGCCACGCAGCGACGGGCGCAGGATGTCGCCCAGCAGGTCGATCAGTGGCGACTGGAACTCCGGCACGACGGCGCCGTAGAAGACGGTCGATTCCTCGCTGGTGAACGCGTTGTACCGGGCGCCCATGGTGTCGAAGTCGCGGTTGACGTCGAAGGGGCTTCGCTTGTCCGTGCCCTTGAACACCATGTGTTCAAGAAAATGGCTCACGCCGGAGATTTCCGGCGTCTCGTCACGGCTGCCCGTGCGGACGAAGAACCCCGCCGCCAGCGAGGCCGCCGACGGGTTGATCTCGCCGACCACCTGCAGGCCGTTGCTCAGTTGCGTCTGTTTGAACTCCATGGCGTCTTCCTACAGGGCGCTGGTGTCCAGCGCATTGGGACCAATGGTCATGACCGTGAAGTCTGCAGCCGGGAACTCTCGCACGTAGTCCAGCACGTCCTCGATGCTGACGGCATCGATGGCGGCGATGGTTTCCTCCAGGGTTCGCAGGCGGCCCAGGTGGTACCAGTCGCCGGCCAGGGCGAAGGCGCGGGCCGAGGTGGATTCGCCGGCCATCACCGTGGCGCTCTTGTACTGCGTTCTGGCGCGGTGCATCTCGTCGTCGGCGATGCCCTCGACGATCCGTTTGAGCTCCCGCACGGTCACATCGAGCGTCTCCTGACCCTTCTCCGGCACGGTGCCGGCGTAGGTGAACATGCCGGCATGGCCCTTGAGGCTGTGGTAGTGCGTCGAGACGTGGTACGCCAACCCGCGCTCCTCGCGCACGTGCGTAAAGAGGCGGCTGCTCATCCCACCCGAGAGCACCGTCTCGGCCAGATGGGCGGCGTAGAATCGCTCGTCCGATGCCGGGCAGGCCTTGTGCCCCAGCGTAATGTGCATCTGGGCGCTGTCGCGCTCGATGTGCGTCACGCCGGCGGCCGCGGCGGTTACCGCCGGAGCGGCCGGGCCGGGAGCCTCCCAATCGCCCAGCAGCCGGGCCGCTTGGTCGACGAAGGCCGGCCAGTCGATGTTGCCCGCCACGGCGACGATGGTGCCGCACGGCCCCAGGGCGTTGCGGGCGTAGTCTTCCAGTGAGCGGGCCTCGAGCGACTCCAGCGACTCGACGCTTCCATAGATGCTGCGTCCCAGCGGGCTGGGGTAGAACCGTTCGCGCAGCATCATGACGGCCTTGCGCGCCGGTTCGTCGTCGAGCGACTGCAGGTCCTGCAGGATAAGGCTGCGCGCGGGGATGAAGGTGGCGGCCTCCAGACGCGGGCGCAGAAGGATGTCGGCGAAGATCTCCATCGCCTGGGCCAGGTTACGGCCGAGTTGGGCCGACGAAAGCTGCACAAACTCGCTGACGACGGAGGCATCGTGCTGGCAGCCAAGGTTATCCAGGGCGTCGTTGAGCGCCCGCGTGTCGCGGTCGCCGGCGCCGCGCATGATCCACTCGCTGATGACCGCAGCCGCCCCGGCCAAGGGCGCCGGGTCGAACGCCGACCCGGCGGGCACGGCGAAGGTGACGGCCGCCGAGGACACATCCTTCATCGACTGGCCCAGGAGCGTCACGCCATTGGGCAGGTGCTCTATGTGAAACTGCTCGTCCACGAAAATCTCCTTATCCGCAGCGACAGAGCATTCTATCGGCAATCCCCCTCAAGGCAACGTGCAAAGTAGCACGGGCGTCTCGCCCGTGAGTAGCACGGGCAAGATGCCCGTGCTACGTACGGCTCTGGACTTTATCGGCCTCTGCGGTTACCGTTTTGCCCATGCGTGAACAGGTTTCCATCATCGGCGACGGGGCCATGGGCACCGTCTGTGCGCTGATGCTGGCCGAAAATGGCGTCAGCGTACGGCTGTGGTCGGCGTTCCCCGACGCGGCGGACCGCCTCGCCCGCCAGCGCGATAACACGCGGTTCCTGCCCGGCCATCCGCTGCCCCAGTGCGTCGAGGTCACAGGCGACGACGCCCGCGCGTTGGCCGGAGCCACGCTGGCGATCTCGGCCGTGCCCACCCAATTCATGCGCGGCGTCTGGCAGCGGCTCAAGAGCCATTGCCCAGCCGACCTGCCGATCTGCTCGGTGACCAAGGGCATCGAGAATCACACGCTGCTGCTGCCCACGCAGATCCTGCGCGACGTGCTCGACGGCGGGCGCAAAGCACCGCGGGGGCTGGCTGCACTTTCCGGTCCCAGCATCGCGCCCGAAGTGGCCGATCATCGCCTGGCCGTGGTGACGGTGGCGTCTACCGACGACTCGCTGGCCCTTCGCGTTCAGCAGATCATCAACCGCCCGTACTTCCGCGTTTACACCAATCCGGACTTGCCCGGGGTGGAACTGGCCGGGGCGATCAAGAACGTCATCGCCATCGCCGCAGGCATGCTCGACGGCCTCGGCGCCGGCGACAACGCCAAGGCCGCCCTGCTGACGCGAGGGCTCGTCGAGATAGCCCGCCTCGGCGCCGCCATGGGCGGACGAGAGGAAACCTTCGCGGGCCTGGCCGGCATGGGCGACCTTGTCACCACCTGCTTCTCCCCCATCGGGCGAAACCGCTCCTTCGGCGAAGCCGTCGGCCGCGGCAAGAGCGTCAAAGATGTTCTGGCCGCCAGCGAATCAGTCGTCGAAGGCGTGGCCACCACCACCAGCGTCATCGAACTGGCCGGGCGGCTCAAAGTCGATATGCCCATCACCACGGCGGTGCATCACGTGCTGGAAGGCAAGGCCACTCCAGACGAAGCCATTGTCGCCCTGATGTCGCGGCCGCTTCGGGCGGAACAACGCAAGAAGCATTCAGAGTAGCGCGAGCGGCGGGATGGTAGAATGCTGCCCCGGCACCAGGGGCTGTAATGCAACTTCAACAGGATAGAAGCACATGACTTTCATGCCTCGTCCGGGTAGTTGGTTCAGCGTGTTCCGCAACACCGAGATTGAGATTCATTTGGCAGGCGATGATTCTGGACCATTTGACGTGAATGTAGAAATGGCCAAGGCATGCGAAGTACGCTTGGAGGATCTGCTATCCCAGGGGCTTGAGTACATAAGTAGATTCATGGAATCAAAGGGAGTTTCAGGCGATCCTGAAATCGTGGCCATTGACTTCGGTCTGAGCAACTATGGCCAGCACAATGAATTTGAGATTTGTTTTTCGGATGCAGCAACATACGTTCTTTGGACTGTTAGGTTTTCCTATCGTCGTGACCACACAACGGGCACCGTCATCATGGGACCGGTGGGTTTCGCTCGTCGAGACTGGTAGCCTCGTCGTCTCCCTAGCCGTTCCCGTTTTTTCCCGAAGCGAATGCCTTTGACTTGTTCACAGTGAATTCTACAATCCTCAAATCCCGTCCCTGCCGGGCAGGAGCGGGCGGACTAATTCTAAAGGAGCTTTTGTCATGGCATTGTCCAAGAAGAAGTATCTGGATTCCGTAGCCGCCAGCCGGCCCAAGCGCATGAAATGGTGGACCGAGGCGCGTTACGGCATGTTCGTGCATTGGGGCCTCTACGCCCAGCTCGAGCGCAACGAGTGGGTCTGGGCCATCGAAAATATTCCCAAGGAAGAATACGAGAAGCTGGCCGACACGTTCAAGCCCAAGCCCCGCGCCCCGCGCGAGTGGGCGAAGCTCGCCAAGGAATCGGGCATGAAGTACATGGTGCTGACGACCAAGCACCACGAAGGCTTCTGCCTGTGGGACACCAAGCTGACGGACTTCAATGCCGCCAAGCGCGGGCCCAAGCGCGACCTAGTGAAGGAATACGTCGACGCCTGCCGCGAGTTCGGCCTCAAGATCGGCTTCTACTACTCGCTGATGGACTGGCATCATCCCGATGGCGCCACGTGCGCCCACGACGAAAAGGCCCGCCGCCGCTTCATCGATTACACGCAGGGCCTCGTGCGCGAGCTGATGACCAACTACGGCAAGATCGACATCCTGTGGTACGACGTGTCGTGCCCGCTGCAGAGCCCCGAGAAGTGGGAATCGGTCAAGATCAACACGATGGTGCGCGAGCTTCAGCCGCACATCCTGATCAACGACCGCTCGCAGATCCCCGAGGACTTCTCGACCCCCGAGGGCTCCGTGCGCGCCGCCGAAGCCGGCCGCGGCTGGGAAGCCTGCATGACCTTCAACCACGTTTCGTGGGGCTACATGCGCGCCGCCGCCCACGACACGCACCGCTCGCGCGACATCCTGCAGATGCTGCACACCTGCTGCAGCGGGCAGGGCAACCTGCTGTTGAACATCGGCCCTGCGCCGGACGGCTCGGTGCCCAAGGAGGCCTTCGAGCCGCTGCGGACGGTCGGCAAGTGGATCGCCAAGAACAAAGAGGCGTTCTACGGCAACTTCGACCGCCCGAACATCGGCTGGACCAGCGCCTGCTGCGCCCACACGCAGAAGGGCAAGACGATCTACGCATGGGTGAAGCATTGGCCCGGCGCCGAGTTGCCGCTGGCGGGCTTCAGGACCAAGCTGCTGCGCGCCTCGTTCATGGACGGCAAGAAGATCGCCTTCACGCAGGACATGAAGCAGGAGCGCATCGTGCTCAAGGGCCTGCCCAAGGAATGCCCGGACAAGCTCTCGACCGAGACGGTCCTGATCAAGCTGGACTTCGCCTCCAAGCCCAAGCACATGTGGTGCTCGAAGAACGCCGCACTGCACGCGTGGGACAAGAAGTAAGATAAAGAAGCTGTCAGCTATCAGCTGTCAGCTATCGGTGAAAAACACCGGTGGCTGGCGGCTGATGGCTGGCGGGTTACGGCTGCAGGCTTCGGACTTCAGACCTGGGGCGCCTGAAGTCAGAAGTCTGAAGTCCGAGGCCTTACGTTTTCACTGATAGCTGAAAGCTGAGAGCTAACAATGTTCATTCCCGACAGCGACGTCAAAATCCTTCGCGACCTGGCCAAGCGCGTGCTCGAGGTCTCTCACGACCCGGTCAACGTCGAGCGGCGCAACGAGTGGTACCGCCATCGCCGGCTCGAGCCGGGGCGGCCGCTGATCCTGATCGAACAGGGCGAGATCATGGGGCTGGTGGGCCTTGGCGAGCGGCTGCTCTGCAAGGACAACTGGGCTCGCGGCCAGGAATACGGCATGCGCTCCAAGCTGTACATGTTTGAAGAAGTCAAAGACGACCACGTCGTCGAACCGACCGTCTTCGCCATGTGGGGCGTCGGCGGCAGCGACTACGGCGTGCAGGCCGTGACGCACTCGGCCCCGACGGCCGACGGCGCCCGAGGCAGCGTCAAGTGGGACCCGCCCATCAAGGACCTGGATAAGGATTTTGACAAGCTCAAACCTCGTACCTTCAGCGTCCACCGCGAGGGAACACTGGAAGAGAAGGCCCGCCTGGAGGAGGTCTTCGGCGGAATCTTCGACGTTCAGCTTGGCGGGTGGTTCTGGTGGACGATGGGCATGACCGGCACAGCGATCAATCTCATCGGCCTTGAGGGGCTGATGATGGCGATGTACGACAACCCCAAAGGCCTGCACCGCCTGATGGCGTTCCTGCGCGACGATCACGTCAATCACGCGCTGTTTGTCGAAAAGGAAGGCTTGCTGGCGCTGAACAACCGCGACCATTACATCGGCTCGGGCTCGCTGGGCTACACGCACGAGTTGCCCGGCCCGGGCTTCAAAGAAGGCGGCCCGGTGCGGCTGAAGGACCAATGGGTCCTCAGCGAATCGCAGGAGACCGTCGGGGTCTCGCCGGCGATGTTCGACGAGTTCATCTATCCCTACCAGCTCGACCTGATGAAGCGATTCGGCCTGACGTACTACGGCTGCTGCGAGCCCGTCAACAACCGCTGGCACATCTTGAAAAACATCCCCAACCTGCGGGCGATCTCAGTTTCGCCCTGGGCAGACCAGGACGTGATGGCCGAAGGCTGCGGACGCAAGGTTATCTTCTGCCGCAAACCCAACCCCGCATCGATCAGCACGCCGCGCTTTGACGAGCAGGCTCTCAAGGCCGACGTCCGCGCGACGTGCCAGGCCGCAAAGAACTGCAACTTCGAGATCGTGATGAAGGACATCCACACCTTCAGCGGCGACCGGACCCGCCCCGTGCGCTGGGTGAAACTCGCCCGCGAAGTGTGCGACGAGTTCTTTGCATAAGCCCTATGGAGTGCGCAGCCTTAGCTGCCGCACTCCACAATCAGGCGTCGAGGGCGTCCGGGCTGGAGTTGGCGGTGTAGATCGTGTCTCGCCATGACAGCTTGGCGCTGCGGCGGTACATCAGCAGCGATCGCAGCAGCATGACGCAGACCCAGGCGCAACTGAAGGGATAGATCAGCCCGAGATACCATTTCGACTTGGTGTAAACGTAATACCGGCAGACCATGATGGTCTCGACGACCGATCCGGCCAGGCCCAACAGGCCTAGGGTCCGCCACGCCTCGCCGGCCCCGGCGGCGTGCAGACCCAGGCCCAGGGCGGCTGCGATGTAGCAGGTGAGACCCTTGTACGCCAGCACGCAAAACGCCAATAGCACCCGCCAGAAGCTGCGAAAGGCGCCGAAGAATATCCGATTCCAGCCGCGCAGGATTTGCCCCAGCGTCGTATACATTCGCACGTGAAAGAGACCTTCGCTGGGCACCATGCATAACGTCATGCCCGACCGCTTAATGCGCCGGGCCATGTCCATGTCCTCGATCAGGCTGCCCTTGATGGCCTCGTGGCCGCCGATGGCGTCGTATGCGGCACGACGCATCAGCATGAACATGCCGTTGGCATAGGCCTGCGGTTTCTTGGGATTGTTGACCCTGTCGGGTCGGAACCAGACCATCAGCACCCCCACACAGACCGGCTGGAGGAGCTTTTCCCAGAATGACTCGAGCTCCAGCGCTGGCAGAAGGCTCAGCAGGTCGGCGCCGCGCGACTGGGCGAACGCCATCGACAGCGACAGCGTCCGCCGCGAGGCCTGGCGGCAATCCGCGTCGGTCATGAGGATCCACTCGCCACGAGCCCGTTTGATGCCATGATACATCGCGTGATTCTTGCCGCACCAGCCCTCGCCCAGACGGTCGATCTCGATGAGCGTCAGACGCTTATCGGTTGCCGCGATCTGGCGGACGATCTCACCCGTCCGGTCGCTGCTGCGGTCGTTGACGACGATCAGCTCGTAGTCGGGGTAATCCTGATCGAGCATTGTGCGGACGCAGGTCTCGATGTTGGCTTCTTCGTCCTTGGCGGCCACCACCACCGACAGCGGCGGCGTGGGCGTTTGCGGGGCGTCCCAGTCGTGCTGGAGATGGAACGTCCGCCGCCAGACCGGCAGGGCCAGCAGATTGCGCACCAGCCACTCACCGGCGCAGACGCCGACGATGCAGGTCAGGATGAAGGCGAATGTGTCCATATCGTTGGTTGGTTAACTGGTTAACTGGTTAGCTGGTGGTATTTCTCGGTTGTTCCTGGCTACGGGCTGCTGGCAACCGGCTACCGCTTTTATGTCTGTGCCACCGGGTAGCTCGCCCCGCCCCAAGGGTAGACCGCCACGCGCTGCGGACCGCCGCCCAGGAGCACGTCGGCCGCGGCGGCGGCTTCTTCAACCGTGGCGAACATCGAGATTCCCGGGAACTTCACGCCCTGCTCGACCAGCGTGGGCGAGACCATGAAGATCGGGTTTCGCTCGATGGTCTGCGTGGCCAGGCGGAGGAACCATGACGAATCACCGGCAATGTGCGTCACCAGCCGGTCCACCAGCGAGCACAGCGTCGATGGCCCCAGCCACTGCACGACTTTGCGCGTGGCGGCAGGCGATAGAGGCCAGGACATCGTCTTCATCTCGCGCAGTCCCTCGGGACATCGCGCCAGGCAGATGATCACGCCGTTGGGGCGAACGGCCCAGCGCGTGTTGGGGATGCACTTGAAGCACTGCCACAGGTCCACGTCGCGCGGGTGGGCGTTGGTGATCAGCACGTCGGCCGCTCCGTTGGGCACCACGCCGCAGGCCACCGCGCACTGCTTGATGAGCATCGTGTGCGTGGGCATGGGCGCCCCGGCGGCGATGAACGTCGGCAGGTCGTTGGCATCGAGCAGATATTCCAGGGCGAAGGTCGTTCCGTGGCGCTGGTCGATGAGCTGTCCGGCGCCGTCGATGGCCGCCCGCATGGCGTTGCGGTCAGGCCCCAGGCCCACGAGCTGGCGCGGCTTGCCGAACGCGCCGAAACGGTGCAGCCCGCGGACCGTCTTGAGCATCGAACAGCCCGGCAGCAACATTTTGTATCCGCCGCCGAAGCCCGCCTGCAGATGCGGGCTGACTGAAGAGATCAGGATGCGCAGGTCCGCGTCGGCCACGCCGCGGTCGATCCACAAATCGACGCGCCCCGCGCGCCCGACGCGCACGTACTGCTTGGGATCGTGCCACGGGTTGCACCGCCACGCAATGCCCTCGTCAGCGCAAGGGCCGAGTTTTTCCCGCACCTGCGCGGCCGTCATCGGCGGGTGCATCCCGGCTGCGAATACGATCTCGACCTGGCTCTTGGGGAACTGGGCGTATTCGATCTCGCGGAGCACGACCTGGAGAATTTCACTCAGCGGGCTGTGCCGCGTAAGGTCCTCGACGATGATCGCCACCCGCCCGCCGCGCCGCGCCGCCAGCAGCCGCCCCAGCGGCAGCCCGGCCACCGGCTGGTGCAGCGCCATGGCGATGCGGTCGCGCCAGTCGTCGCCTGCCGGCTTGAGTTCCGGCTGGGCGATCTGCTGCACCTTCCAGTGCTCGGGCAGCGAGAAGGCCAGTTGACATTGGCCCCATGGAACCTGTAGCTGCGGCATCAGGGGTTTCCTTGCCCCGCGGCGGGCGAAAGCTTCTTGCCCACCACAACGGTGTAGACTCTCAGCGGCTCGGTGAAGGCCACATAGTTGCCGAAGCCCGCCTGCGAGAACAGGCCCTGCAGCTGCTCGGGCGTGCGGTGGATCATGTGCAGCCCGAACACGCGGCGGAAGAAGCGGTCGGTCCCGTGCTGCGTCGAGAGGCTGTTGAACACCAGCGCCGAACCGGGGGGCATCAGTTCGGCGACGGCCTTGGCGATGCTGACGATCTGGTCGTCCTGGAGGTACTCGCAGATGCCCATCATCTTGACGATGTCGGTGCGGTGGTCGAGCATGTCCTTGACGCTGCACACGTCGCCCTGGATGAACTTCACGCGCTCGCTCAGGCCGTGCTGGGCGGCCATCTGACGCCCGTGCTCGAAGGCGTCGCCGCTGATGTCGACCAGTGTGGTCTCGCTGGCGGCTTTGGCTTCGCACATGGCGTCCATGATGATCGTGCCGGGCCCGGCCCCCAGGCACAGTACGTGCGCGGGAGCGTGGCCTGCCTGATCGATCAGGCGCGAAATCAGCCGCGAGGCCAGCCGCCGCCGATTGCGCAGGGCCATTGGGATCGTCCCGCCCTTGACCAAAATCTTGTCGATGCCCTTGGGCGGGTTGCCGCTGTAGCTGATGACCATGCTGCGCCACCCGCCAGGGTCCGCCCAGTTCGAGGCCGCAACGTCGCTCTTGGTCCACTTCAGCAGCCCACGAAGCAGCTTGGCGGGCAAATAATTGCCCACTGGGTTCACCAGCAATGCCTTGAGCGTGCGCGTCAACAGCCCCTGCCGCTCGAACCGGATGTCCGCAGCCCATGATTCCAAGTGATATCCTTTCAGGTGGAATGCGGTTGGCATTATACCGCATGGTGGCACAGGCTTTCCAGCTTATGCTGGGGCGCTGGGCATGGGCGTCCCCAAGGGACAGGTCTCGCCCATGCTCTTGCTGTGTGGCACGGGCGTCTCGCCCGTGCATCCCCGACCTGACCCTGACGATCAGGAACACGCACAACGGAGTTGTGCGTGGCACCCGTCGGATCGCCTATGCTACACTACCGCCCATGAGCTACGAATGCTGCATATGCAACGCCGCCGCCAGCGATCCACAGATTGCCCTGGTGCATTCCAACGTGCGAGCCTTTGCGGCCGAGGCGTTTGCCGTCTGGCGATGCCCCTCGTGCAGGAGCATCCACAGCCGCGATGAGGCGGATCTGGCCCCCTACTACGCCAAGTACCCGTTCTTCAAACAGCAGCTCAACGGCCTCCTGCGGGCGGGCTACCGCCGGCTGACGCGGCGCCTGCGCCGGGCGGGGCTGGCCGTGGGACAGAGCGTCATCGACTACGGCTGCGGCAGCGGGCTGCTGGTGCAGTACCTCAACGAGCAGGGATTCAACGCCATCGGTTACGACCCCTACTCGGCCGCGCACGGCGATAAATCCTGCCTTGAACGGCGATACGACATGGTGATCGCCCAGGACGTGATCGAGCACGCCGCCGACCCGCGCGCCGTGCTGGCCACGCTGGACTCACTCGCCGCGCCCGGCGCCGCCATCGCCATCGGCACGCCCAACGCCTCGGGCATCGACCTGTCGCGCCCGGCCAAGTTCATCCACCCGCTGCACCAGCCGTATCACCGGCACATCCTGTCGATCGAGGCTCTGCGCAATGCGGGCCAGTCATTGGGCTGGCAACTGGAACGCTACTACCCCACGCCATACACAAACATGCCGGTGCTCTCGCTGCCGTTCCTGCATCATTACATGCGGCAGTTCGACGGCACCATCGACACCCTCTTCGACATGCCCCTGGCCAGCGCGAAGCTGTGGCTTAATCCCAAGACGTACGCCCTGCTGGCCGCTGGTTACTTTCTCTGCGACGATGCGGATGTGGTTGCCATCTTTCGTAAGTGAAGACTTCGTGGTCGGGGAGGGAAACAACCGACGACGAGGACGAGGACGACGACGAGTACGGTAGAAACTCGTTCAGCGTTGCACGTTAGCGGTCGAGCTCCCAACATGCGAAGAAGAGTATTATCGTCCTCGTCCTCGTCGTCGGTTTCTTCTTCTCCCCTACTCTTCCGGATAGAACCGCTCCGTAACGATCTTATCGTCTGTAAAGAAGTTGATGATCGCCTTGCCCTGTGCCTTGATGTCGGCCCACTGCGAGGCTTTCATGCCGCCGAAGGGCAGGTAGGCAACCGGGGCGGGAATGCCCACGTTCACGCCGATCATCCCGCACTCGGCCTCGAGCTTGAACTTGCGGGCCCAGTAACCGTTTTGCGTATAGATCGATGCGCCGTTGCCGTACTCGTGGCGATTGATGATGGCGATGGCCTCGTCGAGGCTGGCGGCCTTCATCAGCACCACCACCGGGCCGAAGATCTCCGTCTTGTGGATCTCCATGCCTTCCCTGACGTCGGTGAAGACCGTCGGGCCGACGAAGTGCCCCTTCTCGCAGCCGGGGATCGTGATCTTGCGGCCGTCGAGGGCCAGCGTCGCGCCCTCGGCCACCCCTTTGTCGATCATCTTGAGGATGAACTGCCGTGCCTTCTCCGAAATCACCGGGCCCATGAGCATCTGCTCGTCGGCCACCTTGGGATCCAGCGGATCGGCCACGACCACGTCGCGCGAAGCCTTGACGAACTCCCTGCAGACGGTGCGGTAGTTCTCTTCGCCCACGGCCACGATCGCCGACGACGCCATGCATCGCTGCCCCGCGCAGCCGTAGCATGAGCTGACCATGTTGCGGATCATGTCGTCGAGCTTGGCGTCGGGCATGGCCACCAGATGGTTCTTGGCCGCGCCCATCGCCTGGAAGCGCTTGTTGTTCCTGGCGCACGTTTCGGCGACGACCTTGCACGTGGGCGTCGAGCCCACCAGCGAGACGCCAACGACCTTGGGGTGCTCCATGAACGCGTCGGCCACGGCCTTGTCGCCGTTGACGAGGTTGAACACGCCCGCCGGCAGGCCGATCTGGTCGATGAGGCCGGCGATGAACTGCATCGTCATGGGCACCTGCTTGGAGGCCTTGACAACGTACGTATTACCGGTGGCGATGGCGTAGGGGATGAACCAGAACGGCACCATGCCGGGGAAGTTGAACGGAGCGATCATCGCGAACACGCCCAGCGGCAGGCGCAGCACCTCGCCGTCGATGCCGAACGACGAGCCGACGAGCTTGTCGCCCTGCTGCAGCACCGGCATGCCGCAGGCGACCTCGCAATTCTCGAAGACGCGTTTCATCTCGGCCCGGGCGTCGGGCAGGCTCTTGCCCATCTCCTCGACGAGGATGCGGGCGATGGTCTCTTCGTTCTTGCGCAGCAGTTCGACGAGCATGTACAGCGGCTGCACGCGCCGCGAGACCGGCGTGTGGCGCCACGTCTTGAACGCCTCAGCCGCCGCGTCGATGGCGCGATAGACTTCAGCCTTGGTCGAAAGCGGCGTGCGGGCGATGACCGCCCCGGTGCTGGGATTCTCGACGTCAATGTAGCCGGTATTCTCGGCATCGACCCACTTGCCGTTGATGTAGTTCTTGACGATCTTCAAGTTGTGCCTGCCTTTCGGGGAAGCTGATCGTAGCAGGAACGCGCGAGATTTCCAAATGCCCGATGGCGAAGAATTGTGGATTGGGCCTGAACATCCGTGCCGTCTGTTCCGATAGGCTTATAATTGCAGCGCCCTTTTCAGCCTCGCGGTGTTACATCTTCCAGAAGTCCCTGAAAGGAAACGTCATGAGAATCGCCGCCTTGTGTGTCGCGTTGGCCGCTTTGCTGGGAATGATCTCGCTGCTTGCCTCTGACACGATTTCGGCCGCGCCGGCCTCGGGCGCCAAGAGTAAGCACGTGCTGGTGATCGGCATCGACGGGTGCATGCCCGACGCGGTGCAGGCCGCCAAGGCGCCGAACATCAAAGCTCTCGCCGCGGCCGGGACCGTCACCTGGGACGGCTTCAGCGGCGGCGTGCTGGGCACGCCCTCGCGGCAGAACACCAAGAGCATGCCCTCGTGGAACAGCGTGCTCATGGGCGTCTGGTGCGACAAACACCTGTCGATCTCCTACCGCAAGTGGAAGCCCAACCACGCCGCGTACCCCAACATGTTTCAGCGCCTCAAGGCCGCCAAGCCAGATGCCAGGAGCGCCTCGATCGTCACCTGGAAAGAAATCAACGTCGACTATCGCATGACACCCGGGGCGGACTATCAGGCCAACGGCAAGGACGACGACGCGACGACCGCCCTGGCCGTCAAACACCTGACGGAAACGAACCCCGACCTGGTGTTCATCCAGCTCGACCAGGTCGACGGCGCCGGCGAAGGCAACGGCTTCTCGCCCAAGAGCCCCAAGTATATGGAAGCCGTCGAGAAGGCCGACACCCAGGTCGGTCAACTCGTCGAGGCCGTCAAGAAACGCAAGACCTACGCCAACGAAGAGTGGCTGATCATCCTGGTGACCGATCACGGCGGAACGTACCGCGTGAACAAGGATCCCAAGACCGGCAAGGAAGTGATTAACGGCTCTCACGGCAGCGATACGCCGGAGGAACGCAAGATCTTCGTGATCGTCAGCGGCGAAGCGGCCAAGAAGCAGGTCGTCTCCCCCGGCCCGGGCCTGACCGTGGTGGCCCCCACCGCGCTGCACTTCCTGGGCGCCGAATACAAGCCCGAGTGGAAACTCGACGGCGAACCCTTCGGCCTCAAGGACTACACGCCGGCGAAATAATATAGAGTGCGGCAGCTAAGGTTGCCGCACTCCATATTACGCCCGCCCCATACCTAGCTCCTGGTGCGGGTAGGTGGCGCACTCGAGCTTGATCACCGTGATGTGCACGTTCTTGTCGGGGTTCGACGCCGGCATGCCGTAGAGCGTCACGCGGTCGCCTATCTGCTTGAACTTCACCGGCCTCCCGCTGGCGAGAATGCTCGCGCGCTTGACCTTGGCTTGGAACCCCGCAATCACCGTCTCGGGGCCGATCCAGCGGTCGATCCAGTAATACGCCGTGTTGCCCTGCCGCGTCCAGTGGCCGATCATCGTCCAGTCAAGATAGCGTTTCTGGTCGCGCACGCGCCGGCCGTAAACGGCCTCGCCGTTTCTCGCAAGCCACTTTCCAATCGGCAGCAGCATCTTGTACGCACCCTCCGGCATCGAGCCGTCGGGCTTGGGGCCGATGTTCAGCAGCAGATTGCCGCCGTGCAGCGTCGCGTGGCGAATCATGTCCAGCACCTTGCGACTGGTGAGCCAGTCTTCCGGCTGGCCGTAGTCAACATAGCCCCATTCGGCGTTGGTCTTCATGCACGCTTCCCACGCCTGGCCGTCCTTGGGGTCCATGTTCATTTCGGTGGTGGCAAAGTCCTGCGGCACGAGCGAGCGGTCGTTGATCAGGATGTCCGGCTGCAGGCGTCGCACCATTCGGTTGAACGTGCCGGCCTCGATGCGATCGGGCGCCATCAGCGGCCAGGGGCAGTCGTACCACATGATGTCGATCTTGCCGTAGTTGGTCATCAGTTCGCGGATGCACCCGCGCGAGTAGTCGAGGAATCGTTTGCGGGCGGCTTCGTCGTGCTCGCAGATCTCGCCATCGGGATGATGCCAGTCCATGAAGCAGTAGTAAAAGCCGATGCGCAACCCTTCGGCCCGGCAGGCGTCGACATACTCGGCGACCAGGTCGCGCCCGGGCCCGCGGCGGGCAGCGTTGTAGTCGGACATCTTCGAGTTCCAGAGCAAAAAGCCCTCGGCGTGCTTGGCTGTCAGGACCATGTACTTCATCCCCGCGCGCTTCGCCAGCCGCGCGCACTCGCATGCCCAGCCGCGCTTGGGCTTCCACTGGTCAGCCAGGGCCTCGTATTCCTCATGCGGGATCTTCTCGCGATTGAGCACCCACTCGCCCCGCCCCAGCAGCGAGTACAGCCCAAAGTGCATGAACATGCCAAAGCGGGAATCGCGGAACCAGGCGAGGCGTTCATCCTTCTTATTCATAGTGCGAACTTCCGCATAGGTGTCAGCTCTCAGCTATCAGCAGGAGACTCCCAAGCTGTAACTGATAGCTGACAGCTGAAAGCTGATAGCTGATAGCTATAAATCTATCCAGAACGGGCTGCACCACACGCATTGCCCATCCGTCTGCCGGGCGCGGACGAAGTACCACGCCTCCTCGAGCGGTCTGCCGCGGCGGTCGTCGGCCCACTGAGCTTTGAAGTCCAGGCAGTCCATCTCCACCGGCAAGTCCGCCAGCACGAACCCGCAGTGCACGATCTGCACCGCGGCGATGGGCGCGGTCCCGTGTATGTTGATGTCGAACACCGGCGTGTCGCTGGCGGCGAGTCTAATCTCGCTGCCCATCGGATAACCGTTGCACGTCACGTCCGCGGCGATCCTGGCGCCACTTGTGGCGTAGCATCTTCTTTCGTACAGCGCCCGAAAGATCGAGGCACTATCCAGAGTCCTGGATTGTACCGCAGTTAACCCATTGCACGCGCCATGCCCGACGCTGGGCCAACCGTCATGGTTATCCGTTCCGCCGGTGAACCCGAACCGGTATCCGCGCATCAGCGCGGTGCGGGCGCTGCCGCCCAGCCCGCCGCAGGCGATCTTCCACTGCTCGTCGAGCACCTCCGACTCATAGCACCCGCTACCCTGCACGATCTCGAACAGCCGCACCGCCCGCCGCTCGGGCGGGATGGGAAAGTGCATCGCGTTCCAGAGCGGCCGCCCGTCGGGCCCGCTCATGCCTCCGGTGTTGCGATTAGTGTGGTGCGGCACGATGATAGTCTTGCCCGGCGTGCACAACGACGCCAGATGGTGCAGGTCGTAGAAGAAGTGCGGGCCCTTGTATCGCGGCCACAGTTCGCTCTCGAAGCGGTCGGTCAACTCCAGGAACATCTCGATGCTGTCGCAGTAGATGTTGCCATGGCCGCCGCGGCATCCCAGTTCGGCCCCGACGATCGGACAGAACCGCCCAGGCTCGTTGAATCGCCGCAGCACGTCGGTCTGATATCGCGTCGTCAGCGGCGTGTAGTACTTGCCCGTCATCGCCATGTGGTCCGCCGGGCCTGCGAAGTCCAGGCACAGTTCGTCGCGGGCGCTGGTCAACGCGTCGGCAAGATTCCGCTGGGCGTCGCAGCTCACGTGGCAGTGCCAGTGAAACTCGCCGAACCAGATGGGCGTTCCATCGGCGGCGAGCGGCGTCGGATTGGATGTCGCCGTGCGCCCGGCGGCGTCGGTAACTGTTACACGCAATCCCCGTGCAGCAGCGGGCAGCTCGACGCGCGTGGCGGCTAACGCCGCTTGCGGCTTGGCAGTTGTTCCCCCGTCGCCGCCGACAAGGGTGATCTCGCTTCCGTCAGAAATCGCGGGATTGTCATGACAATCGAACTGCTCGACGAACACGGCGCCATCGGGTTTGCGAAGTGCCTTGATGGTAGCAGCGGAACTCGCGATAAATTGAAAACCAGCCTCGGCGGTGACTGGTGCAAAGCTGCGACTCTTGATCGCGTCTGTCACTCCTGCCGAAACCGCCCACGTCACGCCCGCGGTGTGACTGCTGCGCATCTCGGGGATGTCCAGTTCCAGCAATGCCCCGGCGCTCAGGGCCTTGTCGATCTTCACGATCGCCGCCGAAAAGGTCTCTGTGAAGAAGTCCCAGTCCGCCACCATCTCCTCCATCGTCATGCGGTGCACGATCTCCAGCGAAGCCCCATCCGCGCGCACGGCCACGACCTTCACAGACATCGCCGCGGTAAAGGAGTTTCCCCGCAACCGCAGCAGCGCCCCTGCCGGAACGGCATCTGTCAAACGCAGAACCATCTTCGGCGGCAGCGCGCCGCCGACAACGACAGTAATGATTCCTTCATTGCTCATGCAAACCTTCTTCTCAGGTGCCGTGGCGGGAGGTCCGAAGGACCGACAGCCACGAACAATCGGGGATGGTGGCTGCGGGCTGCGTCCGCCGCCACGGCACCCGCGCCCGTGCTACCGGATCTCTTTGAGCTTGTACTTGGGGCTGCCCAGGCCGACCTTTTCACACTCCTCAATCTGGATGTACGGGTCCTTGCCGTGGATCTGCTGGAACAGGTGCCCCTTGCCGCTGCGCTTCAGCGGCGCCGGCAGCGAGCCTTCGATGAAATCCTCGGCCTTGACCAGGTCCAGCGCCGCCGTCTCCGCGGCCACGATGTCGTCGCTGGCGAGGATGCCGATATCCGGCACAAGCGAGGGCGTGGTGAAGCCCCAGCAGTCGCAGAACGGCGTGATCGACAGCAGCGCCGTGACGAACAGCACCGCACCGGGGGCGAAGCCCTTGAGGCACTCGCGGGTGGTGACGGCCATGCCGTGCTGGAAGTAGCGGTATCCGCCCTGATCGATCGTGATCGCATCCTTCGGGCAGGCAAGCTGGCAGTGCATGCAGTATTTGCAGTGGTGATCGAAGATGTCGATCTTGCCGTCCTTGAACGTGATAGCCGAGTTGGGGCAGTTGTCGCGGCAGAGCAGACAGCCGGTGCATTTCTTCTGGTCCCACTCGAACGCAGCGGCCATCAGGCGGTGGATGCGCCCGCGCGTGGGCCCGTCGACGCAGCCCATGGCGATGTTCTTGATCGCCCCGCCAAACCCGCTGTGCCCGTGCCCCTTGCCATGCGAGAGCACGATCATCGCATCGGCATCGACGATATTGCCGGCCAGCTCGACCGTCTTCATCGTGCGATAGTTCACGCGGCGCGAGTAGACATACTTGTCGGCCGCGCCGGCCACCGGCAACAATTGGCAGCCGAGCGTCTCGGCGGTGTATCCGCGTGCGGCCGCCGCGGCCACCGCGCCGGGCGAGTCGGTCACAAACGGCGAGCCGCCGGCGTCCTTGACGGCTTTGACCACGCGGCCGGCCAGCAGCGGGTGGATGGTCGAGAACCCCATCCCGCCGCCGAGGTGCATCTTGATGGCGACGCGTTTGCCCTGGAACCGCTTGGACAAGTCCCAGTCAGCCATCATGCGGTCCAGCAGCGCCGGCAGGGTGGCCTCGGCGCGGAGTTCCTTGGGGCGGGCGGAAGCGAATGTAACTTTGGCGGGCATGCAACCTCTCCTTATAGTGTCGCGGACATCTTGCCGCGAATCCCGCGGGCGTCTCGCCCGCGACACGGTTCACCTACGAGGCCATTTTTCTCATCGCGGCCAGTGCGACCGGCAGGTCGGCCTCGGGATTGTTCATCTTTCCCTCGATGGACACGCGGCCGTTATACCCGATCTTCTTCAGGGCGGCGAAAAACTCTTTCATCTTTTCACACGGCTCGACGCCCGGCGCCAGGCGGTTGGCGCAGGTCGCGACGTGCGTGTGAACCAGCAGCGCAGCGTGATCGGTGATATCTAACGCCGGCCGCTCATCGCGTGCCCAGTGAAAGCTGTCGGCCAGCACGCGGAAGCTGGGATGATTGACCCGGCGCGCGACGCAGGCCGCCTCGGCGACGGAGTTGATCATGTTGCACTCGCGGCTGTTCAGGGGCTCCAGAGCGATTGTCAGCCCATGCCGCCCCGCCAGTTCGGCCAGCAGCCGAGCGAATTCCACGACCTGCTCGAGGGCATTGTTGTGCCCGAAGCCCTCGGGCACGTTGCGTACGCCGCCCGAGCCGAAGACGACGATCTTCACGCCCGCGCGGGCCGCCCGCTCGATGACGGTAGTGGCGTACTTCCTCAGGACGTCGACCTTGGCTTCGGACCCAGTGATGCGGATGTCCCAAGGCATGAGGCAGTTGAGCACCTCGCACGGCAGCGGCGCGGCCTTGACCTGCGCCAGCACGCCCTTGAAGGCAGCCTCATCCTTGTCCGGCACACAGACGCCTGCCACGCGGCCTTCGAAGTAGTCGAAGCCGATCTTGGCCGCCGCATCGGCCAGATCAACATTGCAGCAGATTCCGAATCGCATGTTCTTCTCCTGTAGCATGGGCGGACGCCCATGCCACACAGCCTACAGCCAACCGGTCATCTGGGCCAGTAGGCGACAGTAGTCCACAAACGCCGGCCACGAGACGTCGGCGGGCACGGCGTGGTCGCAACCGGGAATGAACCCGCCGCTTCGCACGACCGGTTCGAGGCGGGCCAGTTCGTCGCGGATGGCCTGGCCGCCCTTGGCGATGGCGCGCTTGTCGACGCCCATGCGGAACGCCATGGCCTTGCCATAGCGGCCGCGATACTCGTTGATGTCGTTCAGAGCCGCCACCTCGATCGGGTCGCAGACGTTCACGCCTGACTCGATCCAGATCGGGATCAGCTCGTCGACGAAGCCATCGCTGTCGACGTCGATCAGCGGCACGGCCGCCGCTCGGGCGGCGGCGGACCATTCGCGCCAGCTCGGGGCGCAGGTCTCGCGCGTCATCGCCGGCGAGATCATCGCCTTGGCTTTGTACGCCATGTCTTCATTGATGTAGATGGCGTCTGGGGAGACGTTCTCGAATATCCGCCCGAGCATCGCCGAGACGAAGGTCTTCCAGAACTCAGCCATCTCGGCCACCAGGTCCGGCTGATCGAGCATCATCATGCACAGGCCTTCAAAGCCGCACCATTCGCGCAGTTGCCAGAAGGGACCAGAAAAGTGGACGGTCAGCAGCCAGTCGCGCACGGCGGCGCGGGCACACCGGTCGGTGAAGTCTGCCGGAAAACGCCCCGGCGCGTCGAGATCGTAGCGGGCCTTCATCGCGTCCCAGTCGTCGCGGTTCTCGACGGGGCACTTGATCCATCGCCGCGTGCAGAAATCGCGGGCCGTGCGCAGGTACGTCACGTCGAAGCGGTCGGAGATCTCGCAGATGTTGCCCTTCCAGTCCTGGACGATGTAGTGCCCGTCCTTGTGATCGAGCACCTTCTCCTGGAACTGTGGGATCATGCGAAAATCCGCACCCAGATCGACGAACGGAGCGACCGACCGGTCCGGCTCGATGCCGATCTGCTCCCACAGGTACTCGTAAGCGTTGACGTTCTCCGGCAGGCCCTCGCTGTACCACCGCGCAACCGTCGACTGCCGCCCCCAGCCCGGTTCAAATGGAATGCGGCCGGTGTTCTTGAACGTCAGCGTATCGATGTATCGCTGTCGTGGTGTCATGTTCTGTGGCACGGGCGTCTCGCCCGTGCTGTCTTTGTGGCATGGCCGTCTCGGCCATGCATGCGGGCTCCTGACGTTGCGCCTCGGGGAGCATGGGAGAGACGCCCATGCCACGCCGGGAGCACGGGCGATACGCCCGTGCCACACTACCGCCCTGTTGCTTTGTGCAGCGCGTCGATTTCCGCCACGTCATACGGTGTGCCGTCTTGGCGCAGCACGTCGTGGTGCCAGGCCTCGGGCTCCATCGTGCGCGTGGGGTTGCTCCAGGGCAGGAACGTCTGCGTGCGCCCGGCCACCAGGCCCCAGTTATAGCAGCCGACGCGATGAGCTTTCCACATCGGCAGGTGCGTCTGGAAGAGGCTCTCCATCGTCGCGCGGGCCATCCACTCGGTGACGATCATTGGCCGCCCAATTGTCTTGAAGCTCTCCACGCATGCCAACGCTTCCTTGAAGGGCATGTAGCAGTGGAAGCTGGTCACGTCGCTGCGGGCGACCATGATGCGGCTGCACTCGTCCTTGGCCTGGATCGCGTTGATGTCGTCGACGCCGGGGCCTTTGAACACACCGACGGTCAGCGGCTGGCTGGGGCGGACGGCCTGGGCCCAGTCGAAGGTGGCCGTCAGCAGCGAGCGCGAATCGAACAGCTCGCCGGCGGCCCCGGGCTCGTTGTACAGGTCCCACACGACGACGCGCGGGTCGTCGGCGAAACGGCAGATCATGTCGGTGATATACTGTTCGAGCAAGGGTCGCTTGGCGGGATCTTCGCCGATGGCCTTGCCCGGACTGGGCACCCAGCCGCTGTTATGCACGCCGACGGCGGGGTCGTCCTGCGGGCCCAGGCGCGGCTGCTTGCCCGAGAACAGGCAATCGTCGAAGAGCACGGGCATGACGGTCATGCCGTTGGCGTCGGCGATCTCCAGCACGCGCTCGAAGCGCTGCATGAACCCGGCCGGGTCGGCTTCCCACACGACGTACTGCAGGAAGACGCGGATCGAGTTGTAGCCGATCTTGCCGGCCCAGCCCAGCTCGCGGGCGATGGTCGGCTCGTCGAAACTCTCGGCCTGCCACATCTCGACGTCGTTGATGGCCGTGCTGGGCAGAAAGTTGCACCCGACCAGCCAGGGGGTCTTGTCATACCACTTCCACGCCTGCTCGCTCGTCCATTGCCTGTGCATCTGCGAAGTCTCCAGTTAGCGGCGGGGCTTGCCCCGCGCGGTTGTTTTCGTGGCGTCGGATGCAGCCCTACCCAAGCGGTCGGGGAAACAACCGCGTCGAGCAATCTCGACCGCCAGCGATTTACCAGCGACCAGTTCTCGCGCCGCATTGAGCGTCTTCTCACCCGCCCCGGATAGCTCCAGAGCCTTGAGCTTCAGCTTTCCGCCCAGCACCTTCAGCTCAACGTTCATTCCACCGCGGGCGGATTTGACCGTGGCGACGCCCCAGGCGTATCCGGTCGACCAGAAGTGCTGGCCTGCCTTGGCGGCGAAGGTCATCTTACCGGTGACGGCCGAATAAAGGAAACCCGTCAGCGCCGGAACGGCCGCCCACGACGCCATCGCCCGGGCGTAATGGTGCCCGCACTCGGCCTCGTCGAAGGGGCTGCGTTTGCGGCCGTCGTAGCGGTTGCGGATGTCCTGGATGCACTGCAGGCCCTTGGCCGTCATGCCTTCCTGGATCATGTTGATCGCCGCGACGTATTCGAAGCCCGTCATCACCTCGGTGAAGTACGGGAACGGCTGCGTCGGGCGGCTGTAGGGGTAGGCGGCCATGAGCATGGCGGCCTCGTCGCCGACGACATAGCCGCGCATGCAGTTGAAGTGGTCGCGGAAGCTGTCGCGGCGGTTGTACTTAAGAATGCTGGCCAGCGTCTTACGGATGTTTGCCGGCTTGACCAGGTAGCCCAGCCCGCACACGTGGGCCATGAACTGTCCGACGAGCTGATCGACCAAACAGCCCTCGCCAAGCTGGCGCGTGAGTTGATCGGGGTCTTTGACGTTGGGGAACGATCCTGTGCCCGGCCGCACGTCTTCAGCCGAGGCAGGCACGCGGATCTGGTGAATGTAGTACTCGCCGTTGAACAGGTTGGCGTCGATCCAGCGGCTGCCGCGCGTGAAGAGGTCGCGGCAGGTGGCGGCGAAGGCTTCGTCGCCGACGCGGCGGGCCATCTCCTCGCCAGATCGCAGCGCGCCCAGGTACCACAGCCCCATCTGCGGATTGGGGCCGAAGTATTCGCAGTCCATCGTGTTGTGCTGGCTGCCTTCCATGACGCCGTCCTTGTCGGCGTCCCACCCGCCCGGTAGCCAGCAGAACTCCAGGGCCTTCTTCACCTTGGGCCAGAGGCGATTGAGCATCGCGTCGTCGCCGCTGAGCTGCCAGTCCCGGTACATCTTCATGATGCAGCCCATTTGCCCGTCGGCCGCCCCCCAGGCGGTCTCCGTGGCACGCTGCAGGGGCAGGTTCACGCGGAAGCTGATGAGGCCTTCGGCGTTGGTGGCATGGGCGAACTCAACGTCTCGCATCGTCGCGGCCAGGCCGCCGAACAGCAGCGGCGTGGCCAGCTCGTAGTTCCATACGTGCGTACACGAGCCGTGGCAGCAGCCGCACGCGTCGGAGCAGCCTTCGAAACCGAACAGCCGCCCGTCGGGCGTGCGGAAGCACGTCTGGCTGCGCAGCGTGCTGAGGTTGAACAGGGCGGCCTCTTTCACCACCGCGGGCAGGTCGCTGTCGCAGAAGGTCTTCACGAACTGCACGGTGTCGCGCTCGAGGGCGGGCAGGGCGCGGGCGGTCTTTTCGGCGGCATCCCACGCGTCCATATATTGTTCGGTGTAGTAGTTGCCGATGGTGTTCTGGCAGGAGCACGTGCCTTCCTTGCACGGCGTCCAGGTCTGGCGGTTGGGGAAGTGCCAGGTGATCAGGAATGTCACCTCGCGAGTGGACTTGGCCGGCACCGTCAGCGGCACGGCCAGGGCCCCCATCGGGCCTTCGACGTTGCCCGGCTCGGGATTGTCCAGCCGCCCGTCGGTTTTGAAGTCTTCCCAGAACTTGAGCACGTAGTTGCCCTTGAGCGGGTCGGACTCGGACAGCCAGTAGCTCAACTCGCCGGCGGCCGTCGTCGTCAGGGCCATCGTGCCCCACCGCTCATCGGCGGGCTCGACGCCCTGCGAGTCCATAAAGATCCCGCGCGCCGCTTTGCCCTTGCGGAAGCGGTTACGGTTGCCCTTGGTCGCCCCGCCGGACTTGTCCAGGCCGATGTAATTGATCATCACGCCGCAGATCGACGCCTTGATGGGCTTGTTGGTCGGGTTAGTCAGCACGTAGCGCATGACGGCCGCGGGGATGCCGCTGGCGTCGGCGTCGCAGGGAACCAGCGGGTTGAACGACTCCAGCCGCGCTTGCAGCGGCATGGACTCATCCGACAGCGCCACCTGGGCCAGCGGGTACGCGGCGGCAAAGGTACTGTGGGCGAAGCGCGGGTAGCCATGGTTGGCGGCCGTGCAGCCCGAGGCGCTTTCATACTCGGCCCCGTCGATGGGCCCTTCGAGCAGCCGCGTGACGGCTTTGCCGTCGGCAGTCTGCGCCCGCAAGAGGAACAGCGGGTACGTCACGAAGTAATGCGTGAAGGGACGAAAGCCCTTGCCCGGGCGGTTGGTGAGTTCCCAGTCCCGCAGGTCGCCGCGGCCGCCCAGGGATACGGTGCCCGTACCGATGCCGCCCAGCGGCATTGCGATGCGGAACTGATGCGCCTCGTCGTAGGTCTTGAGTACGGGCCAATTCGGATTGAACTTCGATTTACGCATTGTTTTCACTTTCAAGCGGGTTAGGTGCCGTGGCGGGAGGGCGAAGCCCGACAGCCACGACTGCATCCAAGGTTCAGGGATCGTGGCTCTTCGGGCCTTCGGCCCTGCGCGCCACGGCACCCTCCTTACACAATCTTCTTCATGGTCTTGCCTGCGCTCAGCTCGCGCATGGCGCTCAGGTTCAATTCGCCTGCGCCGGTAACGACCAGGCGACTGAGTTTCAGTTTTCCGCCGAGCACTTTCAGTTCGACGTCCAGTTTGCCGCCGCGGCGTTTCTGGGTGCACGTGCCCCAGGCGTAGCCGTTGGCCCACAGGCTCGTGCCCTCGAGGGCGCCCAAGGTCATCGTGGCCGTCACGCCCGAGTAGCTAAAGCCCGTCAGCGTCGTCAGCGCCGCCCAGGCCGCCATCGCCCGGGCGTAGTGGTGCCCGCACTCGGCCTCGTTAAAGGGGCTCCTCGTGAGGCCGTCGTAGCGGTCGCGAATGGCCTTGATGCACTTGAGCCCCTGCGCGGTGAGCCCTTCCTGCAGCATGCCGATGGCGGCGGAATATTCAAAGCCCGTCATGCACTCGGTGTAACAGCCGCTGTAGTTCTTCGGCTCGCCGCCGCGCGGATACGTGCACATCAGCAGGCCCTTGTCGCCGCTGAGGGCGAAGCCGCGCGAGATGTTCAGGTGATGGTGGAAGTCCTCGCGGAAGTTGTACTTCATCAGGCTGGCGTACGTCTTGCGGACGTTGGCTTTCTTGAGCAGGTACCCCAGCCCGCACACATGGGCGGTGTACTGGCCGACGAGTTGGTCGCACAGGCAGCCTTTGCGAAGCTGCATATCGGGGTCGCGCAGGTCCGTGCGCTTGCGGTTCCAGATCAGCCCCGGGATCGTATTTTCCAGCCGCATCGGCGGGACGACCTTGTGCTCGTAGTACTCGCCGTTGAAGAGGTGCTTGTCCAACCACGCCCTGCCGCGGGCGAACAGGTCGCTGCACGTGGCGGCGAAGGCGGTTTCGCCCAGGTACGCGGCCATCTCCTGGCACGCCCGCAGCGCGCCGAGATACCACACGCCCGTCAGCGGATTGGGGCCGAAGTACTCGATGTCCAGCGTGTGATGCTGGGCTCCTTCCATCACGCCGTCCTTGTTGGGGTCCCAGCCTTTCTCCAGCCAGGCGAACTCCAGCGCCTTGCGGGCCTTGGGCCAAAGCTCTTTCAGCCGCGCGTCGTCGCCGGAAAGCTGCCACTCGCGGTAGAGTCGCATCAGGGCGCCCATCTGCCCGTCGGCAGCGGCTACGCCCCACTGCACCGGGAACGTCAGCGGCAGCGGCGTGCGGAAGTTCATGAACCCGTCGTCGCGCGTCATGTGGACGAACTCGACCTCGCGCATCGTCCAGGCCAGGTCGCCGAAGAGGAACCCCGTGACGTGCTCGTAGTTCCACACGTGCGTGCACGAGCCCTGGCAGCAGCCCACGCGGTCGCAGCAGCCTTCCCAGCCAAACAGCCGCCCGTCCCGCGTGCGCATGGCCGTCTGCGTGCGAAGCGACGAAATGTTGTACAGCGCCGCCTCCTTCACCTCCGCCGGCACGGGCGTGTCGCATACGGCCGAGGCGAACTCGACCGTGCGGCGCTCCAGATCGGCCAACTTCGCGGCAGTGCGCACGGCCACATCCCACGCATCCTTATACTGCGTGGCGTAATAGTTGCCGACATTGCCGCCGTCGTTGTTGCCGATGCCCCAGCCCATGCGGTTGGGGTATCGCCACGTCAGGAGGAAGGTGACGGCTTTTTCGCTGCGCGGCGGCACGGTCAGCGAAACGGCCAGGGCGCCGATGGGCGTATCGCCGCCTGAGGGATGGTTGGTCAGGCGGCCGTCGTCGAGCAGGTCGGCCCAAAAGTCCTTCAGGCCGCCTCGCCCCAGCGTGCAGCTCACGCCGGTCCGGGCCGTCGTCGCCAGGGCCATCGTGCCCCACTGCTCGGCGGAGGTCTCGACGCCGCGGCTGTCCATGTACAGACCCTGCACGGGCCCGCTGCGGCGGAAGCGGTTGCGGTTCTGCTTGCACGCAGCCGTCACGTGCGGAATATCGGCCCAACCGATCGTGCCGTTGCGTCCGTCGGCGCCGATGAAGTTGAGCAGGCTGGCCGCAACGGTCGCCTTGACGGCCTTGCCGGTGGGATTGCCCAGCACGAATCGCAGCACGGCTACGGGGATGCCGCTGGCGTCGGCGTCGGCCGGGACGAGCGGGTTGAACGCCTCGAGACGCACCTTCAGCGGCACAGCCGGGTCTGACAGCATCACCTGCCCCAGCGGATAGGCGCAGGCGAAGGAGGCTTCGCGAAACCGTGGCAGGCCGTGGTTGGCAGCCCGGCAGCCGTCGCGGCCTTCGTAGAACTCCGGCTCGATCAGCCCCTCCAGCGCCCGCATGTCGACCTTGCCGGCGCTTTGGGTCCGCAGGGCGAAAAAGCATTCGCGCGGCGTGAAGCCCTTGGCCGGGCGGTTGACGATCTCCCAATCGCGCAGGTCGCCCCGCCCGCCCAGCGACACCGTGCCCGTGCCAATGCCGCCCAGCGGCATCGCCACGTGGGCGAGATGATCCTGATCGTACGCCGTCAACACCGGCCATTTCGCTGCACCCATGGTCGTTCCTCAAAAAGGTGCGGGCATTATGCGCCGAGAATGGAGAAAAGAACAGAACCCATCTATTCGTAAGCTTCGGCAAACATGTCTTTGCCCAAAGGTAGTCCAATTTCCCCGATAACTTCAATATCCTGCTTCCCAGGTACTGGCGACTTTGAAGGAATTTTTTTGATCCCCTTGCGATTTGCCCGATGGCGAGGAACTTCTATGACTTCTTTCCTGTTCCCGAGGGTCGGCGGAATACTCTCGGTGGCTTTCGTCAGCACAGTGAATTCATTTTTTGAGGCAATGATTGAATCAACCAGCCGAGTGCATCCAGATGCCACTCTCGCCAAAGCCATTAGCTGTTCTTTACATGCTATGCTTTCTATTGGAGAAGGGTAGGCAATTGAATGGGACACCTCTCCCCATAATTCTTCGGCCAACGTCCGCACCTGTATTTCACATTTAGACCCATCTGGGGCTCTAACAATGTAGTGAATACTTGTATAGAATGATTCCCTGTCTTGTGGGACAATGTTCAATTGTTGAAACAGTGCTTTGTTTTCTATATCCCAAGTGTACGCGATTGGCTTTCCAACAAAAGTGTATTTGTGCCGACTTAGAACCCTGCAGAGAACCGGGTGTATTTCTCGAATCTGCTGAGTGTGAATATGGAGAAGCCTTACCCCAGCCAAATCTTCAATCTCTTCAAGCACGTTCCTTGCAGTAATCGTGAAGGGTTGTCGTGCCTCTCCTGCCTTGATAGCTTTGCGTTCCAATTTGTCGGCCAGATGAACGGGGTCTTTGTGCCTAAACTTGCTGGAGTGTATTAGTGCATGAAGATTAGCGTCGCTCAGAAGATCTTCCGCTAAACGTTTGGCAACGTAGGCAAAGGAAGACATTTCGCTCTTGTAGGCCTCTACAGCGAGATCTATCTGTCGTTGCACTTTCGGTGGGATATGGTACGGCGGCATAAATGGACACCTAGCTAGTTGCTTTTATCACGGCGTCGGCCATTTCTGAAAAAATCATTCTAGCCTCCTGAGTCTGATAGTCAGCAGCACCCTCAACTTCCCAAAGGGGAACCCCCTGCTGCTGTGACAGCTGTACAAGACTTGCGCAGTTCTTTACTTGTCCTAGCTTAGACCCAACAACCTGGTCAGGCGCCAGTTCTTTATGTATCTTTCTGATGGGTGCGAGCACATCCTGGTATAGATGTTTTTCAAACTGGGATCTATAGCTGGATGCCAAACGGGCCATTGTCCCTCCATAGACCCTAAAACCTTGGGGAATGTATCCAAGAAAATGGGGTCTCCCAGATAAAACAGTTACGTCGGCAGGCGCAAATCCCCTAAAGTTGTCCCATAGTTTGATCCAGCGACTCAGAGTATGCCCAAGTGTCTTTAGAGCTCGAACGGAAAAAAGGTCACATGCACCTGGAACAATAAAGAAATCACAGTCCAGCAAAATAGCCCGGTTAAGTGGGCCGATATTAGGTCCGGTGTCATAAAAGACAAAATCAGCCTTAAGCCTGTCACCGTGGGCACCTGCAAGATTGCTTAATGAAGCAGTACCCTCAAAACCTCGTGGCTTTTCCTCTTTGCAGTCAGTCCACCAATTGCCCAACTCAAGTTCAAATTCTGAAAGCCGAATATCCCCAGGAATAATATAGCAATTATTGGTACTGGTTTCGTAGACGGGGATCCTTTTAAGCTTTCCTGTGGAATGAACAAGCGGTTTGACAGCCGACCAAATAGTTTCCCCATCTGGACCATCTGACGCATCTAGAAGGCCGTCAACCACTGACTCCTCAAACAACTGCGCTGTCAAATTGCATTGAGGATCCGAATCGATCAGCAGGACCACTTTACCTTTGTTGGCAAGTGCTGCAGCAAGGTTCACAGTCAGAGTAGTTTTGCCGACACCACCCTTATGATTGAAGATGGCCAGACGTTTTGCTGAAGTCGATGCGTTCATTCAGTTTGGCCTACGCTCGATGCGGCCGAATTTGATACTCTATTTTTCGCTCGCCTAGGTCTTGCCCTGTTGAGAAGCAATCTGGCTGCAGACCTATCGGGCAGCAACTCAACGTATTGCTCCCCAACCGCACTCAACTGCCTATTTTTTCCCCCAGCGCCCACTAAGAATCCGTCTCTAACAGCATTCTTGGCCGTAAATCCGGCGTTGGAAAATTTTCTTTGAGCCGCTTCAGTGTTGAGCTTGCTAAGATCTTCGGTCCTGAAGTGGGGCATTTCCCTGTAATACGTCAGGTAATATGCCAAACAGCATATTCTTTCAGCGTCTGTCTGAGGCATTTTTTCCATCAAAAACATTTTGGGCGTCATCGGGCTGTGGTTCGAGAACTGTGGATTTGATGGCGGCGCCATGCCGACTGAAGCAGGTTCCCTTGCTTCCTCGGACGGTCCATCAACTACATTTCCCAGCCTAAGCCATGTTGCCACCGTCTTTATGATGTGCAACTGCTCTTCTTTACCAAAACGTGAAAGCGATGTGATTATCTGCGAGACAACCTCAAAGTCTGTTCTTGGATTATTTTCTTCCATAGTACCCTCTTCCCTTGAATCTCTTAAAGTGCTTGCGCAGTATAAGCACCGCTCGCCTAAAAGCAACCCCCTGCTCCGACAAACTTCACCCAATCGGAGCCCCCTTCACGTCGTGCGGTGGCGGAAGAGCCATCCGGCGATGGCCAGGCACAAGACGCCGATGACGGCCATGGGCCAGAACTGGTTGAGGTACATGCTCACCCCGCCGCCTTCGAGGTATACGCCGCGCAGGATCACCATGAAATACCGCAGCGGAATGATCCGCGTGATTTCCTGAAGGACGACGGGCATGTTCTCGATGGGCGTGGAGAAACCCGAAAGCAATATCGAGGGCAACAGGAACAGGAACGTCCCCAGCAGCGCCTGCTGCATGGTCTTTGCCAGCGAAGAGATCATCAGCCCCACGCCCACAGCCGAGAACAGGAACAACACCATCCCCACGTACAACGCCGGCACGCTGCCGGTCATTGGAACGCCGAACCAGAAATGTGCCAGCAGGGCGATGATCGTCGCGTTGACCATGCCGATGACAAACCCGGGGGCGGCTTTGCCGATGAGGATTTCCAGCGGGCGCAGCGGCGTGACCAGGAGTTGGTCGAAGGTTCCCTGCTCGCGCTCGCGGGCGACTGATAGCGACGTCACCAGCAGCGTGGTCACCTGCAGCACGACGCCGACAAGGCCGGGAACGATAAACCAGCGGCTGACGAGGTTGGGGTTGTACCAGGCGCGGATATCGAGCCGCGCGGGCGGCTGGGGGCCGCCATGCGCCTCGGCCCAGTGTTCGTTGAAGGTCGAGACGATCTCCTGCACGTAGGTGAAGGCGACCTGGGCAGTGTTGGAGTTTCGCCCATCGACGATGATCTGGAGTTTGGCCGGATTTCCGCGGAGCAGGTCGCGGCTGAACTGGCGGTCGACGTGAACGACCATCAGGACCTCCTGGCGGTCGATCAGGTCAGCGATCTGCCCCTGGCGCTCGATGTTGAACTTTTGTTGAAACGCCGGCGAGCCTGAAAACCCGGCCAGCAGCTCGCGCGAGGCAGCGCCGCCGTCTTCGTTATAGACGGCGTAGGGGACGTTCTTGATGTCGAACGTGGCGGCGTAGCTGAAAACGAACATCTGGATCAGCGGCGGAGCGATGATCGACATGCGGCTCTTGGGGTCCTTCAGGACGGCCAGGAACTCCTTGACGATCAGTGCCAGAACGCGGTTCCACATAGGCGGCTACTCCAAGTGCTTTCGCGACTTAAGCCGCGCCAGGGTCAGGAAGATCGTCCCCATCGCCGCCAGAACCAGCAGGTTGGGCAGGATGACCGCCCAGATGTCGCCGGCCATGAAGACCGTGTGCAGGATCGAGACGAAATAACGCGCCGCGACGATGCGAGTCAGCCACTGGATCGGCAGCGGCGCCGAGGCGATGTTGAAGATGAATCCCGAGAGCATGAACGCCGGAAGGAAGGACGTCAGGATGGCGATCTGCCCGGCGACGAACTGATTCTTTGTCGCGACCGAGATCAGCAGCCCCACGCCCAGGGCCACCAGCAGAAAGACCGCCGCCACCGCCGCCAGCACCAGCAGCGACCCGCGCAGCGGCACGCCCAGCAGGAGCACGCCGACGCCCACCGTCACGGCCATGCCGCCCATCCCCAACGCGAAGTAGGGGACGAGCTTGCCCAGCAGGATCTCGCGGATGTGCACGGGCGTCACCAGCAGGGCCTCCATCGTGCCGCGCTCCCACTCGCGGGCGACGACCATCGCCGTCAGCAGCGAGCCGATGAGCGTCGTGATGATGGCGACAAGGCCCGGAACCAGGAAGTCGCGGCTGCGCAGTTCGCTGTTGAACCAGACCCGCTCCTCGACAGCCACGGGCACGGTGACGGCCACGCCCGATGCGGCGGCCTGGGATATCAGCCACGTCTGCCAGGCTCCGGCAATGTATCCGGAGACGACGCGGGCGCGGTTGGCGTCGACGCCGTTGAGGAGGACCTGGATCGGCGCTCCGCCGGGGCGGCGCAACTGGCGGGCAAAGTCGCTGCGCAGATGCACGATAGCGTCCGCGCGGCCCTCGACCATCGCCTGGCGGGCCTCCTCCATCGTGCGAACCGTTGTGGTGACGAAATACTCCGAGTTGCCCAGCGCGCCGGCGAACGCCGAGGCCTCGGCCCCAGGTTGTTCGATCACCAGGGCGATGGGGATGCCCTTGGCGTCCAGCGAGACGCCGTAGCCGAAGATCACCAGCAGCACCACCGGCATGAGAAAGGCGATGGCGATGCTGCTGGGGTCCCGCAGGATCTGCAGGAACTCCTTGTGCATCAGGCCCGCCAGTCGCATGGCCTGCGGCCAGCGCGTCTGGGCCTCGCCGGCGGTTCGGCTGCGCGGATCCATCAGTCTCCCTCCTTCCGCTGCGACTCGATGAGGTGGATGAAGGCGTCCTCGAACGTCCCCTCGGCGCCGACCTGGCGGCGGATCTCCTCCGGCGGGCCCAGGGCGAGAATCCTGCCGCTGTCCATGATGGCCAGGCGGTCGCAGTATTCCGCCTCGGCCATGAAGTGCGTGGTGACCATGACGGTCACGCCGCTCTCGGCCAGGGCGGCGATCTGGTTCCAGAAGACCCGCCGCGCCAGCGGGTCGACGCCCGAGGTGGGCTCGTCCAGAAAGATAATTTGAGGTTCATGCACCAGGGCACACGCCATCGCCAGGCGCTGCTTAAACCCCAGCGGCAGCAGGGCGCTCTTCTGGCCGGCCTGCTCGTCCAGTTCAAATTGCTCCAGGCGCCGGCGGATCTGCTCGGTGCGATTGCCGCCGACAAGGCCGTAAGCGGCGCTGAAGAAGTTGAGATTCTCGCGCACCGTCAGGTCGCCGTAGAGCGAGAACTTCTGGGACATGTATCCGATGCGCGCCCGAGCGGCCGACGCCGCGTGACGCAGGTCCAGCCCGCCAACCTTCAGATGCCCGGCGCTGGCGGGCAGCAACCCGCAGAGCATGCGGAAGGTGGTGCTCTTGCCCGCCCCGTTGGGTCCCAGCAGGCCGAAGATCTCGCCGCGGGCGACTTCAAACGACACGTTGTCAACCGCGATGAAACTGCCGAATCGCTTGGTCAGGTCGCGCACCTCGATCATGATCGGATGCTCGCTCGTCGCTGCCGCAGCGTGCAGCGGCGGCATTGCCGAGGCGGCGTGGGCGTGGTGACCGGCCTGGCCGGCCAGCAGGACCACGAAGCCGTCTTCAAACCGTGGCGGCGAGGGCGCGATTTTCGCGCCGGCCAAATCCGGCACGAGGTCGCCGGCCTGAGGCGGCCGCGTCTGGCGCGTAATCAGGCGGATTTCCTGCCCATGGATGACGGCGTCGAGCACGTCGCCGTGGGCGATGAGCTTTTCCCGCACGGCGCGGCGCGGCATGTCCGGGGCCGACAGGGCGAAGGTCCTGCCCCGCGCCGCGTCGATCAGGGCCTCGGGCGGGTCCTGCCCCAGCACGTGCCCCTGGTGCAGCATGACGACCTGGTCGCAGCGCCCGGCCTCATCCATATAAGACGTGCTGATGAGCACCGACACGCCGTGGCGCTCGACGAGTCCGTGGATGATCCGCCACAACTCGCGGCGCGACAGTGGATCGACGCCGACGGTGGGCTCGTCCAGCAACAGGAGGCGATGCGACCGCACTAGGGCGCAGGCCAGGCCGAGCTTCTGTTTCATGCCGCCCGACAGGCGGCCGGCCAGGCGGGACATGAATGGCGACAGGCCCGTCATGGGCATGAGTTCGTCGAAACGCTGCGCCCGGCGGCTGTGCGGCAGGCCTTGCAGACTTGCGTAAAGGTCGAGATTCTCTTGCACACTGAGGTCTTCGTACAGACCGAAGCGCTGGGGCATGTAGCCGACGCCGGCCTGCACTTGCGCGGCCTGAGCGGTGGCGTCCAGACCCAGCACGGCGATGGAACCCGAATCGGCTGTCAGCAGCCCCGCGGCGAGCCGGATGAGTGTGCTCTTGCCCGCGGCGTCGGGTCCGATAAGCCCGGTGATCTGCCCCTGGCGGGCGGTAAGGCTGACGCGGTCGAGCGCCTGCACGCGGCGCTTGGCGGCCGTGAAGCTTTTGGAAACCTCCCGCAATTCCAGGACCACTGGCGGCGATGCGTCGCTGCCGGCTTGGCCTGGGCGGGTCGAGGACGTCATGGCGACGCGCCTCCGGCAGCGGAGGCCGGCAACGACGCCGCGGCTGGACGAGTGGCCGCAGGCTGATTCATCGCAATCGTCACGGTGGCGGGCATGCCCAGACGCAATTGACCGTCGGGATTGTGCACGTAGATCCGCACCTCGTACACCAGCGCCGTGCGCAGCTCCGGCGTCTGCACCTGCTTGGGTGTAAACTCGGCCGTGGGCGAAATGAAGCCCACCCAGCCGCCGTACTTCTTGCCCGGGAAACTGTCGGTGGTGACCACCGCGCTCATGCCGGGATGGATCTTGCCCAGATCGTTCTCGTTGACATACGCCCGCACCCAGAGCGGGTCGGTGACGGCCAGGGTCAGCGCGGGCTTGGCGGGCGAGGCCATGTCGCCGGGCTCGAGAATCCGGTTGCGGATGATGCCGTTGCTGGGAGCGTAGAGGCGGGCATCGGCGAGCTGCTGCCGCAGCAGGACGAGGTTGGCCTCGAGGCTGCCAAGAGTCGCCTGCGCCGCCTGGATGTCTTCCTTACGCGGGCCTTCGACCGCCAACTTGAGCGTCTGGTTGGCCGAGTCCAGCCGCGCGTGCGAGGCGTCGCGCGCGGCCCGGGCATTATCCATCTCCTGCTGGGTCGCCGCGCCTGAGGTGTATGCCTTGAGCGTGTTGCGATACTGCAAGTCGGCATTTCGAACATCAGCCTCCGCGGCGGCCGCGTCCGCCTTGGCCTTGGCGATTTCTTCAGGGCGTGAGCCCGCCAGCAGCCGCGCGACCACCGCCTTCTGACTGGCGACCTGCGCCGCCCCGCTCTGCGCCGCCGGGGCCAGGCGGTTGGTCGTCAACTCGGCCAGCAGTTGCCCCGCTTCGACCTTCTGACCCTCGACGACGAAGACCTTTTCGATTCGCTCGTTGGCATTGAACGCCAGCTCGACCTGGCGGATATCGACGTTGCCATAGAGCACCAGATGACTCCTGGACTCATCCGCCGTGCGCCAATGCACATAGCCGGTCACGGCAGCGACCGCGACCGCCAGGATCACGACAACCAGCACCATACGGCGCACCGCATGCTTCATGGCATATCCTTCAGAGGCGACAGCATTATATGCACAGGGGCCACTGGAGAGAATCATCGGCCCAAAGGCCCGGCCCGCTTAGAGACTTCCACGTCTCACGCTGGCTTAAGGTTCGCTCAGTACCTTGACAGGCTTGTTTCCCGGCATCCGGCGCCTGGTGCGGCCGGATTGCGTCACGGTTATTCTTCAGGAGATTGAACATGATCCGTCGAACGAATGCCCTTGTCGTGCTGGTTGCGGTGGCGGTGGTCTGCATCGGCGCCTGGTCCGTCTGCGCACAGACAGGCGACGCCAAGGGCGCGAAAGGCCCGCTGACGATCGTGAAGATGATCGCCGGCGGCGGCGAAGGCGGATGGGACCTGCTCACTGCCGACCCCGCCTCCCACCGGGTCTACGTCGCGCGGGGCAACCGCGTAATGGTGTTCGACGTGGCCGAAGGCAAGCTCGTGGGCGAAGTGCCCGGCGTGCTGGGGGCCCACGGCGTGGCGGTCGCCGGCGAGCACAATGTGGGCTTTGCCACCAACGCCAAGGAGAACCTCGTCTGCGTCTTCAACCTCAAGACGCTCAAGGTCACGCAAAAGATCAAGTCCGGCACCAAGCCCGACGCGATCGTCTACGACCCGACGAGCAAGAAGGTGTACGCCTTCAACGGCCGCAGCGGCGACGCGACGATTATCGATCCAGCCGACCTGGCCAAGGCCCCGCAGACCCTCAAGATCGGCGGCAAGCTCGAGTTGGGCGTCGCCGACGGAGCTGGACACGTCTACGTGAACCTCGAAGACAAGAGCATGACAGTGGCCATCGACAGCACCACGCAGGAGGTTATGGCCAAGTGGTCGGTGGCCCCGGGTGAGGAACCCACCGGCGTGGGCGTCGACGCAGAGCACCGCCGCCTGTTCGTCGGCTGCAACAACAATAAGATGATGGTCCTCGACGCCGACAAGGGCACCATGCTGGGCGAGGCCGCAGTCGGCGCCGGCGTAGACGGGGCTGCCTTCGAGCCCAAGCTGGGCCTGGCAGTGACGTCCAACGGGCGAGATGGCACACTCAGCGTCGTTAAGGAAGGGCCTGCCGGCAAGTTTGCCACCATCCAGACGCTCGTCACCGCCAAGGGCGGCAAGACCGTCTGCGCGGACGCGGCCGCCCACCAGTTCTACGTGCCCTGCATCCTGCCCTCGGGGCCGGACAAGGGCAAGTTCGGCCTGCTGGTTATCGGCGCGGCCCAGTAAGCGCATGGATGAGGGGACGAGAGTCGCCGACGGCGGTCTCGTCCCCTTTTTTGTTGCGATGAATCAGATGAACAGGTTCACGCCGCCCTGCTCTGCCGTCTGCAGGTACATCGCCACGCCGCCAGCCGTCACGCCCTCGATCAGCTCTTCGGCCTTGATGCCCATCAGGTCCATCGACATCGTGCAGGCGACAAGCTTCACCCCGGCCGCGCGGGCGGCGGCGATCAACTCCGGCAACGACAGCACGTTCTTCTTCTTCATGATCCCGCTGATCATGGCCTTGCCCATGCCGGCCATGTGCATCTTCGAGAGCTTCAGCTTGCCGGCCCCGCGAGGCATCATCCAGCCGAACATGCGTTCGACGAGCGTCTTGCGGACCTTGACGGGCGCCTCTTTGCGGAGCACGTTGAGGCCCCAGAATGTGAAGAACATCGTCACGTCGCTGCCCATCGAGGCCGCGCCGTTGGCGATGATGAACGAGGCGATCGCCTTGTCGAAGTCATCGCTGAAGACGACGATCGTCTTGCCCTTGCCGAGGTGGCCCGCCGGCGCCGCCGAATGTGCGGCCAAACGCTTCTCCACCGTCGCGACAAAATGGCCGGTGTCGCGCACCATCGCTACGAGGCGGTTGCCCGTGCTGGCGCACCAGGCGGGCACGTCGCCGGCGAAGGCGGCGTCGCTGGCGCGAATGCTGACGGACTGGCCTTCCGCCAATTCGTCGATGGCCGCGCGGAGCTTCATGATCGGTCCGGGGCACTGCAGCCCGGAGGCGTCGATGATCCTGACGACGCTGGCGGCCTTGGGGGCGTTATCGCAGTGCGCGCCACCGCAGCAATCCTTGCCCGCCCCTGCAGAAGGTTCCGGCTCTGCGCCGGTATCGCTGGCGACAGTGCGGCATCGTGGCGAAGTGTCGCCTTTGTCCATCGCATGCGCGAAGGCCTTGTAGGTCGTGTAACCACCGCTTAGGTTGCGACACGCCAAGCCGTGCTGCTTGAGGATGCGGCAGGCGAGGTACCCGCGCAGCCCCACCTTGCAGAAGGCCAGGATCTCCTTGTCGCGCGGCAGCTCGCTGAGGCGATCGCGCAGATCGTCCAGCGGGATATTGACGGCCCTGGCGATGGTGCCGGAGCGAACCTCTTCCGGCGTGCGTACGTCCAGGAGTATCTGGTCGGTTCGCGGGGTAGACACATCAGCGTAATGGCACAGCGCCACGTCGCCCTTGATCGCGTTGGCGGCCACGAAACCGGCGTAGTTGACCGGGTCCTTTGCCGAGCCGAACGGCGGGGCATAGCACAGTTCGAGGTCCTGCAGATCGAACACCGTCATGCCCGCCCGCAGGGCGGTGGCCAGCACGTCGATACGCTTGTCGACGCCCGAGGCCCCGACGGCCTGGGCGCCGAGGATCCGCCCGTCGGCTGGATCGAACAGCAGCTTGAGCGACAGCGTCTGGGCGCCGGGGTAGTAGCCCGCGTGCGAGGATGGATGCACGTAAATCTTTTCGTAGCGCGTGCCGGCCTTCTTCAAGGCCTTCTCGCTCATGCCCGTCATGCCGACGGCCAGGTCGAACACCTTGCAGATGCTCGTGCCTTGCGTGTTGCGGTAGCGGCTGTCGCGGCCGAAAATGCAATCGGCGGCGATGCGCCCCTGCCGGTTGGCCGGTCCAGCCAGCGGGATCAGGGCCGCGGCGTGGGCGACCAGGTGCGTCACTTCCACCGCATCGCCGACGGCGTAGATGTCAGGGTCGCTGGTGCGCATGTGCTCGTCGACGGCGATGCCGCCAGTGGGGCCGATCTTCAGCCCCGCCTCGGTCGCCAGCGTCGTCTCCGGACGCACGCCGATGGCCAGGATGGCCAGATCGAACGCGGCCTTTTCGCCGGTAGAGAGCGTCAGGACAGGCTTGCCGCCGTCATCGTCCACGCGCTGAACGGCCGTCCCGAGCCGCAGGTCCACCCCGTGCAGCGCCAGGTGCTCGGCCAGCGGGGCGGCCATCTCCGGATCGATCGGGCCGAAGACCTGCTCCATCAACTCGATAAGCGTCACGTCGACCTTGAGATCGCGGAAAGCCTCGGTCATCTCCAGGCCAATGTAGCCCGCCCCGATCACGGCGGCGCGCTTGGGCTTGTGCTCGTCGACGTACTGCTTGATGCAGTCGATGTCGGCCATGTTCCGTAGCGTGAAGACTCGCGGATGGTCGAAGCCCGGCACCGGCGGCCGCACGGGGGCGGCGCCGGGCGAGAGCACCAGCGTGTCGTATTCGACATCTGCCTCGGCGCCATCGCTCGTGCGAACCGTCACCTTCTTGGCCGCGCGGTCGATGCGCAAGACTTCCGTCTGCGTGCGCACGTCGATGCGGAAGCGTTTGCGCAGCCCCGCCGCCGTGGCCACCAGCAGCCGCGAACGGTCGGCAATCCGCCCGCCCAGGTAATACGGCAGCCCGCAGTTGGCAAACGAGACGTACTGGCCGCGCTCGATGAGGATGATCTGGGCCTCTTCGCTGAGCCGCCTCGCGCGAGCGGCCGTCGAAGCCCCGCCGGCCACCCCGCCCACGATCACGATACGTTTCATGTCAGACATAGAATCTCCCATTCTTCCACTCTTCCATTCTTCCAATCATCCACCCATCCATTCATCCGGTCTTCTTCCCGCTGCAGCTTCGGTTCTTGCGGATGCAGCCCAGCAGATGGTTCACCTGCGCGGCAGCAATGCGGTAACACACGGTGCGGCCGCGGCGACGACTGGCCAAAAGCCCCACGCGCTGCATGCGGCGCAGATGGTCGCACGCCTGGTTAGGCGGCAGGTCGAGCCGCTGGGCAATCTCGAAGACGGGCAGGTCGCCCTGCGAGAGCAGGTCGGCGATGGCCAGCCGCACCGGATGGGCCATCAAGCGAAGGCACTCTGCGGTCTCGCAGAGAAACTCTCGCGGCAGGAGCTGGGGTTGTCCCACAGCCGCGCCCGCGTCTCTTGTCATATGAGTCGTCATAACAATGTCCTCATTACTCTAATATATCTACATATGTCGATAAGTCAAGTAATAGCTGAACACTTTTTTTTTGGGGGGGGTGCGGCACTCCACGGGGGCTCCACAAGTTGCCAATGGGAAGCCGGTAATGGAAAATGAGATCGGCCTGTGCCATAGGCACAGGCCGATCTGACAGCCTCCGACTAGGCCGCCCTTTGACGCAAGCTCGGCGTGCGGGCCCCTCCCTCCTCCAGGCCCGCACGCGACGGAACGCTCACGTTACTTCGTGTGGAAATCGAACTTGTCGGGCGTCAGGTAGTAGTCCACCGAGACGTCCACAAAGTTCGGGTCGGCGTACGTATTGCCATAGTACTTTGAGGAGTACGCCTCAAAGCCGCTCAGGGAGTAGCTGGTCCCGGCGATCCGGAAGGCGCCACTCGATCCGCTCATGCGGTACACCGTGTTGCCGTACACGGTGTTGTTGGTGGCCCGGGTGCTGTCGAAGTCGATCGCCGGCCCCGAGTACGTCACGATCGTGTTGTTACGGATAACGCAGCCGTAAATCTCATACTTCTGGGCCGACGTCGTGTCGTTGAACAGGATGCCCTGGAAGTTCGCGGGCTGGTAGTTCCCGTTCCAGCTATAGCGCCCAACCCAGATGATGTTGTCCTCGAAGGTGAGGTTGTACTGATTGTACGGCAGGATGGTGGAGGCCGCATCGTCATAGGTGTTGACGACGATGCCCTGCTTGTTGTTGTTGAAGATCAGGTTGCCTCGCACGATCGAGTCGTGCACGCCTTCGAGGAACGAGATCCCGGCCAGGTTGTTCGTATGGATCACGTTGCCTTCGATGAGCAGGTTCGACACCCGCCCGTTGTACTGGATGCCCGTGCGCCCGTTGCGGTAGAACAGGCTGTCGCGAATCGTGATATTGGCACTGGGCAGGTCGCGCGACCCGAAATACAGGCCGTGCTCGCCGGGGTTGTCGTGGAACACGCTGTATTCGACCAGGATGTTCTGCAGGTCCTGCACGGCGTGGAAGCCCCACTTGAAGCCCACGGCCTCGATGTTCCGGAAGGTCATGTTGTGACCGTAGTGGTTCTCGAGGCCGGACCCGGTGCCGCTCTTGGTGGGGTCGGACGCCACAAAACCGTCAAAGACCACGTTGCTGCCGTCGACGGCCATCGCGATGCTCGATGCGCTGAAGACGACCTTCTCGCCCGGCATGGCCATGAACACGATGGGGTTGCTGGCCGTTCCATCGACGCTGTTGTCATTGAACGCGCCGTACGTCCCGCCGCGATAGATCACCATGTCGCCGGGCTTGAGGGCAATGCCGCTCCAACTGGCGAAGGGATGACTCATGTCGCCGATGACACCGGTGCTATTGCTGCCGCTGGTCGAGACGTAAATGATGCGGGTGGGGTTGTAGCCCAGGTGCGACAGGAAGGCGTTGATCGTGCCGTACTTGGCCACGCCTTGCGCCCACGTGTTCACCGTCGCGTCGGTGTCGTCGGCGTCGGGGCCTTTCGAGCTGGCCACGCCGTAGCCGTCGCCGTCGCGGTCGATGTACATCACGCTGCCGCCCAGGTCGTCGCCGGGAATACTCGTGCCGCCGCCAGGCGGCGTGACCGTCAGCGTGACTGCGGCTGTATCGGTGCCGCCGTGGCCGTCACTGACCGTATAACCAAAGCCGTCGGACCCGTAGTAGCTGGCCGTCGGCGTGTAGGTAAACGTCCCGTTGCTGTTCTTGACCAGCGTGCCGTGCGCAGCCTGGGTGTACTGGCTGATCGAAAGCGTATCGCCGTCAACATCGGTGTCGTTGGCCAGCACGTTGATTGTCGCCGACGAACCCGAGCCCACGATGGCCGCATCATCCGTCGCCACCGGTGCGTGGTTGGCCGCTGCGGCAACCGTGACGTTCACCAAGGCCGAGGCCGTGCCGCCCTTGCCGTCGCTGATGCTATAACCGAAGCTGTCGGCTCCGATGTAACCGGCCGCCGACGTGTACGTGAACGTCCCGTTGCTGTTCTTGACCACCGTTCCATGCGCCGCGGCCGTGTTGGCCGTGACGGTCAGCGGGTCCCCGTCGGGGTCGCTGTCGTTGGCCAGGACGTTGACCGTCACCGGCGTGCCGGAGATGGCGCTGACGGCGTCATTGGCGGCCACCGGGTTGGCGTTGGCCGTCACTCCCGTGCGGGCGCTCTGGGCTGGGCCCGTACCGGTGGGCGTGTACGTGGCGTCACGGGTCAGCACGATCTTGTCGACGGCCGTGCCGTCTTCACGCATCCAGACGTTAAGCGTGTGGACGCCGGCCGTGGCGACGTTGACCGCCACGCGCGTGGCGCCGTTGGCATCAACGACGCTGTTGTTCCAGTCCCACGTCGTGGTCGTGTCCGTCATCCCCCACTTGCCCAGCGTGACGGCCTGACCGTCAAGGCCGACGTTGATCGAGTCGTCCGAGCCGGTGGCGCCGATGGTGCGGATCCACACATAGTACGTGCCGGGCGTACTGAACTGGATCTGGTAATCCAGCCTTGCCCCGGCAAGACTGTCACCCAGGCTCACCTTGGCGTTGGGCACGGCCTGCATGGCGCTGGCGCCGCTGAAACCGGTCAGCGCCGTCGTGGGCGTCCACGCGGTGTTGGCGCCGGCGCCGGTGCCGGCGACGTTGGCGGTGGCATTCTCCGCTTCCATCGAAACCAGTCCGTTGCTCTCGAGAAACGCGCCCGTGGTGTTTACCGGGGTGATCGTCAGTGTCACGGCGGCGGTAGACGTGCCACCCTTGCCGTCGGAGACGACGAACGTGAAGCTGTCCTGCCCGCTGTTGGTGGCCACCGGCGTGTAGACCAGCCCGGCGCGGCCGGCAGCGACGCTGCCATGGGCGGCCTGCGTGAAGCTGGCCACGCTCAGCGCGTCGCCGTCAACGTCCGTGTCGTTGGCCAGCACGTTGACCGTCACGGCCTCGCCCTCGAGCGTTGTGGCCGTGTCGTTCGCGGCTGTCGGCGCATCGTTGACCGGCGTGACCGTGATGGCAACTGCGCCCGTGGCCGTGCCGCCCTTGCCATCGCTGACGGTGTAGTTGAAGCTGTCGGAACCGCTGTAATTGAGCGCCGGCGTGTATGTAAACATGCCGTTGCTGTTCTTGACCAGTGTTCCATGAGCGGCCTGCGTGTTGGCCGTGACGGTGAGGGCGTCGCCGTCGGGGTCGGTGTCGTTGGCCAGCACGTTGATGGTCACCGGCGTGTCTTCGGCGGTCGTGACCGTGTCGTCCGCGGCTGTCGGCGCATCGTTGACCGGCGTGACCGTGATGGCAACTGCGCCCGTGGCCGTGCCGCCCTTGCCATCGCTGACGGTGTAGTTGAAGCTGTCGGAACCGCTGTAATTGAGCGCCGGTGTGTAGGTGAATGTGCCGTTGCTGTTCTTGACCAGTGTCCCGTGAGCAGCCTGCGTATTGGCCGTGACGGTGAGGGCGTCGCCGTCGAGGTCGGTGTCGTTGGCCAGCACGTTGATGGTCACCGGCGTATCTTCAGCAGTCGTGACCGTGTCGTTGACAGCGGTCGGCGCGTTATTGGGCGCTGCGGCGACCGTCAGGTTCACCACGGCCGAGGCCGTGCCGCCGTTGCCGTCGCTGATGGTGTAGCCGAAGCTGTCGGCGCCGACGTAGCCGGCCGCCGACGTGTACGTGAACGTTCCATTGCTGTTTTTGACCACCGTGCCGTGAGCGGCCGCGGTGTTGGCCGTGACTGTCAGCAGATCGCCGTCGGGGTCGCTGTCGTTGGACAGGACGTTGACGGTAACCGGCACGCCGCAGGTAGCGCTGACAACGTCATCGACGGCCACCGGATCGGCGTTGGTGGCTCCGCCCGCGCGGGAGCTTTCGGCCGGGCCCGTGCCGGTGGGCGTGTAGGTGGCGTCGCGCGTCAGGACGATCTTGTCGACTGCCGTGCCATCTTCACGCATCCAGATATTGAACGTGTGCACACCGGCCGTGGTGACGTTGATCGCCACGCGGTAGCCGCCGCCGGCGTCTTTGACGCTGTTGTTCCAATCCCACGTCGAGGTGGTGTCCATCATGCCCCACTTGCCCAGCGTAACGGCCTGGCCGTCGAGGCCGACGTTGATCGAGTCGTCGGAGCCAGTGGCGCCGATGGTGCGGACCCACACGTAGTATGTGCCGGGCGCGTCGAACTGGATCTGATAGTCCAAACGCGAGCCGCTCAGGCTGTCGCCCAGGCTCACCTTGGCGTTGGGCAGGGCCTGCAGGGCGCCGGCGCCGCTGTAGCCGGCCAGCGCCGTCGTGGGCGTCCAGGTGGTGTTGGCGCCGGCGCCGGTGCCGGCGATCTTGGCGGTGAAGTCTTCCGCCTCGATCGAGACCATCCCGCCGCTGGCGAGAAAGGCGCCGTCCCCAGGCGCCGCGGTGACATTTACGGCCACTGAGGCCGATGCCGTCCCGCCGTTGCCATCGGAGACCGTGTAGCCGAACGTGTCGGCCCCGACGTAGCCTGCCACCGGCGTGTAGATCAGCGCGCCGTCCGTTCCAGCGGTCACGCTGCCATGCGCGCCCTGGCCGAAGCTGGCGACGCTGAGGACGTCGCCGTCGCCGTCGCTGTCGTTGGCCAGCACGTTGATGCTGACGGGCTTGCCCGCCTCCGTCGTGGCGGTGTCATTGACGGCCACCGGCGACTGATTGGCCGCGGCCCGGGCGCTTTCCGCCGGACCGGCGCCGCTGGGCGCGTAGACGGCGTTCTGGGTCAGCACAATCTTGTCGACGGCCGTGCCGTCCTCGCGCATCCAGATGTTGAACGTGTGCAGGCCGGCCGTGGCGACATTGATCGTCACGCGGTACGAGCCGTTGGCGTCGACGGTGCTGTTGTTCCAGTCCCAGGTCCCCGTGGTCTCGCTCATTCCCCACTTGCCAAGCGTGGCGGCCGTGCCGTCGAGGCCGGCGTTGATCGAGTCGTCCGAGCCGGTAGCCCCGACGGTGCGGACCCAGACGTAGTACATGCCGGGCGTGTTGAAGTAGACCTGATAGTCCAGCCGCGCGCCGGCGAGGCTGTCGCCCAAGCTGACCTTGGCGTTGGGCACGGCCTGCATCGCGGCGGCCCCGCTGTAGCCGCTGTCGGCCGTGGTGGAAGTCCAGACCGTGCTGGCCCCCGCGCCGGTCCCGGCCACGTTGGTCGTGAAGTTCTCGGTCTCCATGACCGCTTGCCCACCGGTTTCGAGAAATGTTCCTGTCGGGATCGGAGTTACACTCAGCAGTAGCCGGTCTTCGAGTCGCTCGAACTGGGGGCCATTGGCTGGGCTCATCGCACCTCTCCTAAAAAGTTCCGAAAGAGTTTCAGGCGGGCCAGCGATTCTCTGCCTGCTCCGGCCGGGCAGGCGGGGGAGAATCGCAACTTCGGTCCAAAGCTCGACAGCAGCTTCGGCTTTAAGGAAATGTACTATATCCGAGGTAGTAGAAACAAGGATAAGTGCCTAAGTATTTTTACGTATGGTGTTATAGGCATTTATCGTAGACATGCTTCGTCTATATTTAACACCTTTGTTTATGGATATTTGTGTCACTGTTTATCTGGGTTATGGCGAGATGTGACGCCCGATAAAACAATTGCGTCCGATAAGCAAAAACCAATGGACAGTGCTGGCGAGCCCGAACTTTTGCTGGAGTGCTCTTTCGATCGATTACCGATCACCTTTTCACCGATTACTGTCTTTGACTGCTTGGGCAAAAATCTCCATGACTTCTTGGGCCACCACGGCCCAGGAGCGGGCGATGACAGACTGGCGCAGGTGGGCGCGGTCCCACTGGCGCGTCAGAGCATGTTCGAGGGCGGCCGACAGGGCGGCGGGATTATCTGGCGGCACAACCAGGCCGTTGTCGCCGTCGCGGATGATCTGCCGCACGCCCCCCACGGCTGTGGCCACCGGCGGCGTGCCACAGGCCAGCGACTCCAGCAGCACGTTCGGGCAGCCCTCGGAATGGCTGGGCAGCACGGCGATGTCGGCCGCATTGAAGTAGTCGACCACCTCCAGACGCCGCACGCCTGGGATGATCTTGAGCCTCTCGCCCATGCCGAGCCGCCCTGCCAGGCCCCGCAAAAAGCGCACGTAGCCGGCCCCGCCCGCCGGCGAGCCAACCAGCACGACCATCGGCTGACACGCCAAGCCGGCGGCGGCATGAAGCAAGTCTGCGTGTCCCTTGGGCGCTTTAAGGCTGGCAACGCAGACGAGGGTTGGCCGTCGCGGGTCGAGCCCCAGGCGCGCTCGCGCCGAGGGGCGGGGACACGGTTGAAACACTTCGGCATCGACACCGTTGGCGACCACGTGCACGCGGTCGGGCGCAGCCCCCATTTCGAGGGCCGTTTCAGCCATCGGCGAGCTGACGCTGATGACGGCGCCGGCCCCGCGCAAGGCGGCCGCCATCCGCCGGCGGAAGCAGGGAACGTCCTTTCGCGGGTTGATGGTGCCGCGCAGCGTGATGACATAAGGCAGGCCCAGCCGCCTCGCCAGCAGGCTCACCGCCACGCCATCGGGCCAGGCGAAGTGCGCGTCGAGGATATCCGGCCGCCAACGGCGGCATCGCTGGGTGACCCAGCGGCGCAGGCCGCGATAGTAGAACCAGCCGTCGAAGCGTTTCAGGACCGCCGGCAGATAGCGGTAGTAGCGGTGTAACACCCCCAGCCCGCCCAGGACCTCTTCCGCCGGCAGGCGAGCCGGCCGGCGCACCGGGCCCACCAGCGGACAGCGGGCAATGGGATGCACCACCAGCAACGTCGCGTGCTGTGACATCGCCTTGAGCCGGTCGAACACGAAGATGCCTTCGCTGGGCGCCACCGTGCTGGGAAAACAGGATGAAAACGACAATATCTTCATGTTGCAGCACCGGCGGCCGTGCGACGATATAGTTCCGCATAGGCAGCCGCCATGCGTTCCATTCCGTAGTTGCGGCAGACGTGCTGGCGGGCCTCTTGCCCCAGGCGAAGGCGAAGTTCCCGGTTACCAGCCAGGGAGGCAATTGCGGCGGCCATGGCGTCGGTATCGTCGGAGGGAACCAGTCGGCCATAGCGTCCGCCCTCGAGCACTTCTCGGACGCTGCCGACGGCCGTGGCCACGCTGGGCAAAGCGCAGGCCATCGCTTCCAGCAGAGCGTTGGGGTGCCCCTCGCTGTAACTGGACAGGGCGAAGATATCCAGGCCGCGCAGGAACGAGGGCACGTCCTCAAGGTTGCCGGCCAATGTCAGGCGGGCGGCGAATCCAAGTGTCTGTGCCAGAGCCGCCAGGTCATTTTGCAGCTCTCCCTTGCCGGCGATGCGGAGTTCGATGTCCAACCCCCGCGCCGCCAAGGCAGCGCACGAGCGAATCAGCAGGGCATGATTCTTGATGGCCCGCAGCCCCCCTGCCGTGCCGACGATCACCGCCCCACCCTCGGAGCGAGGCGATCCGGCGGGGCGGAATAATCCGGTATCGACGCCGTTAGGGATGACCGGAATGCTCGCCGCCCGCCACGAGAAGCGTTCCTGCAGTACCTGCTGCAGTTCTGAACTGACGGCGAACAGCCGCGTGGCCGTCGCCGCGACCAGCGTAAACGCCACGCGCCGCCGCAGCGGCATGTGAGTCAGGTTCGACCACCCATGCAGGCTGAAGATCAGCGGCACGCGGGCGGTCAGCAGACGCGCTGTCGCCACGTCCGGCAAGGCGCCCCAGTTGCGGGCGTGGATGACGTCGGGGCCAATGCGACAGATCAGACGCCACAGACGCAGCGGAAGCCTCCAGTCGCGCCGGCCGGCGCCGAGGCAGTACAGCGGCACCTCCGGAGGCAGCAGTTCGGCCGCGTCTTGACTTGTTCCTATCGCCACGATGCTATGGCGAATCCCCATGCCCGAGAGAGCCCGCGTCACGCGCGCCAGGGCCATTTCCATGCCGCCGCGACCGAACTGGCTCACCACGTGCAACACGTGCAGCGGCTGCTTCGATTGTAACTCGGTGTTGCTCATCAGCGCGTCATCGCCGGCGCAGTGGCCGGGGCAAAGCGTCCTCGACGAGCCTGGCCCGGCTGCGGGAGCATGCGTTCAGGAGCCGCCGCGGCCGTCGCTCGCGCCTCGTATTGCAGGCGGAGGGCGTGGTATCCCAGGCCGATCGCGTAGAACCACCAGAAGATATCCCATCGCGCCATGTCGCTCTTGATCATGTTCACGAGCGTGACGACGATCGCCCCGATCATCGAAACGCGCACCCATTCCATGCGCTGCTGGTCTTCGTCCGAGAGCCCTCGCCACTGCCGCCGCCGCAGGCGGATGAGCACGAAGACATTCATGGCCAGGAAGAATGCCAGGAACGGCAGGCCCAGTTCTGAGCCCATCTGGATGTACGTGTTGTGCGCCACGTGGTACAACTCGCCGGCATAGTCGAAGCGGATGTACTTTCGTTTCGCCATCGGGAACGAACCCAGCCCCGTGCCGAACAGCGGGTTGTCACCCATGATCTGGAGTCCGGCGTTCATGTTCTGGTAGCGGGTGAGCAGAGAGGCATCCATCTTGTTGGGATCCATCGTCAAGGTTTCGGCGCGTTGGACCCGTGCGGCAGGCATCATCGGCAAGGCCATCGCCAGCGTCAGCGTCATCGCGATCAGCCAAATCGTGCGGCGCAAGACGACCATCGTCACGACGACGGCCACGGCCATGCACACCAGCCCGCCGCGCGAACCGGTCGCCACAACGGCCAGCATGTAGGCAGGCACTGCGGCGATAGCGGCCTGACGACGCCAGCCACGCCCTTTGAACACCAGGTACAGAACGGCCGGAAGTATTGCCGACAGTGCCCAGGCAATGTGGTTGGACCCGCCGCCTTGCCCGGCAGCCGCGTCGATGCGAACCATGTCGGCAAAGCCTATCATCGCCCAGCCGATGACACAGACCTTCACGTACCAGAGCGAGCCGACGACAACGGCCATCAGAAAGCCCGCCAGTTTGGCCGGCGTGTCGCACAGGCGCACAATCAGGAATGCGACGACGAAGATCTTGTAGATTTCCTGGAGGAACAGCCAGCCCTGCTCGCCAAACAGCGGCCCGGTCAGGATCGAGGCGAAGTACATGACCAGCAGCGGGCCCAGCCACATCAGGAGCACGCCCGTGCGGCTGGGCTCCCCCGGCGCCCGGCCCAGAAGGCTGCGGTTTGTGCCACCGTCGAGGAGGGTCCCGATCAAGATCGCCAGCGTCACCCATAACACCGGACGACACCAGGTCTCAGCGCCCCACAAGTCCGGGCGGAAGAAGTACAGAATCGCCAGCAGCAACAGCCCCTTGTACGGACGGCGGATCGCCACGCCGAAGCAGACCATTCCCACCACAGTCATGATGGCCGCTCGAAGATTGAAGATCATGACAGTTCCCCTCCTGCGGCCGTCATATCGGGCTCCGCCGACGCCATGACGGCCTCGACCAGTACGCGGCGGATCCGCTGAGCCATCACTTCCGACGTGAAGTCGGTGCGTAGATCTTCCCGCCCGGCCAGACGCCCGCCCTGCCACTGCACGACGATCTGTTCGATTGCGTCGGCCAACTTGCCGCAGTCGGACTGCTCGGGAATCATCCAGATCGACTCGCGGCTGCGCCCGGCCAGAAGCTGCGTGATTCCAGCGCAGCTGCCGCCGGTCACCAGGACGCTCTTGCCCAGCCCGATGTACTCGTAGAACTTGCGCGGAATCTGCAGGTCGCTGCCGGGACCATCGTGCCCGACCACAACCGCCACGTCCGCCTGGCGCACCGCCTGCAAGGCCCGCGCATGAGGCATCGTGCCGGCCACTTCGATCATGTCGCCCGCACCGCACTGGCGCGCCAGGTCTGACAGCGGTTGGTCCTGGTAGCTGTCCAGCCCGATCTGCACCAGGCGCACGCGGCTGCGCAGGTCGGGTCGCCGCCGCCCCAGCAGCGCCATCGCCGCCAGCAGCGGCCTCGGCGAGCGAGCGCCGTAGAAATTGCCCGTATGGACGAGGCGGCAGAGACCGTCGTCGCTCCGATCCGGCTCCGCCAGCGCCGCGGCGACGTCATCGGCGTCGTAGCCGTTGGGAATGGCGACGAAACTCCCGGCGCGATCCGGAAAGCGACGCGCAAAATCATCGGCGGCGCCTTGAGTGTTGCAGATGACGCGCCAGGCGCGGTTGACCATGTGGCGTTCCAGCGCCGCGTCCAGCCGGCGGTGCGCCGCGTGAGGGAAGCGGCGGAAGGGGTTGGCGTGCCACGGGTCGCGGCAGTCGGCAACCCAGGGCAGTTTCAGCCGCGCCGCCGCGGCCATCGCCACCAGGTGCGCCGTCCAGACCGGGGCGGTGGAGTAGATCACGTCGAGGCGGTTGGTGCGGGCATACCGCAAGATCCGGCGCAGGGCGGGCGCCAACCACGGCGTCCACTTGTCCGGCGTGCGCAGCCACCACGAGGCCCAGCTTCGCAGACTTGGCGGAAGGTCACTTTCCGCTGCGGGCTTTGACGCGGTCGCCTGCTCGGGGCCGGCCGCCCGTTTGCCCTCGTTCGTGATCCATTTCTGCAGCCACGGCCGCACGGCCACAATCTCGACGGCCCCAGGCACCCGCGACAGCAGCGTCGGGTCGACCAGCTGACCGTTCAGCGGCGGCATGGTCAGCACGGTCGTACGGTGGCCGGCGGCGATAAGATGACGGCACAGGGCGACGGTGCGATGGATGGAACTGACATTCACCGGCGGAAATCGGGCGCAGATGATGAGGACGGAAGGACTCATTCGCGCCCCTCCGTTCTCGCCGGCAGCGTTTGCGGGACACGCCCCAGAGCCCGCCCCGCGCGGGCCCAGGCCAACCTTCGCAACGCGGCGGGCAGGAACGCGTATAGGCCCAGGGGCACGTATAACGTCCCAAGCACGGCCACCGAGAGCAGGAAGGCGCCCCACGACGTTATGGGCATCAGCGCCTGCCAGCCCACGCAGACTGCCCCGAACACCATCGCCGTCACCAGCGTCGGAAGGACCAGTTCCAGTATGACGCGCCCGATGGGCACGTGAAGCTCTTTGCAGCTCAGGCGGGTGACGACCAGGCAACTGAAGCATACCGCCGGCACCAGCGTGCCGGCCGCCACTCCATAGATGTCCCACTTGAAGATCGCCACGAACGCCACGCTCAGAACGAGGTTCAGCGCTGCCTCGGCGCCGGAGATGGCGGCGTTGACGCGCACATGGCCCAGGGCGTTGAGGCACATGCCCGGCGACCAGTAGAGCATGGTTCCCAGCGAGCTGGCGGCCAGGATAATCAGCACGCCGCTGCTGCGTTCAAAGCCCGGTCCCAGCCAGATGTGGATGAAATCGTCGCCCAGAGTCATCATGCCCACTAGCAGCGGCACGGCCAGCATCAACGTCACGCGCGTGCCGTTGAGCATGTAGCCGGCCAGGGCGGGAATGTCATTGCGTCCGGCGGCCTGTTCGACGTCCGGAACCAGCACCGAGAACAACTGCTGCACCAGGGCGCCGCCGTACTCGATCAGCGACAGAGCCACGCTGTACACGGCGACGTCTTCGATCTTGAGCATGATGCCGATAACCACCAAATCGGTGCAGTTGATGATCCGCGTACTGATATTCTGCATGAAGGCCCAGATGCCGTAGCGGAAGGTTTCCTTGAGCGTTTGCCACTCACACAGGGATAGCGCGATACGCGCCGGGGCGCCCTTCCATCGCGTAAAGAACACAAACAGCAGGAAACTGACGCCGCTGCTGAGGACCAGCACCTCGGCCAGTTCGACCAGCCCCCCGCCACGTTTGAGAACGAACCACGTGCCCGCCGCGCGCACCAGCAGCGTGATCACCATCACCAGGCTTCGCAGGTCGAATCGATTGCGCGCCCGCAGAAGCTGCCCGAAAAGCGTCCCCATGAACCCCAGCCAGACGTTCAATGCCGTCATCATCAGCACGATGGACGCCTCGTCGGCCAGGTCCGCCGGCGTCTTGGGGAACCATTGGTGAAAGAACGTCCCGATGATGACCGCAGCCGCAAATACCACCAGGCTGATGAGCGTGCAGAACACCATCGACGTGCTGACAACCTTGTTGACCTTGTCCTGTTCGCCGCGCCCGATGTAATAGTTGACGTAGCGCCCCGTGCTGACGCGGACGCCCATCTCCGCCAGGCCAAGGTAGCCCGTCAGCGTCATCAGCAGCGACCAGACGCCGTAGCCGGTCTTGCCCAGACTGTGCACCACCAGCCGCGACAAGAGCAGCATCACCACGATGTTGGCCGCGTAGCCCAGCCAATTCGCGATGGCATTGCGCATATAAAGGCGTGATTTACTCATGCACCACCTTCAAGCGACACATCGCCGCTCATGAGCCGCCGGGAAATCTCCTGCACTTTCTGTCGCCAGGTCTGGTCGGACATACTCTGCGACCGCCGCACGCGCTGCCTACGGTCGGCGGCAAGCAGGCGGCCGACCGCCGCCTCGAACGCCTCGGGGCCCGAGGCAATCTCCACCAGGTCGCCCAGCGCCTGCACTTCCGGCAGCGGCGTCGAGACTACCCCCAGGCCCGCCGAAAGATACTCTCGCAGCTTGATCGGATTCACCGCCGCCGTCAGGGCATTGAGCTTGAAAGGCACCATGGCCGCATCCATCGCCCGGCAGTAGTCCGGAAGCGATCCATACGGCCGCGGCCCAAGGAAGTGCACGTTGGGCAGCGTCCGCAGGGGCGTCAAGTCGACGGCCGAATCGCCCAGGAATACAAAGTGCCACTGTTGACGGCGCCTCGCGACGGCGGCGATGAGGTCCAGGTCCACCCAGTCGCGGATGAGACCGAAGAACCCGACGCGCGGGCGCGGGATCACGTCGATGTCGGCCGGCGCCGCGGCGGTCGATTCGCTCAGGGCACGGGCAAAATGGTCCCAGTCCACCCCGTGAGGGACCAGGACCGTATCGCGGGCAAGGGCCTTCTTGGCCTCATAGAGCGACTGCGAAGTCGTGACGACCAGGTTGGCCCGACGGCACAGGGCGGCTTCCTGCGAGAGCATGAGGCGGCTGTCGTAGCCGCTGAAGGAGGCGAAGTCGTCGACGCAATAGTACAACACGCGCTCGGCGTCGAAGCCTTCCACCAGGTACGCCACGTCGGGACAGAACGACCATATCTGCAGCGGTCCGCGCTGCAGGCGCGCCAGCGCCCGGGCGATCTGCCACTTCAGGAGCCGGCGGTTGAGGGCTTTGGCTGCGGCCGAGCCCGGCAGCGGCACCACCAGCGGCGTCAACACATGGAGGTTCTCCCGTACCGTCCGCATACCCGCAAAGACATTTCGCAACCGTGCGGCCAGGTATTTCAGATCGTGAGCGGCCATAGTCGGCGTTCGAGATCCGTGGTAGCAGACCCACAGCACCGTGTTGTGGCGAGCGAGTTCGTGCATCACGTGATGTTTGCTCGTGGGCGGGGCGTCATAACCGCTGGCAAAGCACAGGATGGTGCGTCCGCGGATCGCGGCCGCCGGCCGCGATGCGGTCAACTCACGGCACGTCTTCACCAGCGGCTCAAGACAGTCATGCCAGGAATATCGCTCCAGCACGCTACGGCGGCCCTGACGCCCGAGGCAACCACAGCGCTGAGGGTCGCCCACGAGCGACTCGACGGTCTCGATCCATTGCGGAGCGTCCTGGGCCGAGATCACGGCAGGGCAATCCTGCAAGTCCAGACCCTCTATCGCCGCCGGCGAGGCGACGACGGGGCGCTGCATCGCCAGGGCTTCGAGCACTTTGTTCTGCACGCCCCGCGCGATCATCAGCGGCGCAACTGCCAGTCGGGCGCGCGCGACGTAGGGTCTCACGTCGCTTACCGTGCCGGTCACGTGAACGCCGCCCAGCCTTTCGAGACGCCGAACGGTCCCGGCGGGCCGGCGGCCGACGATCCAGAACTCCAGTTCCCCCAACCGCTGTCGCAGCGGGGCGTGCACGTGCTCGGCGTACCAGCACACCGCCTCGATATTGGGCCGGTAGTCCATCGAGCCTAGGAAGACCGCCGCCTGGGCCGACAGCGAGGCGCCGTGGCGCAAATCGAAGTAATCGGAATCTACCCCATTGGGAGCCGCACGTACCGTCTCCCCCGCCGAGGCGGCCTGCGCCTCGGACGCACTGACATAGAAGACGGCCTGACATCGCGCCGCAGCCCGCGCTTCGAGCGAGCGCACGGCCGCCGCTTCGCGGGCATACAGGCCGCTCAGAGGCCAGTGCGATTGACGCGCGTAGGCGGCCCATTTGAGGCTGTCAACGTCGACAATATCCATGATCCGCGCGGCCGCCGGAGCAGCGAGCACCAGCGGCAGAGTCGCCGAGCAATATCCCACCACCAGGTCAAAGCCGCCGCGAGGCGCCAGGCTCGCGATCAGGTCCTCAAGGCCCGAAGCTGCAAAGTAGCCTTCGCTGACGGACCGCCCCGCCAGCAAGCCCAGCGCCCCGCGGAGCAACCCCCGAACCCCGCCCGCTGGCGCCATTACGGTCCGCGCGCACAGCGGCTGGAGATGTTGCAGTGCGGCGGCGGCGTCCTTTGGGCTGCCGCGGGAGAGGCACAGCAACGTGATCTCGAACTCGCCGCTCAAAGCGAGCAGTTCGTGGTAGGCCCTCACCCGTTCGCCCTTGTCGGGCGGATAGGGAAGACAATGAGAGATATACAGAAGCTGTTTCATATCGGCCATTCGTAAGTCATCAATCCCCTGTCATGACGCCGCGGCAACATCACGGGATCCATTTGGTCACGCGCCCCCCCACGGCGCGTGTGAACCAAAGCGGCATTCGTCTCCAGGCTCTCGACGCCAGGAGAAACTTCCGGTTGCTGGGCGTGAGGTTGGGCAGCTCGCCGCCGCCGGCGTTGTATGTCTGGTAGTGCAGCGGCTCGGGTTCAAACCCTTGATGGCGTTTCCACTGGTACGGGCCGGAGTTGTCGCGCCGGCTCCGATTGAGATCGAAGATTCGCCCGCCTCGATCCACGACGTATTGCATGGTCCGCAGGTACATCGCCCCGGTGGCGCAGGCGGTGAAGGCGTGCGGGACATTGCCAGCGAAATACGAGGTGAACTCGTCCCGGAAGAAGAACCCCATCAACCCCGCCAACACTTCCCCCTGGCCGCGCACGAGGACGCATGCGCAGTCGTCGCCGAATTCCTCCTGCAGGGCGTGAAAGAACGCCCGCCGATAGCTGGGCGAGCCCAGTTGCCGCAACCGTCGCGAATAGATGTCATAGACCGTGTCGAGATTGTTTGGCCCGATGGACACGCAGTCCTCGCCCAGCAGCTTGAAACCTTTGCGGGCGGCGGTGCGGGCCTTTTGGGGCAACTGCGCCATGATGCCCTCAGACGTCGAGGCCAGTTCCTTGCGGAACGTGTCATAGCGATCGGTCACCGGCAGGTCCAGGCCGCTGCTATCGCGGTGGCGCAGCTCGATGTACCGCGTCGACAGGCGGCGATGGAGTTCCTGGGCCGCCTCCAGCAAGGCCTGCGATATCGGCTGCGAGTCGGCAAGGATGCCGCCATAGGTGGCGTAGGGAATCGAGATCAACACGCGCCCCACGAACAGGCTCTTGACCAGGAACATCGGCAACAGGCCGACGATGCGTGGGCCGTCCCATGCGGCCAGATGATATGGGCGGTGACCGTACGCGCGGACGACCGCGCGGCTCCACTGGGGCAGGTGAAAAAGGGTTCCCCCCTGGTGGCTGCGCACGTAAGCTTCCCACGCACTGCTGTCTTCGACGCCGCAGTCGCGGACATCGAACCTTTGCCCCATCGCCAATGTCATGTGTCCCCCCCAGCCTCCGACGTTATGCCTGGTCGTAAAGATAATGCGGAACAAGGTACTTCTGCCCCACCAGCACCAGCCCCGCCACGCGCACGCGAAGGGGCTCGAGGCGATGCAGGGCCGCCTGAACCGCCTCGCGTTGCGTCTTGTTCATGCGAACCACCAGCAGGGCCTCGCCAGTGAGCCGGCCGATCATCCCCGCATCCGCCAGGGCGTTGATCGGCGGGGTGTCGAACAGAACGTAGTCGAAGTTCTTTTGCATATGGCGCACCACGTCGTCCAGTTCGCCCCGGGCCATCAGCTCCGGCGCCTCCTCCTGCGATGAACGGCCCGCGAGCACCACTGAAAAATTGGGATAGGGCGTCGGGCGCATCACCTCGTTGATGCTCGCCTGCCCGCGCAGCACGTCCGCCAGGCCCTTGCTGGAGGAATCGTGCAGCATGGCCCCTACGGTGCTGCGGCGGAAGTCACAGTCGACGACTACCGTGCGCGAATCCTTGAGGCCGGCCAGGCTCAACGCCAGGTTCAGGCACGTGATGGTCTTGCCCTCGCCGCTTTGCGCCGAGGTCACGATGGCGGCAAAGGGCTTGTCCTTGAAGTGCGCGATCAGTTGCGTGCGCAGGGCGCGGTACTGTTCGGCCACCTGCCCCGTGCGCTCGTGCCAGGCCACCAGATTCGTCGAGTAGCGGACATCGCTTTCGCTGATGACCGGAGCGATTTTTCGGTGGGGCTTGACCGGCTTGACGGGATTGCTTTCGAGAATCGACGCCAGGACCGGCTCGTGCGGGTGCGGCTGGGGCTCTTGGGGCCGCCTCTGCTGTTGTGCGGCTGCCTCGACGGTCTCCTGCGCGTCGAAAACCTCTAGTGCCGGCAGGTCCGGCGCCTGGGCCGCGGGGCCTGGATCGGCCTGTGCCTCGGCGAACGCGCGTGGGAGCGGCTCTATCCGCGGCGCGGGGGCCGGGGCGGGCTTTTCCGTGGCCGCGGCGCGCTTCATGGCGTCAAAGACGTTACCCATCAGACACCTCCCGAACGAGTGTTGGCCTGCACCAGCGGTTCCAGGTCGCCGGCAACGGTGTGCAGTCCCCAGCAGGTCATGTCTCGCAGCACTTCGGAAATGACCAGATGGTCCACCTGGTGCTTTCCGCGGGCGAAACTTACCAGCAGCGCGTTGTCGCACAGCACGTTGATCAAGCGCGGAATTCCGTTAGTTGCGCCATAGATCTGCGCCAAGGCCTGGGGCGTAAACTCCGCCAGGCTCTTGCTCTCGCCGCCGGCGATTTTCAGGCGATGATGGATGTAGTCCTGCGTATCGGCGGCAGAAAGATGGTCAAGGTGATAGCTCAGCACGATGCGCTGGCGGAGCGACTCCCACTTGGGCTCGAGCAGGCGCTCGCGGAGTTCGGGCTGGCCGATCAACAGTATCTGCATCAGCCGCTGTCCGTTTTCTTCCCAGTTCCACAGCAGGCGAATTTCTTCCAGGGCGTTGGCGCTGAGGTCCTGGCACTCGTCGATGATCAGGGCGACAAGACGGCCGCGCTGGAACATCCGCATCAGGTGTTCGTGCAGTTCGTCAACCAGGTCCAGCTTATCGACCTCATGGGCCGGGCGGATGCCCACCGCGGCCGCTACCGCGCGAAAGAGCTGCTTTCCGGACTGGGGCGGGTGGCGGAGCATGACCGCTTCGCAACTGGGGCCCAGGTGCGAGATCAGCATGTGTCCGACGAAGGTCTTGCCGGCGCCGACTTCGCCGGAAATCAGGACCATGCCTTTGCGCTGCTGGAAGGTGTAGAGCATGTTGGCCAGCGCTTCGGCGTGGACGCTGCTCTGGTAGTAGAAGCGCTCATCGCAGCCGATAGAGAAGGGATACTCTCGCAGGTTGTAAAATTCCAGGTACATAAACGCCCTCAAAGACGCATCGGTGGCGGACACTCTCCCAGCATCAGCACGGTCGTCGCCTGTGTCCAGACCTGGTTGTATTGCCTCGGAAAACGCAAGCGGAAGACCATGCTGATGGTGGCAGCCCCCAGCACCGCCACAAGCACCAGCGCCACGGCCGGCGTCACCAGCCATCGCCGGGCAAGGAGGCGGGACCTCTGATGCGGGCTGATGATCTCGCCGATCACGCCGCAGACAGGCAGACCGAAGGCCTCCTGCGCCTCCTCAGGCGTGCTGATGCTCCGGTCCAGCGCCTGCGCCGCCCACACCACGCCGGCCCCGCACGCCAGCGCCCCGCCGATGGCCAGAACCATCACCACCAGCAGCGACGGCGATGATGGAATAAACTGCTGGTGCGCCGGTTGAATCGCCTTCAGCCGCGTCAGACGGTTATCGACGGCCGCCGCCAGGGCCACCTGCACGCTTTCGAGCCTCCCGCGCCACTGCTTGGCCTCGTCCTGACGGTCGGTGAAGACCTTGACCAGGACCATGTAGTCCTGCCGGACCGGGGCGAAGCTGGCCCAGGCCTTGTCATATCCATTCTGCAGCTCGGTCAGCCGTTTGATCTCGCTGCCCAGCGAGTCCATCTCCGACTGTGCGGTGGCAGATTCCATCGTCAGGTCGATCAGGCTGACCGGCGGGCCGCCGCCGATTTCTTCCTTCATCACGTCCAGGGGAATTTCGGACAGGCGCTTTTCCGTCTGGCCAATCTTTACCCGCAGCGACTTGACGACAGGGTGTTCCTCCGTCATGTGCCGCAGGATCAGGCTGGAGTCCAACTCGTCGCGGAGCATCTGAAGTTGCACCGACACGCGCTGGTGTTCGGGATTGGGCTGACGAACCATGCGGGCGATCTGCGTGGAAGGCTGCGTCGCGGACTCCTGGCGAAGGGCCTTCACCCGCACCAGTCGCAGGCGGGCGGCCTCGTATCGCCGCTGCAACTCGGCCAGTTCCACGCGGGAGCGGTCGATCTTGTCCTGGAAGGCGGCGGGATTGTCCGGAAGCATTCCGGCGTGTTCGGTCTCGAAGCGGATCTTATCGCGTTGAGCGGCCTCAAGCAGCTTGTCGCAGTCTTCGACCTTGGTGACCAGGAAGTCGAACTGCCGCTTGAGCCCCGAGCGGATCTTATCGTAGGTCTGGTTGATGTAATTCTTGACCAGGATGTTGGTGAGCACCTCGGCCACCTTGGGGTCCTGGTGCGTGAAGCTGACAGAGACGAGGTCTTCCTGTTTGGAGCGGGCCTCCCACACCACCTCGGTGTTCTTCATGCTCTCGCCGACAAGCCCCTGCGTGGCCAACAGCCCCTCGTACGTCAAGGCGCCCGAATCGTCCCGGGGAAAGCCCTTGGTCAGTCCCGCCTCGACCACGGCCTGCTCCATCGCCTGATAGCCGGCGATATCGTGCGCGAGGCGCTCCTTGACGGCATCGAACGAGTCGGCGCTGGTCTTGGAAATATCCTCGGCGGCGGCCTCGAGGCCGAACTCGAAGACGGCCTTGCCCGTGTACTTCAGCGGCACCATGTGCGCTCCGACGAGCACGAGCGTGGCGACGGTGGCGGCGGCCAGGAGAAATAGAAGTTTGCGCCGATACGCCAGCCGGAGCATATCGCGCAACGAGTTCTTGGCCTGAATATCCATAGAAACATTCCTCGCGGCTACTTGGTGGTGGTGACTGTGGCCGGAGTGGTGACCATCTCGACGGCCGGTCGCACCGGCAGCAACATGCTTTGGACGGCCAGGCCCACCTCGGCCAGCGGGTTGGGCCTCACATAGATCATGTCGTTGGGTCGCAGGAAGACGTTGTTGGTCATATCGCCTTCCTTGATCATGGCGTAAAGATTGATGACCACTTTGTGCGCCCCCTCCTTGATCTTCTGTGGATTGCGGGCCGTCGGAGTCTTGTCGACGACGGCTTTGACCTCGGCATAGCCTCCGGTTTGGGGCGGCGCGCCGCGCACCAGGATGATCTGCTCCGGCCAGGCCTCGAAGTTCGGCATCGACTGGGCCAAGGCCTCGAGGACCGTGTCGTGACCGGTCCAGGGAAATCCGCCGGGGCGGATCACCTGCCCGAACACGTAGTACTTCTGCGAGTTGTACAGAGCCACCTCGACGGTGGCGTCAACCTCGTCGTAGTATTTCCGGGCGCCGCGGTTGATATCCTCTTCGATCTCCTTGGCGGTGCGCCCGGCAGCGTCAACCTCGCCGATCAGCGGCAGGTTGATCTTTCCATCGGGACGGATCTGCTGCTGGACGTTATTGATTTCCTGGATGTGGGCTGAACGGATCAGGAGGATGTCCGGCGGCAGCACACGGTATTCGATTCCGGTGACGGCCCGGCGGGGACGGTCGATGAATGGCGCGACGTCCCCAGGGGGGGAGCATCCGGCCAGCAATGCTCCCGTGAGCAAGACCAGCACGCTGCGATGGCAATCTCGACCCCGGCACATGATGCGTCTCCTTCAGTCAGTAAGCGGGCCCCCGCTGGCGAGCCGGCGCGGTGACCCTGGCAAAGGGTCGACGCCTGACATGCTCCTGGGGCGGCGATTAGCCACAGATTCTCCGCCGCGCGCTAGGAAGCCCATTGATCTCTGGAACTATATGGGGGTTGGCGACTATTTCCCAAGTGCGCCGAAAAAAAAGGCTCCACGCACATAGGAGAAAAAAACAGGGCCACCACCCGTGCCGGAACGGGCGGCGGCCCCTGAAGCACACGGTTTCCCACATGCTTCTTTGCCAGGGTTTCACGTCCCGCGAGGCGGAGGGCTCTGGCCGGCCCCGGGCGGCTGCACCGCCTTGCACCGCAGGCAATCATTCATCGCGCCGTCTGGTCATGGAATTTGCTGACCGTCCGGAGCAAGATCGACAGTTCCATCCCCCAGTGCCGCTGATCGATATACTCCAAGTCCGCCGTCAACTTGCGGCGAAACGCCTCGATGCTCGTGTCGTATCCTGCGCGAATCTGCGCCAAGCCGGTGATCCCCGGTCTCACTTGCAGGCGCCGGTCCACGTCGGGGTAATGCTTTCGCAGTTCGGCCATGATTTCCGGCCGTTCCGGTCGCGGGCCCACCAGCGACATATCGCCTTTGATCACATTGACCAGTTGGGGCAGTTCATCCACATGGCTGAGGCGCATCCAGCGGCAGGCTGGGATCACGCGCGGGTCGGCGTGACCGGCCCAGACGGCGCCGGTGCCTTTTTCGGCGTTGGCGTCCATCGTCCTCAGCTTGTACATGCGGAACAGCCGTCCGTGACGCCCCATGCGCACCTGCGTGAAGACCACTGGTCCGCGGCTGGCCAATCGGATGATGAACGCACACAGCGCCAACACCGGCAGGGCCAGGATCAGAAGCACAGCCCCCAAGAGCACGTCGACGATCTCCTTGGCCAGCACGAAATACCGCCGCGCCAGGTGCACCGCCAAGACCGCCATCGTTCCCCCAAAACCAAGCAATGTCACAGGCTCGGGCATACTCATCCCCCTCTGGACGAGCCAAAGCCGCCTCACGAAGGCACACCGATTCGCTTTCCCCTCGCGCAGGTGGCCCGGACCCCCATTCGAATCGGCCGCCGCTGCCCCCGAGGCCGACTTGATGCGACCTCCACTCCGCCGAATCATATGCCCCCGCCCCGCCGGTAGACAAACTCCCTATCGCCATTTTTCCACGATTAGGGAAAGCGCTTAGCCCTCATCATCCGAAGAAGCTCCTGATGCCCCGGGCGATGGCATCCATGCTCGCCGGCGCCACGATTCCCTGCACCGGCAAGGCGATCAGCTCCGGAACCATCTCCTGCGCGCACGGCAGCGGTCCGCTAGCCCGGCGGCGATATGCCTCCTGCAGGTGCAACGGAAAGTATGGCCGGGCCGTCTGGATACCATGCCGGGCCAAATACGACGACAGCGGATGATGCAAGAAGCTCTCGCCCTCGATCGACCACTTCAAGCCCGGCGTTCGGATAAGAAATCGGCTCAGGCTGCAGCCTGCGTAGTACTGAGGGACCGACACGCCGCGCATGTTCTCCAGGCGATTGTAGAGTTCGCGGCAGTTGTTCGCGCGGCGGGCAAGAATCTGCTCCAGCCGGCGCACCTGCACGGCCAGCATCGCCACGTAGGGCGCGGGCATGGACTGCGCCGACAAGTCGTCCAGCCGCTCTCCCCGCGAGAATCGCTCCATGACCCGCCGCAACAGCGGCAACACGTCGCGATAGCGGTATCGCCACAGCCACCACAGCGCTTCGCGGGCGGCTGCCCCGGACGCGGGGCGGCGGGGATGAAACTCCGCCATCCACTGACGCAGCCTGAGGCTGTTGATCATCACCAGCCCGCCCTGCCCGGCCACCAGCGACTTCTGTTGGGCAAAGCTCCAGATTCCCACGTCGCCTCCGCCGCCCAGCAGGCGCCCCTCGTGGCGCACGCCGGCGGCGGCCGCGGCGTCGTCGATCACCAAAATGTCCCGCGGCTGGCACAGCCTGACTATGCCGGGCACGTCGGCGGGCTTGGCGAAGGTGTGGGCCACGATGACAGCGGATGTGCTGTCATCAATGCGCTGCGCCAGATCGGACAATGAGACATTCAGGTCCTGCCCGATATCGGCCAGGCGAGGTTCCATGCCCGCGGCCAGGATGGCCTGCGGCAGGGCACGGCAGGCGAACGTCGGAATGAGCACGTGCGTGCGTCCGTCGACCGGGAGCGATGTGAGCGCCGCGATAATGCCCATCCGCGCGCGCCGCAAAAGGCGATAGCAGGCCTGGGGGCCAACCAGAGTCTCCAGATCCCCCGCCAAGGCCGTCGCGTCGTCACTACGGCCCGACAGCAGCGATTTCAGGCAGGCCGCCAATTCGGCCCGGCCGTGATCGCAGCAGCGCATTGGGATGCGGCCCCACATGGTGGTCTCGCTATCGTCGTGGCGTTGGACGGCCGTGCGCCATCGCCGCCGCAAGAAGAACCCATCCGAGATGATAGGGCCTGCACTCGTGACAGACGAATCCGTCCCTGAAGGGGCGGCGATCGACGCGGTCGGTCCAACCGACCAGCCACAGCATGCGCCGTTCGCGCGGGCCCAGGCCGAAAGCGCCGGTACTGACGCGAGGGTCTCGTTGGACGGCCCGCCAGATCATGCTCTGCGAGTAGTCGATCATGTCCTCGCCCGGGCACTCGGGATGCCGGGTCAACCACTCCAGCCCAGCGGCGATGGCCGGATCGTAGAGGTCCATATTCAGCGTCTCGGCCACCGCCATCATCGCCATGGGCCCCATGGCATCCTGATGCACGCTATAGACGGGGTAGCGCACCACCACCTGGCCGCGACGAACGCTGTAGATCCACCACCACTGACCGCCGACGCCCTGCAGGCAGCACAGCCGGTCGGCGCACAGGCGCGCGGCGGCACTGAAGTGTCGCCAGCCCATCGCGATCGCGCAACGCGCCAGACCCACCACCGGGTACACCTGCGAGGCGAAACTGCCAAGCCGGCGGCGCAGCGGCGCCACGGCATCACGGATGCCTTTACGCCCCGACAGCGTGAACAGCCCGCTGGCGCTGGACTGGTTGGCCAGCAGCGTTTCGCCTGCGGTGGCGGCCAATTCGACGGCCCAGTTCACCGGCTTCTTCCACCCCAACCAATGGCCCAAACCTGTCAGCAGCCATCCCAGTTCCATGCTGCTGGCCGGTGCCGAGGGCGACAGCAACTCTGCCCGCCGCACGTCGATCAGATTGAGCACGTCATCGGCGCGGCTGTCCTGCCACAGCGTCAGTGCCCATAGCACCAAGCCCAGATTCCCAACCGGGGCCTCGCCCATCGCCCACTCGACCAGGTGCGTCAATGCCGGGGAGTAGTCTCGCGCGGCTTCATTTCCCAACTGCCACTGCGCCGCCAGGCCAATCAACGCCATCGCCGTGTACCGCATCGACAGCCCTTCCCGCACAACTATCCCCTGCTCGTTGCGAATGCCGGTGCGGCAGAACGCCCGGGCCTCGGGAACGTAGAGCCGGTCCAGACCTTCCATCGCCAGGGGCATCAGGCGGCCTAATTCCGTCTGGATCGAGACCGATGCGACCGTTGAATCGCTCTTCTGGGTCCGACATAACTGAATGATCATAATTCCTCCCGATAGCCTGGCCCGGGTCAGTGGCGTGGCCAAAGCCTTCGCGTGAACTTTTCCGCCATGATCGATAGCCACGGCATGGGGTCGTCGCCGGCCAGGTATGCCCCACGCACCGGCGGCCGCAGCGACGCCAACCATCCGCCCAGGCTCAACTGCCCCTGTTGGCGATAGTACGCTGCGGACTTGCGGTCGCCGGCAAAATTGACCCACCGCACGCGGTGGCCGTTGCGTTTCAGCGGGGGAACGCCCCGCCCTGTCAGGTCGCAGTACGCCACGTAGGCGATCGGGACGCCGTTGAGATCGGCCACGCCGCTCTGCCAGTCGGTGCGGCAGACGGTCGGCTCGATCAGGCGGAATCCCCCGTCGCGCGGGTCGCGTTTGAACTCCATCGAACACAGGCCGTGGAAGCCCACGGCCTGGAAGAACGCCGTCGAGCGTTCGACGAGTTCCTCCATCGCCAGCGGTTGGCAGCACGCCGTCCCGCCGCAGTGCGGCGGCCACTGGCGGATCTTGCGCCCGCAGAAGGAGGCCAGGGCGCGACTGTCGCGGTCATAGTACTGCAGGCAGAAGTGCACCAGTTCGTCGCTGCCGGGGATGTACTCCTGGATAATCATGCCGCCCTCGGCCGCCGCGCCGATGGCCCCATACGTCTGCAGCAGTTCCCTGGGCGAGGCCAGGACGTAGGCCTTTTTGCCCCCTGCCTGCGAGTACGCCGGCGACTTGGCCCGCGGTTTGAGGACGCACGGATATCGCACCCGCGTGGCCGCGGCAGACACCTCATTGGCGCCATGCACCGTGAAGGTCTGCGGCGTGGGCTGCCCGAGCTTTTCCGCAAGAGCTGCGAAGGCAGTCTTATCGAGCAGCGCCTCGACCAGGTCCGCCTTGGGCATTGCCAGGCGATACGCCTGCTGCAAGGCCGACCGGTTTGCCGCGAGGGTTCGCACGGCCTGGTCGGTTACGGGAATCAGGACGGGCGGCTGAGAAAAGGCGCTGCGCTTCTCGAGCAGGACGCGCGTCAGGTCGGCGGCGAAATCGCCGCAGACCCAGATGTCGCGGATATAGCGGCTGCGGGCCTCGGGCACGCGGGCGTCCAGCGCCGCCACGGTGACGCTCACGCCGTGGCGCCCCAGCGCCCGCGCAACGCCCAGGCCGTTGATATTGAGTCCGACGACAACCGCGGGTATTTTTTCCTGGCAGGTCATGCGTTACATTCCGGCAAGTCAGTGCCGCGACGGCGGATCTCGATCATCGCTCGCCGCGCGGCTGAACGATCATATGCCTCGACCCGCGGCGCCCCCAAGTAAGTCGGTTGCATTTGAGCCCCGAGTTGGATATCCGCCAGTGGCGAGGCATATAGTCGGTGTCATGAACGCGTACCCGATCGCTCCAACATGCCGGCACGCCAAGGCGTATTCAGGCGGCAATCCCTGTCGCCGTGGGCGCGCCGTTACGCGCCTGCCCCGCGTCAGCATCGGCCTGCCCGTCTATAACGGCCAGAAATATCTCCCCCTGGCGATCGAATCGGTCCTCGCCCAGACATTCGAGGACTTCGAGTTGATCCTCTCCGACAATGCCTCCACCGACGCCACGGGCGAAATCTGCAATCACTACCTGAACGGCGATCGGCGAGTCCACTACGTCCGCAACAGCGTCAATGTCGGAGGGGCCGAAAACTACAACCGCGTCTTTCGCCTGGCCCAAGGACGTTACTTGAAATGGCTGGCTGACGACGACCTGTGCGAACCGCAGTTCCTCCAACAATGCGTGGAGGTGCTCGACTCGCGGCCGGAAGTGGTCCTGTGCTACCCATCCACCAAGGTCATCGACGCCGATGGCCAGGAGATGCCGGTCCCGACGACGCCGTGCTTTGTGGATCCCAAGGACACCATCCGGCGGTTCCGCCATTTTCTTGACCCGGTGGGCATCGGTCACAACCCGATCTTCGGTCTGGCGCGTCGGGCGAGCCTGGAGCGGACGTTTCTCTTTCGCAGGCATTTGTGTTCCGACCGATGCCTGGTGGCCCAACTGGCGTTGATGGGCGAATTCTGCGAGCTGCCGCAGCGCCTTCTCGTTCGGCGAAAGCACGATCGCAACGTCGGTAGAGCACCCGAAGATATTTCCTTCTATGACCCGGCCAAGAACGCCTCGAGCCTGTCCGGCGTGGTGCCTGAAATGCACGTGACCCGTGCCATGCTCTGTGCCATTCATTGGGCGCCGTTGCGGTCGGGTGAGAAGCTGCGGCTTGGTGGCTGCCTGGGGAAATGGATCCTGCGGCGGCGTCGGGACCTCGCATGGCAGGGCAAGCAGGCGATGATCTGGATGGCGCGGAAATATCTGGGATGGATGTTGCCTCGTCGCCGATCAGCCACGGTCAATAACCCGTAACCGGTACCTTCAAGGGGAGGGAGTCAAGTGAAAGTAGCTATTCTTGCCGGCGGCGTCGGCACGCGACTGGCAGAGGAAACAGAGGTCAAGCCCAAGCCCATGGTGGATATCGGCGGGCAACCCATTCTCTGGCACATCATGAAGCATTACTCAAGCTATGGGTATCACGATTTCGTCATCGCTCTGGGCTATAAGGGCGAATGCATCAAGCGGTACGTCGCCGAGTATGCCACATTCAAGAGCGACCTGACCGTGGATCTGGCCGCGGGCAAAGTGACCCGCCGCCCAAACGGCCTTCCCGATTGGCGAGTGGAGCTGATCGACACCGGCCATGACACGTTGACCGGCGGGCGAATCAAACGCCTGGCGCCGTATCTGGGAAATGAAACGTTCATGCTGACCTGGGGCGACGGCGTCTCGAACGTCGATCTCGACGCCCTGTTGGCGTTTCACCGCTCGCATGGAAAGCTCGCGACGGTCACGGCCGTGCGACCAGTTGCGCGGTTCGGGCACATGGACTTCGACGGCGACTGCGTCCGGTCGTTCAGCGAGAAGCCCCAGACCGCCCAAGGCTGGATCAACGGCGCATTTTTCGTCCTGGAACCGGGGGTGATGGACTACATCGACGGCGACGCCACGCAGTGGGAACGCGAGCCCCTGGAGCGTATGGCGGCCGAGGGACAGTTGATGGCCTACAAGCACACGGGCTTCTGGCAGTGCATGGACACCCTGCGCGAGGCTCGGCTGCTGCAAGAACTCTGGTCCACCGGCCAAGCGCCGTGGAAAACCTGGGAGGACTGACGATGCGGGTTATGCTGACCGGAAACAAGGGCTATATCGGCATGGTGCTGGCCCCGATGCTGGCGCGGGCGGGCCATGAGGTGGTGGGTCTGGACAGCGATCTCTATCGCGACTGCACGTTCGGCGCGCAGGGGCAGGAGTTTCCCACGCTCATCAAGGATGTGCGGGACGTCGAGGAGAGCGACCTGAAGGGATTCGACGCGGTGTTGCACCTGGCCGGGCTGAGCAACGACCCCCTGGGAGACCTGAACCCGGACCTGACGATGGAGATCAACTGGCAGGCATCGGTTCGCCTGGCGAAGCTGGCCAGGTCCGCCGGCGTGCGACGGTTCATCTATTCCTCCACGTGCAGCAACTATGGAGCCTCGGGGGAGGAGATGATGACCGAGGACTCGCCGCTCAACCCCGTCACGCCGTACGCAGTCTCGAAGGTCTACGCCGAACGGGACATCGCCCTGCTGGCGGGGCGGCGGTTCTGCCCGGTCTTCTTGCGAAACGCCACCGCCTACGGCGTCTCGCCCAGACTGCGATTCGACCTGGTGATCAACAATCTGACGGCATGGGCCTGCGCCACGGGCAAGGTCATGCTTAAGAGCGATGGAACGGCCTGGCGGCCGGTCGCGCACATCGAGGACATCAGCGCAGCGTTTGTGGCGGCCTTGAAGGCCCCCATGAGCCTGGTGTGCAACCAGGCCTTCAACGTGGCCCCGCTGGGCGAAAACTACCGCGTCAGCGACCTTGCGGCCATAGTCTCGCGGACGGTCAGCAATACGCAGGTCAGCTTCTCGCAGGATGCCTCCACGGACGCGCGATGCTACCGCGTCGACTGCAGCAAGATCTATCGCACGCTCAAGGCGTTTCATCCGCGCTGGAACGCCGCGCGCGGCACCCGGGAACTTCTGAAGGCTTACCGCACGTACGGCGTCACGGTGGAAGATTTTGAGGGCCCACGTTATCGGCGCATCGCACACATCCAGAAACTCCTGGCCGAGAACGTGCTGGACAAGACGCTTCGTTTTCAGACGGCGCCGGCCATCCCGGCAGTGGACGCCGCTTACGCCGCACAGGCCGTTGCGGTAGAAGGATAGGAGAACACGCCATGAATCAACCGGGGGGCAGACAACGGGCCGCAGTTGCCCAATCACCTCAGTTCGAGTCTCGCTGCAGCCAGGCTCGCTGCCGCTCGTGCGGCCATGCCGGACTTGACGGCATTTTGGATCTGGGCGCCATGCCTCTGGCCGACGGGCTGCTGACCGGCGAGCAACTGGGCCAGGCCGAAGCGCGCTACCCGCTGGAGTTGGCGTTCTGCCCGGACTGCACGCTGGTTCAGATCGTCGAGACCGTCCCGCCGGAGGTGCTTTTCGGCGCCGACTACCCGTATTTCTCCTCGTTCTCGGCAGCGCTGCTGGAGCATTCGCGGGACAACGCGCTGAACCTGATCGCCCAGCGGCGGCTCAACGCGCATAGCCTCGTCGTCGAGATCGCCAGCAATGACGGCTATCTGCTCAAGAACTTCCTCGAGCGGCAGATTCCCGTCCTGGGGATCGACCCCGCCGCCGGACCGGTCCGAGCCGCGCGCGAGATCGGCGTGCCGACCCTGCAGGAGTTCTTCAGCCTCGATCTGGCCCGCCGCCTAACCGATGAAGGCAAGCGCGCCGACGTGATCATCGCCAACAATGTCCTGGCGCACGTGGCCGACACTAACGGGATCGTCGCCGGCATGGCTGTCCTCCTCAAGGACGGCGGCGTAGTCGTCATCGAAGTCCCTTACCTGCGCGAGCTGATCGACCACTGCGAGTTCGACACCATCTATCACGAGCATCTGTGCTACTTCTCAGTGACGGCCGTCGACCGCCTGGCTCGCCGTCATGGGCTGTATCTCAACCGCGTGCAGCAGCTGCCCATCCACGGCGGGTCGCTGCGGCTGTTCCTGGAACTCAAGGATCGCCGCCGCAGTTCCGTCACGGAAATGCTGGCGGCCGAAGCGGCGTTGGGGATGGACCGGGTCGATTACTACCGCACCTTTGCGCGGCGGGTGGCGGCGCTGCAACATCGCCTGCGCCGCCTCCTGGGGCGGCTGCAGAGCCAGGGACGCTCCATCGCCGCATACGGGGCGGCCGCCAAGGGCGCCATCATGCTCAACAGCGCGAGGGTCGGCCAGGACATCATCCGGTATGTGGTCGATCGCAACGTCCACAAGCAGGGCAAGTACATGCCCGGCGTCCACATCCCCATTGATGCCCCGCAGCGCATCATGGAGGACAAGCCCGACTACGTGCTGGTGCTGCCCTGGAACTTCAAAGACGAGATCCTCCGCCAGTGCCAGGAGTATCGCGACCAGGGCGGGCGGTTCATCATTCCCGTCCCGCGGCCTGTGGTCGTCTGACGCCCGTACATAAAGGAAGTGCCATGATTTCGCCAATGCCAGCCCCCGCATCTCCCCGGCGGGCGTCCCCGCCGGTAGCGCTGCAGTGCCCCAACTGCCAGGACGCCCCGATGCGGGAGTTTCACCAGGTTCCGCGCATCGCGGTGCATTCATGCATCCTTGTGAACGACCGCGACGCGGCGAGGGATTTTCCCGCCGCGCCGCTGGCGCTGGGGCTATGCCCCCGTTGTGGGTTCATCGCCAACACGCAATACGACGCCTCGCACCGCAATTACAATCAGTCGTACGAGGAGACGCAGGGCTTCAGCCCCCGCTTCAACGAGTTTCAGCAGCGGCTCGTGCGGATGCTGATCGACCGCTACGGCGTCCGCGGCAAGAACGTGCTGGAGATCGGCTGCGGCAAGGGCGAGTTCCTCGCCCAGTTGTGCATCGAGGGCGACAACCGCGGCATCGGTATCGACCCGGGCTGCGTCAAGGAGCGGCTCAGCCCCGAGGCAGCCCGGCGCATGACCGTCATCAACGACTACTATGGCCCGGAACATGCCGATCTGCCCGCCGACGTGATCTGCTGCCGCCACACGCTGGAGCACATCCCCCAGACGCGGAGGTTTCTCGAATCAATCCGCCGCGCCATCGGGGACCGCCACGACACGCTGGTGTTCTTCGAGGTGCCTGACACGCTGCGCATTCTTGAGGATCTGGCCTTCTGGGACGTGTACTACGAACACTGCTCGTACTTCACCTGCGGCTCGCTGGCGAGGCTCTTCCGCTCGACGGGCTTCGAGATCGAGTCGCTCGACCTGGACTTTGATGGACAGTACATCATGCTGCTGGCCCGGCCCGCGCCGCAGCCCACGCGGGGACGGCTGGCCGTCGAGGACGACCTGGCTCGCACGGCCACGGCGGCTGAGGCGTTTGCCGCCAATGCCGATGGCGCCATCAAGGCCTGGCGTCAGCGGATCACCACGGTGGCCGCCCAGGGACGCCGCTGCGTGCTCTGGGGGTCGGGGTCCAAGGCCGTCGCTTTTCTGGCGGCGCTCGATCTCGGCGGGCAGGTCCAGCGCGTAGTGGACATCAACCCGTATCGCCGCGGACGCTACATGCCGCTGACGGCCCAGCCCATCGTGAGCCCGGAAGACCTGGCCTCGTGCCCGCCGGATTACGTGGTGGTCATGAACCCGATCTACGAGCGGGAAATACGGGAGCAATTATCCGCAATGAACCTGGCGCCCACGCTCTGGTGCGTTTGAATCAGAGAGAATCCGATGAGCCACGCGATCGCTACCACAACCGATTCTTCTGTTTGCCCGGCAGCGCCGCGCACCCGCTGCGGAGTCTGCGGCGAGGCGAGGGTGCGCGAGTTCTTCCGCCTCGGCGGCGTGGCGGCCATCTGCAACCGCCTCTACGCCAGCCGCACCGAAGCGATGGCCGCGGCGAAGGCGGACTTGCGAATGGCCTTCTGTCCCGCCTGCGGCTACATCTACAACAACGCGTTCAAAGCGGCCGATGCGTCTTACGAACCTGGCTACAACAATGCCCTGCAATACTCCGCGCGATTCCGCCGATACGCGCGGGCGCTGGCCAACTGGTTGGTAGACCAGGTGGACCTTCGCGACAAGGAGATTATCGAGATCGGGTGCGGTGACGGGTTCTTCCTTCACCAACTCTGCGCCGACGGGCGCAATCGGGGGCTCGGGTTTGACCCGGCGTACGTGCCCCGGGCAGATTTCGAGGAGTGCTCGTTCCTCCGCTTCCGGCGGGAATACTTCACCGCGGCGTCGGGTCCGCAACGGGCGGATATCGTCTGCTGCCGACAGGTGCTCGAACACGTCAGCGACCCGTTGGCCTTTCTCGACGAGCTCCGCCAGAACGTGCATCGCGGCGATGGCACGCCGCTGTTCATCGAGGTGCCCAACGCCCTGGCGACGATCAAGGGCCTGAACGTCTGGGACCTGCTCTACGAACATCGCAGTTATTTCCTTCCGGAAACGCTGGCCAGGCTGCTGATTCGCGCCGGGTTCTCCCCGGCCGTGATCCGCGTCACCTACGGCGGGCAGTACCTGGCGGTGCTGGCGCTGCCCAGCCGCGTCTTTCCCGTCGACGTGGCATCGCACGACCCGGGCGAGCGGACCCGCCGCCTGATCGACGCTTTTGCCCAGACCTTCGCCGGCCGCCTGGGGTACTGGCAGAGACGGCTGGAGGAATACCGCCGCTGCAACAAGCGGGTGGTCTTCTGGGGTGCCGGAACCAAGGGCGTGATGCTGCTCAACGTCCTGGCCGGCGCCGACGAGTTGGTGGAATGCATCGTCGACGTCAACCCGCGCAAGCAGGGCCTGTTCATCCCGATCTGCGCCCACCCGGTGGTGGCGCCGGAGTCGCTGCGGGCCTGCCCGCCCAAAGTTGTCGTGGTAATGAACGGCCTGTATCGGCGCGAGGTGCAGCGGCGAATGGCCGAGTTGTCAATTCAGGCCGACGTGGTGACGGCCTGACGGGTACAATTATGACGTACGATCCAACAGGGGCGTGGATTTCCAGGTACCTGCCGGGGGTGGCAGCGCCGGGTGCACCTGAAGAAGTAACGGAGGGCGCTCATGGCAGGAATCGATAGCGAAACACTCGTCAAGAAGAAGGTGCTCGTGGTGGACGACCACCCCGTCACGCGCCGCGCCATCGCCTCGCTGCTGGATGCGACCGAAGACCTGGTTCTCTCCGGCGAGGCCGCCGACGTGACCGGGGCGCTCAAGGCCATCGAAGCCTACCACCCCGACGTCGTCATCGTCGACATGCGCCTGCGCGACAGCAACGGGATCGACCTGCTCAAGGACATTCACGTGCGCTGGCCCAAGCTGCCGGTGCTGGTGTTCTCCATGCGCGATGAATCGTTCTTCGCCGAGCGAACGCTGCGCGCCGGCGCTCGGGGTTATGTCTCCAAGACGCGCGACCCGGAGGAACTCATCGAAGGCATTCACAGCGTGCTGGGCGGGGGCATGTACGTCAGCAGCGAATTGGCCGAAGCCATGGTGGAGAAGTTCGTCGAAAGCCCCAACGCCGCAGCCGGGACGTCGCTGGCCTCGCGACTGAGCGACCGCGAGTACGAAGTCTTCGAGCTCATCGGCGAGGGCCTGCCCATGTCGGAGCTGGCCAAACGCCTGCACATCAGCATCAAGACCGTCGAATCGCATCGCGACCACATCAAGAAGAAACTCAAGGTCGGCAGCTCGACGGAACTGCTCAAGATGGCCATCGAATGGGTCCAGTCGCGAGGGGGCGGATGATCGGCCCGCTCACGCCGGACCGTGACGCATGGGCGGGAGATTGATCCCCTGGGGATCGCCGGCATCGCCGGCCGAGATCGCCACGCCTGAATCCACCAGGGCCTGCCAGTGCTTGTCGTTGAAGATGCAGCCGGGGTCGCCGCCGTGGAGTTGACCGAAATACGCGTCGCTGCGGGCGCGGCAGCCGCCGCAGTAATTGCGGAAGGCGCAGACCTCGCAGTGGTGCAGGCGATGGTCACGGTCGTTAAGAATGTCCCAGAACTCGCTGGTGCGGAAGATCTCCATCAGCGGGCCCTCGCGCACGTTGCCCATCACGCGATGCGGCAGGTATACGCAGGGCGTCACGTTGCCGTTGGGCTCGATGCAGATGTACGTGCGTCCCGCCCCGCAGCCGCCGAGGTACTTGGCCACCACGCGCGCCTTGACGCCGCTGCCGCTGCCGGCGTGGCTGCAGGCGGCGCGCCCGCTCTCCAGCGCCGCCCCGGCCAGGCACACGCGACCGAGCTGCGGGGCCGTCGAGATCACGCCCATGCCGCCGGCCTGCATCTTCTCGTTGAGGATCGCCAGCAACTCCTCGCGCTGGGCGGGGGTGATGTCGCCGCTGACCATCCGCAGCCCTCGCCCGACGGGGATGAAGTTGAAGTGGGCAAAGCAGCCGGCCCCGAGCTTTTCGGCGAAGGCGATCATGTCCCGCACTTCGTGAAAGTTCCCCTGGTGGACGCACATCGCGATGCCCAGCCGCAGCCCGGGCGTGGCGACCACCACTCGCGCTCCGGCGACAGACTTCTCCCACATGCCCTTCTGCCCGCGGAAGGCATCGTGGCGGGCGGGATCGGTCGAGTCCAGCGAGATTTCCACATATCGCAGCCCGGCGGCTGCGAGCTTGCCCGCCATCGCCGGCGTCATCGTCGTGCCGTTGGTGGCCAGGGTCAGGTGCATGCCATAGCTGCTGGCGCGCTCGAGCACGGGGATGACGTGCGGACTGATGGTCGGCTCGCCGCCGGATAGGGCAAGCATCGGCATGTGGGCGCGGCCCATCTGGTCGACCAGGGCGAGCTTTTCCTCCAGCGTCAGCTCGTCGGCCAAGGCGGCATGGTCGCTGTCCTGGTAGCAGTGGCGGCAGGCGAGATTGCAGCGGTTGGTGAAGTTCCACACGGCAAAGAGCGGAGCGACGAATTTCTGCGGCACGGTCAGGCCGAACTTGCCCACGCTGCGGGCGACGATCACCAGCCCGCGCAGCGTCGGGCGATGCCCGGCGAGCTTCTGGCGGAACGTCTCCATGTCCGTCTGGCCGCGGAAGCGGTCGATGATCCGGTGCAGCAGCCAGTACTTGATCCGCGTCCAGCGCGACGCCGCCGGGTCGCCGTACGAGGCGATCACGCGCTCCAGCGCCGTCGAGCCGGCGGCGTCATCCACGCTCAGCCGCCGCAGCAGCCAGCGGAACGGCCGCGTGCCCACCCATCGCTCGATCGGGTGGCGGTAGTTGATCTGCAGCATCGTCGGCGTCGTCTCGTCGGCAAGGATGAGGCTGGTCCGCACGTACTGGCCGCTGGTCAATTTGCCGTCATCCCCGCGCGTGCATCGCTTGTCGGCGTTGTCCGAGGCGGGGAACTCGTGGCGATATTCCTTGCCGATAGCCGCGGCCGGGGTGTGCAGCCCGGCGGCGGTGTACGACTGGGCGCCGGAGGCTTTGGGGTCTGGAGCACTCATGAGGTTTCGGCGGCGCTTTGCGCGGGGGCGGCGTGGGCAGGCGGCGTCAAGTGTGCGGCCGCATGCTGCTGCTCGACGATGGTGCGATATTCCGGTCCGCAGTTGTAGGTGCAGAAGGGGAACATCCCCGCCGGCGTGGAATAGATGATGACGCAGCGGCGGGCGCGTTCGGCGTCGAAGTTGAAGCGGTCCTGAAAATGCATGCCCGCGCAGAGCAGCGTTTTGTAGGTCTGCTTTTCGCCCTCGCCGCGCCCGAGGTTCTTGTCGACCAGGCCCTGCAGCGAGCGGATGAACCGCTTGACGGTCAGGCCCGGCGGCGCGGCGGCGGGGTTGAAGTGCCGCTTGAACATCCGCACGATGCGGATGCGGTCGAGCCAGCTCACGCGCCCGCGGGCCTTGATGCGGCCGGCGATGAGGTTCATCTCGGTGAACATGCCCTCGACGTTGATCACCTGCGGGAACGGGTAGGCCTTGCCCTCGGGCGAGATCAGGAAGTAGGTTCCGAAGGCGCAGTCAGGGTGTGCGCTGGGTCGGATCTTGGGCTTGCCGGTCAGAGCCTCGAGAAACTCCGCCAGCGGCACGACGATGCTCAGCGGGTACATGTCGCGAAGGGCGCTGGCGCCGGAGGCTTCAGCCAGATCGTGCGCCAGGTCGCCCAAGGTGTATCGCTGCGCCATGCGCTGTTGCTCGTCGATGCGTCCGCTGAATGACACGGGCTGATAGCTGATGCCGCTGATGACGTCGGTATTGGCGGCGGCGAAGTGGAAGATCTCGCCGACCTGGTCGGAGTTGATGCCCTTGAGAATCGTCGGCACCAGGCAGATCTTCAGGTCCAGGCGACGACAGTTTTCGATGGCCGCGAGCTTCTTGGCCCAGATGCCCGGATAGTTTCGCGTGTGGCGGTGGGGCTCCTCGCCCACGCCGTCAAACTGCATGTACAGCGTGTGCAGGCCGGCCTCGTGGGCCGCACGGGCGAAGTCCGCGTCGGCCATTTTGATGCCATTAGTGGCGATCTGGATGTGCGAGAAGCCGATGTCGCGCGCGGTGGCCACGATGCGCAGGAAGTCTGGATGGATCGTCGGCTCGCCGCCGGTGAACTGGATCGCCGTGCATGGGTAAGGCCGCAGGTCTCGCAGCGCCTGGAGCTGCCGCACGACCTGCTCGTAGTCCGGCTGGCTGACGTATCCCGTCACGCCGGCATTGGCGAAGCAGATCGGGCAGCGCATGTTGCAGCGATTGGTCAGATCGATCTGCGCCAGGCATGGGCTCGAGAGGTGATGATCGCACAGTCCGCAGTCGCTGGGGCACTGCGAGGCGTTGCTCTTGTGAGGGAACTGCTGGCCTCCGTGCTCGCGGAAGGTCCACCAGGCGGCCTTGGAATACAGCAGCGCGTCGCTGTTGACGCAGTCGCGAACGTAGCCGTGGGCGGGGCAGATCTTCTCGATCCACACGGCGCCGTCTTCCACGAAGTACCGCCCCACTACCGCGGCGGCGCAGGTGGGGCAGAGGCTCTGCACGGTTCGCGGCAGGCGCCGCAGCACCGGCGGAACGCGCCACCCGCCGAAGGTGTGACTGGCGCTGCCGGGGAAATCGCTCTCGGGCTGCGACCAGAGCGTGTCGTGATGCACCGCGCTGGAGGGCCCGCACGCCGGGCAGTGCCACGTCAACACGATCTGCCCGCCGGGACGGGCGGGATCGGCCCAGTCATAGACCGCGTGCACGACGCTGCGGCAGGTGGGACAGGTTGCCGCCGTGGCGTATGGCAGCGGGGCCGCGGCCGGGGCATACTGGCGGATCTGGCGGCGATGATCGGCCAAGGCTACACAATCACCGCTGGGTCCCGAAAGACTCTGCGGGACCTCATCTGGAGCGGCCTGTTCTGCGCGACGGATCATGTACAGATTGTCCTGTGCCAGCCGCGCCGGTTACACCGAAAAATATTTCGGAAAATGTCGGCGCTTGGCCTTGCGCTTCTGATAGCTCACTGCCAATTCTATAAAGATATCAAGGTCGCGTTCCAGATTACTACTGGAGGAATCAAAGTAAAAGTTGCGGATGGGGATGCCGCCGTGGTCGGCGGCCACGTCGTGATAGACCGCTTCGGAGACGATCCCATTCATGCAGGTGAAGGGGCTGATGTCGATGATGCCGTCGGCGCCCTTCTCGTAGAGGTAGATGCCTTTGCCGACGGACAGGACCATTTCACCCAGGGCCCCGTCGGCGGGCAGGTACGGCCACGCCGGCTCGAGCACCTGGTGGTGGATGTCGTGGGGTTCTTCGTAGCCTTCAAAATCGTCCTTGAAGGGCGCCAGCAGACGATGCTCGTCGCGGCGCTGGACGGCGTTCTTGATGTGTGCAGCCAGCATCTCCAGCGACATCCCCTTGCCGTCGCGCCGCAGCAGGGCCTTGTGGGACCAGTTGGTGTACCAGACCCACTCGCCGACATCGCTGAGCCAGGCCTCGCCGCCATGGGCCTCGATCTGGCGAATGGCGTCGTAATTACTGAAGGTGTTGAGGCGGCAGAAAATCTCCCCGACCACGCCGATGAGGGGCCTGTCCTGCGTGTAGCGAACGGGCACGGCGCGAAAACGATCGCGGCAGTGCACCAAGGCCTCAATGAGCTGGCCCATGCGCGCCCGCGTGGGGACGCCGGGCTTTTCCACAACGCTCTCGATATGGTCGATGCTCCACTGGTAGACCTCGTCGCAGGCGCCGGCGGTGGTTTCGTACGGACGCGTCTTGAGCAGCATCTTGCGCAGGATGTCGCCGCAAAGCAGCCCCCGCCAGATCAGGCGCACCATGTCCGTGGCGTGGTCGCTGACGCCCTCGTAGCCGTTGCGGCTGGTCGGCGAGATGACCGGAACGGTGGTGTGCCCCATCGAGTCCAGCAGTTGCCGCAGGTACTCGCGATATTGCCCGAAGCGGCAGGGCCCATCGGCGGTGGGCATGAAGAAGGCGTGGCGGTCGGGGTCGAAGTCGGGCGATTCGATAATCCGCAGGAAATTGCCCAGCGTGATCTTCTGAGGGTAGCATTCCTCGCCGCTGGTGTAGAGCCCGCCCAATTCGAGCGTTCGCTCGTCGCTTTCAGGCGTGGTGCGGGCATCGATCCCCTGCGAGCGAAACGCCGCCGCGGCCATGCGCGCCCCGATATGCGTCATGCGAGGAATCCACAACGTGCGGTTGTGCAGTTTGGACGTCTTTGCCGGCGCCGCCTGATCGATCATGGATGCAACTCTCCTTAAGCCAGCGGAGGGAATCGAACCCACAACCCCAGCTTTACAAAAGCTGTGCTCTACCGTTGAGCTACGCTGGCGCTGGTCCCGTTCCGCCTTGTCAGGAATCATAGCCCGCCGACAAGGCCTATCCGAAAAATCCCCCCTCTGCGGTAGCGTTTTACTCTACCGCCGGGGCCGATACTTCGTCAAGGAAACTGCCGGTCGACAAAAAGCACCGGCCGGCGCGTCGGCAAAGGCGGACGCGCCGGCTTGGAGATCTGCGGCCACGAACGTGAACCAGTTACTGCGACTCCCCCGGCGGATCGGCGCCGGCGCCGGACAGCACTGCGGCGGCGGCCTTGGAAGGCGGCAGCGACGGCAAGGCCGTCTGGGAGCGGTACTCGTAGAAGGTGTCGTAGTTTCGGCGCAGGTAGCCGCCGGCCTCGGCTCTCACGGCATTGAGCACGACGCCGAAGAGATGCGCCCCGACGCGGGTGAACAGGTCGCGTGCCCGCTGGACGAGGCCGCTGGTGCTCGATCCCGCGCGGACAACGATGATGACGCCGTCGACAAGCGTGCTCAAGGCAACGGGGTCGGTGACGACCACGCACGGCGCGCCGTCCAGCAGCACCTGGTCGTAGGCTTCCATCATCTCGGTGAGGATCGAGAGCATCTGCTCGCTGCCCAGCAACTCGGCGGGATTGGGCGGCAGAGGCCCTGCCGCCAGAACGTCGAAGTTCGGTTCGAGTTCCGCCACGGCCGTACGCCAATCGATCTGGCCGACCAGGGCGTTGCTGAGCCCCTGCGCCGGGCAGGCGGGAACGAGTCGCTGCAGGGCGGGCTGGCGAAAGTTGGCGTCGACGACGAGCACGCGCCTGCCGCTGCGGGCGATGGCGTGAGCGAGATTCATCGTCAGGGTGGTGCGTCCCTCTCCGGGCATGGCGCTGGAAATCAGGATGCTGCGCTGCTGGTTGGCCGGACTGCTGAATTGCAGCGTGGTTCGGATCTGACGGTGGGCTTCGCAGACCATCGAGTCGGGATGTTCGGCAAAGGCCATGGCCACTTCGCTGAAACTCTCGTCCAGGTCGTCCACATGGGGAATGATTCCCAGCACGGGCAGGTCGAGTCGCCGGGTAAGGTCGCGCGGACCCTTTACGGTGCTGTCGAGGAATTCCAGCGCCACGGCCATCAGCAGGCCCAGCAAGAGGCCGCCGATAATGCCCCCGGCCATCATGATTGACCACTTGGGCTTGGCGATCTCGTTCACTGCCGGCGGGGTGGGCAGCAGGCTCACCCAGACAGGAGTGAGTTCCTTTTCACGCATCGTCAGCACCAGGAGCTGTTCGTCGAGCTTCTGGACGTATCCTTGCTTGATGGCTTCCTGGGTTTTGAGATCCTGCAATTCCTTGAGATTCTTCTGCAGCCCCTGGATCTCGGCGTTGACGGGCTGCTCCTGGGCAGCGAGGGAAAGTTGCTGGGCAACAATGCGGTCCACGTCGGCCTTATATCGAGGCCGCACGCTGAGATACTTGACGTCCAGCATGGCCGATCGCTGATGAACCAGTTGATCGGCCAGGATCGTGATATCCGCCTGGGCCTGCAGCACACGATGGTCCTTGGGACCGTAGTTTGACTGCAAAGACGCCAGCCGGGCGTCCGCCATCGATTGTCTGTCCCGCAGTTGCCGGATCTGCGGGTCGTCCTCCACCAGCACCGCAATTTCGGCGCTTTCGGCAAGCGTCCCGGCAGCTTTGCGATCGTCCAGGTCCTTCAGTCTCCCCTGGGCGGCCTGAAGGTCCATCCCCAGTTGCACCTTTACTTGATTGATAGTGTCCAGCTTTGCGGCCTTGGTTTGAATCAAGCTGGCGATGGTTCCCATCTCGCCGTAATTGAGCATGCCGATCCTGCGGCGCAGGTCCGTCAGTTGTTCCTCCTGAGCGGTCTTTTGGGCGCGCAAGGCAACGATGCTGTCCGTCACGTCCTTGCTGGCGCGGGCCTTGATGGTGCGGACGTATTCCTCGACGACCGCGCGTAGCATTTCGGCCAGATCCCCGCGATCCTGATCGGTGCGCGCGACGCTGGTGAAGACGACGCCCATGCGGTTTTCATCCAGGTACAGGTTGGTCGAAAGCCTGTCCACGAGGAGATCGACCGCCGAAGCCTCGTTGCGTTTGAACCATCGCGTCCTTCGCACGTCAGCGGAATCGCAGGCGGCGCGAAGGAATTCAGGCGTGCAGATCATGCGGGCATGTTGCTGGCGGTTGGTTCCGGCGGTGTCGGCGGTAAACTCGCCCTGATTCTGGACAAAGCTGTTACCCTGTTGCTGGCGAATGGGGTTGACGTAGAGATCCGCCTTGACGCTGTATTGCGGCGCGAACTGGCGCCACAGCAGAGTGGTGGTGAAAGCCCCCGCGCCGAGGATCGCCACGCTCATGATGATCCACCACTTGCGCTTGCGGAGCATGCGCGTGAAATCGCGACCGGTCAAGCCGCTGCCCGTGGCAGCGGGGCCCGGACCGGCAGGGCGATGGCGGACGTCGGCCTGAGGCCGCGCCAGCGGATATCGATCCCGCATTTGGATTGGAGGCATGTCTATTTCCTTCCGCCGCCCACGCGCTGGAGGGCAGCGCCGATCTCCTGCTGGAGGGTCTTGTCGTCCCCTGAGCCCATCACCCTTTGCGCTTCTTCATATTGCATACGGGCCTGGGCCGCGCGCCCGCTCTGCTCGTAGAGGCTTCCTAGATGATACAGGAATACGGCCTTGCCTGCGCCAAGTTCTGCAGCCCGGCGCAGCAGCGGTTCGGCCTGGACGTAGTTCTTCAGGCGGCACAGGATCCACCCATAGGTGTCCATGATGTTGGGGTCGGCCGGGGCAAGGCGGAATGCCCTGGCGGCATACTCCTGAGCCTTAGTGTAATTCTGCATCTGCTCGCTGTACAGATAGGCCAGGTTGTTCAGCGACTGGAGGTGGTCGGGATTGGCCTCGATGGCCTTTTCATAGGCCTGCCCGGCCTTGCCAGGGTCCTTCAGTGCGGAAACCTGATAGAGCGTTCCGATCCGGCTCCACAGTTCCGCCTGCTGGCCCTTTGTCTGGGCCAGCGGGAGGGCTTCCTGGAACACGCCCAAAGCGTCTTGCGGGTCCTGCCCGGGGCCTTGCATCAGCTCGCCCAGGCGCATGCGGTACTCGACGCTCTTGGGGCACAGGCTCTTCCAGGCCTTGATCTTGGCGATGGAGTCCTTGCCATAGGCGCGGGAGATTTCCAGGACGACCGCGGCGGTCTGAACCCCCGTGGACTTTTGCAGCGCCACCTGAAATTGGGCGTCGGCCTGGGCGATCTGGTTGAGGCCCACCAGGGCCCTGGCGGTGACGGTGGCCACCAGCGGTCCCAAGTCGCTCCTATCAGCATAACGCTTGGCATTCTCGATCACCTGCTCATAGCGTTTGGCGTCGAGCAGGCCCGTCAGATACATTTCAATCGCGCGGACGTTGTCGGGGGCCAATTTCAGCGCCTTGACGACCTCGTCCATCGCCAGGTCATTCTGCTTTCGCAAGTTCAGAAGCCTTGCACGTTCCAGGTGGAACGCCGGCTCGTCGGGGTAATACTCGATCGCCTGGTCGATCAACCGCTGGGCCTTCTCCAATTCCTTTCTGGAGGCGTACAATCCGGCCAGGGCAGCGATGGCGTCGCGATTGCGGGGCTGTCTTTCCAGAACCGCCAGGAAGGCGCCGATAGAGGCGTCCTGTTCGCCCATGGCCGCGTAAAGCCGCCCAACCTCCAAGCCTACGGCTGGGTCTTTATTCATGCGTTGGGCCTCAGCAAGGTCCAGTTTGGCTCGCCCGACGTCGGGAACAGACAGCAGGACCCTGGCCCGATTCAACAGGGCCTGGGCGTTATTGGGCTCCAAGGCCAGGACCTTGGTGAACATCGCTTCGGCCTCGGCGAAACTGCTTTGGGTAGACAGAATGGCGCCTTTGAGCATGTACCCGCCGGAGGCATCGGGATTGGAGGCAATGATCTTTTCGGCCTGGGCCAGCGCGGCGGGCACATCATGCAACTGCACGTAGATCTGCGCCAAGTTGGAACGGGTGCCGGGATCGTCCTGCACTTTCAGGGATCGTTCGAGGTAGTCGGCGGCGTCGCGCCACTTCTGCTGGACGGCCATCAACTGGGCAATCTCGCGATAGGGGCGCGGGTTGCTCTTGTCCAGATCCAACGCCTTCTGGTAGGCCGCGATCGCCAGGTCGACGCTGTGCTGGGCCAGGAGCCGGCCATAGTCGAGGTAGGCGTTGACCTTGTCGGCGGCGGGCATTTGCTCGCCCAACAAGCTGGAATAGAGGGTGTCGACGTCGCTGTAGCGTTTCTGGCGAACGAGGAACTCGCCCAGAACGGCCGTGCGGTAACGACGGTCGAGATTGGCGTTGGCGAATACCTGGCGGTACAGTTCCTCAGCCCTCTGGAAACGCTTGTCCCGCTCGTAGAGGGCGGCCAACCCCAGGACGTTCTGCATATCGCCGGGAGCGCGGCGGAGGATCTGCTCCCGCCGCGAGATCAACTCCGAAACCGCCACCGTCTGACCCAGCACGACCAGGTAGTTCTCCCGCACATACGGGTCTTCGGGGATCAGCTCGTGAAGGCGGGTCACCAACCGGACAAACTCGTCGATGCTGCCGCGGGCCTGGGCAATCTGGGCCAATGACTTGATGGCCGACGAAAACGCCGGGTCATCCTTGACGCAGCGTTCAAATTCGGCCTGGGCCTTGTCGATCTGGTTGGTGCGCAGATAGCACTGACCCAGATAGTCGCGCAGAGCAAGGTTGTTGGGCTGCAGTTTCAGAGCATCGCTGTAGCAACTGATGGCCTGGTCGTTCTGGTTACGAACCCGGGCCAGATCACCCAGGAATCGCAGGCCGTTGAGCCCGTCCGCGTTGGAGGCCTTGGCCTTGGCGGCGATGTCTTCGGCCGTCTTCCAGTCGCTGTCGCCGATAGCGACCTGGAACCGCCGGCCCATGACTTCGGGGCTGTTGGGTTTGGCCGCATCGGCGGCCTTGAGATATTTCTCCCAGTCGGCCTTGTTTCCGGCGGACTGGCAGAGATCGGCCTTGGCGAGGTTCTTCTGGAACTCGTTGGTTTCCTTATCCAGCATGGCCATCTGCGCGGCGAAGCGGTCTGCCGCGGGCGCATCGACCAACTTGAGGGTGGTCTTGAGCGACTCGTCCTTGGGATCGGCGGCGATGGCATTTTGCAGCAACTGACGGGCCTTGTCGGCCTGACCGTTGAACATGTATGCCTCAAACAGCCGTGCCAGCACCATGCGGTTGGCGGGGGCTTTCTGGTAAAGCTGCTCCAGCAGCGCCTGGGCATCGAGAGGCTTCTGGTCCGACGCCAGGGTCCGCACCCGCTCCAATACGTAGGCTACCGCGCGATCGGAGGGATCGAACGTGGAGGGAAGTCCGCGCCCCTCGCTTCCGGCCAGGATCGCCTGAAGCAGGTTTCTGGCCTCGGCGTTGCCCGGATCGCTCCGCAAGGCCGATTCCAGCGATACGCGGGCCTCTTTGGGTTGGCGGGAGTCCATCTCGATCTTGGCCTTGGCGATCAGCCACTGGGCGTTGTTGGGCTCGGCCTTGAGCATCTCATCGACCAGCGCCTCGGCTTTGCCGCGCAACTGCTGCATCATGTACAGCCGGACCAGAGAGTTGACGGTTCGGGGGTCAGACGACCGCTTGACAGGATTCTTATCCTTGAACAGTTCGTTGGCCCGCTCCAGCAGGGTCACCGCGTCGGCCAGCCGCCCCTCGGCCAGGGCGATGCGCCCGGCCAATCGATCGCGATCGCTGGTCTCGGCGCCGCTTTCAAGTTCTTTGAGGCATTTCTTGGCTTCGGCCAGATGCGCGGCATTATTGCCGACGGTGAACTCGACATAATCCATCGAAACCGTGGCGAGCATTCCGATCAATGCCAGACGCGATTCCTGCAGCCGGCGGCGCTCCAGATCCGGAGCCGACGGCTGAGTGGTCGGTGCGGCCGAAACGGGGGGTGCCTTGGCCAGGGCCTTGTCGATGACGGCGATTCCCTCCCGCAAGGTCGTGCAGGCTTCGTCTCGCTTCTGCTGGTTGACAAACAGATTCGCCAGTTCAGCGTAAAGCTGGGCGTCGTCCTTGTTGACCTTCAACCCTTCCTGCAGAATGGATACGGCCTTGGCCAAAGCCTCCGGCACGGACACCACATTTCTGGCCGAAGGCCGGGCTTCGGCAACCCAGAATTTCGCCAAGGCGATATAGGTCACGCCCTTCTTGGGATCTTCCTTGACAGCCGTCTCCAACTGCTTGAGGCATTCGTCGCTGCGATTGACGTTTCGCAGGAACTCCGCGTAGGAAATGCGCAGCAGCGAGCGGTCGCCGCTCTTGGTGGCAGCAATGCCTTCTTTGAAGACGGTTTCGGCGGCCTCGCCGTCGCCAGCCCATTGTTGAAACCGCGCCAGTTCCCGGTAATACGACTCGTCCTTGTGCAACGCCAGGGCCTTGCGATAGGAATTCAGGGCGTTCTTAATTTGCTCCTTGTCGCGTTTGTCGCCGGCCATCTGGCTGTAGGCGCGTCCCTGCAGGAACCAGATTTCGTGATCGTCCGGGGTCTCCTGCAGCAAGAGGCCGGCCTGGGTGAGAAACGCCTGCCAGTCGGGCGCCTTGTCGTTGCGGACGGCCTGAATCGCCTGGCCCCAGTAAACCGTGCAAAGCATTTTGAGCGCTTCGACGTTGTGGGCATCAACGCGAACCAGCGCCAGCAACGTTTCATATCCTTCCCGGCCCGCTACCATGCGTTGCGTGGCCGTGATCGTCGAATCGGTGTCGATATTGGGGTTGGCATGGTAGAAGCAGGCCTTGACCCTCTTGAGCCCCACTTTGGCGCGCTGCGACGCCTGGGAGGGATCGCGATACCAGACGTACGCCTCGCGGTAGTCGTCCATCGCCTGGCCGTACTTGCCAGCCTCCAAGGCCCGGTCGCCCCGCTTCTCGGCCACGACCGGATCTTTCGGGAACAGGCGGTTCATGATCTTGGTTCGGAAGTTCCAGGCCAGCCCCGCCAGAACCAAAATCATGATTCCGCCAAGAATGAAAAGGACCGCCTTGTTGATTCTTGTCTTCTTTTTTGCCATTAGTTCTTCCGCTTGCTATGGACGTTTGGACTCTTGTTGCGTATAGGCCTGGTCCAGCCGGACGATGTCGTCAGGCGTGGGCAGCAGTTTGAGCACTTCCGGCATGGCCGCGTTGAGAAAGACGGCCGCGGCAGCGTCGGCCTCGACAGTACTGGACGTCGCCCCCAGCGGCGAAAACTGGATCTTCGCGAAATAGTTGTGGCGGACGGTCGGAAAGGACATCTTCGCGCGCACGATCAAGCGGTCGGTCTCGGGCTTGCCGTTGCAGGAGAAGAAGTAATAGTCCACGCCGGCGCCCCGCGGGCCGCTGTATTGAACGCGATTGACCTCGACGCCCTTGCGCCAGGGCTCCGCCAACTTGGGAAAATCGAAAGATGCTTTGCCCTGCTTGTCCACGCTGGCCCCGCCGGCCTGGAGACAGATCTCCGCCACGTGCGGCACCTGGTCCCGCGAACCGGTGTAATAGCAGACATCCAGCCGCCAGTAGCGGTAAGGATCGTGGTCCGCAGCCTGCTTGTTCTCGTAGATTCGCGAGACATACCATCCGCTGCAGCGATCCGGATAGCGCTTCTCGTCCAGCGCGTTGCCATATCCAAGGGCCTCGAGATCCTTCTCCGAAAAGATCAACTCGCCATCCGGATTCCCGTCTTTCTTGCCCAGCACCCCGTCTTGGCTCACCTTGACGAAAAGGCCGCCCAACTCGTCAGGCAGACTCGTCAGGCGATAGGAAGGATTCACTTCCACCCCCGCCGGCCAGACCACCGGCATCTTGACGATCCATCCCACAGCCGCCGTCGCGGCCCATGTCAGCACCAGCACCGCCAACGCCACCATGAAGTGGCCGTTTGCGAGGCACCACCGCCAACCTTTGGCGGGCACGGGGGGATTGTCGTGTCGGGGGGCGGTCACGGGGTTCCTTCCTGGGGCTCGTCCTGAGCCTCTTCAGTCTCCTCGGGTTCCTCGACAAACAAGTGCCGCAGCAACCAGCCCAGCCCCCAGAGCATGAGCATCGCCGGTATCAGCATCAGCATGCCCGTGAAGTCGTGCATGAAGCCCTTGCCCATCTCGGGCTTGTCGATGACGTGCATCAGGCACGTGATCACCACGCGGATAATGTTGCTGGCGATGGCGATCGGCACCGCCGCCAGCACCAGCACGACCCGCTGCCACAGCGGGCGGTCGGTCAGGTACGCCATCGCCACGCCCAAGGCCACGAACGCCATCAAGAGGCGCATCCCGCTGCAGGCCTCAGCCACCGTCAGCGGATACGAGGCGCCGGTCAGGCTGGTGACGGTCAGATTGCTCTGGTTGGCGACGATGTCCACGCCCACCCATTGCAGTACAGTCGCCGACGCCGCGGCGGCGATATTCTGCAGATGAAGCGCCACGTTGCCGTAATAGGCGTTTGGAATCGGCATCGCAAAGAACAGGAACAGGATCGGCAGCCAGGTCAGGCGAAGCATGGTCGTCCCGGCCACATACCAGACCAGGGCGCAGCCCATCAACAGCATGCCCGTGCGGACGGTCCATGGGTTGGCGTAATTGTACCCGGCCAGGGCGATCAGGGACGCGGCCAAGAGGGCGGGCAGGCCCCACAGGCAGACCTTGCGGGGGGCGGCGAGAATTTCCCGCCAGCGGCTATAGAGCAGGAAAATACTGAACAGGGGGATGATGAATCCATGCGACCAGTTGGCATCGGTGAGCCAACTGTAGAACAGTTCGGGGAATTGCTTGATATTGATAGCGGCCAGGATGGCGGTGAGCAGAAGGAACTTGACCCAGGCTCCGGCAGGCAATGCACGGCCGGCGGAGGAAGCCTCCACGGAAGCATCCTCCACCAGATCGGCCAGGCTTGCGCCAGCCGCGCCCTCGGGAGTCGGGTCCGATATCTGAGTCATACCACAACGGCCTCACCAGCGTGTGAATCGCGTGCTATCCAAACCTGTTGTCGGAATGGGGTTGAAGAAGTTTCGGCTGTATTCGAGCGTGGATTGGATTTGGATCTGCGGCACCATGCCGCGAACCATAGCGTAAAACGGAACAGCCACATGAGTTCCAACCGCCAGAATGTCGTTGGGCTTGAGGTAAATGTCCGGTTCCTCGCTTCGGAAGATCTTCTCCAGGTTCACCGGGATAGCCTGTTCCTGATTATTGGCAACCCGCCTGAACAAGATCGCATTTTCCGGCCAACTCGTCTCGCCAAGGTTGCCTGCCGCGGCAACCGCTTGCTTGATTGTCGTTCCTCGTCCAGTCAGTGCGTAAACGCCTGGGCGGGAGATTTCACCCATGACGTAGAACTCACCGGTCTCCGGGCTGGGGACGAAGATAACGTCATTGTCCCGGATAATGATGTTCATACTGGTGTTGATGCTTTGAAGTTCGTCCAATTTGATGGCAATAATTTCAGTCTGATCGGCTCCGATGGCGGCGTCCCACCCAAACGGATCGCGCACAGCCCCGGGGCCGGTGACCGGGGCGGTCACTGGCTGCGCCGCAGGCGCCGATGCGACCGGCGTGACTTGTGCCGCCAGCGATTGGGCAGTCTTGGCGCCAAGCGCCTTGCTCAACAGCGCCTGCATTTCCGGATTGTTGCGTGCCTGTCCGGGGATGGGCATCGGCTTGGCCGGCGGGTCAAAGCTCGCCACTCGCTTCGGCAGCGGCCCCGCGGGCGCGGCCAACTTGGCGGCTTTGATCGGCTTGGGCGGAGCCTTGATCGCGATGGGAAGGTCCGCAGCCTTCGGCTGCGGGATATTCTTGGTCGTGGCCGCAGCAGCGGAATCCTGTGCCGGATACAGAGGCACCTCGACCCAATGGCCGTCACGGAAGGCATACTTGCGACCCACAGACGGTGCGGCCGTTCCTGAAGCGCCAGCCGAAGTCACGGACAGGTGCAGCGGCTCTTCTCGAGGGCCGAGGTTCTCCTTCTCCGCCCCCGGCTGCGTCGCCGGCGCAAGACCAGGCAGCGCTTCCTGAAGCTTGTCAAAGGCTTGGCTCTGGCTGGCCGGCCGCGTGGTTTCACGCTGCAACGCCCGCTCCAAGGCACTCAAAGGCACCGTGGCCGGTTTGGTCTCGACAGGACCCGGAGCAATGCTCGGGGCCTTCACTGGCGGAAGGACAACCGGTGGTGGCACCAGAGGCGTCACCACGGGCGGCTGGGCTATCACCGGCGGCTGCGGAATCACCGTCGTCGGCGGCAGGCCGACCGCCGGCCTGGAGGCCGGCCCCGTCGCCGGAGGCCTCGACGTCACCGGGGCGGGCTTCTGGCGAATCACGTAGAGATAATCCACGCCCGGAATTGTCGGGATGCCACCGCTAATGGCCAGGGCTTCGATCAACCGCGTGTCGAGGCGCGTCAGAAGGAATTGACCCTGGTTGGTCGATCCGACCCGGGTGAAGCGGCTCTGACGCCGCGAGGCGATCTGGATCGACACCTTGGGACTCAGGATGATGTCGGGGCTGTACGCGTCCTTGATCGCGTCGCGAAGCTGGTCGCTGGTCAGGCCATCGGCCTTGATGCGCCTGTCGATCAGCGGCAGGTCGATAAATCCGTTGGGAGTGACCTCGCGCTGGAACGTGCTCTCCTGCCCTTGCTGGAACAGGTCCATCACGCCGATGTTGAGCACGTCGGTGGGACCGATGATGTATTCCCGCTCATTGAAGTAAGAATCATCTCGCACCGGCGGGCGCGAGTTGGGCAGCAGCCCCCCCACCGGATCCATCAGGCCGGTCGTGTCCGTGATCGCCGAGGTCACCTTGTGCTTGGGCTTGGCGATGAGCTTGCTGGGATCGAAAAATCGCGACCAGTCCACTTTGGTGTATTCGCCGAGAGCAGTGCAGCCGGCGAGCATGCCGCCCGCCAGCAGCACCGTCAGCAGACGGCGCATCGCGTTGTTGGCTCCATCCACCATAGGTCTTTCCATGCGCGTTGCGAAAGCCTCTTCCCGCCTCGGTCACGGCGCAGAGAAGGCACGGTCCTCGATCTTCAATGCAACACCATGATCCATCGGCAATTTCCGAAGCCTTCCTTGACAAATACCCGGTCAAAGCTAACTGCTGTCAGCTATCAGCTATCCGCTATCCGCAAAAAACCACAGATGCTGAGACCAAGGGCGGCGACCATGAACTGATAGCTGAGATCTGAGAACTGAGGGCTTTGAGCTTATTTGAGCAGGTCCGACAGGATCGCCACCACTTCCCCCGCCCGCGGCGCCACCAGCGTCACCGGGACCACCAGCATGACCGTGGCTGCCAGCAGCAGCGCCGCCATCGCCGGGCTGTGACGCGCGGGCGAGTGCGACATGGCCAACGACAGGGCCTCTTCAAAATCCCGCACCTGCGCCTCCGAGACGCCGGTCATGTGGATTGTGATGTTGCGCAGCAGCGGGAAGGCTCCCAGGCGAACGGCCCCGCCGCCGCCGAGGCGGAAGCTTTCACCCTCGCCGTCGAACGCCCATTCCAGCCGGTCCAGCACGTTGCGGATCATCCCCCGCGCGCAGGGCAGCGAGAGGTTGTAGACTACCCATCGCGGCCCGCGCGGAACCAGCAGCAGCCCGCCGGCCGCCAGCAGCCCCGCCGCGCCCAGCACCGCCCAGAACGACTGGCCCAGCAGCATCGAAGCGGGAATCAGCAGCAGCGGGCTCAGCGCCCCGGCCAACAGCGCGTAGTCGCGCCGGGCTGTCAGGAGTTGGGGATGTTGGCGGGTGTTGAGCAGTCCCAGGATCAGAAAATACAGCCCCACCGGCACCATGATCGAGGTGACGCGCATCGAGAAGACCAGATGTCCCAATGCCAGCATGTCCCGGATCCTCTAGACGTCGCTGATATCGCTGGGCCCAGCCACCTTACGGTACCCTAGCGCCTTGATCAGGTCCAGCACTTCCGTCCACGTTGGGAAGGGCTTCTTATTGACCTGCTTATATTCAGTTATAGCCTGGATGAACTCGAACTGCTCGGGTGACATCTCGCCTTCCTCCGCGCTGCGGCGGCTTTCGGTGCGCCGGCGCCCCGGTCCGCGGCGGCGGTCGAGCTCGCTGCGGCGGTCACTTTCGGCGGTGCGGCGCTGGCCGCTGCGGCGGTCCACGCCGCTGTACTCCACCTGCGCGACGCGCCGGTCGCGCACAAGCCGGCGGTCGACGACGCTGCGGCGATCGTCGCCGCGGCGGTCGCTGCTTTTACGCTGTTCGCTGCCCTGCGGGGGCTGCGTCTCATCTGACGAATGCTGATGCTCGGGATCCATAGTGTTTCTCGACCCTGCCCCCATGAAAACTTCCTTGAGAATTCTATCGGCCGATTCCCCCGTCGCCCTGAATAACGCGGTCTTCTGCGACCGATGTTATTCATCATCGTCGTCTGCGCCCAGGCCCCCGCCCAAGCCGTCATCCTCTTCGTCGAGGCCAAGGCCGTCGCCATCCTCCTCTTCATCGCCCTCCTCGTCGTCGTCATCTTCGTCTTGGTCCTCTTCGTCCCCATCCCCCAGCACGGTGGGCGTGGCGTCTTCTTCGTCGTCCTCGTCCTCGTCGTCGAAGAGGTCGTCTTCGCCTTTGCGGAACTCTTCGTCATCCTGGCGGTCGGCGATGATCTCGCTGGCCTCGTCCAGCAGCACCTCCGGCACCAGCACCGGAACCCCCTGCGTCATCCCGCCCTTGCGGGCCATGCGATGCTGCTGATCCTCGGTCTCGACAAGTTCGTCGTCGCTGCCGATGATCGCCGGGATGTCGTGGTCGTCCAACAGCGCCCGGTAGTCTTCCGCTTCCTCGACCGAGCGGGCGAATACCGCCGGAACAAAATCCGACAGCCCGCCTTCAAACGATCCTGACGGTTCCTTGCCTTTGCCCACGCCGCACCTCAATTGAATTCATGTCTGCCCGTGTCGACACGGTCAAAATATCATTCGGCCAACCGCCTGCCGGAATCCAGCGAAAAATAGCGCGCCCGGCAGAGACCTCACCAGAAATAGTACGTCGAAAATTATCTTCCCGGCCGCGATGAATGTTGTCGATGAAAAAACAATGCCTCCGTACGGGGGAATAGTCGCGGCGGAGGCACCAGGTATTTATCAACGCCGTCTTGCAGGCGTGGATGAATACTTGGCGCGGATACCGTACCAGCACGACTTTCCCCCCATGACTGAGGCATTTCATGGGCTACTGAAAAATCAGGTTGCCATCGCCGCGGACGGCGGTAGACTGTCTGGTTCACCCGGAGGCCGGCCAATTGCCCGCGCCTCCAGAACGGATATGAATCATTCCTCGAAAATCTCGCGATGGCTTGGCGCAGCTGTACTGCTGGCCGGCGCCACCCTTTGCGGTTGCGGCGGGGCGACGGACTTCTCCACCACCGGCCGCCTGGACAACGGCCTGGTGCTGATCCTGCCTGGCATCGAAGGCGAGAGCGGACTCAATCACGACATCCGCAACGGTCTGGTTGCCGGCGGCGTGGACTGCGCCGTGTCGATCCGCTCGTGGGGACGCATTCTGCCGCCACCGTTTGGCGCCCTGGCCAGCCAGGTCGACGTGATCGGCAACCGCCTGGTGTCGATGAGCATCGCCAAGGATATTGCCGCATACCAGGACAGTCATCCGGGCAGACCCGTCTACGTCGTCGGCCACAGCGGCGGCGGGGGCATTGCAGTGTTCGTCGCCGAGAACATGCCCGAGGGACACAAGGTGGACGGCTTGATCCTGCTGTCGGCGAGCATTTCGTCAGCCTATGACGTGACCAAGGCCCTCGAGCACACGCACCGCGGCATTTTGAATTTCTACAATAAGGATGATGGGATGCTGCTGGGCGTGGGGACGACGCTGTTCGGCAATGTCGACGGCATCCGCGGCCCCTCGGCCGGGCTGCTCAGCTTCGACCTGCCCGGCGAGAAAGCATCCGCCGGCAAGCGCGAGGCGTACAAACGCCTCTTCCAGATACAGTTGACCCAGGAAATGAGCCAGGGCGGCAGTTCGCACACGCTGGTGACTGAGCCGGGCTTTGTGTCGATGTACATCGCCCCATGGCTGCTCTCGCCCCGCTGGCCGCTGGATACCTCCGGCGGCGCCTGGAGCCTGGGCGTGCCCCCGCAAGGCTGCCCGACGCTGACGCCGTCAGCCAAGTAGTGCGCAACTGAGGCATTGCACCAAACGATCATTTGCCTTTGACCGCCCGGCCACGCCGCGGTACAGTGAAGAGCTGGGCTGTCCGATATAATCAGAGTACCGCCGACGTAGCTCAACGGTCGAGCACGGCTTTCGTAAAGCCGGGGTTGTGGGTTCGAATCCCACCGTCGGCTTGACAGCAGATCACCGAGACCGCAAACGCCGCCCCCCCGCCGGCGGTCTCTCTGAAAAGACTCGTTCATTTCGGGAAGCCGCCTGGCCTTCGCCTATCACCGCGCCCCGGTTTTACGTTGAATCCGCGCGAGTTGGGGAGCACAATCGTCGCTGCCACGCCAGGTGCTACCTGGCCGGGAGATTGGCGATGATCAAAATTGCCCCTGCGGATCGAACGGTTCTGCTGGCGGCCGACGCCGAGAAGTTCGGCCCCATGGTCGAGGCCAACATCGGCATCGCCAAGCGGGGCTGGCTCGAGGGCTGGACCGGGCACAACGAGATCATCGGCTGGCACATCAGCGTCCCCTCGGCCGCGGAGTATGAGATCGCCGTCGTGGCACAGGGCATGAAGTCGCGCCCGGTGATCGAAGTGGCCGCCGGCAAGAGCTCTCTGCAGGCGCACGTGGGGCAGCGATGGGACCGCGTGGCCATGGGCACGCTCCGCCTGCCGGCCGGCAGGAGCGACATCAGCCTGCGATCTGTCGATGGGCATATCGAGCGGCTGTACTCGCTGGAGCTGGTCAGGCCGGCCGTGCGCAAAAGCATCGAGCAGCAGGCCCGCAAGACCGGCGGCGACACGAAACGGATGGCCGACGGCACGTACGGCCTGATGTTCCACTGGACCAGCCAGTCCCGCCCGCACCACGGCGCGCCGCTGCCGTACGCGCAGGCCGTTGACGCCTTCGACGTGCCGCGCTTTGCTTCGATGGTGGCGGATACGGGAGCGGCGTGGGTCATCCTCACCACCAGCCACGCCGAGTACTATTGGCCCGCCCCCAGTGCGGCGACGGACAAGATCCTCCCCGGCCGCACATGCCAGCGCGACCTGATCGGCGAATCGGCCGACGCCCTGGCCGAGCGCGACGTGCGACTGATGCTTTATCATCACCCCGGCCACGACGACGTGGAATGGTGGAGCCGCACGGGCTTTGACAAACCAGACAAGAGCGCGTACTTCAAGGGCTGGATGCGCATCATCGCCGAAGCGGGCAAGCGCTACGGCCCGCGCCTGGCCGGGTGGTGGTTCGACGACGCCATGTTCACCTTCTACCCGCACAGCGCGCCGTGGCAGCAGCTAGCGGCGGCCGCCCGCACAGGCAACCCCGCCCGCGCGATCTGCTGGAACTCGTGGATCCTGCCCAAGGTGACGCCGTGGGGCGATCTGTCGAGCTGGGAGGCGATGCTGTCGACGGAACTGGTGCGCGGGTACGCTCACCTGTCGCTGACCTCGGGCGGGCGCTACTCCGGCGGCCCGCAGGACGGCCTGCAGGCGCACATCACGACGCCGGCGACCAAGGGCGGATGGGTTCACAGCACGCCCAACGGCCCCATCGGCGGCCAGGCCTACCAGACGCCCAGGCTGATCCGCATGCTGACCGAAGCCAAGCGGCGAAAATGCGCCGTCACGTTGAACCTGGAGATTTACCAGGAAGGGACTGTTTCGCGGGCCGCGATTGAGCAGTTCGCTGAAGTGAAAGCCGCGCTGCGCGGACGCAAGAATCGTTAACTGGTTGACTCGTTAACTGGTTAACTGGGTGATTAATTCCAATCAACCAATTAACCAGTCAACCAGTCAACCACGTCTGTTACTTCGCTACTTCCGCCGCGACCAGGTCGCCCACTTCGCGGGTGCCGAATCCCATCTTGCCCGCGGCCTGGCTTTTCATCTTGGCGGTGGTGGCCATAACGGCCGCTTCGACGCGGTTGCCGGCGTCGACGAGTTTGGCGTCGTTCTTGTGCGTTCCAGTCTCGCGCAGGAGCATGCCCACTGCGGCAATGGCGGCGATCGGGTTGATCACGTTCTTGCCGGTGTACTTGGGGGCCGAGCCGCCCATGGGCTCGAACATGCTGACGCTCTTGGGGTTGATGTTGCCGCCGGCGGCCACGCCCAGGCCGCCCTGGATCATCGCGGCCAGATCGGTGATGATGTCGCCGAAGATATTGTCGGTGACGATCACGTCGTAGAACTCGGGGTTCTTGATGAACCACATGCAGCAGGCGTCGACATGGTTGTAGTCCTGCGTGATGTCGGGGTATTCCTTGCCGACTTGCTGGAACGCACGCCACCATGTGTCGCCGGCGAAGGTCAGCACGTTGGTCTTATGCACCAGCGTCAGACGTTTCTTGGGCGAGTTGCGGCGGCGGCAGAACTCGAAGGCGTAGCGGATCGCACGCTCGGCGCCGAAACGCGTCGTGCAGTTGATCTGCGTCGACACCTCGGCCTGCGTGTCCTTGTACTGCACCCCGCCCATGCCGGTGTAGATGCCTTCGGTGTTCTCGCGCACCACGACGAAGTCGATGTCTTTGGGGCCCTTGCCAGCCAGCGGGCACTCGACGTTGGGGTACAGCCGCACGGGGCGCAGGTTGATGTACTGGTCCATCGCGAATCGGAGCTTCAGCAGCAGGCCCTTCTCCATGATGCCCGGGGCGATCTTGGGATGGCCGACCGCGCCGAGATAGATGGCGTCGTAGGTCTTGAGCTGCTCGATCTCCGCGTCGTGAATGACGGGGATCGAAGGGGCATTGGGGTTGCCGCCGGCATCGAGATACCGGTCGCCGCTGACGTTGAAGTCGGTGAGGGAGTACTCAAAGCCGACCTTGGCCGCCACGGCCTTGAGGACCTTCAGGCCCTCGGCTACCACTTCCGGACCCGTCCCATCGCCGCCGATAACCGCGATTTTCAGCATGTCAGTGTACCTCGTTAAAGAGTTTCGGAGTGTAGCGGCGAGGCGGCGGCAGGACAAGAAACTTTTGGTAGCCAGTAGCCAGTAGCCGGTAGCCAGTAGTCCGGACTGGAAACGATTTTGTTTTTACTGGCTACGGGCTACAGGCTACCGGCTACTCTCCTCGGGCTACCTACAAAGCCTTGACGAACAGCCCGCATCTCTTTAAGGTGCGCCCAGAAAGGAACACCCCATGCAGGTTCCCTTGCTCGATCTCAAGGCGCAGTACCAGCGGTATTGCCTGGAAGTCATGCCGGCCGTCCAGGCGGTTCTCGAAAGCCAGCTTGTCTGCAACGGCCCGACCGTGCGGACGCTGGAAGAGGAAATTGCCAGCTACAGCGGCTGCGCAGCCGGCGTGGGCGTCTCCAGCGGAACCGACGCACTGCTGGCGGCGTTGATGGCTTTGGGCATCGGCGCCGGTGATGAAGTGATCACGTCACCCTTCACATTCTTCGCCACGGCTGGGACGATCTGGCGCACGGGCGCGAGGCCGGTGTTTGTCGACATCGAGCCCGAGACCTTTAACATCGACCCGGCCAAGATCCCCGCGGCCATCACGAGCAAAACCAAGGCGATCATCCCCGTGCACCTGTACGGGCAAATGGCCGAGATGGACCCGATCATGGCCATCGCCGCCAAGGGCGGCCTGGCGGTAATTGAAGACGCCGCCCAGTCCATCGGCGCCAGCTACAAGGGCCGCAAGACCGGCTCGGTCGGCACGTGCGGATGCCTGAGCTTCTACCCCACCAAGAACCTCGGCGCCCCCGGCGACGCGGGCATGATCGTCACCAACGACAAGGCCTTCGCGGCCAAGTGCGCCCAGATCCGCAACCACGGCCAGGGCGGCACATACGAGCACCTGGCCGTCGGCGGCAACTTCCGCATGGACTCGATCACCGCGGCCGTGCTGAGCATCAAGCTCAAGTACCTGGAAGAATGGTCCGCCGGCCGCCGCCACAACGCGGCCCGCTACAACGAACTGCTGGCCGGCGTGGGCGGGATCAAGACGCCGGTGATCCGCCCGTACAACGTCTCGATCTTCAACCAGTACATCATCCGCGCGAAGAACCGCGACGCCCTCAAGGCCCACCTGCAGGCCAAAGGCGTCGCCAGCGGCGTCTACTACCCCCTGAGCCTGCACCAGCAGCCGTGCTTCGCCAGCCTGGGCTACAAACCCGGCGACTTCCCCCACAGCGAACAAGCCGCACAGGAAGTGTTAGCGCTGCCGATCTACCCCGAGATCACCGACGCCCAGCTCCAATACGTCGCCGCCACGATCAAGGAGTTTTACGCGAAGTAGCATCCCCAAGGGATGAGTCGCAGGGGCATCTTGCCCCTGCATGACCAGAAGCACGGGCGAGTCCCGTGGGACTCACGGGCAAGATGCCCGTGCTACTGTGCCGCGTTGACATGTGCTGTCGCGAGGCGGACAATCTTGCCATGGCCCTGCCGGCACAACCTGCGCCTGTCAAACTCGTCTGCGGGATGATCTCTGCTCGGGCGGAGCTTTTTGAATTGGCCACGGCCGAGATGGTTAAACACTTCGGGGCTGTCGATCTCAGCAGCGAAACGTTCCCGTTCGATCTGACGCACTATTACGATCAGCAGATGGGCAGCCCGCTGTTTCGCAAGTTCGTGAGTTTTGAGCGGCTGGCGGATCCTGGAGTATTGGCGGAGGCGAAACTGCTGACGAATGAGATTGAGGCCCAGTTTGCCGCCACAAGTGCCACGCACAACTCCGTTGTGCGTGTCTCTGACGCTTCTGTGGGAACTGACTTGCAGGAGCACGGGCGAGACGCCCGTGCCACACGGCAAGAACATGGGCGGGACGCCCATGCCACACAACTGGCGCGGCCGATTAATCTGGATGTGGGATACGTCGCCTTGAGTAAGCTGGTGCTGGCGAGCATGAAACCATTCTCCCATCGCATCTACCTGCGTGACGGCGTGTATGGCGAGGTGACGCTGCTGTACCGCTCCGCGCGGTGGGAAGCTCTGGAATGGACCTTTCCCGATTTCGCCTCGGGGCGGTATGATGCCTTCCTTAACGAGGCCCGCCGCCTGTTGCTGGCCGGGCCGCGCCGGGAGTGCGAGAAATGATCGTCTGGGGCGCTGCAGGAGTGGTTGTGCTGGCCTTTGTGCTTTCGGCGCTGGCGGCGCCGCTGGCGCGGCAAATCGCCCTGCGCTATCGCGTGCTAGACATCCCCAGTTCGCACAAGAGCCACGCCTCCCCCACGCCGCTGCTGGGCGGCAGCGCCATCTTCTTCGCCGTCGCAATGCCCGCTGTGGGCGCGCTGGCCGTGGCGAGTTTCTGGGCGGCTACGGGCGTCCCGCAGTTCCTGAGTCAGTGGGCCACGCACATTTCCGGGGCTGCCCTTCGCGCGCCGCTGGCACTGGGGATTCTGGCCGGGGCTGCTGCCATCCACATTTTGGGCGTGCTGGACGACCGGCGAGGGCTGGCGGCGTGGTTCAAGCTGGCCATGCAGACGCTGGTGGTGATGATCCTGGTCAGCGCGTGCAGGCTGAACTTTCCGGCAGGTCTGCACGGCACAACGGGCTTTATCGTCACGGTGGTTTGGCTGGTGGTGGTGATCAACGCCTTCAACTTTCTGGACAATATGGACGGGCTCTGCGCCGGCGTGGCGTGTCTTCTGGCCGCGGCGATGCTGGGCGTGACGGCCGGCACGGGGCAGATGTTCGTCTCGGCATGGCTGTGCCTGCTGATCGGGGCGGTGGCCGGGTTCCTGCCGGCGAACTTCCCCCCGGCCAGACAATTCATGGGCGACGGCGGCAGCCTGCTCATCGGGTACATGCTGGGCGTGCTGACGTGCCTGACCGATTTCGCCGGCCCGGCGGCGATGGCCGGTCCCAACGGCATCTTCGTACCGCTGGTTCTGATGGCCGTGCCGCTGTACGACCTGTTCAGCGTGATCATCCTGCGACTGGCCGAAGGCCGCAATCCGATGATCGGCGACCTGCGGCACTTCTCGCACCGCCTGGTGCGCCGCGGGATGAGCGTTCGCCGCTCGCTGCTGACGAACTACCTCTGCGCCGCCGCCACCGCCACGTCGGCCACGCTGCTGACCTACACGATCGGACCGGCGGGCGTCGTGCTGGTGCTGGTGCAACTGGCGGCGTTGCTGCTGATCATGACAATGCTGGAAGCAGGCGGGGGAAAGACGCGGTAAACCGCAAATTCCAAATAACAGGATTCAAGCTTCAAACAAATCTTAAGATTCAAAAAGAAGAACCAGTTCATTCCCCCATGTTGTTGTTTGGAAATTTGGAGCTCTTGCTCCTTTGGACTTTGTTTGTGATTTGATACTTGGGGTTTGGAATTTGCGGCGAACAACCTGACCTGCAGGTTCAGGGAAGAAACCGCGTCGAGCAAGCTCGACCGCTAACTTTCGGCCCTTAAGCTCGCAGGCTTAGGCTTTCAGTTCCGCCGCCACTTCCTCGGGGATGTCGAAGTTGGCGTAGACGTTTTCGACGTCATCGTGGTCTTCGAGGATCTCCATCAGGTGCAGGGCCTTGCGGGCCTTTTCGGCGTCGATGGCGACGGTGTTCTTGGGCACCATGCCGCGCTCGGCCGAGAGGGTCTTGATGTTGTGCTTGGCCAGGGCCTGCTTGACGTGATCGAAGGCCGGCAACTCGCAGGTGACGGTAAACTCTTCGGCCTCAGAGGTAATGTCTTCGGCGCCGGCTTCGAGGGCCACTTCCATCAGGGCCTCTTCGGTGGTCGCGTCGGCGGGAATAATGAACGTACCCTTCTTGTCGAACATCCAGCTTACGCACCCGGTGCCGCCGAGTTGTCCGCCGCCGCGCTCGAAGATCTTGCGCAGCTCCGGCGCAGTGCGGCTTCGGTTGTCGGTCAGGCAGACGACCATGAACGCCACGCCGCCGGGGCCGTACCCTTCGTACACGATCTCTTCGTAGGTGACGGTCTCAAGCTCGCCGGTGCCCTTCTTGATCGCCCGTGCGATCGTGTCGTTGGGCATATTGACGGCCTTGGCGTCGTCGATGGCGTAGCGGAGTTGGAGGTTTTCCTCGGGCTTTCCGCCGCCGTGCTTGGCGGCGATGATGATTCGCTTGGAAAGCTTCGACCACTGCTGGCTGCGCTTGGAGTCGCTGCTGCCCTTGGCCCGCTTGATCTTCGACCAGTGAGAATGTCCTGACATTTCGCTTCGCCTTCCTCTGCGGCCTTTGCGAGCTCCGCGGTGAACCTATTTCGGCTCGGGCACGCCTTTTCCCAGTGGGGCCGGCTGGGGTTTCCCGCCGGCTTTGATCGCCTCGATCTTGGCGGCCGTCAGCTTCAGGATACCGCGCATCTCGGTCGAAGGAAACTTCTCCTTGCGCGCCAGTTCGAGGGCCTTCTGCCACTCGGTCAGGGCCTGGCCCATCTGTTTCAGGCGGGCGCAGGTATCGCCGAGGTGGTCGTGGATAACGGCATGCTCTTCGCCGTCGGCGGCCATGTCCTGCAGGGCCTGTTCGAGGAAGCGTTTGGCCTGGTCGAACGTTCCCTGTTTGTATCGCAGCCAGCCCAGCGAATCGAGCGTGGCGGCGGTCTTGCGTTCGGCCAGCGACTTGCGGATCATGCGTTCGGCCTTGGCAAGCTCGATGCCTTCATCGGCGTACTGGTAGCCCAGGTTGTTGTTGATAGCCGGGTCATCGGGCTTGAGACTCAGCGCCTTCTCCAGCGCCGCGCGGGCTTGTGCCGCTTGTCCCAGTTCCGCCAGGCCCAGCGACATCACCGAGAGCATCTCGATGTCGTCAGGGTTTCCGGCCAGGAAGGCCTTGGCTCGCTCGACGCCGCGGGCGTGCTGGTTCTGCATCAGGATCGTCCGCACCAGCATCTCGCGATGCCATGCGAGTATCTGGGCGCCGCCAAGCTCTTCCTTTTCGTCGGCGCTGGGATCCTGTGCAGGGTTGGGCTTGGCCGGTCGCGTCCGCGCCGGTTGCGTGGCCGCCGAGGCCTCGAGCTGCGTCAGCCATGTCTCGACCAGCTTCTCGGCCCGCGCGAAATTGTCGGCCTTGACCAGCCCGCTGATGAGCACCCGCCGCGGTTCGATCTGCCAGAGATCGCCCGCCAGCCACGCGTCGGCATACGCGACGGCCTCGTCGAATTTCGAGTCTTTGCAGTACCAGTCGATCTTGATCTGCCTCAGCAACGGTTTCACGCGCGGGGAGGCGAGTTTGATCCACTCCTCCAGCAGCGGATGGTTATAGGCTTTGGCGTCGTTAAGGGCGCTGATCACGACAAAGATGGCCTGGTCGCCGCCGCCGCCGGCGGCCCAGCGCCGGCCGAAATCAATGAGCTTGTCATACTGCTTGGCCTGGATGAACAATTGCAGCTTGTGGCGGCGGAACGTGTCGGGGCTCTGAAGCGAGCCTTCCGCCAGCCACGCATCCAGCAGTTCGTGGGCCTTGTCGAATTCCTTGGCGTTTTCCAGCGCCTGCAGCAGGGTGAAATACACCAGGTCAGTGTTGTCCGCCTGTCCGGCCCAGGTGCGGGCAAACGCCGTCGCCTTGTCAAACTGGCGGGCCTTGCAGTACAGGGCCAGCTTCTGGCGGCGCAGGTGCTGGGCCAGGGGTTCCTCGGGCGACGAATCGAGCCAGTCGTCCAGCAGCTTCTGGGCGCCGTCGAAGCGGTCGGTCCGGCTGTAGAGCTTGAGCAGGGCCTGACGCAGGATTTCCTTTTCGCTGGCGCCCGAGGCGCGCTTGAGGTACGCCTCGCCGCGGTCGATAGCCTCGTCGAGCTTTGAAAGCTGCCCGAGGATCTCGAGTTGCTTGAGCTTGGCCCAGAGCAGGCCGGCACTGCGCGAAAGAATTTCGTCGAGCGTTGCGGCCGCAGCGTCGAGTTGTCCCGCCTGCACCATGGCCTGGACGTAGCGCTGGGCCAGGTCGCTCTGATCGGGGTGCTCCTGGTAGAGCTGCTGCCAGATGGCGATGGCTTCCTGCGCGCGGCCCTGGCGGGCGAAGAGCGTCGCCATCATGCGCCCCGCCTGAAGGTGACGCGGATGGTCGCGCAGAATTCGGTTGAGGGCCGCGACGAGGCGGTCGAACTCCCTGGCGTCGATCTTTCCCGCACCGGGAGGCGCCTGTTCGGCCAGAGTCAGCAGTTCGACGTCCGGGTCGCCGCCATGCTCGCGGCGCAAGGTCTCCAGCAGGGCCAGGGCCTGGCCGCGCTTGATCGGGTCGCTGCGACCCATCTGCAGCGCCAGCTCCACCTGCATCAGCCGCACCGCCACAGCGTCGGGGTGTCGCTCCAGAAGGCGCTGGAGGAGGTCGCCGGCGGCATCGCGGCGGCCGCTGTCCATCAACAACCGAAGCAATCGAGTGGCCGCTTCGAGATTGTCTGGCGCCGACTGGACGGCGGACATGAGCAACCCGATGGCCTCGCCTTGCTCGCCTGAGCGAAGATAGGCCTCGGACAGCAGCATCAGCGTCTGCGCGTCCTGGGGCTTGAGCCCCTGGGCCTGCTTGAGCAGGTCGATCGCAAGGGCCACGTCGCCCCGGGCCATCGCCAGCCTGCCCCGCAGCAGCACGTGGAAGAAGCTGTTTGCCGCTTCTTTGCCCACGCGCTCCACCAACCGCTCGACCTTGTCGAATTGCTTCTGATCCAGATACAGCCCCGCCAGCGATTCGCAGGCGGGCATGAAGCCGGCCTTGGCCTCCATCGCCCGCTGAAACTGGTCGGCCGCCAGCAGCTTGCGGCCGGCGACGATGGCCAACTGCCCCGCCACCCAGTGCCGCGCCGGCCGGGCGGCGGACTTGTCTGCCGCCGCCTGGCGGGCGACCGCGCGGTCGAGTTCGCCCACGTCGGCGGTCGTCAGCGACGCCACGGCTTCCTGGACGGCTGGGGCAGCACCATGATCGGCCGCCAGCGCCTCGACGAGCGTGTCCACCGCCGCCGGCAACGTGCCGTTCCTGGCGGCGACGGAAAAGAAGAGGACTGCGGCAGCGGGCGTGTTGGGGGCTTGCTTGAGAACTGCCTGGGCGATTCGGGAGGCCCCGGCGGAATCGCCGGTCTCGTGAGCGGCCCGCGCCAGTGCCATCGCGTAGGCAGCGTTGAGGCTGCCGGAGGCGCTATGCTCCTGCCAGAGGCGTTGAAGGAGTCTCCCGTCACGGGCGCCGGCCAGCACGCGGCGAGCCAAGGGCTCGATCTGCGATTGCAGGGCCGCGTCGTTGGCCATGGCGATCAGGGCCTTGGAGGCCTGGACATAATCGCCAGCCGCCGCCAGCGCCTCGATCCTCTGCCGCGCCCAGAGCGTCTGGGAATGGTCGCGGTCATAGGCCTTGCGGAATTCCTCGGCGGCCTCGGCGTGCCTGCGAAGTTTCGTCAGCAGCACGCCCCGCTGCGCCTGGAGGCGCTCGGGCTGCGTCACCAGATATTTCAGGGCGGGTCGGTTGGCATAGAGCCGCGGATGAGCGGCAGCCCACTGGCCGACGGTGTCCCAGCAACGCAGCGACGCCGCAAAATACCCCTGCTGATACAACATCTGGGCCAGGTCGCGCATGGCCTCGCCGGCCAGAACGTTGTCCGCCGCGACCTGGCTGCACGTGACAGCCGTGCGAAATCGCTGCAGCGCCTCGTTCTTGTCGCCGGCCAACAGAGCCAGATGGCCCAGGGCTGCTTGCACTTCCAGGTCGTCGCCGTTGGCCGCGACAGCCAGCGTCAGGGCCTTGGCGGCGCTGCCGGGATTATTCAGGCGAGCATAGATGAGCCCCAGCGTGCGCATGACGGCGGGATGATCGGGAGAGAAGCTTTCGGCCCGCTGGGCCTTGGTCAGGGCGGCGGCGAGATCTTCCTTGGCCAGAAGGTCCTGAGCTTCCTTGAGGGCCTCGGCGGCACGGGCGGGCAGTTCGGCAAGGACGCCTTTTTGCGGGCGCGCCACGCGAGGAAGAATGTCATCGAGTTCCGCCAGCGCCCGCGGGGGCAGCGGCTGCGTGGCCGCCTGGGAGGCTGCCTCCGCCGAAGCCCGACCCGACTGCACCGCCATCGCGCCCAAAGCCAAGGCCAGAGCCACTGCCCAACAGCAGGCGATGACGCGATGGATGCACACTAATGGATGACCTTATTGAGCGGATAGGTGATGATGCCGGTTCCGCCGGCGCGGACCAGTTGCGGCACGAGGTCGCGCTCGATGCGCTCCTCGATGATGACCTCGACGGCCACCCAGTTGGGATCGGCCAGCGCAGAGACGGTGGGCGATTTCTCAGCCGGCAGGACGCCCAGGACCGCATCGAGCGAGGCGCGGGGGACGTTCATTTTGAGCCCGACGCGCTCGCGGGCGGCGATGGCGCCTCGCAGCAGCAAGGCGATGTTCTCGATCTTGGACCGCTTCCAGGGCGTGGCCATGGCCTGGTGATTTGCGATGAACCGCGTCGTCGATTCCAGCAGCGTGTCCAGCACCCGCAGCTTATTGGCTCGCAGGCTCGAGCCGGTCTCGGTCACGTCAACGATGCCGTCGAGCAGGCGGGCCTTGATCTCGGTGGCGCCCCAACTGAACTCGACCTTCACGTTGATGCCTTTGGCCTCGAAGTACCGGCGCGTCACGTTGACCAACTCGGTGGCGACGGTCCCGCCGTCCAAGCCCTGAGGCGTGGTGATGGCACTTTCTTCCGGCACGGCCAGAACCCACCGCACCGGGCGCAGGTTCTGCTTGGCGTAGATCAACTCGGACACTTCCGCCACGTCGGACTGGTTCTCGAGGATCCAGTCGTGGCCGGTGAGGCCGGCGTCGATGACGCCATCGGCGACGTAGCGGCTCATTTCCTGCGCGCGGAACATGAGGATCGAGATCTGGTCGTCGTCGATGCTGGGGGTATAGCTGCGCGAGGAGACCTGGATGTTGTATCCGGCGCGCTGGAAGAGGTCCAGCGTGCTGTCCTGCAGCGAGCCTTTGGGGATTCCCAGCACCAGTTTGTCTTCTGCCGAACGGTGAACCATCAAACGTTTCCTTTATTTCCTGGAGATCTTGCGGGGCGAAGCCTTGGGGGGCTTCTTCGCCGAGACGGGCTTGCCTGCGGCATTGGCGGGGGCTTTGCCCTTGGCCAGGGCCTTGGCCTTGGCCCGAGCTTGGGCCTGGGCCAGTTCCTCGGCTTTTACTTTGGCCTTGGCCAGGGCGTCGGCCTCGGCCTTGGCCTTGGCGGCGGCATCGGCGACGGCCTGGGCGGCCGCGTCGATCTTGGCCTGGGCCTCTTCCTGTATCTTGCGATGTTTGGCCAGGGCTTTGGCATGTTTGGCGACATACTGCCGCAAGGCCAGGTGAGCGGTCATCATGTCGCTGCGCCCCACGATGCGCTCCAGCATCTTCTGGATCTCGGCCCGATCCAGTCCCGACGGGAGGTGGCCGTTGAGCTCCATACTTTCGACGAGCGTCTGGTCGACCGGCAGGGCCCGTACGCCCAGGCCCACCATGGCCGCGTAAGCGGCGGCATAATGATCGAGACCAAGTTCCATCAGGTGCCGCCGGACGGCCTTGGCGGGCAGTTTCTCCATGTACGCACCCGAGACGTCGTTGGTGCGGTAGAAGATGGCGTTGAGACTGTCCTGGAGCGTGCAGGCTTTTCGCCGCGAGAAGGGCAGTTCCCGCAGGCACTCGACGATGTCCTTGACCGGGGCCACGCGCAGTTCGTTGTAGTCGACGAACTCCTCGTTGAGCAGGCCCATGGCGACGGTAGCTTCGGCCTCGGTGGCATCGGCCTGGAGAATGCCCTCGATCATCGTTACGACTGGGTCGCCCTGGTCGGCCGTCTTTCGCGGGCGGCGTGCGGGGCGGTTCTCGTTGAGGATCTTCTTGATCTTGCTTTCGTAGGCTTTAAGGCTTTTCATCCGGATTGTCCTGGCTGTCTTTCTTTTGCGCCGCTTCGGCGTCGGGAGATTCTCCAGCCCCTGCCGCGGCAGCCTCATCTTTGGCCCGCAGCTCCTGCGCGACCTGCTGGAGGATTTCGAGCGTCTTGATGGTCTTCTTGAACTGCACGTCGAGCACGAAGTCCAGCGCCGGCGTGTGGCGCAGGGTGATCTGCCGCATCAGCAGTTCCTGGAAATGCCCCGCCGCGTGCCGCAGGGCCTGGAGGGTAACGCCCTGCTCTTTGTCGCTGCCCATGACGGAGATGTAGACCTTGGCCGTCAGCAGGTCTTCGGGCACCTCCACGCGCACGACGGACGTTCGCGCGGGGTCTACCCGCGGGTCGGACAGCTTGGTCAGGATCACCTGGCCCAGCACGTCGCGGATAAGGTTGCCTACACGTTGGCTTCGGCGCGTCATCTCACACCCAATCGATCTGGCTTTCGACCAGAATCATGTCCCGGTGCGTCGCGGCGGCTGTCACGATCCGCTGCAGCGCCCCTTCCACGTAGCGTTTGTCGCTGCCGACCATTGCCACCGCCAGCACGCCCCGGCGCGGATTGTCCTGGCTGGCCACCTCGGCCACCGACACATTGTGATTGGCCGCCAGGCGGTCGCGGAATCCCTTCAGGCTGTGGCGCTTGTCCTTGAGCGAAGCTGCCGCAGGCAGGTGAAACTCCAGGTGAAGCAGACCCACCGTCGTGGCCATGTCATGTTCCAGGATGTTCCGGGGTCACTGAAGTGACCCGGCCGGGTGAGTTTACTGACCCCGGCAATCGTTACAGCGACCGAGCCACCTCGGTCTGCTGGTAAAACTCCAGGATATCGCTTTCCTTGATGTCATCGTAGCCCAGAAGCTTCACGCCGCACTCGGTGCCGGCGCGGGCTTCGCGAACGTCGTCTTTGTGGCGCTTGAGGCTTTCCACCGTCCGCTCGTCGGAGATCACCACGTTGTTGCGGATGATGCGCACCTTGGCGTTGCGGGCGACGCGCCCTTCGCTGACGATGCACCCGGCCACGCTCCCGATGCGCGAGATCTTGAAGACCTGGCGCACCTCGGCGCGTCCGAGGGTCTCCTGTCGAATCTCGGGCTTGAGCCCTTCGCTCATCAGTTTGCGGATATCGTCGACCACCTCATAGATGATGCGGTAGAGGCGGATGCCGATCTTCTTTTCTTCCGCCAGCACCCGGGCGGCGGCGTCGGCCACCACGTTGAAGCCCACGATAATGGCGCCGCTGGCCTGTGCCAGCGTCACGTCGCCGGTACTGATGCCGCCCACCGCAGCGTGCAGGATGTTGACCCGCACCTCGCCGGTGGAGAGTTTGCCCAGCGTTCCGGTCAGGGCCTCGATCGAGCCTTGCACATCGGCCTTGAGGATCACCGGCACTTCGGTTACGGCCCCATCCTCGATGCGGCTAAAGAGGTTGTCCAGCGTCAGCGGGGAGGCATTGGTGAGCGTGCGGGCTCGGGACGCTTCCTTGTACTCGCCCGCCACGTTGCGGGCGCTCTCGATGTTCTCGACGACGTAGAAGCGGTCGCCGGCCTGGGGGATTTCGTCCAGCCCCGCCACTTCCACGGGAATGGAAGGCCCGGCCTCGGTGAGGTTTCGCCCATGGCTGTCGATCATGGATCGCACGCGCCCGAAGCCCCTGCCGGCTACCAGCACGTCGCCGATATTGAGCGTGCCGTTTCGCACCAGCAAGCGAGCGACGACGCCGCGGCCGGGGTCCATCTGGCTTTCGATGACAAATCCGGTCGCCGGAGCGTCCTTTTCGGCTTTGAGCTCGAGGACTTCCGCCTCGAGGCTCAGCAGCTCGATCAACTCGGGCACGCCCTTTCCGGTGACGGCGCTGGTCTGGATCATTTCGACGTCGCCGCCCCACTCGCGCACCGTCACGCCGTGTTCGGCCAACTGGCCCATCAGGCGCTGGACGTTGGCGCCGGGCAGGTCGATCTTGTTGCAGGCGACCACCAGGGCCACGCCGGCGGCCTTGGCGTGACTGATCGCCTCGGCGGTCTGGGGCATGACGCCGTCGTCGGCGGCCACCACCAGCACCACCACGTCGGTCATGTTGGCGCCGCGGGCTCGCATGGCGGTAAAGGCCTCGTGCCCGGGCGTGTCCAGGAAGACCACGTGGAGGTCGTCTTTGTCGTAGCGGTAGGCGCCAATGTGCTGGGTGATGCCGCCGGCCTCGCCGTCGGCGACGGCCGTGTCGCGAATGCGGTCCAGCAGCGATGTTTTGCCGTGGTCCACGTGCCCCAGGAACGCCACCACCGGCGCCCGGTTCTCCAGCGGGGCCTTGACGCGCGACTCCATCGCCTGAAGCAGCTTGTCCTGGGCCGTGTGGGCCACCTGCACGACCAGTTCAATTCCGTATTCGGAGACGACCGTCTCGGCCACATCCTTCTGCATGACCTGGTTGACCGTGGCCATGGTTCCCAGGGCCATCAGCTTCTTGATCAACTCGACGCTCTTGATGCCGGTGGCCTCGGAAAGGCTCTTGACGGTGATCGGCTCGGCAATTTCGATGCGGCCGGTCTTGACGTTGGGTCCGCCGATGGTGCTGGCGCGGGTAACGTTGGCGCGGTGACGCCGCAGGCCGCCGCCAGCCGACGCCAGGCGCAGCGAGCGTTCTTCCAGGTCGACGTTGCCCCATTCCTTGAGCTTGTCGCCGCCGTCAGCCGTGCCGCGGCCTCGACGCCGCGGACTGCGCTTCTTGCCGCTCTTGCGCGCTTCTTCTTCCTCTTCCTGGGCGGTCAGAATCTTCTTGGGCGCCCCGGGCAGCGGCGGCGCTGCCGCGGCGACGCCGGGGCGGGCGATGGGCGGACGGCGCCGGCGCGGCGATTCCACCGCTTCGGGACGCTCGACGCGCACGATCTTGGGACCTTTGAGAACGGCCGGGCGGGGCACGACCTGCGGACCGGCGGCCTTGATCGCCACGGGTGCGGTCGCGTCGGGGGCAGGCGGCGCTTCAGCGGCCTGCGGTTCGGGGGCAGCCTCCGCGGAAGGCTCGATGGGCGCCTGCGGCGCTTCGGGAGCTTCCGGGGCCGTGGGGGCTTGCTCGACGACCGGCTCGGCAGGCGCCGCCGCGGGAGCTTCCGCTTGGGTCTCGGGCTCGGCGGGGGCTTCAGCGGGCGCCTCGGCGGGCGCGGGCTCCTCTGCAACCGCAGCGGGCTCTTCGGCTACCGGCTCTTCGGTCGTCTTGCGGCCGCGGCGGCGCCGGGCCTTGGTGGCCTCGGCATGCTCTCGCTCCAGGTCGACGGGCTCGGTGGTTTCGACTGCCGTGACGGTGGCGCCCTGGCTGAACCATTCGGTGATGGTTTCTTCAAGGCCCACCGAGACCGTGGACATGTGATTGTCCAGATCGATGCCTTCGGCCTGGCACTTGTGCAAGATCGCCTTGCTGGTGACTCCCAGGTCTCGGGCTATTTCAAAAACTCTTCGCTTTGCCAAGGATGCCTCCCGGCGTTTGTAGCACATCATGTACCGGCGGCGAAATCGGCCGTCGGATCGGTTTCTTATGGTTGCTCAGGCTCAACAGGCGGTCGGGGCGCCGGCGGCGGAGGGGTTTCGTCCTCGGCTGCTGCGCTGTCGCCGGCGGGCGGTTCGGGCGCCGCCGTGGGCTCGACGGCCGCCGCTCCGCGAACGCGGGCGGACTTTCCGGCGGCCTTGGCGGCCGCATCGGCGACGGCCTTCTCATTGGCCACGCGCTTGGCTTCCTCGCCGCAGCGGGCGACGATTGCCTTGGCCAGGTCCGAAGCGATCTTGATTTCACTTACCAGCGGGCCCACGCCCACCTCGTCGACATCCAGCACGTTGACCATTCCCATCGCCACGATCTGGTCGACCACGGTGGCGTCGACGCCTTCGACGCTGCGCAGGGCCTTTTCCAGAGTGTCCAGCGCGCCGTTAAACTCGTTGGGCGTCAGGATGTCGATATCCCAGTTCGTCAGCCGCGCCGCCAGGCGCACGTTCTGCCCGCGCTTGCCGATGGCCAGCGAAAGCTGGTCTTCGACGACAACGACGGTCGCCCGCCCCAGCTCGAAGCACAGGGCGATCTCGGCCACTTCGGCCGGCTTGAGCGAATTGGCGATCAGCACCTTGCTGGACTCGTTCCAGCGGACGATGTCGATCTTCTCGCCGCCCAGTTCGTCGACGATGTTGCGAATGCGGCTGCCGCGGACGCCCACGCAGGCGCCGACGGCGTCGACTTTCGAGTCGGTGCTGTCGACGGCCACCTTGGTGCGATAGCCGGCCTCGCGGGCCAGGGCCTTGATCTCGATGATGCCCTCGGCCACCTCGGGCACTTCCAGCTCGAACAGGGCGCGGATGAAATCCGGGTGCGTGCGCGACAGAATCACGCGCACCTGGTTGGGCTGCTCGCGCACGTCCAGGATCATCGCCCGGACGCGCTGATCGCTCTGGTAGCTCTCGCCGGGAATCTGCTCGCTGCGGGGCATGAACGCCTCGGTGCGACCGAGGTCGACGATCATCGATCCGCCTTCCCACCGCCCGGTGCGCCCGGTGACGATCTGCCCGCGCCTCTGGCGGAACTCGTCGCTGATGCTGCCTCGCTCGGCCTCGCGCAGACGCTGGAAAATCACCTGCTTGGCGGTCTGGGCGGGGATGCGCCCCAGCTCCCGGATGCTCTTGGGCTGGCCGTTGATGGTCGCGGTGATCTCGCCGCTGACGCGGTCGAGTTGCACGGTGACGTTCTCGCTCTCGACGCTGTCTTTACGGATCGCCGAGCGGACGGCGGCCTCAAGGTCCTGGAAGACCAGTTCCTTGTCGATGTTCTTGTCGCGGCAGAGCGCCTCGATGATTCTCAACAGTTCCTGATTCATTCGCTACTTCCTTATGTCAACCCCCGGTCCGCGCGGTCGCGGTCGGTCCCTGTGCCGCCAAACAACAAAAAAAGTGGGTCGCTGGGCCCACTTCTCAAGCACGCAACCCTGCGGTTTTGCCGCCGCAGGCGAGTTTTGCTCAATGCATCCTCGTCTCCTGCAATCGGCAGGTTACCTGCGGCGCCCTGGCCTTGCCCCAATGGCAGTCCTTGGCCAAAACCACCTTGTGTCTGGGCTCAGACACCTGATCGGCCTCTTGTCAGGTAAACCGTCACCACAAAGCTCCCGGCCCGAAAAGTTTGGCTTCTATCGTTCACAGAACACTGCAGTTGATTATAAAATCCTAAAACCGTGGGTCAACAACAAAAATAACCGAAATCCCCATCCGCCTCCCTCCGCCGCCAATGCACCATCAATTATACAGGCATACAATGCGCATGGAGGAGAGGAGGAGCGAAAATGTCTATTTCAGGCACTCTCTCTAAGGCTTCGGTCGCCGTCTTCCTAATTCTGGCATTGACCGCAACGGCCCAGGGGCGATTTGTCTCTTCGAACCCGCCGAGCCCGGCCATGACGCCGCCTGCTCCAAGTCTTGGCACGGTCACGCAGCCCGGTGTCACTTTGCGATGGGGCACGCCCGCGCCCAGCACGACGTTGATCCCGCGTGGGCGAGTTGTCTCTTCGCCGCCGTATTCAGCCTACCCAGGCGTTAACTCCGTAATGGTGCCGGGTGTTACCTTCAGGCGTGCTGCTCCTTCTGCCAGCACAGGCATCGTTCCTGCCGGGCCTGGGGTCTTGCCGCCAAGTGCGATTCCATCCTTCCCGGGCATCACGGCCCCGGGTGAGGAAATCTCTCCCGGACTTACAGGGCAGGAAACATCCGCCCAGCCTTCCGGCGGGATAAGGGACTTGTTTGGCGAAGTCATTCCTGGAACGGAACAGATGAGCATTGCCGCGGTTACCGGCGGCATAGCCTTCACCCAAACCCCGACAGGCAGGCCATCCGGGTCCGTGATGGCTCCTCCCGGCACCGTCAGGCCGAGGAAGGGCTATGGGGCCGTGCTTACCGGAACGCTCCCGGGGGTTCCTGTCGCAGCGGACGCTCTGGCTTTAGACCGGCCGCTCAACGGCACCGGCTCTTTGGCTGCCCCAACGGCCTTGCCATCCGGCCCGCCCGCGACGGCGGCGCCGCCGGCGGGACCATCCAGCGCGTTTGGCGATTCTGACGAGTAGACGGTCAGGGCGCTATATTGCATTCCCTACCGGGTTTAGGTAGGGTTATGCCAACATGATCGACATCAAACAACTCCGCGCTCAACCTGAAAAGTTCGTTCAGGCCGCGCGCGACAAGAAGTTCAGCGTGGACATCCAGGCGCTGCTGGATATCGACACCCGCTTGCTCGACGCGCGGCGCGAGATTCAAGATATCCGCACGCGGCAGAACGCCGCCGGCAAGGATATCGCGCGCCTGGCCGGCGACCAGAAGCAAAAAGCCATCGCCGAACTGGCGCAGCTCAAGGCCCGAGGCAAAGAACTGGCTGCCCTGGTCGAAGAGCTCGAACCCAAGTTCGACGAGCTGATGCTGCTGGTGCCCCAGCCGGCAGCGCCGGAAGTGCCCATCGGGGCCGATGACACCGAGAACGTGGAGCTGCGCCGCTGCGGCCAGCCGCCGAAGTTTGACTTCAACCCCAGGGATCATGTCGAGCTGGGCGAGATGCTGGACATCATCGACATCCCGCGCGGCGTCAAGCTGGCCGGGACGCGGAACTACGTCCTCAAAGGCGCCGGGGCGATGCTGCACCAGGCCGTCCTGCGCCTGGCGATCGACCAGATGCACGCCAAGGGCTACACGCTGATGAGCGTGCCGGTGCTGGTGGACGAGAAGGTCATGTACGGCACGGGCTATTTCCCGCTGGGGCGCGAACAGGCGTACCTCGTCGAACGCGACGGCATGAGTCTGGTCGGCACGGCCGAGGTGCCCCTGACGGCGTACCACACCGACGAGATCCTGCAGGCGGCTGATCTTCCGCGAAAGTATTTCGCCCTGAGCACGTGCTTTCGCCGCGAGGCCGGGGCGGCCGGCAAGGACACGCGCGGCATCTACCGCATCCACTCCTTCGACAAGGTCGAGCAGGTCGTGCTCTGCCGCAACGACGAGGCCGTCTCGCGCACGCTCCACCAGGAGATCCTGCAAAACGCCGAGGACGTGCTCCAGGCGCTCGAACTGCCCTACCGCATCGTCAACGTCTGCACCGGCGACCTGGGGCAGGGCCAAGTGCAGAAGTTCGACATCGAGACCTGGATGCCCTCGCGCGGCGGGTACGGCGAGACGCACTCGGCCAGCCGCTTCTATGAGTTCCAGGCGCGGCGGCTGAACATCCGCTATCGCGACGAGAGCGGCGAGGTCAAGTTCGTGCACACGCTCAACAACACCGTGATCGCCTCGCCGCGCGTGCTGATCGCAATTCTGGAGATCAACCAGAACGCCGACGGCTCGGTGAACGTCCCCAAGGCCCTGAGGCCTTACATGGGCAATCTGGAGAAGATCGAGCCCGGGCGATGAAGCGCCCTACGATGAGACAACGACCGCGGTAATGCCTCGTGGCGAGGACAACCCGCAAAGGCCCGTCAAGAAAAGGAAACGAGTATGACACAGACAACCCCCGAAACGCCGGCCACCCCTCCCCCCGCCGCCCCCGGCGACAAAGACTCGCGCACGCTGGCGATGCTCTGCCATCTTCTGGGCATTGTCGGTATCCTCGGCCCCTTGATCGTCTGGCTGATCAAGCGCGAGAATCCGCTGGTAGACAAGAACGGCAAGGAAGCCGTGAACTTCCAGATCACTGTGATTATCGCCTGGGTTGCGGCAATAGTCCTGTTCTGCATTGGATTGCGGTTCCTGTTTCCGCTGATCTGGCTGGCAAATCTGGTGTTCTGCATTATGGCTGCCGTAAAGGTTTCTGGCGGCGAAGATTATAAGTATCCCTTCGCCCTTCGCCTGGTGAAGTAACTCTCCCTGGCGTCGTCGGCGTATGAAGAAGCGGGGGCGGTTGCTGGCCGCGGGGCTTGTATAGTCTTAACGTGCCTGGAGTGTCTTGATGATCGTCGTGATGAAGCCCGGTGCTACTGAAAAGCAGGTGCAGCACGTCGTGCATCTGGTTCAGGAGTTTGGTCTGCGCGAGCACGTCATTCACGGCACCGACCGCACGGTGGTGGCGTGCCTGGGCGATAAGCGCGCGGTGGACAAGACAGCCATCGAAACCGCGCCGATGGTCGACCGCATCGTGCCGATCCTGGCGCCGTACAAGATGGCCTCGACCGAGGTCAAGCGCACGCGCACGCAGATCCCCATCGGCCCGGGCAAGTTCCCCCTGGGCGGCAGGAAGATCGGCGTGATCGCCGGCCCGTGCAGCGTCGAGAATCGCGACCAGCTCCTTCGCACTGCCGACGCCGTCAAGGCCGCTGGGTGCATCGGCCTGCGCGGCGGGGCGTTCAAGCCGCGCTCCAGCCCCTACAGCTTTCAGGGCCTGCGCGGCGAGGGGCTCAAGATTCTCGCCGAGGCGCGCGAGAAGACCGGCTTGGCCGTCGTGACCGAAGTCATCAGCGTCGAGACGCTTGACGAGGTGGCCGCGTGCGCCGACGTGCTGCAGATCGGCGCCCGCAACATGCAGCACTACCCGCTGCTCGAGGCCGTCGGCCGCGTCAACAAGCCCGTCATGCTCAAGCGCGGCATGAGCGCCACGCTCGAGGAGTTCATGCTGGCGGCCGAGTACATCCTCAATGCCGGCAACCCCAACGTGATTTTGTGCGAGCGGGGCATCCGCACGTTCGAGGACTACGTCCGCAACACGCTGCCGCTGGCGTCGGTGCCCGAACTCAACGACAAGACGCACCTGCCCGTCTGCGTGGACCCCTCGCACGGCACCGGACACGCGCACCTGGTGCCGGCGATGAGCCGTGCCGCCGTGGCGGCCGGGGCAGACTGCCTGATCCTGGAAGTGCACCACGACCCCGAGCACGCCCTCTCCGACGGCGCCCAGTCGCTGACGCCCGACGTGCTGCTGCAACTGATGGGTCAGCTCAAACGCATCGCCCAGGCCATCGGGCGCGACGCGTAAAGAAGTCTGAAGATCGAAGTCTGAATTCGGCTTCGTTAGCGGCCGAGCCCGCGGTGGCAAGCTCCGCCGCTAACTGTGAAGATCGGCGTCCCTCTGACTTTGAACTTCGCACTTCGAACTTTGCACTGTTTTTCGGTACAATCCCGCCCGTGACGGATCTTCCCCCTTCATCACCGGGCGGCCGCTCCAAGGGTCTCTTGCATCGCCTGCCGCTGGCGGGCGTGGCGGCGGCGTTTGTGCTGGGCATCACTGTCGGGCGGTATCTGCCGGTGACGGCCGGAGTTTTCACCGCCATCGGGATCCTCGCTCTCGCCGGTGCGGCGGTCACTATCCGCCGGCGGCACCTCTGGCCGATCACGGCCGGCGGGTTGCTGGCGACCATCGCCGCCATCGGGGCGGTGTACCTGCAGTTCTGCTATTTCACGCTGGCCGACGATCACATCGCGCGCGGCACGGGCGAGTCGGCGAACCTGGCGACGCTGCGCGGCGTCGTCCAAACGTCTCCGCAGATTCACGAGCAGCCAGCCAACGCCGCCCTGGGCTACACGCCCGGTCCCCGCACGCGATTTATCCTGCGATGCACGGCCGCCAAGGCCGGACAGGGTTGGCAGGGCGCCTCCGGACTGGTTCAGGTTACGGTAGACGCGGCCGACACGCGGCTGGGGGCAGGGCAGAGCCTGGAGCTGATGGGGCGCATCGGCCGCTACCGCCAGGCGAACAATCCCGGCCAGTACGATCCGTCCGAGCGTGCCCGCCGCGAGGGCGTGGTGGTCTGGATGAGCGTCCCGGGCCCCGACGGCGTGGCAATCCTTGCCGGGCAGGACATGAACGCCTTCATGCGCTGCGTGTGGCGCCTGCGTGCCATGACGAGGCAGCACCTGCTGGCGGCCAGCGACGAACCTGCCGCCAGTCTGCTCGTGGCCCTGGTCCAGGGCGAGCGCGACCCGGCGCTGCGCAGCCTCAACAAAACCATGATGCGGGCGGGCATCGCGCATTATCTGAGCATCTCGGGCCAACATCTTGCCATCTTCCTGGGCTTCATCTTTCTGCTCTGCCGCCTGGCGATGCTCAACCAGCGCCGCTCCGCCCTGGTCGTGTTGGCGGTGCTGACAGCCTACATGCTCGCCGCCGAGCCCCAGGCGCCGCTGCTGCGCTCGGCCATCATGGCCGCGGCCCTGTGCATCACGCTGATCGCCGGGCGCACGTATTCAGCGCTCAACGCCCTGGCGGCGGCCGCGATCATCCTGCTGGCGGTCGATCCGCTGCAGCTCTTCACCGCGGGATTCCAGTTGAGCTTCGTCACCGTCGGCGGGCTGCTGCTGTTGCACCGCCCGCTGCGGGAGATGCTCCTGTGGCGATGGCAGAAGCGTCGCGGGCTGATCGTCTTCCGCGACAACCAGCGGATCGTGCGCTGGCTGAACTTCGCGGTGATCGACTGGGCGGCCAACGCGGCGGCTGTGGGCATTGCCGCCTTCCTCGTCACCACGCCGCTGGCGGCGTACCACTTCGGACTCTTCAGCCCCTATGCGGCCCTGCTGACGCTGCTGCTCATGCCGCTGATGGTGGCCGTGTTGGTGCCGGGCTATCTCTCGCTGGCCGCGGCGATGCTGCTGCCCAATGTCTCGCACTTGCTGGGACGAATGGCGGCGTGCTTTTCGCGGTGGCTGGCAGTCGTCGTCGACTGGTGCAATTACCTGCCGGGCCTGTGCCTGGAACTGCGCCCCGTGCCGGCGTGGTGGGTGCTGCTGTGCTACGCGGTCATCGCCCTGTTCGCGATTCGCCACCGGCTCAAGCGAGGCTGGACATGGTGCGCCGTGGCCGCGGTGCTGCTGGCGGCCGCCACGCTCTGGACTCAGCGGGCGGCCGGCCTGCCCCAGCGGGCCGAGCTTCACATGCTGGCGGTGGGCAACGGGCAGTGTTGCATCGTGCGATCGCCGGGCGGCGCCACGGCCGTCATCGATGCCGGAACGCGCAGCGGCTTCGACGCCTGGGAGGAGATCCTCAAGCCGTTCCTGCGCGAGCGGCGAATCAAGGATCCCTCAGCCGTCTTCATCTCGCACGGCAACACGGACCATTTCAACGCCCTTGCGGGGCTGCTCGATCGCTGCCGGCCCACGATCTACGTCAACGAGTTTTTCGGCAGCGACGCCGTGGACAAGCCCGAGCAGGATCTGATGGCCCAGATCGCCCGCCGCGGCCTGACGCTGGTGCGCCTCCGCGCCGGCGACGAGGCGCCCCTGGACGCCCGCACGCGCGTGCGGGTGCTGTGGCCGCCCGCGGGTGCGGCCAGCCTGTCGGAGAATGACGCCTCGCTCGTGTTGCACGTCGTGTGCGATGATGCATCGGTGATACTGCCCGGCGACATCGGCGCGGCGCCCCAGGAGACGCTGGCGCGCCAAGGCCCGCGAGCCCCGGCCCTCGTGCTGCCGCACCACGGAACGTTCACCCCCGCGCTGGCCGATTATGTGGCCGCCGCCGATCCCAAGGTCGCTCTCGTCAGCGGCGGCGGTCTCTACCGCGGGCCAACCGGCCCCGACGACAAGGCCAGGCGCTTTTTCCAGAACCTCCTGCGGACCCGCCAGTGCTTCGACACCGTTCACAATGGATATGTGCGGCTGGAACTGGGAGGAACGAGCCCCGCGTCAGTGCAGCCGCAACGGTAGAGAATGCCTTGTGGAACGGCGAGGCTATTGCTGTTATCCTTGATCTAACCCCTGCGGGATTTGAGAATGCCATGACCGTCAGCGCGATCGACAATCGAAGCGATCCCCCGCCGCTGCCCCAGACGCTGCCTTCGGCGCGCGCGATCCGATTGCGCGGATTGGCGCTTCTGCTGCCGTGCCTGGCGGTGCTGGCGGCCGCGTGCTTCCAGTTGCCCAGCCGCGTGCCGATGCCGCCGTGCTCGTTCTACGTCAACACGCACCTGCCCTGCCCCGGTTGCGGCATGACGCGCTCGATGATGGCGATGGGTCGCGGGCACGTCGTCGAGGCTTTCAATTTCCATCCTTTCGGGGTGGTGTTGTTCAGCGGGCTGGTTGCCCTGTCGTGCATCGGCGCTGTGGAACTGGGCTGGGCCCGCGACGCCTGGGGATGGATCGACCCCTCGCCGTGGTGGCTGGCGGCAGCCGTGGGACTCATGACCCTGGGCTGGCTTTGGGTTCTGGTAACAGGATTGCTTTCGGGAAAGTTGCCGGTAAAATAACGGACAAGACGGGTGGCACAGGTTTTCGCGCCTGTGACGAGCACAGTCTGGGAAGGCTGTGCCCCACCGCCATGGAAGGTGACGCCATGAACAGACACATCTGTGCGGCGGTAGCGGCATGCGTGATGGCCAGTTGCGGCGGATGCACCAACGTTCGCGACTTCACGCTGTACTCGATGGCCAAGGCCCCCGTCAAGACCGTGCACGCCGAGTTCGACAAGCTCGAAGGCAAGCGCGTGGCGGTGGTGATCTTCGCCGACCAGGCCGTCCAGTACGAGTACCCGATGGCGCGGCTGGAACTGGCGACGGTCGTGGCCGAGGAAATTCGCGCCAAGCTCAAGAAGGCCAATGTCGTCGATCCGCGCATCGTCCTCGAACAGCAGGACAGCGACATCCACTGGGATTCGATGGAGAAGACCAAGTTCGGCAAGCTCTTCGGGGCCGACTACGTGCTGTACGTGGCCCTGGTAGATTTCTCGACGCGCGAGGTGGGGTCGCTTGACCTGGTGCGCGGCCGCATCGTCGCCGACGTGGCGCTCTACAGCACCACGGAAGAAGAATCCAAGGCCTGCCAGTGGCGCAACACCAACATGCGCACACTGTTCCCCGGCGGCAACGGCGTAAAGGTCAACCGCACTGAAAACGACGTCCGCTACCAGACGGAAAAGGCCTTTGCGGACGGCCTGGTGAAGAAGTTCTACACGCACAAGGTAGAAATGGAATGAGGCGCTTTCGAGCCATCACGATCGCCATGCTGGGCGCGATGCTGACCTGTACCGCCGGCTGCATGGACGCGGTGGGTTGGTGGGCTGAGATGTTCACGCCGGCCTCGACCGATCCGGCGCTGTATCCGGTGCCCAAGAACAAGACGATCCTGGTCTTTCCCGACGACTACTACTCGCGTCTGAAGTCCGACGCAACGCGCGGGACGTTCGCCAACGAGCTCAACAAGTTCCTGATGGAAAACAATGTTGCCGCGTCGACCATCCCCTTCAATAAACTGCAGGAAGTCGAAAATACCCCGGGCTTTGAAAAGCTCAGCGTCGACCAGGTCGGGCGGCAGGTAGGCGCTGATCTCGTGATGTACGTCCTGTTCGACCGCATGTCGCTCAAGGACGACAATCAGAGCGACCTGTGGCACGGGCACCTGGCCCTGCGCGTCAGAGTCGTCGACGCCAAGACCGGCGCCTGCCTCTGGCCGACCGACCGCCGCGACGGATGGCCGATCGAGGCCGTCGACATCGCGCCGACCAGCACCGCCGCAGATTATGGCCTGGTCCTCGAGCAGGAACTGGTAGTCGAGGCCGCCAAACGCGTCACCTACCTGTTCTGCGAGCACCCCAGCCCCGAACGACTGACCAAATAGCGCATACCGCGCTAAAGGCACAGCGACAGCCGCGCCGCGGCGTATTCCCAATTGGCCAATTTGCCGACGAATGCGTCGACCCAATCCGGCCGCTTGTTCTGATACTGAAGGTAATACGCGTGCTCCCACACGTCGCACACCAGCAGCGGCGCCACGCCCCAGATCGTCAAGTCCTGGTGACGCTCGGCCTGAAGGATGATCAGCTTGCGCGCCAGCGGTTCGTACGCCAACACGCCCCAGCCGCTGGCCTCGACGCTCTTGGTGGCGGCCGCAAACTGCTTCTGGCACGCCTCGACGCTGCCGAAGCTGTCGGTCATCGCCTTGGCCAATGACTCGGTCGGCTTGGAACCACCCGGCGTCATCGAATGCCAGAACAGCGTGTGCAGCACGTGGCCGCTGCCGTTGAACGCCAGGTCGCGCGACAACGCCTTGACCTGTGCAAAGTCGCCCTTGTCGCGGGCGGCCGCCAGATCGGTCATCGCCGCATTGAGCCCCTTGACGTAGCCGGCGTGATGTTTCTCGTAGTGAATCTTGAGCGCGTCGCCGCTGTAGGCCGGTTCGAGTCCCTTGAAGTCATACGGCAAAGGCGGCAGGACGTACTCGCTGCCCTTGAAGCCCTGCTGGAGCGTGACGGCCGGGTCGCTTCGCACGTCGGCCCCTTCGGCCAAGGCCCCGCCCGCCGCCAGAACCGTACCCGCCGCCCCAAGGGCTGTTACGACATCACGTCTGGAAATATCCGTCATGGCAATTCTCCTTGTTTGAATAGAAGCTGTCAGCTACCAGCACGAGGATTTCCTCTCGCTGATAGCTGACAGCCGATAGCTGATAGCTATCTGCTTATTTCGCCGCATCGAGCTTGGCCTGCTTCTGGGCGTCGGTAAGCTTGTCCCAGGCCGCCGGACAGCCGCCGCAGCAGAAGGCGACCTTCTGACCCTTGAACTCGCGGGTCAGCGCGGGCGTCACCTTCGATGCATCAATTTTAGACCCCATCATCGGACATTTGGTGTTGGCGAAGGCAGATTTTGCCTCGGTGGGCGTGGCGCCCTCTTTGGGCTTGCAGGCGCCGCAGGACATGCTTTCCGCGGCGCAGGACTTGCCCTTGTCCTTGCAGCACGCGGCGCAGCTGTCTTTGCAGCAGGCCTTGCAGTCGTCCTTGCAGCAGGCTTTGCACCCGGCGGTGTCTTTGCAGGGCTGGGTACAGGGCGCCTTTTCGTCGCCAGCCATCGCCACGCTCGATTGCCAGACCCCCAGTACGCCAAACATGAGTACCGCAAGACCGGCCGCCACCAGGGGAATCCGTGAGTTCGTCATAGTCGCTGTCCTTTGTCGAGGCGCTCGGATCCTTCTTGACCCGGGCGGGCGCCTTCGCCTCGGGTATCACTTATAACGGATGCCATGCATAGTAGGTTCCCTGATTCAGTTTTGGGCAGAAAAAGGATCTTTTCCGTCACAGGGGGAAAGTCGCGGCGGAGGCACCACCAAAAAACGAAGATCAAATTGGTCCGGCTCTTGTTCGGGCGAGAGAGGGGCCTATAATGGTGCGGTTTCAAAATATGCAACAGACCGGAAAGGCTTCCCCATGGCAGACGAAGCGGGCAACCAGACGATTGATACACAAGTTGGCGCCGTGATCGACAGGATTCGGCCGATGCTCCAGGCCGACGGCGGCGACATCGAACTGGTCGGCGTAGACAACGAAGGCGTCGTATCAGTGAAACTGCAGGGCGCCTGCAAGGGCTGCCCCGGCGCGAAGATGACGCTGAAGATGGGCGTCGAGCGCCATCTCAAGCAGCAAGTCCCCGGCGTGACCAAAGTCATCGCAGTCGAAGACTAAGTGGCACAGGCTTTCCAGCCTGTGGTTTCTTATCTTCAGCGCGCCCGGGTGACACGCACAACTCCGTTGCGCGTGGTCTTTCGCCCGTTAAGTTCAGGGACACGCACAACGGAGTTGTGCGTGCCACCCTTGACCATGTTCTCGCTTGAGGCTACCATCCTGCCATGATCGTCGTCATCGACAATTACGACAGCTTCACCTACAACCTCGTGCAGCGCATCGGCGAGCTCGGCAGCGGCCAGGAAATTCACGTCTTCCGCAACGATGTCATCACGCCCGGGCAAGTCGAGGAAGAATACAAGCCCACGCACCTGATCGTCTCGCCGGGCCCCTGCACGCCCAACGAGGCGGGGTATAGCTGCGACTTCATCACGCACTTTCACGGCAAGATCCCGATCCTGGGCGTGTGCCTGGGCCACCAGTGCATGGGCCAGGTCTTCGGCGGCAAGGTGATCCGCGCCGGCCGCTTGATGCACGGCAAGACCAGCGAGATCCGCCACGACGGCCGCGGCGTGCTGGCAGGCCTGCCCAACCCCTTCACCGCCACACGCTACCATAGCCTGGTAGTCGACCCCGACGGCCTCGACAGCGACTTCGAGCAAACCGCCTGGACGGTCGACCAGAACGAACTGATGGGTATCCGCAGCAAGACCCACCCCACCGAAGGCGTGCAATATCACCCCGAAAGTTTTTTAACGGAAGTCGGCCACGACCTGCTGCGGAATTTTCTGAAGCAGTAGCGAGACGCTTTCCGGGGGCTTCGCCCCGGCTATGTCCTGTGCATCCCTTCGGGACGCAGTCGCGCAACCTTATCCCGGCCAAGCCAGGAAAAAAGCGAGCCCGGTTCTTACGCCGGGCTCGCGGGGGAATCAGGATTGATCGCTTCGCCTACGACTGGTCGAACATCTTCTGGCCGGCGGTGGCGATTTCTCTTGGGGTCAGGTTGGCCATCGCCAGGATGTCCTCGGGCGTCTTGGCGCTCTTGGGCACTTCCTGCACGTACAGCGTGCTGACGGTGACGCCCAGGTCGCTGGCCGCGGCGGCTGCGGTGATCTCGTCGGCGAAGCCGCCGAGGTAGTTGTCCTCGACCACGAGGATCTGCCCGCGGCAGTCGTCGCCGATGCGGAGGATCTCGTCGGTCTTGAGCGGCATCGAGTAGGCGTCGATCAAACCGGCCGACAGGCCGCTGTCTTCTTCGAGGATCTGCACCGCGCGGCGGGCCATGTGCACCATGTACCCGCTGGCGACGATCAGGAGGTCCTGCCCGTCGATGAGGTGCTTGAACCCGCCCACTTCAAACGTCTCGTCGGGGCTGTACAGCACGTCCACGTCGGGGCGGTGCGTCCGCATGTAGCAGATGCCGTCGGTGTTGGCCATCAGCTCGGTCAGCTTGAAGGCGCTGACGCCGTCGCTGGGGCAGAAGACGCGGACGGCCGGCTGACCGTCGGCGCGGCGGCTGTGGGCGAAGGCCCGCATGAACGCCAGGTCCGGCAGGGCCATCTGGCTGGGACCGTCGGCCGCCAGCGAAATGCCCGCGTGCGAACCGACGTACTTGACGTTGGCGTTACTGATGGCGGCCATCTCGAGCTGGTCGTAACCGCGGACCAGGAACTTGGCGAAGCTGGACACGAACGGAATCTTGCCGCTGGCGCCCAGACCGACGCCGGCCGACATGATGTTCTGCTCGGCGATGCGCCCTTCAAAGAAGCGGTCGGCATGTGCCTTGGCGAACAGGTCGACGTGGGTGGAGTTCTTGACGTCGCCGTCGAGGGCGGTCACGCGGACGTCGGCGCCGATCGCCCGCAGTGCCACGCCGTAGGCGCGCCGGGTGGAAATCTTCTTCTTCTCGATGACCGCCGCCAGACCGGCCGCTTCCAGGGCCACATTCCAATCGCCTGCCGAGACCGGGCCTTCGCCGGGGATTTCGACGGTCTTGGGGGCCGTCAGTTCCACAGCCGGCGAATCGGGCACGTCGGCCACGCCAAGCTGTGCGGCCATCGCGTCGAGGTCGGCATAGGCCTGATCGAGCTGCGAGGCCTCCAGCGGCTTGCCATGATACGTGTGCTTCTGCAGTTCCTTGACGCCCCAGCCCTTGACGGTCTTGGCGACGATGGCGATGGGCTTGCCGGCCGGGACCGCGCTGAGGGCGGCGAAAATCTCATCGAAGTTGTGCCCGTCGATGACGCGCACGTCGAAGTTGAAGGCCTTGAGCTTGGCCGCCAGCGTCTCGGCCGACTGCTGGCCCGAGACGTAATCGCTCTGGGCCTGGCCGTTGCAGTTGAAGATGGCTTTAACGGCGGTGAGCTTGTGATCGACGATGAAATCGAGGGCTTCCCATATCTGCCCTTCGCGGCTTTCGCCGTCGCCCATGATGGCGTAGATGACCTTGTCGCTGCCGTTGAGGCGGGCGCCGCAGGCCAGACCGGCCGCGACCGAAAGCCCCTGCCCCAGCGAGCCGGTGGCCGCATCGAAGAAGGGCATGCCGCGCGCCGGGTTGGGATGTCCGTCGAGCACGCTGTCGGCGTCGCGCAGAGTCAGGGCGTCGTCAAAGCTCAGTTCGCTGGGACGGTCTTGCGTGCCGACGACGCCGCCCAGGTCGCAGTACGCCGCATAGACCACGGGCACGGCATGACCTTCCGAGAGCACCAGGCGGTCCGCGCCGGTGTTCCAGGGGTTCTTGGGATCGTACCGCATGACGCGGTACATCAGGGCCGTCGTCAGGTGCACCAGCGCCAGGCCGCTTGAGGGATGCCCGCTGCCGGCCTCGGTGCACATGCGCACCACCTGCTTGCCCAGTTTGATTACCTTACGGTTCAAATCCTTGTAGTCAGCCATCAGTCTCTCCAGCTTTCGAGCTCAGTGTTTGCGAAGTTGCGTACTCTAGCGGCCCGGCAAATCAAACGCAAGGAGAAAGGTCGCAGGTCTTAGGTCATGGGGCAGAGTCGGGGCAAATTTACCAGAGCCTGATATCGATCCCTACCCTATGACCTACGACCTAAGCCCTAGCTCCGTTGACAGCAAGTCGGCCGGCGACATATACTTCGTCACACGCGGAGGCAGCGACACTCGACAAACGATCATGCAAATGCGCCTTAACAGTATCCTATTCGACCTGGGCGAGACTTTGCTGGACTTCGGCAAAGTGGATCTGCCCGGTCTCTTCCGCCAAGGCGCTGCCGCCGCGTACGAATACCTGCGCGAGCTGGGCCAGCCGCTGCCGCATTTCGGACGATTCCACCGGCTGATGCTCGGCCAGCTTCGCTGGCGGCTGGTAGCCAACCGCCTGCTGCATCGCGATTTCGACGCAAGGGTCCTGCTCAAGCGACTCGGCGGACATCTCGGGCAAACGCTCACAGCCGCGCAACTCGATCAATTGGCCTGGCGATGGTATCAGCCTCTCAGCGCCTGTGCGACCGTCGAACCCGGAACGCGCGAGATGCTGGAAGGTTTCCGCAACTGCGGCCTGAACCTGGCGGTGGTTTCCAACACGTTTGTCCCCGGGCCAACGCTCGATCGGCACCTGGCGAGCGAAAATCTGCTGGACCTGCTTCCGCTGCGCGTCTACTCGTGCGACGTGTCGTACCGAAAGCCCGATTCGCGCATCTTCCGCAAGGCCCTGGCGGCGCTGAACATACAACCCCAGCAGGCCATGTTCGTCGGCGACTCGCTCATTGCAGACGTCTGGGGCGCCAATCGGCTGGGAATGATCTCGATCCTCAAGAGCCCCGCCGGACGCACCAGCCGCTGGATCCGCCCGCGGCACCGCATCCGGTCTCTGCTGGAACTGCCCGCCCTGGTGGCGCGGTATCTGTGAAAACGGGGACCGTCCCGCCGTGCGGGACTGTCCCCATTTTCACCACCCGCGCGGGCGCCTACCTTGCCATTCGAGCAACGACAATCAGCGCCGCAGCCGCCGCGGCGACGAAAATCGCCACTTCCGTCATGGCCGCCAAGATGTCGAATACCTTATTCATACCGACTCCACTTCAGACGTGCAGTCGGCAGCGCCGTTGGTTACATCGGCTTGAAAGATTTGGAAACTTGACCGGAGATGGTTCCTGATTACCGGTTACTGATTCACTGATTACTGGCTACTATCAGCACGCCCGTGCCGTTGATGCGGTCGGCCTTGAGGTCCTGCAAGGCACGGTTGGCCTCGGCAAGAGGATACGTCGTGACATGCGGGCGGATGGGGATGGCCGCCGCTTCGGCCAGCAGCTCGCGCCCGTCCTGGCGCGTGTTGGCCGTCACCGAGCGAACGTCCCGCTCGAAGAACAGGCACTGCTGGTAGTCCATCTGCGGGATCGGCGTCATGTAGATGTCCGCCAGCGAAAGCGTTCCGCCTTTCTTGAGCCGCAACAGCGCCGCCGGCACCAGCTCGCCGGCCGGGGCGAAGACGATTGCGCTGTCGACCTTTTCCGGCATGTCGGCCGCGGATGCGCCCGCCCAAGCGGCCCCCATCTCGCGCGCAAGCTGCGCGTGCGAGACGCCTCGCGTCACGACGAACACGCGGCAGCCCCGGTGCCGCGCGATCTGGAAGATCACATGCGCGCTGCTGCCGAATCCGTAGATCGCCAGCGTCCCGCCCCGTGGCAGATTGGCCCGCTGCAGCGCGCGGTAGCCGACGATCCCCGCGCACAGCAGCGGCGCGGCCTGGATGTCCTCAAAGCCGTCGGGAATCTCGTAGGCGAAATCCTCGTCCACCACGGCGTACTGCGCATAGCCGCCGTTCTCGTGATAGCCGGTGAATTGCTGGCTCGCGCAGAGATTCTCGCGGCCGGCCGAACAGAACTCGCAATGCCCGCACGTGTGCCGCAGCCACGCCACGCCCACGCGCCGGCCGAGGGCCAACCGCGAGCAGCCCTCGCCCACCGCGTCGACGCGCCCGACGATCTGGTGGCCGGGAATGACAGGAAGCTTCTGCTGTGGCAACTCGCCTTCGATGACGTGCAGATCGGTGCGGCAGATCGCGCAGCAACTCACGCGCACGCGCACTTGCCCGTGCAGCGGCTGGGGATCGGGCACATCCGCCAGGACCAGCGGGCTGCTCTCGATCGGCGCAATCGCGTTAAGCACCATCGCCTTCATATTTGTGGCATGGGCGTCCCCAAGGGACAGGTCTCGCCCATGCTCCCCGAACCGGAGTCAGAGATCAGGGACACGCACAACGGAGTTGTGCGTGGCACCCATCTCGACTATCCATCCCTTACCCTGGAAATCCAAAAGCATGGCCGAGACGGCCATGCCACCTAAGAGCACGGGCGAGACGCCCGTGCCACACAACCGCTCAGTCCTGCCGCCAGGTCGCCTTTTCGGGCTGATGGTGGTCTTCCATCGCCGCGCTGGGGCTGACCAGTCGACCGGACTGATGCTGCGTCTTGAGGAACCGCCGGCGGATCGCCCGGTACGGCTTGGTGAACCGCCGGTGCAAGGCGTGCAGCCCGCTGCGCCAGCGTGAAAGTTCATCCTCCTCGGCCGTCAGTTCGCCGGGGCTCATCCGCCGCTTGTGCTTATATAAATGATAGATGTCTTTCCGCATGAAATAGTCAGCCGCGCGGTCGATCATCGCTCTCAGCGGCCAGGGCAAGTCGCTGCGGCGGCGGAAGGAGATCTGGTAGTCGATCAGGTACGGCTCGCCATCGGGGCCGACGAGCATGTTGGACCGCTTGTTGCCGTCGCTGTACGCCACGCCACGGGCGTGCACGTCGTCGAGCAGGCGCCGCATTCGATCAAAATAGCCCGTCGGCGGGCTCTCGACGTGGTCCAGCGGCAGCCCCGGCACGTACTCGATGGCGTAGCCCCAGTCGCCCACCAGGCCCACCCACGCCGGCACGCCCGCCACGCCCGCCAGCGCCTTGTAGATCGCCTGCTCGTGCCCCCGCTGCCATTGCCCCAGCGCCTGCAGCGGCAGCCCGCAAAACGGCTGCATGCGTCCGCACTTGACGACGATCTTGGGATAGCGAGCCTGCGCTGCGGCGGCCTCGTACAGGCTCGTCATGGCGTAGAAATCGTGCTTGAAGACGCGCACAAGCCGATACCGCGCGCCGGCAACGTCAAGCTCCGCCGCCGGCGGGTCCTTCAGGGCAAACAGTTGTGTATTACGTTTTGGCATCGGAGCAAGAAGATATCGCCACAGAGATCACAGAGAACGCAGAGAAGGAATGAAAAACTCTCTTTGTTTTCTCTGAGTTCTCTGTGATCTCTGTGGCAAAGCTGATTTACTTTCGTTTCACGGCCTCAGCGATTTCCTTGGCGAATTCGGTCGCGGCGTAGCCCACAGCGTCTTCCCAGGCGCCAGCCGTGTTCTTCTGGTACGCAAAGATGACAGACCGGCTGGCGTTGACGATCCCGCCGGTGCCGTCGGCCTTGAACGACGCGGCGCAGTCGGCCGCCGATGCGCCCTGGGCTCCGTAGCCGGGAATCAGCACGATCTGCTGGGGCATCACCTGCCGCAGCGCGCGGGCCTCGTCGGGGTACGTGGCCCCCACCACCGCTCCGACGCAACTGTACCCGCGCCGCCCGACGCGCCCGTCAGAGCCGCCGAGCTTCGCCACCAGCCGCGCCATGTGATCGTAAACGGGCGTCTTCTGCTCGTCGCGAATGTCCTGCACCTGCGGGGCCGAGGGGTTGCTCGTGCGGACCAGCACGAAGATGCCCGCCCCGCCTGCCGCCGCCGCGGCAATGAACGGCTCGATCCCGTCGCTGCCGAGGTAGCCGTTGACGGTGATCGCGTCGGCCGCATCCGGTCCGGCCAGGTGCCCGCGGGCATACGCTTCGGCGGTCGGGCCAATGTCGTTGCGCTTCACGTCGCCGATGGCGATGAGCCCCAGCTTGCGAGCCTGGGCCATCATCCGGAAGTAAACGCCCACGCCCGCCGCTCCCAGGGCTTCAAAGTACGCCGACTGAATCTTCACCGCCGGCACGAGAGGCGCGACGATCTGTAGCACGCGGCCACAGAACGTCTCCACCGCCTCGACAGGCCCCAGCGTCTTGAGCGGCGCCGGCAGGCGGTCGAAGACGGGGTCCAGGCCCACGCACACAGGCGAACCCTTGCGCTCGATGGCCTCCAGCAGTCGGTCGGCGAAGTTTTCAAGCATACGCATTCTCCGGCCGCTAGTGTATCGCCGGCCGAAGCGTTTTCCACTTCGAACTTCGATCTTCGAACTTCGAACTCTTCCACCGGCCGGCAAAATCTGCTTTAATGCGTGAAAGCTTTTACAGGAATTGCAGACATGGACAGAATCATCCGCGGCAAAGCGTTCGTCGTCGGCGATAATGTCGACACCGACCAGATTATTCCCGCTGAGTACCTCAGCTACAATCCGTCCGACCCGGCCGAGCGCAAATACTTCGGCATGTACGCCATGAGCGGCGTGCCGCCGGTGCAGTCGGGCCTGCCCAAGGGCAACGTGCCCTTCGTCAAGAAGGGCGAGTTCACCAGCGAGTTCGCGGTGATCGTGGCCGGACGCAACTTCGGCTGCGGCTCCAGCCGCGAGCACGCCCCGCTGGCGATCGCCGAAGCGGGCGGCCGCGCCGTCGTCGCCGAAAGCTACGCCCGCATCTTCTATCGCAACAGCGTCAACGGCGCGTACGTGGTGCCCCTCGAAACGCAGCGCCGCCTCGTCGATCAGGTCGCCACCGGCGACGAAGTCGAGATCGACATCGCCGCCAACGTCCTGCGCAACCTGACCACCGGCCGTAATCACGAACTGGCCAGCCTGGGCGACGTGGCCGAGATCATCGAGGCCGGCGGCATCTTCCAATACGCCAAGCAGTCCGGGCGGCTGTAGACGATAGCCGCGAACAACGCGAACTTCGCGAACCTGTGATGAGATGAAGGGGATTGAACAACTCGACATTCGCGACGTCTCCGGCGGGTGCGTGATCGCCGTGAAGGCCGTGCCCGGCTCGTCGCGGGACAAGATCGTCGGCGTCCTGGGCGACGCCTTAAAAATTGCCACCTCCGCCCCGCCCGAGAAAGGCAAGGCCAATACGGCCGTGGCGGCCATTCTCGCCAAGGCTCTGGGCCTCGACCGCCGGGCGGTGACGCTGGTCAGCGGCCCGACGAATCCTCGCAAAGAGTTCCTGATCGCCGGTATGAGCCCACAGGCAGCGCGCGAGGCGTTGGCGGACGGTTGAATTGACAGCGTCTCCGCAGCGAGAAGTTCGCAGCCTGTAAAATTGACGCACCCTATGCAATCGCCTATCATTGCGGCACAAATAAGGAGTCGGGATGGCCAGCCTCAGGAGGAACCCAAGCTTGGAATCGGCCTGCCTGCCGCTGCCGCGGAGCGCGCAGCCATGACAGAACCGTCCCTGGCCCAGAGCCGGCCGAACATCCTGATGATATTGGCCGACGACCTGTCCTATCGCGACCTGGGGTGCTTCGGCCAGCGGCAGTTCGACACGCCGGTCCTCGACGGGCTTTGCAGGCGAGGGCTGAAGTTCACGCAGGCCTACAGCGGCTCGCCCGAGTGCGCCCCCGCCCGGGCCAGCCTCATGACCGGCATGCACATGGGCCACTGCCGCGTCCGCACCAACGCGTCCGCCCGCGGGCAGGACCACCTTGAGAGGGCCGATGTGACGATCGCCCAGACACTCAAGGCCGCCGGATATGCCACGTGCATGGTCGGCAAGTGGGGCATCGGCCTGCCGGGCACGGACGGGGCGCCGGAGAAGAAAGGTTTCGACGTCGCGTATGGGTTCTACGACCAGGCCAGCGCCCACACCTACTACCCGCATTACCTCTACGAGAACGGCCGGCCGGCGCCGATCCGCGGCAACTACGGCTTCGACATGGACCATGCCTATCGCCACAACGGCGACGGGGAAGACAAGATACTCAACGCGTACGATGCCGCGGGCAAGCTGATCCCGCGCGGCGTCGCCAACGCGACCGCGGCACAGAATTCCGAGGACCTCTGCTATCAGCGGGCGATGGCGTTTCTGGACGCCACGGCCCGAGGCCAGGCGCCCTTCTTCCTCTACTACGCCACTCAGATTCCGCACGGTCCGCTGATCACGCCGGACCTGGGGCGTTACCGGGACAAGCCCTGGCCGCAGAAGAACCGCGAGTGGGCGGCGATGATCGACCACCTCGACCGCCACGTCGGCGGGCTGCTGGACACGCTCGCCGCGCAGGGGCGGCTGGACAACACGCTGGTGATCTTCGCCAGCGACAACGGCTATTCGCATTGGGGCTACATGGGCCGACCGCGCTACGACGACGACCCGCTCTTTCACAACAAAGGCCCGTGGAAGGGCGGCAAGTTCATCTCCTGGGAAGGCGGCGTGCGCGTGCCGATGTTCATCACCTGGCCGGGGCGCGTCGCCCCCGGCACGACGGAGAACCTCACCGCACTGTACGATCTGCCGGCGACGCTGGCGGAACTGGCCGGCATACAGGAACCGCCCGCCACCGATGGCATCAGCATCGTGCCGCTGCTGCAAGGGCGACCCGACCGGCAGAAGGCGCACGAGTTTCTGTACTGGGAAAGCGGCACGCACGCCCCGCACGCCCAGGCTGTCCGCATGGGCCGCTGGTTTGCCTGGCGCGAGCACCCGGACAACCCCGTGCTGCTTTGGGACACGATCGACGATGTAGCGTCGCAGCGCGACGTGGCTGCGGCGCATCCGGACCTGGTGAATAAGGCCCTGGAGATCTTCCGCAGCCAGCACGTCGACAGCCGGTGGTACCTCAACCCCGGCCAGTCGGCCGCGACGTTCGAGGCCAAGAAGGCCCTCGCCAAGGCCGAAGGCACTATGCAGATCGACACGCGCGCCAACAGCGACTATCGCGGCGACGCCAACGCCCCGGCCTGGCCCAAGCCCCCGCGAGTGGACGGGGCGGTTCCCCCCTGAGGCTGTCATGCTGATCAACTGCTATTACTATGCGCCGCATAATCACTGCCTGCTCCGGCGGCATATCGAGGCCGACCTGGAACAGATGAAATCCATCGGCACGCACGCCGTGTCGGTCTGCGTGCAGGAAGAGCAACTGACCAACTGGCACCACAAGCGGCTGGAGAACTTCATTCGCCAGGCCCATGGCTGCGGCCTGCAGGTGCATGCCGTGCCCAACCGCTGGGGCGGTCTGACGGCCGGCTGGCTTGACGGCTTTTCAAGCTGGACACTGGAGCATCGCGACCTGCCCATGGCCGGTCAGGAGCAGCAGGGCTGCTGCGACCCGGCCCGGCCTGAGCTGCGACGGCACTACGAAGAGACGCTGCGGCTGATGCTCACGATGTTTGAGTTCGACGGCTTGATCTGGGACGAGCCTCGCCCGCCGACGCAGTCGGTGATCGAGTTTCTCGACGAGATGAGCGCCCTGGCCAAGAGCCTGCGCCCGGCCCTGACGGTCAGCATGTTCGCCGAAGCCGGCGCCCTGCACCTGGCGGAGGTTTTCGCCCGCACGCGGCACATCGACTACCTCGGCGCCGACGGCCACCTGCGAGACCAGACGCACCAGATGCACCGCATGAAGAACACGATCTTCCAGACTCACGCGGTCTTTCATCCGGTCTTGTCGGCCGCAGGCAAGAAGACCCTGTTCCTCCTGGAGGCCCAGCGCCACCGAAACGAGGACCTGGCCAACTACCTGTCCGTGGTCGACCGCGCCTTCGCCCTGCCGATGGACCACCTGATGTACTACTTCTCCGCGCACGAGATGTCGCTTGAGAATGAAGAGCAATTCAACCGCGCTACCTGGCAAGCCGTCTCTCACGCGGCAACCGTCACGTGAACGAGGCCGCAGCAGAGTTGGATTGCCCGCCATGGGAGACTTCATCGCACCCGGAATGATGCCGGGTTACTCCATGGCGACGCGGCGGTCGGCGAGGGCTTTGGCGATGGTTTGGTCGCGGCGGGTTTTGGCCTCGGCCAGAAAATGCGCGATGCCCTGCGCGTCACCCAGGTCGATCAGGTCGCGCAGGCGCATGAGGTCGTGCTCGAAGGTCTCCATCGCCGCCAGAACCGCGGAGCGATTAGTCAGCAGGATGTCGCGCCACATCTCGACGTCGCCGCCGGCCAGGCGCGTCGCGTCGCGAAAACCGGTGGCCGCGATGTTCAAGTCCTTGTCATCGGGCAGCATCATCAGCAGTCCCGCCAGCAGGTGAGGCAGGTGCGAGACGCGGGCAGCTGCGCGGTCGTGGGCGGCCGGGCTCATGCGGACCGTGCGCATCCCCAGGTCGCGCCAGAGTCGCTCGATGGTCCCAGCGGCCGCCGGCGGCGTGTCGGGCGTGGGCGTGATGATGCACGTGGCGTTGTGGAACAGGTCGCCGCGGGCAAAGGCCACGCCTCTGACCTCGCTGCCGGCCATCGGGTGGCTGCCGACGAAGGGTCCGCCCTTGCCAAGGATTCGCTGGGCAGTTCGGACGACCACGGCCTTGGTCGAGCCCACGTCAGTCACCAGGGCGCCTTTGCGCAGCGAGCGTTTCAGCGTGCGCAGGTGCCCTTCAAAGGCCCCCACCGGCGTGGCTAGAATCACCAGGTCCGTCCGCCCGGCCGGCTCGGCCAGGTCCATGTGTGCGGTGTCGATCGCCCCGACGCGCAATGCTTCGTCCAGGCTGGCTTGTCGCCGCCCGACGCCCGCGACGATCACGCGCGGATCGTGGGCCTTGATCGCCAGGGCGGCCGAGCCGCCCAGCAGGCCGACGCCGACGACGGTCACATGCTTGATGCCCTTCCGCGCCATGGCTTCAATATCCAATATGCGATATGCAATATCCACCAAAAACACGTACTCAGACCTCGGGCTCCAGACTTCGGGCGCTCCCCGCAGCCACTGGCGGGCCTTAGGCCTGAGGTCCGAAGTCTGAGGTCCGAGGCCTGACGCCTGAAGCCGCCGCCGCGGCCGGATTTCGCTTGATTGCCCGCCCCGCGTGCGATACGTTGAGGGGCAGGAAAATGGACCAGGACGCTCAGGGCGTCCTTTTTAGTAGCGGGTTTTCGCATGGCTGACAATGACGGAATCGCCGGCGGCTACCAGTTGCCTTTCGAGAGGCCCATTCTCCGTCTGCACAAGCAGATCGAAGAGCTCGAGGCCGCCCAGGCCAAGTCCGGCCGCGATTACGTTTCCGAGATCCACCAGATCCGCGCCCAGCGCACGGGGCTGCTGCGCAAGACTTACGAAGCCTTGACGGCGTGGGAAACGGTGCAGGTGGCCCGCCACCCCGCCCGCCCGCTGGCCAAAGACTACATCGCCCAGATCGTCAAGAACTTCGTCGAGCTTCATGGCGACCGCCGCTTCGCTGACGACAAGGCCATCATCGCGGGCATCGGCTCGATCGGCACGGAGAAGGCCGTCATCATCGCCCAGCAAAAGGGCCGCGACACCAAGGAAAAGGTCGCCTGCAACTTCGGTTGTGCGCATCCGGAGGGCTTCCGCAAGGCCCTTCGCGTGATGCAACTGGCCCAGAAGTTCCACCTGCCGGTGGTGACGATGGTCGACACGCAGGGCGCCTATCCGGGCGTGGGCTCGGAGGAGCGCGGGGTGGCCGAGGCCATCGCCCGCAACCTGCTGGAGATGAGCCGCCTGGCCACGCCCATCGTTTGCGTGGTCATCGGCGAGGGCGGCAGCGGCGGCGCCCTTGGCGTGGCCGTCGGCGACCGCATCGCCATGCTCCGCTTCGCCTATTATTCCGTCATCTCGCCCGAGGGCTGCGCGAGCATCCTGTGGCGCACCGGCGAAAAGGCCCCCGAGGCCGCCGAGGCCCTCAAGCTCACCGCCCCCCAGCTCAAAGAGCTCGACGTGATCGACGACATCATCCCCGAGCCCCTGGGGGCCGCCCATCGCGACCCCGTCGAGGCGGCCGGTCACCTGGAGCGATACCTCGTCAAGAGCCTGCGCGAGCTCAAGCGGCTGACGCCCCAGACGCTCCTGGCCCAGCGCTACGCCCGCTGGCGCCGCATGGGCAAGGTGATGTACCTGACGCCGCAGTCAAGTCAGTTGTGAGTTGTGAGTTGTGAGTGGTGAGCAATACAACTCACCACAGAGGCTCAGAGAGAAACGAGGTAGAAGAACAGAGCCTGATTCCTGCTTTTGTTCTCGTCCTTGCCTCAGCGACCTCTGTGCCTCTGTGGTGATCCTTTCTGTCCCTGGCCTTCATTCGTCCCCATTCGTGTCATTCGTGTTCTCTCCGCCCCCGCCGGCGCGCCAGGATCAAAAGCCCGCCGATAGACAGCAGGGCCATCGTCGCCGGCTCGGGCACCACAGAAATCGTGCCGCTGCTGTACAGGGCCGAGGTGTTCCAGTTCAGTCCTGGATCGCTGAAGGTCGGCAGGATCACGTCAAACGTACCGCTGATGCTGCCGCCAGCCAAGCTGAAGAGCGTGAATGTGTCGCCCAGGGAGCCTTCGAAACCGTCGTACCAGGACACATCCAGCGTCGCCCCGCTCTGCACCGTCAGCAGGCCCGGCAGGACCACCTGGTCGTACAGCGACTGGTCCGTACCACCTAGCTCCATAGCCAGGATGCTGCTGCCGCTGAGCGTCGTATCGTCCATAGTCATCACCCCGGGGCTGTGGCCGACGCTGACGTTGCCGTAGACAGTCGTGTTAACTACAGAACCGTTGCCGCGGATATCGCCGTAAACCACCAGGCCCGCGCCGGTCCCTAGCAGGCTGCCTTCATCGCCGGTGCTGCCCAGGTCGATGCCGGCCGAGCCGACCAGCACTTGGCCGTTGCCGGTGATCAGCGCCCCGGCGCCCATCGCCAATTCGGCGGCGCCGTGGATCAGGTACCCGCCGGCCAGTTCCACCGTACCGCCCGTGCCGCCGAAGGCAACCTGATCGACGTTGAGGAACTTGCCCACCCCCACGGTGGCCTTGGCGCCATCAACCAGCGCCAGGACCGTTCCCGAGCCAAGCGTGGCATTGCCCGTGTTCCAAGTGGCCAAGGCGCCCTGTAAGGTCACACTGGCCGAGATCGTGCCGGGCATGCTGCTCAGCGCCCCGCCACTGACGACGATCGTGCCCAGGTCTTCGGTCATCTGCAGGCGGGTGTCGCGAACGTACCCGTCGCCGAAGCGGATCTCGCCGCCGCGCAGGTAGAGGCGGTTCGCGCTGCCGGAGGCCAGGTCGCCCGTGGACCCGAAATCGACGATTTGTCCGGCCGCCAGGTTGCGGTTGTGGTAGTTGGTCAGCGTGCCATCCACCACCAGCACACCGCCGTTCCATTCGGTCTGGGCGTGGAAGGTCGCCAGGTCGATCTCGCTGGTGAAGTGGATCTTGCCGCCGGCGCTGAGCACGTAGCGCCCGGTATCGTAGCTGCCGACATCGGCGATATAGGCGGCCGTGTCGGCCAAGACCAGTTCGCCGCCCGAGGCCACCGTCAGCAGGCTCGGCGCCAAAGCGCTGTTGCTGCGGCGGACGGCCACCGAGCCGGCCGTCACCGTCGAATCGGTAATCGTGGCGGTGGCGGCAGTCTGATCGGTAGTGCCGACGACCATGGCCGTCACGTCCACGGTGGCGTCGTCGACGGCCAGGTTGCCGCCGGCGCTACTGCCGCCGATGACGTTGACGTTGGTGTATCCAAAGCCCGATCCGGTCTTGATCGTGGTCGTGCCGCCAGAGACGTTCAACGTCGCAATCGAGCCGGTGGCGCCGGCATTGAGGTTGGTCGTGCCGACGCTGTTGAACAGCGGAGTCGTCATCGCGCCGTCGATGCTCATCGTGCCGCCGCTGCGGACCTCGACGCTCCGCCCGGCGTTCAGGCTACCAGCCGAGACAATGTTTACCCTGCTATCGGCGTTCTGGACGGTCAGGCACAGGACATCCTGGGCGGTATTGACCTCGGAAACGCCGCCGTTCCAGACGCCGGCCATCGTATTGGAGGTCGGCAGCAGGCGGTCCCAGTTGCCCGTCACGTTCCACGAACCGCTGGCCGTGCTCCACAGCACCGGCAGGATGTTCGTCAACGTGATCGTGCCGTCGGTGTTGTAGTTCACCGTGCCGGTGGTGTCATACATCCACGACACCTCGCCAAAGGCCAGCGTGCTGAGATTCTGGCTGGCGATGCCTTGGTAGATCGTCATGGCCTCGGCGATGGGCTTGGTCGGATCGACGACCAGCTTGGCGTTAGCAATGGCGCCCAGGTAGCCGTTGCTGACGACCTTGTCGTAGCTGGTGGCGTCAACCGCTTCGACATACCACACCGCCCGGTCGCCCGAGGCGTTCTTGGCGAAGTCCAACTGGGCGTTGGTGTTGGGCGCGACGGTCCAGTTGAACGTCAGCGTGCCGGCGCTGTTTCCGGGGCTGATGCCGCCGAAGGTGTTGGCGGCGTTGCGGGTGATGATAATCCGATCGCTGGTTTCGGTCAGTTGCACCGTACCCGTGCCGGCCAGGTTCTTGGTCAACTCCCAACGGTTGTTGGAGTTGTTATCGGTGAACCGCAGGTATGCGCCGCCGGCGATGTTGACCGTGGCGCCGCTGCCGAGGTTCTCGCCCTTCCACGTTCCGCCGCTGGGGTTGCTCAGCGTCAGGTAGCCTTGCTGAATATCCCAATCGCCGGTGAACGTCGCGGCATTGTTGGAGATGCCGTTGAAGTACAACTGCCCGGCCCCGGTCTTGGTGATCGTCTCGCTGCCGGTGATCTTGCTCGACAGCCAGAACGAGTAGCCCGACCGGGTGGCCTGGATCGTCGAGGCATTGTCGACATAGATCATGCTGTTGGCGCTGTTGTCGCCGACGCGGTAGTCGGCGGCGCCGTCCAGCGACCGCAGCGTGCCGCCCTGGAGGCGCAACTCCTTGGCGATCCGGTCGCTGCCGTGATCCGCTTCGGCCACGCCGCCGGTCTGCACGAGCACCCGTCCGGTGGCGAAGCCCTCGCCCAGGCGCAGGAGCCCCGTCGGATTGTCGACCTCGATCGTGCCGCCTGATAGACCGGCGTTCTGGCCAATCCTCAGACTGCCTCCGGCAGCAATTCCGATGGTTCCGGAGTATGTGGTGCCCGCGACGGTATTGTTGAGCTGCACCCAGCCGGGACCGGTGACGTTCAGGTCGCCGCTGCCGTTGAGCTGCGAGCCGATGTGCAGGTACCGCCCCGCATAGGACCCCTGCAATGTCGAGGTGCTGTCAACGTACAGCTTGGACGTGGAGTTGTACGTTCCAACGTAATAGTCGGCGTTGCCGTTGTAGGACCGCAGCGTCCCGCCGTCGAGGCGCAGTTCCACAGCGTTGCGCCAATCGCTCAGGTCGGCTTCGGCCACGCCGCCGTCGTCAACGATCACCTTGCCGGTTGCCCAGCCTTCGCCCAGGCGGAAGAGGCCCTGGGTGAGCAGGATTGTGCCGCCGGAGAGAGCGTTGGCGTGGTTCATGCGCAGGTTGCCGTTGGCGGCCAGTTGAATCGTGCCGCTATACGTGGAACCGGCGACGTTGTTCTGAAGGTTCACCCAGCCCGGGCCGTTAACGGTCAGTCCGCCGGCGCCCTGAAGTTGTGCGCCGATAGTCAAGGCTCCACTGGCATTAGGGGCCGTGATGGACGAGGCGCTGTCCACGTACAGCTTGGAGTTGGTGTTGTAGTGCCCAGCGTAGTAGGTTGCCGCGCCGTTGTACGCTCGCAGCGTGCCGCCATCGAGCCGCAGTTGCGCTGCCTGCCGCCAATCGGTCAGGTCGGCCTCCACTATCCCGCCCGCGGCGGCGACCACCTTGCCGTTGGCGAAACCTTCGCCCAACTGGAACAGACCGCTGCCGGTTCCGAGAGAAATCGTGCCGCCGGAGAGGCCGTTGGCATTTTCCATCCGCAGCTTGCTGCTGCCATCGACGCTGATCGTGCCGGTATAGGTCGTGCTCAGGGCGTTGTAGCCCAGCATGACGCCGGCGCCGCTGGTGGCACTGGTGATGTTCAGATCGGCCGAGCCGTTGAACTGCGAACGAATGTACAGCCAGTTGCCGCTGGTTACAGCCGCACTGGTGCCAATCGTCGAGGCGCTATCCACGTAGATCTTGCTGTTGGTCGAGTTGTTGCCGACGCGGGCATTGTTCGTGACGCCCCGCAGGGTGCCGCCTTTGAGGTACAGGGCATAAGCCGGAGCGCCGTCGCCGGTATTGTCCGCTTCGGCCACGCCGCCGGTGTTGACCTCGACCTTGCCGTTGAGGAAGCCCGACCCCAACTGGAACTGCCCGCTGGTGCCGTCCAGGCTGATCGTCCCGCCCGCCAGACCGTACTGATTGTTCATGCGCAGATGGCCATCGGGCGCTACCGTGATGATTCCGCCGGCGTACGTGCTGGCGGCCAAACCATAGTTGAGCCCGACCCAGCCCGGACCGGTGACGTTCAGCCCGCCGCTGCCGTTGAGCTGCGCGGAGATGTACATGTACTGCCCGGCGACCTTACCCTGAAGCGTTGAGGCATTGTCGACATAGATCTTGCTGTTGGCCGTGCCGTCGCCGATGCTCCAATTGTTGTACCCGCGAACGGTTCCGCCCTGGAGGTGAAGATTGTAGACCGGCGCGTTGTTGTTGTCATTTTCGAGGATGCCGTTGGTCTTGATGTTGACCGTGCCGCTGGTGAAGCCGTCGCCGACGTACATCAGGCCGGTGGCGTTCTCGACATTGATCGTGCCGCCCGAGAGCCCCAGGCGGTTGGCCATCCTCAACGTGCCCCCCTCGGCGATAGTGATAATCCCGCTGTACGTGTTGCCCGCGAGGTTATTGTTGAGCCCCACCAGCCCAGGACCTACTACATTCAGGTTGCCAGCGCCGTTGAGCTGGGCATAGATGTACATGTACTGATTGGCCACCGAGCCCTTGAGGGTGGAATCATTGTCGACATAGATCTTGCTGGTGGAACCGCCGTCGCCGATGTTCCAATTGTTGTAGCCCTGCAGCGTGCCGCCCTGCAGGCGAAGCGTGGACGTGCGGCCGGCGTTATTGGTATTGGTCGCCACCCCGCCAGTCAGGACCTTGACCGTACCGGAGTTGAAACTCGACAGGTCCAACTCATCGGCATCCACTTCCAACGACCCGCTGCCCAGAAACGTAGTGCTGTTCTCCAGGCGCACGCGCCCGCCGTTGATCGTCATCGTGCCTGCCCACGTGCCTCCGGTCTGCGCTCCATTAAGGATGAGCAGCCCGGAACCCGTCTTTTGCAGATTGCCGCTGCCGCCGACGCCGGCATTGACCTTGGTGTTCAACCGAAGCGTGCCACTGGCGTTGGCCACATGCAGGTACGATGTCGTCACGCCTTCGCCCGCGTCGGCGTCGTTGACCGAGATCTGCCCGGCGGTGTTGTAGATCTGCGTCTCGTCGGTCCGCACGTTCGCCAGTGTGCCGCCATTGAGGATCAGGTTTTGCGCGGCCACCCAGTTGTCATTGACGTTCAACTGGCCTTCGAGCGTCAGCGCGCCGTTAAAGTACGACCCGCCGCCATCGGTGACGGCCGTGAACCCGCTGCCGATGAGGAACGTGTCGCTGGCCCAGACGGGCGTGGGCGATTCGGGATCCCAGTTGCCAACGGTCCGCCAGTTCTGGTTGGCCCCGCCGGCATCCCATGTGTAGCTGGTAGCCTGAGCGGACGCCACGGCCAGCGCAAGCAAGGTAAATGATAGGGCGACGTGTTTCATTACGTTTCTCCTCATAGGAAACGCTTTCCTGTTGGCGGCCAAAAACGCTAAAAGAACTGCCTCTTCCTTTTGCCGGGGAACTGATCCTCTGCCCGACGGGGAGTATGCTACCCGAAAATGCCCATTTTGACAAGTGTAATCCCTGGCCCCATTGACTTTTTTTTCCAGCGAATGAACAGCGGCCAGTCAGGCACAGGAACCCCGAGGGCATTCTTGCCCAATTGCGTCATAGCAGTTCGTCGGCGTGGTAAACCGCGGCAACAGGAAACTCCATAGAAAACAAAGAAGAAAAGTGATGTCCCGGCGGCACCCCCGACCGCATGCCGCCGGGACGTTGTTTCATGGCCCCCAACTGTCGGGAAACTTCCTGCTTATTCAAACCGTCTTGCTCTTCCGCGCTCGCGAGAGCAGATACAGGACCAACTGCTCCTGCCAGTGCAGCGTCGCCAGCAGGTCGTTGAGCTCTCCGGCAGTATCGGCCGAGAACGCCCGACGTGCGGGCAGAAGCGTTGCATTGCAGCGGGTTGTTCGCTTTTTCGTTTGTTTACCGGCCATTGGACGATATACTCCCCACTATGGTCTGGCACCTTCGCGATGGCGAACAATATATTCGTCTTTGCGTATATCGTCAAACACAAAATTACGTCTTTACGAAAAATATTTGCGTATGGCCGATGCCAATTCATGCCGAGACCCGATCTGCCTGCGAATTGCCCAGGTTCGCGCCGAATCCATGGGTCCTCGCGGTAAAGCTCGATTTGCCAAGGCCTTGTGCCTATCGCCGAGCACGTATGAATACTACGAGCGGTCGCGCGTGCCGCCGGCTTCGGTGCTGGTCAAGATCGCCCAGGTAGCGGGGGTAGACCTTCGGTGGCTGCTGACGGGCGAAGGGTCCGCTGCCGCAGCGGCACAGGCGGCCACAAACCACCCCGCCCTGCAGCGAGCCGCCGCCCTGATAGGCGATTACCCTCATGCCGCGGGACCGCTGGCGGCGTTTCTGGACCTGCTGGCTGCCGCGATGGAGTTTCCGCAGAAGGAAGACGCCGGCGCGACAGAAGGCGCCAAGTCGCAATCGCCGGGCCGAATAGTCGCCCCAGCAGAAGGTTCTCCGCAAGTGGCGAATGCTATCGCGGATCTTGTCGCTGAGGCGATTCCTGTTGCGGGGGACGAAACAATGAGCGTGGAGAGGATTGCGACTCTGCCCGCCGGTTCGGCGTTCAAGGACGTCCCCGCTCGGTCGTGGGTTCCCATCCTGGGACGCAGCGCCGCCGGCGTTCCGCAGTTCTGGGACGGGCGCGACCGTGCCGCCGGCGTTACCACGCTGAGCGACCTGATCGAGCGCCACGCGAAGGCTCCGGCAGTGATACACGAAGCCTCGACGCGCTGGGCTGATTCGCCGGCCGCCCCACAGACGGTGCAGATCATCACGCTGACCGCCCCTGCCGACGAGGTCTCGCAGTTTGTGGCCGCCGCGGACATCAAGGCCCGCTATAGCGACGCCTTCGCCGTTCGCATCGATGGCGATTCGATGTCCCCCGACATTCGCCACGGCGATCTGGTGGTGCTGAGCCCGACGGAGCCGGCCCGGGACGGCAAGGCCGCCATCGTGCAACTCGATGGACAGATCGGCGTGACGTGCAAGCTCTACCGCCGCAGCGGCCTGAGCGTTCATCTGATCCCCATCAACGAACGCGTGCCCCACACGGTGGTAGCCGCCGAAGCGGTGCAATGGGCTCTGCGTGTTCTGGCGCTGGTGCGAGCGTAAGAAAGAAGGACCCAAAGGACGACAAGGACGACAAGGACCGCAAGGACAGCTGATTCAGTCTCCAGAAACCTTACAGTCCGCTTGGCTAGTAGCACACCCACTGCGTCACGGCGCGGGTCTCGTAGACGGCTGGGACCAGAACCTGAACCTGCTGCATCTGGTACTGGGCGGGAACCAGGATCTGCTCGGTCCGCGCGGGGACTGTCACGGTGTGGGGGTTGCCCATCGAATCGTAGACGACTTCACATCCGCCGGGGATGTACTGCGTCTCATAGTGTGCGGGGGCGACCATCACCTGCTGACACTGAACTTCATAGCGGGCGGGGCTGACCAGAACTTGCTGGTAGACCGTCTCGTAGTGTCCGGCCGGGGCGAGGATGGCGGCGCCGATGGCAAGTCCGATTCTCAGCCCGTCGTGCCGGCCGCCGTCACGATGATCGCCGTCACGGCGGTCGCGATCGTAGCGGAGCGCAACATGCGCCGAGGCCGGACGAGGCGCAGCCGCGGCGCGGCGGGGAGCTGGGGCCGGCCTGCGGTCGGCGGCCATCGCAAAGGCCGGGAAGATCAGGGTGGCGATTGTCAGGCTTGCCGCTGCGATCATCTTGCGATGGGTTGTCATGGCCGGTCTCCTTTATTCGATTATCACGGTTCAGCAGGTATGTCCATCGCCGGAGGCGGCGGGTTACATTAGGCGTCAAGAAATATTGCCCCAGCGCGCAACGCACAGCCGCCCGCCTTAGAATGAACTGTGAAGCGGAGAGAGCTCTTATGAACGATTGGCTTGTGATCATCCCGCTGCTGGCGGCAGCGATGCTTGTGGCGGCATGCTCGCGCAGCTCGGGCGAGGCCCCGGCGCGGGCCGTGCCGGGAGCGTACCATTCCCCCGTAGGACCCATGCCGCCGCTGACGGCTGAGGAAAAAGAGGTCATCGTGAACAAGGGGACCGAGCGGTCCGGCAGCGGCAAATATCTGTCCACGACGGCCGAGGGCGTCTACCTTTGCCGCCAGTGCGGGGCTCCGCTGTATCTATCCGACAGCAAGTTCGCCTCCGACTGCGGTTGGCCGAGTTTTGACGACGAGATCGCCGGCGCCGTGAAGCGCCAAAGCGAGGGTCCGCGGACCGAGATCGTCTGTGCCAACTGCGGCGGGCATCTCGGCCACGTGTTCCAAGGCGAGGGACTCACCCCGCGCGACACGCGGCACTGCGTGAACTCGCTGTCGCTGACATTCGTGCCGCGGCAGAAGTGGCCGCTCGAGCGGGCGGTCTTCGCCGGCGGGTGCTTCTGGGGCGTCGAGCACCTGCTGCGCCAGACCAGCGGCGTCATCGCCGTCCGCTCCGGGTATACCGGCGGCACGACGCAGCGCCCGACGTATCAGCAGGTCTGCACCGGCCGCACCGGACACGCCGAGGCGGTGGAAGTTCTCTTCGACCCGGCCAAGGTCAGCTACGAGCAGCTTGCGCGGGAGTTCTTCGAGATCCACGACCCGACCACGCTCAATCGCCAGGGCCCTGACGCCGGCACGCAGTACCGTTCCGCTGTCTTCTGCACCACGCCCGCCCAGAAGGAAACCGTCGAGCGGTTGATCGCCTTGCTCAAGCAGCGCGGGTACAAGGTCGTGACGCAGGTCGAGCCGGCGGCGACCTTCTGGCCAGCCGAGGACTATCACCAGGACTACCTGGGCAAGCATCCCGAGCGTCCGAGTTGCCACATCCCTGTCAATCGGTTCGGCGCGGCGACGCAACCGGTGCGATGAGATTACCGATTACGAATTAATTGCCGCGTCACGATGATGACTGCGGCATCGGGATGACTTAGAATATCACTTCATGAGGAAGCATTACGATTCCGCCAGTCCGGTCCATGCCTTCCTGGTCGCTAGAGTGACCAGGCCGACGATGCTGGGGATGTGCGTGTGCGTTTTGCTTGCGGCGGCGGGGTGCAGGGATGTCAAGACCGAGGATCAACGGCAGGTGTTGACGGTGGCGTACCACTTGGGCGGCAGCGAGGGGCGGCAGAAGCACTGGGATGCGTGGAAGGCCCGGTTCGAGCAGGACAATCCGCTCTGGCGGCTGGAGATGGTTCCTGTCGCCCCTGGCACGGCGCGTGGATCGTACATCGCCGCGGGCAACGCAGACGCCCTGCCCGACGTGATGCAACTCTTTGACCTGACGGAGTGGCTGGCCGAGGAGGGCTATGTTCAGCCGCTGCCGGCGGCGTTCATCCCCCGAGGTCACACCCCTGGCGAGAAGGTCTACGGCGCAGGCGGTGGCGTGCGGCTTTGCGGGATTGCCGTCAACGCGTCTCTGGCGTCGGCGGCCGGCATCCAAGCCCCGCCCGAGAACTGGACGCAGTTTCTGGGCTGTCTTCGCAAAATGCAGCAGTACCTGGCCGAGAGCGGCCGAGGCGCCAAGGGCTGCCGAGCCCTGATCTGGGGGTCGGACTGGTCGGTCCGGCTGCCGATGGAGATGGCCGTCTGCGCCGATCTGTACACGCGCGATGCGGCCACGCCTTCCTGGGCCGCGTTGCGCGGCGACAACAAGGCATCGTTCGCTGCCGACAAGACCGCCGAGACTATCGCCGGCAACCTCGTCGAGCTGGTCCGTGAGTTCGTGTCCGAGCAGAAGCCCCCTGCCCTGACGTACGAAAAGCAACGCGAATTGTTCTTTCAGGGCAAGGCCGCCTTCTGGTTTGCCGGCACGTGGATCGGTTCGGATATTGCGGCCTTTGGCGGCGATGTCGAAGTGGACTTCTGGCCGATGCCTTCGATGGTAGGCCGTACCGGTACGTTTGTGGCCGCCGCTCGCGACGGCGGGTGGGGCCTGGCCCGCGGTCTCGATGGCGAGCGCCAGAAGACGGCGGTCAAGGCGCTCGAGGCGCTGCTGTCGATGGATGTGTACCAAGCCTATCTCGACGCCGAAGGGTGCATTGGCCAGACGTTCAATGCATCGGCGCGCATCCCCAGCACGGCCGGACGGACGGGGATATTCTATGAAAACGTGCGCCGCCGTTTCGCCATCTGCGGGGCGGCGGCAGGGTTGCATGCGTCGCAGCAGACGCCGCCAGGATTTGAAGGCGCGCTCGAACGCGCCTGCCACCGGATGATCGAGGATGCCCTGGCCAGAAGAGTGACCGACATTCCCGCCATGCTCACTCGACTGGATGAAGCGTGGGATAAGGGGGAATCGCAGGCAGAGGAAGGACCGTAGAAACGGTAACCAGTAGCCTGTTGGGAATCGGCAATGTTCTTCCCGGCTACTGGCTACCGGCTACCGGCTACTTCTTCACCAATGGCAGCAAGCTGCTCAAGATAGACCGGGTCGATCAGTCCATTCGTCAGCGGAGGAACGTCCCATGTTACGATGCCGCCGCTGCGGAGGAGATTGGCGGTCAGATCGACAACGGTCTGCGTGTCGTATCGCGGGTTGTTGGGGCGCGACAGCGAGGGTCCCCAGTTGAATCCCAGGAATGAGAGCATGTGCCATTGCAGGTCTTTGTCCGCCCAGCGACCCTGGCATCGGGCCTCAGGCGGGTACGGAGTGTCGCCGGCAGTGTAGTTCTCGTAGATCGAGTTCCGCTGGAACCCGTGCGGTTTGTTGAACGCCAGCAGGGCCTCGGCGTTGCCGGCCCGGCACGCGCGGGCGATGCGGCCGTTGATCGCCTCGTTGCCCTCGTTGCCGTCGATCCACCATCCGCGCACGGACTTGCCCCAGCGCAGCGAGAGTTCCTCCATCGTGTCGGTCCACCACGTCGGGACGCGGGGTTCGTCGCCTTGGGGTTCCTTGACGGCCGCGGGCGTGCCGTACGTGACGTACGCCATCAGCGTCAGTCGCTTCTTGTCCAGCGCCTCGGCCACGTCGGCAAGCAGGTCTCGCCGCGTGCATGCGGGGCGCTCGACGCGGGCGAATCGCTCGAACACGACGCTAGGCCCATTCAGTGGCGGCCACTGGGCCACCGTCAGCAGCAGATAGCCCGCCCCCACGTCGGCAAGTTGCCCGGCCAGCGCGTCGGCGTCGAAGGTATCGACGATCTCGTTCCACTGCCGCGGCGAGGCAACATTCATGTACCGGCTGCCCGAGACGTAGTGGAACATCACGCCCCAGGCGCTCTTGAAGAGCCAATCGGTCTGATGCGAAGCGTTGTCGGTCATCGCGCATGCTCCCGCGGGTAAACGTCAGGGGGGTGCATATAATACCACGCGTTCTCCTGCTTTCTGAAGAGAACACGAATGACACGAATATAAGCGAATGGGGTCTAAGAAAGAGGACACTGCAAAGGCCTTTCCCTGTTTCCATTCGCCTCATTCGTGACATTCGTGTTCTCCCCGGCGGCGAGAAACGCTTCAAGGAATTACGGCAAAGGCATGACACAAACACGCACCATTCGTTTCATTGAACCGATGACGCGGCCGGGGCGCCCTTACAACGCCTGGATCCAGCGCTGGCCGCTGCTGGGCCCGGTGACGCTGGCGACGGTCCTCCACGCCAAAGGCTTTGACGCGGGAATCTGCAACGAGAACGTATCGGGCCCTGTCGAGCAGAATGCCCCAGCCTGGGCCGACATCCGCAGCGCCGACGTGGTGGGCATCAGCATCATGACGCCCACCGCCAGCCGCGGGTACGCCATCGCCGACCGTCTGCGGGCCGAGGGCTGCCGCGCCACCATCGTCCTGGGCGGCGTGCATGCGACGTTCATGTCAACCGAGGCCGCCGCCCACAGCGACGTGGTCGTCCAGGGCGAGGGAGAAAACGTGATCGAGGCCATCGCTCGCGGCGACATCACGCACGGCATCGTTCCCTCGACGCCGGTGGCGGACCTGGATTCCATTCCGCCGCTGAACTACTTCCTGATGCACGACTTCGAGAAGCTCATCGCCACGCAGCGCCGTCGCGAGTTGTACGAACTGCCGATGGCCACGTCGCGCGGCTGTCCGTACGGCTGCACGTATTGCAGCGTGACGCGCATGTTCGGGCGTAAAGTCCGGCGCCAGAGCGTCGACAAGGTGATCTCGGACCTGCGACACCATATCGCCCAGGGGTTTGAACGCGTGTTCTTTTACGACGACAACTTCCTGGCCGACCGGGCCTGGGCGAGGGAGGTGCTGGAGCGCATGCGCCCGCTGAAGATGCGGTTCAACCTGCAAGGGCGCGTAGACTTTCACTGGACCAGCCCCGCCCGCAGCGAGCACGACCTGCCGCTGCTGCGGGCCATCCGCCGTGCCGGGCCCAACGTCATCTACGTCGGCTACGAGACCATCGATGATGCCACCGCCAAGGCCTGGAACAAGGGCTACCGCGGCAACCGCCCGCTGGCGCAGCGACTGGCCGAGGACACGCGCGCCCTGCACGAGGCGGGGCTGTGGATTCACGGCATGTTCGTGCTGGGCCCCCAGCACACGCAGCAGACAGCCGACGGGATCGTGCAATTCGCCCGCAGCCAGCAGATCGAGACCCTTCAGATCACGATCCTGACGCCGTTTCCAGGAACGCCGCTACTGGGGCAGATGGCGCCCAACCTGATCGTGCAGGACTTTCCGCGCGACTGGGATTACTTCGACGGAGCGCACTGCGTATTCGGCAACAGCCGCATGGGCTTCGAGCGAATGCAGCAAGCGGTGTTCGAGGCGCACTGCCGCTTCTACCGCCTGGGCGGCTGGAGCGTGCGGCGCATCCGGGCGCTGCTGGAAGAACCGCTGAGCCTGCGCGACAAAGTGGCACGCCTCTGGGGCAACGCAAAGATCGCTCGCCCGACGCTGGCCAACTGGAAGACGGAGATCGCGGCCTACGTCGACTACGTTCGTGCCAAAACGAATCTGGCCAATCTGTGAACCGACCGGGCCAGGGAAAAGGAATGAGTTAATGTCAGCGTCCATCAAGAGCGCATACCGTGAGAACCTGTCCGGGTTGGCGTTTCGCGCTGGCGTCAAGGCCGCCGACCTGGCCATCCAAGTCCCCATGCTGCGGGGGTTCCTGATCGATCGGCTGCTGGAACGCCTGGGGAGGACCTACGACCAGTGCGAAAGCGATCCAAACATCCTGGAGCACGTCAAGTGGTTCGGCCGCCACCTCGAAACGTTCCTGCGGCGGTTGCTGAACGAACGCCCCTCGGCCGCCCGGGCCATCCTGCGCTTCCTGGCGACGTGGGCGACGGACCTGCGCCGCCGCACCGATCGCAGCGATGTCGGGCGCGTCGCGCCGTGCACGGTGGTGATCGAGCCGACCGACCGCTGCAATCTGTCGTGCCCGGGCTGTTACGCCAAGAGCACCGCCGACGGCGCCGACCTCACCTACGAGCAATTGTGCGGGATCGTCGAACAGGTGATCGAGATGGGCGTCACGCTGTTCACCGTCTCCGGTGGCGAGCCTTTTCTGCGAGAAACAACCGAGCGGGTGCTCACGCGGCTGGCGTTGCGCCACCCGGACCGGGGGTTTCTGACGTACACCAACGGCACGATGATCGACGAGGACATCGCCGACCGCCTGGCGGCCGTGGGCAACATCTTTCCCGCCATCAGCGTCGAGGGCTTCGAGCACCAGACCAACCGGCGTCGCGGCAGAGGCGTGTATGAGCAGAACCGCCGCGTGCGCCAGATGCTCTCCGACCGCGGGGTCATGTGCGGGTTCTCGGCCACCATGACACGCGAGAACGCCGAATCGATCTGCACCGACGAGTTCATCGAGCTGCGAATCGCCGAGGGGGACATGTTCGGATGGTTCTTCCTGCTCCAGCCCATCGGGCGGGCGCCCCGGGCGGACCTGATGGTGACCGCCGATCAGCGGGCGCTGATGCGCGAGACGATCTACCGCTGGCGCCGCGAAGACCGTCCCATCTTCCTGGGCGACTTCTGGAACGACGGCCACCTCAGTGGCGGGTGCATCGGCGCGCGGCTGTACTTCCATATCTACGCCAATGGCGATATCAGCCCCTGCGTGTTCGCCCCCATCGCCGGCGAGAACATCTTCGATATCATCGCCGGTCGCAGCCAATTCAAGAGCCTCGACGACTACGTGCAGAACAGCCCGCTGTTCAAGGCGTACCGTCATGAACAGGCCGGCGTGACCGATCGAAACCGCCCCTGCATGTTGATCGATAATCCGCAGGCGTTCCAGCGCATCCGCTGCACCGAGAACTGCCGCGCGGGCAAGAACTTCCCGCCGGGCTACGCCGACGGCGAAATCGCCGAAACGATCAAACAGGTTGCGCAGCAGTGGCAGGAGAAATGCACGCAGCTACCACCCGTGATACAAAAGTAGACCGGGTGGCATGGCGACACGCGCAGCGGGTCGCCATGGGGGACGGGGCCGGGGAGAGCGGGATTACGCGGATTGGGAAAAGATTAAGAGGATTGGGAAAGAGAATAAGAATACAGGGAACGGCTGAGGGTGCCGTGGCGGGTAGCTCCGAAGGAGCGGACAGCCACGATCCCTGAACGCGCACTTCTTGAGTCCGTCGTGGCTGTCGTCCTTCGGACTCCCGCCACGGCACCCGTTGCCAGGCACGCACCAAGGCGACCCGCTAAGCGTGCCGACCATGATGACGTCGGCGGAATCGACCACAATCGGCTGGCGGAAGCCGAACTCGCGGAGTGAATTGGCCACGGCCTCGACCGCCTTGTCATTGCGCCGCGGGTTCTTGTCGTAGGGCTTGATCTTGTCGATGTTCCATTGTTTAATTTTCACGGAGATACCTCCATGCAGTTCTGGTCTGCGATAAAGAAATTGGTTATGGCCAAACGGCCAAACAAGTGCCCCAATTGTGATTCGACGCGGGTGGCACGCATTTTGTATGGGCTTCCGATCTTCGGTAAGAAGCTTAAACGTGATCTCGAAGCCGGAAAGGCTGTCCTTGGTGGATGCTGTATCACCGGCGATGATCCTGAATGGCAATGCACAGCCTGCGGGCACAAGTGGGGACATTTCAGGCTTACTTGGTGAGGACTTCCAGTAGCGTCAGGTCGGGTTCTTTGTCCGGATTCCCCAAAGCGCCGAAGGCATTTCGCACAATGCGGCGCTGGGCGTCGAACCAGTCGGCGTACTCGGTGCAGGGAGCAAAGGTGTCGCCGCGCTGGGCGAGCAGGCGCTGGAGCTGCGATTCCAGGTCGCGCCGCAGGTCCCTGGCGGCAGGAGCGTCAGCGAGGTTATTCATCTCAAGCGGGTCGGCCTGAAGATCGTACAGCACCGCGCGGCCATCGAGCCACCGGGCGTAGGAGTGGCGCCGCGTGCGCACGCCGCGCCATTCGTTGCCGCTGGTGAGGTACCCCGGCCAACCGGCGATGTAGTTCATCGTCAGCAGCGCCTCTTGCCGCGCCGCGCCCGGCCGCGCGAGCCACGTATCGGAAAGATCCATGCCCTCGACCGTGCGCGGGACCTTCACGCCGCACAGGCCGCAGAGGGTCGGGAAGAAATCCACCGGCGCTGTCAGGGCATCGCACTGCGCCGCGGCCGCGATGCGCCCGGGCCAGCGGGCGATCAACGGCACGTGAATGCTCTCTTGCCACGGGAGCATCTTCTCCCACGCGGCCTGTGCGGGGTTTCGCTCGGGCGGGGGGAGCTTGCTGAACCAAGGCTCATCGGCGTGGGCGCCCATCATGGTGCCGTGGTCGCTGGTGAAGACCACGATGGTGTTCTCCGCCAGGCCGCTGCGGTCGAGGTCGGCCATCAGGCGACCCATCATGTCATCCAGCGCCAAGGTCATCGCCAGGTAATGGCGGTATTGGGGGATCAACGCTTCAGTCGCGCCGGCTGAGACGTTGGCCGGCAGGGCCAGATGCCTGGGCAGGCGGGCGTAATACTCGTCGGGCGCGAACTTGCCGTACGTCCAGTGCGGCTGATGCGGCGAGACGAACAGGCAGAACGGTCTGCCCTGAGCGCAGTCGAAGGAGCGGTCTTCGGCACTGATGAACTGCTCGGCGTAGCCCGCCAGGCCGTCGGTCTCGTAGCCTTTCCACGGCTCGACGTGCCAGTCCTTCAGGTGCACGAAGCCGTCGAAGTATTCCATGTGGCAGTTGTACGCCCGCCAGTAATCAAAGCCGAGCCGGTCACGCCCCTCGGGCACGTAGTCGGGCCCGTGGCCGCTGAAGAATCCATCGTTGTGCAGGTGCCATTTGCCCACCCATCCGGTGCGGTATCCCGCGTGGGCGAAGGCGTCGGCGATGCTGATCTCGTCGTGCCGCGTGCGGACGTGGTTGAGCAGGTGCCCGGTCGTCTGCGGATGACGGCCGGTGACGAGCATCGAGCGGTACGGCGTGCAGACGGGGTAGGTCGAAATCGTGTTGGAGAAGGTCGTGCCTTGCGCGGCCAGCCGGTCCAGATGAGGCGTGGCGATCTGGTTGTTGCCGTACAGCGGCAGCGAGGCCGCGCGGAGCTGGTCGGCCAGCACGAACAGGATGTTCGGTCGTTGGGGCATGTTTCCAGTAACGGTTTTACTCACGCAGCAGCGGCGATTCCAGCAATTTAGGCACAACCGGCGAAAGAAGATTGCAGATTTCCAAATGCGCGGTAGCATAAGGCCGCCGCGTTGAAACAGTTCGCCTGTGAGGTTTTGCCAGACGCGTTTCAGATCGAGCGTTTGCCGGCTTGCCAAGATGACAGCCACTGCCCCTCCGGTGCGTTTGACATGCCGCCGGAGGGAACGAATAGATCGCCGGTCGTTCTCCAAGGAAAGCGACCGGCGGTCTTTTTGTACCACAGGCAATCTTGCCGCCGGGCAACTGCGGATGTATAACCCCAACACCTCAACAGGAGTCCCCCATGGCCAGGCACAGCATCGATCTTTGCGGCGTATGGCGATTTCAGCCGGATGTCTATGGCCAGGGACGGTCGGGCAACTGGTTCGCCGAGGATTTCGACCGGCGGTTCTGGCTCGAGGCCGCGGTGCCCATCACGTTCGACCGCTGCCACGTGGATCTGCCCAACTACGAAGGCCGTGGGTGGTTCGCGACACGCTTCGACGTTCCGGCCGACTGGCGCGGTCGGCGCGTCACGCTGCGGTTCGAGGGCATCTGCGCCCGCGCGAGCGTGTGGGTCAACGGCAAGGCCGCTGGCGACATTCCTGACAGCTACCTGCCCTTCGACCTGAGCGTGGGCGAACTCGTCGAGTACGGCAAGAGCAACATGCTGGTCGTCGAGGTCGACAATCGCCGGCGTAAAGACGAAGTGCCCGGCGAATGCTACGGTTGGCGGCCGGTCGGGGGCATCCTGCGCGAGGTGGTGCTGACGAGCAGCGATCCGCTGCGGATCGAGCAGGTTGCCACGACAGCTGCGGCGGATGGGGCGTTTACCGCGACGATCGAAGTGGCCAACGCCCGCGCATCGGGCGAGAGAGTTTCGTGCGAAGTCCTCGTCATCGCGCCCGATGGCAAAGACGTGTTGCGAAGGACTTCCGCCGTCGCCGCCATCGCTGCCGGAGGCGGGGCGACACTTGAAGTGAAGGGAACTGTTTCGGCAGCGGCGTTGTGGTCGCCGCAGTCGCCGGAGCTATACAGCGTGCAGGTGCGACTGCTCAGCGGCGCCGAGTGCGTCGACGAGCGCGCGGTGCGAGTCGGGTTCCGGACGATCGCGACGCAAGGGACGAAACTAACGCTAAACGGCAAGCCGATCTTCCTGACCGGCTATAACCGCCACGAGGATTCGCCCCGCACCGACATGTGCCCCGACCGCGAAACCACGCGACGCGACCTGGAGATGATGAAGTCGGCGGGCTGTAATTTCATCCGCCTGTGCCATTACCCGCACCACCCCTTCGAGCTGGACCTCTGCGACGAGATGGGCCTGCTGGCGATGGGCGAGATCCCGCTGTACTGGGCGGGGACGACCAGCGAAGAGCCCGCCTCGGAGGCTATCGCGGCGGCGGCCGGGCGGCAACTGGATCGCATGATCCGCCGCGACCGCAACCACCCCAGCGTGATCTTCTGGTCGGTCAGCAACGAGACGATGGAGGGCAAGCCTGCCGTCGTCGAGCTCAACCGCAAGCTGATCGACCAGGCCAAGGGGGCGGACCCGACGCGCCTGGCCGTGCACGTGTCCAACTGCTGGAACGGCGGGGGCGACTTCGCCAACGACGATGTCTGCTGCCTCAACGGCTATCCTACCTGGGGCGCCGTCGGCTGGGGCGGGCAGACCGTCCCCGACCACGCCGGCGCGACGGCGCGATTCGCCAAAGACCTCGAGACATTCCATCAGCGATATCCTGGCAAGCCGCTTTTGATCAGCGAGTTCGGCGGCACGTCGCTGGGCGGCGTGACCGGAGGGTTCCTGGGCGAGGACGTTCACGCGGCTGTCATCACCTCTGAGCTTGCGGGCATCCGTCAGTGTGCCCATGCCTGCGGCGCGACGATCTGGTGCTGGGCCGATCACACATGGCCGGGCAACACCTGGATGGCCAACATGCACATCAGCCCCTTCGGCGCAGTGACGCGCACCCGCCGCGCCAAGGCTGCGTTCTATGCGGCGCAGAAGGCGTTTGTGGCGATTCAAAGCCAAGAGCATGGGCGGGACGCCCATGCCACGACAACGGCCCAGCCCCAAGCGGCGCCGGAGGAACCGGTGGCCGGGTGGGGCGTGATGATGGTGCGCCTGCACATGAACGACATTCCGCAGGCGATCTTGCCCGAAGGGTACACGCTGCGCGGGATGCGCAGCGGCGATCAGGCGCTCTGGGTGGATATCTGGCGCGATGCCGAACCGTTCTTCCCCATTGGCGAGGACCTCTTCGAGGCGCAGTTCGGACTCGACACCGCCCTCTGGAATCGCCGATGTCTGCTGGTCTTCGATCCGCGCGGGCTGGCCGTAGCCACCACCAGCGCCTGGTGCAACCGCAACTTCCTGGGCCAAGACTACGGGCAGATCCATTGGGTCGCCACGCGACGCGCGTATCAAGGCAAGGGCCTGGCCAAGGCCATGATGACCGAAGCGTGCAATCGCCTGGCCCAGTGGCACACCAAGGCGTTTCTCGCCACGCAGACCAAGCGAGTCGGCGCCATCCGCCTGTACCTCGACTACGGCTTCGTGCCGCTGATCCAGTCCGCCGACGACGAGCGCGCCTGGAACGCCGTGCGCCAGAACCTGGCGCACGCCGGACTGGATCGCGCGTATCGAGTGTAGCTTCCAGTGGCAGAGGCTTTTCAGCCTGTGATTCACGGCCTGGAAAGGCCGTGCGCCCAGTAATCCGGATACTCTAGGGCAACATGCCGTTGTATGGCCGCCCGGCCACGAGGTTCCCGTCCTGGACAAACCCCTCGGGGCGGCTGCTGAGCGTCTCGATCATCCGAGTGCGCCACTGCGCCAGGGCCGGCGATCGGTCACTCGAAAGATCGTGCAGTTCCCGCGGATCGGTCTGCAGATCGAACAGTTGTTCGCTGCCGTCTTGTGGACGCCAGATGTACTTACAGCGCCCGTCGGTGAGCATGTGAAATGCCTGTCGGGCGCTGTAACAGGGGGCGTGCTCGCCGTGCAGCACGTCGCGCACGCGGGCGTTCGGCCGGCCCCGGAGCACGCCGACGAGGCTGCGCCCGTCGATGCCGACCGGGCAGTCGAGGCCTGCCAGCTCCAGCACCGTGGGCATGAGGTCTTCCAGGCAGACCGGCTGGTCGCACACCGCCCCGCGCGCCAGGGACAGCTTGCTCGATCCGCAGATCAGCATCGGGACGGCGGCGGAGCCCTCGTAGGGCTCGCACTTGCGGAACATGTGGTGGTCGCCGAGCAACTCGCCGTGGTCGGAGGTAAAGATGATGACCCAAGGCCGCGCCGCGGCGTGGCTCTTGCCCATGAAGTCCTGCATGAGCCAGTAGATCTGGTCGTCGATGTGGTTGATCAGGCCGAAGTACCCCGCCTGGGCGCTGCGCAGCGCCTCGCCGGCGAGGTTGACGTAGTGCGAGTCGATGCCCGCGCCCAGGCCGTCGTTGGGCGGCGGGCTGGCCCAGTCGCCGATGGCCGCCGGCGGCAGCGGCATGCGCAGATAGCGTTCCATGTAGAACGCCGGCGGGATCAGCGGCGGATGCGGCGCGTAGAACGAGCTGGTCAGAAAGAGCGGGCTGTCGCCATCATAGGCGGCCAGATAGTCGCGCGTCTTGCGGGCAACCCACGTGGTCGGGTGCAGGCGCTCGTCGAGATGGAACGGCCGCGCGGTCCAGCCGTTGTAGCTCATACCGGCCGCCGCCAGGCCGCCGGCGCCGGGGGCGCCTTGCTCGATGGCGATGGCAAGGTCGTCGTCATCTACATAAGACGAGCCGTGCGTGCGGGACTGGTAGCCGTAGTCCTTCTCGCTCGGGTGCTGGTGCATGTTGCGCCCGATGAGGGCGGTGCGGTATCCCGCATCGGCCAGCAGTTGCGGCAGCACCGGTCCGGTGGTCTCGTTGCCGCCGACAAAACCAACCATCCCATGCGTCGCAGGAAACTTGCCCGTCAGCAGACTTCGCCGCGCGGGGATGCACGAGGGGCAGGTCGAGTACGCGCGGCGAAAGAACGTGCCCTGCCCGCCGATCCAGTCGATGTTAGGCGTCAGCACGGCCGGGTGCCTCGCCAGCGAAAGACAATCCGCCCGCATCTGGTCGGGCATGATCAGCAGGATGTTCGGACGTGTGTCGCTCATGCGTCCAATCTTGTTCGGGGAGAACACGAATGTCACGAATAAAGACCTACCACTGAGACAACGAGAAAAGCTGAGGGGCAGAAACAAGATTCGTCATTTGTAGATTATCTTCACTTTCCGGTCTTGTTTCTTCGCTCAGTGCTCTCTGTGCCTCTGTGGCAAGTTTCTTTGGCGCTCGTGCTACTGGCGGATGTGGCCTTGGCCGGTCACGATCCATTTGTAGGTCGTCAGGTCTTCGGCGCCCATGGGGCCGCGGGCGTGGAGTTTGTCGGTGCTGATGCCCACCTCGGCGCCCAGGCCGTACTCGCCGCCGTCGCTGAATCGCGTCGAGGCGTTGACCATCACGCTGGCCGAATCGACCAGCGCGGTGAAGGTCTCCGCGGCCGCGATGTCGGCCGTGACGATCGCGTCGGTGTGCGCGCTGCCGTAGGTGTTGATGTGGTCGATGGCCTCGGCCAGGCCGTTGACGATCTTCACGGCCAGGATCAGGTCGAGGTATTCCGCCCGCCAGTCGTCTTGGGTGGCGGGCTTCATGCCCGGCACGAGCTTGCGGCTGCGGTCGCACCCACGCAGTTCGACGCCTTGGGCGATTAAGAGTTCGGCCATGCGCGGCAGGAATTTCGGGGCGACGGCCGCGTCTACCAGCAGCGTTTCCACAGCATTGCACACGCCGGGGCGCTGGCACTTGGCGTTGAGGACGATCTTTTCGGCGGCGGCCTCGTCGGCGGCCGAGTGCACGTACACGTGGCAGTTGCCGGTGAAGTGCTTGATGACGGGGATGGTGGCGGCCTCGACGACGGCGCGGATGAGTCTCTCGCCGCCGCGGGGGATGATCAGGTCGATCAGGCCCTGCGCTTTGGCCATCGCGGTGACAATCTCGTGGTCGGCCTTGTCGATCATGGCGATAGCGGCAGGGGGCAGGCCCGCGGAGGCCAGGCCCTCGCGCATGGCCGCGGCGATGGCGAGGTTGGAGTGCATCGCCTCCTTGCCGCCGCGCAGGATGCAGGCGTTGCCGCTCTTGAGGCACAGGGCCGCGGCGTCGGCGGTGACATTGGGGCGCGACTCGAAAATGATGCCGATGACCCCGATGGGCACGCGGCGCTTCTCGACGCGCAGGCCGTTGGGCCGATTGTACGCCTCGATGGTCTTGCCGACGGGGTCGCTCTGGCGGGCGATCTGCTCGATGGCCGCAGCCATCGCTTCGACGCGAGCGTCGGTCAGCCTCAAGCGGTCGACCATGGCGTCGGACAACGCCAGTTCATCCTTGCGGGCGATGTCGCGGGCATTGGCATCAAGCAGCGTCGCACGAGCGGCGCGAAGGGCGGCGGCGCAGGCCATCAGGGCCTGGTCGCGCTGGCTGCCTTTGGCGGCGGCGAGTGCGGCGGCGGCCTTGCGGGCCTGTCTGCCCAGGTCCTGGATGTACTGGGTTGCGTTCATGGTTGCCGTTTTGTGGCATGGCCGTCTCGGCCATGCGTTCCACGGGCGTCTCGCCCGTGGTTCAGGTCAGGGAGCATGGGCGAGACGCCCATGCCACGATTATCTCGCGTCAGGGTTGTTCGGTTGGCTCTTCGGTCCGCTGGCGCATCTTGAACTGCACTTTAGGAGCTGGTCCGACGACGTTCAACTGCAGATCGCCCAGGAATCGGATCCGCACGTCTTCGGTTTCCCAGCTCTTGATGTCCTTTTTGTGCCGGTCATCGAGCACCACGTAGGCCTCGATCATCGATTCTGACACTTTGGCAATGTCGGTCTTGGAGCCGGTGACCTTGATCTTGGGTCTCCATTCGATGGGGTCTTTGCGGACGAGGGCGAATTTTTCCCACGTGCCGTCCTCGGCCCAAGTGACCGGGCAGAGCAGGGCGACGCTGACGGAGAGTTCCTTGGCGTCGGTGTATTGTCCGATGGTGGCTTTGACCTTAACCGAGGCGCCGGCGTCGCTGAGGGTCACCGGCTCGTCGGCGATCTGCGATTCGATCTTGACGTCCAGGTTAAGGGGCTGGCCCGGCATGTATGAGCGCAGATCCTGAGGCAAGGTCTTGATCGTGGGCTTGGTGTTGGTCTTGCTGAGGATTCGCTCCCACGTCGACCGCGTGCAGCGCACCGTCACGCGATTGGGCTCGATGGCGGCCTTGCCGTCCAGCTCGCGCCCGGAGGCCACGAATTCGACGGGCACCTCGTGGCTGGCCAGCGTTTCGATCGTAACCGGGATGGTATCGGGCGAAACCCACTGCACGGACAGGCCCATCTCGGCGAATTGCGGCACCTGCTGCACGATCGGCAGCGCTGGGATGCTGGTCGTGCCCGCGGGCGCCTTCGAGACGTCGAACCGCGTCAGGTCGTCGGTGCTGAACCGCTCGCGATAGATCTCGATATTGCGGCGACTGCCCATGATCTTGAAGGTGACTTTCTGCCGCGTGGGGGAGGTGATGGTGAGGTCGGGGTCGCTCGAGTACAGCACGATGACGGCCGTGAACTCGTGGCTTTCCGTGTGCTGCAGGTCGGCATAGATCCACACCAGCACCGACACCAGGAGGACCCAAAGCGCGTTGCGTCCGCGGTCGAACCACCAGTGCCGCGACAGGGCGCGCGACTCGTTGCCGCTCACTCGCCTGCTCATGACGGTTCCCCCTTGGGGGCAGCGTGGCGGCGAAGCTTGGCCGTGGGATTCAAGAAGCTCGTGAGCATGGCCCGGAGGTTTTCCATTTCAAGACCGATGTACAACTGCCCGTCGCACGCCAGCGAGATGCGGCCGGTCTCTTCGCTGATGACCAGCACGACGGCGTCGGATTCCTTGGCCAGGCCCAGCGCCGCGCGGTGGCGGCTGCCCAGCGACGGATCGACTTCTTCGCTCTCGGCGAGGGGGAACTGGACGCCGGCGGCCGCGATGCGCCCCTGGCTCACGATCACGCCCATGTCATGGAGGGGGCTGCCGGGATAGAAGATGGTGTTGAGCAACTGGGCGGAGATCTCGGCGTCGACCACCGTGCCGCTCCGGATCATGGTCGTCAGCCCGACGGAACGTTCGATCGCCACAACGGCGCCGATCTTGTTCCTGGCGAGAAAGGCCGCGGCTTCGAGGAGGCTCTCGATGATGACTTCGGCCTGACCGGACGGACCGCGGAAGAACTGGGCCTGCCCGATCTGAATGAGGGCGCGTCGCAGCTCCGGTTGAAACGCCACCAGCACCGCGCCGAAGACGAACAGGAGGAACCCGCCGTAGAGGAAGCGGATGCGTTCCCACTCCAGGCTCTCGGGCAAAGCCAGGACCACCACGTATCCGGTCACCAGCAGGATCGCGACGCCCTTGATCAGCCTCGCCCCGCGCGTGCCCCGCAGAAAGCGCATGACCCACCAGACCACTGCCCCGATCAGCAGCAGCTCGATCAGCACCACGCCGCGGTTGTAGCTGGCGACGCGGTGCAGGTAGGTCGTAATGGCGTGAATCAGATCTTCCACGGCGGCGTCTTTTTGTCGGCTGTGCGCACGGTATCGCCTCCCGAACAAAACGGGGCTGACATTACTGTATCGACGAAAGAGCGGCGATTGCTGAAGTTTTCCAAGGCCCGTTCTCTAGACCTCTTACGCTGGGGATTTGGGCGGGTTCGCCAGACTCCGCCACACCGCCAGCGCCTGGCAGGTGGCAGCGACGTCATGAACGCGAAGGATGGTGGCCCCGCCGCCGGCGGCGTAGAGGGCGGCGGCCACGCTTCCGGCCTGGCGCGCGGAGGCGTCCTTTACGCCGCTGATCTCGCCGATGAAGCGTTTTCTCGACGCGCCGACCAGGATCGGACGGCCCAATTCGCGCAGCGACCCCAGCCCCCGCAGCAGCGCCAGGTTGTGATCGAGGCGCTTACCAAAGCCGATGCCCGGGTCGACGATGATCTGCTCGGGCGCGACCCCGGCCGCGACGGCAGCGGCAATGCGCGAGGCCAGAAAATCGCGCACCTCGGCTACCACGTCGTCGTAGCGCGGGTCGCGCTGCATGGTGGCCGGATCGCCGAGCATGTGCATCAGCACCAGGCCGCAGCGGCGCTGGGCGGCCAGGGCGAAAATATCCGGATCGTCGCGCCCGGCCGAGATGTCGTTGATGATGCTTGCACCCTGATCGAGGGCGTAGGCGGCCACAATGGAACTGGTTGTGTCGATGCTGACCACAGCGCCGGCGCCCGCGCCGGCGGCGACTGCCGATGCCAGGCGGTCAATTTGATCAGAAGCGCTGATGCGGTCCGAACCGGAGCGCGTGGACTCGGCGCCGATGTCGATGATGTCGGCCCCGTCGGCCGCCATGGCGGCGGCACGGGCGGTAGCGGAGGGGGCGTCGAAGAACTTTCCGCCGTCGGAGAAACTGTCGGGCGTGATATTGAGAACTCCCATCACAGCGGTCCGGCCGGTGCGATGGGAGCTCAGGATGTCCTGCAGCGATACGTTCATGCGAGCATCATAGCCCGGTTCGCATGCATCGTTAACGGGTTCTTCGCCGATTCGTGGATCTAAATGTTTGTGGGGGCGTCTCCGGGCGTGGTTGCCCTGTCGACGCTGCCCAACTGCACTGGCAGGTTTCCGCCGAATGCAGCGGCCATGCCCATCAGGAACGAGATCACAAGCAGGACCAGCATGAGAATCGAGAAGACGACCCAGACCGCATGACTCTGAATGACCAGGAAAGCGCCAAGAATCATGGCGGCCGCCAGAGCGACGGCTCCGAGCCAGAACAAGATTGGGCGCTTGACCCTTTCGCTCCTGACTGCCAGGTACAGATAGAAGATGGTCAAGACGATCCCGAAAAGCCCCAAGTGGTATCCGGCGGCATAGAAAGGCGCTACAGGCTCCATGATGAATCTCCTTATCTTCGATCATGTCCTATCAGGGCAACGTGCCCTTTTCGACTGGCTCTAACCTGGATCGGGCAGCACGCGGCCGCGCAGCTTGACTGTCCCCTCCGCGGGCGATCCGCCGGTGTTGTTTTTCTCAAGCAGCAGCAAGTCGTCGACGGTGGGTTTATCCAGCGCGCGTCCATCGACGATCTGCTTGACCTCCTCGGCGGAGAGCGTTTCGTACTTGATCAGGGCCTTGGCGATCTCATCGAGGCGATGGCTGTTTTCCTGGATGATCTTGCGGGTGGTCGCGCCGGCCTCGTCGATCAGCAGGCGCACTTCGGCGTCGACGGTTTCGGCGGTCTTCTCGGAATACTTCGATCCCGGCGGCAGCATGCCGTTGAACTGGTCGGGATCGTTGGCATAGTTGACGGCCCCGAGTCGCGGGCTCATGCCCCAGTCGAGCACCATCCTGCGCGCGAGCATGGTGGCCTGGGCGATATCGCTCTGGGCGCCGCTGGTGATGTCGCCGCAGAAGATTTCCTCGGCGACGCGCCCGCCGAAAAGCACGCACAATTGGGCCTTGCAGTACTTCAGGCTGAAGAGGTAGCGATCTTTCTCGGGCAGCGAGAAGGTGGCCCCGCCCATGTTGGCCCGGGGGATGATCGAGACCTTGTGCAGCGGGTCGGCGTCGGGCGTCAGCAGTTGGGTCAGGGCGTGCCCGGCCTCGTGATAGGCGGTGACGCGTTTGTCCTTTTCGTCGATGACGCGGCTCTTTCGCGCTCGGCCCCATCGCACCTTGTCGCGGGCCTCTTCGAAGTCGGCCTGCTCGACATAGTCCTTGTTGGCCATGGTGGCGGCGATGGCCGCCTCGTTGACCAGGGCCTCGAGGTCGGCGCCGCTGAACATCGGCGTGCCGCGGGCCATGCGCTGCAGGTCGACATCGTCGGCGCAGCGCACCTTGGCGGCGTAGATTTTCAGGATGGCCAACCGCCCGCCGACGTCCGGCAGCGGCACGATGATCTGGCGGTCGAAACGCCCCGGGCGCGTCAGGGCCGGGTCCAGCACGTCCATCCGGTTGGTCGCGGCGATCACGATGACCTGGTCGGAGGTGTCGAATCCGTCCATCTCCACCAGGATGGCGTTGAGGGTCTGCTCGCGTTCGTCGTGCCCGCCGCTGACGAACCCGTGGCCGCGGCGGCGTCCGACGGCGTCGATCTCGTCGAGGAAGATGATGCAGGGGGAGTTGTCCTTGGCCTGCTTGAACAGGTCGCGCACGCGGCTGGCGCCGACGCCAACGAACATCTCGACGAAGTCGCTGCCGGAGATGCTGAAGAAGGGCACGTTGGCCTCGCCGGCGATGGCCTTGGCCAGCAGGGTCTTTCCGCATCCGGGCTCGCCCACCAGCAGCACGCCGCGCGGGATGCGGCCGCCGAGGCGGTGGAACTTCTTGGGGTTCTTGAGGAACTCGATGATCTCGCCGACTTCTTCCTTGGCCTCGTCGATTCCCGCGACGTTGTCGAAGGTCACGCTGGACTGCTCCTTGGTGGTGACCTTGTGGCGCGAGCGCCCGAAGTTGCCCAGGAAGCCCGCCCCGCCGCCGGCGGCGCCCATCCGCCGGAACACGAAGAACCAGATCAGGAAGAACAGCACCAGCATCAGCATCAGCGAGGGCAGCACGCCTTCCCACCAGCCGGTGAACTCGTATTCGTAGTCGATCGTACCGCCGCGGGCCTGGCCGGCCTTGAGGGCCTCCTGGAGACGCTTGTCGAAATTATCCTCGGCAGCGAAGGCGTAATGCACCGTGAAGCGGGACGGTTCCGTCGCGGTGAGCCCTGGGGTGTTGGGTTTGAGCTCGCCCAGGATTTCCTTCTCGCGGACGATGATCTTGCCCGTGAGGTTTCCGTTGCGGGCGTACGTCCAGAAGGCGTCGGGCGTGATCGTCTTGGACCCGGGCATCCTGGCAAACGCCAGCAGCGCCAGCGCCAAGGCGATGGCCACTACCCAGCCCAACAGGGAACGGGTCAGGCGCGGCGGCATGGGGCCGCCCAGCCGTGGGGGTTTGTTCGGGGATTGATTATTCATATCAGTATTGTATCTCTCACCACGGCTCCGCCATGTGTTCTACGACCATGCGCGCGGCCTTGTTGAGGACAGTTTCGCTCCCCTGATAGAAATCTTCCGTGTATGGCGAGAGCGGGATGTAGGTTCCCGAGACGGACAGGGCGTTGTTCCTGGCCAGTTCCTTGCCGCTGCGCAGGTCGGTCCAGACGAAGGACATGGTGATGACCAATTCAATTTCCCGTGCGGCGCCGGTCTTGGAGTCGTAGCTGAGCACCTGCTGGCTGATGGCGTCGATGCGACCGGTCAGTTGCGTATCGGCCCGCAGTTTGTTGACCACCTTATACGGCGTCTCCAGCTCGATCTGCTTGATGACGGCCTCGGTCATGCGGAACTCGACCTCGCGGCGGTAGACGTCCTTGCCGCGAGACCACACCGGCACGGCCACGGTCTTGATTCCCGGGCGGTACTGGTCTTCCATCGTATAGCCGGTGCCGGTGCATCCGGCCGCGACCAGTGCGGCCAATGGTATCGCCAGGAGAAGGTAAGCGGTCTTCATTTTGGTTTTCCGGTCGGGTTATCGCCAGACGCCTTGGGCAGCATCCCCTCCTCCGACGGCGGAGGGGGCGGCACAAACCGCTTATGATAGCGTCCTTCGGTGGGAGTTACCACCACTGTTGCCGTAGAAGCATCGCTGGGCGCCGCAGGCACCACCCCGCCCAGCAGCCCCAACGACTGGCGGGCCTGGCCGGCCCAGTTCGTGTCGGGAAAGCGGGAGATGACCTGACCGTAATAGTACGCCGCCGCGTCCAGCCGGCTGGTGCGTTTGTAGAATTCGGCGCTGTCGTAAAGTTTCTGGGCTCGCAGCTCGGCGATCTGCCTGAGCGTATCGGCCACGCCTTCGCGCTTGGCGGCCTTGGGGTAACGCTCCGTGAAGGTCTTGTACCGCTGGTGGGCCTCGAGCAGGGGCGTTTCGTCGAACTCGATGCCGCCGTACTGCGAGTGCGTCGCGCGGGCCCCCTGGAGCATGGCGTACTCGACGTCCGGGTCGTTCTTGAACAGATCGATATAGCTGTCGTAGGCGTCGACGGCCTCGGTCCACTCCCCGGCTCGGTAGTGATAGTCGCCGATGCGCATGACGGACTTGCGGGCCAGGTCGCTGCCGGGGGAGTGCTTGACGATCTTGGAGAGGATCTCTAGCCCGTCGTCCTTGGCCGGCAGCCAGAACATGCCGAAGGCCAGGCGCTTCTTGCCGGCCAGGAAAGCCTCGGCCACGGCGTACTCGCGGTCGAGTGCCCGCTGGAAGAATTTGCCGCCGGGGAACTTGGCGAGTTGCTTTTCGTACCACTCGAAGCCCTGAAAATAGTGCTCGCGCCCGACCTCGGCCTCGCCGGCCAGGAACATCGCCTCTTCGCAGTCGTCGTCGAGGGGGTTGCTCTTGACGAACTTCTCGGCCTTGGAAAGGGCCGTGCCCCAGCTCTTCTTGGTCAGCAAGTCGCGAATTTCGGTGATCCCAGCCGAGAGCGACCCCGCCGGCGCCGCGGCCTTGCGGACCCACTTGCCGCCCTTCCACTCAAACTCGCCCGTGCCCGGCGCAGCACCGGTAGCCGCGCCCCCGCCGGCAGCAGGCTGGCTGGCCGGGCCATTGCCGGCCTCGTCTGCCCACGCGCAGCGTGCGCAGAGCAACAACGCGCCAAGCGTCGCGAGAGTCAGAATGTTTTTCGGAGTTGCCATAGGTTTGGCCATAAAAGCCCCCCACAGACAGGGGGTCAATTATACACGGCAGTGGGAGCAGTAGCCAGTAGCCAGTAGTCGAGGATTCCCTCCGGGTACCGGCTACTGGCTACCGGCTACTCTTCCCACCACATGCCTTGCCATTTTGGGCCAATGATTGATCTGCTGGGCGATGTGGTAGCACAGGAGGCGATTGACTTTTCGGGCTTGGGGTTCTTCCAGGGCAGGGCGTTTGGTGCTGCGGCTGGCGGTCAGGGCGGCGATGCCGGCCAGGGCGGGTGCGTCTACCGCAATGGCTTCCTTGGCCGTCATTCGGCAGCGGGTGCAGATGAGCCCGCCCATCGTGGAGCTGAAGAAGACTTCCTGCCGACCTTTGGGCGCTGGCGCTGCGGCGATCAGCGGGGTCTGGCAGCCCTGGCAGAGCCGCAGATCGCCCAGCAGGCCCAGGTGGCCGAGCAATCGCCATTGAAAGAACGCCAGCACGGCCTGCACCGGCGCGTCGGCCTGGCCGAGGCGCGCCAGGGCGTTGTGCAGAAGGTCGAAGACCTCCACGTGCACGTCTGCCTCGCTGACCGTGGCCGCGACGATCTCGATCATGTACAGCCCCGCGTTGAGCCGCCGCAGATCCTTGCGCAGGGCCGAATGCGAGTCGCTTTCGGTGTACTCGATCAGCGTGGCGAGGCTTTCCCCGCGGCCGGTGGAGTAGATCAGTTCGCCCTCGCTGAACATGTCAACGAGCCCGCCGGACTTGCTCTTGGGCCGCTTGGTGCCCTTGCCCAGCGCCCGCACGGCCCCGCCCGAGCGCGTGAGGAAATGCAGGACCTGCGAGGTCTCGCTGTAGTCGTAAGCACGCAGGCAGATTGCCAACTCGCGGTGGCGCATGCCGAGGATAGTAACCGCTAGCCCGCAAGAACAGTAGCCCGTAGCCGGCAAAAGCATCAGGTTCCGCCTGTTGTCACGGGCTACCGGCTACCGGCTACTGCTGCTGCTCGCGAGTGCATCGCGCGCACGGGGATGGCCGGTAGAAGCATGCTCATGGCGCAGCCCTTTCCGGGGCGGCTCTCGACGGTGATAAAGCCCCCGCTCTGGCGAACGAATCTGCAGACCATCGTCAACCCAAGGCCCGTTCCCTGGCCGGGCGGCTTGGTCGTGAAGAATGGCTGAAAGAGCTGCCCCAGCGTCTGCTTGTCCATTCCGACGCCGTCGTCCTTGACCGTCAGCATGACGAACCGTCCCGGCTGGGCCGGGGCGTGCCGCTGCGCTTCCTGGCGGTCCACCAGCACGTGCTGCACGGTGATTCCAACGTTGCCCGACGACGCCACCGCGTCGCGCGCATTCATCAGCAGATTGAGGATCGCCTGCTGGAGCTGCGCCGGATCGGTCTTGACCCACGCCGGGGCCGGCGAAAGCCGCAGCGACAACGACACGTACTTGCCCAGCATCCGGTCCAGCGCGTCGGCCATCTCCGTCAGAGACTCCCCCACGTTCACCAGCGCCACTTGGGCAATCTCGCGGCGGCTGGCCTTGAGCAGGCGCTGGCACAGATCGTTCGCGCGGTCGGCGGCCTGGAGCACCTGCTCGATCAGGCGCCGGTCTTCCTTGTCGCGCCCGCGGCGGCGCATGAGCATCTGCCCGTAGCCGCTGACCAGCGAGAGCTGGTTTCGAAAATCATGGGCGACATTGCCCACCAGCAGGCCCATGGCCTCGATCTTCTGCATCTGGAGGAATTGCCGCTGCAGGGTCGCGTCATTGGCCTTGGCGGCGCTGCTCGGCAGTTGCTGCGATTCGTCCAGCATGGTGATGGTCTCCGGTAAGGGGCGCCGCCGGGGTTCTCAAGCCGCCGGTCGCCGCCCTAACGCGCGCACGGCCAGGTCCAGCAGCGCCTCCAGGGAAAACGGCTTGTATAGCACCGCGAGCTCCTCGGCGGCCAGGCGCTGGCGGGTTTGGGGGTCGTAGCGCCGGCCTGTCAGGACGATCGTATGATCGAGCGCCTCGGGGGCGTCTTGTCGCATGAAGTCGAGAATCTCCCATCCATCGGGATGAGGCATGCCCAGGTCCAGGATGAGCAGATCGTAGGGCTGGGCGGAAAGTAGCTGGATGGCCTGGTAGCCGTCAGTGACGGCCTCGACCTGCGCCCCGGACTGGCTGAGAATCTCGGAGATCAGCGAGGTGACTTCCGGCCAATCGTCAACGACCAGGACTCGTTTGCCTCGCAGGCGGGAGGGGACGGAGGATGGACTCTTTTGCCGGTACATAATTGGCCCTCGGAAAATTACGGGCGCTGACCGGTGCGAACGTCCATGTCGTAGCCACGGGGGTCAACTGGGTCGGAAAGGTCATCTGCTCCGGCCGCAGAGTCCCGGCGAACCGTCCATGTGTAAGAAGCACGCCACAAGGTATTCGGACTTGTCCTTCTCACGCATTAAGGTATTTCACTCAATAGAGAGATTTTTTTGCAGGGCACCGCACCCGTGCACCGCCGCACGATGGCCGGTCGGGCGCCATGGCGGCCGTTGTCCCGCCGCCACGTCCCCGACTGTCCCTGGCCAACTCGGCGACTGCGTGCCGTTCCCTGTCGCCTTGACCCCCGCTCCCCCCGCCGATAGACTTCGGTCATGCCCCTTCGCGGGCCCTTAGCTCAGCGGTTAGAGCAGGGGACTCATAATCCCTTGGTCCAAGGTTCGAATCCTTGAGGGCCCAATGATTTGCGAACGCCGGCCTCTGCATTAGCAAGCCCTGTCGTGGGTGAGGAAGATATCGATGGAACTGGACGATGCTATTGGGATCCTGCTTAAGATCGCAGAGTCCGCCTACAAATCCGAGGCGATAGACAAGTTCTGCGGGCGGATTCTGCCTGACATCGTCAAGATGGCTGAAGCATCTGGCGCGTTCTTCTATGTTGCTGCCGGCCCTCGTACGGCGGGGCCTTACTTCTTCGTGCACGGTTTGGATGGTGCCGCAGGTTCCCATTTGGAGGAGTTCTGCCGCGATGAGTGCCAAAAGGCGGGCGATCGCGCCGAGCCGCACTGTGCAGTTCTGCCGCTGTCATCATCGAATGTTTCTGGTCCCAGCGGCGATGATTGCAGGTTCAGTGCTGTGATCCTCCCGATGGTGTCTTGCGGCCGCTGCCTGGGCATTCTAGGTTATGCGCATCCAGGAGAGAGCGCTGCCGGTATTCCTTCATGGGCAGGCGATCTGGCGCGTCTTGTTGGCAGTGCAACCGAGTTCCAGTTGGCGCAATACGACCGGGATCGCGAAATCCGCTATCTCAATGCTTATCTGAACGTCAGTTCGCTGCTTGCTCAATCGATGGGATTGAGCGAATTGGTCGAGAAGGCGTTGTACTCCTGCATGGAGGTGGTCTCAGCTGAGGCTGCTTCCGTGATGCTTCTGGACCACGACCACAGCAATTTCAGTTTCTATGTAACTGAGGGGCCGGCGAAGGGACTCCTGACGCAGATGGGATTGCCGGCCGACAAGGGGGTGGCGGGCCACGTCTTGCGCACGCAGCAGTCCGAAATTGTAAACGACGTGACCACCGACCCGCGATTCTACGGCAAGATCGACTCGGAGTCGGGCTTCCATACCCGCAACTTGATAGCCATTCCGTTGACTGCCGGTGAAGAACGAGTTGGGGTTCTCGAAGTCTTGAACAAGGCCAACGGGGATAGGTTCACGGAGCAGGAATGCGCCCTGCTTGTTTCCATCGCGGAAGAAATCGCCTTTGCCATCCGCAATGCCCGTGTCTTCGAGTATGTCGTCGACACCTACTGTAAACAGCGGCAGGGACAGAAGACATGCCGAGGGTGCCGCCGGCCGTTGCGCTCCTGGACTCCGTGCGTGCGGTATCGGGAAGCGGAGCTTTCAACGATTCCAACGGCGCACGGCGACAGCGAATTGGACCGGGAAAAGGCGATGCGGTTCGAACGTCCCCAGAATATTCCAATCGTCATGGGGCTGGCCCCGGCGCTCTGGAGCCGCCATCGCGAAAAGCTCGAAGACCTGGTTATGCGCCACCCCGTTATCTTTGGTCCTCACAAGCGCGGCAGCAGGGACTTTGATGCCGTTGAGCCCTTGACGGGGCCCGATGGCAAGGCTGGCGAATACGTTGATGTCTGGGGTTGCGTCTGGAGCCGGGCGCCGGGCGGGGAGGCCGCATACGTAAGCAAGCATCCGTTTCCCGATCGCGAGATGGTGCAGAACCTGAAGCCCCCGCAGCCCGGGGATGGATTGCCGCACGGTTGCATGTTCCTGCGCCTGACGTATCTGCGCGGCTATGAGGAGGCAATGATAGACTTCTTCGAGGAGCCGCCGGAACTGAATCGGCTTATCGACACCGTTCTCGAATACAACCTCTCAGAATTGCGGGAGATTCTGCGCGACAAGCCCAAAATCGTGGAGATAGCGGACGATCTCGGTACGCAGCGGGCTCTCCCTATCTCGCCGCAGACGTGGCGGAAGCATCTCAAGCCCTGCTATGCCAAGCTGTTTGGCGCCTGCCGCGAGGCGGGTGCGGCTGTTTTGATGCAAACTGACGGCCACATAGTTCCGATTATCCGCGACCTGGCGGAATGCGGGGCTGACGTCCTCAGCGTCCAGATCGGTCCCAATGGCCTCGACCAGCTGGCTGAAGAATGCCGGGGCCGGCTGTGCTTGAGTCCGAGCATTGACGGACAGTTCCTCGCCTCCGCTCAACCGGCGCAGATCGATGAGTGCGTGGCCGAAATTGCACGGAAGATCGCTGTCCCGCAAGGCGGCCTGTGGTTCCGCGCCGAGTGCGACGGGGATGTTCCACTTGAGAACATCGAGGCGCTCTGCCAGGCTTTCGAGCGATACCGGACTTGCCCGCAGTAGTCGCTCGCGTGGGAGAGTGATGTCCCAAGCTATTGTTGAGCGATACCTCAAGACAGGTTCAGCGCGCCTCTGCCAAACGCCATTTCCGGTAGAGACCGTTCAGTAGCCAGCAGCACAAGCCCCAGTCTTCGTTCGCCGCCTGTGGCGAGCGAAGACTGTCATGGCGAAGCGTCATAAGGAATACGGAATCGATTTTTGAAGCGACTCCAGCAGCTGCCGGCCCTCTTCCAGGGACGGCGCCGACGTGGACATGATGATGTTCCGTTTCCGGGGCCACTCGCCCCGGAGCAGGCGGGCGACCTGGGGGCTGCTGCCGTCGAACGAAGCCACCAGGACCACGCGCGCCGGCGTGCGGTCGCAGAGCTCGAAGAAATCGTGCCGCCCGACGTCGATGTCCAGCCCCGTCAGCGCGGGAATCTTCAGAAAGTCATCGATGACCGCGCCGGTGATCCCGCAATAGTGCATGCGGCCGCCGCCGATGGTCTGGAGGAATCGCACGTCGCGCGGCAGGACGTGGCGGCGGTACAGCTCCGGCGAGATCAACTGCATCGTACAGTTGCTGATACGCGCGGCGCCTTTCCACATCGAGCCCCAGTCGAAGAACCACTGCCGGTCGTCGCTGATGGCGGCCTTGACGTGCCGCGTGACGGCCAGCATGAAATCGGTCACCTTGTCCAGTAGCAGGTCGAGTTCGGCTGGGTGGTCGAAGAAGTCCGTCAGGATGTCGTTGCCGCGGATCAGATGGGCCGAGTTGAACGCGCTCTGGATGTCGGGGTGCTGAATGTGCACGCCCGGCGGGAGATTGGCTTTCCAGACGTCCGTCCACTGCGCCAGCTTGCCATACCATCCGGCGTCGAGAGGTGGAATCTCCAGACCGTACACATCCTCCGCGCGGGCCAGCACACTGCTGCCGGCCGCAGGCGGACTGTCTTCGTTGATGTGCATTCGACAGCCGAAGGCGGCCGCCACCTGGGCGGTTCCGAACTGCACGCGCACGGTAGGCACGCGGTCGTCGCCGACGTTCAGGTGCGGGCGGATCGCGTCCAGCTCCGATTGCAGCATGATCAGCGGATCGGCCAGGCGCTGCTGCCACGAGGGCGTGGGCGGCAGCGGCGTGTTGACGATGATCATCGGCCGGCAGCCGTCCGGGTCTTCGTACAGCCGCCGATACCGCGCATACATGTCCTCAAACCGCCGCAGTTGGGCGCCGTCGATCGCGAGATAGTCCGTCAGAGTCATCCGGTTCTTCCTGTCATCCGCGCCCATGGTAATACGCGGCGGCAGAAAGGAAAAGCCCGGGCCGCCCCGAGAGCCAGCGGGCGGCGGTCCCCGATACCGCCACGATCACTCGCTGTCAGACGGGTCAAAAATCCCCAATCGCGCGGGGCGGTCTGCTATACTGGCGGCCGTTCTCTTATCCATGCGATGGGTCCACACAATCCGCAAGCATCTGCCGCGCCGCAAGAGGTTGTGGCGCTATGTCTCGCTGCGCCGCCAAGGGGCAGGGCTGCTGATCTGGCTGGCGATGATCGCCATGATCTACGGCTACTGGCGCGTCACCAACAACGACCGCGTCTGCAAGCAGGCCGCCGCCTACCTTCGCAAAATCACCGGCGCGCACGTCACCATCGACTCGGCCGAGTTCAACCTCTTCGGTCCCATCGAGCTCAACGGCGTGCGGATCTTCACGCGCGATCCGGCCGGCAACGAATCGTCGCAGCCGCTGCTGGCGGCGGCCAGCGTCGTGCTCCAGCACCGCCCGTGGCCGCTGCTGTTCCAGGGGCGCGTCAGCCCCAGCGAGATCCGCTTCGTCGAGCCGCCGGACATCGTCATCGAGCACTACAGCGACGTCAAGGCGCCCCGTGCGGCGTACAACTTTCAACGCCTCGGTCCCGAGACCGGCCAGACCGACGCGTCGACCCCGACGGTCCTGGGCGAGGATTTCCCAAGGATCTACATCAGCGACTGCCACCTGCGCGTCATGGAAGTCACCGGCAACAGCCGCGTGACCATGAAGCAGACGCGCTGGAACATCGCCATCGAGCCCCGGAACAACAGCCAATTGACCGTCACTATCGAGCCGCACCGCGACGCCGTCGAGCAGGTCCTCAACCGCCTGCACCAGGGCGGATTGACGCCCCGGCAGACGGCGGCCTTTCTCGCCCTGCCGCACGATCAGCGCGGCCGCGAGACGGACCTTCTCTCGCGCGGACGCAGCGAGTTGGCGCCGATCCTGACCGAGTTAGACCAGGCGTATGAGGCCGCCCACGGCGGGGTTCTTTCCATCGCCGTGGATGTCTCCAACGGCGCCTTTCGTCCGCTGCCGGGCTCGGGGGCGTGGATCCCCTCGCTCGTCGACGCCCTGCCCAAGAAGTACCAGGAACTGCGCGAGCAGTTCGCGGTGGAGGGGCGGCTGCAGGTGCGATCCAGTTCCGGGCGGCCGGATGAGGAAGACCTCGAGATCGAGCTGCTGGGCGCGTCGCTGCAGATTCCCAGCGCCCCTGCCCAGGCGTCCACGGCGCCGGCGTCGCGAAAGCCCACCCCACCCCTGCTGACGCTGCGAAACGTTCGCGGCGTGCTCAAGTTCGACGCCAAAGGCCTGAGCTTCCAGGACGTCACCGGCCAGATTCGCGAGGCCGGCGACGGGCGGTTCAGACTCTCCGGGCGCTACGGCGGTTTTGAACTCAACAGCCCCTTTCACGTGAACATCGAGGCCCAGGACATCCAGGTGCCGCGAGATCTGCCCGGCGACAACGCCCTGTCCGATCTGACGGCGATGATCCAGAAATGGTACGCCCCCATCGGCACGATGAACCTGGAGATGCGCATGGAGCGTCCGGCTGGCGGATCCATCGCCGTCAACGGCTCGCTGGCGCCCAGGAACATGTCGTTCCAGCACCTTTACTTTCCCTACCGGGCCGAGAAGGCCAACGGGACCATTGAGTTCAACAACTCTACTGTGCGCATGAAGAACATCACCTGCCAGCGCAACGGCGGGCGCACGGTCATCAACGGCACGGCGAATCTCCTGTCGCAGGGGCGCGAGTACGACGTGACCATCCAGTCGGAAGAGGTGCCCTGCGATGCCGATCTGCGCGAGGCGCTGCCGCGGTCGTGGCGTGAGTTCTGGGGGCTGTTCAGCCCGCAGGGCCTGGTCGCCACCCGCGTGCGCGTGCACCAGACGATGGAAGACCCCGGCGAGCAGATCGAGGTGGACATCAACGCCGACGGACGCGTGTCGATGGAGTACGGCGGGTTCCCCTACCGCCTGGACAACCTCATCGGCAGCATCCACGCCAAGGGCGGCGACATCATGATCGAACACCTGCGAGGGCGGCGCGGCAAGATGCAGTGCCGCATCAGCGGGTTCATCACCGGCGCCGGCGGCAGCGATCCGCAGATCGATGTCGCCGCACGAACCATCGAAGGCTATCCGATGGCGCTGGATGCGGCCTTGCTCAACGCCCTGAGCCCCCACTCCCGCGCGCTGGCACGCGGCCTGAACCTGACGGGCTCGTTCGACGCCGCCATCCGCGCCCGGCGCGAGAGCGGCCAGCCGCTGCACTACAGCGTCAGCGGCGATCTGTCCAACGCCGCCGTCAAGCCCGAGGCCTTCCCCTATGCCATCTCGCAGATTTCGGCGCACGTCGAGATCGGACCGGACACGATGGTCATCTCCGATTTCCAGGGCCGCCACGGCGAGGCCCCCATCACGCTGGCGAAACCGGCGACGGTCTACCTGACGGAAAAGCCCGGCGCGTCGCTGGAGGTCGCCACCGGACAGTTGCCGCTGGACATGGACCTCTACACCGCCCTGCCGCCGGCGGCGGCCAGGATCTGGGACTACTTCTCCCCCGCCGGCCAGGCAGCGATGAGCCTGTCGCTGCGGTACAACACGCCCATGAACCCCGGCGCGACGGACTACGCCTTGACGATCGTCCCGCGCGGAGGGCGGGCGCTGTGCCGCGACTTCCCCGCGCCCCTGAGCGACATCAGCGGGCAGATCGTCGCGGCCCCCGGACGCATCGTCCTGAACAACGTCGCCGCCCGCAGCGGCAGCGGGCACGGCAGCGTCAATGTCAACGGCACGGTCACTTACAACGACCGCTCGACCGAGGCGGCCCTTTCGGTCCAGGCGCAGGGCATCGATCTGACGGCGTCGGTGCTGGCGGCGATGCCGCGGGGGCTGGGCAAACTGGCCGGGCAACTCCATCCCGGTGGAACGGTCAGCGCGAATCTGTCGAAGCTGAATGTGACGATGGCCGCGCCGCCGGCGGCGGCGGGAAAAACCTCGCCCGCCGCAGCGCAGCAGCTGACGGAATGGTCGGCCGCCGGAGCGATGAGCTTCCAGAACGCCCTGATCCAGATGGGTCTGCAGGACCGCCACTTCAGCGGGGGGCTCAGCGGCTCGGCGTCGTATAGCGCCAAGGGCCTGAGCCTGGACACGCAGATGTCGGTCGACCGCCTGCTGGTGGGGTCGCGTGAGATCACCAACGTCCAGGCCCGCCTGATGAAGAACGCCGCGACGCCGCTGGTGCAGCTCAAGGATTTCTGCGGCGAGGCGTATGGCGGGAAGATGGCCGGCCAGGCCGAGATCAAGCTGGCCGACTCCGCGCAGTACGCCGTGAGCCTCTCGGTCGAGGATGTGCGTCTCGAGGACCTCGTGCGCATCGAGACGCCTCAGGGGCGCGAGGCGCCGGACGTGGCCGGGCTGCTGACGGGCAATATCCAGGTCACCGGCGAGCTCAACAACGAGACCGCCACGCAGGCCTCCGGCGTCGTGCGCATCAGCAAGGCCAAGATCCTTAAACTGCCCGTCATGCTCGGGCTGCTGCGGGTCATCACGCTCAACCTGCCCGGGGAGTCGGCCTTTACCGATGGCAACGTCGTCTACCGCCTCAAGGGCAAGCAGCTCGTCTTCGACGAGATCTACCTCAGCGGACCGGCCATGACGATCGTCGGCTCGGGCAGGCTGAACATGGAGACGCGGGCCTTGAAGCTGCGGTTCCTCTCGGGCCCGCACCGCAACCTGCCGCGCCTGCAGTTCCTCGAGGGATTCTTCAAAGGCATGATGGGCGATACCGGCGAGATCGACATCGACGGGACCATCGACCGTCCGGAAATCAAAACCATCCCCATGCGCAGTCTCGACACGTTCATCAAACAACTCCTCCGCCCCGACCATCGCGACGGCGAGTGATTCTCGTCGTCAGGTTTTTCCCCTCATCGTCCTGGGTTCTTGAGGACGACGATGAGGACGCGTACGAAACAACAATTCCATCATCAGGTTTTGCTCGTTATCATGTCCGCACCTTAAGGAGATTCTTCCATGGCGAAAGTCGGCATTATCGGCGGTAGCGGGCTCGGCGACGCTTTGCTGGGACAGACGAAAGGCACATCGGTCGAGATGGACACGCCTTTCGGCAAACCCTCCGACGCGATCGTGCAGACGGCGTGGCAGGGCGTCGATATCGCCATCATCAACCGCCACGGCAGCGGGCACATGATCAATCCCTCGCGCGTGAACTACCGCGCTAACATTTACGCCCTCAAGGCCCTGGGCTGCACGCACGTGATCGCCTCGGGGGCCGTCGGCTCGCTGCGCGAACAGATCGCCCCCAAGCACCTGGTCATCCCCGACCAGGTCATCGACAAGACCTTCCGCCGCGAGCAGACGTTCTACGACGATCTGGCCGCGCACCTGGAGTTTGCCGCGCCCTTCTGCCCCGTGCTGCGAAAGCACCTGCTGGGCTGCGCCCCCGCCGTCAAGACCACCGTGCACGACGGCGGCTGCTACGTGTGCATGGAGGGCCCGGCGTTTTCGACCCGCGCTGAAAGCGAGATGCACCGGCTCTGGGGCGGCGACCTGATCGGCATGACGGCCATGCCCGAAGCCAAGCTCGCCCGCGAAGCGGAAATGGCCTACGCGCTGGTGTGCCTGCCCAGCGACTACGACTGCTGGCGCCCGGCCCCGCAGGCCTTGGACAAGCACGAGTTGCTCAAGGAAATCATCGGCAACCTGACGCAGGCCACCGCCAACGCCATCGAGCTGATCAAGGCCGCGGTCGCGTCCTTCAAGACTATCGCCGACATCCCCTCGCCCTCGCACACTGCGATGGAAATGGCCGTCTGGTCCGACCGATCGAGGATCTCGCCCGAGGCGCGCAAGCGGTATGGTGTGCTGATCGGGAGGTACTTATAACGAGCACGACTGATCGTGCTCGTACTTCCTCGCCACCGGGCCGGCGTTACCTGGCCCGGTATCCGTATCCGGGCGTATACGTGTAGCCGTTATTGAAGGTATTGATCTGGAGCGAGGCGGAGGGCAGAGCCGTCGCGCCGCCGTTGTAGACGCCAACGGTGGACGTACGCGGCGCCGGCGGCGCTGTGGTAACTTGCGAAAGGGACGTTCCGACCCGCTGGGCGGTAACCTGTGGAGCCGTCACCTGCTGGGCGACAACCTGCTGGCCTTGCGCCGCGGCGGGAGCAATCAAAATCAGTGCCAGGATCGAACCCGCCACGCTGTAAACCAGGATATTCTTCATCGTACTGTCCTTTGCCCCTCTTAAGATATTATAGGACTTCTGCCTGAGACGGCCACGGAAATTGTCTTCTGCCTGCCACGGGCCTCTGTGCCGCCGGCCACAAATGTGCTATGCTTGACCGACCATGTTTGAGTCACTAACAGAACGGCTTACCGGCGTTATCCGCAAGATGTCGGGGCGCGGGCGCATTACCGAGGCCAACGTCTCCGAGGCCATGCGCGACGTCCGCCGCGCGCTGCTGGAAGCCGACGTGCACTACAAGGTCGCCACCGACTTCTGCGAAAGCGTTCAGGCCAAGGCCGTCGGCACCGAGGTGCTCCAGAGCCTCCACCCCGGCCAACTCATGGTCAAGATCGTCCACGACGAGTTGGTGTCCCTGATGGGCCCCGTCGACACGCGCATCTATTACGTCAGCCCGCCCCCCACCGTCATCATGATGGCCGGCCTGCAGGGCTCGGGCAAAACCACCACCTGCGGCAAGCTCGCGCGGTTCATCCTCGCCCAGGGCAAACACCCGTTGCTGGTGGCGTGCGACCTGCAGCGCCCGGCGGCCGTGGACCAGTTGTCCGTCGTCGCCGAGCAGGTGGGCGTGCCGTGCTTCAAGATCGAGGGCGAAAAGAACCCCGTCAAGGTCGCCCGCAAGAGCCTCGACTGGGCCTTGGCCAACGAACGCGACGTGGTGATCGTCGACACGGCCGGGCGCCTGCACATCGACGAAGAGATGATGCAGCAGGCCGCCGACATCGCCAAGGCCGTCAACCCCCACCAGATCTATCTCGTCTGCGACGCGATGACCGGGCAGGACGCCGTCAACTCCGCCAAGGAGTTCAACGAGCGCCTCGAACTCGACGGCGTGATTCTGACCAAGTTCGACTCCGACGCCCGCGGCGGCGCGGCGCTGTCGGTCAAGGCCGTCACCGGCAAGCCCATCAAGTTCATCGGCGTGGGCGAGAAGCTCGACCGCCTCGAAGAGTTCCACCCCGACCGGATGGCCGGGCGCATCCTGGGCATGGGCGACGTCGTCACGCTGGTCGAAAAGGCCCAGCAGCAGTTCGACGCCGAACAGGCCGCCAAGATGCAGGAGAAGATGGCCAAGGGCCGCTTCACCCTGACGGACTTCCTGGCCCAGATCAAGCAGATGCAGAAGATGGGTCCGCTGAAGGAACTGCTCAAGATGATGCCCGGTATGGGCGAGCAGATGGAAGCGATGCAGATGGACGGGGACGAGTTGGCGTCGATGGAGGCGATTATCCACTCGATGACCGTCAAGGAGCGGGAAGACCCCAGCACGATCGAAGCCTCGCGCCGCCGCCGCATCGCTCGAGGGTCCGGCACCGACCCACAGGACGTCTCCGGTCTGGTCAAGAGCTTTGAACAGGCTGCCGCCATGATGAAACAGATGGCGGGCAAAGATCAGGCGGGGCGCATGAAGATGGCGCAGCAGTTCTCCCAAATCGCCGGCGCCGGCGGGGTTCCGCGATTCAAGGTCAAGCAGCGCTCCAAGCGTCTGACCAAGAAGGATCGCGAAAAACGAAACAAACGCAAACGCCGGTAGGCGCCGATTCTTCCGGTAAAAGCCCCTGGGTTGTAACCCAGGGGCTTTTGATGTAATCTCACGCCCACCTCAGGAGCAGGCACAATGAAAATCGGCGTGATGGTTGAATCATTCCGCGAAGGTCTCGACGGCGGACTCTACGCCGCCGCGGACATCGGCGCGCAAGGCGTGCAGATGTACGCCACCGCCGGCGAGACGCATCCGCGCACGCTCAAGGGAACCAGAAGGCGCGACCTGCTCAAGAAGACGCAGGACTTGGGTCTCGAGTTCGCGGCGATCTGCGGCGACTTCGGCGGGCACGGGTTCGAGATCGCACAAGACAACGCCAGACGCGTCGACGACTCGCGCCGCGTCGCGGAACTCGCCCTGGACCTGAGTTGCCGCGTCGTCACCACGCACATCGGTGTGCTGCCGACGGTCGGCATGCCCCGCCCCGACCGAGAACCGGATCGCAAGAACCCGCGATGGGGCGTCATGCTCGACGCCTGCCGCAAGCTAGCTGCCGCCGGAAAAGACATGGGCGCCACCTTCGCCATCGAGACCGGCCCCGAACCCGCGGCGGTTCTCAAAAGCTTTCTCGACGAAGTCGCCGTCGGCGGGGGCATCAGCGTAAACTTCGACCCGGCGAATCTGGCGATGGTCATCGCCGAGGACATTCCCGCCGCGACGACGACCCTGGGGCCCTATATCGTCCACACGCACGCCAAGGACGGGCTCAACCTCAAGCCCTGCGACGCCGAAGCACTCTACGGCGCATTCGCCGAGGCGGGCATCGCGGCATTCGATGTCAGCGAGTTTATCCGCGAAGTGCCGCTGGGCCAGGGGGCAGTGCCGTGGGCGGCGTACCTGGCCGCGCTGAAAGCGGCAAAGTACGATTACTATTTGACCGTCGAACGCGAGGTCGGCCGCGAACCGCGAACCGACATCGAACTGGCCGTCAAGTTTCTGACCGACCTGCTCAAGAATTCGTAAGACCGACAGCAAACGAAAGAGGATTCTATGGACAAGATCAAGATCGGCGTTATCGGCACCGGCACGATGGGCAACTGCCACGCGGGCAATTTCTCCCAGTATCCTGACTTCCAGCTCACCGCCCTGTGCGACATCGATAAAGCCGCACTGCAGCGCACGGCCGAAAAGTACAACATCACGCAGACCTACACAGACTACCGAAAGCTCCTGAGCAGCGCCGATGTGGACGCCGTGGTCGTCCCCCTGCCCAACTATCTCCACGCCCCGGTGACGATCGCCGCCCTGGAGGCGGGCAAGCACGTCCTGTGCGAAAAGCCGATGACCGTCTCGGTCGCCGACGCCAAGGCGATGGTCGCCGCGGCCGTCAGGGCGCGTCGGAAAGGCTTGGCCCTGCAGATCGGCGTGGTCTGGCGTCAGGACGGCCGTGCGATGACGATCAAGAAGCTCATCGACAGCGGCAAGCTGGGCGAGATCTATCACGTCCGCGCCACGCTGATCCGCCGGCGCGGGATCCCGGGCCTGGGCGGGTGGTTCACGACGCTCAAGAAGTCCGGCGGCGGCGCCGTGATGGATATCGGCGTGCACTGGATCGACCTGGCGATGTACGTCTCGGGCCTGTGGAAGGCCACCGCCGTCAGCGCCGCCAACTACGCCAAGTTCGGCCCGCTGATGAAGGGCTATCACTTTGGCGGCATGTGGGCGGGTCCGCCGCGCTACGACGGCACGTTCGACGTGGAAGATTACACCACCGGCTTGGTGCGTTTCGGCAAGAGCGCCACGCTGAACTTCAACATCGCCTGGGCGGTCAACGGTCCCGATGCGGGCTTCATCGAGTTCAACGGCACCAAGGGCGGAGCCGTCTTCACCCCCGGCGGCGACAAGGTCACGATCTTCACCGAGCAGAAGAATCAGCCCGCCAACGTCGAAGTGCCCGTGATCTCCACCGAAGAATTTTTCACGCGCCAGGCGCGCCTGTTCGCGGCCGCCTGCCGCGGCAAAGGCCAGGTGCCCGCCACGCCCGAGCAAGGCCTCGACGTCGTGCGCGTGCTGACGGCCATCAACGCCTCCGCCAAGGCCGGCAAGGAAGTGTCCCCCGCCAGGTAACCGGCGCGGGGCTCAGAGCTCTTTTCCCTGGAGCGTGCCTTGGGGTTGCTTTCCCCGTCGGCGCCAGGTGCGCAGGCGTTCAAATAACAGATAGAAGACCGGCGTGACGTAGAGCGTCAGGGTTTGGCTGAATATCAGCCCGCCGACGACGGCGATGCCGAGCGGGCGGCGGCTGTCGGCGCCGATCCCGCCGCCCAGGGCGATGGGCAGTCCGGCCATCAGGGCCGCCACCGTCGTCATCATAATCGGGCGAAAGCGGATCAGGCAGGCCTCGTAGATCGCGTCGTGGGGGCTCTTTCCCTCGCGGCGCTGGGCCTCGATGGCGAAGTCGATCATCATGATCCCGTTCTTCTTCACCAGGCCCACCAGCATGATGATGCCCACGAACGCATAGAGCGACAGGTCGGTCCCCGTCAGCGCCAGGGCGGCCAGCGCGCCGAAGCCCGCAAACGGCAAGGCCGTCAGAATCGTGATGGGGTGGATGAAGCTCTCGTACAAGATGCCCAGCACGAGGTAGATCACCAAGACCGCCACGGCGATCAGCAGCAGCATGCCCGACTGCGACGACTGGAACGCCTGCGCCGTCCCCTGGAAACTCGTGGACATCGTCGCCGGCAGGTCGCTGGCCAGCCGCTGCACCTCCGCCACGGCCGGGCCCAGCGAACTTCCCGGCGGGAGGTTGAACGAGATCGTCACCGAGGGCAATTGCCCGAGGTGGTTGATCGTCAGCGGGCCCACGCCCTCGGTGAGCGTCGCGACGGCCGACAGCGGCACCAGCGGCCCGTTGGACGAGCGAGTATAGATCAGGCGCAGGTCGCTGGGGTACTGCTGGTACGGGATCAGCGATTCGAGAATCACCTGGTACTGGTTGTTGGGCGCCAGGATGGTCGAGATCTGGCGCGAGGCGTAGGCGTTGAACAGCGTCGTCTCGATCTGCCGGGCGTTGAGGCCGTACGCGCGGGCCTTGTCGCGGTCGATCTGCACGGTGACCTGCGGATTCTTGATCTGCAGGTCGCTGGTGACATCCTGGAACCCGGGGCGTCCGCGCAGGCGGGCCTCGAGCTTCTGGGCGTACTGGTACAGGGCGGTGGTGTCGGGGCCCTGGATCGTGTACTGGTACTGGCTCTTGGTGAGCTGCCCGCCGACGGAGATGATCGGCGGATTCTGGGGAAAGACCTCGACCCCCGGAACGTCCGACAGCGAGCGGCGAAGCACCTGGACGATCTGGTCGGCCGACGCCTCGCGTTGGCTGGGCGGCTTGAGGCGGATGAAGATGAATCCGGTGTTGAGCGCGCCGAAGCCCCCTCGCCCGCCGGCGCTGGACATGAAGGAGTCGACGAAACTGAACTGCTGGATGGCGTCGTTGACGGCCTGCTGGTGGGCGAACATCGACTCGTACGAGATGCCCTCGGACGCCTGCACGTAGCAGAACACCTGCGAGCGGTCTTCGCTGGGCAGGAAGCCCTTGGGCACGGCCACAAACAGCCAGAAGGTGCCCGCCAGCACCGCCAGCGAGACCAGCACGGTGATCAGGCGGTGGGCCAGCACCGGCCTGAGCGTGCGTCCGTAGAGGCCGACGATGCGTTCGAAGGCCCGCTCGCCGGCGGCGTACAGGCGGCCGCGGCGACCGCTCTGCGGCGGGCGCAGGAAGCGGCTGCACATCATCGGCGTCAGCGTCAGCGAGACGAACCCGGAGATCAGCACAGCCGCGCCGATGGTGACGGCGAACTCGCGGAACAGCCGCCCGACGATACCGCCCATGAACAACACGGGGATGAAGACCGCCGAGAGCGAGATGGTCATCGAGATGATGGTGAAGCCGATTTCTCGCGAGCCCTCCAGCGCCGCCTGCAGGCGGGGCTTGCCCATCTCCATGTGGCGGACGATATTTTCGAGCATGACGATGGCGTCGTCGACGACGAACCCCACCGACAGCGTCAGGGCCATCAGCGAGAGGTTGTCCAGGCTGTAGTTCAGCAGGTACATCACGGCGAAGGTCGCGATGATGGACATCGGCAGCGTCAGGCTGGGAATGATCGTCGCGGCGACGCTGCGCAGGAACAGGAAGATCACCGCCACCACCAGAGCCAGCGTCAGCAGCAGCGTGACCTGCACGTCGTTGGCCGATGCCTCGACCGCCTGCGAGCGGTCATACAGCATGTGCAGCGAGACGGAGGTGGGCAGTTGCGCCTGGAAGGTCGGCAGCAGTTTCTTGACGGCGCCGGCCACCTCGACCGTGTTGGTGCCCGGCTGGCGCTGGATCGCCAGGATCACAGACCGCTGCTGGCTTTGGCGCGTGCAGTACCAGGCGGCGGTCGTGTCGTTCTCGACGCTGTCGAAGACCGTGGCGACGTCTTGCAGCCGCACGACGGCGCCGCCGCGATACGCGACGATCAGCGGTCGGTAGGCGGCCGCGTCGTTGAGCTGCCCGGTGGCCTCGATGGTGAAGGCCTTGTGCGGACCGTAGAGCACGCCGGTGGGCAGCGTGACGTTTCCCTCCTGCACCGCCTGGGCGACTTCGTCGATGCTCAGGTTGATGTTGGCCAGCAGCGAGGGATTCGCGCGGATGCGGACGGCGTATTTCTGCGCGCCGAAAACCACCACCTGCGCCACGCCGGAGATGGTGCTGATGCGCTGGGCCATCAGCGTCTCGCCGTATTCGTCCAGCGTCCAGACCGGCAGCGTCGGGCTGGTCAGGGCGATGTAGAGGATCGGTTGATCCGCCGGGTTGACCTTGCGGAACGAGGGCGGATTGGGCAGCTCGGGCGGGAGTTGGCCCCCGGCCTGCGAAATAGCCGCCTGCACGTCCAGCGCCGCCGCGTCGATGCTGCGAGACAGGTCGAACTGCAGCGTGATCTGCGTGCTGCCCAGTTGGCTCGATGAGGACATCGACGCCAGCCCCGCGATGGTGGTGAACTGCTTTTCGAGCGGCGTGGCGACCGCCGAGGCCATGGTCTCGGGGCTGGCCCCGGGCAACGCGGCGGAAACCAGGATGGTGGGGAAATCGACGTTGGGCAAGTCGCTGACGGGCAGGTCGCGGTAGCTGATCACGCCCACCAGCAGCAGTCCGGCCATCATCAGCGTGGTCATCACCGGCCGGCGGATGCACAGCTCGGGCAGGTTCATTTCTCGCCTCCGCCTGCCGGCGCCGGCAGGCTCGATGCCGCCGCAGACGACGCTGCCCGGCTGGAGGCGCCGGGCCGGCTGGCGGCGCCCTGGGGCATCACCTCGGGCAGGATCCGCACAGTCAAGCCGTCAACCAGGCGCAACTGCCCGTCGACTACGACCGTCTCTCCGCCGGAGAGACCCTTGGCGATGATGCTCTGATCGTCCTGCGTGCGGTCCACCTCGACCGGTTGCATGCGGGCCTTGAGACGGCTGTCGATGACGAACACGAACGTGCCGTTCTGGCCGGCCTGGACCGCCCGCGAGGGAACCAGCACGGCGCCGGGCTGGACCGTCAGCGTCAGCGCCACGTCCACGAACTGACCGGGCCAGAGGCGGTTGTCGGTGTTGGCGAAGGTCCCCTTGAGCAGGATGGTTCCCGTGGCCGGATCGACCGTGTTGTTGATGAACGTCAGCGCCCCCAGCGACGGCGGCTGCGTGCGGTCGGCCATGTACGCCTGCAGCGGCAGGGCGCCGCTGGAGTGCTGGTAGCGGCGGATTTCATCGAGATGCCGCTGCGCCAAGGTGAAGGTGACATAGATCGGATGGATCTGGTTAAGCGTCAGCAGCGCCGTGTCGTGGATCGCCACGACGTTGCCGGTCTTGATCGTCACCTCGCCGGCGACCCCCTCGATGGGGGCATAGATGTAGCAGTACGCCAGTTGCAGCTTGGCGCTTTCCACGGCCGCCTGGTCCACCTTGGTGGAATCGGTCAGCGTGCGCACGGCGGTCTTGGCGGTATCGACCTCATCCAGCGTGGCCGCCCCCTTCTGATTCATCAAGACTGTGCGCTGCAACTCACGTTTGGCGAACTCCAATTGTCCGCTGTCCTTGGCCAATGCCGCCTGCGCCTGGGCCAGCGACGCCTGCGCCGGACGCGGGTCGACCCCGAAGAGCAGTTGCCCCTTGTCGACCAGCGATCCCTCGACGACGTGCACCTCGACAATCGGCCCGGCGATCTGCGAGCGGACCACCACCGACGAATACGCCGTAACCGTGCCGATGGTGTGCACCTGCACGGGCGTGTCGGCCACCATGACCGTGGCCACGCTGACCGGCACGGCCGGCGGCGGCGACGGCGCCTGGCGAGGACTGCATCCTGCCGCGGCCAGGACGGCTGCGGTCACAAGTCCGCCGACATGCAAGCGCAGCCCGCCGCAAAGAAGTTTCTTCCGACGCATATAAGCTCCTACCTATTTTAGTCGCCGCCGTAATAGGTCACACACTCTTCCCACCGCGGCGCTATTATGGATACAATGTCGCAGCCATTTGAAAGGACACGCATGAATCTGCCGCAATACATCACGCCCGAGGAAGTCGCCAGCGTCTGCAGGCAGTTGAAGATCCGCGACTGGACCACCATCGCCGACGGAAGAGTGACCCTCGACGAGGCCCGCATCATCCTGGGCGAGATGCGCGTCGAAGAGCGCATCGACCCGGAAGACTTCCGCCGCGGGCTGGAAGTCGAGCTCGAACACGGCACGCGATTCCCCGACGCCAACGTCACCAACAACCACCCCATCCTCACCGGCAAGATCGTGCTGGCCCACCTCAAGGAAACGCTCGACTACTACAGCCGACTCGAGATCGCCGAACTCGAGGGCGACTTGATGAAGTCGATCACGGCCGCCGGCGCCGCCAAACTGCAGGATTATTCCATGCGCCTCGCCCAGGCCCGGATCGACCTGGCCCAGCGCGAAGCCAAGAAGCTGTCCAACGGATAAAGTCGCGTCCACGAGGGGTGCCCTGGCGGCCGTTCCCCAACCGCCATCTCGCGGAAAGCTTCGGGGACACGGCGGCTGCGCGCCGGCCGCCATGGCGCCCAGGTGACATAAGCCATGCGCCCGACTCAAACATCGCGAAAGCTGGTCGATCTGCGAAGCCTGCTGGCGGGCAAGACTTCGCTGATGATCGTCCTGCAGGACAACCCCGACCCCGACGCCCTGGCCGCGGCGATGGCGCTGCGGAAGCTCGGGCATCACCTCGCCAACGTGCAGTGCACGCTGACCAGCGGCGGCAGCGTCGGCCGGGCGGAGAACCGCGCCCTGATGCGATACCTCGACGCCAACGTGCGCCCCATCGCGCAGATCGAGCCCTCGCGATTCGACGTCATCGCCACCGTCGACACGCAGCCGGGCCTGGGCAACAACTCCCTGCCCCAGGGCATCGTCCCCCAGATCGTCATCGACCACCATCCCCTGCACGACGAAACGCGACGCGCCCGGTTCTTCGATATCCGAAGCCGTTACGGCGCCTCCTCCACCATCCTCTGGGAATATCTCAAGGCCGCCGGTCTGACCCCCGAGGCCCCGCTGGCCACGGCATTGCTGTACGGGATCCAGAGCGACACCCAAGACTTCGGCCGCGAGGCCACCGCAGCGGACAAACTCGCCTATGGCGAGTTGTACCCCCTGGCCAACAAGCGCATCCTGGGCACCATCCAGCGCGGCGAGGAGCCCACCGAATACTACCGCGTGCTGGTGACGGCGCTGGCCGGGGCGAACCTGGCCGGCAAGTGCATCTACAGCAATCTCGGAACGGTCGACAACGCCGACATGATCGCCGAAGTGGCCGACCTGCTCCTGCGCCACGAACAGGCCGAGTGGTCGCTGTGCTGGGGATACGATGGCTCGCGAGTGCTGCTGAGTCTTCGCACGATCCTGCCCGACGGCCGCGCCGATGTCGTCATTCGCCACATCGTCCTGCACAAGGGCACCGGCGGCGGGCATCGCAGCATGGCCGGCGGGCAGATTGCCATGCCCTTGCCCGAGGGCACGGCGCAGAGCAAACTCGACCGCCTCATCGTCCGGCGTTTCCTGCATGCCACCGGCAATGATAAGGCCCCTGTGCACAAGTTGTTGTGATCCTCCGATCAAGTTGGTCGTATGAAGACGCCCGGAATTTTCTGAGATGAACATAGGGGCGTGTATACAATTTTGGAAAGTTTGTACGTTGTATGCGAAGGAATGCTATGCCTACCCCTAACCGAGGCAGGCCTAAGACCCGGAAAGGGGAGGTCCGAGCAGGCCGCAAAACCGAATCAGGCCAAGACCTCGCGTCGCTGCGCCGCCAGTCGCGCACCCTGGAGGGGTTCTTTGGGCATTCACCGACGCCGCTGGTGATCCTCGATCGCGATTTCAATTTCGTCCGCGTCAACGACGCCTACGCCCACGCCTGTCAGAAAGATGTGGAGGATTTTGCCGGACTCAACCACTTCGCCCTTTACCCGCACCAGGAGAACGAGGCGATCTTCCGCGACGTCGTCCGCACCGGCCGGCCCTTCCGCACCGACGCCAAGCCGTTCGACTTTCCCGACCATCCCGAGTGGGGCACGACGTACTGGAACTGGACGCTCACGCCGCTGATCGACCAGCGCGGACAGGTGGAACTGCTGTTGTTCGCCTTGGAAGACGTCACGCGCCTCCACCAGGCCCAGCGCCAGTTGGCCGCTCTCAACTGCCAGCTCCACTGCCGCGCAGGCCATCTCCAGGCGATGGCCCTGGAGGTTCACCAGTCCGAGCAGCGTGAACGCCGCCGCCTGGCGGTCCTCCTTCATGACAACCTCCAGCAGGCCCTCGTCGGGGCCAAGCTCAGCCTGACGGCCGCGCGAAACCGCGCCCACGACCGGCCCGTCAAAGACGCTCTCTCGCAGGTCGACGCCCTCCTGGCCCATTCGATCGAGGCCTCGCGCGTCCTGGCGATGGATCTCAGCCCGCTCATCGTTTACGAAGCCGATCTGGCGGCGGCTTTGGGGTGGCTCGCCCGCCAGATGCAGACCATGCATGGCGTCGACGTGCAGGTTCGCGCCGATGGCGTTCTGGCCGAGCCCATCGAGCCGCTACGGGTCTTTCTGTTCACGGCCGCACGCGAACTGCTGCTCAACGTCGCGCGGCACTCGCAGGCCCAGCAGGCCGACGTCTCGCTGCGAAGCACCGGGGACGTCATCATGGTCACCGTCACCGACCGGGGCGTCGGGTTCGATGTCGCCGCCACACGCGCCGCCGGCGGTTCGACGGGCGGGTTCGGTCTTTTCAGCATCGCCCAGCGCATCGAACTGCTGGGCGGCTCGCTGACCATCGACAGCTCGCCCGGCCGCGGCAGTACCGTCGTGCTGACCGCCCCGCTGGCCAAGAACCCCGCCGCCAAGGTCGTGGTTTCGCCAACCTCGGCGGCGCCTCAGACGTCGACCCTGGCGCAGCGCCAGGGCAAGCGCATCACCGTGCTGCTGGTCGACGATCACAAGGTCATGCGCGAAGGCCTGGCCGCCCTGCTGGGCGAAGAGCCCGATATCGAAATCGTCGGCGAGGCCGCCGACGGCAAGACCGCTATCGAACTGGCCCAAAGCGCGCGTCCCGACGCGATCATCATGGACATATCGATGCCCGGCATGAACGGCATCGAGGCCACCGCCGAGATCATCGCCCATCAGCCGGAGATCTGCATCATCGGCCTGTCGATGCACGATGAGTCGGATATGGCCGCCAAGATGCGCCACGCCGGCGCCAAGGCCTACGTCAGCAAAGGCGGTCCAGCCGAAGACCTCTTAGCCGCCATCCGCGCCAACGTCGTCAAGACCTCAGGCAGTGCGATATTGGAGGATTAAACAAAGAAATCTAACGAGACGTTGAAGGACGCTCTGCATTGAGTTGAAGATTCATCAAAAGACCGACACTCCCCGCCGCTCTCCCCGCGACATGCGCGCAAAAAAGCAGCCAAGGTGGATTAGGACTGACCAAGTTTTACCTTGATCAACCGAGGAGAACCTTGGCCTCGTGGAAACAGGTGCTTGAGATCGATCCTCATGTGAATGAGGGGTCGATTTCCCTCCCTCTTTCACCTGCTCCATTACTATCATAGGATCGCACGGCGCCATTCTCAAATCGGCCCGGCGGAAATTATTCATGGCATCTCGCACAGGTCGCCGTCGCAGAAGCGCGCTTCGAGTTCCTGCTCGTGATCGAGATCTCCCCGCAGCGGGCGCAGGCCGCCGGCGATGCGCTCATACTGGCTGCGGGTGATCTGCTCATACGGCGGCTGCTGGTACCCGTGCCCGCGCGAAGGCAGGAACACGACGGCCTTGAGGCGGTTTTCGTAGTCATGCAGCAGGCCGGGCAGTTGCCCGCCCTCGCGATCGGGGTCGAACTCGGCGGTGATGCTCACCTGGTTGTCTGACCAGAACCGCTGCATCTGCGCGGCCAGGTCGACCTTCTCCAGCAGCGGCACGTCGCTCTTGCAGCGGCCCAGCCGCTCGACGTGAACCGGAAACGACACCACCACGGTGTTCTGCGAATACACGTCGTCTTCAACGTGATAGCCGCTGCGGCGGCACATCTCCACCAGCGGGTGGCCCATCGTCACGCGGACGCGGCGGATGTAATACGGCGCGTGCTCCCAGTGGACCCCCGGCGTCGCCCCCGCCAGCAGGCTCACCGTGCCCGAGGGCTTGACCGACGTGAGCTTGATCGACCGCGGCACGGCAAGGGCGGCCGAATGCTCCTCGTCCAGCCGCCGCAAGAACGCATATGCCCGGTCGCACCAGCGGAAGAACTCCCCGTAGCCGAACTTGTCGATGGCCTGCACCACGCCGGTCATCGAGCAGCCCAGGCGGCGGTTGCGCAGCATGACGGCGTTGGTGGCGGCGTCTTCAGTCTCCACCAGCGTGACGGCCTTGGCGTACCTGTACGCCACGGCCAGCGTCCGCTGGTAGTCCTCGAAGCTCTCGTGGTGGGCGGGAAAGGTCTCGACGAGGCAGCACAGCTCGCGGTCCCACAGCGTCTGCTCGACGCAAGGGTTCGATCCCTCGGCCGCCGCGTCGAGCCAGTTGGGCTCGTCGCCCATGCGGCCGTACGCTCGGGCGTTCTCCAGCCACATGTACCCCGGCTCGCCGGTGGCCACCGTTCGCCGCACCGCCGCCGAGTAGTCCATCCCCGCGCTGGCGAAGATGGAGTTGTTCGACGCCCAGCGATACTCCAGGACCTTGTTGCGGTCCTGCTTGAGGTCCATGAACTCTTCGTCGTCGGCCTCGCCGAAGGCGATCTGCGCCGAGCGGCGGATGCCGCCGGCCACCACGCAGCGCCCGATGAGATTCATCGCGTCGACGATCAAGCGCGAGTCGACCCTTCGGCCGGCGTAGCTGCCCAGCAGCGTCTGCAGGTCGGCGAGCATTCTCGACAGAGGCCCCGGTCCGCTGGCGAATCCGCCGAAGCTGCGCAGGGCGGACCCGTGCGGGCGGATCTGCGAAAAATCCCAGCCGGCCGGCAGTGAGCCTTTCCCCACGTACGCGTTGAGCAGGCGTCCGAGGGCGCCGGCCCAGCCTTCGCGGCTGTCGCCGATGATGTGTACGTCCTGGGCGACCCGCGCGGCAACAATGGCCAGCTTTCCTCGCCCGCGCGTGTCAAAGCCCACGCCCACGCCAAGCATCGACATCTGGAGCATCCACAGGAACGGTCCGGAAAAGTCCGTCGCAAGATCTTTGGTCGAGACGAATCCGCAGTTGTTCAGCGCCGCCCCGCCGCGCTCGTAGACGAACGGCGTGCCCATGATCCACAGCCCGCGCCCCGGCGGGGTCCACTTGAACGCCCACAGTCGCTCGTACGCCTCGTGCGCCTCGTGGAGCGCGCGGGCAGAGTCCCACGCCAGGCCCGCCCGCATGCAGTGGGCCCTCTGAACGCTGAACATGCCTTCGATCACGCGCCGGCACGTCTGCCACCAGCTCTCGCCATCGCGGCTATACGTCCGCTTGTACGTCGCCCACGACAGCGGGCCAAAGCCCCACCGCACCGGCCGGGCGACGTATGCCTGCAAAAACTCCTCGTCCAACTGAAAGACGCCATACTTGTCGATGTCGACGATCATCGCTCGTACGTGCCGATCAACTCACTCTCGCCCAGGACGTGGCCCTTCATCGCGGTCAGGAGTTGCTCCTTGGTCTGGCGCGGCGGCAGATTCAGCGGCGCATCCAGCGCGTAGAGCTTGAAGTGATAGTGATGCACGCCGTGCCCCTTGGGCGGGGCCGGGCCGTCGTATCCGGCGTTCTTGGACGTATTCACGCCTTGCAGCGCTCCATGAAGCTCAGGCGGTTTGTCGGCCGCCTTCACGCCCTCGGGCAGGTGTTTGACGCCGGGGGCGATCTTGTACATGACCCAATGCACCCAAGGCTGGGGCGTCGGCGCGTCGGGGTCATCCACGATCAGCGCCAGTTCCTTCGTGCCTTCCGGCAGGCCCTGCCACTCCAGCGGCGGCGAAATGTTCTGACCGTCCTGGCTGTACTTCCTGGGGATCGGCTGGCCGTTCTCGAACGCGGTGCTCTTGACGACGATGCTCACAAGGTAGCCCTTTCCAGCATATAAGACGACGGGAGCGTCTGTAATGGCAATCAGCACACACAACATCACCGCGCCGCCTGTCTTCAACATTCCTGGTGTAATTCTAGCAGTGGGCATGCCCACGGTCATTCAGGCGGCTGATTCCTCACCGGCTACCGGCTACTGACCACCGGCTACTGTCATTTGACCCACCGCAGCTGCGGCGTTAGAGTCGAGAGCCTATTCAGGAGAACTGCTTTGGCCAAACGCCCGAACGTCCTGTGGCTGATGAGCGACCAGCACAACACGCAGTCGACCGGCTACAGCGGCAACCCCAACGTGCGCACGCCCAACCTCGACCGCCTGGCCGCATCGGGCGTCAACTTCCGCCGCGCGTACACGGTCAACCCCATCTGCGCCCCGTCGCGGCTGAGCTTCATCACCGGCCAGTACTGCCATACGCACGGGCTCTTCGGCAATATGAACAATCTCTACGACCGGCGCAATCCCGACACGCTGGCGTGCGTGTTCCGCCGCGCGGGCTACCAGACGGCGATCTTCGGCAAGGCCCACATGGTGCCGCTGTGGGACCGCGAAGGCTTCGAGCACATCCGCTACGACAACCTCGGCGACGTGGCCCCGGGCGACCCGATGTCCTGCCACTACTTCCGCCAGATCGTCCAGTCCGGCGCCGCCGAGCTGATGGACCGTGAGATGACCACCCCCGGCGAGCCGGCGTCGCGGCCGTCATTTCTCTCCTACGAGCAGTCGTGCGAATATTTCACCGGCCAGGAGGCGATCAACTTCCTGGGCAGCCGCGACCGCTCGCGCCCGTTCTTCGCGCAGGTCAGCTTCCAGCGCCCTCACGGATGCGACTACGCGGCCGAGGAATTCTTCCGCATGTACGATCCGAAGGACATCGTGCTGCCCGACAGCGCCGCCGACCTGTTCGTCAACGGTTTTGCTTCAAAGCCCGCGGCGATTCGCGACGCGGTGCTGCGCGGCAGCGGGTATCCGCTGGCCGCCACCCAGGAGCGGCTCAAGCGCGGCCTGTGCGGGTACTACGCGCTGATCACGCAGATCGACAACGAGATCGGCCGCGTGATCGCCGCCCTGGAAGCCTCGGGCGAACTGGACAACACGATCATCCTCTATACCGCCGACCACGGCGACTACGCCGGCGAGCACGGGCTGCTGTTCAAGGGGCTGAGCCTCTACGAGTCGCTCCACCGCGTGCCGTTCCTGCTGCGCTGGCCGGGCGGGCCGGCCGCCGCGACGTGCGACGAGCTGATCGAGACCATCGACTGGTACCCCACGGTGTGCGGCCTGTGCGGCGTGGACGTACCGCCCGGGCGCGAGGGCGTGGACGTGCTGCCCATCGCCGCGGGGCAGCGGCCCGGCAAAGACGCCGCCTTCTGCGAGTTCTGCGTCACGGGCAAGGTCTCGGCCGTCCGCACGCGGCAGCACCGCCTGATCGTCAACGCCGACTGCGGCGCGCACGAACTGTACGACGTGCAGGCCGACCCGGGCGAGATGTACAACCTGTTCGAGGACCCGGCACACGCGGCCGTCCGCGCCGACTTGATGGAGCGGTTGCTCCTGTTCACGCTGAACTACCGGACCGAAAGCAGCTACGCCACCGACGCGGTGCAAGGCCCGGCGCTGTACGACTCGCCCGCGATGAAGATGCACTTCGGCCAAGCCCGCTGGGGGCAGTACGTACATCAGGAATGATTCGCCGCAGAGGCCGCTGAGCGCTTGGCCACCTGACCCCATTGTCTCCCAGCCGGATTTCTCGCATGGTGCGCATGCGGCCTTATTCTTGATCGAAACCTCGCTCACCCTGCCCCGCCCACACGGAAAGATAACAGGAGCAGGATCAGTACCAACATCGTCAGTGCGACATATGTCCAGTCTCGTTCAAGGGCAAAGGCCACTACAGAGACGGCCACACGCAGTACCGGTGTGGCGATAAGCACCAGAAGGCCCAGCGACGCAACCGCTCGCCCTGAGACGCCGTCAAACTGGCGGATTACCTGGCCGACGGTATGCGGGAATTCCGCGCCTGGAGCCACGAGTCCTGGAAGATTCCGTGCTTGCGACAGGTCGTCCGGGTGCCTGACGAAAAGGAGCACCACCCCAGTCAGTACCAGCATCATGCTTAACGCTACGCCTGTACGAAGCAGATAGCTCAAGAAGATTTCGACACGCCTGAAGGGCGGCTTAATGTCCCTCGGCAGCGGCGGGGGGTGACTCATGTCAGTCCCCTCCACAGCATCTGGGCGGCAACTGCCAGCAGTACGGCCGTAAAGACTATGTGCAATATCTTCGTCGGCATTCTCCGCAGGATAATCGTCCCGATCAGTGCCCCGGCGGCTACGCCGACGGCCACTGGGGCGGCGATGATTGGATTGATGTCCCCTCGATAGAAATACACGCCCGCGCTGGCTGCGGCCGTCACACCGATCATGAAATTGCTGGTGGCCGAGGCGACCTTCAGCGGCAGGCCCATGATAAGATTCATGGTAGGCACTTTGATGACGCCGCCTCCGACCCCCAGCAGTCCGCTGATGACGCCGGCGAATGAACTGACCAGCAACCCGGCTTTCGGCCGTCTGGCATGATATACAACTTCCGCCCCCCCTGCCTGGTCGAAGTACGATCCGCCAAGTGACAGTCGCTGCACCAAGAGATCGGCATGACTTTCGCCCGAGGTGACATGGCGGGGTCCGCGCCACATCTGGAACGCCGAATAGCTCAGTATCAGGCCGAATAATAAGAATAGCCATTTCGGATGTACTATGCCCGCAACAAAGGCCCCCAGGATGGCCCCGCTGGTAGTGGCAGTTTCCAGAAGCATTGAGACGCGGATGTTGGTCAAGCCTTCCTTCACATATACAGCGCCGGCTCCACTAGAGGTGGCGATCACAGAGACGATCGAGGCGCCTATGGCGTAGCGGATATCAACGTGCAACAGTAGCGTCAAGGCGGGCACGACGATGATTCCCCCGCCCAACCCCAGCACTGCCCCAAAGATCCCAGCCCCCACGGATACAGCGAACGTGGCCAGAATGAACTCTAGCGGCGTCATGGTCGTCATCCAGTTCCAGATCTTTGGCGATGCCTACGGGATTCCAGCTACCGGCTGCCGTAGGCGCCGGCACAATTGCGGGATCTTTGACCGCCTCCCTCAACGCAGTGTCTCACCTGTTGAGTCTCCTGATCACGGCGTAACCATGCGCTACTTCGAGGGCGGCAGGAACACGAACCGCGTCATGCCTGAAGGATCGGTCACTCGTAGACGCACGCCCTCGGCCGCTTCTTTTGCTGAGACCGCTTCCTTGAACTGCTCGGCCGTGTCGATGTCCTTGTCCTGGACCTGCGTGATCACCATGCCTTCCTTGAGACCCTGACTGTCGGCGGAAGAACCAGGAGTGACTTGCGTAATGACCACGCCCTTGGGGGTGGTCTTGTATCCGTATTGCTGGGCCAACTCCTTGGTCACAGTCTGCACCTGGAGGCCGAACTTTCCGGCCGTCGTCTCCCCGCCTTCGGGCATTTCGCCAGCCGCGAACATGTTTGCTGGCTGAGTTTCTATGGTCACGCTTACGCTGGTCTTCTTGCCGTCACGGTAGAACTCTACCGGAACGCTCTTGCCAACCTCCAGGCCGGCCACCAGGTTCCTCAACTCGTTGGAGTTCTCGACCGGCTTGCCCGCCACGGACACGATGAAATCGCCTGATTTTAAGCCCGCCTTGGCGGCCGGGCCGTCGGGCGTCACCGAAGCAATCAGCGCGCCCTTGGTGCTGGAAAGATGGAAGCTCTTGGCCAACTTCTCGTCCACCCCCTGAATGGCTACACCCAGATAGCCCCGCGTCACCTTGCCCTTCTCGATAAGTTGGGTCATCACGCTCTTGACCATGTTGGAGGGGATGGCAAAGCCAATACCCTCATTGCCGCCGCTCTCCGAAACGATGGCCGTGTTGATGCCAATAACCTCGCCCTTGGTGTTAACCAGCGGCCCACCGCTATTGCCATGGTTGATGGCAGCATCGGTCTGTATGAAACTTTGATACGTTTTGGCATGGTCGGTAACGCGCCCCTTGGCCGAGATGATCCCGGCCGTCACCGTCTGCTCCAGTCCCTCAGGCGCACCGATTGCCAACACACAGTCACCCACCTGCATCGCGTCGCTGTCGCCCAGCGGGGCCTCGATCAGATCCGTAGGTCCCACCTTAACGATGGCCAGATCGGTCATCGGGTCCGTACGAGCCCATTCCACCTTCAGCGTCCGCCCGTCAGGCAATACGACCTGGGTCTCATCGGCTCCGCCGACGACATGGTAGTTGGTCAGGATATATCCATTCTTGGCATCGATCACGACGCCACTGCCCAAACCACGCTGGAGGTATTCCCGCGGCTGGGGCTTGGCACCCTTGCCGGGAGATTGCGGCAGGCCGAAGGGCGCTTCATCTCCGAAGAAGTGCTGAAAGAACTGGTTGATGTCCGGGGTCTCCTGCATCTTGACCTTCTTGGTGACGCGGACCTCGACGACAGCCGGCCTGAGCACCTTGGCCACTTCGACGAAGAGAGGCGACAACGTATCACCTTTGGCCAGCGTCGCCAGATGCTCGCGAGCGGCCTGATTTTGGCCCTGGGTGACCGCAAAGGCGATTCGCGTGGCAATTCGCGGCCCGTCGATTGCAGCATAAGCCACTACGGCGACAAGCACTCCCGCCGACAACCATCGATTAATCGCTTTCATCGGATATCCCCTTTTCCGTTTCAGCTACACCAAGCTCCAAACGCCGGGAATTCTATGCAGGATAACGCTCCGCAGACCGGGGGCATCAATAGAATTAGAGCAAAGGAGATTACACATGTTCGGCAAGACCGCTACGCTCTTTAAGGTATTCGGGTTTACGGTCAAGGCCGATGAGGACTTATCTCCGCATGGAACGCGTCGATGCAGGATGGAGCGATTGCTCGAAGTCTCCGTCTTCGTGTTCCTCATCCTTCCGTCTTTGCTGCTGTCGTTTGTCTCGGTCGGGGTGGCAGGGCCGGGCGGCATGAGCTTCGCCCTGGGCGGAACCGCTATCATCTTTCGCGACATGGCCCTAGTCAGCCTGGTGCTGTTTTTCATCTGGAGAAACCGTGAACCGATACGCCGGATCGGATGGAGCTTTCGGTGCTGCTGGCGCGACGTCGGCCTGGGCATGATGCTCTTTATCCCGACGTTCTTTGCCGCCGGATGGGTTGAACAGGCTGCCAAATTTGTCGGCTTGTCCCCCGGCCCCAAATCGTTGCCCGCTGACCTCACGCCGCACGGAGGCGTGGAACTCGCGCTCGCCTCGGTCATGGTGGTGGTTGTCGCCCTGGCCGAGGAAACCATCTTCCGAGGTTACCTGATCCTGCGCTTTGCCGAGATCACCGGCAGCGGCGTGGCCGCCGTGCTATTGTCCTCCTTCATCTTTGCCTTGGGCCATGGCTACGAGGGTTCAGCGGGCGTGGTGACCGTGGGGTTCATGGGACTCGTTTTCGCAATGGTGTTTCTGTGGAGGAAAAGCCTCCTGGCGCCAATCGTGATGCACTTCATGCAGGATTTTCTGGCTATCGTTGCCATACCTCTTATGGGGATACGATGAGCTCATGGCTGGATTGTAGGGCCGGAAGGACACACCGCATCGGCGGTGCATCCCTCAGGAGATCCCAGAGGTAGCGGAACGCCGGCCCCTTTATTCCGCTGACCCCTTTATTCCCCCGCAGTACAAGAAATAGTTCACCAGATAGATCGCAGAGAACGCAGAGATTTTGGAAGATGGAGATTCTTTACGTTCTCTGCAGCGGGCCGCCATGCCACCCAACCGCGCTACCGGCTGCCGGCTACTGCTTTGCCGCAAAGACCTGCACGCTCTGCGCGTCGGCGACGACGATCATGCGGTTGAGAATCTTCACCTGCGCGGTTTCTTCTTCAAACGTGACGCCGGGCAGTTCCTGGCGGGCGAGGTGGCGGCCGCTGGCGCGGTCGAACAGGTCGATGTAGAGCGCGGGTTTCGACGTCGAGAACATCGCCCAGCGTGTCTCGGGCGTGCGGTCGTTCTTGCGAAGGTATCGCCCGTGCAGGAAGGACGCCACGGCTGTCACGTCGCCGCAGTGGGCGGCCTCGACGACGACGCAGTTCCAGGCCGTCGGTCCGGCGGGCAGTTCGTAGAGGGTTTCTCTTCCGGCGGCGCGGTCGAAGGCGTATACCTTTTCCATGCACGTGGCGAACGACCCGCCGGGCGAGGTCTTGATCAGCAGGTCCACTGGCGTCTTGTAGAACCTGCTGGTCTCCAGAGGCCTCTGCCAGGGCGACAGCGGTCGCTGGTCGGCCAGCGCCGCCTCGCGGGCGGTGGAGGTCGCGGCGACGTAGCAGATGGTCTGGTCGGCCAGATCGTAATGCCGCGGCCAGGCCTTTTCCTTGGGCAGGATGCGGCGGATATCTTTCATGCCCCCCGCCGCATCGAACACGATCTGTGCGGGCACGGCCCCGCCCTCGCCGCTGAACAGCGCGCTGGCATAGACGTTCACCTCGCCGCCGGCGCCCACGGCGATCGACTTGATGCTCTGATTTCCCACGCGAATCGACCGACCCAGGCAGCACGTCCACAGCAGGCGCCCGCTCGCCATATCGATGGCCGCGGCCCAGGGCTCCCACTCCCCGCCGGCCGAGGCGGCAGCGGCCACCGCGCCGCCGACATCAAGGTGCTCCGCCCAGAATGGCAGCGTGGCGCTCCAGAGCACTTTGCCGCCGGCGGCATCGATGGCCGTCACGTCGGACCCGCCGCTGACGAGCACTTTGCCCCCCGCGACGCGCCCGCGCTGTGCCGCGGCCGGCAGAACGCATTCCCAGAGCGTCTGCACAGAAGAAGGCGCATTCTCTCGCGCGCTCAGGCACGCCAGTCGCCGCCCGCTGATCACATAGAATCGGTCGTCCGCCTGGCCAGGCGGCGGCACGATGACCGTCGCCTGCGGCGCCGCCGCCGACCACGCCTGCGCCAGCGGCAGGGAAAGCCTGGCGGGTATCGCTACCGGCGCCGCCTGGGCGGCGGCAAAGGCCGGCGCGGCAATCTCCAACAGCGACCCGTCGCCCAGAAAGACGCGCTGCACCGCCGGCTGTGTGGCATGAGCGTTCCCATGGGACAGGCCCCGCCCTTGCATCGGCGTTTCGGCTTGGCCGTCTATCGACGCCTCTTCAATCGTCTTGCCCGTATCGGCCGCGACGCGATAGAACCGCTCGCCGGCGACCACGATCACCTCGCCGCCTCTGATCGCGGCCGCATCGATATCGCGTTCAAACGGGCGGCACCATTTCACGCCCCCGCCGGCGACATCCACGCCGGCCAGCCAGCGCGACGCCATCGTGATCAGCACGCCATCGACAACGCCGAGCATCCGGTCCGACGGCGTCATGGGCGCTTCCCAGAGAATCGCACCGCTGCGGCAGTCCAGCGCCAAGACGCCGCTGTGGTCGCGCGGGGCCGCCAGCAGCGTCGTGCCCGAGACGATGGGCCCGCGCCCGCTGCGCGAGAACTGCATCGCCGGGCGCGCCTGCTGCACCGCCGAAGCATACCCGCGAACCCACTCGAGCGAACCGTCGCGCAGGTCGCAGCGGGCAATGCTGCCGGCGTGGGTCACGCTGTACACGCTACCCTGGCTGACGGTCACCTCGCCCGACGCGCGGGCCAGCTCGACCGGCACGTCGACCGCCCGCCCGATCGTCCGCCGCCACACGATGCGCCCGTCGACCGCCTCGGCGCAGACCAGCGAGAGCATCGGCGTCTGCGCCTCGGCCGAGGCCGCCAGCACGTACGCCCGCCCGTCGAAGATCGCCGGATAGCTGAGCACGCGCAGGCCCTTCCAGTCGGCCAGCGCCGCACTGGACCACACGACGCTGCCGTCGGCGGCGTCGAGCCCCGCCAGCGACTGCGGCAGTGTCTGGTTCATCAGGCAGCAGATGACCGCCTGCTTTTCGCCCGGGCCGGCGGGCAGCGAGGTCATCGCGGCGCCGCGCTGGCGAAGGGGCCAGAACCGCGGCGGATGAGTGACGGCGGGCTCTTCGTTGGCGGCCCTGACCGCAGGGGCCGCCGCCGCGGGAACCGTCCGCGTCCACCGCGATGAACCGTCGCCGGCCAACAGCGTCACCCCCTCGCTGGTGGCGGCGATGATCTCTGGGCCGCGGTCGGCGACCCACACGGCCGGCCAGGGGGCATGCGGCGCCATATCCCAGGCTTCTTCGCCGGCGTTCCAGCCCGCGGGGGCGGCTGGCAGCGTGATTCGCCGCCGCGGCAATTGCGAAATCGCCAGGCGTGAAGCGTCGAGCGGCGCCGGCGGTGCAGACCGCACGCCCCGGCAGCCCAGCAGTAATTCTTTCTTGATCTGCGAGGCCGTCGCCTCGGCGCCGCGCCAGGGCAGCCGCGCGTCCGGGGCCGCGCCGGCCATGACCGCCTCAAGCGCCCCGGCATCGCCCTGCGCGGCGACGGCGGTCCAGAACCCCACGCTCGCCCAGCGGCGCAGGTTGTCTGCCGCGGCGTGCGAGGCCACGTCGGCGAAGGTGGCGGCGGCCCATTGGTAGTGTCCGCTGCGCAGGGCGTTCTCGGCCAGGCCGGCCATCGCCTCGTGCACGCCCGCCGACCACGGACAGCGGCGAAAGAGCTTGAGCAGTTCGTCGCGGGCGTCCTCGCGCGCCAACTCGGCCGCCAGGTTCCCGGCGACGCGGTCCTGCGCCTGCCGCAGCGCCGTCAACTGGCCGCCGTGGGTAAGCAGTTCCTGGTCCACCGCCCGCGCAAATGACTGATAGTGCGACTCGCTGCGGGCCACCGTCGCCTGCGACTTGGCCGCGGCTTCGAGCAGGTTGCTCAAATCCGCCGTGTCGAAATCTTCCGTGGCGCTGCGGCTTCGCATGAGCGCCTCCCAGCGCATCTGCAGATCGACGTCGCGCGGCAACGCCGCCAGAACCCCGCGTCCGACCTGGATCGACAGCACGTTGGCCCGATTGTCCCGGGCCTTTTCAAACCAGTCGCCGGCGAGCTTTCCGTGGCCGAGGTAAGCGAGCAATTCCCCCGCGGCCGCCGCGGCTGCGGGGTTCGCCTTCGCCAGGCGCGCCGCGTGTGCGAAGAACGCCGGAGCCAGGTCGTAGCGCATCTGGGCGCCGATCAATTCCCCCTGCCGCGCCAGTGCGGCCGCCACCACGGGAGAACTATCGGCGATGCCGCCGCGGGCATTGAAAGCCAGCACCTTCTCGGGCATGCTCTGCCATTGCAGGGCTGAGGGGCGGCGGACGCTGTCCTTGAATGGCTGGGCGATCAGTGCCGCATAGGCCTTGGCCGCCAGGTCCGGCTGGGCGGGGAACTCCCGCACGATCTGCTGCAGGCAGAAGTCCCGCAATTCGCCGCCGGCCGCGGCCATCTGCAGATATGCTTCGATGTGCTTTTGCTTCTCGGCGGGGAACCGCTGGGCCATCGCCTTGAGCAGGGCGATCTTCCGCAGCGCCAGGGCCTCGCCCGCTACCGAATTCAGCGTCGCGTCGGCGGCAATCTGCTTGCCCAGCACCGCGTCGCTGTTGGCCTCGAGGGTCGCATCCCAGGTGGCCGCCCACGAGATGTTCACCGCCGCCCAGTTCTGCGGGATACAGTCCTGTGCAGCCGGGGCATCGTCCGCGGCCGCCGGCGCAGCGGCGACGAAAACGACCGCTGCAACCGCCATCAGAAACCCGTGTGAATTGCGATCAATCATTTGGAATTTGAACCCCCCTGCCACCAAGCGGGACCGATCAAACCCGGCGCCCCCCGCGCCGCTCAGTCAAACCGAAGATAGATCATCTTGAGGTATTGGGCCTCTTTGAACGTCGCGGGGTGATCGCCCGGGTGCAGCGTCGTCTGGAGCTGCGAGAAGCTGCGCCTGCCGGCTGCGGCGGCGCGATGCACGGCGGCGAAAAACTCGGTGGCCGTCACGTGCGCCGAGCATGAGGCCGACGCCAGAATCCCGCCCCGCTCCAGCCGCGCGATGCCCAGCGAACTGAGCCGCTCGTATGCGGCGACGGCCCCTTCACGCTGAGCGGCGCTGCGAGCCATCGACGGCGGGTCCAGCACCACAAGGCCGAACGTCTCGCGCGAGTTGCCCAGCCACTCGAAGGCGTCGGCCTGAACCGTCTCGTGGGGGCACCCGCTCACGGCCGCGATGTCGCGGTTGTGCGCGAAATTGCGTTCCGCAGCCGCCAGGGCGTGGGGGCTGATGTCCAAGTCCGTCACGCCTGCCGCGGCGCCGCGGGCGGCATAGACCGAGAAGCCTCCGGAAAAGCTGAAGGCGTTGAGCACCCGCCGTCCGGCCGCCAGCGACTCGACGATGCGGCGGTTCTCCCGCTGATCGAGGAAGAAGCCAGTCTTCTGCCCGCGCAGCACGTCGGCCTCGAACCGCAGGCCGCTCTCCAGGAAGACGACGGCCTCGGGCGGCGCCTCGCCGATCAGCACCTGCCCGTCGTAGCGATCGAATTGTTCGGCCGCGACGGGCTGAATGTTGCGGCTGAGGCGCAGGACGATCCGCCGCTGCGGCAGACGCGACTGCAGCATCGCCAGCGTCTCGTCCAGCCGCGGCAGCCATGCGGCGGTATAAATCTTGAGCACCAGCGTGTCGGCGTAACGGTCCAGCACGAGCCCCGGCCAGCCGTCGCTCTCGCCGTGGATGAGCCGGTATCCCGTGGTCCGCTCGTCGAACAATCCCTCTCGCCGCGCCACGGCCGCCTCGAGGCGCGACTGCCACCATGCCCCGTCGATCGCCTGCGGTTTGCCCGCGTGCAGGATGCGCACGCGGATGGGCGAGTCGGCATCGAAGAGCCCCACCGCCAGGAATTTATCGTGGCGGTCATAGATCACCGCCAACTCTCCCGTGCGGCCGGGCCTGTTGGCCTGCGCCACGCTGTCGGCAAACACCCACGGATGCCCGCCGCGCACGATGCCCTCGGCCGCGGGCTTGAGCCGCAGGCGAAGCGTCACGGGCTTGTTGGGGTTTGCGTTCATGCCAGGTCCCGCGATTGTACCGGCAGAACGCCGGCGGCACGAATGGACAGCACAAAAGTCTTGGCAAATCTCCGACGCGCTCCAAAGCGGGCTATCGCGAGTACTTCTTCTGGATGGCTTTGAAGCGCCCGCCGCGGTAGTAGCCGCTGACGGCGTTCTGGGTGTCGGGATGGGCCCACCAGGCTTTGATCTTGGCGATCTGCGCGGCCCGCTCGCTTTCGGGGGCGTTGGAGCGGTAGTTCAGGCGGATGCAGGTGATCTTTTCGATCGCGCGGCAGGTGGCCCGCCGCACGCTCTCTTGCTGGTCCTCCAGCGAAGCCACCAGGTCGTTCATCGTCTCGTACGCCCGCACGTAGCCCAGCGTGGTGGCCGCCGACGCGCGGACGGCCGGCGCGGGGTCTTCGCGCATCGCCGTCACCAGCGCCTTGACCGAACCGGCCGTCGGGTCTTTGGGCTGCTCGGGCGCGATCGTCGCGTTCAGGGCCGAGGCGCTCCAGGCCCGCACGTCGGGGCGTTTCTCGACGCGGCGGTCCAGCAGGCGCGTCAGGACGGGCTCGGCGCCGGCGCCGAGTTCCTGCCCGAGACATTGAACGTACATCTTGGCCTGCGGCGCCGGCTGCCCGCGCACCAGGCCCACCACGGCGTCATAGTCCTTCCGCGCGATGGCCGCCCTGGCCTGCGAAAGGTCCGGGTGATCGGGGCTTGGCAAATCGGGCCAACACAGCACCGCGATGGCGGCCGCCGCAAGGACGCCGCCGCAGATCAGGACGATAGTCGTGAGCCGGGAGGGGTGCATGGATCTTACGGTTTCCAGTATCGGTCGCGCAGTTCCTGGAACAGCGGATCGATCTCGGCGGCGGTCATGGACCGCACGACGCCGTCGACGAACAGGACGTTGACCCTCCCCTGGCCGCCGCGCACGCGGTGGCGGGCGAAGTCCAGCCGCCCGTCGCTGTCAGCGTCCCACGTCGCGGCTGACCAGTTGTCTTCTTCCGGCTTGGCGATGGTGTCGGCGTAGTCCAGGGCGAAGATTTGTTCCGGCCGCGACATCCCGCCGGCGAGGCTGTTCATGCCGTAATTGGTGCAGTTGAACCCGCCGGCCGTGCCGGGGGCGCCCGGCGCGCCGGGGATGGTCGCCTTGCCCTCGCCGATGATGATCCAGTCGTTGCGCCCATCGCACTGGCCCGGCGCGTTAGGGCAGATCGAGCTGGAGTGGCAGCGCTCGGTCTGGAGGATCGGGCCCGGGCCCGTTGTCAGGTAGCCCAGCGTCTGGCCGGGCTGGGGCACGTGGTAAGAGCCCGGCAGATCGTGACGCTGCTGCATGGCAAAGCCGGTGCTCGGCGCGAGACGGCCGACGCCCTTGCTCGTCACGACGGACTCGGAGGCCTCCGTCGTCAGCACCGAGAACGTGCTGGAATACGTCCCCGAGATGGCCTCGTGGTTGGTCCAGAGCCGCACGCCGCCGCCGGAGCCGGCCGGCTCGGCCTTCATGAACACGTTGGTGTACGCCGAGCCCCAGTGAATGCCGAACGTGATGCCCCAGTACGACGTGCCCGATCCGTCGCTCTCATAGACGTACGTGCTGGGCGGAGCCCACCGATTGAGCACCGGGTCCCACTGGGCCCAGAAGGCGTTGTTGTATCCGAAATAGCACGGCGGATTGGGATTGCCGTAGCTGTCGGTGGTAGTGATGGTATCCTTCTGGTGCTGCGAAAAGTGCAGAATCCACGGGCTGTCGTCCGACAGCGGGTACCCGCCCGGGGCGTACGTGTCGTAGCCGCTCTCCCACCGGTCGGACCACGGGTAGAAGCTCTGGACGATCACGTAGTTGCCTTCGATGTCCTCCCCGCCCGGCGTGGGCGGCGTGACCTCGCCGCTTGAGTCGTTAACCGGCACCGGCCCGTCCGGGCACAGGAACACCTTGGCGGCCTTGTCCACCTTGGGATACAGCGTCACCTGCCAATTGGCCGAGGCGATCTGCCCGTTGGCCCCGGCATCCTGCCGCGCCAGCACGGCCGCCTGACCGATCGAGCGGAGTTGGCTGGCGCAAACGGTTTCATTGACGCGACCGAGGAGGTTCGACGTGGCCGGGATGAGCAGCGTCACAAGAATCCCCAGCACCGCTATCACGACGAGCAATTCCGTCAACGTCATCCCGAGGCCGACAGGACGTCTTATCATGGATCCCAACCTTTCTTCGGACCTGTCACGCAATTGTATTGCATATCCCATCGACGTAAAGCGCGATATGGGAAATACTCAAGGCCGCTGCGGCCTCTGGTGCGCATGTCGAAGTCATGGAGGACCCCTCCCAGCGAGAATGCGAACCTTGCACTTTGTTGTAGATTTCACAGCGATTTCAGGGAGGCCTGGCAGCTCCCCAGACCCTGGTAACCCTCCGCCGCATGGAAACGCTCGACGCCGCAACGCTCCAGCGCGTCTCCCAGCGATACCCGCTATCCGTGCAGCGATGGCTGAAGAAGACGCTGCCCTGATGGTTCACCGCAGAGAAGACGCTGATGGCCAAAGTGCGCTTGGCATGGATGAACCACAATTTTCGCGACTCGGCTGCGTTATGTATGCCTGGCACACCCAAAAACAACGGGCGGCCCGATGGCCGCCCGTCAAAGGTTTGCAGCTATTTATAGTAAAGAATCAGCTTCTCTTGCGACGCAGCAGAGCGCCGATGCCGCCGACGAGCAGCAGGGCCATCGTCGCCGGTTCGGGAGTTGTGATCGTTTCGACCGTCAGGCTACGGGTGGCGCCGCCATGCTCGTCGAACCAGATGTTCTTGGCGTTACGCAGATCCACGCCGGTGGTGCCGACCAGATCGATGTTGGTCAGACTGGCATCAGCAACGCCATTGAAATAAACCGTTCCCGTGCCAGCGTCCAGATCCACTTCCAGACTCACGACAACCCACTCGTTGTATACCAGCTTCTTCGTGGCTGTATACTGCAGCTTAGGAGTGTAGAACAGCCAAGACGACACACCGTCTCCGCCGGGGTTGGCGGCTGAATTGTTACCCAGCGACAGCCGCTGTGTAGTGCCCTCGTACACTCCAACGTCCCACTGGAATCCGCGGCCGCTACCGCTCTGATAGTCACCTGTCTTAACATCCCATGTGTAGACAACCTTGGGCGCGGTGGCCATGTCCGTGATGGTGGCCAGGGTTCCTTGCCCGCCGCCGACGGCATAGCTGATCCTGGCGTTGACGTAGTTTCCACCTGCCCAGTTTGAGGTAATCACTTTGTTGCTGGCGTTAGCCGGATCAACTTCCACCATGCCACGTTGAAGGGTAGTCGTGCTGCTGCCGCCAGTGGCCCACCCTTCAGTAGTGGTCACTTGGGACAGGAAGCCCCAACTGTCCGCATAGCTGGTCGAAACACTAAAATCGTTAAAATCGTACTGCCATACGTCAGCCTGGGCCGACGCTGCGATGGCCAAAACGGCCGCGACACAAAATGCTGCTGCTGTTTTCTGCATATCCTCTATCTCCTTTGAAACGGTTAAAGCATCTTCCTGCCACACATGTGAAGCGATTTCACGCATGGTACCATAATGCATGGAAAAAGCAACCATATTTTCTGGTTTTTTATACGATCTTTTACCTAAGAATGCTACGGGCTCAGAATCTGCCTTTGCCGTCAAAGGTTTTAGGAACACACTGCCTTTCCTGAACTTAACGCCTCTATATCATGCCAATGAACCTTCGGGTATAATCGGGCAGTCTCTTTGAAAAAGTGCGTATGCGGATTTACCGGGTTACATCGACGCGCGGGCCTTCTTTCCCGTGCGTCGCCGGCAGGCAAGGAGACCCCGATTGACTGCGACAACCTCAAGACAATATCGCTTTCATACCACGGGGGCGTCCTCCGGGGGTATATTCCTGCAGGGAGTACTCATCGCTGCCCTGGCGGTAGCGGTCTACCTGCCGGCCTTGCAGGGCGGGTTCGTTTGGGACGATGACTATTTTGTCCCCATCCGCGCCGACGGCGTCCATAACCGGATGCTGCTGGCCGGCGACGGGTTGCGTGACTTCTGGTTCTCGGCCAAGGCCGTGGACTACTGGCCGCTGACGTTCACGGCTTTCTGGGTGCAATGGCGGTTGTGGGGAGCCGACCCGGCCGGATACCATGCGGTCAACATTCTGCTGCATGCTGTGGCGGCGCTGCTTGTCTGGCGTCTGCTGCTGCGACTGCGCGTGGGCGGGGCGTTTCTGGCGGCGGCGTTGTTTGCGGTGCATCCGGTGTGTACGGCGTCTGTGGCATGGATCAGCGAGCTCAAGAACACGCTTTCGTTGGTGCCCTTCCTGCTGGCGGCCTGGGCCTATGCACGATTTCTCCAGGAAGGGCGGAAGCGGTGGTATGCCTTGGCCCTTGCTCTGTTCCTGACAAGCCTGTTGGCCAAGACGGGCGGGGTGATGCTGCCGATCGTCCTGCTGGGCATGGCCTGGGCCCTTCGAGGGCGTCTGCGCCTGCGGGACGCCCTCCAGACTGCGCCTTTCTTCTTTCTGGCTTTGGCCATGGGCGCCGCCACGATCTGGTTCGATCACAACAACGCCGCTGGCGGGGCGGCCGTTCGCCAGGCCGGCATGGCCGAGCGGGTCGCGACGGCAGGATGGGCGCTATGGTTCTACCTTTATAAGACCTTCCTGCCCGTTAAGCTCGCGATGATCTATCCGGCTTGGCGGGTGGATCCCGGCGTTTGGTATCATTGGCTCCCATTGGTTTCTCTGATCATTGCCTTCGTCGCGTGCTGGCGATGGCGCGCCACCTGGCCAGGACGCACGTGCCTGCTGGGGCTGGGCTTCTTCGTGGTCAACCTCCTGCCAGCCGTCGGGCTGGTCGACACCTCCTTCATGATGTTCTCGGTGGTGTCGGACCATTTTTACTATGTGTCGCTGCTGGGGCCGCTGGTCGCTGTGGCAGCCCTGGCGGAACATTACACTCGCCCCTTTGGCGCGGCGAGGCGCTGGGGGTGGGCCGCGGCAGGGATCATTCTGGCCGTCCTGGGAGGACTGACCTGGCAACGAGCCGATGCTTTTGGCAATCAGGAGACCCTGTGGCGGGACAACATTGCGAAGTATTCCGACGTTCCCGGCGCCCATCACTGCCTGGGTAACGCATTGCTTGGGCAGAACCGCTGCGATGAAGCCATCATCGAATTCCAAACGGCCATGCAGCTCAAGAGCGGCTACCAGGAGTCGATGAACTCACTGGGCGTGGCGCTAGGCATGCAGAGAAAGTACGATCAGAGCATTCCGCTGTTCCAGGAGGCGATCCGGCTGGGACAGGGTCGCGCCGTTTCCGCGCGGAACAATCTAGGTCTGGCGCTGACGGCGATGGGCAGGTTCGACGAGGCAATCCAGCAGCAGCAACTGGCCTTGGCGGCCCAACCGGACTGGGGCAAGGCTCACAATGACCTTGCCGCAGCACTGCTGGGGGCCAGGCGGTTCGATGAGGCGGCCCGCTCCTGCCGCGAGTCGCTGCGGCTTCAGCCACAGAATCCCAAGGCGCATATGAACCTGGGCCTGGCCCTGAACGGGATGAAACAATACGGCGACGCTATCGATGAATTCCGCTGTGCGCTGGCGGCGGCAAAGGGCCTCTGGCAGGCGCAGGAGGGATGGGCCGAGGCGCTGGAAGCACTGGGCCAACCGGCGGCTGCCGCCGAGCGTCTTGAAAACGCCATCAGCCTACAGCCCGGCAATCCGGTTTTGCTCAATCGACTCGCATGGCTGCTGGCGACGAGGGAACCGGGGCCGGGAATCGATCCGGTCCGGGCAGTGGCTGCAGCCCAAGAGGCCTGCCGCATTACGTCTGGTCAGGTTCCGACGGTTCTGGACACGCTGGCGGCGGCATACGCGGCCGCGGGACGATTTGATGAGGCCGTCAGCACCGCCCAGAGGGCCCAGGAGGCCGCCGCCACACGGAGTGAGAGCGAGTTGGCGCAGCAGATCCAGAAGCGGCTGGCCCTTTACCGGCAACACCGCCCGTACCGGCAATAAACGCCCCCTGCCATTTGGAGAGGCATGGTATAGTGAATGGCAGATATGACGGAGCCCACCCCATCACAAACTCGACTGAAGTCCGCTCTATCGGGCATCGCGTCGCTGGCGCAGTTGTCGCAGACGTTCGCCTCGGCGTGGATGTCACGGTTCCTGCGACGGCCCATCCGCCAACTGCCGCTGGTGAAGTTGTGTATTACGAACCGCTGCAATTCCCGATGCCTTGCCTGTGATCTGTGGCAAAACCCCGGTCCCTGCGGTGACGAATTGACCACGGCCGAGATCCAGGACATGCTGCCGGCCATGCGGCGTCTGAAAGTCCGCATGCTCTCCATCGGCGGAGGCGAACCAACACTCCGCGACGACCTGGAAGACTGCATCGCCTGGTTCTCGCAAGCGGGAATCTCCGTGCACATGGTGACCAACGGTCTGCTCATTGACGAAGCGCGGGCCCGATCTCTGGCGCAGGCGGGGCTGGCGGCGGTGCACCTGTCCTGCGATCATGTCGATCCGGCGGGCTATAAAGGCGTGCGCGGCGTCGACGGGTACGACCGAGCCGTGCGGGCGATGAAGCTCTTGCGGTCGCTGCCGCGGCCGATCCCGGTCGGCGTCAACGTCGTGCTCTCGCGCCGCAACATGGACGTGATCGAGGCTTTCGTCGACCGCGCCGTCGAATGGGGCGTGCAGAAACTCCAGTTCATTCCCATCCACACGCACCTTCAGCATCGGGAGATGGCACGGTCGGCTTTCGAAGGCCTGATCCCCACGGCCAGGGACCTGGAGGCAATCAAGCAGGCCCTGGAGCGCAGCACGCGGCGGTTGTGGGACCTGGGCATTGAATCCAATTCCTCGTGCTATTGCGGGCATTACGACTGGGCGTACGTTGAAGGACGAACGATCCCCTGCACCGCCGGGGTGCTCTATGCCCAGATCACGTCCAGCGGAGAGGTCTTGCCCTGTTACGAGTTGCCCACCGGGCTGTCGGTTCGGCAGATGTCGCTGGATCGCATCGTGGCTTCGCCGCGGTATCGCGCGCTGCTGCGAGAAGCGGCCCGGTGTCGCCGCGCCTGCTGGGACGTGGGCAGCGCCGAACCGGACATCCGCTTCCACCTGCCGTATCTCCTGGGGCACCCCTTTGAGTCCTACCGCCAGTGGCGGCTGTACCGCCGCTAGAGCGGCACAACGACGGCTTCCTTCAAAGCCCCGACCGTACGGGCAAAATGCTTAGCGCTGAGCCCTTCGTAAAGAGGCAGTATCACCGCCCGCTCGAAGATGTCAGTGGCGACGGGGCAATCGGTTGCGCCAAGAATGCGGCCGCAGTCATCCATGACCTCTCTGCCAATGCCGATGTCGATACCCCGGCGGAACAGCGCCCGGCGAAGATCCCGCGGCGCGAGGCGCGTGCTCAAGGCGGTAAAGTTGTAAAAGGCCGGTTGGCCCACGCGGTCGCGCTTCTGAGCCACGAAACCGTCCGGCAGTTGGGTCTGCATCGCCGTCCATCGCTCGTTGAGGCGGCGGTTCCGCTCGTCCAGCGTTGCCAACCTCGACAGGCCGAGCCTGGCCTGAAGGCCGCTGTAAGCGACCGCCCTTCGACGCCGCGTATGCGAGCGGCGATAGAGGCGTTCAAACGCGCCTGCGACGGCCGGCGCAAACAACACGCGGGCCAGGAGCCCATAGAAGGGGCTGCGGACCAGCGCCTCGTCTCTCCAGCACGAGGCCATCTTGGCCAGGACCGGCCAGCGGCTGACGCGGCGCTGGGCGAGGATCGAATCCACGCACTCGCCCGCAAGCGGATCTCTGACGACCACGATTCCGCCGCCGTAGGTCGGCAGGGCCTTGTTGGTCTCGAGACTGAAGAATGACGCGTCGCCAAAGGTGCCAACCCTTCGTCCGCCTACCGAGGCCCCCAGTGCGTGGGCGCAGTCTTCCACCACTCTTAGATGATGACGCCGTGCCAGGTCGCAGACTGCGGAGATGTCGCACGGCGCCCCGTGCAGGTGCAGCGCCAGAATCGCCCGCGTTTGAGGCCCGATGTGCGAAGCGATGCTGCGCACATCGACATTGAACGTGTCAGGCTCAACATCGGCCGCCACGGGCCTGTAGCCTTTCGACTGCAGGTCCTTGATGAGTTCGCCCAGCGTATACGCCGGGATGATGATCTCATCGCCGGGCCGCAAGCCAACGGCCTGCAGCGCCAGGGCCATGGCGTCGCGGCCGCTGGATGTGGCCCGCGCGAAGGCGCAGCCGAGATAATCGCCAAAGGCCGCCTCGAAGGCCGCTACGTCTTGCCGATCCTGGCGCGGGTCGCTGTGCAGCAAGGTGTTGAACCCCTGCCACAAGTCTGCGGAGCATATCGGTAATCGCCGGCGGGGGATCATGGGTTCGCTCCCCCCGAAGGACCCGACGCGTGGGCGCAAGCCAGTCGCACCGCGTCAAAGACCTGTTCTACCGATACGCGCGTCATGCAGAGGTTGTCTCGGCAGGAGGAACTGCAATTGTTATAGGCGCTGAAGCACGGGCTGCACGGCATCGCCAGCCAGATGGTGTGACAGCGGCGACTGAGAGAGCAAAATCGCTTGGGGGTCTCAGGGCCGAAAATCACCACAATGTTCACAGGAGTTAACGCGGCAAAATGGGCCGGGCCGCTGTCGCTGGTAACCAGCGCGTCCGCCAACGTATAGATCGTCAGAAGTTGACGCATGGTGGTCAGTCCGGCCAGGCTGCAGCAGCGGCCCGAGCCGATGCGATGCGCGAGTTCCTCGGTCACCTGCTGTTCCTTGTCCGTGCCGGTCAGCGCGATATGGATATCGGGCAACTCCACCAGGAGACGCTGGGCCAGCACGACGAAGTTCTCCGCCGGCCATTGACGTTGAGGCAGCACGTCATTGCTGTTGGGATTCATCAGGATCAGGCCCGCCGTCGGCACGCATCCCAACGACAAGCCCAGGAGAGCCTTGGCGGCCTCCAGATCGCCGGCGAGGGGATGGAAACGGGGCAGGTCGTCGCTGACGGGCCGGGCGGCAGCGGCGACGGGCAAATCGCCTGCCGGGGCGCCCACGGCGTCGAAGAGAATATCAAACATCTGGGACGTGTGGAGGTCTGGGCGGTGCCTGACGCGGTGCGTGAACAGATTGCCGCAATAGCGTCTGCGGTGATCGAAGGAATGCTGTCCGATTCGCACCAAGGCGCCGCTCAAGTAAGATACCGCCGCCGCGTACCGGACAAAAAATTCCAGGTTGATTACGGCATCTATACGCAACCGCCGCAGATGAAGAATCAACCGGATCGTCCCGACAAGAAAGGGCAGCAGTCCCGTGGCCGACAGGGTCAGGATGTTCTCTGGAGACACGATTTCCGTAACATCCAAGATGAACCGATTCTGTTTGAACACTACGAAGTAGACATTCTCTCGGCCAAAGCGGGCCATGAGTCGGTTCATTCCCTGCAGGGCCAGGACAGTTGAACCCTGTTCACTCAGCTTGATAACGGCAATGCGTTTGATCTGGGTGCATGGAGTTCGTCTCAGGCAGTCTGTCAGTCGCCGCGTCCATGTCAGGATCACACAGATCGGGATGCCCAAGACCAGATCCAGCAATCGCATGGTTGCCATTTTCATTGAAACTTGCCTAAGAAAGCTATCACGCTAAACACGGACGTCCTGGGAACATGGTCCGAATCCGACTTCTCCAGCGTTCGCCATTATAACTTGGTCTCGTTGCCCAGCACAACCGACGATGCAACCAGCCCCAGCGCCAGGATGGCAGGCGGCGGCCAGCTTGATCACGTTGCGCATTTGAAGACCCTTTAATGCAGACTGTGTATTGGCATTATCGCGCCGCCGCGCCGCGCTGTCACTGATAGTGCGCCGCCGTCGGTCCCGCTATGAGAGGCACGAGCCGGGAATTCCTTTGGGACAATGAGACGTTCTTCCGCCCAGAGGACTCGGGGAAGAAGTTGCCGTGTCGCGAGCGGCCGGGGCAACGCAGGATCGGTCCATCTTATTGGCCGCCAGAGCGCCGATGGCCAGCAGGCTCATCGTCGCCGGCTCCGGGATGTTGCCGGTGGCCTGAATAGTCGTCCACGTGCCGTCGTTGACGATCCCGTACGGAGCGCCGGTGATGACTTGGCGGCCGTCGGTCACCATATTTTCCGAGGGGACTTCCCAGACGATCTGGACCCTGAATATGGCTTGCTCTTTTCGGGCAATGCCCGCTAACATTCTCCCGCTACTAAAGTTCCAGCAAGGGATCCTCAAGAGACTTGACACAGACTTGCTCAATGGATGTCCCCGGATTGCCTTTTTTATCTTGCCTTTTGATTGCCTTTGAGAAGAAATGTTTGATTTTTTCGAAACCTGTGGTATAGTACGTACCATAAATACAAGATTAGATTTGGCCCGAAGTTCTCGTTAGGCTATTCATATCAAGAAGGAACGAGACGGAGGCGAGGCTAATCCATAACTTTGCTTTTGGTGCGGTTTTGTGCCGCAACCTCGTATTCCCGGCTTTTAAGCACGAGGAAAGAAAGGATGGATTTATGTCGCGATTCAAGCCTGTGTTAGCCCTGTTGATTGCTGCCACGACCGTTTTGTTCCTGACGGCCGGCCAGAGTTCGGCCTTGGTCTATGTGTGGGCCGGGCATGCGGCCGAAGGGATCTACGTCGCCAATGACTGGTCCAACCCGAACTGCTGGCCGGGCGGCATGACCGGCATTGTAGCCGGTTATTCGACGGCACACTATGTTGGCAGTTCTGGAGACTTGGCGGGCTCACCCTACAACCCGGCGGGCAATATCCAACTTGGGTACGAAGGCACCGTTTATGGCGGCAGTGCCGGCAACGGGACTCTTTCGGTGGAAAGCGGCACTCTCACTTCCGGCACGGTGGCGTTGGGCAGGATCAAATACGGTCCGGGCAATACCGGCTCACTGGTTATTGATGGCGGAACCTTGATTTCCTCGGGCGTCAACCTGGGCGCCTCCGTCGCCGGCAACACGGTGATTGTCAGCAGCGGCACGCTCGACCTCGGCGCCGGCGGCACCAACCACGCCATCGCCATTACGCCCTACATTACAACGACCTTCAGCGGCGGAACGATCAGGAATCTGACCACCGCTCAGATCAACAGCATTTCCGGCTCGGGCACGGTCTCGAACCTCACCGGGTTGCTGACGATGAATCTGGGCACGGCCGGCACGTTCTCGGGCAATATCACCGGCTCGGGCGCTGGCAATGTCGTCAGCACCGGCGCGATGCTCAATCTCGCTCCGGTGGGCGACATGAACCTGGTCGGGCTCCAGAGCACCGCCAACGTCGAGTTCACCTTTAACGACTTGGGAACGGACCTGGTCACCATCGGCAGCGGCGGCTTGGCCGTCGATCCGGGCACGGTTCTGAACTTCGGCACCCTGCCGGCCTCCGGGACCTTCAACCTCTTTGCCGGCAACATCAGCGGGGTGAACCTGAGCAACTTCGTCGCCCCGACCGGCTACACGCTGTCGGACACGGTCAACCCCGGCTTCATCGCACTGACCAGCGGCTCGGTCCCCGAGCCGGCGACGATGCTGCTGCTGGGCATCGGTGGCGTGGCGGCCCTGATCCGCCGCCGTCGCAGTTAGTCGCGTTGATCTCAAGCAAGACAAGCGGGCAGTCCTGGAAACAGGGCTGCCCGCTTTTTTGGGGCTCTTGTCCCGCCCCCTCAAGGCAATCCCGGGCGAATTAGCATCTCAAGCGCAACGCGGAGGTTTTGTGGAACACCTCGGCGGGAGTCTGGTAGTTGAGGTTCTCATGCCCGCCAGCGGCGTCTCCTGCCCCGGGCACGTTGGCACGCACAACGGAGTTGTGCGTGGCACCCGGGCCAACGTTTTGTCACGTGCCCGGGCCGTTTGTCGGAACCTTTTACTTCAGCGGCTCAATCAGCGCCAGCGCGCGGCGGTAGCCGTCGTCGGTGGCCTTGGCCAGCAGCTTGAGCTTGGTGTCCCGCCAAGCCGCAAGCGGCGGGAGCAGACAGTCTCGCTCAACCCAGCGGCGGAACGATCTTTGCCAGCGTCTGGCCCACGACTTCGCCGTAGCGTTTGAGGCGCTGGGGCGTCGTCGCCCATGTCGTCGGGCTGCCGGCGCAGATGGCGAAGCGGCGCTGCTTGCCGATCCCGCGGGCCTGCTCGGCCGCGTCGGCTCGCCAGAGCTCTTCGCTGCCCTGCTCGATGACCTGGAGGATCTGGCTGTTGCTGAAGAGGCAGACGCCCTCGCCGATGATGCTGCGGATCTCGCCGATGTCGTTGCGGTAGTTCTTCATTGACGACTCGGTCTCAAGGCAGTCGATCCCCAGGGCGGCTAAATGCTTGAGCCGCGGGCCGACCCATCCAAGGTACTCCTGCACGGCGATCATGCCCGCGTCGTGGATGGCGTCGACCATCTGCTTGAGGTACGGCAGGACGAACGTGCGGAAGTGCGCGTCGCTGAGCAGCTCGGCCCCGCAGGGATATTCATTGATGCGCACGGCGTGCATGCCGCAGCGGGCGAATGCCTTGATCCAGGCGATAGTGCCGGCCGTGGCCCGCTGGGCGATGGCGTGCACCAGCGAGGGGTTATCCAGGATCGCTTCGTAGATGCCCTCGAACGTCAGGGCGCGATAGGTGTTGCTGAAGGCCCCGCCGACATTGCCATAGAGAAAAACGCTGTCGCCCAGTTCCTGCGCGAGCAGGCGCGTGAAGTCGAAGTTGCCCCCGGCCAGCAGTTCCTCTACGGTCTGCGGCGCCGGCTCGGCTTCGACATCGGCCACGCTGCGGTAGCGCTGCTCGGTGATGGGCTCATCCTTCCAGAACTCCGGGAACGGCGTTTCCGTGCCGCTGGCCAGTTCGATCAGAACCGGCACGCCGTCATCGACGCGGATGCTGTAGCGGCTGTCCTGCCCGCAGGGTCCGCAGCCGGCCATCAGCCAGTCCAGACCGACCTGCTCGTGCATCGCGCGGAAGCACGCCAGGCGCTGGGCGTCGGAGCCGAACTGCACATGCAGCCACGTCAGGCCCAGCATTTCGGGCCAGTACGGCATGAGCGAAAAGTCCGGATACGGATTGATGAACGGATAGCGGTCGAACGGCTGGCCGGCGATGGCGGCTTTCATGCGCTGCAGCGATGTCATTATTGCACGATCCTTTATTAAGCCGCTGAGGTCGCTGAGGACGCTGAGGACATTAGAAAGCAAAACAACCTCTTCCCTCAGCGTCCTC
>JBDKRA010000046.1:0-2749 GCA_039683615.1 Phycisphaerae bacterium
AACCGCCATGAACCGCTGTTTCATGTCCTGTACAAGGACCTCGACATTGAATGGCTGGACGCGGCCATCCGCGAGGCGCTCGCCGACAATGGCGAGGTGGACCGGTACGCCAGCAATGACTAAACCCCAATACGACGCGCGCGGGCTCACCCCCGCGCCCGACCGGCTCGCCGAGGCGCACCACGTCAAGCGCGACCCGGTGACCGATGAAATCACGTGGCCGCCCGACACCATGGCGGCCATCCTGCGGGAACTGAAACTCATCGAGGAGAAAGAGAAATGGACTTCACCTACCTGAACCAATTGACTGTCGAGGACCTGTTGGACCGCGCCCACTGCGGCACCTGGTCCGGCCCCGAGGCGCACCTGATCCGCGCGCTTGCTGTCCGGCTGGAGGAGTATATTGAGTACCGCGACATGGTCAACAGCCTGGAGGCCGAGCTGGGCGACGCCGAGCGCCGCGCCGACGGCTGGCGCGAGGAAGCCCAGGCCATCCAGCGCCAGCTCGACATGGTGCGCGGATGAGCGGGCACACACCAGGGCCCTGGGTATACAAGGGATTTGTAGTTGACAGCGATTTCAGCGGATGGCGCGTCTATTTGCCGACAAAATACCGCCGCGTTATTGATGTTGAAGGTACATCCGCCGCAGAAGCCGACGCCAACGCCCGCCTTATCGCGGCCGCGCCCGATTTGTTAGCCGCACTTAAGGCTGTGGTCGCGTTTACTGGCGCGCACGGCGGCCCCTACGCTGACGCGCGCGCCGCAATCACCAAAGCGGAGGGCAAGCAATGAACGCCTCTCTGGCCTATTGGGCGGCCAACGTCGCCGGACTGGACGACCCGTCGCTGTTGCGCTTTCTGGTCGCCGTCGAGCAGCGCCGCGACAAGTACGCCATCGCGCTGCAGGCCGCCACGACCGGGGCCGAGTGGCGCCGGCTGGTCAAAAAGAAGGCCGCCCTTGCGGGCGGCCAGTCATCAGAGGGAGGGAAACCGTGACACACTACCAGACGGCGACACTTGACGCAATGGAAGTTGAAACCCGCCTGCGCGCCTTTCTCGACGACATGGTGCAGCGCGCCGGCGGCCGCCGCGTCACCGTGTACCGCGTCGCCCGCATCATGCTCGACGACCTGCGCGGCAGCCTGACCTCGGACGTGCAGCAGGACCGCCCGCCCGTCGAGGCCATCATGCGGGCCGTGGCCGCCGCCCACAACCAGCCCTTCGAGGTGCTGCGGGCCCGCGACCGCACCCATCCGGTGGCCTGGTGCCGGCACCATGCACTGTGGGAGATCCGCCAGCGTCGGCCGGACCTCGGCCTGTGCAACATCGGCGCCTGGATGGACCGCTTCGCCCACACCACCGTGCTGAACAGCCTGCGCAAGTTCAACGCCGCCATAAAGGACGGCCGCTTCAACGGCGAGCGCGCCCTGGTGGAGCGCGCCCTGTCATGCTGATCCTCGCGGCCATCGTGCTGGCGGCCCTTGCGGCCGCCTGGCTGGACCTCTAGCTCTTGACCACCGTCAGCCCCGGGCCTGCGGCGTGCTCCACCATGCGCCGCAGGTCGCTCTTGCTGTAGGCCCGCACCATGTCCTCGCGCGCCCACAGGTTCTTTTTCGTCTGGAACTCGGCCGATTTGACCGCCCCCAGATCGGTCCAGCCCGCCTCCTTCAGCCCGTGCAGCAGCGCCGCTTGCGGGATCTTGACATTGCCGGGCGCGCCCTGCTGCAGCGTGTTGCACAGCTTGTAGAACGGCGAGGCCACCACACCCGCCGCGAACTCGCGCGACGGCTGGCGGATCTGCTCCACGATGTAGCTCTCGGCCAGGCTGCGACCGTTCTCGATCATCCGCCACTTGTAATCCGTCCACAGCGGCGTTGCCTTGGGATTGAACGCCGACACGTCGCGCACGCTCAGCCACTGGGCCACGCGGGCCAGCCCGCCACCCTCGTACCAGCGCCACAGCGCCAGCCCCTCGGCCTCCGTCATGCGCGGCGCGTCCGACCACAGGCAGAACCACCGCCGGTCCTGCGTCTCCAGCGTCAGCGGCACGCCGTGGTTGGTGAAGGCCAGCACAAACAGCCGGTTGGCCATGTCATAGGGATGCAGCCCCTTGCGCTCGATGGTCAGCATGTCGGGCGGCGCGGCGATGATCGGCTTCAGGCTGTTGGCCAGTGCGCGGCGCTCGGAGGCCTCCGGCTCCTTCAGTTCGTTGAGCACCATGACCTCGCTCTCCAGCGCGTAGCCCCAGCGCGCATTGATGCTCTTGCCGTCGACCAGCCCGCGGTTGCGCAAGCCGGGCCCGCACACCGCCCACAGGAACGGCGCCCACAGGCTGTCCTTGCCACAGCCTTCGTCGCCGCCATGCAGGATCGCATGGTTGATCTTCACCTTCGGGTATTGCAGCTTGTACGCCATGACGTTGAAGACGTGCTCGCGCTCGGCCGCTTCGGGGATCAGCCGCGCGGCATGATCGAGCCATGGCTGGATGTCGCCGGGCACCACGCCGGACAGGTCGGGGCGCGCGTCCACCCAGCGGTTGCCGAACACGTCGCCGTCGCGCGACACCAGCACGCTGTCGCCCGCCGCGTAGGTGACGCCGGCCAGCACTCGGCCGCCCGCCGCCTGGCGGTTCTCGTCGAAGCAGGTGGCCGCCTCGACCTTGCGCTGGTTGTGGATCGACTTGCAGTCCACATGCCGGAACACCGCGTTGAACGCGGCGCGTGACATCTCCGTCCGCCGCTCCAGATC
>JBDKRA010000047.1:0-24431 GCA_039683615.1 Phycisphaerae bacterium
TGAACAGCAAGAACAGAACCGGGCGAAGGTTGCCAACGCGGCCTTCGCCCGGTCCGTTTTGTGGCATGGGCGTCTCGCCCATGCGTGGCACGGGCGTCCCGCCCGTACAGGGGGGGCGGCACGCAGCGTCGAAGATGGAATTGATTTTGAAAAGACATTGCTCGCCCTGAATGACGACTTTCAGCGTCGGCTCAGGCGTTGCTGGAAAGCAGCATCGCCCGCCTGATACCGCGAAAGAAAGTTCCATTGGCAGAAATACTCATCCATCTGGAGAATCCGGGGGTTTCACTGGCGAACACTCATCCCAAGGAGAACCGCGTGATCAAGAAAGCAACGTTGCCCTTGGCAGTTCTTGTGCTGATATTCTTGTCGGCCTTGCCCGCGAGGGCGGAGAGTTGGAAGTTCGTCGTGATGTCCGACAGCCAAGGCTCCGCCGGCGACAGCACAGGCGGCGTAGCGACACGAACGCTTGGCATCGTCATCAATGACATCGTCAAGAACGTCAAGCCCGAGTTGATCATGGTCACGGGCGATCTGGTGCAAGGCGCCGGCACGCCCGAGGGACTCGAGGGGCAGTTGATGCTTTTTCGCAAGACGATGGCCCCGGCGTACGACGCGAAGATTCCCGTGTACGCGATCCGCGGCAGCCACGACACCGGACCCAACGAGACGCGCCCCTGGGCGGCGGGGGTATGGAACAAGGTGTTCTCCGGGCAGTATGCCATGCCCGGCAACGGCCCTGCCGACGAGAAGGGTCTGACGTATTCCTTCACGCACAAGAACGCGTTCTTTCTATGCATCGACGGGTACAAGACACCCAACACGATGGATCTGACGATCGACCAGAGGTGGGTCGACGCGCAGCTGGCGGCAAATAAGCAGCCGCACGTGCTGGCCTTTCAGCACACGCAGATCAAGAAGGTCGAGCACGGTGCGTCGCTGGACAACACCGGGCCGATTCGCGACGCCTTTCTAAAGAGCCTGATCGCCGCCGGCGGGCGCGCATTCTTCTGTGGGCACATGCACGTGTCCAACTGCACGCGGCTGAACAACGACACCCTCGACCCCCAAGATGCCGGCCTCGACGACGATTTCTACCAGGTCATCGTGCCGCCCAGTTGCACGAAGTTCTACGGCTGGCGCAACCGCACTTGGGACGGCAATAAGATCCCCGGCATGACCCCGCATAAGTATTACCACAGCCAGACCAACGAGCCGGGGTATGTCGTCGTAGAGGTTGACGGCCTCAAAGTCACCGTGACTTCAAAGCTCATCGACAAGGAAGGCAAGACGCGCACCGACTATACGCTGACCTTCACCGCCGGCGCCAAGGCCCAGCCGCAGGCGGCCCCTGCGGCGGCAGCCGACAAGGTCCGCGTGGCGGTCGTCGGCGACAGTCTCTCGACGGACAAGCGCTGGCCCCCGGTGCTGGCCAAACATCTTGGTGAAGGATACGACGTGAAGGTCTTCGCCTCCGGTGGAGCGACGCTGCTGCGGAACCTGGATCCGCGGCGCGTCTGGAACCGCAGGGAAGCGTCCCATGCGCGGGAGTTCCGCCCGGACATGGTGCTGATGATGTTCGGCGCGATCGAGGGCAGGCCCAAGGGATGGCCGGGCGATAGGGCGGGCTTCATCGCCGGGTACAAGGACCTGATCAAGATGTTCCAGGACCCCGCCGGCAAGCGGAAGATATACCTGCTGCTGCCCCCGGCCGCAAAACGCGATTCGTTCGGCGGCGACACGGCTTTCTTTCGCAGGGAAGTCATCCCGGTGATCCAGCAGATCGCCAAAGACATGAACGTTGGGTTCATAGACACGCACACGCCCTTCATCGGCCGCAAAGACGCCAACGAAGATTGGGACGGCCTGCATCCAACCGCCGTCGGCAACGAGATCATCGCCCGCACCGTCGCCAACGAACTCACCGGCAGCACGCTGGCCCTTCCCGAAAGGCCCAGGGAGCCCACCGCGGAGGAACTGGCCGCCGAGCAGGCGCGACTGGCCGTCAAGGCCGCCCACGTGGTGACGATGAAACCGGGCGATACGGTGGAGCTGACGCCCGCCGCTGTGGCCGACCCCAAGGGCGATGGCCCCGACGGCAAGGGCAACACCGAGGACGACACCTGGGGGTTCTGGTTCGGACTGATCTTCGGCGGCCATCACCGACTGACGTTGCCGACGGCGACGCTGTCTGCCGATCACCGCGCCAACGGTATCGTCGACCTCAACTCCGCCCCCGGGCACCAGAAGAAAGTCACCGGCCCCGTTGCCGGCGGGCTGCCCAACCCCGATCAGACCAACGGCTGGATCTTCAACACGGACTGGAACGGAAAGTTCGAAGGCTTCTGGGGCGACCTGAAGGCCCCTCAGATCCTCGCCCACCCGTACGTCGAGAAGAGCAGCCACTCCTCGGTGTCGGTGACATTCCGCGTTGCGGCAGAGGGCACGTATGACATCGCCGGCAAGATCACCGACCTGCAGGTTTTCAAGGCGCCGCGTCATGACGGCGTGAGCTGGATCGTCGAGGTGGCGGCAGAACGCGTGGGCCAGTCGGTTCCAGAGCCGCGAGCGGTGCTCGGCAAGGGCGGCCCGGTGGGCGACAAGGTCGGCCCCGACAGCGCCGCGTTCGAAGTCAAAGCAGCTGCGTGCAAGAAAGGCGACCTGATCCGCCTGGTCATCAGCCCCAACGACTGGTGGGGTACGGATCTGACTCGCATCGACTACTTCCGCATCACCCGCGTCAAGTAGCAAACGGGTGGTGTCTTCGGCACTTTGCAGTTAAGTGGCGGCCTTGGACAGAGGCCATATAAGAAAGGCAAATTGATGAAGACGTGCCTGAAAGAGCAACGTGGACGCATGCGCTTCGGCAACGGCAAGGTCGAACTGGTGATCGACCGCGCGAGCGGCTACTTCATAGAAATCCTGAACAGGAAGACCGGCCTGAGCCACAAGCTGCCCGGTACCGGTTCATGGCCTTTCGAGCTGACGCTGGGCCACGACTGGTGCCCGGACTTTCTGAGAGTCAGCATGCCCGTCGGGGGAAAGGGCGTGCAGGCCATGCGTTACGCGATCACCGGCGCCCGCGGCGGCAAGACGTTGCGGATGACCTACGCGAATCTTGTAACGGTGGCGGGCAACCGCACCGGCGTGCGCCTGGCGGTCCGGATCACGTTGGCCGACGACGCCGAGCATTTCCTCATTCGTGCACGCCTGACCAACGGCTCGCCCTACCGCGTGACAAAGCTGGCCTGCGGCGGCGGAGAGCTCGTTGCGGCCGCATCGCGAGATGCTGAAACGCTGGCCGTGCCGACGTGGTCGTACGGGCAGGTCTGGCCCAATCCGCATGGGCATTTCACGCAACCTGCGACGTTCGGGTATCCGCTCTTCGCAACACACTGCGGGCTGGACTGCGGTTGGATGGACCTCTACGGTCCGGCCGGGGGAATCGGCGTGGGCTACCTGAATCGCCAGGGCATGACCATGCTCTTTAACGTTCAGCAGGCAGGCGGGGGAATGCACGTCAACTGGCAGATGTTCAACCTCGCCGAGCATCCGCTGCGGTTTGGTTCTGTGGGATGCGTGTGCGGGCTCGAGTCGGGCGCGTCGTTTGAGACCGACGCGTGGATCGTCGCCCCGCACGAGGGAGACTGGCACCGGATGGCGGACATCTATCGCCGCGAGTATGAGCAGGCGTTCGCCGGCCAGTACAGGACCTGGGCCCAGACGTCGCCGGCGGTTCGCAAGATGGACTTCTTCGTGACGTCCGCCCTTGACAAGAAGACCTTCGCCGACGTGCCGCGCGGCATACGGGGCTACGCCAAGGCGATCGGACTTCTGCCGGAGAATATGGGTCTATTGCTGTGGGGCTCCAGTGAGAACTTCCCGAACCGCATGCCCGACCACCTGCCCTGCAAGAAGTCCCTGGGCGGCGACGCAGGGGCCGCCGCCATGTGCAGCGAGCTGCGGGAAATGGGGATGACGGGCATCTGCTTCTATGCGCACCTGTTCTACAACCATCCCAAAGCCCGCGACTACTTGGCCGAGGCGGACACCGGCTGCGACACGCAGAACGCCAATTGGCTGGAAATCGGCAATGTTGCCTGCCCCGACTGCAAAGCGTGGCAGAAGCTGTGGGTCGAGAAGTACGCCGCCGGTTATGCGGCCCTCGGGGGCGGCGGGGTGACCTTGGACCAGGGACCGACGCAGTACCTGGTCTGCCCACGGGATGATCACCCGCATGGTTCCGACAGCGTCAAGCGCCTCTGCGCTCACGTCAACGGCATCGACCGGATGATCCGCGCGATTCGCGAGACCTTCGGCCCCGACGGGGGCATGGTAACCACTGAGGTCGGCAGTGATATACAGACGCGCAGCGCCGACCTCTGGCAGTCGGCCGGGATGGGCTTTTATTCGCCGGCAGGGTTGCCTCGACGAGAGATCGTGCGCTACAGCGTTCCCTACCGCCCTGCGATTCTCGGCGAGGACAGCGCGCGCCTGTTGGCGCCGGAACTCGTCAACGAGGCCTTGCTCGATGGCTTCGTTGCATACCTGGGCGTCCAGGTGCTCACCGAGACGAATATCGACGGCCGCGGCCGCGGGCCGCTTCAGCGGGCCCTGCGGCAGTTTGCCAAGTTGCGCCGCGCCATGCGCGACGACAGAGCCCCCGGCTATCCTGAGGGTTTTCGCGACAGGGAGGGGTTGAAGATTTCAAACGCCGCCATTGCTGCCCGCAGCTACCGCGGCGCCAAAGGCATAACGGTGGTATACTGCGCGAGTAAAGCGGCAAGAGGCACCATAGCGGTCGATCCCTCGGCACTGGGCTTTCCCGGCCTGCCGCGACGGATCATCCGCCTGGATTTGGCCGCCGGCGAGGGTGGCTACGAGGCATTGGGCTGTGATGGGAAGGGATGAGACAAGGTACATTCGCCATGGCGACCAACAAAGTCCGATGGGAAGAGATGCTGCCTGATGAGCTGCTGGAAGCTATCGAGACCTGCCCCGTCTGCTGGATGGCCTACGGTCTATCGGAGCCGCATGGGGCGTACAACGCCCTGGGACTGGACTGGCTGAAGGCCTGCGCGCTGTGCGAACGGGCGGCGGCCCAGCACGGCGGAGTGGTGGCCCCGCCGATGTGTTGGCACGTGGCCGAGCAGCCGAACTTCGATTGGCCCGCCTCGATGGGGGTCGCACAATCCCTGTGCAGCAGCCTTCCCAACGACCTGATGCTCCGCATCGTGCTGCACCAGCTCCGCGTCTTTGACGCCCGCGGGTTCCATGTCGCCATGCTCGTCACCGGGCACTACGGCGGACCGGAAAAGGACTTTCGCCTCCTGTGCGACTGGTATCTCCGCCGGACCGGCTCACCCATGCGAATCTACTGCATCGCCGACTGGGAGTGCATCGAACTGGCCGGTTATCACGGCGATCACGCGGGCCTCTGCGAGACGCAGCAGTTGATGGCCCTGCGGCCGGAACTGGTCGACCTCTCGCGCAGCGAACCCTCGCCGAAGTCCGGGCCTTGGTGCGGACACGACTTCGCCGCCACCGGCCGCATGCCCTCACGGCAGGAGGGCGACAAGATCGTCGCCTCGCAGGTCGCGTCGCTTGGCCGAGCGGCCGGGCAACTGCAGGCCCAGTACCAGGCCCGCCCGGGCTGGATCGCCCCCACCCAGGTGGCCGTGGACGAACTGTGGCATAGCTTCGAACGCCTCACGCGAAAGTACTGGCGGATGGGCACGACTCTGAAGGAATACTCGGACGTCGGCGAGCCCCCCTTCCCCGGATGGGAAGCCCTGGGGGTCTGAGAAACAACGGTATAGTCAAAGACCGCTATTCCCTTTATCTGAAGGACGCGCAACATGACCCGAAGAACTATCGCTATCGTTCTGACGATCTGCCTCGTGGCCACAGCCGCCGTCTATGCAGGACGAGGTCTGAGCATGAAATGCCAAGGCCAACCTGACATTGGCGGAGAGGGGGAAAAGGGCTGCGGATATGAGTCGCAGGTGATCTTCGAGGGAGGAATGTTCTTCGAGCAGATTACTGGATACTGCCGGGCGTGCAAGAAGTTCGTCTACCTCACTTGGACGCGGGACAACATCCCCGCGGAGATGAAGGCCCGGATCAAAGTGACCCCTCGCCCAGTGCCGCTGGGTGAGGTCTGGGACAGCCAGATAGGCAAGATCATGACCATCCACGCCTGCCCCACATGCAAGGGACCGTTCCTCGAAGTCAAGAATCCCAACGATCTGAAGTATTGCCCCGCCTGCAACAAGCCCCATTTTGCCATCGACAAGAGCAAGCCCGAAATGGCCATAGACTGAATTGTCCCTCCCCAAGATTCCATCCGGCAGGGCGCGCCAAGATACCTGGCCCAGATGCGGGGAGGAATACCTTCGCGACGAAAGGACGAGCACCCCTTGCCCAGGCGTTGCACCGCAGCAAGAATACAGGCAGACCGCTGGGGTCGGTGGGATTCGTCAAGAAGCTCGAGGCGGCCTTGGGACGCACGTTGCTCCCCAACCCCCGGCGGCCGGCCGCCAAAGGCCAAGAAGACGAAACGAAAGCGCAGAAACTAGTATGGTGTCCCCGGATTAGCCGGATTAGTCCGTAGTTGTTTTCCGCACGGTGTCCGCCAGCATGGGTTCGCTATGGGAAGGTAACCGCGAGGTCGTCGGTTTTGGCAGAGTCTCCGCCGTCATCTTTCCCGTTGGGGCCGACGCTATACAGGATGCAGCCGGAATCTGTGACCCGATAAATCAAGGCTTTGCCACCGAAGCTGTCAGGCGGGACCGGCCCGCCAAGGATCGAGGTTAGATCGTCCAAAGACTTCGGATAGGCGTTATGCTGCATGCGATAGATTGAAAGCGCGGCCGCGACTTGAGCCAGTGTTAGGTTCTGAGCCATGCGAAGCCCCGACTCACTATAGGTGCTGAGCACGGGAGTGATTATTCGGAACGTGGCGCGGGTCGTCCATTTTGTCCTTAACCCTCGCGCTGCTCTTCCTCCCCATTTTGCCACAAACGCAACAAAGCGTTCCTCTGGCTGACCGAGCCACTCCGACATTTCTCGGGCCGCTTGCAGTTTCTTGGCCGAAATATCAGCTTTACGATATCGTGCAATGAGAACGTCCCAGAAGAGGTTGTACTGTCGGAGCAGATAGTCCCAATCCGTTGAACCGTCGAGGCCTCTGCCCGGCCGCTGCGCCAGATGCCCGACGCAATCGAGGTAAACGAACCTTTCGTACTCCTCCAGCGCGGCCAGGGGATCGGGCATGGGGGGCAAATTCGCAAGAGCAGCAAGAAAAGACGTCATCTGGCCTTTATTGAGGCGGGAGGAAGTAGCTAGTGCCGTCGAAGTCTTCAGAGCATGATTCTCAACTCCTATCGCCAGCATTTGGACGACCAAATCGGGACATTGCCCGTATAGCCTGGCGAGGCGGTGGAGCGTCAGGACATCCGCCTGGGCCGAGGCAATGTCGCCCTCGCTTAGTCGCAACATGGCTCGCGCGCCCAGCAACCGAGGAACTATCAAGCCGGGCACGGCAGGAACATTGCACTCCATCAGGGAGGGCGAAGCCTGGCGCGAAAAGAAAGGAATGAAGAATCTGGGTCTTGCCGCCGCTTCGGCCAGAGTTCTAAGCCCTTCTGCATTCCCATTCAGCCATGCCACGACCTCTGGATGCTCTGGCGCAGACCACGGCTTTTCGCAAAGGCTGTCCAGAAGTTGCTTGGAGGCGAATTCCCTATCCACAGGACCGGAAGTTTCCGGAGTGCGAGGCACCGGAAACTCATTCAGTGCCACACGATCCGAGGGAACCGATTTGAGCCCCAGCAGTTCCACCTGCCTTGGAGAATACTCTGCGCTGCCCAGCAGAGCGGAGCCCCAAATCTTCAAGAGCGGAATGGCCGCGTTGTTTTCGGGCGTAACGCCATGGCCAAGCTTGTTGTTCAAGTAGGCGATGTAGTCGACTGTCCCGTCAGGGCGCACGGGGCCGGTGATTCGCGTCGTGTCATAGCCGATGGTGATATGCCCTTCGCCTGCCGGCCAGTAATTCCAGACAAGGAATGCGGCAATCGGTGCACCCAGAATCAACACAACTTGCCACCGCTTTGATCGGAAAGTTCCCATGGCCGTATGATAAGGCCGCGACACGAGCAGGCAAGCTATTTAAGCCTGCTGGGTCAAAGATGCGGCCCGAAGGGCCTGCTGGGATCTAGCCGGGGGCGAAGCGACGGCGTTTTTTGCCCTGGATCTTGGTAGATGATATATAACTGATGTCAGATAAATGTGTTACGACTACGCTAGTGTGGAGCGTCGATATAAGTGTTGCTATCATAATATGTTATGGTCATGGGGCAATGATTTTGTGGCGCGGCGGGGGGGCGGAAGGGTGAGCTTCCTGCAAACCGCTGTGAAAAGTACAACAAAGTGCAAGGAAGTGCAAACGCGTGGGTGTGCTGCCAAAGACGCCAGCCGCAAGCGGGCCATGGTCTCGCTGCAACCGCCGTGATGGGCTAAATGCCCGTGGGACTGGCGGACCAAACGTCCGTGCTACTGGCGCATGCAAATTTGGAAATTGGAAATCGCACGGAGATTTGTTATCCTTCTGCGTTCGATTGCCCCGACAGCCAGAATCGATGGGAGAGATGCCGTGAGCGATGAACTGTCCTACGCCCTGATCACGCCGTACAGCCTTCTCAAGAGCCGCACCGGCGGGATCATCAGCCGCCTGCTGGCCAACGCCCAGCTCGAGCTGGTGGCCACGCGGATGTACGTGTTCTCCGACGCCTTCGTCGACGCGTATAAGAAGGTCATCTGCCCCGACGACACGCTGGCCGACTTCGCCGACGCCTGGCGGCGGTACCTCGACGAGAACCTGCGCCAGAAGAACCAGTGGGGCCACGTGCCTCGGTGCATGCTGCTGCTGTTCCGCGGGGCCAACGCCGTGCGGCATCTCAAGGATGACGTCGTCGGCAGCTTCACCGACCAGCCGGTGGGCAATACCATCCGCGGCACGTATGGCGACCTGATCCGCAACAAGGACGGCTCCATCCGCCACTTCGAGCCGGCGGTCATCACCTGCCCGACGCCGAGCCTTGCGGCGGCGCACCTGAAGCTGCTGGCCGATTTCGCCGTCAGCGACGGCGGGCTGCTGACGGGGCGGCTGCACTACCCCGAGCCGCCGCAGGTCTCGCTGGTGATGCTCAAGCCCGACAACTTCTACACCCGCTCACGCCGCCCGGGGTACATCATCGACACGTTCAGCCTGACGGGGCTGCGGATCGTGGCGGCCAAGCTGTTCAACATGACCGTCGCCCAAGGCGAGGAGTTCTACGGGCCGCTGAAGGATATCTTCGTCAGCAAGCTCAAGTTCCTGGTGACGCGGGCGGTGATGGAACGTCTGCACGACGCGTTCGACTTCCAGATTACCGACGCCGACGCCAACGTGCTGGCCGACCACCTCGCCCAGCGCAACGCGGCTACCGAGTTCAACAAGATCGTCGAGTACATGACCGGCGTGAATCCCACGACGATCAGCGCCGACGAAAAGGCCACCGCCAGCCGCACCCGCTGCCTGGCGCTGCTGTATGAAGGACCGCGGGCGATCGACTCGATCCGCGAGGTGCTGGGCTCGACCGATCCGAGCAAGGCCCAGCCGGGAACGGTCCGCAGCGACTTCGGGCGCGACCTGATGCGCAACGGCGCCCACGCCAGCGACTCGACCGACAGCGCCCTGCGAGAGCGGAAGATCGTCGGCCTGGCCGCCCGCGAGCAGAAGACCTGCGACGTGAGTGATATCATTAACGCGTATCTGGCAGCGAAATAAGATTACGGCCACGGACCACGGTCTTGCGGCGCAATAAGAGAACACGAATGACACGAATGAGACGAATTGGAGAAGAACAAGAGGAGGCAATCCGTTGCTGAAGCGGGTGCGTGTGAGGGCGGCTGCTGGAAGCTTTCTTTCTTTGTTGCTTTCTTCGTCCTCATTCGTTTATTCGTGATATTCGTGGTTCGTTTCTTTAGCGAAAGATCGTCGGCGATAAGAGTAGCGTTCTTTGGAGCAAAGCTGTGAGCCTGCAGATTGAATGCGTCATCCTGGGTCCGCTCAAGACCAATACGTACCTGCTCGAGTCGCAGGGGCAGTGGGCGGTGCTCGATCCGGCGATGGGGGCCGGCGGGCTGCCGGGGCTGCTTCAGAAGCGCGGGGCCGACGTGTCGATGATCCTGCTGACGCACGGACACGGCGACCACATCGGCGGCGTGGGCGAGCTCAAACAGGTCTGGCCCGGCGCGAAGTACTACTGCCCTGCGGCCGACGAGGACATGCTCGACGACCCGGACCGCAATCTTTCCGGCGTGTTCGGGCTGGCGATCACCTCCCCGCCGGCGGACGAACTTCTGCACCCTCCGGCCGTATTGACACTAGGCGACATCACGTGGCAAGTGCTGGATACTTCCGGCCATTCGCCGGGCGGGATCTCATTTTACAGCCCGCAAGAGGGCTTGGTGCTTGCGGGGGACTCGCTGTTCTACGACGGTATCGGCCGCACGGGGTTTCGCGGCGGCGATCAGCAGCGGCTGCTGCGAAACGTACGGGCGCAGTTGATGACGCTACCCGACGAGACGCGCGTGCTGCCTGGTCACGGGCCCGAGACGACGATCGGTCGCGAGCGACGGAATAATCGCTTTCTGTCAGAGTCGATGGCAGATCGGCTGTAACGGAGTCCGTGTGGTGCCCGTGTGCGGGATACAATTTGCAGTCGCAGCTAGATTGGCATTGACACTTGCGGTTGGCGTAGGTTAAAAACAGATGAAAGCTAGATGAGATTCGTTCGACCAGCCTTTTCATATATTTCATCCAGCATCATCTCAGGCAGGTCGGGCGGAGAATCTGTGGTTGCGGCCCCCGTGCAAGGGGGCCCGATCTGGATATCCACCCGGCCGCAGGTCTCTCCTGACTGGGAGAGGGGCTTACGTGGCATCAATACAGATTATCCAAGGTCCTGATCGCGGCAAGACGCTTGAACTGCGCGAGGGCGAGAACATCCTCGGCCGCCAGAGCGGTTCGCTCGAATTGACCGACAACACGGTGTCGCGCCGCCACTTCATGCTCAGCCGCCAGGGGGGGCGGTGGGTGTTGACGGACCTCGGCTCGGCCAACGGCACGTACCTCAACGGCGTCAAGCTCTCCAAGCCCGCCCCGCTGAACCGTGGCGACCAGATTCGCTGTGGCGGCTCGCTGCTGGTGTTCATCGACGTCGACGGGCGCGTGGCCCGCAGCGGTTCGGTGGTCGACGTGGACGAGAACGGCAACCTCGTCGAGGCCTCGATCGTCGCGACGCTGCCGTCCAACGAAGACTCTGTGATCATCCCGACGCCCGAAGCCGGCGCGACGGCCATCGACAACCTGCGGTTCCTGTACGAGCTTATCCGCGAGCAGGGCACGGTCTTCAACGTCGACCAGTTGCTCGACCACATCCTGGCGCGCATTTTCGACATTCTCCCCGCCGATCGCGGTTTCACGATGCTCATCACCGACGATGGCAAGCTGAACCTCAAGAGCTCGCGGTTCGCCAAGGGCGTGGCCGACGAGACGCCGCCGATCTCGCGCACGATCATCAACGAGGTGCTCAACAACCAACTGGGCGTGCTGAGCACCAACGCGATGTCGGACAAGCGGTTCGCCGCCGGCAAGAGCGTGCACAATTACGGCATCCGCTCGGCCGTGTGCGTGCCCATCAAGGGGCGCGACAAAATCCTCGGCATTATCCACCTCGACTGCAGCCTCTCCGAGCACACCTACTCGACCGAGCAGCTGCGCCTGCTGACGGCCATCGGGTACCAGACCGGCCTGGCGGTGGACAACATCCGCCTGCACCTGGCCAACGTGCAGCAGGAGCGGTTGGCGGCCGCCGGGGAGACGGTGGCGGTTTTGAGCCATCACATCAAGAACATCCTCCAGGCGCTGGGGGCGGGGACGGACGTGGTGGAGATGGCGCTGAACGCCAACAACATCGCCAAGGCCAAGAGCGCCTGGCCGATCGTTCAGCGCAACCTCGGGCGCATCAACGGGTTCATCCTGAACATGCTGGCCTTCAGCAAGGACCGCGAGCCGCTGATGGTCAAGACCGACGTCAACGAGGTGCTGGAGGATTGCGTCTCGCTGGTCTCGGCGGCGGCCGACGAGCGCGGGGTGGCCGTCGTGACGGAACTGGGCGAAGACCTGCCGATGATTCCCGCCGACGCCGACGGGCTGCGCCAGGCTTTGCTGAACCTGGTCAACAACGCCATGGACGCCGTCCGCGACAACGCCGGGATCATCACCCTCAAGAGCCGCTACGAGAAGACCGATGGCAGCGTGATGCTGACGGTGATCGACAACGGCGCGGGGATCGCCCCCGAGCAGATGGACAAGATCTTCAACCCCTTCTACAGCGGCAAAGGGCAGCGCGGCACGGGCCTGGGCCTGGCCGTGGCGCGAAAGATCGTCAACGAGCACCACGGCAAGATCGACGTCGAAAGCACCCCCGGCGAGGGAACCAGCTTCGCCATCACCCTGCCCATCAGCCGCCCCGCGATGGAGACCACCTCCGCCCCGGCGATCCAGGGCAGGTAGAACAAGACAGGGAAAGGGCCCAAAGGACTTCAAGGACAGCAAGGACAAAAGCTCTCGTCCCAGTTTCTCTTTCTTTTTCCCAATCCTCTTAATCATTTCCCAATCCGGCAATCCCGCACTCCCCGTCCCCGTCCGGTTTTTGGTTTTTTCCTCTGCGCCCTCTGTGTCTCTGTGGTAAGTTTTTATCTTGGATTACGCACCGAAAGGACCCCCATGCAGTACCGTCGTTTTGGCCGGACCGAATTGCAGATGCCGCTGATCACCTGCGGCGGAATGCGCTTTCAATTTCAGTGGCAGGACCTGCCGCTAGCCGACGTGCCGGCCGACAACCAGAATAACATGGCCGCCTGCGTGCAGCGGGCGTTCGAGCTGGGCATCAACCACTTCGAGACCGCCCGCGGATACGGATCGAGCGAGCGGCAGCTTGGGCTGATCCTGCCCAAGCTCCCGCGGGATCGCATCATCGTGCAGACCAAAATCATCCCCGAGGACGATCCGGCCGTCTTCGTTGCCAACTTTGAAGAATCGCTGCGGCGGCTGAACCTCGACCACGTCGATCTGCTGGCGCTGCACGGGATCAATGCCCCCGAGGTGCTGCACCAGGCCGTGCGCCGCGGCGGGTGCCTGGCGGCTGCGCGAAAGCTCCAGGCCGCCGGCAAGGCAAGGCACATCGGCTTCTCGACGCACGGGCCCACCGACGTGATCGTCCAGGCCATCGAGCACGACCGCGACGGCGGGTTCGACTATGTCAACCTGCACTGGTTCTACATCCAGCAGTGGAATTGGCCGGCGATCGAGGCCGCCACCCGGCACGACATGGGCGTTTTCGTCATCAGCCCCGTCGACAAGGGCGGCAAGCTCTACGAGCCCCCGCAGCGCCTGGTCGACCTGTGCCAGCCGCTGCACCCGATCGTCTTCAACGACCTGTTCTGCCTGTCGCACCCACAGGTGCACACGCTGAGCATCGGCGTCTCGCGCCCAAGCGACTTTGACCATCACGCCCAGGCCGTCGACCTGCTCGAGCGGGCCCCGGCGCTCCTGCCGCCGATCGTCGCGCGGCTGGAGGAAGCCTACGCCGCGGCTGTCGATCCGGCGCTGCGAAACCCGATGGGCATGGGCCTGCCGGTCTGGAAGGACACCCCCGGCCAGATCAACATCCCCTCGATCGTGTGGCTGCGAAATCTGGTCGCGGCGTATGACATGGTCGAGTATGGCAAGATGCGCTACAATCTGCTCGGCAACGGCGGCCACTGGTTCCCCGGAAACCGCGCCGACAAGATGGACGATCTGGACCTCCGCGGCGTCCTGGCATCGAGCCCGGCCGCCGACGCCATCCTCAAGGCCCTCCGCGAAGCCCACGCCCTGCTAAAGGGCGAAGAAGTCAAACGCCTGCAGACGGAGTAGGGGGGATTGTGGATTTCGGATTAGCGATCGGGATCCAGTTTTGTTAGCGGCGGGCAGACTCTGCCAGATTGGCATTTTCCCCAACCGGTCCTGATAGCATAACTCATTGCAGAAACTGCATCTATTATTCTCTGGCATTGGCTTTGCAAATATAGGGGCGAAGGCTTTAACAGGCAACAAGGAGTACGAACATGGCGATATTTCGATTTCCCGGTGCGTTCGATCCATTCAATTCGTTCAGGTACATGCAGCGCGAGTTGGACCGCTTGTTCGGCAAAGGCATGGCCTTGGCCCAGCAGATCGGCGGGGGCGTGTATCCGCCGGTCAACGTGTACAACGGGCGCGACGACATGATCGTCGAGTGCGAGATGTCCGGCGTGAAGCGCGAGGATATCGATATCTCGATCACCGGCGAGACGCTCGTGATCAAGGGGGTCAAGAAGGCCCCGACCGAGGACGAGGTCGCGTATCAGCGATGCGAGCGAGGCAGCGGCGACTTCAGCCGCACCATCGTTCTGCCTGACCGCGTCGACGCCGACAAGGTCGATGCCTCGCTGGTCAACGGCCTGCTGACGGTGCGCCTGCCCAAGAGCGAGGCGGCGCGGCCCAAGCAGATTTCCGTGAAGTAAGAGCGCTCAAGGAGATAGATCCATGGCCAAGAACGATAATCCCAAGGTTCAGTCCGGAACCATGCCGCGAGAGATGGGCGACGACACGTTCAGCCCGTTGGTCGACCTCTACGAGACCAGGGACGGCACGACCGTCCTGGCGGCAGAACTGCCCGGCGCCAAGAGCGAGTCGATCGACATCCGCGTTGAAAAGGGCGTGCTGAGCATCTATGCCGACGCCGGCAGCGAAGGCCCCGGCCCGGCATACAACACCACGTACGCCGGTTTCTCGCGCGGGAAATACTTCCGCGCCTTTGCCGTCAGCGACGAAATCGACCGCGATCGGATCGAGGCCTCGTTCAAGGATGGCGTGCTGACCTTGACGCTCCCGCGTGCGGCCGCCGCCACCACAAGAAAGATCGAGATCAAATCCGAGTAGAACCTGCCCCTGAACCCGGCACGGGCGAGACGCGCGAGACGCGCGAGTCGCCCGTGCCTCTGCGCGCAGCCGGGCGGATATGGCATGGGGCCCATAGGTCCTATCTGTCTCATGGTGTTAGTCCTATGTTTCAGCCGCCATGGCGCCCGGGACGGGCAAACAAGATCAAAAATCAGTTTCAACCTCAGGGATGCATCAGGCGTAGAACCGATAACGTAACCTTCACCGCCAAAACCGGTCTGGACTTTGACCGCGGCGGCGGATACGCTCGTAACCTTAGGCCCTCGGGGCTCGTATGACGCGGGGGCATCAGGCCTTGGAAGGAGTTCCGTTATGAAACCAGTGCGTGTCGTCGCGGTGATTCTGGCCTCATTCGCAGCCCTTGTCGCTCCGGCGGCCGTCCTGGCCCAGGCGGGGGCGGCCTCCAAGCCCGCACCCAAGCAGACGGTGCAGGACTTCCGCGAGATCATCCGCCGCGCCACCGACAAGGTCTTCCCGGCCGTGGTCTTCATCAAGGTCCTCTCCGAGGCGCATGAATCGGGCAAGAAGGTCACGCAGGAAGCCTTCGGCAGCGGCGTCATCATCTCCGAGAAGGGCGAGGTGCTGACGAACTGGCACGTGATCGACAAGGCCGTCGAGGTCCGCGCGATGTTGTACGACGGGCGTGGCGTCGACGCCAAGGTGATCGGCTCGGACAAGGACACCGACCTGGCGCTGGTGCAGTTGGAGCTGCCGGCTGCGGACAAGGCCTCGCCGCTGCCCTGGGCGCAGTTCGGCGACAGCGACGCGCTGAAGGAAGGCGACTTCGTCATGGCGATGGGCGCCCCGTACGGGCTGAGCCGCTCGGTGTCGCAGGGCATCATTTCGTGCACGCGGCGGTATCTGCGCGGCAACAGCGAGTACAGCCTGTGGCTGCAGACCGACGCGGCGATCAACCCCGGCAACAGCGGCGGCCCGCTGGTTGACACCGAGGGGCGAATCATCGGGATCAACGCCCGCGGGGCCTCGGGCAGCGACGGTCTGGGCTTTGCCATCCCGACCTCGACGGTCAAGCTGATCGTCGAGCAGCTTCGCCAGTTCAAGAAGGTCAACTGGTCGTGGACGGGGCTTCAGCTCCAGCCGCTGAAGGACTTCGTGCGCAATATCTACTTTGAAGGCAACGACGGCGTGATCGCGGCGGACCCCGACCCCGAGAGCCCCGCCCACCGCGCGGGGATCAAGGCCCGCGACCGGATCATGAAGGTGAACGGCACGGCCTTGACGGCCACGCGCGAGGAAGACCTTCCGGCAGTCAACAAGCTGCTGGGGCTGCTGGTCAAAGGCAAGCCGGCGACGTTCGAGGTCCTCCGCGACGGCAAGACCTTGAGCATCGCCCTGACGCCGCGTGCCAAGGGCAAGGTCGAGGGCGAGGAACTCGAACTGCCCCGCTGGGACATGACCATCAAGACCATCAACCAGTTCGAGAACGAGGATCTTTATTTCTACTGCAAGAAAGGCGTCTTCGTGTACGGCGTCAAGTGGCCCGGCAACGCCGGCTCGGCAGGGCTCGAGCGGCAGGACATCATCCTGAAAATCGAAGGCGGCGACGTCAAGACCCTCGAGGACTTGAAGAAGATCCACGCCGAGATGATCAAGAACGTGGGCGTCAAGCACCGCGCGCTGTTCACCATCATGCGCAACGGCCTGATGCGCCAGCTCGTGGTGGACTTCTCCCGCGATTATGAAAAAGAGTAACCTCGCTCCCATTGAAGGAGAATTCGATGCGTAAAGCAGCGGCTGTAGTGTTGGTCGTGGTGGCAGTGGCGGCGATTGCGGTGGCACTGTGGTTCCGCAGCAACGGGACGTGCCCTTTCAAGCGGTCGGCCGCCCAGACCCAGCCCGCCAAGGCCGATGACGCCGCATCCGACACGGCGACCCTGAAGAAGCTCTTCGCCTCGGTGGCCCGCGTCGAGTACACGGTGCAGTACGACAAGGGCGAGGCGCCGCGCGCCAACGGAAGCGCCCGCACGCTGGGGCCGGAGATGTCGCTGGAGCAGGAACGACCCATCGAGGTCTGTGCCTTCGTCGTCTCGCCCACGCGGGTCATCAGCCCCGATCTGATGATCCACCCGCGATTCATCAAGAAGATCGAGGTTCGCTTCGGCGAGCAGGTGCTGCCGGCCAAGATCGCCGCCGTCGCGGAGGACCATGAGGCCGTCTTCATCGATACCGAAAAGCCGCTTGCCGGCGTCAAACCGCTGGTCTTCGACGCCGCGGCCAAGGGGCCGTACCGCGTGGTGGAATACGACGAAACCAGCGCCGAGTGGTACCTGATCTCGCGCGGCGACTCGGACACGGTGCTGCTCAATGCCAAGGACAAGAAGCGATCGATCGCCGAGCCGGGAACCCTGGTGATTACGCGCAGCGGAACGCCCGTGGCCGTGGTGATGGATCGCTCGCTGCCGCTGGACGATTCGTGGAAGGGCTCGCCGCTGAACTGGAAGATGTACGACGACAAGAAGATGCAGGAGCAGCTCGACCAGTGCCGCAAGACCACGATGAACACCGTGCTGCGCGTGTCGCTGAGCTTCCGCAGCCCCAAGAAGATGCCCGGCCAGGGCGGACGCTTCCGCGGCGGCGACGATGAGGACGGCGAGAAGACCGAACGCAAGGTGCTGGGCGTGTTGCTGGACGACCGCACCGTGCTGGTGCTGGCCCCGCTGACGCCCAAGATCACCGCCCGCCTCGAGCGCGTCGGCGTGTTCTCCCCCGAGGGCAAGGAACTGCCCGCCAAGTTTGAATTCTCGCTCAAGGATTACGGCGGCTTTGTCGCCAAGCTCGACGCTCCCCTGGCCGGCGGGGCGCCGCTGTCGCAGCACGACGTGATGGACTATCTCCGCCAGACCCTCCTCTCGGCCGAGGTGCGACTCCAGGGCGAAGCCCTCGTGCCGTACTTCATGCGAAGCCGCATCATGGGCTACTCGCTGGGCTGGAAGCGCATGGTCTACCCCGACCTGGCCGGGCGAGACGAGAACAGCTTCATCTTCGACACCCAAGGCAAGCTCGTGGCCTTCCCGCTGTCGCGCCGTCCCAAGCCCGGGGCCTCGGAGCGGCGATATTCCGGCGGTATCGAGGCCACGCCCGTGGCCCACATCAAGGATGTGATGAAGAACCTGGTGGCTTCCTCCGATCCGGGCAACGTCCCGCTGACGCAAGAGCAGGAGAACCGCCTGGCCTGGCTGGGCGTGGTGATGCAGTCGCTGGATCCGGAACTGGCGCGGGTGAACAATGTCTCCGACCTCACCCACGACGGGCGCTCCGGGGCGCTGGTGGCGTTCGTCTATCCGGGCAGCCCGGCCGCCAAGATCGGGCTCAAACTCGGCGACGTGCTGCTGCGGATCCACGTCAAGGACCGCCCCGCGCCCATCGAACTGCAGGTGCAGGAGTACGCCTTCTCGCGCCAGCCGTTCCCGTGGAACCGGCTCGACCAGGTGCCCGATCAGTACTACGACGAGATCCCCACGCCCTGGGCCCCGGCCGAGGACAACGTCACCCGCGCCCTGACCGACATTGGTTTCGGCAAGGATGTCGAGATCGAGTACTTCGCCGACGGCAAGCTCCAGCGCAAGACCATGCCCGTCGAGGCCAGCCCGGCGCACTACGTCTCGGCGGCCAGGCAGAAGAACGAGGCCCTGGGGCTGACCGTGGCCGAGATGACCTACGAAGTGCGGCGGTACTTCCACAAGGAGACCGGCGACCCGGGTGTGATCTGCGCCAAGATCGAACCGGGCAGCAAGATCTCCGTTGCCGGAGTCAAGCCCTATGAGGTCATCACGCACGTGAACAACCGGCCTATCGTCACCGTAAAAGACTTCGCCGAGGCGGTGAAGGGGCAGAGCGAACTGCGGCTGGACGTCGTGCGCATGACCCGCAACCGCGTGGTGAAGATCGGCATGGGCGGCGCCGCAAGCCAGCCCGCCAGCGGTCCGACCAGCAGGCCCAACGCGCCCACCACGGGCGCAGCAGAAGAATAGGACAGGGGGGCATGGCAGCAAGAGAGCCCCCCGGTGCCATGGCGGCCGCTCCCCCCTGTAACAGAGGGGCTACATAATCGTCGAGAGCAATATTGACAGCCGCGGGCGGGGCAGCTAAGGTCATGGTTTCACTAACCGGTTGGATTGGGCACGAAAAGGACACGTCGCCCCGGCCGGCGAGCAACCCAACGCGTAAGGAGCGTGTAAAATGGCAGCCAAAGTAGGCATTAACGGATTCGGCCGCATCGGCCGGCTGGCTTTCAGGGCGATGTGCGAAGAGCCCGATCGTTTCGACATTCTGGCGATCAACGACCTGGGCGACGCGGACATGCTGGCGTACCTGCTCAAGTACGACTCGACGCAGGGTCGCTTTCCGGGCAAGGTCGTCGCCAAGCAGGGCGCCCTGGTCGTCAACGGTAAAGAAGTGAAGGTGATCTCGGAGAAGGATCCGGCCAAGCTCCCCTGGGGTCAGATGGGCGTGCAGGTCGCGCTGGAGTCGACCGGGCTGTTCACCGACAACAAGAAAGAGGGCAAGGGCGGCTACGACAGCCACCTCGACGCCGGCGCCAAGCGCGTGATCATCTCGGCCCCGACCAAGGGCACGGCGTTGACGGTCGTTCTGGGCGTCAACGACGAAAAGCTCACCAAGGACGTCAAGTGCGTTTCGAACGCCTCGTGCACGACGAACTCGCTGGCCCCGGTGTGCAAGATCCTGCAGGAAAAGTTCGGCATCGTTAAGGGCCTGATGACGACCTGCCACGCCTACACCAACGACCAGGTCATCCTCGACCAGGTGCACAAGAAGAGCAAGCAGCGCGCCCGTGCCGGCGCGATCAACATTATCCCCACCAGCACCGGCGCCGCCTCGGCGATCGGGCAGGTGCTGCCGATGCTCAAGGGCAAGCTCGACGGTTTCGCCCTGCGCGTCCCGGTCCCGGTCGGCTCCATCACCGACCTGACCGTCCAGCTCGAAAAGAGCACCAGCATCGAAGAGATCAACGAGACCATCAAGGCGGCTGCCGAAGGGCCGATGAAGGGGATCATCGAGTACAACACCGATACCCTGGTCAGCGGCGACATCGTGCATAACCCGCACAGCTCGATCTTCGACGCCAACAACACCCTGGTCATGGGCGGCGATCTGGTCAAGGTCACCATGTGGTACGACAACGAGTGGGGCTACTCCTGCCGCACCGCCGACCTGATTGAAAAGATGGCCAACCAGTAACTTGCAAGCGGCCGGGTTTTTGAAGATGATAGCGGGCCCGTCGATACCGGCGGGCCCGCTTTGCAGATTGCCGATTTCCAATTGGCAATTTCCAATTGAACAACCAGCAGCACGCTGGCAGCAGCCAATTGGAAATTGAAAATTGGAAATTGGAAATGCCTATAAGAAAAGGAAGAGCATCATGGCAAAGAAGACCGTCTCCGACATCAACGTTTCCGGCAAGACCGTGTTCGTCCGCGTGGATTTCAACGTGCCCATCAAGGGCGGCAAGGTGACCAACGACAACCGGATCGTCCAGGCCCTGCCGACCATCCAGAAACTCATCGCCAGCGGCGCCAAGTGCGTGCTGGCCAGCCACCTCGGACGGCCCGAAGGCAAGGGCTTTGAGGCCGATGGCTCCATGGCCCCGGTCGCCAAGCGCCTGGGCGAACTGCTGAAGAAGGACGTCCAGCTCGGTCCGCAGGACGTGGCTGGCCCGGCGGCCGATGCGATGATCGCCAAGCTGCCCGCCGGCGGCGTGCTGCTGCTGGAAAACCTCCGCTTCAGCGCCGGCGAGACCATGCCCGACAACGCCAAGAAGAACCCCGACGCCAAGCTCACGCCTGAGCAGGACGCGGTGCTCAAAGACTTCGTCGCCAAGCTCGCGGCCAAGGCCGACGCATATGTCAATGACGCCTTCGGCACGTGCCATCGCAAGCACGCCAGCATGTACGGCGTGGCCAAGGCCGTTCAGGCCAAGGGCGGTCCTGCCGTGGCGGGAATCCTCGTCGAGAAAGAAATCCGCTACCTGCACGAGGCCGTGGCCAAGCCGGCTCGCCCGTTCGTGGCGATTCTGGGCGGGGCGAAGGTCTCGGACAAGATCAAGCTGATCTCGGCGCTGCTGACCAAGGTCGACAATATCCTCATCGGCGGGGCGATGGCGTATACGCTTCTTGCGGCCAAAGGCGTCAAGGTCGGCAAGAGCCTCGTCGAGAAGGACCAGGTCGAGCCCATGAAGGAACTGTTGGGCAAGGCCCAGGGCAAGATCCTGCTGCCGGTGGACCACGTGGCCACCGACGACTTCGCCGCGGGCAAGCCCCAGGCCGTCGCCGGTGAGAATATCCCCGACGGCGTCATGGGCATGGACATCGGACCCAAGAGCGTGGCGGCATTCAGCAAAGCCATCGCTGCCGCCAAGACGATCGTCTGGAACGGGCCGATGGGCGTGTTCGAGCGTGCCGACTACGCCGCCGGAACCCGGGCGGTCGCCGAGGCGGTCGCCAAGGCCACCGACGCCGGAGCCGTCAGCGTCATCGGCGGCGGCGACTCGGCGGCGGCGGTAGAAGAAATGGGCCTGGCCGACCGGATGACGCACGTGAGCACCGGCGGCGGGGCGTCGCTGACGTACCTGGAAGGCAAAGCGATGCCGGCCATCGAAGTGCTGGACGAAAAGTAGACGGCTGCGCCGTAAATTCCAAAACCCAAACGACAAACCTCAAACAAGAGACAAGAAGCCAAACGACAAACAGCCAAGAGAGAACAACAAAAATGACTTGGCGGTCTTATCGTTGGGATTTGGTGTTTGTTATTTTTTTTTGAGGTTTGTTTGGGATTTGCAGTTTGGGGTTTGGAATTTCACCATTGAGAAGGTGCCATGAAAGTACCAGGCTCCAATCCCTGGAAACGTTTGCCAGCACGGGAGCTCATTGCTCCTTCCTTGCTGGCCTGCGACTTTGCGCGGATGGGGCAGCAGATTGACACCGTGCTGGCCGCCGGTGCCGACGTGCTGCACGTGGACATCATGGACAGCCGGTTCGTCCCCAACCTCTCGATGGGTCCGGCCGTCGTGCAGTCGCTGCGGAAGTACACCAAGGCCCCGCTGGACGTGCACATCATGGTGGCCGATCCGGCGTTCTACATCGAGCGTTTCGCCGAGGCCGGGGCCGACAGCATCACCTTCCACATCGAGGCCACCGATCGCCCGCGCGAGCTGGCGGCCCGCTTGCACGAGCTGGGTCTTGGGGCGGGCATCACGCTGCGCCCGGGCACGCCGGCCGAGGCGCTGGCGCCGGTGATCGACGTGGTGGACCTGGTGCTGGTGATGACCGTCGAGCCGGGTTGGGGCGGGCAGGAATTCATCGCCGGTATGCTCAACAAAATATCGGTCGTGCGCGGTATGCTGAAGGATTCCAGGCCTCTGGAGGTGGACGGCGGGATCGATCTCCACACTGCGGGCCTGTGCAGGAAGCAAGGCGCCAGCGTGTTTGTGGCGGGCAGCTACGTGTTTCGAAGCCCCGACCCCGCCAAAGCTGTGCGCGACTTGCGGGAGACACTCCGGTAAGCCCGGACTATGGCCACGTTATACATCATCGCGGCAGGCAAGTCGCTCTGGCAGCAGGAGCAGCGGATTGAATCGCCCGCTGGTTCGCCCCTGGCCGAAGGGGCCGCCGAAGAGGTGAGGCGGTGGGCGGCCGAACTGACCGGGCGCGGGATCGAGGCCGTCTACACCGGTCCGGGCGAGCAGGAAATCGCCACCGCTGAAATCCTCGCCGCTGTTCTGGACGCCAAGGCCCGCGTCGAGGAGGACCTGCACGAGATGGACTTCGGACTCTGGCAGGGCCTGCTGGCCAACGAGATCAAACGCCGCCAGGCGAAGGTCTACAAGCTGTGGACCGAATCGCCCTCGGCCGTCCGCCCGCCCGAGGGCGAGACGATGGCCCAGGCCCAGCAGCGCCTGGGCGAGGCGATGAAAGCCCTGGTCCGCAAGCACAAGGACGAGTCGCTGCTGGTGGTGCTTCGCCCGATGGCGCTGGCCTTGGTGCGCTGCCTGCTCGACGGGCTCACGCTCGACACGGTCCGCTCCAAAGTGCTCGAAGAGTTCACCTGGGCCAGCTACGAAATGGACTCGCGGGAACTCTAGCTCTTTGGTATGCTTTGCAGGCGGATTTTGTGTCGCGGACATTTTGTCCGCGGGCGATTGGATAATCCTTCGGCGAGGGCAAGACGCCCTTGCAACGCGCGGGCCAGACGCCCGCGACACGAGCTATGGCGACACAACCTGAATCAACCGCCCCCAAGGCCCCGTTCGACCCCTCGGTCTTCGAGGGGCCTGCCCTGCGCAAGAAGCGCGAGGTGCCCGACGGTCTGTGGATTCCCTGCCCCGGGTGCGAGGGCACGCTCTACCGCAAGACCGTCGAGGAGAACCTGCACGTCTGCCCCGAGTGCGGGCACCACTTCCGCATCGGCGCCAATACCCGCATCGCCCAATTGGCCGACGAGAACAGCTTCGAGGAACTCTTCGCTGACATCGGCCCGGCCGACCCGCTCCAGTTCACCTGGTCGGGCAAGAAGCTCTCCGAGCGCACCGCCGCCGAGCAGAAGCGCACCGGCAACACCGAGGCCATCATCACCGGCCTGGCGTACATCAAGGCCCGCCGCGTGGCGCTGGCGGTGATGGACGGGCAGTGGCTGATGGGTTCGATGGGTTCGGTCGTCGGCGAGAAGCTCACGCTGCTGATCGAAAAGGCCACCGAGGACTCGCTGCCGCTGGTGGTGGTCTGCTGCAGCGGCGGGGCCCGCATGCACGAAGGCGCCCTGAGCCTGATGCAGATGGCCAAGACCTCGGCCGCCCTGGCCCAGTTCGACTCCGCCGGCGGGCTCTATATCGCCGTGCTGTCGGACCCGACCACTGGCGGCACGACGGCCAGCTTCGCCATGCTGGCCGACGTGATCGTCTCGGAACCCAAGGCCATGATCGGCTTCGCCGGCGAGCGCGTCATCGCCAACACCATCAAGGCCGAGCTGCCCCCCGGCTTCCAGCGCGCCGAGTTCCTCCTCGAGCACGGTTTTGTCGACATGATCGTCGCGCGCAAAAACCTCCGCAGCGAACTGGCCGGCATCATCGACTATTTCAAGCCCGGCGCCTGATCTCGCTCGTAATGCCGCCGCATCTCTGAAAGCGCGACGGTCAAGGCGAATCTGCCCTGACACTGTTTTTCCCTGACTCCGGGGCGGCGCCCACTCATCTCTTCGCCCTGGCTGCGGGCATGAATATAATTCGGAAGGCGTGTCGCATTCACTCCCCGCGCGCTAGGCGCATGCGGCGGCCGCGCTTACGCCTTCCTTTGCTCGACCCAAC
>JBDKRA010000048.1:0-156706 GCA_039683615.1 Phycisphaerae bacterium
GTATAGTGCTTATGACTGTCAAAGGCGATATACTCGTTCATGCGCGGCTCCTTTCTTGTTAGCTAGTCGCCACTGTAACGTGGCGACGGGAGTCGCGCTTTCATATGTTCACTCCAGGGTCGCCTTGTGGCGACGGGGTTTCTTACATCAGCGGGCTCTGTGGCTCTGTGGTGAGTTGTTTTTGTTTGCTGCTGGCGGGGATCGTGGCTGTCGGGCTTTGCCCTCCCGCCACGGCACCTGGTTGGGGGATTGCTGATTACTGATTACTGATTACTGATTACTGATCACTGGTTACCGATCACTGATTTACCGAGTTCGGGTTGCTGCCCTGGGCCGGAACAGCGATCGGCGGAGCCGTTCCAGCAGGGCCAGGAGGCCCAGGCGGCGGTAGGTTCTTCGATAGCGGCGGCGGGGGCGGACTCTCATGCCGCCGCGCCAGCCGGCCCACTCGCGCTGGCGAAGCTCGCGGCGTTTGATCTTGCCACTGATGGTCTTGGGCAGCTCTTTGACGAACTCAATCGCTCGCGGGTACTTGTACGGCGCGGTGATGCTCCGCACGTGCTGCTGCAGCTCCCCCACCAGCGCGGCTGAGGGTTCGTAACCGTCCGCCAGCACCACGAAGGCCTTGACGATCTCGCCGCGCAGGACATTCGGGCTGGCGACGACGGCCGATTCCTTCACGGCCGGATGCTCGATCAGGGCACTTTCGATCTCGAAAGGCCCGATGCGGTAGCCGGAGGTGATGATCACGTCGTCGGCGCGCGAGTCGAACCAAAAGTACCCGTCGCTGTCGCGGTAGGCGCGGTCGCCGGTGAGGTAGAAGTCGCCGCGGAAGGCCGCGGCTGTCGACTCTTCGTCGTTGAGGTACCCGGCGAAGAACCCCACCGGGCGGTTGGGCTTGATGCGGATGGCGATGTGCCCTTCATTGCCGTCGGGCAGCGGGCGGATGTCGTCGTCGACGATCAGCACGTCGAAGCCCGGCACGGGCTTGCCCATCGAGCCGGGCTTGACGGGAAAACACCGGTAATTCGCCAGCACGTTGACGGTCTCGGTCTGGCCGTAGCCGTCGTGGATGTCCAGCCCCGTGGCGCCCCGCCAGATGCGGATGACCTCGCCGTTGAGCGGCTCGCCGGCGCTGGTGCAGTGCCGAAGCGACGACAGGTCGTAGTTGTCGAGATTGTCCCGCACGAGAATGCGATAGACCGTCGGCGGCGCGCAGAAACTGGTCACGCCGATGCGCCCGATCATCGTCAGCGTCTTTTGCGGCTCGAACTTCGGCGCGGCCGAGACGAACACCGTCGCCCCGACCGTCCATTGCCCGAAGAGACAGCCCCAGACGGCTTTGCCCCAGCCGGTGTCGGTCATCGTCCAGTGCGTGTCGGTTGGCTTGAGGTCGTGCCACAGCTCGGCCGTCAGCCGGTGGCCGATGCCGTACGACGCCTGCGTGTGCAGCACCATCTTGGGATACGCCACGGTGCCGGAGGTGAAGTAGATCAGCATGTGGTCGTCGCTGCGGGTGCTCTGCCAGTTGTCGAACGTCTCGCTCTGGGCGGCCAGGGCGGCGGCACAGTCGATCCAGCCCGGGCGCGGCGCCGCGGCGCCGACAACGATCTTGTGCGCCAGCGTCGGGCAGCGGGCGGCGATCTCGTCAACCACGCCGGCCAGCTCGGCCGAGGAGATTACGCCCACCGCGCCGGAAACTTCAAAGCGGTACAGCAAGTCCCGCGGACGCGACTGCGTGGTCGTCGGGATGGGGATGATTCCCAGCTTGATCATCGCCAGCATGGCCACGTACCAGTCGGCCCGCCAGCCCATCAGCACCAGCACGCGCTGGCCCTTGACGATGCCCAGTGACCGCAGCAGATTGCAGCAGCGGTTGATCCGGGCGGACAACTGGCCGAAGGAGTGCGACTCGATGGTGTTCCAGTCGGCCGAGCCCACCAGCAAGGCCGTACGCCCCGGCTCCTGGCGGGCCCACTTCTCGAACACGTCGACGGTGTAGTTGAACAGCTCAGGCACGTCCAGCGCGTACTCGCGCCGGGCGGTTTCATAATCGCCAATGTTCGGCGGGGCGATGTTCTTGGAGGACATCATAAACAAAAGCTCTCAGCCATCAGCTATCAGCCGTCAGCGAAAGCTGATAGCTGACAGCCGATAGCTGACAGCCAAGAGTTACCTCGGATACGCCGCAAACTGCATCTTGATCACGGCGCACTGGCAGATCTTATCGGGGCAGCCCTTGGGCAGGCCGCTGATGACGATCTTCTCGCCTTCCTGCGTGAACTTCAGTGGCTTTTTGGTCGTCAGCAGCGAGCACTTGAGCAGCTTGGTGTGCACCTTGTCGATGGTGATGGTGCTCTTACCGGGCCACTTGAACAGCCACAGGTACGCCGTTGTGCCGTGCTTGGTCCACTTGGCGCCGGCCGGCACCGTCAACTGGCCCAGGGCCTCGGCGCGTTCGTTGGTGCCGTAGACGGCCTCGCCATTGACCTTGAGCCACTTGCCGACGGTGGCCAGTCGCTCGACCTCGATATCGCGAATCTGCCCGGTGTAAGGGTTGGGCCCGCTGTTGAGCAGGACGTTGCCGCCCATGTTCACGACGGTGGCCAGCAGGTCCAGGATCCCGCGCGGGGTGTAATACTTGCTCTTGGGCGTGGGATGCCAGGCCCACGTGCCATTGAACGTCATGCAGCATTCCCAGTCCTGGTCCGGATACGCCGTCGAGGTGATGTGGCCTTCGGAGCAGGTGAAGTCCTGGTACGTCAGCGAGCGGTCGTTGATGATGATGCCCGGCTGATGCTTGCGGACCATGGCGTTGATGTCTGCCGAGTCCCACTCGCCGCCGTAGCCCATCGGGGCGGGCTCATCGTACCAGAGGATGCTGACTTCGCCGTACTGCGTCATCAGCTCGCGCAGGAGGCCCTTGGTGTACTTGAGGATCTCCTGGCGGTACTTCTCGTCGGTGCGGGCCTGTTCCTTGATGCCGGTGTGGCGGTCGTTGAGGGCGTAGTAGAAGCCGACCTTGAGCCCAAACTCGCGGCAGGCCTTGACGAACTCGGCCACCAGGTCGCGCTGCGGACCGAAGTTGGCGGCGCAGAACGGGTTGACCTTCGAGTTCCACAGCGGGAAACCGCAGTTGTGCTTGGTCGTCAGGACAGCGTACTTCATCCCGCCGGCGTGGGCGGTCTTGATCCAGTTGCGCACGGCGTCTTTGTCGGCGTTGAGCTTGACGACGCGCAGGCGGTCGTGCTCGGCCGGCGTGTTGGCCTCGGGGTGCGCCTCGAGCCACTGATACTCGGGATCCATCCACTGCGAGAACATGTTGTAGTGGATGAACATCCCGAATCGCGCTTCGCGCCACCATTTCATGCGTGCATCTTTTGCGGCCACGTCGTTGATGCTCATTGAGTCAGCTCCGATTAGTGAGGGAAGGAAGGCCAAAGCAGCGCGTACCCTACCCGCCCGCCCAAGGCCGTGCAACGGGAAATTCGTCCCCGCCGGCAGCGCGGTGTCGCATCTGGAAAACTTACCACGAATGTCACGAATAAGACGAATGGCACGAATGGGAGGAACCGAGAGACGGGGATAGGGACTTTCTGTTTCCTGCGCCTGTGACCGTCCTCCTGTACAGCCTCAACCCCCTCGCGAAGCTCTTCGCCCCAAAGGGGCGTTAAGAATCTAGCCGGGGGCGCAGCCCCCGGTACAGGTCTCTATATTGAATCAGAGCCCCGCAGAGGCGAAAGTCTTTTGGTGCGCCGCAAAGCCTGTCGCCCCTTCGGGGCTCTTATCATTTGAGGACTTTTTTCGGGGCCTCACGCCCCCGGCTAAATTCTGTCGCCCCTTCGGGGCGAGGAAGATGCCATATGGCTCTGCTAGCTTCTTACTGTGCCCATTCGTGTTTCTATTCGTGTCATTCGTGTTCTCTTGGGATGCGCTACGCCCGCAAGAGATGCGAGAAATCTTCGTACGCCGTGGAGCACGGTGCGCCCTGGGCGTGGAGATAGATGTGCTTGCCGGCGTCGCGGGCGTGAAGGGCGATGATCGTGGAGGAGAGCGTGCCGCGGTTGTGGTCGTGAATGCATAGCGCGTCGGAGCGATCGGGCCTATCGCCATGATCACCGCATGCAAGTTTGAGAGCCTCGATGGTTTTCTCGATGCTGTCCTGGCGTATGATCAGCCTGCGCGCCCGCTGCAGCTTGGGCTCCTGCGACGGCGGCGGCGCGTTGCCGATCAGCACCGGTTTGCTGCCTCTGTTCGCCGCAAGCGAGCGGACCTTCAACCGACCGCCCGTCTGCGTTGCCAGAACCACATCGCCATCGCGCGCCAGCAGGAGGTTGAAGTCGTTATAGATGTGACGGCGGCAGTTCTCTTCCAGTGCCTGGGCCAGACTTTCATCGGGCGCAGCGGCCAGCACGTCCAGGCACAGCAGGCCGCGGCTTCGGGCGGCGGGGTCGGCAGGGCGGCCCAGGCCGATGTTGGAGACCGCCGCGATCGTCGGCGCACCGCCGCCCCCTGCCGCACCCAGCCACGTGCCCCCGCGCACGGGATCAAGCCCGGCCACGATGCCGCCAGTCAGCCGCCCAGGCAGCGTGCCCTGGCGATCGAAGAATTCATCGCGATTGGCCGCCAGCACCAGCGGGTACTCGTCAAGGGCCCGGTAGAAGAACGCGATCAGGCACATCTCTATTTCGCCAGGGCCTTATTGAGCAGCAGAAAGCCCAGTTTGCTCTGCGTGATGACCAGGCGGTCGCGGAGGATCGCGATCGAGCCGGCGCCTTGCGGCTGCCACATGTCCTCGCCGATCGAGGTCTTGATGACCTTGATGAGCGTCTCCTCGATCTTCTTGCGTTCCTCGGCGTCGCTGACCGGGGCCGCGCCCGTGCCGACGTTGAGGTTCTGCCCCATGCCGATATTATTGCCGAGCCCGCCCAGGCCGCCGGCGGCATTGGAGGCATCGTTGGCGCCGGCGTTGGTGCTCATCCGCGGGCCGGTGAAGTTGGGCACCACGGCCAGCATATCGCCGACATAGTAGGTCTGCGTGAACGTCTCGCGATTGAACGCCGCGCCGGTCGAGATCGTCACCACGCCGTCGTCGACGAGCCAGTAGACCGCGTCGAGCCTGGCCTTGCCCGTTGAAAGCTGGTCGACCAGCAGGTCCAGCGCCTTGGCGACGGTGATGTCGCTGGCGTGCATCGTGACGGGCGTCTGCTTGGTGATCCCCGAGGCCTCCAGGGCGTTCCAGTTCACGTGGAAGTTCACCTTCACGTCCGTTCGCATGACCTTGACGACGTCGGATAGCTCGACGTTTTCAAATTTCCACTCGCGCTGGGCCGGGGCAGCCTTGGCCGCGCCCGCGGCGCCGCCGGCGGCGCGCGCGACCGGTGCGGGAGTTCGCAGCAGCAGCCCGCGCGTCGTCACGCGCACCACGCCGTTGTCCACGTACCACGCCAGCGGCCCCCTGGGCTTCTCGACCTGGCCGAGGATCATCCCCAGCACCTCGCCGGGGCTGGTGGCGACGGCCTTGACGACGACCTTCTCGCTGTCCTTGACGCCGGTGGCCCGCAGCGAGTCCCAGTCGACGACCATCTTCACCCCGGCCAGCTTGGCGCACTGTTCCAGCGCTTCGGAGAGCGGGGCGTTGATGGCCAGTTTGGGCAGCGGCGCCTTCATGGCCGCTTCGGGCGCGACGGCCTTTTCCGCCGACGGCTGCGTGGCCGGGGCAGCGCCGAGAGAGACCATCAGCAGCAGTGCGATCAGGGGTGGGCGGGCAGGCATGGCGGAGCTCCTTGTTGGAGGCAGGTATGTCTGCATCTATTATAACCCCTGTCCACACCGCCAGCCACGGCTCGTGATTTGTGACATGGGCTCTGTGGCATGGGCGTCCCGCCCATACTCTTGCCACTGGTGGGCGGGACGCCCACCAGTGCATGGCCGAGACGGCCATGCCACAAAACCCATCCATGCTGCTGCGAGCATGTCCCGCTTGCTTTAGAGGCTAATCTGGCCGATGCTAGAGGGTATGCGTTCATCCACTGAGCATGGTTCGCGGCCGCTGGCGGTACACTGGCTGATCCTGGCGGCGTATCCGGCGATGTTTCTTTATTCGCGCAACGCCTCCGATTTTTCGCCGGAGGTGATGCTCGTGCCGGCGCTGATCACGCTGCTGTGCGCGATGGAAGTCTGGGGGCTGCTCTCGCTGATTCTGCGCAACACGCTCAAGGCCTCGCTGATCACCTCGCTGGCGCTGGTGCTGGTGTTTTTCTACGGTCACGCCGTGGCGCTGATCGGCAACCCGCACTTCTATGTGCAGGGCATTCACATCGGCCACCACAAGATCCTCCTGCCGCTGATGAGCCTGCTGCTGGTGGCCGGGGCGGTCTGGATCATCGCCACTCGCCGCAAGCTCTTCACGACGACCAAGGTCCTCAACGTGGCCGCGGGCGTCCTGGGTCTGATCGCCACCGGCACGACCGTGGCCGCCAAGCTCTCCGACGGCAAGGGCCTCGTCGTGGCCACCTACCAGGTGCCCGACGCCCCGCCGACCGCCCGCGTCGATCCGGCGCCGGACATCTACTACATCATCCTGGACGCCTACGGCCGGGCCGACACGCTCAAGACCCTCTACCGCTTCGACAACGAGCCGTTCATCGACGCGCTCCGCGCCAAGGGGTTCTACGTGGCCGACCGGGCAAGGGCGAACTACCCGCAGACCGCCCTGTCACTGGCGTGCTCGATGAACATGGAGTATCTCGACCTGCTGACGGCGGCCGTGGGCAAGGAGAAGCGCGACCACCTGCCGCTGCGGCACGCCATCGCCGACAGTTCGCTGCTGCGGTTCCTCAAGGCCCGCCGGTACAAGACCGTCGCCTACGACAGCGGCGCCGAGGTGACGCCCCGGCGCGGGATGGACGTGTGGCTTTCGCAGGGACCGGACCTGGGCGAGTTCGGCCAGGCGCTGCTGGAGACCACGCCCGTGCCGGTCTTCATGCGCGACTTCAAACGCTACGACCTGCACCGCCGCACCGTCCTTCACACGCTGGAGACGCTGCCGGACCTGGCGGCGATGAGAGGCCCCAAGTTCGTGCTGGCCCACGTGCTGTGTCCGCACCCGCCGTTCGTGTTCGACGAAACCGGCAAGGCCGTCACGCCCTCGAGGCCCTTCAGCGCCGACGACGGCTCGGCGTTCATGGCCCTGCGCGGCGCCAGCCGCGTCGAATACATCGAGGGCTACCGCAAGCAGGTCGCCTTCATCAATGCCCGGATTCTGGCGGCCATCGACGATCTGATCCGCAAGAGCGAGCGGCCGCCCATCATTGTTATTCAGGGCGACCACGGCCCGGGCTCGATGCTCAACTGGGAGAGCCTTGATGAAACCAACCTGTCCGAGCGGATGGGCATTCTCAACGCCTACCACCTGCCCCCCATCGCCGGGGCGGGCGCGCCGGACCTGAGGGAGGACCTCTCGCCGGTCAATAGCTTCCGATGCGTGCTGCGGTATTATTTCGGCGCAGAACTGGACCCCCTGCCGGACCGCAGCTTCTATTCCACAGCCGGCCGCCCTTACGATTTCACGGAAGTCACCGACCGCCTGAACCGCCAGGAGCGAACCGAGCGGGATCAGAGAGAGCGGGATTAAAGGATTTTGGGGATTAAGAGGATTCTCTTTTGAGTTCGGGAGCGGGGAAGAAACCCATCGAGCCAGCTCGACCCGCTCACGAAACAAGAGGCGGACGCGCACGTTTCTTATCCGCTTGATCTTCCTGATCCCGTAATCCCGCTCTCCCCGTCCTCGCAGGAGATTTTTGGTTCATCGCAGCCCCCTCGGCGATAGAATCCCACGCGGGACAACGCGACCCTCTACCACAAGGGGCCCATGATGGACGACAAGGCCAACCGCGATCTGCACAACGTGATCGTCTTGAGCATGCTCGACGGCGACCTCAACGACAAGGAGTGCGCCTTCATCGAGGGGCTGGCCGCGCGGCTGGGAATGGACCAGGGCACTCTCAATGACATGTGCCGTCAGATCCGCGACGGACACAAATCCATCTCTCTTCCCAAGAACTCCGCCGAAGCTGAAATGACCGTCCAGATGCTCGCCGAGGCCGCCGCCGCGGACGGCACGGTTACCCCCGCCGAACGAAGTCTGCTCCACCGCATCTGTCGCCACGTCGGACTCGACAAGCAAAACGCCGATGTTGTTCTCGACGCCATCCTGCCGGGGCAGTCCGACGACGTCTCAGCCGCCGACGAAGAAGTGAACCGCCAGATCGAGGCGATGTCGCAGGAAATCTATGCCGACTACGTCTCCTGGGACGCCTCCACGCGATTGGCCAAACTCCGCGCCATCGCCGCGCACGGCGCGGCGGCTGTCATCCCCCTGCTGCGAATGCTCGAGAGCTATCGCGTGCCCGACGGCCTGGACGACGCGATGGCATTCAAAGCCCTGATCGTAAACGAACTGGGTTCGCTGGGCGATGAGCGCGCCATCTACTACCTGGCCCAGCAGGTCAACATCGGCGACGTGGATGATGATATCACCAACTCTGCCCTGCGTGGCACGGCGGCCGCGGCGATCGGGAAGATCGTCGGTCAGCCGATGGCCGCCGACGCGGCCGGCGTTGCCGAGGCGCGCCGGTGGTGGCGCGACGCCGGCCGCCTGAAGTTCGACCGTCTGGCATACTGACGCCCGTGCTACGGGATCGGCGGCGGATACTGATATGGCGTCGTTGCGGGTGGCCGCTTTTTGTAGGTGCTCATCCGCACGATGGCGATGATCCCGAAGATCAGCGCCCCCAGCAGCGCCAAGCCCGCCAGGGGAAACGCCACACAGGCCGTCCCGGCCATCGACTGGGCGACTTGATTGTCCGGAGCAGTTCCTATCGCCACGACGGTCTGGGCATCCTGTCCTACGGTGGTGACTTCCAGCAGGTATTCCCCCGGTTCGCTGATCGCGAATGTGCCGATCATCACGCCCTTGCGGTCGGGCGTCTCCATGGTGGCGCTGCTGCCGGCCTTCTCGTGGAAAGCCACCTCGCGGCCGGTCTCGCGTTGCTTGATCGAGATGTTCATCTCCAGGTCCGGCGAAGAGCGGTAGGTCTTGTCGCCCCTCTTGGCCACGTATTCATGCCACACCACGTAATCGCCGGGCTTCTTCAGGTCCATGACGTGGCGGCCGGGCACGACATATTCCTGGCCGAACATGTCTTTGACGATGCCAAGAGTGCTGGTGAACAAGCTGACGCCGCCCCAAATGCCTACGCCGATCCCGATAACGCCCAGGATGACAGCTAGCAGGCAGCCCGTTTTGCCGTTCTTGGATTGGTCGGCCATGAGCGGTTCCTTTCACGTGTATGCCCAAGTGTACCGCCGTGGCGGCGGCGGTCAAGCATCTGGCGGCCTTTTGCCAATCCGGACTGTCGCAAAACGCGGCGCGGTCGGTCGCGGCGGCGCGAGAGAGGATGCGTTGATTGAGCCTGTTTCAAGGCATTTCGAGCCGGCGGCCTCTGGCATGAAGATTGCATTTCGTCTGCTGGATAATCGGATCGCTCCATGGACGGAGCCAGACATATGAAAAGGAACGTCACATGGATACCAAGGGAATGAAGCGGCTGATTGGGGAAGAGTTGCTGGTCATGCGGGTGCTGGGCCTGGTTTCGCTCAAGAGCATCGACGCGGAATTGGATCAGCGGGCCCTGGCCGGCGCGCCGGCTGCGTCGCGGCGCCGCCGCGTGCAGCGCCGCCACGTGCTGATGTCCGCGGCGTAATTGGCAGAAATACCAAGGAAACGACTTGTTCTATAGCTTGAAAGACGTCACCGAACCCTCTGCTCGCCGGCTGGCAACACAAGTGCCCGCCGGCGCGGCAGATGATTACTCGAATACCGGAGGCTACTAGGTAGGCTCTCTCCCGCCGCCGCATGAGCAGGCGGGCGCGACATCCCGACGCCGACAGAAGTCGGCCTTTGCTGATTCCGAACTCCCAGGGCATGTGCATGCCGCCGCGGTGCGCATTGCAGGGCTCTGAACGGCCCTGCAAGGAAGGCCCGGGAGCACGAAACGCCTTAATTGCGACGCAATTTGCGGCGCTGAAATTTTCATGCGCCGCAATTTGCACCACTTTTTTTGACCCTCCGCAAGGGCGATAACCCGATTTCCTTGAAAGCAAATCTTTTATCTCTTTTTCTTTTATGCACTTAAAGTGGCCCATCCTCTTTCCATCGACCACTGGCGCGCGGGTTGCTTAAGCCTTCGTGCAACAGCAGGTGCGATTATGCTAACGACAGCGTGCAGGAAAGAGGAAAGAAAGACATGACGTGTAGTTTCAGGAAGATCGGCGTCTATGCGCCTCTGGTGGCGGTCGTGGTGGCAATCGCCGCCCCCATGGCGGCTGCGGCGGTAACGGATACATTCACCGGCACGACGATCGCGCCCTACTGGACGGTTCTCGCCGACGATCCGGCCACACTGTCGCTGGAGCAGAACGATCAGCTTAACGTTCTCGCGACCGGGCCCGGCAGCGCCTCCAACGACGCGATCTACCTCAGCAACGGCCCAGCCGGTTTTCGGCTCAAGACCGACGGCGATTTTCTGATCACGATCGACTACGCGGTGACGTCGTTCACCGGCACCGGCTCGATCGCGCTGGACCTGGGCGTCGGCAAGGATCTGGACGGCCAGGATTCGGCCGCCATCGGCTTCATGTGTTCGTCCAACCCGCTGTTCAACCAGGGTCTGGGCGCTGCATACCGGATCAACGACGTTGAGACGAGCGTGCCGATTAATTACGTGCCGGCCTCGGGGACCCTGCTGGTCCAGTATGAGGCGGCCACCGATACTCTGACGCTTGGCCTCAATGATGCCAACGAGTTTCATCGTGTGGGAGTCGCGAATCTCGTCCGCGATACGTGGGACGCCGAGAGCCTCTGGGTGTCGTTCGGCGCCCGCGGCCAGGGGCTGGTCTTCTCCGGCGGCAACGCCACGCTGGACAATCTCAACATCGTCGGACACATTTCGGAGATCCCCGAGCCGACGACGCTGGCCCTGATCTTGACCGGCGGTTTCCTGGCGATAGTGAACAGGCGCAGGCGACGCAGCGGCTGATATTCGGCCGATCCTTCCTTGGCCCCTGACAATCTTCTCCGCAGCCGCGTGCCTGCCGCGCGGCTGTTCTTTTGCCCACGCGGCCACATTTTCCACGCTTTTCGCTTGAAATTTCAGCGAGACGCGGTACGCTTATATTGCTGAGTGAGGACTGCGGCCGCCTGAGAACGGTCGCGGTGACAAGTGCAGCGCTTTGGGCAGAGGTGCGAACGGTTTTTTGTTCGTGGTGTCGTTTTACACGACGCCCGTGCAGGCGGGTGGAGGCCCTCCTGCACGGGCGCCCAAAGTGCAAGAGCCTGGCGAATCGCTCTTAGAGGAAGCGGTAATTAGGAGACTACGGCCGACGATCATTCGTCGGCCGCCGTCGTTTCGTAGCACGGGCGTCTCGCCCGTGAGTGGCATGGGCGTCCCCAAAGGACAGTCCCGCCCATGCTCCCCGACCCGAGCAAGGCGATTGTCCTTTCATTGTCTTTTCTTGTCTGTTTTCGGCAATATCGCAAGACTTCGTCTTCTGTACCCACATATCTGTGAGCGGCCGGATTCCCTGCCAGGAAATCCGGTCGCTCACAGGTTACTTGGCTTTCGCTTTCTTCATTGACGGGGCGCGAGTCTGGGAGGATAATCTCCCCACCGCCGATTTTTCGTGGCGGAAACGAGGTCCCGATGCGGATGTTCGTCCACAACCCGGCCGGTGTTGCTTCGCCTGCCAGAGCTGCGGCCGGCGTCCGCGCGGATATTATCGTCGTACGCGCCTGGCCCTAGGGCACGCCGGCACCGGCAGCGCGTGCAGGCCCTGGGGCTGAGGCTTCGGGGCCTTTTGCTTTTTTGCACCATCCGCGAACATACATGGACACCGCCATGAGCAACGAACAACCCAGAATCCAGATATACGACACCACGCTCCGCGACGGCTCGCAGGCCGAGGGCATCAGCCTCTCGCTGGAGGACAAGCTGCTCATCGCCCGCGCCCTGGACGAACTGGGCGTGGACTATATCGAAGGTGGCTATCCGCTGAGCAATCCCAAGGACGAGGCGTTCTTTGAAGCCATCCGCCAGCGCAGCATCAGCACCGCCAAGATCACGGCCTTTGGCATGACCCGCCGCAAGAACACCGCTGCGGCAGACGATGTGGGCATGAAGGCCCTGCTGGCCAGCGGCGCCGCCGTCATCACGATCGTCGGCAAGTGCTGGGACCTGCACGCGCGAGATGTGCTGGACGTCACCGAGAGCGAGAACCGCGCCATGATCGCCGACTCGGTCGCCTGCTGCGTCGCGGCCGGTCGAGAGGTCATCTTCGACGCCGAGCACTTCTTCGACGGATGGCGGGCCAACCGCGCCTTCGCCCTGGGGGCCCTCCAGGTGGCCGCCGAGGCCGGGGCAACCTGCCTGGCCCTGTGCGACACCAACGGCGGATCGCGAAGCGACCACGTGCAACAGATCGTGGCAGAAGTCTGCGCCGCCCTGCCAAAGGTGCAGATCGGAATCCATTGCCATAACGACTGCGGTCTGGCCGTGGCCAACTCTCTGGCGGCCGTCATGGGCGGGGCTACTCACGTGCAGGGAACCATCAACGGCATCGGCGAGCGATGCGGCAACGCCGACCTGATCGCCGTCATCGCCGCACTGACGCTCAAGTACGGCCGCCGCTGCCTGCGAGAAGATCGCCTGGTGCGACTGACCGAGGTCAGCCGCTATATCTACGAAGTGACGAACCTGAACTTTCGCCCGGACCAGCCCTTCGTCGGCTCGGCGGCCTTCGCCCACAAGGCGGGCATGCACGTGCACGCCGTGCGGCGCAACCCTGTGACGTACGAGCACGTAGACCCGGCCGTCGTCGGCAACACGCGCCGGGTCCTTGTCAGCGAACTCTCGGGCACCAGCAACATCGCCGCCCTGACCGACGCGCGGTTCGGCATCGCCACCGACCGCGAGGCCCAGCGCAAGGTGCTCGAAGCCCTCATGCAGATGGAAAGCCAGGGCTACCAGTTCGAGGCCGCCGAGGCCAGCTACGACGTGCTCGTGCGAAAGACCCTCGCCGGCAAGTGGTACCGCAAGTTCTGGGAACTCGACCACTTTCGCTGCATCATCCAGAAGCACGACAGCGGCAAGGCCGTCACCGAGGCCACGGTCAAACTCACCGTCGACGGCCAGGAGCACCACGAGGTGTGCGAGGGCGGCGGACCGGTCGACTCGCTCTACGGCGCCCTGCGCGCCGCGCTGCGGCGTCGCCACCCGGGCGTCGACGACCTGCACCTGGTCGACTACAAGGTGCGAGTGGTGAACACCGCCGCCGAGACGGCCGCCAAGGTGCGAGTCGTCATCGACTGGCACGACGAACACGGCAAAGGCTACTTCGGCTCCGTCGGCGTCAGCGAGAATATCATCGAAGCCTCCTGGCTGGCCCTGGTCGATGCCGTCGAGTACAAACTGCTGCATGAGATGGAAGTTGGTTGATTGGTTAACTGGTTGACTGGTTGATTGGTTAACTCGTTGGTCGGTTAACTGGTCGACTGGGACTCTCTTCTTCCCAATTAACCAGTTAACGAGTCAACCAGTTAACGGTCTTCTTCCCAATTAACCAGTTAACGAGTCAAAGAGGTCGTATGCCCGCTGAACTTGCCAAGATCTTCGAGCCCAAAGCCGTCGAGACCGACGTGTACAGCCGCTGGATCAAGCAGCGCGCCTTCGCGGCCGACCCCGCCGCCGCAGGCGAGTCGTACTGCATCGTGATTCCGCCGCCCAACGTGACAGCCGCCCTGCACCTGGGCCACGCCTTGAACAACACGCTACAGGACGTGCTGATCCGCTTCCGCCGCATGCAGCAGTACAACACGTTGTGGATGCCCGGCACCGACCACGCGGGCATCGCCACGCAGACGGTCGTTGAGAAGCGCATTTTGGCCGAGGAAGGCAAGCGCCGCACCGACTTCGCGCGCGAGGACTTTATCGCCCGCGTGCAGGCATGGAAAGACGAGTACGAGAAACGCATCATCAACCAGCTCGAACTGATGGGCTGCTCGTGCGACTGGGACCGCACCCGCTTCACCATGGACGAAGTCTGCGCCCGCGCCGTGCGAGAGACGTTCTTCCGCCTCTTCGCCGACGGCCTCATCTATCGCGGCAAGCGACTGGTGAACTGGGACGTGGCCACTCAGACCGTCCTGGCCGACGACGAAGTCGAGCACGAGACCGTCCAGGGGAACTTCTACTACCTGAAGTACCCGCTCGCGCATGAAGTTGTCGCGCACGGAATGCGTTTCGAGGCCATCACCGTCGCAACCACGCGGCCGGAGACGATGCTGGGCGATACGGCCATCGCCATGAATCCGCGCGATCCGCGGGCGGCGGCGCTGGTGGGCCAGATGGTGCGCCTGCCGATCGTCGGGCGGCTGATCCCGATCATCGCCGACGAACACGTCGTGCTGCCCAACCCCGAAAGCGAAGACGAGAAGGCCCGTTTCTCCACCGGCTTCCTGAAGGTCACGCCCGCACACGACCCGGACGACTACGCCATCCGCGAGCGACGCAATGCGGCCTGCCCGGAGGCCCCCATCGACATCATCAACGTGCTGGCCCCCGACGGCACGATCAGCGACAAGCACGGCTGGACCGACTGGGACACCGTCAAGAATCCCGACGTGGAGAACATCGTCGGCATGGACCGCTTTGAGGCCCGCGAGGCCGTCGTCGAGTTCTTCCGCCGCGAAAAGCTGCTGGAAGACGTGCGGCCGTACACGCATGAAGTCGGCCACAGCTACCGCAGCCATGTGCCCATCGAGCCGTATCTGAGCGATCAGTGGTATGTGGCGGTGAAGAAACCGATTTCCAATTTCCGATTTCCAATTTCCAATTTGTCGGATCGCGGCCTCGCTGAAGAACGCGACAGGGTCACGTACCTTAAAGACACCGACGTGCCGGTCAACTCGCTGGCCGGGTTGGCGCTGGCCCCGCTCATGGACGGCCGCGTGAAGTTCACCCCCGATCGCTACGCGACCAACTACCGCACGTGGCTTGAGAACCTCCGCGACTGGCCGATCTCCCGCCAGCTCTGGTGGGGACACCAGATTCCAGTATGGTCTGGCGCGATAGAAAAGTTCTCTTGGTTTGTCTCAAGCCAATTAATCGAAGAATGCCGGCATGCCAGCGATGATTCGGCACCAGTCATTGTTAGCGTGCCAGGGCGCTCGGCGCACGAGGGTGTCAACGCGGCGCTACAGGCTCGCAATACGGTCGAAGGCACCATCGGCTATCTGACTGTGCCTCCCGGATGTGAGCATATCGAGAAGCAATTGGAAGAGCATGGCTTGGTTCGCGATGCCGATGTGCTCGACACCTGGTTCTCCTCGGCCCTCTGGCCATTCTCGACGCTGGGCTGGCCGGAGCAGACGGATGCTTTGAAGAAGTATTACCCTGGCGACGTGCTTTGCACGGCGCGCGAGATCATCACGCTCTGGGTCAGCCGCATGGTGATGATGGGCCAGTACTGTGCGGGCGATATCCCCTTCTCCGACGTGTTCATCCACGCGATGATCCAGGACGGCGAAGGCCGCAAGATGTCCAAGAGTCTGGGCAACGGGATCGACCCGCTGGACATCATCGACAGCCACGGAGCCGACGCCATGCGGTTCACGCTGGTCAGCATGACCACGCAGACGCAGGACGTCCGCATGCCCGTGCAGAAGATGAAGCTTCCCGACGGGCGCGAGGTCAACTCCTCGCCAAAGTTCGACGCCGGCCGCAACTTCTGCAACAAGCTCTGGAACGCCGCGCGGTTTGCGATGATGAACATCGCCGGCGCCCCGGCCTGGAGCCAGATCCGCCCCGGCGCGGACCTCTCCGACGCGTGGATCCTCAGCCGCCTCAACGCCACCATCGCGCAGGCGACGGCCTCGATCGAAGCCTTCCGGTTCAACGAGGTGGCCGACACGCTCTACCACTTCATGTGGGATGAGTTCTGCGACTGGTACCTCGAGATCGCCAAGAACCGCATCAACGCCGGCCAGCAGGACCCCAAGGCCGTCGTGGCTCACTGCCTGGACGTGCTGCTGCGGCTGATGCACCCGATCATCCCGTTCATCACCGAGGCGATCTGGCAGAACCTCAACGACGTCTGCCCCGTGCGCGGGCCCGGCGCCGCCGAGGCCGAACCGCTGCTGGTGCGGGCGCAGTGGCCGATGGCTGACAGCGCGGCCATCAATGAAAACGCCCAACAGAACTTCGATCTGCTGCAGGAGATCATCCGCCAGGTGCGAAACGTCCGCACGCAGCACAACGTCCCGCCCTCGCGCCGCGTAGACGTGGCCATCGAGGCCGATGGTCACGTCAAGGAACTGCTCACGCAGAACGCCGACCTGCTGCGGTTCCTCGCCCAGGTCCAGACGGTGACGTTCCGTAGCGGCGACGAGCCCGCCCCGGCCAACGCGGCCGCGGTGGTCGCCGGCGGGGCCAAACTGTACGTGCTGGACGTCGTCGACGCGGCCGCCGAGACGGCCCGCCTGACCAAGCAGGCCCAGACTCTGGAGAAGGGCATCGCCGGCATCATGGGCAAACTGGCCAACGAGAAGTTCGTCGCCAATGCCCGCCCCGACGTCGTCGCGAAAGAACGCCAGCGGCTGGAGCAACTCCAGGCCGATCTCGCCCACGTGCAGGCCTCGCTGGCGGCACTGAAATAGCACGACCGTCCGCTCGTACATAGGTCCTATGAGCCCTACAGGTCCCATAGGACCTATGCTGTTTGCGCCCTCTCGACTATAATAAGTGGTACATCATGGACATCCCCGTTGAACTGTCGCGCATCCTGATCACTGAGCTGGGCGACCAGCAGGTGATTTTCCTGCGCGAAAAGAGCGGCGAGCGGAGTTTCCCCATCCTCATCGGCACCAATGAGGCGCTGGCGATCGACCGGCGGCTCAAGGGGCAGCTCACGCCTCGCCCGATGACGCACGACCTGATGGCCACCGTTATCGACGCCATGGGCGGGCGCCTGGAGCGCATCGTCATCAACGACTTCCGCGACCACACGTTCATCGCCACGATCTACATCGCCCAGGGGGAGAAGCTGATCGAGATCGACGCGCGGCCGTCCGACGCGATCGCGCTGGGGACGGCGCAGGATACGCCCATCTTCGTCTCGCAGCACGTGCTGGACAACGTCACCAACGGCCCACCGACCAAGAACGAGCGCCTGGAACTGCTGCGACACCGCCTGGCCGCGCTGGAACAGGCCATCGGCGAGGTGACGGAGAGGCTCAACGATACCGAGTTCATCTCGCAAGCCCCCGCTGAAGTCATCAGCCAACTCGACACGCAACTGGAAGAAATGCGCCGCGAGCACGACGCGATCGACCGGGTGCTGAAGAAACTTGGTTGACTCGCTAACGGGTTGGTTCGTTGACTGGTTAACTCGTTGACTGGTTAACAAGGCCAATCCACCAATTAACCAGTTGACCAATTAACCAGTCAACCAGTCAGCCAACGCCCCCTATTTCAGCGGAAATATCCCCAGCGACACGACCACGCCACGCGGATTGTAGTAATGCGCCGCGAACGTGCCTGCACTGACGCTGGTGACGATGAGGCCGCAGTAGTTGCCGTCGCGGGCGGCTGCGAGTTCGGCCGCCGTTACGCCGGCCCGCTTGATGTTCTGGGCCTGATCGAAATGGCAGACGAAGCGGCACAGGCAGTCGGTGCTGTCATCAAGCATCCGCTGCGTGGGGACGTAGAGTTGGTCGCTCTCGCCGCTCATGCGGTCGGGCTCATAGATTTTGGCCGTGGCCATGCCGCTGTCGTACATCACCAGGCCGCCCCACTGGCTTCGCTTGTCGGTGCGGTCGCCGATGGCCAGCGCGCCCATCGCCCTCTGCATTCCCGGACGGCTGAGCATCTCGTCCAGCAGGTACAGGTTCCACGCGTCGGCGATGCTCAGGCGGTCGGAGACCATCGCAAAGCCGCTCGATCCGCTGATGACCCCGCCGGTGACATGCTTGCGGGTCATGAGGTTCTTGCCCAGCGCGGCGATCAGTTCCAGCCGCCCCATCGACGTGTTGCGCAGCGGGTCGCTGCCCAGGCGCGTCAGCAGGTGCAGGTCGCGGATGTTAAATGCGTACATCTCGCTGCGCTGCCAGAACTGGAACAGCTTCTCCGTGTCGGGCAGGCGCTTGCGCTGCATCTGGCTGGCCTGGACGATGGCCATAAACTCCGGCCCGCCCGAGGGAATGTAATTGAACCGGTCCAGGAAGATCTGCAAGGCCGCCATCGCCGGGTCCTGGGCGGGCACCTGCTCGATGCGCGTCCGCAGTTCCGTCACATTCACGCGGCGGGTCAGGAGCTTGATGGCCGAGCCCTTGGCCCGGAAGCCGGGGGTATTAATGGAATCCAGCAGCGCCTGCACCCAGGGCTTCTTGGAGGTGCTTTCGACGACGCGGCGGTAGCGGTTCTCGTCGACGCCGGAGATGCCCGGAACCTCGGCCCAGACCTTCAGGATGCCTTCAAAGACCTGCGTGTTGGGGTTGCGCTCAAGGTAGCCCATGGCGGCTTCGCGCAGGCGGTCGTTGGTGGCCAGGACCGGCCAGTGCTTCATGAGGGTTTCGCCCAGTCCCGGCGCGTCGCGGCGGAGCAGGAACGTCAAGGCGCCTTCGCGCAGGGCGTCGGGGGCCTTGGCGTCGCCAAGCAGCTCGCCGATGGCCTCGCGAACCTGGGGCTCGCCGCCGCCGAGGGTGTCGGCCAGCTTGAGCGAATCGATGCGTTTGTCGGTCGCCAGCGAGTTGTCCAGCGCCCGCTGGAGGTTGTACTGCACGATGACGAATCGCGGGTACGACGTTCGCGGATCCTGGCTGCGCAGGGCGTACTCGCCGCTGCTGGCCGGCGGAGCGGATAGCTGCTCGTCGCAGCCGGCGGCGGCCGCCAGAGCGATAATGAAACCTGCGTGTACGACCTTCATGCGCATCGTATCACTTTAACGCTCTGCAAGTCGATTGGGAAGAGGGAGGATGAGCGGATGGATGGAGCCACCGTTAGGCGTGGGTGCCGTGGCGCGAAGGGCCGGAGGCCCGGAGAGCCACGATAGCCGCCCACTCGTGGCTGTCGGGCTATCGCCCTCCCGCCACGGCACCCTCGACGGGGCGATCGTTGCAAACGATACATTTTCACGCTAGACTTCGCCCCCATGACCACCCTAACCGACGCGCAACTTCAGGATCAGGTAAACGTGCTCGTACGCGGATGCGAGGCGGTCTATACCCGCCCTGAACTGGTTCAGCGCCTTGCCGCCGCCGCTGCGGCCGGACGGCAGATGCGCGTCAAGCTGGGCATGGACCCGACTGCCCCCGACATCCACCTCGGCCACACCGTCGTGCTGCGGAAGATGCGGCAGTTCCAGGACCTCGGGCACAAGGCCGTGCTGATCATCGGCGACTACACCGCCCGCATCGGCGACCCCACCGGCGTCAACACCACCCGCCCCATGCTCACGCCCGAGCAGATCGAGGTCAACGCGCGAACGTACCTTGACCAGGCCGGCAAGATCCTGGATACCAGCCCTGATCGCCTTGAGGTGCGGCACAACGGCGAGTGGCTTGCCGAGCTGAGCTTCGCCGACGTGCTTCGACTTGCAGGGCAGATGACCGTGGCCCAGATGCTGGAGCGGGACACTTTCGCCAAGCGGTACAAAGCCAACACGCCGATCGGCGTCCACGAGTTCCTCTACCCGCTGATGCAGGGGTACGACTCAGTCGTCATTCAGGCCGACGTGGAACTCGGCGGCACCGACCAGACCTTCAACAACCTTGTCGGGCGCGACCTGCAGAAGGCGTACGGCCAGCCGCAGCAGCTTGTCATGATCATGCCGATCCTGGTCGGGCTCGACGGCGTTGAGAAGATGAGCAAGTCCAAGGGCAATTACATCGCCGTCACCGACAGCCCCAAGGACATGTTCGGCAAGGTTATGAGCATCCCCGACACGCTGATGGCCAACTACTTCACGCTGCTGACGGACATGCCCGCTGAGGATATCAAGACCGCCACCGACGCCGCCAAAACGCATCCGCGCCAAGCCAAGGCCGACCTCGGCAGGCGCATCGTCGCGCAGTATCACGGCAGCGCCGCCGCCCAGGCCGCCAGCGACGAGTTCGACCGCGTGTTCGCCCAGAAGGACGTTCCGGCCGACATGCCGCCTGTTGAAGTGACGGCGGCAATCAACATCATCGAACTGATCGTCAAGGCCGGGTTTGCCTCGGGCACCAGCGAGGCGCGGCGACTGATCACTCAGGGCGCCGTGAGCATCGACGAGGCGAAGATCGCGCAGATCGATGCCGTCGTCGACCCCAAGGACGGCGCCGTCCTCAAAGTGGGCAAACGGCGGTTCGGCCGCATCGCCCGCCGCTGATATTTAAGGCACACTCAGATGACCGAACCCCCCATCGCGACGCGACGCACGTATCTTGGCCTTTTCGCCGTGACGATGGCCACGCTGATGTACGAGATCCTGCTGACGCGAATCTTCAGCGTGACCATGTGGTATCACTTCTCGTTCGTGGCCATTTCGGTTGCCATGTTCGGTATGACGGCCGGGGCGCTGGCGGTGTACCTCGCCCCGCGATGGTTCAGCACAGAACACCTGCACCGGCGGCTGACGCTGACGGCGCTGCTGTTCTCGTTGACGGTCGTGGGCAGCTTCGCCTTGCACCTGCACCTGCGGCCGGAATATTCGATGACGTTGCCAGCCGTCGCGTCGGTGGCGCTGTTCTACCTCGTAATCGCCGTGCCGTTCTTCTTCGGCGGCATCTGCGTGTGCCTGGCCCTGACGCGGTTCACCCAGCAAGTCGGGCGATTGTACGCCGTCGATCTGATCGGCGCCGCCGTTGGCTGCGCAGGGCTGGTGGGCGTGATGGCGATCTGCGACGGCCCCTCGGCCGTGCTGGTGGCGGCAGCCCTGGGCGCGGGCGGCGCCGCATGCTTTGCCGGCAGCCTCCAATGGCGCTGGCCGGCGTGGGCAATCGCCGCCTGCTGCGCGCTGATGGTGTTTGCGGCCGTTCACAATACGCAAAAGGCGGCCGTGCAGGACGCGCCGCTGGCTTTGAAATGGGCCAAGGGCCAGGCCGAGACGAAGTGGCTGTATGAGAAGTGGAACTCCTTCTCGCGCGTCACCGTCAGCGGCGACATGAAGAACGCCCGCCCGCCCTTTGGCTGGGGGCTCAGCCCCCTCTGCCCGCAGGACGCCAGCGTGAAGTTCCTGTGGCTGACGATCGACGCCGGCGCGGGCACGGTCATCACCAAGTACGACCACAAGAGCGAGCAGCTCGATCATCTCAAGTACGACGTGGTGAACCTGGCGCACTGGATGCGTCCGCAGTCGTCGGTGCTGGTCATCGGCGCCGGCGGCGGTCGCGACGTGCTGTCGGCGCTGGCGTTCGAGCAGAAGCACGTGACGGCCGTCGAGATCAACGGCACCATCCTCCACGCCGTCAATGACGTGTACGCCGACTGGACGGGGCGATTGGGGCAGGACAAACGCATCACGTTCGTCAACGACGAGGCCCGCAGCTTCGTCGCCCGCAGCGGCGGGTCGTACGACATCATCCAGATCTCGCTGATCGACACCTGGGCCGCCACGGCGGCTGGGGCGTTCGTGCTGACCGAGAATACGCTCTACACGCAAGAGGCGTGGACGACGTTCCTGCAGCGCCTGACGCCGCGGGGCGTGCTGACCGTCTCGCGATGGTACTGGAAGGACAAGCCCGGCGAGGTCTACCGCATCGTGAGCCTCGCGGCCGAGTCGCTACGGGCCATCGGCGTGAAGGACCCCGCGCGGCACATCGCCCTGGCCCGCAACATGACGCCCTCCGGCAGCGACGCCCAGCCTGACGGCGTGGGGACGATCCTCGTCAGCCCAAGTCCGTTCAACGAGCAGGACATCGCCGCCCTTTCGGCTGCGTGCGGCAAGATGAAGTTCGAGATCGTGCTTAACCCGCTGGCCGCGGCGGCGGACCCGGTGCTTACGGACCTTGCCGCCGGGCGTGACGCGGCGGCTATCAGCGACCGCCTGGGGCTCAACGTGGCCGCCCCCGGCGACGACTGCCCGTTCTTCTTTCACCAGTTGCGGCTTCGCGACATCTGGGGGCGCTCCGAAGCGGCCGCCATGGGCGCCGAGCGGATCAACATCCGCGCCGTGTCGGTGCTGGGAACGCTGCTGGCGGCCGTGATCGGCCTGACGCTGCTGTGCGTGATCGTGCCGCTGCTGGCGACGATGCGCCGCGTGCCTCTGGTGGGCTCGGGCTCGCTGCTGGTGTTCTTTGCGTGCATCGGGATGGGATTCATGCTCGTCGAGATCTCGCAGATGCAGCGGTTGATCGTGTTCCTGGGACATCCGACGTACGGGTTGTCCGTGGTACTGTTCGCGCTGCTGCTATCCGCCGGCGCCGGGAGCTTCTTGACGCGCAATTGCGACGCCGCAAGCGGCGCGCTGCGGCGATTGGGGGTCCTCCTGGCGGTGCTGGTCGTGTTCGGATTGCTGACTCCGGCGGCGGTCGCATGGTTTCGCTCGTCGCCCACGCCGCTGCGCATCGCGGTGGCGGTGGCGATCCTGGCGCCTTTGGGCGTGTTCATGGGGATGGCATTTCCGCTGGGGATGAAGCTGGCGTCGCGGGCGCGGGCGGATTTGACCGCCTGGTTGTTCGGGATCAACGGCGCCACGAGCATCTGCGCCTCGGTGGTGGCGATGGCCGTCGCCCTGGCGTATGGAATCTCCGCGTCGTTCTGGGCGGGCGTGGTATGCTACGTTGTAGCGTTCGCGGCCTTTGCTTTGGCGGCGCGCCCGGCAGCAAAGGCCTGACGGAGTGAGTATGGCGGCATCAGCTTCTAAAGACGTAACGATTCTTCGCGAGCTCGCGAGGCAATACGTTGCCGTCTGCGCCGATCCCATCCAGGACAAGCGCCGCAAGCTCTGGGCGGACCACAACAGCCTCATAAAGACGCGGCCGCTGATTTACGTGCGGGCGATCGTCGAGGTGCCGCAGGTCGACACGCTGTACTGCGAAGACCCCTTCTACCGCGGCTATGAGCACTATCTGCGCCACCGCCTGTACTGGGCGTCACTGGGAGACGACTGGCCGCACGAGCCGTGGATCACGGTCCAGGCCGTACACAAATGCTGGGGCTGGGGCCTGTCGGGCCAGCGGCACGTGACCGGCGAAAGCGGCGGCTCGTGGAAGGTGGACTACCCCATCAAGGCCCTGAGCGACATCGAGAAGCTCCAGCCTCCCCGCCACGAGATCGACGAGGCCGCGACCGCCGCTGCCGCGGCAAGGCTCGGCGAGGCCATCGGCGATATTCTGACCATCAACATCGACCGCGGGCCGGCGTTCCGCATGTGGTCGGCCGACATCTCGACGGACCTGGGCTACCTGCGCGGGATCGAGAACGTCATGCTCGACATGATGGACAACCCGCGCTGGCTCCACGAACTCTGCGCGTTCATGGGCGACGGCATTCTGCGAACGCACGAGCAGGCCGAGGCCGCCGGCGACTGGGGCCTGTGCGACCACGAGAACCAGGCCATCCCCTACGCCCGCGAACTGCCCGCCCCGGCCGCCAACGTCAACGGCGTCAAGCGCCGCGACCTGTGGGGCTACATGGCCGCGCAGGAGATGACGCTTATCAGCCCGGCAATGCACGAGGAGTTCATCCTGCAGTACCAGTTGCCGATCATGAAGGCCTTCGGCCTGACTGCCTACGGCTGCTGCGAGAACCTCACCAACAAAATCGACATGCTGCGGAAGATTCCCAATCTTCGCCGCATTGCGGTGGCCCCGGTAGCCGACGTGAAGCGCTGCGCCGAGCAGATCGGCACCGACTACGTGATCTCCTACCGTCCCAACCCCGCGCAGATGGTATGCGTGGGCTTCGAGCCGCCCAAGGTCCGCAAGATCATCCGCGAAGCGATGGAAATCTGCCGCGGCCTCCACGTCGATATCACCCTCAAGGACGTCCAGACCGTCGAGCACGAGCCAGATCGCTATCCCCAATGGGTGCGCCTCGTGCGTGAGATCGCGGACGATTTCACGTAGGCATCGGGGAAGAAACTTACCGGCGGAATCGCCCTCAGGCCTGACCGCTCTTGATGAACTGGCGGTAGAGCATCGCGTACTGCCCGCCGAGGGTCAGGAGTTCTTCGTGCGTGCCGCTTTCGACGATGCGGCCGGCGTCGAGCACCAGCACCAGGTTTGCCTTGCGGACGGTGCTCAGGCGGTGGGCGACGACGAAGCACGTGCGGCCTTCGAAGAGCTTGCCCAGGGAGGCCTGGATTCGAGCCTCGGTCACGGCGTCTACGCTGCTGGTGGCTTCGTCCAGCAGGAGGATGCTCGGGTCGGCGAGCATCGCGCGGCAGAAGCAGATGAGCTGCCGCTGGCCCAGGCTGATGCCCGCGCCCCGCTCGCCCACGCGAGTCTGCAGGCCATCGGGCATGCACTCCAGCAGGTCCAGGCAGTCCAGGCGATTTGCGGCCGCGATGATCTGGGCCTCTGAAGCGCCCGGGCGGGCCAGGCGGATGTTGTCGGCCACGCTGCCGGTGAAGAGGAAGTTCTCCTGCTGCACGATGCCCATGTGGCGGTGCAGGCTGTCGGACTGCACCTGCGACAGCGGGCGGCCGTCCAGCAGCACCTGGCCGGGTGCGGGCTGATAGAACTTGGCGATCAGGCGGATGATCGTGGTCTTGCCGCAGCCGGTGTGCCCGACCAGCGCGATGGTCCGCCCCGGCTCGGCGGTAAAGCTCACATCGTGAAGCACGGTACGATCAGGTTCATACCCAAAGGAGACGTTGCGGAACTCGATGCGGCCTTGGACCTTTTCCAGCGCGACGGCGTCGGGCGCGTCGACCCAGTCCGGCGGTGTGTCGAGCAGGCGAAATACGCGCTCCGCCCCGGCCATGGCCGACAGGGCGTTGTTGTACTGCCCGCCCAGCGGCCCGATAGGCTGAAAGAATATGCCCGCCAGGAAGAAGAAACGCACCATGTCGCCCAGTTCGACGGTGTGCAGCGGCGTCATCGCCAGATAGCTGCCCAGCAGCAGGAGCATGGCGATGAAGAACTGCCCGTTGAACTCCAGCAGCGGCAGGAAGATTCCGCTGACGCGGGCCATGTTCACGCCGTGGCGCGAGTGGTCCACCACCAGCTCCTGGAACAGCTCGGCGTTGAGGTCCTGCCGCACGAAGCCCTGCGTGATGCGGATGCCGCCGATCGACTCGGCCAGGCTGCTGGTGACGCGGCTGAAGCTCTCCTGGATGATGCGGTGCTGGTAGCTCAGGCGTCGGGTGAAGATGCGGTTGAGAATCGCCAGCACCGGCGCCAGGGCCAGCACCACCAGGAACAGCCGCCAGTTCGTCCAGAGCATCAGCGCCGCGCTGACGATCATCTGCCCGCACAGCACCATGCTGACGAACAGCGCCTCCTGCACGCCGGTGCGCATGGCCTCGACGTCGCTGGTCAGGCGGCTGATGATCCACCCGCCCTTGATGCGGTGGAAGAAGCTCATCGTCATCCGCTGCAGGTGGTCGAAGAGGTTCTGGCGGATGTCGCGGATGACCAGCTCGCCCAGCTCCAGCGCCAGGCGGTGACGGAAATGCAGCGTCACTTGCGTAAAGGCGGCCATCAGGGCGAAGGCCCCCGCCGCCCACAGCGTGTCGCCCATGTGGCCGCCGCGGATGGGCCCTTCGATGGCCCAGCCGACCATCCACGCCAGGATCGGCAACTGGATCGACCGCGAGATCACCAGCACCACCAGCCAGTTCCGCTTGCTGCGGTAAGGCTCGGTGTACTTCGCCAGGCGGCGCACAATCCCCATGCTCAGCGGCTTGAGGGCGTCGCTGGCGGACTGTGCGTCGATCTTGACTGGCTTGAACTTAAACATCTCGTCCTTATGTCATGCCCAGGATTCGCCGGCTGGTGTCGTCGGCCACCTGGTGGATGGCGGCCTGGCGGTACAGGCCGTCCTGGCTCATCAGTTGCTCGTGCGTTCCCATCTGGACGATGCGCCCACGTTCGAGCACCAGCACCAGGTCGGCCCGCTTGAGCGTGCTGAGCCGATGCGCGATCACGAACGTGGTGCGGCCTTTCCGGGCGGCCGTCATCGCCGAGAGGATTTCCTCCTCCGTGCGCGAGTCGATGGCGGCGGTGGGATCGTCCAGCAGCAGGATCGAAGGTTCCAGCAGCAGCGCGCGGGCGATGGCCAGACGCTGGCGCTGCCCGCCCGAGAGATCGGCACCGGCTTCCTGCAACAGCGTGTCGTAGCCTTCGGGCAGTGCGGTGATGAAGTCGTGTGCGGCCGCGATCTTCGCGGCGCGCTCGATCATCTCTGGCTTAGCCTGCGGTCGGCCGAAAGCAATATTCTCAGCCGGCGTCGCGCTGAACAGAAAGCTTTCCTGAAAGACGATGCCGATATTCCGTCGCAGGTCGTCGAGGTTCACCTGCCGCACGTCGACGCCGTCGATGAGCACCGAGCCGTTTTGCGGGTCGAAGAATCGCGGGATCAGCCCCAGCAGCGTGGTCTTGCCGGCGCCGGTGGCGCCCAGAACGGCGATTTCCTGCCCGCTCTCGACGGTGAACGTCACGTTCTCCAGCACCGGCTGGTCCTTCTGGTATCCGAACGTGACGTTGCGGAACTCGACGCGACCGGCGGCTTTGGGCAGCGGCAGCGGATTGGCTGGGTTGGCGATCTCCAGCGGCACGTCGAGCACTTCGAACACGCGCTTGGCGCTGATGAGGCTCTGCTGGAGGCTGTTGGTGACCGTGGCCAGCGCCTGCACCTGCCCGCTGACCTGCTGTAGCAGACCGGCGAAAACCACCATACCCGTGCCCAGCGCGAGGCGGCCCTCGATGACGAGGTATCCGCCAAAGCCCAGCAGCACCGCCAGGTTCAGCATCGACAGCAGCCCGATCGCCGGCGGATACGTCGTGACACGCCAGAAGATCCACTTCTTCTGCAGCAGCACGTGCTTTTGCTTGCGGGCGAAAGTGGCCTTCTCCTGCTCCTGCAGGGCAAAGCCTTTGATGACGTGGGCGCCTTGGACGTTCTCGGCCACGTCTAAAATCAGATCATCGAAAAGTTCCCGCTCGCGCTGATACGCCGGCTGGACGAGCATCGAGAACCGCCGCGCCAGCAGGTAGATCAGCGGGGTGGTGGCCAGGCAGGCGGCCGTCAGCAGTGGCTCCAGTTGCACCATGTACACCAGGCATACCGCCAGCGAGATGGCCAGGATGAGCACCTGCATCACGACCCCGTCGATGAACAGGCGCACGTTCTGCACGTCGCCAGTGACGCGATTGATGAGCGAGCCGGTGCTGTTGGCCTGGAAAAACCGCAGACCCAGGCGCTGGAGCTTGTCGTAGACGGCCGCCCGCAGATCGGGCACGACGCCACCCTGGAGAAGCTGCGCCATGGCAATGCTATACCAGCCGGTCAGGAAGCTCCGCAGCAGCGCCAGGGCGAGAACGCCGCCGGCGATCAGCGTGATCTGCAGCATGGGCGACCAGTGCTGCGGAGGGGCGATGCCCAGCGGCCAGTGCGGCGCCGTCGCCGTCGAGGGCGTCACGGCGTGGCGCACCACGTCGATGCCCAGCCCGCCCAGGCTCAAGCCCGATAACGCCATCACCAGCAGCACAAGCTGCAGGCCCAGGACCTTGATGCACCCGGAGCGATATCGCCACGTGAGTTGGAGAAGGCGCACAACAACGCGCCCGTCGCGCGGGCCTGAGTTGGGGTCCTCACTCTGCCCTGTCGTGGCCGACGCCGTAGAAGCCACGCCTGAAACCTCACGAAGAAAGTTGTGAGTGGTGGGTTGTGAGTTGTGAGAACTCACCACTCACCACCCACCACTCACAACACACAACTATTTCTTACAACCGCAGCTGCAGCCGCACTTCCTGGTGTAGAAGTCGACCATTTCCTTGGTCGTCTTGGCGGGGATCTTGCCGGCCTGTCCGGCCTGGCCGAAGGCGATCATGCGCTCGCGGCAGACAACTTCCATCGCGTCGCGCGCCGGGGCCATGTACTTGCGCGGGTCGAACTCGCCGGGCGTCTCGGCGAAGATCTTGCGGATGGCGCCGGTGATAGCCAGGCGGCTGTCGGTGTCGACGTTGATCTTGCGCACGCCGTGGCGGATGCCCTTCTGGATTTCTTCCAGCGGCACGCCGAAGGTCGGCTTGAGCTGCCCGCCGTACTTGTTGATGATGTCCTGCAGCGACTGCGGGACCGACGACGAGCCGTGCATCACCAGGTGCGTGTTGGGCAGGCGGCGGTGAATCTCTTCGATCAGCGACATCTTGAGCACTTCGCCGGTGGGTTTCTTCTTGAACTTGTACGCCCCGTGGCTGGTGCCGATGGCCACCGCCAGGGCGTCCACGCACGTGTCGGCCACGAACTTCTCGGCCTGCGCCGGGTCGGTCAGGTGCTGCTGGGCTTCTTCCTCGCTCAGGCCGGCGCCGTGTCCGTCTTCGATGCCGCCCAAGGCGCCAATCTCGCCTTCGACCGACACGCCGACCTTGTGGGCGGCCTCGACCACCTGGCGGGTGACCTTCACGTTGTACTCATAGGTGCTGGGGGCTTTGCCGTCGGCCTGCAGCGACCCGTCCATCATCACCGACGTGAAACCGTTCTCGATGGCCGAGAAGCACGTCTCGGGCTTGTCGCCGTGGTCGAGGTGCAGGCAGATCGGCAGCGTCGGGTTGAGCTCGACGGCCGCCAGCATCAGGTGCCGCAGGTACGCGTCGTTGGTGTAGCTGCGGGCGCCGCGCGAGGCCTGGATGATCACCGGCGAATCGGTCGCCTTGGCGGCCGACATAATCGCCTGGATCTGTTCCATGTTGTTGACGTTCAGGGCGGCGACGCCGTAGCCGTTGGCGGCCGCGTGATCGAGCAGGACTCTCATCGGTACCAGCATGTTGACCTCTCTCCAATAGTTCTCTAGGGTGGTGACTTCACCGTCCGCCGCGGGGCGGGGAATGTGGGATTATAAGGACACCCGCCCGCCGAGGGAATAGTTTTCCCAAACCGCGGGGATCGGGGAGAGCGGATTACCGGATTAGAAACGAGGATCAGGTCCATGCGATATCAGGAAATCTATGACATTACCGCCGCCATGCGACCGGGCATGCCCGTCTGGCCGGGCGACAAGGGCTTCGTCTTCCAGTGGTGCGGGCGGATCGACCAGGGGGCAATCACCAACAGCTCCCGCGTGACGATGGGCGTGCATACCGGCACGCATCTGGATGCCCCCAACCACTTCATCGCCAAGGGCGATAACCTCGACGCCTTCGGACCCGAGCGGTTCGTGCTCGAGGCCTGCCTGGTCGAGTGCGGCGATGTGCAGGTCATCACGCCCGAGCACGTCGCGGCCGCCGACGCTGCCGCCGGCGAGGCCGTCATCTTCAAGACCGCCAACACCCCCCGCCGCCTGCTGGACAAGCAGGAGTTCACCAAGGACTACGCGTACGTCAACGCCGATGCCGCCCAGGCGTGCGTGGCGCGCGGCTTTTCACTCGTCGGCGTGGACTACCTCAGCACGGACATGTTCCAGGCCCCGGGCTACCCCGCCCACATGGCGATGCTGGGGGCGGGCATGATTCTGCTGGAGGGGCTGGTGCTCAACGACGTGCCGGCCGGACGATACACGCTGATCGCCCTGCCGCTGAAGATCCGAGGCGCCGAGGCCTCGCCCGTGCGGGCGGTGCTGCTCCGATAAGCCAGTTGTGAGTTGTGAGTGGTGAGTGGTGAGAAACAGCGGAAAGACCCGCGGCCGGAATCTCGCCACTCAAAACACACCACTCACAACTCACAACTGTTTCTCTGGGTTCCACCAGCATGTGCCTTTGCCCGCCACGGCGGCGGCCGCCTGCGCGCGGATCTCGGCCATCTGATCAGCCGACAGCGGCGCGAAGGTCTTCGCCGCTTCGAAGGCGGCGTCCTGCTCGGCCGGCGTGCTCATCCCCAGCAGCGCGACGTCCGGATCGAGCGTCAGGGTGTAGTGCAGGCACTGCGGCACGCTCAGTCGCGGCAATCCGCCGGACCTGTCGGCCGCCAGCGGTCTGCCGTAGCCGCTCGTGTCGCCCAGCAGCATGCCCGCGCCGAAGACCTTGAAACCCAGCGTCGCCACACCGGCGGCGCGGGCTTGGGGGAGAATCTCCTCGCTGTAGCGTGCATCCGAGAATGGACCCAGCGCGAACATCAGCGCGTCGCAGCGGCCGGACTCGATCGCAAGCCGCAGCACATCGGGATGGTGGCTGGAGAGCCCGGCGAAGCGGCATTTGCCCTGGCGGATGATCTGGGCGAGCTGGTCGAGCCCGCTGCCGGGCGCGGCCAATCGCTGCCAGTCCTGCACACGGGAAACGCCGTGGAAGAGCAGCAGGTCCACGCTGTCCAGGCCCAGCCGCTCGAGGCTGCCCTCGACCTGCGGCACGACTGGCTGGTCGAGGTGGTCGATCTTGGTGATGACGAACATGCCCTCGCGCCGTCCGGCCAGAGCAGCCCCCACCACCTGCTCGCTGAAGCCGTCTTCGTACGCCGGCGCGGTGTCGATCACGTTGAGCCCGGCGTCCATCGCCCGCCGCAGGGTGTCGGCGCACTGCCGCAGCCCGAGAGAGCGGTCGGCCAAGTCGCCGATGCCCAGTTGCGAAGCGATGAAGCCCGTGCGCCCCAGGGCGCGTCGCGATTTGAAGAGTCGATCCATGCGGGGCATTTTAGACGACTTCAATCGACTGGACAACTACTCATACTGCGGGCATAGTGGGTGCCACGGCGGCCGTTGCTCAGCCGCCATGTCCCCGACCTTTCAGCGTGGAAGCATCAGGGACATGGCGGTTGGAAGACGACCGCCATGGCACCCTGGAAGGAGATCAAACATGACCCCATCGGAGTTTCTGGTATCCTCACCCAAGATCGTGCTGGCTGACGGACGCGACGGCGCCGGCGAGGGATTGCGCCTCGAAGGCGGTTGGCAGGATAATCTGTGGCGCGGGCGATTGCTTAACGCCGGCGCCAAGCCGCAAGCGGTCAAAGAGATCGTGCTGTTCGGCGGACAGTTGCCCCTTCCGCTGCCGACGCCGCTCTACGCCGAAGGATATCAGAAGCTCAGCCAGTACGGCGGCACGATCGCCGCGCCCAGATGCATCGGCGGGTACACTGACAAGGACCACTACAAGCTCGCGCAGACTCCCGGCGCCTTCACCGTCTACAGCCTGCTGCTGCTTGGTCCGTCGCATGGGCGATACATCCTGGCGGCGTTTACTTCCTGCCGGCGATTCAGCGGGGAGTTCCGCCTGTGGCCCGAGGGGCGCGCCGCGGTCGTGCTGTCCGCAGAGGGGATTGTCCTCGAGCCCGGCGAGGCGTGGGAACTGGAAGAGTTCTTCGTGCAGGAAGGTCCTGATCGCGAGGCGCTGCTGGCGGCCGCGGGCGAGCAGATCGCCCGCAACCACCCCCCGCTGCCCTTCGCGCCGGTGCCGACCGGCTGGTGCTCGTGGTACTACTACGGGCCCAACATCACCGAGGCCGACATCCGCGAAAACCTCGACGCGATGACCGCCCGCATCCCTCAGCTCAAGTACGTGCAGATCGACGACGGCTATCAGACGCACATGGGCGACTGGCTGACGCCGGCGCCGGGCTTCGGCGACGCGCTGCTGCCGTTGCTGGGCGAGATCCGCCGGCGCGGGCTCGAGCCTGCCATCTGGGTCGGCCCGTTCATCGCCTCAGAGGCCTCCGAGCTCTTCCGCACGCACGGGGAGTACTTCGTGCAGGACGCCTCGGGCAAGCCGCTGCGGTCGGACACGATCTCGTTCGGCGGCTGGCGCGACGGGCCGTGGTACATGCTCGACGGGACGCACCCCGGCGCGCAGGCGTACCTCGAGCGCGTCTTCCGCACGATGCGTCGCGAGTGGGGCTGCACGTACTTCAAGCTCGACGCCAACTCCTGGGGGGCGATCCCCGGTGGCGTCCACCACGACCGCAAGGCCACCAGCATCGAGGCGTACCGCCGCGGGATGGCCGCCGTCCTGCGCGGGGCCGAGGACGCGTTCGTGCTCGGCTGCAACGCCCCGATGTGGGGCTCGCTGGGCCTGGTGCACGGCATGCGCGTCACCAACGACATCGGCCGTTCGTGGGGCAGTTTCAAGGCTATCGCCACCGAGTTGTTCCACCGCAACTGGCAGCACGGGCGGCTGTGGATCAACGACCCGGACTGCGTGGTGCTGGAGAACACGCCCGGCGCGACCGCCACGGCCGACGAATACCGCTTCCACATGACGATGATCTACGCCTGCGCGGGCATGGTGCTCTCGGGCGACAAGCTGTCGGCGCTTTGCGATCAGAGCATCGCGATTCTCAAGAAGCTGCTGCCCCCGCCGCCCAAGGCGGCCACGTTCGAAGACGCAAGCTTCCGCCTGGGCATCATCGACCTGCCCGACCGCCGCATGGCCTGCCTGTTCAACTGGACCGACGAGCCGATCACCATCGACGTGCCCCTGCCCCGCGCGGCCAAGCTCCGCGACTTCTGGACGGGCGAGGACCTTGGCCGGCACGGCGGCAGCTATCGATCAGAGGCCATTCCGCCACACGGTGCACGATTAATCGAATGCAAGTATGTGTGATGGGTGGCAGGCGATACGCGTTTCTGTTTCTGGCGGAGCGCCATGGGCTATCCGAACAATACCTTCTTGCCAGGCGGGATAAGGCTTCCGAAGCCCATCCCCGCCGCAAGGAGCATGATCGCGCCGCCTTCGGTAGCCCACCAGCTTACGGTCAGCTTGTACGCCACGACCTGCGCAGCCACCGCCACCAGGTACACGGGAACCAGCATCCAATATTCGTAGAGCCCCGACCAATCACATATTCGCCTGAAGATCAGCCAGCAGGCGGAATATCCCACCAATACACCGCCGCCAAATAGCAAGATGTCCGGATACCGAAAACCGGGAGGCACGCGGCTGCCGATGTAGGAGAATGCGAACCACATGGCGGCCAACGACACCGCAGCCAGAACCACCCCGCCTCCGGCCAGGTGAGCGGCAAGAATTGCACAACCGCGACCGAAGGTCCAATTGTCGTCGCTGGTCCGGTTCATTTCTTATTCTCTATTCCTCAGCGACCTCAGCGGCTAACCACTAGAACCACCCACGCAGGAAGTCCGCTTCAGTGCCTTCGTAGACCGCCTCGGCCAGGTGCTCGATGCCTTCCTGGTTGCCCCAGGAATAATTGATGATCGTGCGGCCGCGGAACTCGACGAAGTCGATGTCCGAATTATTGAGGTTCTTCGCCGTCGCAATGCGCTCGTGCAGGCTCTTGGGCAGGCGCGGGTTGATGATCTTGCGATCCTCGTCCGAGGCCACCAGCACCGGATTGTGCGGGCTCTTTTCCCAATGCGCCAGGTCGCGCGAGCGCACGACGTACTGCTCGTACCCGCCGTTGATCGATTCGAGATAAAAGTTGTAGTACCACCCGTCGAGATACCGCAGGCAATGCGGCGCGGTGTAGCGGTCGGGCTCGTAGCGGCACTCGTTGCTGGTCAGGTCCCAGCGCTTCAGGTCCGTCGACGTCGCGAAGCGGGCGGTGAAGGGCACGCCGCAGATGTCCTTGGGCTTGTTGATCTCGAACATCAGCACGTAATAGCCCGGGCCGCGGCACAGCGAGGTGTTGAAGATGCCGTAGCCGGGAAGGTTCAGGGCGTTCCACGTCTGCCAGGTCTTCATGTCGCGCGAGGTGAAAATGTCCACGCGCTCGCCGTCCCAGATGTTCGTGCCGGTGACGATCAGCAGATCGCCCTCGACCCAGACGTTGCCCAGGTGGTACCCGCGAGCGAAGGGCTCGCTGGGGCGGCCGCTGTCGTGCTCGACGAAGCGGAAATACGAGTCGCCGGTGTGGTTGTCCCAATAGTTCGGCCGCACGTATTCAAAGCGGTAGAGGGCGTCCTTCCAAACCACCGGGCGCACTTCCACCATATCGCAGTCCACCGTGCCGAGTTTCACGATCCGCGGTGTCATCATTGGCTCCTGTACAATCGCCGCATGATACGAAAAAACACCGGCGTTGCAATGCCGGGTCATTATCGAGTGCTGTGATCTTCTCCCGGGGGCGCAACCGCCGCCAGAGCGGCGGCCTGCAACAGTGCTCCGGTACCTGTCATATGCGCGTCCTGGGAGCTATCTGCAAAGATAGACGCACATAACTAAGTTATGTAATCTAACGCGGCGATGCGTGGCTGACGCGGGGTCGGAGAAACAACCGCGTCGAGCAAGCTCGACCGCCAACGTGGGCGATTCGCGGGAACACGCTCAACGGAGTTGAGCGTTGCGCCCGTGACGGGATGCTGGTAGCTTTGTGGTTTTCGCGATGAGGTCAAACTGCCGATGCAAGAGATCAACGTCAATACGTCCAGCGTGGTGGCTCAAGTCGCGGGCAAGCCTGTCGGGATTAGTGTCGACTATCTGCGCGACATGGATTCCAACCGCCCTGCCGCGAGGCCGATCGCCGAAGCGCTGCGAGAGATGGGGGCCGCCTGGCTGCGGTACCCGGGCGGGGGCAAGTCGGACTCGCATCTGTGGTCCACGCCGCCTTGGGATAAGCCGCGGCCTCAGATTTACCGGGCCTATGCCGACTGGGCGGTCGGGCATGAGGTGATGGACTTCGACGCCTTCATCGCCTTGTCGCGGCAGGTGGGAGCCGAGCCATATGTCGTTGTCGGGTGCAAGCGGGCGGCTCAGACGCCCATCTCCGTCGAGCAGTATTTCGAGAACGCCGTCGAGTGGGTGCGGTACGCCAACGTCACCAAGGGCTACGGCGTGCGGTACTGGGAGATCGGCAACGAGAACTGGCTCAACGACATCAACAAGCCCGAAGAGATGGCCCCTCTGGTGGTGAAGTTCTCGCGGGCGATGAAGGCCGTCGACCCGACCATCCTTGTCGGTTCAAACGGCTTTGGCATGTCCTGGTGGGAGAAGTTCCTGCCCGTCACCGCCGGGGACCTGGACTTCCTGTCGATCAGCAATTACCCCTGCAGCACCTGGATGGGTTACGACTACTACCGCAGCCACGCCGAGGTGGTGCTGTGCGAGCAGGCGCGAATCGCGGCCGAGGCGATCGAGAAGCACGCCCCGCCTGCCGACCAGGCGCGGCTGTTCGTGGCGGCCGTCGAGCTCAACTCGATGGACTACGCCACCGGCGGCTGGCCCAACCGCAACAACCTCGGCCACGCGCTTGTGACGGCCGAGATCTTCGGCCAACTGCTGCAGACGCCTCGCGTGCGGGCGGCGCTGCTGTGGAACACTCGCTGGGTCGAACCCGAGCCCGAGACGATCTGGTACGCCCTGGGCAAGAGCAACGAGTTGCTCCCCGCAGGACGCGCGGTGGCGGCGTGGGGGCGGTTCCTGCACGACACGTTCGTCGCGTGCACCCGCACCGATACGGTCGTGACCTTCGCCAGCCATTGCGAAGAGACCGGCAAGCTCAGCGTGTGGCTGATCAACAAGGACCTCGCACCGGCCAGCGTCTCGCTGAAGATCGAAGGCCCCCACCACTACGCGGCCGCGCGGCGATGGTGCTTCCACGGCCAGGGCCCCGACGACATGCAGCCCCTGTGGGAAGAACTGGGCAGCGCAGCGGTGGTTGGGAATCAGGTCAAGACATTGCCCCTGCCCGGACCGTCGTTGACGGTGCTGGCGGTGGAATGATCCCGCCCGGGTGCCATGGCGGCCGTTTCTCAGCCGCCATGCTCGCGCAGAACGCTCAGGGACATGGCGGTTGAAAAACGACCGCCATGGCACCCGGCGCTAATCCGCAATCCGAAATCCCCAATCTACAATCGTCGCCTCCGGTTGACCTGCGCGGCGCGCGGCGGTACCCTCATGCCACGAGGTACAAAACCATGACCAATCGGATGACGTTCTGCGTGATGGTGCTGTTGGCCGCCGGGTGCGATACCATGCGCATGCCGAGCATGACGCGCGAGCCTTCGCCGCCGGTGGCGCCGGCGGCCGCGCCCGCCCCGGCGGTTGCGGTCAAGCCCGCCGAGACGCCGATCATGGCGTACGTCAACGGCAGGCCGATCTACATGCGGCAGCTCAACGACCTGCTGGTGCAGGTCTACGGGATGCGTTTCGCCCAGCAACTGGTGATCAACGAGCTGGTGCGCCAGGCGGCGGCCGAGAAGAACGTGGCGATCACCGAGCAGGACGTGGCCGACGAGACCGAGCGCGCCACGCAAGAGGCGTTCCCCAGCGTCGCCGACGCCCAGCAGCGCATCCGCCTGCTCGACGAGATGCTCGTCAAGCGTCAACTGCCCCGCCAGCAGTGGGACATGGCCATGCAGCGCAACGCCATGCTCCGCAAGATGACGCCGCAGGACATCACGATCAGCGACGCCGACCTGCGGACGGCGTACGACCGCAAGTACACGCGCCAGATCGTCGTCCGCCACATCCAGGTCCCCACGCTCGAAGACGCCCAGAAGGTGCTGACGATGGTCACCGGCGGGCAGGACTTCGCCAAGACGGCCGCACGCTTCTCCACCAACGATTCGCGCACCAACGGCGGGCTGCTGCCGGCCTTCGGCAAAGACAGCAGCGACGTTCCGGCGGCGATGCGCGACGTGGCGCTGTCGCTGAAGAAGCCCGGCGAAATCTCCAACCCCATTCAGGTCGGCGCGGCGTTCCACATTATCCGGCTGGAAGAGATCATCGAGCCGCCGGCCGCCAAATTCGAGAACGTCAAGAACGCCCTGACGCTGGATCTGCGCCAGGAGAAAATCCGGGCGATGCAGCAGGCGCTGTTGGCCGAGATCATCCGCCGCGCCAACGTCGGGCACAAGATCGAGTTCGTCAACCCGATCCTCAAGGCTCGCACCATCGAGGAGAGCGGGCAGTGAGCCACGACTGGACCATCAACGTCGCTGACCGCATCCGCCGCCTGCCGCCCTATCTGTTCGGGCGCATCAACAAGCTCAAGCACGAGAAGCGCACGGCCGGGGTCGACATCATCGACCTGGGCATGGGCAACCCGGTCGACCCGACGCCGGAGAAGATCGTCAAGAAGCTCTGCCAGTGCGCCCAGGACCCGCGTGCCCACCGTTACAGCCAGTCGATCGGGATCCCGAACCTGCGGCGCGAAGTGGCCAAGATGTACAAGAGCGTCTACGGCGTCAAGCTCGACCCCGAAAGCGAGGTCATCGCCCTGCTGGGCTCGAAGGAAGGCTTCAGCCACATGTGCCTGGCGCTGATGGGCCCCGGCGACACGGCCGTCGTGGGCGACCCGTTCTTCCCGATCCACGTCTACTCCGTCGCCCTGGCCGGGGCCAACGTCATCAACGTGCCGCTGGGCAACGACGAGGCCTTTCTGGCCCGCATCGGCTACGTGGCCGACCACCTGTATCCCAAGTCCAAGTGCATGATCCTGAACTATCCGCACAACCCCACGGCCATGACCGTCGACAACGTCGAGTTCTTCGACTCGGTGGTCGCCCTGGCGCGGCGGACGGGGATGATGGTGATTCACGACTTCGCCTACGGGCGCTCGTGCTTCGACGGCTACAAGGCCCCGTCGTTCATGCAGGCCCACGGGTCCAAGGACGTGGGGGTCGAGTTCCTGACCATGTCCAAGCCGTACAACATGGCCGGATGGCGCATCGGGTTCTGCGTGGGCAACGCCGAGATGATCCGCGCCCTGGCGACCATCAAGGGCTATTACGACTACGGCATCTTCACGCCGGTGCAGGTGGCCAGCATCGTCGCCCTGCGCGAGTGCGAAGACGCCGTCGGCGAACAGGCCGCCGTATACCAGAAGCGCCGCGACATCGTCGTCGGCGGCCTGCGGCGAATCGGCTGGCAGGTCGACTCGCCTCGGGCAAGCATGTTCGTCTGGGCCCGCGTGGCCGACAAGCACCTGCAAGGCCAGGGCACCATTGACTTCGCCCTGCGCCTGATGGACGAAGCCGAGGTCTCCGTCTCGCCCGGCCGCGCCTTCGGCGAAAACGGCGAGAACTACGTTCGCGTCGCGCTGGTCGAAAACGAACAGCGTCTCCGCCAGGCCATCCGCCAGATGGACCGCGCCCTGAACAAAGGCATCAAGGCCCCCTCGGCCAGCAAGATCGGCAAACGGAAAGCGTGATCTTCGCACGTTAGTGCGCGACCTTTCTCAACCGCTGACGAAACGGGAGGTCACACTTAATCCGCAATCCACAATCCCCGCCCTGCTTCATCCCGCTGGAGTCGCACCCGCCTATCCGGTAACATGTCCTCATGAGATTCGGTACCTTCACCGGCGGCATCGACTTGCCTCACGAGAAATACGCGACGGAGGACTCGCCGATCGCGCCGTGGCCGCATCTGGAGCGGCTGCAGGTTCCCCTGGCGCCATGCGGGCGCGGGGCGGCCGAGTGCATTATCGAGAGCGGTCAGCGCGTCGCGGCAGGTCAGCGCATCGCGCGGGCGCTGGACAACACGTCGCTGGACATCTTCTCCCCCGCCGCCGCCCTGGTGACGGGAATCACCACCGTCGACGTCTGCATGGGCGACCGGTTCGTGCCCTCGCCGGCGATCGAGTTGGTGGACCTGGCCGAGCCGCCCATGAACGCCGACAGCCCGGCCAATAATTCCTGGCGCACCAGTTCGCCCGAGGCGCTTCGCCGGCGATTGGCCGAGGGCGGCCTGACCACCTGCCGCAACCCGCTCGAACCGCTGCACCTGTTTATCGACCGCGCAAAGATGTACCGCTGCCGCACCGTCGTCGCCAACCTGATGGAGAACCAACCCTACCTCACCGGCGACCACCGCCTCATGGTCGAGCGCGGCCACGAGGTGCTGGCCGGCCTGGCGATCATCGCCCGCGCCATCGAGGCCGGCCAGACGATCCTGGCGGCCGACCGGCGCTACATCGATGACTACGGCGAGTTGGCCCGCGCCGAGGCCGCCCTGGGCGTGACGTGCATCGCCCTGCCGCACAAGTACCCCATCGGGGCCGATGCGATCCTGGTCAAAGTGCTCACGCGGCGCGAGGCGCCGCACGGGTCGTCGCTGATGGCCACCGGCGCCGCGGTCGTCGGGGCCTGGGCGTGCGTGGCGGCATACCGCTGGGTCGCCTGCGGGGCCTGCCCCACCCACCGCGTCGTCACCGTCAGCGGCGAACTGTCGGCCACGCACGGCAACTTCCTGCTTCCGGTGGGCACGCGCTGCGGCGACCTGGGCAACTTCGTTCGCCACGCCCCGCTGCACGGCGGGCCGATGAACGGCTGCCTCTGCCCCGCCCGCGCCGTCGTCACCTGGGCCACCGAGGCGGTCCTGGCGATACACCCCGCCGAGGCGCAGCCCGCCAGCCCGTGCATCCGCTGCGGATGGTGCACCGACCACTGCCCGGCGCGACTGAACGTGTCGGCCCTTAACGACGCGTACGAGCTGGGCCTGCTCGACCAGGCCCGGCGCGCCCACGTCACCGCCTGCGTCGAATGCGGCGTCTGCTCCTTCATCTGCCCGGCGCGGCTGCCGCTGACCGAACGCGTGCGGCAGCTCAAACGCGCGATCCATCCCGGACCGGCCGTGGCGGCCGTGGTGGGCGACTGACATGACCGAAACCGTCCGACTTACCGATCCGCTGGAACCCGCCCGCCAGGGCGTGACGACCGCGCCGTTCCTTCGCGCCCCCGAGGCCGCCCGCACCATCTTTCTGGTCACCCTCGCCGCCGCCTGCGCCCCGCTGATCGCCGGGATGGTGCTGTTCGGCTGGTACGCTGCGGCGGTGGCGGCGTTGTGCGTCGGCTCGTGCGTCGTTATCGAGCGCATCTACTACCGCGTCACGCACACCCCCGCCCTGTTGGGGCGCACGCACGCCTACCTCACCGGCGTGCTGCTGGCCCTGACCATGCCGCCCTTCGTGCCCTGGTACATCCCCGTCGTGGCGGCCGCCTTCGCCATCATCATCGGCAAGGCCGTCTTTGGCGGCGTGGGACACTTCATCTGGCAACCGGCGCTGGTCGGTCGCGTGGCCGTGGCGGTCATCTTCCTGACGCCGCTGACGCCGGCGTACTGGCCCATCCTCGCCCGGGACAAACTGCTCGACGGCGACATCCGCAGCGCCCAGCAGGTCGACCCCTTCGACCGCTGGTCCGGCCGAGCGGCCCTGCCCGACAGCGACGCCTTCAGCGTCCGCCCGCCGGCTGACATTCTTGCCGGTTTGACCAGCACCGACGAGGTGCAGTACAGCGGCCTGGTTCAAATCCCCCGCGAGCTGATGCTGGCGGGGCTGAAGACCCCGCCCGAGCAGCACGTCCCGCGCCTGCGAGGAGCGGTCATGTCCAAGCTGCCGCCGCTGAACGAAATGCTCCTGGGCGTCCGCGGCGGCGGCATCGGCGAAACCTGCGCCGTGGTCATTCTCGTCGCCGGCCTCTATCTCGTCTATCGAGGATACGTCAAGTGGCAACTGCCGATGGCGATCATCGCCTCGGCGGCCGTCGTCGTGGCCGTCGCCCCGATCCGCCTGGCCGGCCCGGACGGCCAGACCCTCTGGAAGTGGCTGCCGCTGGGCATCGAGGGCGCCGACGCCGGATTCACTTACGTGATCTATCAGCTCCTCAGCGGCGAGCTGCTGCTGGCGGCCATGTTCCTGGCCACGGAGATGACCTCGCGCCCCGTCACCACCGGCGGACAGGTGCTCTTCGGCATCGGCTGCGGGGCGGCCGCCATGCTCCTGCGCCTGTACGTCGACCTGCCGGTCCCATGCTACACCGCCATCCTGATCATGAACACCTTCACCCCCAAGATCGACCGCCTCTGGCGACCGCGCACGCTTGGCCAGCCGCGATGGCGCCCCTTCCGCCGCAAAGCGAAGCCGCTCGCGGCTTAACATCTTTGATTTGACGGGGTCTGTGTGGCAAAGTTGTCGCTAACGAACGTGGAGCAGATCCGATGAGCAAAAGAGCTTTGATGACCCGGCGCGAGGCGCTCAAGGCTGCGGCCGTTGGCGCGGGGGCGCTGGCTTCTTCATCCTGCCTCGCGCGGCTCAGCGCCGCCGGGGCCGCAGAGGGTAATGCCATGAAACGACGGCCGAACATCATTTATATCCTGGCAGACGATCTGGGCTATGGCGACGTATCGTGCTTCAATCCCCAGGGCAAGATCCCCACGCCGAACCTCGACCGCCTGGCGGCGCAGGGGATGCGATTCACCGACGCCCATGCGACGTCAGCCGTCTGCAGCCCCTCGCGCTACGGCATCCTCACGGGCCGCTATAACTGGCGGACGCGGATGCAGAGCGGGATCGTCGGCGTCTACGGCGACCCGCTGATCGCGTGCGACCGCCTGACCGTGGCCGGCCTGCTCAAGCAGGCCGGGTATGGCACAGGCTGCATCGGCAAGTGGCACCTGGGTATGGGCTGGAGTTTCAAGGCCACGGCCGATTTCCACGGCTGCGACGGCAAGCCCGCCACGCCAAAGCAGAAGGCCCTCTGGCGGGAAGCGTTCTCCAAACCCACCACCGGCGGGCCCACCACGCGCGGGTTCGATTACTACTTCGGCACCGACGTGCCCAACTGGCCGCCGTACTGCTACATCGAGAACGACCGCACCGTCGGGATCCCAACCGAGTTCCTGCCGGCGCGGCTGCTGGGCAACAACCAGGCCAGCCAGCCCGGCCCGGCCCTGGAGGGCTGGAACTTCGAGCAACTTCTGCCCACGTACGCCGCCAAGGCCGACGAGTACATCCGCGCCCAGCAGGACAAGCCGTTCTTCCTCTACATGCCGCTGACATCGCCGCACACGCCGCTGGCCGTCAACAAGGAATGGAAAGGCAAGAGCGGGCTGAACCTCTACGCCGACTTCGTCATGGAGACCGACGCCATCGTCGGGCGGGTCCTCAAGTCGCTGGCCGACAGCGGCGCCCCCGACAACACGCTGGTGATGTTCGCCAGCGATAACGGCTGTGCCCCGTACGTCGGCGCGGCGGAGATGGAAGCCAAAGGCCACTTCCCTTCCGAGCGCTATCGCGGGTACAAGGCCGACGCCTGGGACGGCGGGCACCGCATTCCGTTCATCGCCCGCTGGCCCGGCGTGGTCAAGCCCGGCGCCACGTGCGAGCAGACCGTCTGCCTGTCAGACCTGATGGCCACGTGCGCACAGATCATCGACAAGCCCCTGCCCGACAGCGCCGGCGAGGACAGCGTAAGCATTCTGCCTCTGCTGCAGGGCGGCGCCGGCCCCGTCCGCGAGCACGTGGTGCATCATTCCATCAACGGCAAGTTCGCCATCCGCAGCGGCAAGTGGAAGCTCGTGCTCTGCGGCGGCTCGGGCGGCTGGGCCTCGCCCAACGACGAGCAGGCCAGGAAGCAGAAGCTCCCGCCCATCCAGCTCTATGACATGGAGGCCGACCCCGGCGAGCGCACCAACCTCCAGGCCAATCGGCGCGACGTCGTCGACTCCCTCTCAACCCTGCTGCAGAAGCTGGTCGACCAAGGCCGCTCGACCCCCGGCAAGCCGCAAGACAACGATGCCCCAGTGGACATCTGGAAAGGCTCCCGAGACACTCACCCTGACGACGCGTGAGCGGCCGGGGTAGCTGCCCGGTGCGGATCTCTAGTAATCTCGCAGTTCGATGATCGGGGCGGTCAGCGGCTTGGCCGGGACGGTCTGCGGTGCGGCGGGTAGCTGGGGCGGGGCCTCGCTCGTTGGCGCAGGGGCGACGGGGGCGGCCGTAGTCGGGGCGGTTGCGGGGAGGGGTTGTGTGGCCAGTTGCGTCGCGGCCGGGGGCAATGCGGCCTGGGCCATCAGCGACACCTGCACGTCGGCGTCACGGGACATCGCCAGGGCCAGTTTCGGGTCGGCCGGGCCGGCCAACTCCGCCACGCGCAGTCGCACCAGGGGGCTGGGATCGTCCTTGAGTTGTCGGGCCATCTGGACGACATCGTCGCGCCGGGGCAGGCGGGCCAGTTGAACGAGCATCTCGGCCCGCACCACCGGTTCGGGATCGGCCAGAAGCATCTTGACCACGGCCATCATGTCAGCAGCCGCGGCCGCGGCGGGCGGTTGCCCCTGCCCGCCCAAGGAAGCCATCATCGAGGCAACCTGATCGGCCGCGCGAAAACGCGTCGCGGCCGGAGCGGTCGGCTGGGCGTTGCCTTTGAGAACCCGTGCGATGTCGTAAAACACGCCGTCGCCCTTGAGGACGCCCAGGGGCTGCCGCGTGATCGTCACGGGTTCCACGGCGATGGCGGCCAGACCGCTGGCTATTTGCCCATCGCACAATTGGGGGTCGACGATCCCCGAGCAGGTGATCGTGAGGTTGTCGAAGCAGTTCTGGAAGAGTTCTCGTCCGAGGGCGCCCACGTCAAGACGCACGCGCCACGCGACGCTCTTGAGCGGTTCAAGCTGGTGCGGACACGGCCACTTGAGCGTCGGCATTTGCGCCGCACTGAAGAGCACGGACCCGCGCGTGCCGCCGGCGAGCGTGACGGTCAGGCCCATCGCGGGAATCATCGTCCCGACGGGGCTCGGCGCTCCCCATCCGCCCAGTGGCACGGGGATGCTGGAAATGTTGGTCAGCGTCGCACCGATATAAATGGGTTCGCCGGGGCGCACGCTCTGTGTGGGCGATGCCAGGCGGACGGCCAGGAACTTCTGCGGCGCGGTCGCCATCTCGATATAGCGGCCGTCGAAGGTTTCCATGAGCTTTGCGATTTCGCCGCTGCCGGATACCGGCGGCACGGGCATCGATATCTTCTGGGCCATCGCGCGCAGCGTTCGCGCCGCCGGACCGGTCCGGGCAAGCATGAGCCCCTTGGCGATCATCTGCCGCTGCGGTTCGGCCGCGCCGATTCTGGAATAGTGCTCGGCCAGCACGACGGCGGCATAAACGTTCTGCTTTGCCAGGGCCGTCAGAAACTCCATCGCGCTCTTGACCGTGGCGGGATTGCTCGACTTGAGCTCCGCCGCCATGACGATCCGCTGCAAGTTGACGTTTCTGGGATCTCTCGCCAGTGCCCGCTGGGCGAGGCTCACAGCCATGGTCTCGTCGGGGATGGCGACGGTATAGAACACGGCGACTTTCTCCAGCACCTCAGGCGAAGGCGAGGACGCCAGGAGCGTTCCCAATTGCGAACGCAGCGCAGCCGCCTCGGCCTGGGCCTCCTGCGCCTGTCCGGCGAGGGTGTGCGCCTCGATCATCAGCATGCGCAGGTCGATGCTGCCGGGGTACGCCTCCAGCAGCGGCACGAATGTCTCGATAGCGGTCTTGTACTGCCCGGCATCGAGCAGCGCATTGCAATACAGCATCGCCAGCGGCAGGGGCGGCGCCTTGCGGCGGCAGAGCCCCGCAACGTCGTTCCAACTGACCCAGTAAAAGCGGAGCGACTGCTCGTAGAGCCCCTGCTCGCCGAGGATCCCCGCCAGTTGGGCCGCCGTCGTCGCCGAGAATGGGTTGCCCCGGAACTGCCGCAGGCGCACGTCGACCCGGTCCAGCACCGACGCCTTGGTGCGGCGCTTGAGCCACTGCTCCAGGGCCGTAACGTTGTTGCCGTCGATGCGAATGGATGTCAGGGTCGCTCGCTCGGCGTCGTCGGGGTATCCCTGCCCCGCCAGAAGCGCCGCCTCCTGCAGGGCGGCCTCGGACCGCACCGCCGCGGGAATTGCCGCGTCGTTGATCACCCGCTGGAGAAGGGCGCCGCGGGTCTCGACCGATTGCTGGGCGGCCAATCCGGCCGCCACCCATCGCATCCAGGCGACGTAGTCATCACCATGGCTCTTGAGATATCCCGCCCACGCCTGCGCGGCGAGTTGGCTTTGGACCGAGCGGTCGGCCTGGCTGCCCTTGCCGACCAATTCATACAGGTTGCCCAGCAGGCGCTGCGTCGCCGCGTCGTCGGGGGCATATTGCTGAGCCATCTTTGCCAGCGCCAGGGTGCGGACGTTATATTCGCCTTCCATCGCCGAGGCCAAGAGGCTCTGGCCGGCCAAGACCGCCAAGGCCGCATCGCCTTTGGGGGCAGTGGCTGTCGCCGGCGCGATGGTCTGCGCGCCGGCCGGGCATAGCCCCGCCAGCATCGCCATCCCCATCAAAACGTATGTGCGCATGGTCGCCTCTCGGTTGGCGCAGGCCGCCAGTTCATCACGGCCGCTGCAACGGCTGAATGGATATCGATTGAACTTTGTCGCCTCGGCGCACCTGCAGGGCAACGCTGGGTTGCTTGGGATCGGCCAGCACCTTCTCGACCGCCTGCTTGAACGCATCGATGCTCGTCACGGTCTGCGAGCCGACAGCCGTGACGAGATCGCCGTCGGCCAGGCCCGCCTTGGAGGCCGGGCTGTCGCGCTGCACGCCGGCGACGATAACGCCTTCGGTCGTCGCGGCCGGTCCCGTCAGCAGATGCGCGTCGAGGGGGATTCTCTGCCGCACCAGGGCGCCCAGCGGGGCGGCGAACCAGCTCGGAGCCTCGTTGGGCATCAAGGGCGTGGGTTCGAGCGTGAGCGTCGCATCGACCCGCTTGCCGTCTCGCACGACGCCCAGGGCGACCTCTTTGCCGGCGCCGATGCGCGCCAGTTGATTCATCAGCCCCCGTGCCGTCAGCAGCGGCGAGGCATAGTCCTCCAGGTCCTTTCCGTTGACGGACACGATGATGTCTCGATCTTTGAGCCCAGCCTTATCGGCCGGTCCGCCGGAGACGATCTGCTCGATCATGACGCCGGGCTTGTCGAGCTTGGCCAACTCGGCCAGTTGCCTGGAGACGCCCTGGAGTTTCATGACGCCCATCCAGGCCAGTCGCTGCCCGCGGCCTCCGCTGGGGATTCGCGAGAACACGTCGGCGAACTCCTCGACGGGCATGAAACACGACGAGTCGCGTACGGCCTTGAGCGAGACCGTGCCGCTGCCGCGGTTGGTGGTCATGGTGTACAGGTCTGAAAACTGCTGGCGTCCGACGATCCCGATCGCGTCGCCGCTCTCGGCGAACACAGGCGAGCCGATATTGCTGAGCGTTCCACTGGTCACCAAAGCGATCTGCTCAGGCACGCGCGTCATCGCGCCGACGTTGCCGCCGGTGACATAGGCGACGTTGCCGGCATTGGAGGCGAACAGCCCGACCGATGCGACCTCCTGGCCGATCTTGAGGTTGGCGCGGCGAACGAAGGTAATGGCCTTCCACGGTCCCTTTTCCGCCGCCCGGACAAAGCCGATGCCCGTCAGCGCGTCGACGCCCATCAGTTCGGCCTTGATCGGCTTGCCCTCGCCGCCCGGCACCATCAGCGTCATGTCCTTGACGTTCTCCGGGACGGCATTGCTTTCCAGCGCCAGCGTGATGAACAGCCCCACGCCGTCCTGGACGGAGACGCACGTCGCCAGGCCTTCAAAAGGATTCTCGATGCCGCCCTGCACGAACTTGCCCTGCACCTGCGCCAGGGCGCCGCTGCCCTGCTCGTAGGCCTTGGCCAGCAGCTTGGCGTCGACGGCCTGGCTAACCGATGCGCTTAATGTCCACGCCGCAATTGCGGCCGTCAGCAGTGCTTTTTTCATAACATGCCTTTCTCTCGATCCACTCGCCGGCAGGCGGTGATATTGGTCGCTCAAGAATTCATCGGCCATAAACGCCCACGCCACCAGCGGAATAGGGCCATGTTCCAGGGATGCCCACGGGCGAACGGCCGCCATGGCACCCATTCTCATATCAGCCGGCCCGGCGCTGGGCGAGAGTCGGCCCGTTGCTGGGCGCAAGAGCGAATCGTATCACCAACACCATGATCGTGCCCATCGCCATCAGGGCGATCGACGTGTATTGATTATGCGTGAGGATCCCCCTCGCCAGATCGTGGGCGTTGTCGCTGCGGATGCTCTCCTGGACAAACCGCGTCATCGGGTACACGACCATCAGCATCGCGAAGATCATGCCCTCGCGCAGGCGATGGCGATACAGCACCGTCAGCAGGGCCGCCAGCAGCAGCGCGTTGATGATCCCCAGCGCCTGGGCCGGCTTGACCGCCAGCGTGTGGCTGTGCAGTGCCAGGTCGAACTGGTCGGCCTGGAGGTAAGCGTTGATCGCCGCATCGCGAGCCGCCGTCCGCGTCGCCGGCGAGGCGGCGCCCAGCGACGGGGCCAACTGGCTCAGCAATCGATATCGCGTGGTGAGATAGTTCCACGCTTCGTCGAAGTCCAGCCGCCCGTCGCCGCCGGCGTCGAACATCCGCGCGTCGTCCCACTGCTCGCTGCCGCGCAAGAAGCCCGTGCCCTCGGCCAGGGCCTTGTTCCACTGCCGCTGGTCGAGCTGGCCATGATCGGAAACGGCCGCGAACAGCCTCCGCGCGGCCTCGCGGTCCATGTGGACGGTGGCCAGTTGGTCGTTGGTCAGGCGCCCGTGAAGAACCCGCGTCGCGCGCGGCTGGAGGATCGGATACACCCCCCCGCTCCTGCTCGATTCAAGCGGTGCGTACGCGCTGGCAAAGTGCTCCATCAGCCGCCAGTCGGGGTTGAGCACCCCCGTCGTCGGTCCCGCCGCCAGCACGGCCGGACCGTCGGGCGTCCCCTGACGCAGCAGTGCCAACGCCCGGTCTTTGAGCTGCTGCGAGTAGACGGGGCTGGGCCCGCCGGTATGGGCGGAGAACGGTCCGGCCCCGGTGTCCAGATTCACCAGCGGCTGGGCGTACATCGGAAAGTGCATTCCCAGCGGCCACTCTTCGCTGCACCGCCCGCCATAGCAGCATCCGTTGAGCAGGCAGCCGGCGCGTCCGAACGCCAGGCCGACCATCAGGCTGACGGCCAGGATGTCGAGGTGCCGCCGCACGGGCAGGCGCTTGGCCACCAGGTACGCCAGCACCATGATCGCCGCGAGGATCACGCCGCCGTAGTAGATCAGCCCGCCGGAGGTGATGTTGAGCATCTCGCCCAGCGAGAGCGAGTAGGATGGGTCGTGATGGTTCTTGACGACTTCCTGAATGACAAACGCCAGCCGCGCCCCGACCACCCCGCCGATCAGCGCGAAGATGCCGCATTGCGTGAAGACGTCCGGATCTTCGCCGCACCGCCGGGCACGCCATCGCGCCAGGGCGATCCCGCACACGAACCCCAGCACCATCATCAATCCATATCCGTACACGCGCAGCGGGAGCCCCAGCCACTCCGGCGTTCCAAAGTCCACGATGATCGGAAGCATACGCTCGACTAGATTCGACGGAAAACCTTGTTGGTCTCGTCATCCACCAGAACGATGGACGGTTTGACGCCCACGGCCTGCTCATGTTCCACATAGCCAAAGGCCATGATGATGATCTTATCGCCCACGGTCACCAGCCTTGCCGCCGCGCCATTGACGCAGATCACGCCGCTGCCGCGATGGCCGGCCATCACGTACGTCTCGAACCGCTGCCCGTCGGTCAGGTCGGCCACCAGCACGCACTCGCCGGGAAGAATGCCCGAGGCATCGAGGATTTCCTGGTCGATGGTGATCGACCCGACGTATTCCACCTGGGCCTGGGTGATCGTGGCGTGATGAATCTTCGCTCGCAACAGCTTCAGCAGCATGGTCTTTCCGTTCCTCAGTAGCACGGGCGTCCCGCTCGTGAGTGGCATGGGCATCTTGCCCGTGCTCCTGCATGCTCGAACGGCACACACTCCACGGCCGGGACGCCGTGGTACTCATGGGCAAGATGCCCATGCTACGGGCGATTGTACCGTTAATCCTCGGGGCCTACCAGAACGTTGTCGATCAAACGCGTGGGGCCGAACTTCACCGCCAGCGCCACCAGCACCGGGCCGTCCGTCTCTTCTACGCCAGCCAGGGTCTGGGGGTCCACAATCTGAATATAATCCACCCGCCCTGCCGGCGCCGACTCGTCCAGTCGCCGCCGCATCAGCTCGATCACCTCCGCCGCCGGCGGGGCCGAATCGCGTATCGTCGCGGCCGCCAGCGTCAGCGCCTCGTGCAGACCCGCCGCCTGGCGGCGATGCTCGCTCGACAGGTTCGCGTTGCGGCTGGACATCGCCAGGCCGTCGGCCTCGCGAACGATGGGGCATCGCACGACCCGAACGGGCATGTCCAGGTCGGCGACCATCCGCTCGATGACGCAGGCCTGCTGGAAGTCCTTGTTGCCGAAATACGCGCAGTCGGGCTCGACGATGTTGAACAGCTTGGCGACGATGGTGCACACGCCGGCAAAGTGCGTCGGGCGGCTGGCCCCGCAGAGGCTGCGCGTCAGGCCTGACACGCTGATGGTCGTCGCCGCCCCCGGCGGATACATCGTCTCGACCTCGGGCATGAACACCAGCGCCGCCCCCTCCTCGCGGCATGCGGCCAGGTCGGTCTCGGGTGTGCGCGGATAGCGGCTGAGATCTTCCTTAGGCCCGAACTGGGTCGGATTGACGAAAATGCTCACGACCACAAACCCGCATTCCTTGCCGGCCGCGCGGACCAGCGAACGGTGGCCTTCATGCAAAGCGCCCATCGTCGGCACAAAGCCAATGCGCATGCCCTGCCCGCGCGCCGCCGCAACAGCCGAGCGAACTTCCTGGATGGACTTCACTGTGTTCATGGTTCTTAGCTCTCAGCTATCCGTTGAAGACACCGCACTCTCGCTTTAGCTGATAGCTGAAAGCTGAGAGCTGATAGCTCTCTTGATCGTTTGTCTATCGTGCGAATCGCGAATATCCACCAGCGACGTATCGATCTCCACTACCGGACACGGCGCTTCGGCGACGAGCTTGCGGTACTCCTGCCGCATCGACTCCAGGAACTCCGCCGTCATGAACGCTTCAAACGCCCTGCCGCGTCCGGCCAGGCGCTCCAGCAGCACCTCGACCGGCGCGTCCAGCACCACCAGCACGTCCGGCCGGCGAACCAGCGCCCCCAGCGGCGCGGCGATCTTCCGGTATGTCGCCAGTTCAGCATCCGCCAGTCGCACGCGGGCGAACAGGCCGTCCTGGCAGAATCCGTAGTCGCTGATAAACAGCCCCGACGCCGGCCAGGACTCGGCCGAGAGTTGCCGCACGCGCGACAACAGATAATATAGTTGCGCCGGCAGGCGGGCTTCGTCGCGGCCTTGGAACGAATCGGCCAGGAACGGATTGCCCGCAAAGTCTTCGTGAATCTGCCCTGCCGACAGATCCGCCGCCAGCAGAGCAGCCAGCGTTGTCTTGCCCGCCGCCGGCGGTCCGATCAGACTGATCAGCGTCGCGCTCACTGCCCCACCTCGGCGTCGGCCAGCATGTCCAGCACCGTCAACCGCAGCACCGGGTGCAGCGCCCCCGGCGCAATCTCCGCCAGCGGGCGCAGCACGAACGGCCGCTCATGCATCCGCGGGTGCGGAATCGTCAGCCGCGGGGTGTCCATCACGAGGTCTTCCATCATCAGGATGTCCAGGTCGCACGTCCGCGGCCCCCACCGCTCTTCAAAATCGCGGTCGCGCCCGAGGTCGGCCTCAACTTCGTGCAGCGCCTCGAGCAGTTCCAGCGGTTCCAGGTCGGTCTCGATCTCCATCGCCGCGTTGAGGTACGGCGGCTGACCGGGCGGGCCTCCTTCAGCCTTTGTTTCGATGAATCGGGATATCCGCCGCACGTGCACCCCCGAAGCGCGCGCCAGAATCGCGGCCGCCCGCAACAGCGTCTGCGCCCGATCCCCCACGTTACTGCCCATGCCGATGTATGCAATCATGATTTAGTGATCAGTAGCCAGTAGCCTGTAGCCAGTGGTAATACGAACGGGTTGTTCCTGGCTACTGGCTACCGGCTACGGGCTACCGTTTCTCAAAGATTCGCCCCAGCGCTTCGGTCAGCACCGCGTCCGGGTACGTCAGCGAGATGCGGAAGAAGCCTTCGCCGGCGGGGCCGTAGCCGCGGCCGGGCGTCACCACCACGCCCGCTTTCTCCAGCAGGTCGGTGGCGAACTCGCCGCTGAGGCCCTTGTACTTCTCGGGCACCGGGGCCCAGATGTAGATCGTGGCCTTGGGCTTGGCGATGTTCCAGCCGTTGGCGTTGAGGGCGTCGACCACCAGGTCGCGCCGTCGCTGGTACACCGCGTTGATCGGCGGGATGATCTGCTCGGCCATGTCCAGCGCCTTGGCGGCCGAGAACTGGATCGCCCGCAGCACGCCGTTGTCGATATTGTCCTTGACGGTCGAGAGGGCCTTGACGGCCGAAGCGTTGCCGACCATGCACCCGGCGCGCCAGCCGGTCATGCAGAAGGCCTTGCTCAGCGAGAAGAACTCAACCGCCACCTCAGTTGCACCGGGAACCTGCATGATGCTCGGCGAGCGATAGCCATCGTACGTGTTCTCGCTGTAGGCGCTGTCGTGGGCGATCAGGATGTTGTGCTTGCGACCGAAATCCACCGCCCGCTGGAAGAACGCCAGATCGGCCACGGCCGTGGTGGGATTGTTGGGGTAATTGATCCACAGAAGCTTGGCCCGCTCGGCGACGTCCTTGGGGATGGCGTCAAAGTCCATCAGGAAGCCGTTCTTGGCCTGGAGCGGCATGTAGTAGGTGCTCGCGCCGGCAAAGACGTGGCCGATGTTGTATGTCGGGTAGCCCGGCTCGGGGGCAATGCCCATGTCGCCAGGGTTCATGATGGCGGCCGGGAGCTGCGCGATGGCGTCCTTGCTGCCAGTGGTGGTCACGACCTGATCGGCCGCGAGGTCCACATTCCAGCGGCGCTTGTAGAAGTCGCGGATCGACTGTGCGAACTGCGGCACGGGCACGTCGCAGCCGTAGCGGTGGCGATTGGGATCGCCCGCGTCGTCGACGGCGCGCTGCATCTCGCGCACGATGGGCTCAGGGGCGGGCATGTCCGGATCGCCGATGCCCAGCGTGATGACCTTGACGCCTTTCGCCCGGGCCGCGGCGATCTTTCGCCTCAGGTCGGCAAAAAGGTACGGCGGCAGCTTCTTCAGACGATCAGAAAGTTCCACATCCATAACCAAAGATCCTTTCGCTCTGCTTTGGGCTCCAGACTTCAGGCTTCAGGCTTGGGGGGGGGGGGGGGAATTCATTTCCTGAAGCCTGAGGCCTGAGGCCTCTCCTCTCCATATTCCACTATCCGCCGCGGACAATCCACTGGCGAAAAATGAATTTTCGGCGGAAGAAATACGCCCTTCCCGGCAACAGTTATAGCAGAAGACGGAGTTCTGTTGACCCGTCCTGCCGCAGCACGGTTGGGACTTGCCCGACCGCCCACGAAAGGAGTTCAGGATATGACGCGAACCGCAGCATTTGCAGGCGCGCTGGTTCTGGCGATGGCATCGGCCGCCTTCGCCCAGGACGCCGCCCAACGACAGGGTCGCCGACAGCGCGGCCCGGAAGCAAAACCGGCCGATACCTCCAGGCTGACCAACGAGCAGTTGCTCAGCGAGATCCGGAGCCTCAAGGCCCGGATCGCCAAGCTCGAGGCGTCTCAAACCGCTCGCGTTAAGGCCGCTCCCAAGACCGACCGTACCGCCAGGATGAGCGATCGCGGCGCCAAAGATGGCACAAACGGACGCAAAATGGCTGCCCGCGAACACGGCGCCAAAGACGTCCGTGGCATGATGGCCCAGGGCCGCTTCGGCCAGGGTCGCGAGATGGCACAGGCCCGGTTTGACAAGGGGCGCGGTCAGATGGCCCAGGGGCGATTCGGCAAGGGGCGTCACCAGATGGCCAACGGCCGCTTCGGCCAAGGGCGTCACCAGATGGCCAAGGGTCGCTTCGGCCAAGGGCGTCACCAGATGGCCAAGGGTCGCTTCGGCCACGGCCGTCACCAGATGGCCAAGGGTCGTTTCGGCCACGGCCGTCACCAGATGGCCGAGGGTCGCTTCGGCCAAGGGCGCGAACAGATGTTCCGCGGCCGCTCTTCTGGCTCGCGCGGCCAGATGATGCACCGGTTTGGCCGCCGCGACGGCGATCGCCGCTGAAGACGCCATGGTAGTTACTCCGGCCGGACCGAGGCTGACGCACATGCACCAGATTGACACGCCTGTGCGATTCAGCTTCGGCCCCGGCCGGTGTTATTTTTCCCCCAGCGGCAGCGTCCGCACAAAGACCACGAAGACCACAACGGAGCCGGCAGATATGATTTCCCTTTGTGCCCTTCGTGCTTTTTGTGACGCGTCGCGAGGCATGTAACGGCGCCGCGCGGCCGCTCACTATCCTCGTAGAAATACAATATGCCCGTCGGCCCAGGCGTTGGGCTGAGGGAACACGACACGGCGCTGAAGCGCCAATTATCAGGAGCCTGACCATGAATCGTACGTTGACTGCGGTGTTGGTGCTGCTGGCCGTTGTGGCCGTCTCCATGCCCGCCCTCGCTCAGGACCAAGGCGACAACAAGCCCGCCGTCCGCCAGCGCGGCGAGCGCATGCCCATGATGCGCGTCCTCAATGACGAGCAGAAAGCCATCCTCAAGGCCGCTCGCGAAGAGGCCGCCAAGGCCGACACCCCCGAAAAGAAGGCCGAGATCAACAAGGCCGCCATGGAAAAGGTCAAAGCCTCCCTCACCGACGACCAGAAGGCCAAGATCAAGGCCGCCGAGGCCCAGCGCGGCCAGCGAGGCCCCGGAATGCGCGGCATGGGCGACATGGAAAAGGTCCTCACCGACGACCAGAAGGCCACCCTCAAGACCGCCGGCGATGAAGCCGCCAAGGCCGACACCCCCCAGAAGAAACGCGAGATCATGAAGGCCGCCATGGACAAGGTCCAGGCCTCCCTGACCCAGGAGCAGAAAGACCAGATCGCCAAGGCGCGCAGCGAGCGCGAGGCCAAGAGCCGCGAGGCGATGGACAATATCCTCAATGACGACCAGAAGGCCGTCATGAAGACCGCCCGCGATGAAGCCGCCAAGACCGAAGACGCTCAGAAGAAGCGCGACATCATGCGCGCGGCCATGGAAAAGGTCCGCTCAACGATGACCGAAGACCAGAAGGCCCAGATGGAGAAGCTCCGTCCCGCCCGCCACGGCCCAGGCCGCAGAGGCGCCCAGCCCAAGACCGACCAGCCCGCCCCGGCGCCGGCGCCCAATGAGTAAGAACTGTTCGAAGTTCGAAGTAGAAGCATTCAACCGCGTGGCCTTCAAAAGCCACGCGGTTGTTTTTTTGACCGAGGGAAACGGCTTGCACTGAGGTCTCCCGAACTTCGAACTTCGCACTTCGATCTTCGAACTGCTTCGTGGTATTATGCCCCTTCTATGATCATCACCATTGACGGACCGGCGGGGTCGGGCAAGAGCACCGTCGCGCGGCGGTTGGCCGCGGCGATCGGCGTGGCCCATTTCGACACCGGCGCGACGTATCGCGCGGCCACGCTTAAGGCAATGCAGTCGCAGGCCGACCTCAAAGACCCCCTCGCCCTGGCGGCCATCGCCCGCGAGGCCGATATTCAGCTCGCTGACGACAACGGCAAGCTGCGCGTGCTGCTCGACGGCCGAGACGTCAGCGCCGCCATCCGCACCAGCGACGTGACGGACAACATTCACTTTCTGGCCGATGAACCGCGGGTGCGCCACGTGCTGGTCGAGTTGCAGCGCCGCATCGGCGGCGGACTGGGCAGCTTCGTCACCGAGGGGCGCGACCAGGGCTCGGTCGTCTTCCCGCACGCCGACGTGAAGTTCTTCCTCAACGCCTCAGCCGAGGTGCGGGCCCGACGACGCTGGTCGGAACTGGTGGCCGCCGGCGAAGCGGCTGACTATCAGCAGGTGCTCGACAGCGTCGTCGCACGCGACCATCGCGACATGACGCGCGCGGTCGGGCCGCTTGTCAAGCCCGCCGCGGCCGTCGAGATTGACACCTCCGGCATGACCATCGACGAGGTGGTGGAGGCGATGAAGGCTCGCGTGGAGCAGTCCCGATGAGCGCCATTCGCAGCCACACCAACCCCGCCCTGCCCAAGCTCAACCTGCCGGCCGACATCCCGCACGCCAGCACGGCGTACCTCATCATGCGGGCGATCCTGCAGGCGCTGTTCTCCGTCATCTACAAGCTGCGGACATTCAATCGCCATCTCGAACCAGCTAGCGGCGGCGTGCTTTACATCTGCAATCACCAGAGCTTCCTCGACCCGATCATCGCCAGTTGCATGCTCCAGCGGCCCTGCAATTACATGGCCCGCGACAGCCTCTTCCGCAACGCGTTCTTCGCCAAGGTCATCAGCACGTTCAACGCCTTCCCGGTCAAGCGCGGCACGGCCGACACCGGGGCGATCAAGGAGGCGATGCGCCGCCTCAAGGCCGGCGGGTGCCTGGTGATTTTCGCCGAGGGCACGCGCACCGAAGACGGGCGCATCGGGCCGATGCTGCCCGGCGTGGCGCTGCTGGCCCAGCGAGCGGCCAAGTGGGTCGTGCCGGTGGTGATCGACGGCGCCTACGAAGCCTGGCCGCGGACGCGAAAGTTCCCCGGCGCCGGCAGCATGATGGTGCAGTACGGCACGCCGATGCCCCAGGAGCAGGCCAAGAAGCTCTCATCCGACGAACTCATCGCCACCATGCGACAGCAGATGATCGCGATGCAAACGGACCTGCGCAAGAGAGCGGGCCGGCCGGAACTGAAGTACGACCGGAACTAGCAGACTATGGAGTGCGGCAGCCTTAGCTACCGCACTCCATATTGCCCCACGTCAACTCACGCCGAGCTTCTGCAGGTTGCGGTAGCTGGTGGCGACGCAGTCGAAGGGGTTCAGGCCGTTGCAGTTGTCTTGTTCGACGAGGTAGTACTCCACGCCGCCGGCCTCGCCTGCGGCCAGGATCGCAGGCCAGTTCAGGTTGCCCTCGCCCACTGCCGCCATGAGCTGGCCTTCCGGTCCGCGGGCCATGTCTTTGAGATGGATGACGGGCTCACGGCCGGCGCAGTGGTTGATCCACCATGTCGGGTCGCCGCCGCCGTGCTGGATCCAGTACGTGTCGATCTCGGCCTTGAGGATATCGCCGGGGGCCTGGTCGTACAGTTCTTGCAGCCAGGTGCTCTTGCCGCAGCGGACCAGTTCGTGGCTGTGGTTGTGATACGAAAAGTCCATGCCGTTCTTCGCCAGTTCGGCCGCGATGGGCCGGAGCTCGGCGATGAACTTCTTGACGCCCTCGGCCGTGACGTACTCATGCGGTAGCGAGCCGATGGCCGGGTGCGGGCACTTCCACATCTTGTGAATCTCGATCACGTGCGGCAGATCCGTCTGGAACTGCCCCCAGCCCATGTGCGTGGCGGCCACCTTGAGCCCCGAGCCTTCGACGGCCTTGGCGACCTCTTTGGGATCGATAGGCCCGATGGCGGAAATCTGCACCGCGGTATATCCGATCTTGCGGACCTTCTCCATCGTGGCGGTGAAGTCCTTGATGTTCTGCGTGAACTCCCGAAGGGTGAACAACTGAACGCCTGCCTTGCCAGTGATCATCTTGCTCTCCTGAACTTTGCCACAGAGATCACAGAGAACACGGAGAAAGAGACAAGAAGACTCTCTTTGTGTTCATTGGATCTCTGTGGCATGGTCTTATTCTTCGTCGCTTTCGTCAAGCTCGCCGTATCGCGCTTCATGGATGCGGCTGCTGACCCAGTAGCCTGCCACGGCCCCGGCGGCGCCGGCGGTGACCCAGTCCAGCGGCACGGCGCAGGCATAGGGCGCCACCGTCTCCCACGACAGGTGCATCCCGCTGACGGTCTTCATCGCCCCCAGCGCATACATCACCACCGCCAGCACGACCGGGGTCACCATGGCGACGGCGGCCGACCGAAAAGGAAACACCTGGTACGCCAGCAGGGTCGCCGCGAACAGGCTCCCGGCGACGGCGAACATCGTCTGCGAGCGATCGTACGACCGCATCAGAAGCAGCAGCAGGACAAACCCCGTCAATATCGCCAGCGCCAGGCAGTATCCACCCAGCACAAGCTGCTTGCGCAGGTCCTTGCTTGTGCCGATCTCGCGGCTACCCTGCTCGGCATACTTGCTGAATACCCCATGTGCGGCGGTGGCCACCAGGGCCGATATCGGATCTCCCATATAATAAACTTTTCTGGCTTTGACTTTTCGTCGCTGTTCTTCCGTGAGGCTTGCCAGCGGATCCTGCCAAGCCCATGATGGGCTCAAGGCCGTGATCTTGTTGCGCACCCATCCGGTCAGCAGCGCCGCGCCGAACACCACCACCGCCAGCAGCAGCGTGTCGAGGATCATTTGAACCAGCAAGAAGCCCAGGGCGCTTTCGTTGTTCCACAACAACGGCAGCACCGAGGGCATGTGAAGGCTCAGCCCCGCCGCCCCCACCAGCGTGACCAGCAGGCCTGCCGAAGGCCTCATCCCGACGCTCGCCGCCCCGGCCAGAACTGCAGTAGTCATGATGACGGCGATGAACTGCAGCAGATGCCCCGCGCCGGCGCCGAAAAAGACGGTCGGGGCCTTGGGGTCGGCGCCGGCGACCAGATGGTATGCCCAGAAGTACACCGCCAGCAGCGCCGCGGCGGCGGCCACTTGCACGCGGAGCTTCTCGATCAAATGCAGGCGCTTGTATTTCATCGCTGCCTCGACAAGGCCCAAGGCACAGTGTAGTATTCTGCGTCAGTGGGCTCCGGATAATAGCCCGCCCCCGGCTGTCATGCAAAGGAATCCTATGAGTAACGTCGTCGTCGAGCAGATTAAACAGCGCGCCATCGCCGCCCAGAAAACCATCGTAATTCCCGAGGCCCAGGACGACCGCGTCCTCCGGGCCGCCCAGGATGCCGCCCGCCTGAAATACGCCAAAGTGCAGGTCGTAGGCTCGCCGGCCGAAATCGCCGCCCGCGCCAAGACCCTCGGCCTGGACCTCTCGCTCGTCGAAGTGATCGACCCCTTCAAAGACCCGCTGCGCGACCAGTGCGTCCAGCACGTCTACCAGCGCCGCAAGTCCAAGGGAATGACGCCCGACCAGGCGGCCGACCTGCTCAAGAGCCCCATCTACTTCGGCGGAGCAATGGTCGGCGTCGGCCTGGCTGACGGCATGGTTGCCGGCAGCGTCTCCCCCACTGCCGACACCGTCCGCAGCGCTCTCTACAGCGTCGGATGCAAGCCAGGCAACAAGACCGTCTCCTCGTGCAGCGTGATGAACTCGATCGTCCCGGAGTTCGGCGTGGACGGTTCGGTGATCTTCGCCGACACCGGCGTCGTGCCCGAGCCCACCACCGAGCAGCTTGCCGACATCGCCATCGCCGCGGCCGAGGCCTGCCAGCAACTTCTCGACGCCGAACCCTTCGTCGCCATGATGAGCTTCTCGACCAAGGGCTCGGCGTACAGCCCGGCCGTGCAGAAAGTCATCGACGCCACCGCCATCGCCAAGAAGCGCCGCCCGGAGTTGAACATCGACGGCGAGTTGCAGGTCGATGCGGCCATGATCCCGGATATCGCCGCCCGCAAGGCCAAAGGCTCGTCCGTCGCCGGGCGCGCCAACACGCTGGTCTTCCCCGACCTGTCCTGCGGCAACATCGCCTACAAGCTCGTCGAGCGTTTCGGCAAGGCCGAGGCCTTGGGCCCGTTGCTGCTGGGCCTGGCCAAGCCGATCAACGACCTCTCGCGCGGCTGCAGCGTGGAAGACATCGTCCTGATCACGGCAATCACGGCGTTGCAGGCGGGATAGAGGACAGTGGCGGTAATGCCTCAATCGGGGGGGGATACGGATGGCGCGATGCCTTTATTGACCTGCTCTATCCCACGCGTTATACTTAATTTTGGGAGGCTAGGACCCGCCTGATCTGCCCCTGCGGCAGAAGAAAGGGAGCTGCCAGATGGCCCGGCGCAGAGCCTTCACCATGGTCGAGTTGATGATCGTGATCGGGATCATCATGCTGCTGGTCACGCTGTTGGTGCCGGTGATCAAGAGCATCCTCAGCAAATCGCAGCGAACCGAATGCTCGTCCAACCTCAACGAAATCGGTATGCGCCTCAACGCCTACACCATCAGCACCGGCGGCGTCTATCCGCGGCCTTACATCCCCAGGACCACCCCCTTCGGGGCGATTCTTTACGCGATGCAGTATGACGTCGGCGCCGCCGGCCAGCATGGAATGTCCGCGGGAGCGACATCGCCGGCCGTCTACAAGGCCCTGATGGGCACGGGCATGGGCGAGCTGAGCAGGATCGTCCAATGCCCCAGCCGCCCGGTGTGCTACATCAACCCGACGACCGACCCCTCCCGCGGTGAAGCCGTGCCGGCCAACTGGGGCAACATGGTCCTGACGTCGTACATCTGGACGTACGGTCTGAATCCCGTTCCCTCGTCCGTCGGAACGCCCACGACGCTGACTCGCAGCCCCATGCGGAACAACACGAACTACGTCCTGGCGGCCGACCTGGCCGAGAACACCGGCACGGCCGACACCGGCACCAGCCCGGCTCGCTACAATCATAGCGATGGCGGCGTCTTTGCCGGGAGCAACACCCTCTATGTCGGCGGCAACGTGAAGTGGATTCCCTCTGCCGCCGGCGTTGCCGCCACGGCGGCGGATATCCTGCCGGCGACCAAGACCAACTTCGTCGGCGGCGCCAGCGGAACCGGACGCTACTACGACGGCCAGTCCCGCACCTGGTTCTGGGCGCTGGATAGTGTGCCTTAGGGGCAGTTGTGAGTTGTGAGTTGTGAGTGGTGAGTGGTGAGTGAGAGGCTAAAAACTCACAACTCACAACTCAAAGGTTTTCGAGGATGTGACCCATCTTGTCTTTTTTGGTTTGCAGATAGTCGCGGTTGTGCGCTTGCGGGGGCAGTTCGATCGCCACCCGCTCGACGATCTTGAGGCCGAAGCCTTCCAGACCGTAAATCTTGCGTGGATTGTTCGTCATCACGCGCAGGCGCGTCAGGCCCAGGTCGCGGAGGATCTGATTGCCGATGCCGTAGTCGCGCCGGTCGGCCTCGAAACCCAGGTGCAGGTTGGCCTCGACGGTATCCATGCCCTGCTCGACCTGCAGCTTGTACGCCCGCAGCTTGTTGACCAGGCCGATGCCGCGCCCTTCCTGGCGCACGTACACCACCGCGCCCTTGCCGGCGTCGGCCACGGCCTTGAGCGCCATCTGGAGCTGCCCGCCGCAGTCGCATCGCAGGCTGCCCAGGACGTCGCCGGTGAGGCACTCGCTGTGGACGCGCACGAGCACCGGGTCCTTGTGTATGACGGGCAGGCCCTCGGCGTCGAGGCTGCCTACGCCCCCCATGCAGATCGCCACGTGCGGCTCGATGTCCACCACCGAGGTGTAGGCGATCAAGTGGAACTTGCCGGCCTCGAGCTCGATGTCGACCTCGACGGCGCGGCTGATGAGTTTTTCCTGGCGCAGGCGGTAGCGGATGATGTCGGCCACGCTGCACATCTTGAGGCTGTGACGCTCGCAGAATTTCTCCAGGTCGTCGCGGCGGGCCATCGTCCCGTCGGGGTTCATGATCTCGCAGATGACGCCGGCGGGCTTGAGCCCGGCCAGGCGCGCCAGGTCTACGGAGCCTTCGGTCTGCCCCGCGCGCACCAGCACGCCGCCGTCCTGCGCCCGCAGCGGGTTAATGTGGCCCGGGCGCACCAGGTCGGCCGCGGTGCTGGTGTCGGCAGCGGCGATCTGGATGGTCCGCGCGCGGTCGGCCGCGGAAACGCCGGTGGTGATGCCCGTGGCCGCGTCGATGGTGACGGTGAACGCCGTCCCATGCGCCGAGGTGTTGACAGCCGTCTGCGGGTGCAGGCCAAGGCGGTCGGCATGCGCGGAGTTGACGGGCATGCAGACGACGCCGCAGCCTTCGCGCACCATGAAATTGATGATCTCGGGCGTGACCTTCTCTGCCGCGCAGACCAGGTCGCCTTCGTTTTCGCGAGATTCGTCGTCGACCAGGACGATCATCCGTCCGGCCCGCAGTTCGTCGAGGATATCTTCAATCGGGTGCATGGGTGTGGTCATTGGCGGGGCGATGATTTTCCAGTGGTTTCTGGTGCTGGGCGATGGTCCGCAGTCCCTTGCGGGTGTAGCTGATGACGGCCAGCGCCGCCAGCGCCGTCACCGCGTAGGTCAGGCAGCGGACGATCCATCCGCCCAGGGTCCATCCGGGGACCAGGGCGTCCAGTTCCGGCGCCACCAGCACGAATCCGACCATCAGCAGTTGTCCCAGCGTGCACAGCTTGCCGCTGAGGCTGGGCTCGGCCCGCAGCTTGTCGGTCACCAAGTATACCACGACGAATCCGATGACGACCCACAAATCCTTTCCCACGACGGCCACGACCACCCAGTTGGGCAGCACGGCATCGGAGGCGGCCTTGGCCGGTTGCGAGAGCACCAGCACGGAGGAGATGATGAGGATCTTGTCGGCTAGCGGGTCGAGGATGGCGCCCAGCCGCGTCTTCTGCTGGAGGCGTCGGGCAAGAAAACCGTCAACGACGTCGCTCAAGGCCATGACGACGAAGATCGCCGTCGCGACGTGACGAGCCCACGGCCATCCGCTCTGGCCTTGATTGAGCAGCAGGACGATGAATGGCGCTACCAGCAACAGCCGCAGCAGGCTGATACGGTTAGGCCAGCTTAGCGATCCCCAGGGCCTTGCGGCAGTATTCAAGACAATGTTCTCCATCCCCCCCGGGGACTTGCTCCGCGCGGTGCGGCCGTCAACCGCCGGCGGATGCTTTCCGGTGCGCCCGAACGTCCAGCCAGAAGACGACGGCCCCGGCCAGCAGGATCAGCGCCAGCGGAAACGTCGCGATCACCAGAGGCTTGAACCAGGCTTTGCAGATGACCTCTTCGGCGTGAACAGCTTTGTAATCGTCGCTGGGCAGATTGCATGCCGCCAGCGCCCCCAGCAGCAACAGCAGCACGGCCGCCCCCAGCAGCATCGGGATCATGAAGTTCTTGAACTGGTGAGCTTGGGCGCGCGCGGCATTGGCCTGGAAGGCCGACTCGCGACGTCGCTTGGCCGACGCCGGCACGCGCGAACCGGACGAGAGATTCACCGCCGCGGGGGATTTCGACTGCCCTCCGGCGGCCGTGGGTTGCCCGCCGGCCAGGGCGGCCAAGGCGTCGGCTTGATCGCTCTGGCGATCCCATTGTGGCTTCTGCTGGCTCATACAGGTCCTAGCCTAATAATATACAAGCATGATACAATGCCGTCTCAACCTGTAAAAGGGAAAAGCCTGGCGATGGCATCGGTGACCAACATTCGACACCCGTTTCACGCCGGGGCATTCTACGAAGAATCCGCCTCATCGTGCCGCCATCACGCGACGCGGCTGCTGGAGGCCGCCACCGTGCCCCCCAGCGCCCCAGCCGAGGCACGCGGCGGGCTGACGCCCCACGCCGGCTGGGTCTACAGCGGCGCCCTGGCGGCACTGACCTTCAAGACCCTCGCCGGCGCCCAGCCGATGGCCGGGGGCGACGGCGGCGGAACCTTCATCCTGCTCGGAGCCGACCATCGCGGCCGCGCCGCCGCGGGCGAAGTCTTCCACTCCGGCGTCTGGATCAGCCCGCTGGGCCAGATCGGCATCGACGACGAACTGTCCGCGGCGCTGCTGGAGGCGCCCGGCGCCCCTGCCCTGCTGCGAGCCAACCCCCATGCGCACGACCAGGAGCACTCGCTGGAGGTGCAAGTCCCCTTTATCCAGGTGCTCTGCCCGCGGGCGAGAATCGTGCCCATCGCCGTGCCGCCCTCGCCGCAGGCCGTCGACATCGGGAGGCTCATCGGCGGCGTCATGGCTGCGTTTCCAAACTCCTGCATCGTGGGCAGCACCGACCTGACGCACTACGGCGGGCACTTCGGCAGCCCGCACGGCCGCGGCGCCGTCGGCGAGCGATGGGCAAGGCAGAATGACCAACGCATGCTGCAACGCATCGAAGCGATGGATGCCGAGGGCGCGCTGGCAGAGGCCGACGAGCACGCCAATGCCTGCGGCAGCGGCGCCGTCGCCGCCGCCATCGCCGCCTGCTCCGCGCTGGGCGCATCGAAAGGATTTTGCCTGGAGTACACCAACAGCTATGAAGTGGTGCACCGCAAGTATCCCGATTATGAAGACGAGACAACCGTAGGATATGCTTCTGTAGTGTTTGCTTGAGTGGTAGCCCAGGGTGCCGTGGCGGGAGGCCTTCAGGCCGACAGCCACGACTGGTGAACGGATGCATCGGGGATCGTGGCTCTCCGGGCCTGCGGCCCTGCGCGCCACGGCACCCTTGCTCTTCAGACATGGAGATTGCTTCATGGATCGTTTGATGGTGACTGTTTCCGGCGTTCGAGGCACGGTGGGCCAGACCCTCACTGCCGAGGTGGCCAAAGATTTCGGCCTGGCGTTCGGCGCGATGCTCGGCGCCGGCCGGCGCGTCGTCATCGGGCGCGACAGCCGCCCCTCGGGCCCGATGTTCCGCGACGCCATCGTGCAGGGACTGCTCGTCAGCGGCATCTCCGTCACGGACGTCGGCCTGGCCAGCACCCCGGCGGTGGCGTTGATGACCAGCCGCCTCAAAGCCGATGGCGGGGTCATCATCACCGCCTCGCACAACCCCGCCCAGTACAACGGCATCAAGTTCCTTCAGCCCATCGGCACGGGCCTGGCCGCCCTCGACGCCGACAGGCTCAAGCGCATCTGGCAGCAGCGCGGCTTTGACATTCTTCCGCCGCACCAGCACGGCGCGCTGGGGCAGGACACCTCGGCCGCCGAAACGCACGTGCAGACCGTGCTGGCTCACTGCGACGCGCGGGCCATCGCCGCGGGCAAGCTCAGCGCCGCCGTCGACAGCGTCAACGGGGCCGGCGGGCACGAGGCCGCCATGCTCCTTCAGCGCCTCTCATGCCGCCTGACGCACATCAACGCCGAGCCGACGGGCAACTTTGCCCACCCGCCCGAGCCCATCGCCGAGAACGTCACCGAATTGTGCGACGTGGTCGTCCGCAACAAGGCCGCCGTCGGCTTTGCCCAGGACGCCGACGCCGACCGCCTGGCTATCGTAGACGAGAAGGGCACGTTCATCGGCGAAGAGTACACCCTGGCCCTGGCGGCGGCGTTTGTGCTCACGCAGCGAAAAGGCCGCATCGCCACCAACCTCGTGACCTCGCGTATGGTCGACGACATCGCCGCGGCCGCGGGCTGCTCCGTCGTCCGAACGCCCACCGGCGAGGCCAATGTCGTCGAGGGCATGATGCGCACCAAATGCATGCTGGCCGGCGAAGGCGGCGGCGGCGTAATCGAGCCGGCCGTCGTCCCCGTGCGAAACAGCCTCGTGGCCATGGCGTACGTCCTGCAATACCTCGCCACGCAGCGCCGCCCGCTCAGCGAGCTGGTAGCCGCCCTGCCACGGTACACGATGCTCAAGACGAAGATCCCCTGCGGTCTCGGGGCCGACCAACTCGTGACCGCGGCGGTTCGCAAGGCCTTCGCCGCCCGCCAGGGCGCGGTCTTCAACGATGCCGACGGTCTGCGCATCGACCTGCCCGAAGGCTGGGTCTGCGTACGGGCCAGCAACACCGAGCCGATCCTGCGGATCATCGCCGAAGCCTCCCAGGCCGCGGCCGCCCAGGCGATGGTCGACGAAGTGACCGCCATTGCGCAGCAGGCAAATTAGTGCCCAACCGCCTCAGGGTGCTTTAGAATACGCCAATGCCCAAACGAGATTATTACGATGTTATGGGCGTCGCCAGGGACGCCACGAAGGACCAGATCAAAACGGCCTATCGCAAGCTGGCGCGCAAGTTCCACCCGGACGTCAACAAGAGTCCCGACGCGCCGGAGAAGTTTCGCGAGGCCACCGAGGCGTACGAGGTTCTCTCCGACGACGACAAGCGGCGGATGTACGACCGCTTCGGTCATGCCGGTCCGGGCATGGGCGGCGGTGGGCGGACGGGACAGGCCCCGCCTCGCGGCGCGCCGGGGCAGGGCTTCGGCGGCGGGTTCGATTTTGAAGAGATCTTCGGCCGCCCCGGCGGCAGCACGTATGCGGGCATGGGGCTCGATGAGATCCTCGACGCCCTTCGCGGCGGGCGTGCCGGTGGCGGCGCGGGCCGGCGCGGCGCCGCCTGGCAAGGCGCCGATCTGCAATATGACCTGACGCTGGAGTTTCTCCAGGCCATCCGCGGCGTGACGACGAGCATTCGCCTGCAGCGACAGGACGGTGGCGGCAAGAGCCACGCCGAGACTATCGAGGTGAAGATTCCACCTGGCGTGCGGGACGGCCAGCAGATCCGCCTGCGCGGGCAGGGTCAGAGCGGTCCGGGCGGATCGGGCGACCTGTACATTGTCGCGCACGTCGGCCAGCACCCGTACTTCCACCGCGAAGGCAACGACATCTACGTCGAAGTCCCCATCAGCATCACCGAGGCGGCACTGGGCGCGGCCATCGACGTGCCGACCATCGACGGCATGACGCGCGTCCGCGTGCCGGCCGGTTCCAGCAGCGGGAGGCGCCTGCGTCTGCGTGGCAAGGGCGTTCCCGCCCCTGCCGGCGGCGAGGCCGGCGATGAGTACGTGCAGTTGAAGACCGTCGCTCCGACGGGCCTGACGGACCGCCAGCGTGAATTGCTGGAGGAGTTCGCCAAGCTCGACACGCAGAACCCACGCAAGGATGTCCCATGGGCGTGACGCATTCCAAGGTGTTCCAGACGGTCAACGTCGCCATCGTGACGGTGGTGATGGCCAGCCTCTGCGGGGGATTGCTGGCCATCATCTGGCTCTCGGCCCATCCGGCCAATCCGCCGACGGGCACGCCCCAGCAGATCGCCGCGCACCAGGAGTATCGTTACTACATGGCGTGGATCGCCACGGCGCTGCTGGGGATGACGCTGCTGCTGCTGGCGTGGATGTTCATCCGCCACATGGCCCCGCGCTGGCGTCGCAAGAGCAAACCTGCCGGCAGCGACTACATCGACGCATGGAGCCTCGCCGGGCGGCGCGCCAAACCGATCGACCCGCGCGAAGAGTCGCCTTAAAGTGTTGTTAGCGGCGGGGCTCGCCCCGCGCGTTGCCCGGGTCAGGGAAGAAACCATGTCGAGCACGCTCGACCGCTAACGGGAAGTCACTTGCGAAAGATTCGCACTTGCTGCGGACGCAGCGTCGTCGTGGTGCCTTTCCCCGACTGGATGATGGTTGTGTCGGCGGCCATCTGGGCTTTGCTGTAATACACGGGCAAGAGTTCTGCGCTGTTGTGCCAACTCGTCGTGCGCAAGGTCGTCACGATCAACAGCGGCGGGCCGCGGAGCGAGGAGCGTTCGATGACGTTCGGGCGGCCGGAGAGATACGCCCAGGCCCCGACGGCCGCGGCCGTTGAGATCGCCGCCACCACCGCGATGCGCAGCAGCGGGCGGCGTAAGAACAGGCAGGCTCCGGCGGCCACGAGAACTATCGCCGCCGCCCAGAAGGCCAGACGCAGCAATTCCGGCGGCCAGGAGGGAATCGCGTCCCACCACGGCGCGTAGAGCGAGGCATCCAGCAGCAGGTCGTTGCTGACCTGGTCGAGCTTCCACTCGATGTCGGCTTTCGTCGTTGCCAGCGCGGCGGTATCGCCCAGCAGCGTCACGTCGTAACTCTGCACCAGAGCGGCGGCCGGGAGCAGCACCGTTGTCGCCGCCTCCTGATGCGGGGCGACCGAGAGCGGATACACCAGCGCCGGCCCGCCCTGCTGCCAGCGGAGTTCTACGGCGCGGGCAAGGGCGTCGGTGTCATTCTTGATGGTGAGCACGGCGGCACGGCGCAGGCCTTGAGGCTGCGGATCGGCCGGCGCCAGCCGCGCGGTGAGCCCTTCGGCCCCGGCAGAGCATGTGACGCACAGCAGCATCGCGATGGCGGCGAAGGTTTTCATGCTTGCGGGCGCGGCTGCGCGGGCGGTCGCGACTGGAGCAGATGGCGGATGCGCAGCACCTCGGCCACGCTCCAGGCCTGGGCGATGCAGGCCCGTGGTTCGTGCGGGGCGTCGCCGTCGAAGATCTCGCTGATGTAGCCCATGCCGGCTTCGCTGAGGTGGTCTTCGATGGCCAGCAGCCAGTGCTTGGCCTGCGCGCGGGCCAGCGGGCTGTTGTGATTGACCTTGAGGTACGCGTCGAGGAACGGGCCGATAAGGAACGTCCAGACCGTGCCCTGGTGGTACGCGCGGTCACGCTGCCACTGCGGGCCGGTGCACTGGCCGCGGTAGTTGGCGTCGTCGGGCGAGAGCGTCCGCAGCCCGTACGGCGTCAGCAGCTTTTGCGTGACAACGTTCACCAGGGCAGTCTGCTGCTCTGGCGAGAGCGGGCTGTGCGGCAGCGAGACGGCGAAGATCTGGTTGGGCCGGATCGACGCGTCCTTGTGGTCGGGGTAGACGCAGTCGTAGCAGCAGTGGGCCTCGCCGTTCCAGAACGCGTTGACGAACGACGCGGCAATCTGCTGGGCCTGCGCGGCGTACTGGCCGCCCTCTTCGGCGCGGTCGGCCAGGATGCGGTGAATGCAGTACCACAGGGCGTTGATCTCGACGGCCTTGCCGTGGCGGCTGGTCATCACCTCGCCGCCCATGGCCGCGTCCATCCACGTCAACTGCGTGCCCGGCGAGCCGCCGGTCAGCAGGCCGTCGCCGTCGGCCTTGATCCCGAATCGCGTGCCGGTGCGGTACGCCGCGACGATGGCCTGGGCGGCCAGCATCAGCGTGTCGCGCCAGAAGTCTTCGTCGCCGCTGGCCTGGCGGTACTGCTCTGCCGCAATGATAAACCACAGCGAGGCATCCATGCTGTTGTAATGCGCGTCGCGCGTTCGGTCGTCGAAGCAGTTGGGGACCATGCCCTGCGAGATCGCGGCCGCAAACGTGCGGAAGACCTCGCGGGCTTTTTCGAACTGCCGCGTGGTCAGCAGCAGGCCCGGCAGCGAGATGAAGGTGTCGCGCCCCCAGTCGGCGAACCAGTGATACCCGGCCACGATCGTGCTGGATGGCGTGCCATCGGGCAGGTCGCGGCGCACGATGTATGCTTCGGCGGCGGCCGCCAGGCGGCGCGTGGATTCGTCGGCGGTATCGCCCACGCCGGCGACGAAGTTCCGGATGCACTCGCGCCGCTGTTGGCGCAGCAGTTCGAAGTCTGGAGTGGCATGGGCGTTCCGCCCATGCTCTTGGGTGGCATGGCCGTCTCGGCCATGCTCTTGGCTTTGCACGGGCGAGACACCCGTGCCACGGTCGGGGAGCATGGGCGAGACGCCCATGCCACAAAACAGGGCCGCGGTGAGTTGGCAGGACTGCCCGTCGACGAGATCGCACACGAACAGGCCCGGCGTGTAGAGGTCTTCGTTGGCGTCCTGGCCGCGTTGGGCTTCGATGCGGTAGTGAAAGCTGTACCACCAGTCGGGCGCGGCCTCAAACGTCGCGCCGGGGACGCTGAGCTGCAGCATGTGGCCGCTGACCGCGTCGGCGACGGTCACCACGCCGGCGTCGCTGCGGCTGGTCAGGCCCTCGGAGCCTTCCATACGCCGCAGGTAATGAAAGTCGCGCATGGCCGTCAGCGGGCGGATGTGCAGCCGCGCGGGCCCGCCGCGCAGCGTGTATCGCACCGCCACCGTGTTGTCCGGCCGCGCCAGAAGGATTTCCTTCGTCAGCTCTACGCTGCCCAGACGGAAGACGAACGTGGCGGCCAGATCGTTGCGGAACTCCACCAGCATCGGCAAGCCGCGAGCCGACATCGTGCCCACGAACTCATGGTTGCCCAGTTCGTGCCCGGCGCCGGCGACGAACAGTTCTTCAGTCACGTTGGCCAGCGCGACCACGCGGCCCACGGGCGGCTGCGTCGCCGCCACGAGCAGGCCGTGGTATCGCCGCGTGTTGCACCCGACAGCCGTGCCTGATGCATACGAGCCGGTGCCGTTGGTGATCAGCCACTCCAGCGAGAGCAGGTGGTCAAGAGCGGCCCCTTGGCAGGGCACGATCTGCGGCGCGGGAAGCGGTTTGGCGGAATCGTTCATAGGGTTTGCACCGGCACGGCCGCGCGCTGCACGGCGGCGTTGAATTCCTTGAGCGTCTCGCGCAGGCGCGTGCAGGCCCAGGCGATGTACGCCGTCGTATGGGCGGGCTTGCCGCGTTTTTCGGTCATGAGGCCTTCCTGCACGGCCTGGATGAACAAGTTTATCTCGCTGGCCGCCAGCGGCGTGGGCTGGCGGGCCCACTGCGTCAGCTCGTCATGAATGCGGCGGTGGCGGCGGCTGGTGGTGTATTGCTCGGCCGTCAGGAACGTGCCGGGGCAGTAGGTGATCTGGATGCCCTTGAGGGCCAGGGCGATGGTCTCGTAGTTGAACCGCGGGGCCAGCCGCATGAACTTGAACTGCTGAACGTAGCGTCCGCCGGCGTCGGGTGTGGCGACGCCATCGTGTCGGCCGGTGCCGCCGGGGCTGCTGCGGCGGCGCGAGATATCGGAAAACAGCATGTGCGGCGTGGTGCTCTTGTCGGCGCCGTGAGGGAGGTCCTTGCCGACGATCTCGCCGTCGGCCAGGCGGCTGATGCGGAGGCGCCCGTCGGGCGATGCGGCCAGGTCGCCCACCAGCGCGAAGAGGCATTTGAAGACCTCCAGCGGCAGCAGGCGGTCGCGCACCGGGCGGTGCTGGCGGCGAAGCTGCAGCGAGATGTGCAGGCTGTGGGGCTTGACGGCGAAGAAATCCATCGTCTCCTGGATCAGCTGGTTGAGCAGCCACGGGTCGTGCGTCAGCGGCTGGGAGAGGTTCTCAGTGATCGAGACGTTGCCCAGTGCGGTTTCGAAGAATCCGCGGCGTTGGCGGCCGGGCACTTTCTCGCGATGGTCGTCGACGTGCCCGCCGAGTTTCCAGGTCAGCGTGTCCAGGGCGAAGTCGCTGAAGTAGAAGAAGCCGTCGTACTGCGAGTCGGCGGCGTGCTGCCCCAGCGGGTCGGTGATAACGCGGTTGCCGGTGTTGGAAAACTCCAGCTCGCACCCCAGCGGAATGAACCCGCCGCCCATGTGGTCGGCGATGAACTTGATGTGCGGCGCGACGGCGCCAGGGTCGAACACGGCGTCGACGGCCGAGACCGCCCAACTGACGTAGTCGATCAGGCGGCTGCGCGCCATGTCGTGTCCGGCCAGGCAGTCGTGCACGAGCAGCTTGATGGTATTGCCGGTGCGGTTGAGTATCCGCATGGCCGCCAGGATGCTCACGGTGCGACCGTAGAACTCGCTGCCGGGATGAATCTGTTCGAGCTCGTAGCGGAAGTCGCGGCGGATAAGATCCTCGAACTCGTTGAAGATGACCTGCCGCACGACCATCGCGAGGTAATGCGGGGCGACCTGTGCAGCCTCGCTCTTGCGGACGTTGGCGGAAAAGTCGCGCGGGGGCTGGTCCTGCAGCGAGTGGCGGATGGCGTAGTCGCTGATGCCGCCGGCGTCGAAGTGCTGGCGCACCAGGTCGCGGATGGTGGCGCCGTGAAGCTCGGCGATCGCCCGGCCGGTGATGGTCTCGCCGGTGTTGAGCCATCGGCGCTGCGTTTCGGCCAGCGCGGTTTCGATCTTCTGGCTCAGCAGGACCTCCTGTTTGAGCGGGTCGTCAAAGGCGTATCCAAAAGCCAGCTTGATCTTCTCTGTGTCGGCGATAAAGACCAGGGCCTTCTCGCGGCCCGCCTCGGTCTGGACGGGCATGGTCCTGCGGCGATAGTTGCGTCCCTCGTAGCGGCGCAGGGCCTTGAGGTCGCTCAGGGGCAGCGGGCCGACGATGTAGCCCTGGATGCGCCCATGCGGGTCGGGCACGGCGTAGAGATACGTGTGGTCGGGGCTTACCTTCTTATACCCGGTCAGGACGGCTTCGCGGGCCAGCACGCGGTCGGCCGCAGGGAGGGCCTGCGCATCGGTCGTCAGATGCTTGCCCAGCACGGCGCGAAACACCCACGGGTTGGTCAGCGTGCCGTAAATGAACAGATTGAATGAAGTAGCCTTCGCCACAGCGGCATTGTATCCGCTCACAGACGCCGCGGCAAAGCGTTACAATGGAACCATGTCCCGCGGCGATCGCAGCCAACCCATGCCCGTCAAATACTGGTCCTCGGCAGGACTGATATTGACCTATCGCTGCACCGCCGCCTGCGCGTCGTGCTACCTGGGCTGCTCGCCAGGCCGTGGCGAGGCAATGAGCGTCGAAACGGCGCTGGAATACTGGCGGCAGTTGATAGCCGCCTCGCCGCACGGCTGCCGCATTCACCTCACCGGCGGCGAGCCGTTCACCGATTGGCCGGCGCTGATCGATCTGTGCCGCCGCGCGCGGCAGGAGGGGTTGGGCCCGCTGGAGAAGGTCGAGACCAACGCCTTCTGGGCCGACGACGAATCGCTCGTCGCCGCCCGCGTGCGAGATCTGGACGAGGCGGGCATGGGCAAGCTGGCGATCTCGGCCGATCCGTATCATCAGCAATTTGTGCCCATCGAGCGATGCCGCCTGGCGGCGCGCGTGGCCGAGACGGTGCTGGGCCCCGCCCGCGTGCAGGTGCGATGGCGCGACTGGCTCGATGAAGGCTTCGATACCGACGCCATGAGCGACGCGGCGCGGGGCGAGCTCTTCGCCCGCTACGCCGCCGGCGGGCGCGACCGCTTCAACGGCCGGGCGGCCCGCGAGATTGGCGATTATCTGCCGCTCAGGCATTTTTCGGAATTTGCCGATAAAGTTTGTGGCGACGTTCTGCTTCGAGGCCGGGGCGTCCACGTGGACGGCCGCGGCTGCATCATGCCTGGAACGTGCGCCGGGATCGAACTGGGCGTCATCACCCGCCAAAGCAGCGTCGGCGACATCTGGAACGCTTTGGCGAAGGACCTGCCCCAGCGAGCGGTGCTCTGGACGCTGTGCCGCAGCGGCCCGGCGGGCCTGGCGCAGCATGCGATGGAGATGGGCTTCCAACCGCGGCACGGATACGCCGGCAAGTGCCACCTGTGCTGGGACGTGCGCCGCTTCCTCGCGGCGCGCGGCGCCGGCGATCTGGGACCGCGGTGGATGTACGAAGTGATATAATGCACAGCAGCGCAAGAATTACGGTAGCGGCCTTGACGAGGGGCAGGGCAGCACGTATACCAAGTACTTCTTTTAGAGTCAGAGTCTCCGGCGGTTGTTGCCAGGATGGCAGGACCGGCCTGAGCATGTCCGGGAAAGTGTGACTATGGCGCAGCAGGGCGACAAGGGCCGGTCGAACGGTTCGATGGACACCGAACTGAGCCGGCTGGTGGTCGAGCGGAATCTGGCGACGGCCGAGGAGTTGCAGGAATGCCTGGGCCGGCGATCGACCGATAAGAACATGACATTGGCCGACGTGCTCATCGACCAGGGCATCGTTACGCGCCGACAGATCGACCGGCTCAAGCAGAGCATCGAAGATCGCCGCCACCAGCAGATCCCCGGCTACCAGTTGCTCGACAAGCTTGGCTCGGGCGCGATGGCTACGGTCTTCCGGGCCAAACAGCTCAGCCTCGACCGCATGGTCGCCGTCAAGGTGCTGCCCCGCAAGCTTTCCGAAAACGCCGAGTACGTCGAGCGGTTCTACCGCGAGGGCAAAGCCGCCGCCAAACTCAATCACCCCAACATCGTTCAGGCCTTCGACGTCGGCGAGAACGCCGGATTTCACTACTTCGTCATGGAGTACGTCGAGGGGCACACGCTCTGGGACGAACTGGCCTCGGGCAAGGTCTTCTCCGAGGCCGAGGCCCTTAAGGTCATCATCCAGATCGCCCGCGCCCTCGAACACGCGCACAAGCAGGGGCTCATCCACCGCGACGTCAAGCCCAAGAACATCATGGTCACCCCCGACGGCACGTGCAAACTGGCCGACATGGGGCTGGCCCGCCAGGCCGCCGATGAGAAAATCGCCGTCGAAGAGGCCGGCCGCGCCTTCGGAACCCCTTACTACATCAGCCCCGAACAGATTCGCGGCGAGACCAACATCGACTTCCGCGCCGACATCTATTCCCTCGGCGCCACCCTCTATCATCTGCTGACCGGGCAGGTGCCCTTTGAGGCCGCCACGCCCCTGGCCGTCATGCAAAAGCACCTCAAAGAGGACCTGATTCCACCCGACCACATCAATGCAGGCCTCTCGGCCGGCATTGGCGAGGTCGTGGAAGTCATGATGGCCAAGGACCGCAAGCGACGCTACGCCTCGACGACGGATCTGCTGCTGGACCTCGAGGCCATCGCGGCCGGCGAGGCCCCGCTGCAGGCGCGAAAGCAGATCGACGCCGACCTGCTGACCGCGCTGGACCAGCGCGACGACGCCGAGGCGGCCAACACCATCGAGGTCAAGGCCCCCAACAACCTGCTGGCGTACCTGGTGATCGCCCTGGCGGCGCTGGCGGTGAGCCTGATCGTGAATATCATCCTGGCGCTGTCGGCGGCGCGTTGACATGACGGACGGCCAAGCATACGATTCGATGCAGCCCCGAAGGAGTAGGTCATGCGGGAAGTGAGCCCCCGGCTAAGCGTAACGAAGGAAGGCAACGTCACGGTCGTGGTGTTGACAGACCGCAAGATTCTTGACGAGGTCAACATCATGCAGATCGGCGAGCAACTCAGCGCCCTAGCGGTGGGACAAGGAACGCCTCACATGGTGCTGGACTTCGCCAACGTGGCGCACATGTCCAGCAGCGCCCTGGGGGTGCTGATCACCCTCAACAAGCGGATTCGCGAACGCAAGGGCGACCTGCGGCTGTGCAATATTCAGCCTGCGATCTACGAAATCTTCGTCATCACGCGGCTCAATGAGATATTCCAGATTTGCTCCTCGCGACAGGAGGCCGTCGACTCGCTGGCATCATGAGCGGGCGCCGCCTCGATCGGCGGCGCAGGGTGTTCCGGTTCAGCCCATACACAGGCCCCAAGCCTGTGCGACGAGGCATGGGTGTTGAAGGACCATTGGACGATATCGTCAGACGTTAAGGCCGCCAGAGACATCGGGCGCAACATCATGCAGGCCGTCGCCCAACTGGGCTACAGCGAGCGCCTGAGTTTCGCCATCCGACTGGCGCTGGAGGAGGGGCTGGTCAACGCGATCCATCACGGCAACCGCCACGACCCGTCCAAGCATGTTGAAGTTGATTTTGTCGGCGACTCCAGGCAAATCCAGATCACCATCACCGACCAGGGCCAGGGCTTCGACCCCGCCCGCGTGCCCGACCCCACCGCCGATGAAAATCTCGAAAAACCCACCGGACGCGGCATCATGCTCATGCAGGCGTACATGGACGAAGTGCGCTACGCCAGCCGCGGCCGCCGCGTCGTGATGAAGAAGCTCAATCGCTGCGATTGAACCGCGCATGGAAAAAGTCGTGCCGGCACGACACTCCGGGCAAGTATTCGTCAAAGCCGGCGAAACGGGTTTGAAGAATGCTTCGTGTCTCCGCCGCGTCTTTTCACTCTCCCGTTTACTGACGGGTTTCCACGTTCCGCGACTCGATGTTGCCAAGGCGTCACGGCGGTATTAGAATCACGTCCATGGACAGACTCGTGTCGATTCTCGAGCGCTTTGGCGGACCGCGCGTCGCCCTCGTCGGCGACTTCATGCTCGACCGCTACATCTACGGCAACGTCGACCGCCTCAGCCCCGAAGCCCCGGTGCCCGTCCTCAACGTCGGGCGGCGCGAGGTGCATCCCGGCGGGGCCGCCAGCGTCGCCGCGGCCATGCTCGCCCTCGACGCCAAGGTCTGTTGCGTCGGCGTCATCGGCAAAGACGCCCAGGGCGAGGAACTCGTCGGCCTGCTGGGCGAAGCCGACACCATGTCGCTCATGCGGCTCTACGACCGCTGCACCACCGTCAAGTGCCGCTTCGTCGGGCTGGCCCAGCACCGCCACGCCCAGCAGATGCTGCGCGTCGACGAGGAGCAGACCGGCGAACTGCCCGCCGAGGTCGGCAGCCGCCTGGTGGCGGCGCTGCGCGGCGTGGTGCAGGGCTGCAAGATCGTCGCCCTCCAGGACTACGACAAGGGCGTGCTCACCGACACGACGGCCCCGGAGTTCATCAACGTCGCCCGCAAGGCCGGGGCGGACATCATCGTCGACCCCGCCCGCATCCGAAGCTACCGCCGCTACCTCGGCGCCACGCTGCTGACGCCCAACCGCTACGAGGCGGAACTGGCCAGCGGCGTGACGATCACCGACGAAGAATCGATGGCCCGGGCCGCGCGCGAGATCGTCCGCGAGGCCGAGGCCCAGGCCGTCGTCATCACCCTCGATCGCGAAGGCGCCTTCCTCTACACCCGCGAGGGCGTCGCCCGGCGAATCGCCACCAAACCCCGCAGCGTCTACGACGTCACCGGCGCCGGCGATGAAGTGCTGGCCATGCTCTCGGTGGCCATCGCCAACCGCTGCAATCTCGAAGACGCCGTCGAGCTGGCCAACGTCGCCGGCGGCCTGGAAGTCGAACGTTTCGGCGTGGTGCCCATCACGCGCGACGAGGTGCTGTCCGAGCTGCACAGGATGATCGGCCTGCGCGGCAGCAAGGTGCTGGCCCGGCGCAGCCTCCTGCACGAACTGGCCCGCCTGCGTCAGGGCGGCCACGCCATCGTCTTCACCAACGGCTGCTTCGACCTGCTGCACATGGGACACGTGCGGTATCTCTCGCAGGCCCGCACCATGGGCACCTGCCTCGTGGTGGCGATTAATTCCGACGAGAGCGTGCAGCGCCTCAAAGGCCCCACGCGCCCGATCATCCCCGCCGCCGAGCGAGCCGAGATGCTCGGCTCGCTGGAGTGCGTCGACTATGTGACGATCTTCGACGAAGACACGCCCGAGACCCTGCTGGAACTGATCAAGCCCGACATCCTGGTCAAGGGCGGCACGACCAGCGTCATTGTCGGGCAGGACATCGTCGAGGGCTACGGCGGCCGCGTGCTCACCCTCCAGCAGGTGGAGGGCCTGAGTACCACGGCCATCATCGGGCGGATCGTCGAACAGTCCAACGGGCAAGTATGAGAGACTTGAGATTCCAGATTTGAGATTTGAGATTTCAGATTTCGGATCAGTCCCAAACGGTTGGCAACGATTGACTGCCAATCTGCAATCCGAAATCGTTCTTGGAGAATGGATTCTATGAGTAAGAAAGCGATCTTCCTCGATCGGGACAAAACGCTCATCGCCGACCCGGGCTATCTGGCCGACGCCGCGGCCGTCAAGCTCCTGCCCGGAGTGGAACTGGCCATCAAGTCGCTCCGCCAGGCGGGCTACCTCATGGTCGTGGTGACCAACCAGTCTGGAATCGCCCGGGGACTGCTGAGCGAAGAGGCCCTGGAGGGCATTCACGCCGAGTTGCGCCGCCAACTGGCCGACAAGAACGCCCGCGTCGACGCCATCTACTACTGCCCCTTCCATCCCGAAGGCACGGTCGAGAAATACACCTGCGAGTCCGACCAGCGCAAGCCCAATCCGGGCATGCTGCTCAAGGCCGCCGAGGAACATGACATCGACCTGGGACAGAGCTGGATGGTCGGCGACAGCGCCCGCGATATCGAAGCCGGCCAGCGCGCCGGCTGCCGCACCGTCCGCATCCGCACCCCCGGCGGTGAAGGCACTGCCGCCGGAGGCGACGACGAGGGCGTCCAGGCCGACTACACCGTGCGAAATCTCGTCGAGGCCGCCCGCGTCATCCTGCGCGCCCCCAGCGTGGCGCCGCCCGTCACCGACGCCGCATCTGCGCCCGCCGCAGCCGCGGCGCCCACCCCCCGCTCGGCAGGCCTGACCTCCATGAGCCAGCGAACGGCCGTTGCACGCACCATGCCCTCCACCCCGCCCATCCCTGCCGCCGCGGCGGCCCTGCCAACCTTTGCCGCGGCCCCAGACGATGACGCGGCCGACGAGGCATCGAGCGCCAAGTCCGACACGCCGAGCAGCGACCAGAACGTCAGAATGGAAATCCTGCGCCATGTGCGGCAGATGGCGCAGACCGCCTTGACCGAACGTGAAGACTTCAGCCTCAGCAAGCTCATGGCGGGCTTTGTTCAGGCGATGGCCGTTTTGGCGCTGCTGCTGGTGCCGATCATGGCCCTGCAGAACAAAGCCGAAAGCCTGGCGGTGGCCCAACTCTGGGCAACCGTGGCCGCGGCGCTGCAGATGATGTCCCTGACATTCTTTATCATGCGGCGCCTTAAGTAGACGCTGCGGCTCCAAGCAAACTAGAATGATTGGCGCGGGGGATGAGGAACTTTGCAATGTGGCGATACCTTCTCGTTAGCGTTTCCATGACGGCGATGGCCTTGACGGGCGGATGCAAGAATAAAGATGACAAGGCGGCAACGCCCCGGCCCGCAGCTGGCGTCCTGAGCATGCCCAAGCCTGCCACCGATGCCATGGACGCCCCGCACGTCGAACAGGCCGGCAAACTCATCAACGGCGGCGTGTCGTTTCTGCTGGCGGCACGAACAGCCGACGGCGGATGGGGCATCGGCGGACCCTCGGCCGACCCGGCCATCACGGCGCTGGTCCTCAAGGCGCTGCTGGGCCACGCCGACTTCACCAGCAGTTCCCCCGAGGTGCAGAAGGCTCTTGCAGTGGTGCTCAAGTACCAGCAGCCCGACGGCGGCATCTACGATCCCAAGCAGGGATTCCAGAGCTACACCACCGCCACGGCAGTGACGGCCCTGGCGGCGACGAAGGACCCCCAGTACAACTCGGCGATGGCCGCGGGCGTCAAGTTCCTTCGCTCGATCCAGATCAAGAGCGGCGACGTGGCGCCCGACGGAACAAAGATCGAGGACTCCGACGTCCGCCGCGGCGGCGTGGGCTATGGCACCAGCGGCGAGCCCAACCTCAGCGTGCTGAACTTCTGGATGGAAGCCATGAAGGACGCCGGCGTGCCGCCTGAGGACCCGGCCATGAAGGAGGCCTTGCTCTTTCTGACGAACCTGCAGAATCGCAGCGAGTCCAGCTCGCGGCCGGTCGCCCCTGCCGTCAACGACGGCGGTTTCCCATACGATCCCAAGGAAAGCAAAGCCGGCGCCGGGCCTGACGACAAGGGGCTGCGCAGCTACGGCTCGATGACTTACGCAGGCTTCAAAAGCATGCTCTATGCCGGCGTGACCAAGGACGACCCGCGCGTGCGGGCGGCCTTCGACTGGATCCGCACCTACTGGAGGCTGGACTCCAACCCCAACATGCCCCAGGCCCAGTCGCAGCAGGGACTGTATTATTACTACATGGTCTTCGCCAAGGCGCTGCGCGCCTGGCACGAGCCGGTCATTACCGACCCCGAGGGGGCCAAGCACAACTGGCGGCAGGAACTCGTCGATGCTCTGGCCAAGCGCGTCCGCCCCAACGGCACCTGGAAGAACGAAGCCGACCGCTGGATGGAAGGCAACGACATCCTCCCCACCACCTACTGCGTGTTGGCGCTGCAGGAAACGCTGCAAAAATAGAAACAATTTCCAATGTCCAATTTGGAATTTCCAATTGAGGGAATGTTTCTTCAATCGGAAATCGGAAATTGGAAATTGGAAATTGGAAATCCCCCCACCCTCCGATAATCTCTTCCACATCGAATAAACGCCAATGGAGATTGATTATGGAAATCCGCCCGTTTCGCGGCTGGCGATATAGCGCCGCCGACCTCAGTTCGCTGATCGCTCCGCCATATGACGTGTTGTCGGCCGCCGACAAGCAGGCGCTGCTGGCCAAGTCCGACCGCAACATCGTCGGCGTCGACATGCCCCACTTCCCTCCAGGCTCCGCCGGGCCCGACGAGGTTTACGCCCAGGCCGCCGCCACGCTGGAAAAGTGGATTACCGACGGCACGCTCACGCGCGACATCCGGGCCGCGTTGTACGCCTACGAGCAGACGTACGACTGGGCCGGGCGCACGTATCACCGCCGTGCCCTGCTCTGCGGCGTGCGGGCCACGCCGCTGGGGCAGGATGTCATCCCGCACGAGCACACCTTCGCCGGGCCAAAGGCCGACCGGCTCAAGCTCACGCAGCACACGCACAAGCAGCTCTCGCCGATCTTCGGCTTCTACGACGACCCCGCCGGCGTCATCGCCGAGACGCTCTGGGCCGCGGTCAATCCCGCCCGCCCCACTGCTGCCGGCACGCTCAACGGCGTGGGCGAAAAAATCTGGACGATCACCGACGCGGCCACCGTCGACGCTGTGACCGCCGCCCTGAGGCCCGTGCCGGTCTTCATCGCCGACGGGCACCACCGTTACACCACCGCGATGAACTATCGCGACGCGCTGCTGGCCCAGGGAAAGATCGACGACCAGCACGAGACCAACTTCGTGCTCTTTGCCCTGGTGGCCTCGGACGACCCCGGCCTGCTGATTTTGCCCACGCACCGGATGGTCAGCGGCCTGGCCGGCAATTTCTCGCTGGCCGCACTGCGCGCCGCGGCCGCGGCGTTCAACTGGCAGAAGGTCGCCAAGATCCCCGCCGACCTGGCCGACGCGGACGCCTTCCTGAAGGGGTATGGCCGCGGCGCCATCGGCGCGACCGACGGCCGCGAGCTGTGGGTCGCTGTGCTGAAAGACCCCGCCGCGATGGAGCAGGCCGCCCCCACCCAGTGCCCCGCCTGGCGAGAGCTGGACGTGGCCGTGCTGCAGACCCTGATCGTGGATGGCGCCCTCAAGGCCTTCCGCACTGACAAGACCGAAGTGCGCTACACCCCCGACGGCAACAAGGCCCTGGCCGCCTGCACCGCCGGCGAGGCCCAGCTTTCGCTGCTGCTGCAAGGCACACGGCTGGACCAAGTCAAAGCCGTCGCCCTGGCCGGACAATCCATGCCCCACAAGAGCACGTACTTCTACCCCAAACTCGCCACCGGCATGGTGATCAAGCCGCTGGAGTAGAAACAGTAGCCGGTAGCGGGTCATCGTTGGGGAAGGCGGCTAACGACCTTCCGAGTTATCCAGCTTGGCTCTTCGGTTGAGTCCAGCGACGATGGCGCGCACGGCGGCCTGGTCGATATTCGTGTCGCTGCCGACGCCGAAGACGACCTCGCTGTTGGCGAATCGCAGCGGCACGTACGCCATGGCCCGGGCGTCTTCGCCTTTACCGACGGCCTGTTCCTGGTAGTCGTCCACCGCGAAAGGCTCGGCGCCAAGCTCGTGCATTGCGTGGCAGAAAGCCGAGATCGGCCCGTTGCCTTCAGCCACCACCGACTTCTCCTGCCCATCCACGCGAAGGCGAACCTCGCCGTGGATATGCGTGGGGTTGTTCTCGTCAGGCCGCGGCCAATAGCCGATCAGCTCATAGGGTCCGGCCGGGTTGACGAACTCGTCGACGAACGCCTGGTAGACCTCGGCGCCGGAGACCTCGCGTCCGGCGCGGTCGGAGAGTTGCTGCACGGCGGCGCCGATCTGCGGGTGCATGCTCTTGGGCGGCTGGAGGCCGTACTCCTGCTCCAGCACCCACACCACGCCGCCCTTGCCGGACTGCGAGTTGATGCGGATCAGGTCTTCGTACTGGCGGCCCAGGTCAACAGGATCCACGTGCAGGTACGGCACCTTCCACCTGGCGCCGAACTTGGCGGGAGCTTCGGCCAGCTTCTTCATGCCCTTGCGGATGGCGTCCTGGTGGCTGCCGGAAAACGCCGTGAAGACGTACTGCCCGGCGTACGGCTGGCGGTAGTACACCTCCATGCCCGTCAGGCGGTGGACGCTCTGGGCGATCTCGGGCAGCTTGGAGAAGTCCAGCCCGGTCGGGATCCCGCGCGAAAAGAGATTGTTGGCGACGGTGACGATGTCGACATTGCCCGTGCGTTCGCCGTGGCCAAACAACGTGCCCTCGACGCGCTGCCCGCCGGCCAGAAGCGCCAGCTCGGTGGCCGCAACGGCCATGCCCTGGTCATTGTGCGCGTGCAGCGAGATCTGTACGTCCTGGGGGCGCGAGAAGCGCCGGCAGAATAGCTCGATCATGTCGGCGTACTGGTTGGGCGGGCGGCGTTCGACGGTGGCCGGCAGGTTCAGGATCAGCGGCCGCTCGGGGGACGCCTGCCCCCACGTGGCCACAACCGCTTCGCACAGTTCCAGCACGAACTCGAAGTCGGCGTCGGTGAACTCCTCGGGCGAGAACTCCAGGCGGATGTCGGAGCCTTTCATCGCCGCCGCACGGTCTCGCGACTGGGCGATGGCCTTGACGACCATGTCCATCGTCTTGGGATGGTCGAGGCCGAAGACCTGCTGCATGTGCAGCTCGCTGCAGGGGCAGTACAGGTGCATGATGGCCCGCGGCGCGCCGGCCAGCGACTCGAACGAGCGCTCGATCAGGTGGCTGCGGCACTGGCAGAGCACCATCATGAACACGTCAGGCGGCAGGTGCCCCTGCTCGATCAGCACGCGCGTGAAGTCGAAGTCGTCCTTGCTGGCCGAGGGGAACGACACCTCGATGTGCCTGAACCCGATGGCCGTCAGCAGCTTGAAGTACTCGAGCTTCTGCGCCGGGTTGAGCGGATTGGGCAAAGCTTGGTTGCCGTCGCGAAGGTCCACCGAGCACCAGATGGGCGCGACCGACAGCGTGCGCGACGGCCATTGGCGGTCGGGAAGATCAATGCTCTTGGGATACGTGTACTTTGGCGTATTCATGTTCCTGCTCCTGCACCTAAACAAAAAGCTCCGCAATCCTCAGGATCGCGGAGCTTTGAAAAGGCCTTAGCCCGCGGTCCGTCAGCGCAGCAACAAACCCAGGAGCAGCAGAGCGGCCAGGTTGTTGGTGCGACGGACCATCGTTATCTCGGCAGTTATATTATCGGCCCGCACGGGGGCCGGTCAAGAACAACAGGCGAGGGATTTTTTGCCAAGCCGCCGATAGCGGGAACAACTTTGCCACAAAGATCACAAAGAACCGGCGCGTCTCGCCGCGCCAGGGCAATTATTTCTTCAACGTCTCCTGGGCCGCCTGCATGGCGTAGATCGTGGCCAGCGATGCCAGAAAGATGTGCAGGCGAAAAAAGAAAAGCGACGGGCCGCCGATGTGGGGCACCGATCCCCGCACCCTCCGCGACCCGTGCTTTTTTCGCGCACCGGCAGGCGCGTGTTTACTGCAATGTTGGAGCGGCGGCCTTAACCGACTCGATCAACTGCTCGATCGTGTAAGGCCGCACCAGCCACTGGTCGTTGTCGTTCAGGCCCAGCTCGGCAAGGTCGCCGCGGCGGCTGGGGGAGCCCACGATAATGATGCGGGCCTGCAGCCCGGAGCTTCGCCGCGCGTCGCGGCAGAGCGCCGGGGCCTGGGCGGCTACGCTGTCCAGGTCCACCACCAGCACGTCCGGACGCAGGCGGTGCGTGAGCAGACCGGCCTCAAAGGCCCCGCACGTGAGGTGCACATCGAAGGCCTCGTCGCCGGCCAGGCGATCTTTCATCTGCGCCAGCCCATCGGCGCCGACGGCCAGCACGCGACAGGGACCGCGGCGCAGTTCCGTCAGCGGCAGACCATACTCGTGCATGAAGCAAATAAGGTTTTCCATCGGGATGCGGCGTTCGCGGCTGAGCGGAATGCGAAACCCGCGCAGCTTTCCCGTGTCGAACCACTTGCTGACCGTCCGCGGCGCCACGTGGCAGATCCGCGCCACGTCGCCTGTCGTTAACAGGTGCTTTTCCCTCAAATCCGGCATGTTGACCTCCATGGGATGTATCGTCACGCCAGAGGGGCAGCTTGATTAGCCGGAGGCACGAGGGGCTGGGGACTAGGCACTAGGTGAACAATACCGAGAGGAGCTGGGTTGTCTACTCGTCAATCGGTGTCGAATTTAGCGTTGGTTACGTTCCATGACTCGACCACCTTCTTGATGTTCTCTTGAATGCGGTGAAGTTCGTTCCCTTCCAACGGCGATGTATCGTGAGGAGAAAGCCACGCCAATTTCTTAATGTAAAACATCACCCCACCGGTGCCATCTCCGAAATTGAGGAAATCGGTCCCCACATTCAACGTTTTGTCACCCTCGCGGTATTGGCACCTAAAGAGGGTCATGCGTTTGAACTCGTACCCCTCTGTACTGCGTGTATTGTAGAGGCCTTTCTGTTTCAACATGATTTATTTATAACTCTAACGGGCCAAGCACCAAGCAAAATACGTCTGGCGTGTTCTCCAGTCCCTAGTCCCTAATGCCTAGTGGCTAGTGCCTTCTTCAAAATACGTGTAGAGTGTTGTTGTGGACCTCTTAAGCAATCTCAACGACGCCCAGTACCAGGCCGTCACTCACGTGGACGGGCCGCTGCTGGTGCTGGCCGGCGCCGGCTCAGGCAAGACGCGAGTCATCACGCACCGCGTGGCGTATATCATCGAACAAGGCGTCGATCCCCGCAGCGTCCTGGCCATCACCTTCACCAACAAGGCCGCCGGCGAGATGCGCGACCGCGTGGCCGCACTGGGCGTGCCTTACGGGGCGACGGTCTCGACGTTCCACGCCCTCTGCGCGCGGCTGCTGCGCGAGTTCGCCGCCTACGCCGGCGTCAGCAATAACTACACCATCTACGACCGAGACGACCAACTCCGCATCGTCAAGCAGGCGATGGAAAAGGCCTCCTGCGACGTCGAACGCTATACGCCGGGCGCCATCCACTCCGTCATCTCCAACGCCAAGAACGCCCTGCAGGCCCCGTCGGTCGTCGCGGCGGAGGCCGGAGCCAACCGCTTTCGAAAGGCCGCGGCCGACGTATACGCCCAATACGAGCTGCTGCTGAGCGAGAACAACGCCCTGGACTTCGACGACCTGCTGATGCGGATGGCCTTCGTCCTGCGCGACAACCCCCAGGTGCGCCAGACCCTCTCGGACCGCTACCGCTACGTGCTCATCGACGAGTACCAGGACACCAACCACGCCCAGTACCTGCTGGCCGACGCCATCGCCAAGCCCCACGGCAACATCTGCGTCACCGGCGACCCCGACCAGAGCATCTACGCCTGGCGCGGGGCCGACATCAACAACATCCTCGAGTTCGAACGCGACTATCCTCAGGCCCTGGTCGTGCGGCTGGAAGAAAACTACCGCTCGACGGCCCCGATCCTGGCGGCCGCCTCGCGGCTGATCGCCCACAACCACCAGCGCAAAAAGAAAGAGCTCTTCACCCGCCGCAGCGGCGGGGCCGACGTGCACATCCTCTCGACCGACAACGAGCACGCCGAGGCAGACGAGATCGTCACGCGGGTCCGCCGCGCCATCAGCGAGGGACGCAGCGGCGGCGACATCGCCATCTTCTACCGCGTCAACAGCCTCTCGCGACTGCTCGAAGCGGCGCTGATGAAAGCGGCCGTCCCCTACCGCGTCGCCCGCGGCGTGGAGTTTTACAACCGCAAGGAAATCAAGGACGTGCTGGCGTACCTGCGCCTGCTGGTCAACCCGGCCGACGACCTCTCGTGCCTGCGCATCATCAATACTCCCGCCCGCCGCATCGGCACGGCCACCATCGACCGCTTGGCCGAGATGGCCGCCGACAAAAACCTCTCGTTGATCGACGCCTGCCGCCTGGCCGACCAGGCCGGCTTGCAGCAGGCTACGGCCGCTCGCGTGCGGGCCTTCGCGGCGCTGATCGACGAACTCGCCGCCGAGCTCGACCGCCCCGTGGCCGACGTGGTGGGCGATGTCATCACCCGCAGCGGCCTCGATGCCATGCTGCAGGAAGGGCAGGAAGAAACCGCCCAGGCGCGATCCAACGTCGGCGAACTGATCAGCGCCGCGGCCGAGTTCGACTCGGCCAGCGAAGGCGGCAGCGTGGCCGACTACCTCCACCAGGTCGCCCTCGTCAGCGACGTGGACCGTCTGGACGAATCCGGCGGGGCCGTCACGCTGATGACGCTGCACGCGGCCAAGGGGCTGGAGTTTCCCGTCGTGTTCATCGCCGGCTGCGAGGAGGGCCTGCTGCCCTTCCAGCGGATGGAGAAATCGCCGGGCTCGTTCGAGTCGGCCGTCAATGTGGTGGACCTGGAGGAGGAGCGGCGGCTGGCGTTTGTGGGCATGACGCGGGCCAAAGAGGAATTGATCCTCAGCCACGCGACCCAGCGCATGGTGCGGGGGATGACCGACCGCCAGGTGCCCTCGCCGTTTCTGGTCGAGATATCCGGCCCCAATGTCACGCACGAGGACCTCACCACCCCGCCGGACCTGCAGCCGCGCCGCCCCTCGCGAGGCGGGTTTTACGACGATGTCGAAAACCGCCGCCGAATCGAGGCCGACAGCGACGACAACCCCCATTACGAAGACGAGGCTGACGACCTGGGCCACGGCGAAGGCTTCCCCCCCGAGTACGAGTTCCTGCAAGGCGGCAGCATGATCGAGCACCCCAAGTTCGGCCGCGGGCGAGTCGTGCAGGTCCGCCAACCCTGGCCCGAAACCCGCGCCGTCATCGACTTCCAGACCTTCGGCCGCAAAACCATCGTCCTGCGCGTGGTGAAGCTCAAGGTGCTGTAAAGTGGCGTCGCCGTACCGTAGCACGGGCGTCTCGCCCATGCATCCCCTGTGCCATGAGCGGGCCCTGAAAGAACCGCCCAGAAAGTGCCTCAACTACCGTTCCCCGCCGAGGTTTTCCACGAGACCTCTGCGTGGCAGTTGAGATGCCAACTGGAAAGATCATGGCCGAACGAGGGAGGCAAGCAAGTTGAAATCGAAAACAGCCATTCTGTGCTTTAAGCCATTGAACTTCTTTGTCTTGTGTTAAAATCCAAAATCAATGACCGGACAGTTAGTGATCAGTTCAGTAATTCCATAGGTGAAACATGGGTGAAAAAGGGCTGCGAGTTGCAACGGTCGTTATGCTTGTCTTAATGGGTGCTGCCGCCGGTGGCCTTCTCGAGTTCAATCAGAAGTCTTTGCTGCTTTCGCACAGCCACCAATACGATCTGCTTTCCACCCTGCATCCGCTTGTTTATTCCGCTGCCGCGACAGTCGCGGCCGCTTTGGGGATGGATGCCACCGCCGTCGCTGATGGACTCAAAGTCAAGGATGCGTGCTTCACGGGGACCCCCACAATCACGCGACTGTTGCCGGCCCTGACCGCTATCTTCCTGGGAAGCTTGATCCTTGTGAGAATTTGGCGCACAGGAGTCATTCGCAAGGTCATTGCAGTCATGCTCGCTTTGGCCGCGGGGCCAGTCGCGGCAATCTGCGCGGGGATCGCGATGGGGTTAGCTGTTGCCTCTGGGGCGGAGGCGCGATCTGTTTTCCTATCCATTGAGGTAGGCGCTGGGGTCGGGTGCGCCATCATTCCCGGATTGTGGTGGATGCTCAAGTCATTGACAACCGAGGAAGACGAAGCGCAGGAGATGACTGTTCCTGTGTCTCAGCTGCCGCCTCGTTGTTCCCCGCTAGTATGGGTGCTGCTGGGGCTGGTTCCCATAGCGGTGATTGCCAGAGTCGTGCAATGGCAATGGATCTATCAGGTGTTTCCCGCTGGGGTCTTGATGGCAATGACCATTCTTGCCTCGCTGCGATCTACCCTTGCGGCAAGATTGCTCTGGATTCCTGGGCTGTTGTGCCTGGGACCCCAGAGCGGCGCCTGCATATTCATGCTGACGGTGCTGGCGAGCAACGATGAAGTCACTGTTGCCAGGAAAGCCGCCGCAGTCACTGCGCAAGTTGCTCAAAGGCTTCTGTGGCGTGACACGCACACCAGTCTTTGGGTGGGTTTTGTCTTCATTCTGCTGGCCGCCGTGACTACGGGCCTTTGGGCAGCGTTCCCATACGAGGAATTTCAAATACCCATCGCGACCGACTTGGCCTTCAATTCGCTGTGGATGGTTCCCTTCTTCATCGGGGCCGGCATGATCGTGTGGCACTGCATCGTATCGTTGCGGCGGCGGGGACGCTGGCCGGTTTTGCCCTCCGCTTTTGCCGCCGGCGTTGCCGTTTTCTGCGCCGTCTGCTTCGCTGCAGCTCCCTCTCTCCAGGATCCTCCTGCACCGCTGTGGCCCCAGGCAGTGCAAGCAGCGGAGAACTTTGAATTGATAAGCTTTCCCGAAACCATAAAGGACGTTTATTCGCGACAGGACCTGGGGGCTTCCTGGAGGCTTAATCGCCAGGATATCGCCCTCTTGTTTGGTTTGAGAGCGGAGGATGATGTTTTGCGGCTGAACCGCAAAAGCACGTGGTTTGGAAGTTGGGTTTATGCACGGAAAAGCGAGAGCGGCCATGAACGGGCCTGGATGGTCAAGATCCTGTATTGCCCAACTGCCCGGGGGTTCTGTTTTGCTTCTTCCAGCGAAGTGCGGGGCATTATCGAGAGAGAATTGATTGGAGAGGCCGCCGGCACGCTTGAACTTGCCAGAGCCGAATCAGGCGCAGCAGTCAACATCCCTTATATCAAGAAGAAGTTCCAGAATGGACCTCAAAGTTGGAGCTCGTCCGATTACTACATGACGTGCGTTAACGGTCAGTTCCTGATGCCCGAGCAGGCCAGGAAACGCTTTTGGTCGTTGGCGCCCAAGACCCGGTACGTTGCGCGCATCCTGGTTTCCGCCTATCCGGACGGCACCGAAGCCGGAAAGGACTCGTCCGACCTCATGTTTCTACAGGCGGTTCTTCCGCAAATCATCAAGATGCTTCCCTCCCGTCCCCAAATGGAGAATTGATCAGCGTATCGCAGCACCGACAGCATGGCGTCCCCGCCTTCCGAAACGCCCCCGCAGCGCCGCCGGCGGCCGCGTCTGCTCGATCAGGAAACTCATCCCCTGTGCAATAGGCATCTCGCCAACAACTTTGCCACAAAGGACACAAAGAAACGAGTCTTGTTTTTTCCCTTTGTGGTCTTCGTGATCTCTGTGGCAAGGCTTTTCCTTCCCGAGCACTCTTGTCCAGACGCTGCAGCGGGGTGAGAATACCGGCAGGCCCAATGACGTTTTGCTGGAGCCCCCAAAGAGGACTACCATGAGCGCACAAGAGGCTAAGGCGGGCCGCCGGACCGCTTCCCGGAGCCCCGCGATCCAGGGATTTGAGCAGGCGCCGACGGATGTACAGGCCGCCGGGCAATGGCAACCCGTCAGCGACCGCAGGCTCCGCGTCGGCATCGCCGGCTACGGCGTCTGTGCCTTCGGGGCGGCCTTCGGGTTCCAGGACCATCCCAACGTGAGCGTCGCGGCGGTGGCCGACCTGGACGCCGACCAGCGAGCCGCCCTGGCCAACGCCTGCCGCTGCGAAAAAACTTACGCCTCGTGCGAAGAGCTGATCGAAGATGACTCGATCGAGGCCGTCTTCGTTGCCACCGACGCCCCCAGCCACGCGCGGCTGGCCATCGCGGCGCTCAAGGCGGGCAAGCACGTGGCCTCGGCCGTGCCGGCGGTCTTCGGGTCGCTGGCCGACGCCGACGCGCTCTTTGAAGCGGTCAAGGCTTCCGGATGCACGTACATGATGTTCGAGACCTCCTGCTACCACCAGGACGTTCATTCGGCGCGGCAGATGTACCGGCGCGGGAACCTGGGGCGCGTGATCTACACCGAGGGGGAGTACTGGCACTATTTTCCCACGCCGCTGGCGGCCCACGGGGCGTGGCGGACGGGCCTGCCACCGCAGTGGTACATCACGCACGCGTCGGCGTACTACGTCGGCGTCACCGGTGGCAGCTTCACCGAGGTCTCCTGCCTGGGCACACGCAGTTCCATCGACCACCTCAAGGCGGAGAATAACGCCTTCGGAAATCCCTTCGGCACGGAGGTTGCCCTGTTGCGAACGAGCGAGGGCGGCACGGCGCGGATGGCCGTGAGTTGGGACACGCCCGGCCGCGGCGGGGAGCAGGGGCGACTCCGCGCGGAAAAAGGGTCATTCGACGGCAGCTTCTACGCCGAGGGCGCCGGCGAGCCTGCGCCGCTGATCCCGCGGCCGCCGCTGCCGCCCGGGTTGGCCGCCGGCGGGCACGGCGGCTCGCACGGTTACCTCACCAATGAGTATGTCGAGGCGATTCTCACCAACCGCCGCCCGCTGGTGGACGTGGCGCAGGCGTTGAACATGACCGTCTGCGGGATCGTCGCCCACCAGTCGGCAATGAAGGACGGCCAGCAGATGAAGATCCCGCAGTACTCGCTGCCGGATTGAGAACGCCTTGTCATCTGAAACCGCGACTACTTTTTCTAATGACGTCTGGTGTCCCCGGAACCAAGCATGCGAGCAAACCATCGAGATAAGTATGACGTCCCCGGAACTCCCGAGGACACCGGGCGAATTAACATCTCAAACGCAACGCCGGGGATGGAGAGAGCGGGATTTGGGGGATGAGAAACGGATTAAGAGGATTAAGAAAACGTTTAAGGGATTTCTACGTTAGAGATCGAGCCTGATCAAGCGGTTCTATCTCTGCTCCGGCCATCAGAGATGAAACCCCATCGAGCAAGCTCGCCCCGCTATGCTCCTCCTGATCTTTCTTCCCAATCCTCTTAATCCTTTTAATCTGCGTAATCCCGCTCTCCCTCCGTCTCTCCTGGCGTTGTGGCCCTGCACGGGCGGGGCGCCCGTACTACTTATGGGCAAGGTGCCCATCCTATGGCACAACTATGCCACTGACGGCACGGGGGCCAGCAGGTCGATTCATCGGTCCGACACTGCAAACCCCCCGGGAGTGCTCCGGCGGCTATCTCGCGGCCTGTTCGGTGCGGTTGATGATCATGTCCTGCCACTCCTTTGACAGGGTCGCGAACCTGGCCGACCATCCGGAAATCCGCACGACGAGGTTGGGGTATCGTTCCGGATGCCGCTGGGCGTCGCGAAGGAGTTGCGAGTCGACCGAGTCCACCTGCAGGTACCAGCCGCCCAGCCGCACGAACGTCTTGAGCAGAGCCACCAGGGCGGCCAGCCCGCTCTGGCCGGACAGCGTCGCCGGCAGGAACTTCAACTCCAACGGCGTTCCGTTGGTGAGCTTCTCAAAGTCCATCGAGCAGTACGACTTGACGACGGCCGTCGGACCCGACGTGTCCGTGCCGGGCGTCGGGGCCATGTTCGTGGCCAGAATGTCCCCCTTGTGCCGCCCGAAGGCCGTCGCAAATCGCCCGTCGCGCCAGCCGATCTCGCGGCCGAACGTGCTGATCCCGGCCGGGTGGGCGACCCCGTCATCGCGTCGGCCGGCGGCGACAATCGCCACGAAGTCGTCGAAAACCCGCCGAACCATCGCGTCGGCCTCGGGGTTATCGTTGCCATAGAGCACCAGCCGCTTCTCGATGGACTGGCGCAGGGCTTCCTCGCCGGCCCAGTCGCGTCGAAGAATGTCCACCATCTGGCCCAGCGTTCGCTCATGCTCCCGGTAGACGATCTTGTCGATGGCGTACAGGCTGTTGGCCGCGTCTGGCAGTCCGCCGGCGTGAACGGCCGCCACGCTGTACCGCGCTCCGCGGTCGTGGTAGCCGCGCGCCCGCTCGATGCAGTCGTCGACGAACAGCGACAGCAGCGGCGCCGGCGGCCCTGAGCGAAACGCGCCGGCTGTCCCGTCGATGATCTGACCGACCTCGCCGGCCAGGCGTGCGCGAAACGCCGCGTAGAGCGACTCGAAGTCGCCGAAATCCTCGCCCGGCCTGTCGGCCGCGAGCCCCATCGCGCCCTGAAGCGTCTGCAGAACGTCGAACGGGCAATATGTAAAGGCCGTCTTGCCGGGGATGAGCACTTCCCAGCAGCCGTCGTTGGTGAAGGTGCGTGCATCGGCCTGGGGGTAGCCCGCTCGCGTCAAGGCCCGCACGACGAGGTCTTCGTTGTAGAGCGACACGATGCCGCCGCCGAACCGCTGAACCTCGGCGATCCGCCGCCACAATCGCTCCGGGGTCCTGTTGCTGACGCGGACGGCGATGGGAAAGTCGCTGATGTGCAGCGACTCCACCACGTCCAGCACCAGCCAGGTCACGTCGTTGGCGACCTCATTGCCGTGGGCGTCCACCCCTGCGAGGATGACGTTCTGGTAGAACTGTGCGTCGCCGCTGCCGCGGCCGCGCCCGTCGATCCACTCGCAGCCCTTGATCCAGAAGCGGGCGATGAACTCGCGGGCCTCGTCGAGCGTGATCCGCCCGGCCGCCAGATCCCGCGCGAGGTACGGGCCGAGCATCGCGTCGACGCGCCCCAGCCCCGACCAGTTCCCGCAGAGCCGCTGGAACTCCCACATGAACCACAGCGACTGCACCGCCTGGCGGAAGTCCGCCGGCGAGTTCTCCGGAACGCCCGCCAGCGTGTCGCGCAGGGCCGCAAAATGTTCCCGCTGCGCACCTCCCGAGTCGGCCGCAAGTTCAGCCAGCCGATCCATGTGTCGCCGGTGCCAGACGGCCGCGGCGTCGAGGCACAGTTCCATCGCATCGAGCAGATCGGCCCCGGCTTCGTCCAGGCCGCCCCGCGCCCGGCGAGCGGCGATCTGGGCCCGCAAAGCGCGATAGCCGCCGGCCAGAACCCTCTCAAAGCCGATGGTGGTGTGACTGGTGCTGCCCATATCCGACGCCGGCAGCCGATGCTGCGCGGCCTCGATAAGCGTCGCCGCGCCGACGAGCCGTTCCTGGGGCAAGATGCGAAGCGGCGCGTTTTGCGCGATGAGCATCACCGTCTGCGCGTACAGCATGTTGGCCGTCAGCGACGTCGCGGCCGCCTCGTCGAGCCGGAAATCCGCCGCCCGCATCGCCTGGCCGAACTCGCCGGACAGGTAGCGCGCCGCAAGCGCACGCGTCGGCTCCGACAACCGCCGCGGCGCGCCCTCCCCCGTCACCACGCCAAAGCCCTCCCTCAGCCTCTCCTGTACGCTGGTAAGATTCGTCATGTGCGGCCTCTAGATCTTGCTGGCAGCGGTTCCCAACCACATTACGCCGCCCAAACCCGATCCGTCAACGATATCCCCCTGGCCGGACCTGCGACACGCACAGCGGAGTTGTGCGCGACACCCGTCTGGGAGTAAAGGGGTCGGGTAGGAAGTAAAGGGGTCGGGTACATTTGTTGTGTGAAGTGGTGGGCGTGAGATGATGGTGAATGGCTGAGTTCGCGGACCGTTCGGCGGCAATAACACAGCCGCCCTATGCGATGCGGCCCGGTTCTTCAGTCGCCCCCGTCCGGGGGCTCGGACGCGAGGGGACCGGCTACCCCGGGCTGCGCCTTCGGCTCCACCCGGGGCTACTATCAGGCGCCCGCTCCGCGGGCTTGGGGATCGCGCTATCCGGGGACTCGTTACCGAATCCTGCAGGCCCCAGCGGTCGGCCTGTATTGCGGGCTTGGAGGGGCTTGGGAAAAACTTCCAAAGCGGCAGCTAAGGCTGCCGCACTCCATAGAACCGTTGTGTTCCACCTGATCTTCTTTGCAATCCTCTTAATCCTCTTAATCTGCGTAATCCCGCTCTCCCCCCGTCCCTCTGCCTGGCGTTGAGGGCCTGCACGGGCGGGAGGCCCGGCGTCGCCCGAAAAACTTCCAAAGCGGCAGCTACGGCTGCCGCACTCCAAACATTACCGCACCGCAGGCACGGGCGAGACGCCCATGCTACGGCACTACTATCGCACTGTCGGCACCGGCGCCAGCGTGACGGTCTTGAGCATGATCCAGCCGTTGGGGGTTTCCTTCGTCGGGCGGATCGTCAGCGTGTATCGGCCGGCCTTGGGCAGTTCGACTACGCCGCAGTTGTACTTGCGGTAGAGCGGCCAGAGGCCGTGATCGGGCACGCCGGCGTCGCGCTGGCCGGTGTCCAGGGCGGGGAAGGGAATCTCGATTTTGCCCACGCTGACGACGCCCTCGATGCCGTCGGCCTCAAGCTTGGCGGAATAGTCCAGTTCCAGGTAATACCGCCCGGCCTGGGGAGTCTTGAAGGTCCACGAGGCACTGCTGCTCGGGCCCTGCCAGTCGACGATGCAGTCGGCGTGCTTCCAGTCGCCGAACTTTTCCATCCAGCTATTCTTGCTGGCCTTGCAGGCGGTTAGCTTGGCAAAGGGCGGATCAAAGTCGTTCCGCAGGCCCGGCAGGACGGTCTGCATTTTGTCGGCAGACATTTTGCCGGCCACATCCAGCACGATCACCGTCGGCTCGGCCGGCGGCTGGTGCGGCAGAGCGATGGTCGTCGCGCCGGCGTTCTTCGATACTTTGAGCGTCTTGGCGCCGCGGCCGAGGACCGCCGCGCGCTTGATCGTTCCCTTGAGGCCAGCCAGCGTCAGCTTCGCGTCGCAGGGATAGTCCAACACGTGCAGGTAGAGCTTCTTCCCGTCGCGCGAGGCGGTGCATTCGCCCCAGGGCATCGTCGGCAGCGGCGAGGGCGCGGCGTCGTAAATCGCCGCAGCGTTGCGCTTGGTCCAGACGCCCACCTCGCGCAGGATCGCCGCCGAGGCGGCGGGAATCTCGCCCAGGCCGTTTGGCCCGATGTTGAGCATGTAATTGCCGCCCTTGGCGACGACCTTCACCAGCCGCCGCACCAGCTCGCGCGAGCTCTTCCAGTTGTGGTCGTGCTGGACGAAGCCCCACGTGTCGTTGTGCGTGTCGATCGACTCCCACAGCCCGCCGTGTGCTTCCAGGGGAATCTCCTGGTCGCCGAGGGAGTCGTAGTCGCCCACACCGTTGCCGATGCGGCTGTTGATCAGGCACCCCGGCTGAAGGCGGCGCACCGTATGCACCAGGCGCAGCGAGTCTTCGCGCGAGATCGGCCCGGGGGTGTCGAACCAGATCAGCGCCACGTCGCCGTAGTTGCGCATCAGCTCTTCCACCTGCGGGACGCACTTGCCGTTGAAGTATTCGGCAAAGTCGCCTTTCACGGCCGGGTCCCATCCGTTGCCCCCGCCGCCGATGGCGTGCCAGTCTTGGAACTGCGAGTAGTAGAAGCCCAGCTTCAGCCCGTGCTTGGGGCAGGCCTTGGCCAGCTCGGCCAGCGGGTCGCGCTTGAAGGGCGTGTAGTCGGCGATGTTGTACGTGCTGGCGCCGGACTTGAACATCGCGAACCCGTCGTGATGCTTTGCGGTGATGACGATGTACTTCATGCCCGCCTCGGCCGCCAGCGCCGCCCAGCGGTCGGCGGAGAACTTGCGGGGGTTGAAGGTGGCGGCCATGGCGGCGTAGTCCGCCGCGGGGATCTGCGCGCGGCACATGAGCCACTCGCCGATGCCGTGATAGCGTTTGCCGTTCCAGACGCCGCCGGCTTGGGCGTACGGGCCCCAGTGTACGAACATGGCGAACTTGGACTGCTGAAACCAACGCCCGTCGGGGGCTGTCGTCAGATCAGCGGATTTCCTGCTTTTGCTCATGGCTGTCTCCATTCTTAGCAAGTCGCGATACTCTTGGCGTCGTTGGCGTGTTACATCAGGAAGTTGTGAATTTCCCGAAACTGGCGTATAAGGTTAACGCGAAGCACGGGGATTATACTCCGGGGCACCCGGAAAGAAAGGAACCACTGAGATGTTTGCCGGTAAATTGTTGCATGGGGTTGTTATTGGGGTTGTCGCCGCTCTGGTCGTATCGTTCTCGCCGGGCGCTGCCTTGGCCGACAAGACCAAGCACGTGCTGATCATTGGAATCGACGGGGCCATGCCCGACGCCGTCAAGGCCGCCAAGGCGCCAAACCTCAAGGCGCTGGCCGCCGATGGCGCGGTAAGCTGGGACGCCTTCGCCGGCGGCGTGCTGGGAACGCCCTCGCGCCAGAACACCGCCAGCCTGGCCAGTTGGAACAGCATTCTCACGGGCGTCTGGGCCAACAAGCACAAGGGCGCGCGGATGCTCCGAGGCCAACCGGTGCCAGCCGACTACGTCAGCTATCCCAACATTTTCCAGCGGCTCAAGTCGCACGAGCCCACAGCCCGCAGCGTGTGCATCTCGAACTGGCCGATCATCACGCAGGTGATGGCGCCGGGCGCGACGTTCAAGGCCCGCGGCGAAGGCGATGCCAAGGTTGTTGAACTGGCCAAGAAGGAACTGGCCGAGAATACGCCGACGTTGATGTTCCTGCAGCTTGATGAAGTCGACGGCGCCGGGCATGGGAACAATTACGGTCCCAAGATTCCCAAGTACATCGAAGCCATCGAGCAGGTCGACAAGCACGTCGGCGAGCTTGTGGCCGCCGTCAAGGCCCGCAAGACCTACGCCAACGAAGAGTGGCTGATCATCGCCGTGACCGATCACGGCGGGACGAAAGACCCCAAGGGTCCCGGCGGCGTCCATGGCGGCGACAGCCCCCAGGAGCGCAAGGCCCTCATCATTGTCAGCGGCGCGGCAGCCAAGAAGGGCGAAGTCTCGCCCGGTCCTGGAATCACGGCCGCAGCGCCGACGGCGCTGGCGTTCCTGGGCATCAAGATCGCGCCGCAGTGGAACCTTGACGCCCAGCCCTTTGGTCTGAAGTAACGTGCCGATCCGCCAGGCCCGGACCGCAAAGACATTTGCGATCCGGGCCTGGGGCGGCCTTTGTCGTCCGACTACAATTCACCCGCATGACAGGAGAACTCGAATGAACGCTCGCGTGCTGTCTCTGGCGGTGCTGGCCGGCCTGGCGATGATTTTGGGCGGCTGCAAAACCTCGACCATCATGTTCGTCAACGACACCGGGTCCGACAGCGAGGTCGCCCTCCGCGGTCCGGGCAAAATCGAGCCGACGCCGCCGGTTCTGCCCGTCGCCAGCCACGGCACCGCCAGTTTCACCGTGACGACCAATCCCTCCGATATGCCCGCCGACTACGTCTGGCAGGCCGCCGGTCGCACCGGCACCGTTGTCGTCAGCAAGCAAAGCCCCGACCACCAGATCGTGAACCTTGCCACCGGCAAGCCCGCCGGCGCGGCCGAAAACAAACGCTAGCCGCTACATCAGCGGTCGGGAATCGTGAAGTAGAACGTTGCCCCCTGCCCCGGTTGCGACTCTACCCAGATGCGCCCGTAGTGGTGTTCGGCGATTTTCTTGCATATCGCCAGGCCGATGCCCGTTCCCTGCGATTGCCGCTGCGTCTGGACGCGATGAAAGATCATGAAGATCCGATCGCGATCCTGCGGATCGATCCCGATCCCGTCGTCCTTCACCCAGAAGAGCCAGGCCCTTTCCTGCCGCCTGGCGCCGATCTCAATGTGCGGCTGGCAGCCGTCGGCGTGGTACTTGATGGCGTTGCCGATGAGATTCTGCAGGAGTTGCGCCACCAGCGGCCTTTCCACCAGGACCGACGGAAGCGACTCGCGCCGCGTAATAACCGCGTGCTCGGCCTCGATGGCGGCCTCAAGGTTCTGCAGCACCTCGCCCAGCACCGCGTTCAGGTCGGTCAGTTCAAAGGTATCGCCGGCGCGGCCGACGCGCGAGTAGGCCAGCAGATCGCTGATGAGCTTGCTCATGCGATGAACCGCCTGGGCGGCGTGCTCGATGAACTGCTGGCCCTGCAACTCCGCGCCGGCCGGAGTCTTTTTCTCCAGGAGAGTCAGATAGAGTTGAATCACGGCCAGCGGTTCCTTCAGGTCGTGGCTGGCGACGTGGGCGAATTGCTCCAGGTCCGCGTTCGAGCGGGCCAGCTCGTCGGCCGTCCGCATGAGCTGTTGCTCGATGAGCTTTCTTTCCGTGATCTCCCTGGCTGTTCCCAGCAGTCGGACGGGCTGGCCCTGCTGGTCGTAGAAATAGCGTCCCCTCGCGTTGAGCCAGTGAACGCCCCCATCGGGCCAGATCACCCTGAAGTCCTTTTCGGCCATCACGTGATTGGCCTTGGCGTGCGCCAGTTCGGCCCAGAAGCCCGGCACGTCGTCGGGGTGAATGCGTTCGGCCCAGTGGTCGCGGCTTCGCAGCACCATCTCGGCGGGCGGGGCGGAACTGGTATCGAATCCAAAGAGTTTCTCGAACTCCTCGCTCCACAGCGACATGCCCGTCACCATGTTCCAGTCGAAGATGCCTACCCCCGTCTCGCGCGTCGCGGCGGTCAGGCGCTCTTCGCTGGCACGGAGCCGCTCGGACAGATCCTGATACCATGACTTCTCCTGCATCAGCGATTCGCAGTCCTGCTGCGTCTTCCTGCGCGCGGTCAGGTCGGCGATGACGGCGATAAACCCGCCCAGTTCGCCCGCCGCGCCGCGCAGGGTTATCAGCCGCAATTCCGCCCAGAACCTCTCGCCGCCACGCCGCATGCAGTAGCCTTCGCTGCAGTACTGCCCGTCGTGCAGGGCGATCTCGATATCCTTGTGGGGCTTGCCGGCCTCGATGTCCTGAGGCGTGTAAAAACTCGCGACATGGCGACCTCGCAAATCGTCTTGCCACTCGTCAAGCAGTTCCGTGCCATGATTCCAGCCCGAGATGAATCCATCGGCATCGAGAATCAGGATCGCCAGATCCCTTATTTCCTCTATGATTCCGTAGAGGCAATGCTGCAGCGGAGACGCGCCGCTCAAGCCCTTCTCTATGTCGTCATGTGTCATGGCCTGCTCGCCCCTATGTCTTCATTCTAGGGCACGCCGTCTTGAACCTGTCGCCCCTGGGCACTGGAGAGTATAATGCCCGCACTGAATCGGAGACTCACCCGTGAAGCAACGCAAACTCCTGACGCTCGTCTGCACCCTCGCCCTGGCCGGAATGTCGGCCGGTCAGGGGGCACCATCGAAGATCCTTAACATCTGGACGGGCGTCGAACGCGTCGTGGCCATCGGCGACGTACATGGCGACTGCAAGCAGTTCGTCGCCTCGCTCAAAGCCGCCGCCGTCATCGACGAGAAGGAAAACTGGATCGCCGGCAAGACGCACCTGGTTCAGACGGGCGACATTCTCGACCGCGGCGACGAGTCGCGCAAGGCCATGGACCTGCTGATGAAGCTCGAGAAGCAGGCCGCGGCCGCCGGCGGCATGGTTCACGCCCTGCTGGGCAACCACGAGGCCATGGTCATGACCGGCGACTACCGCTTCATCTCGCCCGGCGAAGACGAGGCCTTCGGCGGGCGCGAGCAATATCTCAAGGCCATGGGTCCCGAGGGGCAGTACGGCCGCTGGCTGCGCACGCACAACACCGTCATCAAGATCAACGACGTAATGTACATCCACGCCGGCCTGCCGCCGGCGATGGCGAACCTCACGCTGGACGAGATCAACGACAACGTCCGCAAGGCCCTATCCGGCGACCGCTCGCTCAAAGGCCTGCTCAGAAGCGGCGGACCGCTGTGGTATCGCAACTATGTCGACGAGGATCCCGCCGTGGTCGCCGAGGCCTGCGACGCCGCCTTCGCCAAGTATGGCGTGGCGCACGCGGTCGTCGGGCACACCGTGGCAGGCATCAAGGCCTTCGGCGAGGGGCGCGTGATCTGCATCGACTCGGGCATGTCGGCCGTCTACAAGGGCAACGCCTCGGCCTTGGTGATAGAGAAGGGAACATTCACCGCGATCATTCCGGGCAAGCCCGCCGAGCTTCTGGACGTCAAATACGACCCGGCAAAGAAGCTCCAGCGCAAAGCGGCATAGGGCGGGAGATCGCCGTAGCACGGGCGGCTCGCCCGTGAGCAGCATGGCGGCCATGCATCCGGCTTGTCAAAAAGGTTTCGCGACGCCCCTCGGCCGGGCTACAGTAAGGGTCCTTCCTAAGCCGGGATCCTGCTTTCCTGGAGATGTACATCGTGAGACGCATTACCCTCGCCCTGACGGCGCTGATTCTTCTGACCGCCGCATCGCCCACCTTCGCCCAGGCCCCGGCCACCGTCCCCAACACCTGGTCGGGCGTCGAACGCATCGTCGCCGTCGGCGACGTGCATGGGGCGTATGACGAATTTTTCAGCGCGCTGCTGGCCGCGAGCGTCATCGACTCGCACGGCAACTGGATCGCCGGCAAGACGCACCTGGTGCAGACGGGGGACATCGTCGACCGCGGCGAGCACTCTCGCCGGTGCATGGACCTGATGATGAAGCTCGAAGTCCAGGCCGCCGCGGCCGGCGGGATGGTGCACCAGCTCCTGGGCAACCACGAGGTCATGGTCATGCAGAAGGTTTACTTCTATACCACGCCCGCGGACTTCGCCTCCTTCGGCGGGCGGGGCGCCTACGCCCGCGCGCTGAGCTCTGAGGGCGACTACGGCCGCTGGCTTCGCAGCCGCAACGCCATCATCAAGATCAACGACGTGCTGTTCCTGCATGCCGGCGTGCCGGAGAAATATGCCTCGCGCTCCCTGGACGAACTGAACGACGGCATCCGCACGGGCATCGACGGCGGCTGGTCGCTGGGCGGGCTGCTGGGGCGCGGCGGACCGCTGTGGTATCGCGGATGGGTGAGCCCTGACGCCGCGGCAGTGGCCGCAAAATGCGCCGGCGTCTTCACGGCCCTGGGCGTTGAGCACGCGGTGATCGGCCACACGACCAAGGGCATCGCCACGTTCGGCCAGGGTCGCGTGATCCTGATCGACTCGGCGATGACCCCCAGCCTCAAGGGCGAGCCCTCGGCGCTGGTGATCGAGAAAGGCGTGTACACGGCCGTTCATCCCGGGCGCGCGCCGCAGACGCTCGGCGTGCAAGACGAAACGCCCGCCCTGGCTCGGCGCAAGGCGGCATGACGGTTCACTCGACGGTCGTCGTCCTGAGCAGATTGACGGTCTTGACAGGCAGCGACGGGCGCGGCGTGCGGCGGTTCTTGATCATGAACGCCATGGCGAACTCGGGGTGGCGGTCGTGTCCGGCGCCGGGGACGACGGCGGTTTCGACGTTGAATCCGCGCGATCGCAGATAGTTCACGGCGTTGCGCGACTGGAGGATGATCGTCAACGGGTCGTTCTCGCCCCAGTACACCATCACGGGCGTCTGCACGGCGTCCATCGGGTACCAGTCGTGCAGGTTGCTCTCGCTGAAGTTGCAGTTGCGGGCCACCACCACGCTGAAGACCTCCGGGTGCCGCAGCCCCACGAAGTACGCCGGGAACCCCCCGCCCGAAAAGCCCGTGATCATGATGTTCGCGCGATCGATGTTATAGCGGTACCCCGCCATGCTCACCAGCGAGAGGATGAACCGCTCGCACGTCTCCATGCTCCCCAGCGGACCGTCGCCAAGAATGCCGTCAGTGCCCTCCAGGGCCGGCGCCAGAATGATGCACCCGTTGCGCTCGCCGAGCATCTTCCACTCGCGGATGTGCATCTCCGAAACGTCGAACGGCGGCGTCCCGTGGCAGGTGACGATCAGCGGCGCCGGCCGTTCGGGCGTGTACGTGCTGGGAACGTAGATCCAGTACCCGCGCCCGGTCACCGGGTCGCGCTCGAGCTTCTGGGGCACCGGCGTGTTCTGGTCTTGGGGAACCGGGCAGCCGGCCACTACCGTCAGCGACAGGCCCATCAGCAAAGTCAGTGCTTTTCGCATCCCAAGAGAATACCACTACATCGCCCGAAATGCAAAATCAGCGACCTCGGCAGGTAATCTGATCCTCAACACCATCGCAGTATCCTAGCCCGCCATTGCAGTGTCGCGGCGCGACTTTATAATGCACACCGTGAAAGTCATCGCCATGATCAACCAGAAGGGCGGCGTGGGCAAAACCACCTCCGTGGTCAACCTCGGCGCCGCCCTGGCCGCGGCCGGTCGCAGCGTCTGCCTTATCGACCTGGACCCCCAGGCCCACATGACCCTGCACCTGTGCCCCGAGCCGCCGGCCGGTCCCTCGACCTACGACCTTCTGACGCAGCAGGCATCCATGGACGCCGTGGCGGTCAAGGCCGCCGACCGCCTCTGGATGGCCCCGGCCGTCATCGACCTGGCGGCCGCCGAAATGGAACTGGCGGGCGTGGCCGGACGCGAGCAGATCCTGCGCAAGGAGCTCGCCGCCACCGCCGCCGCGGACTGGGAGTTTGTGCTCATCGATTGCCCGCCCAGCCTGGGCCTGCTCACGCTCAACGCCCTGGCCGCGGCCGACGAGGTCATCATCCCGCTGCAGCCGCACTTCCTGGCCCTTCAGGGGCTGGGCAAACTGCTCGAAACCATCTCGCTGGTGCAGCACCGGATCAATCCGCGGCTGCGCGTCGCCGGCGTGATCCTGTGCATGTACGAGGCCAACACCCGCCTGGCCGGCGAGGTCGTCGCCGACCTGGAGGCGTTTTTCGCCACCGCCAAGGGCACCGACAGCCCATGGTCAAACGCACGCATCTTCAAGAGCATCATCCGCCGCAACATCAAACTGGCCGAGAGCCCCTCGTTCGGACAGACCATCTTCCAGTACGAACCCGCCTCGCACGGCGCCGCCGACTATGCCGCCCTGGCCGGTGAGTTCGTCGAGTGGGACCAGCTCCGCCGCCAGGAAGACCAGGCCCACGCCGCCGCCGAGACCGCCCGCAAACAAGCCACTGCGGCCGCCGATACGGCGATTGAAACCGACCAGCCATGACACGCCACCCCTGGCGAATGCTCCTGTTGGCGATCTGTGCGGGCGGATGGACCGCGGCCTGGATCATCACGCACCTGCCCCCTCGCGACATCCCGCATATGGAAGTCGGCGACAAGGTGCTTCACGTTACCGGATATTTTCTCATCGCCTTGGCCTTCGGCGCGCTGCTGGCCGCCTACGGCGTGCGATCCCTGCGGCGGGCGATCATCATGATCACTGTCATGGCACTCTACGGCGTCTTCGACGAGTTGACGCAGCCGTACTTCGGCCGCAGCGCCGACGTGATGGACTGGCTAGCCGATCTACACGGGACTGTCCTGGCTGTGCTGGTGCTGCAACTTTTAACAACAGTCATTTTCAAGCGTCGTTAGCGCTCGAGCTCCCAGGGGATCTGCGATTTGCTCGACGTGGTTGTTGCCCCCACCCCGAAAACCGGCGGAGCATCCGCCTTCGCCAAGGCTACGGCACGACGAGAGCCCCGCCGCTAACCAAACAATCCATCCATCCCGCCGTCATTCCCCGAACCCTGTTTCGGCGATCTCGATGGCCCGCAGCAGGGCCTTGGCCTTGTTGATCGTTTCCTGGTACTCGGTCTCGGGGACCGAGTCCGCGACGATCCCGCCGCCGGCCTGGAGGTACACTTTGCCGTTGCAGGCGACCATCGTGCGAAGGGCGATGCAGGTGTCCATGTTGCCGCCGAAGTCGACGTAGCCGACGGCCCCGGCGTATGGGCCGCGGCGCGTGGGCTCGAACTCGTCGATGATCTCCATCGCGCGGATCTTGGGCGCCCCCGAGACCGTCCCTACCGGCAGGGCCGCCCGCAGGGCATCGAAGGCCGTCTTGCCCTCGGCCAGGCGCCCCTTCACGTCCGAGACGATGTGCATCACGTGGCTGTACCGCTCGACGGACATCAGGTCGGCCAGCTCGATGCTCTTGGGCTCGGCGACGCGGCCGACGTCGTTGCGGGCGAGGTCCACCAGCATGATGTGCTCGGCGCGTTCCTTGGGGTCAGCCAGCAGTTCGGCCTCGAGGGCCTTGTCTTCCTCGTCGGTGGCCCCGCGCGGTCGCGTGCCGGCCAAGGGACGGTTGGTCACCACGCCGTCCTCGACGCGGCAGAGTATTTCCGGGCTGCTGCCCACCAGCGTCAACTCCGGCATGCGCAGCAGGAACATGAACGGCGAAGGGTTCACCACGCGCAGGGCGCGGTAAATGCTGAACGGGTCAGCCGACGTCTCGACGGTCAAGCGCTGCGAGGGCACGACCTGGAAGATGTCGCCGGCGCGGATGTATTCCTTGCACGCGTTGACGACGCCGATGTAGTCGCTCTTGGTCATGTTGCTCTTGAAGGGCTTCTGCGGCAGGCCCTCGAGCGAGAACTCGCCCACCGGCTGGGCCGCCCCCTCGCAGAGGCGCACGATCGTGCGTTCGATAGACTCGATGGCCTGGCTGTACGCCTCGCCCGGGTCGTCCTTGACGTGGGCGTTGGCGACGACCTTGATGGTCTTGGACACGTGGTCGAAGATCACCATCGTGCGGTAGAGGCCGAACGCCAGGTCCGGCAGGTTGCGGTCGTCGCGCGGGCCCTCGCCCAGCTCCTCGTAGTAGCGCACCATGTCGTAGGCGGCGTAGCCGACCACGCCGCCGGTGAATCGCGGCAGACCGCTCAGGTGAACCGGCGAATACGGCGCGAGCATGCCGGCCAGCTCGACCAGCGGGTCGCTGCTCTCGACTTCTTCAACGCCCTCGTCGCTGCTGATCCGCACGCTGTGGCCGCGCGCGGTGAAGGTGGACTCGGGGTCGGCCGCCACGAACGAATATCGCGCGACGCGCTCGCCGCCGACGACGCTCTCGAGCAGGAAGGCGTGCCCCGCCGGGGCGAACCCGCTCGGGCAGGCCAGGCGGTGATACGCCATCACGGGCGTCAGGGCGTCGGCCAGGAGCTGCCGGTAGACGGGGATCGTGTTGCCCTTGTCGCAAAGGATACGGAACTGCTCGAAATTGGGATAATAGTGCTTCATCGCTGCACCTTTGGTTCTCGTGGCGCGGGCGTCTCGCCCGTGCGTGGCATGGCCGTCTCGGCCATGCAATCTTTCTTGATCCGCCAAGAGCATGGGCGGGACGCCCATGCCACGACAAGAGCCTGGGCGAGACGCCCATGCTACTTATCGGTTTCCCATCGCCTGCCAGGCCAGCCCTGCCGCGCCGATCGCGCCGGCGTCGTTTCCCAGCGTGGCGATGGTCAGGGCGGTCTTCACCTCGGTTATGGGCCAATGGAATTTGTGCAGGTACGTCTCGACAGGGCGGCGCAGATCCTCGCCGGCCTTGGCCAGACCGCCCGAGAGCACGATCTCGGCCGGGTCGAAGATGCGGCACAGGCTCACGCACGCCAGGCCCAGGTAGTACGCGCCGCGGTCCCAGACCTCGGCCGCCACGGCGTCGCCGGCCACCAGCGCCGCGTGAACATCCTTGGAATCCAGCGCCCCGTTGGCGTCGAGGATCTTCTTCATCGAGCTCTGCCGCCCGCCGCGGATGAGTTCGCCCGCGTATCGCGCGATGGCGGCCGCGGCGCTGTATCGCTCCAGGCAGCCGTACTGCCCGCAGCCGCACTTTTCGCCGCCGGGCTGCACGATAATGTGCCCCAACTCGGCGCCCATCTCGTGGCTGCCGTGGAGCACTTTGCCGTCGATGATGACGCCGCCGCCGACGCCGGTGCCCAGCGTCAGCAGCACCATGTCGCTGCTGCCGCGCCCGGCCCCGGCGATGAACTCGCCGTAGCCCGCCGCGTTGGCGTCATTTTCCAGAATAGCCGGCAGGCCAGTGGCGGCCGACACCATGTCGCGCAGCGGCACGTTCTCCATGCCCGCCACGTTGGGCGTGGCGATGACGATGCCCTCGGAGATCTTCAGCGGACCGGGCGAGCCGATCCCCACGCCCGCGACGTCGCCGTTGGTCAGGCCTCGCTGGGCGATGATCTTCCGCACGCCCTCGGCGATGCGGTCGGCGACGGCCGAGCCGCCGCCGCTGGCGGGCGTTGGCAGTTGCATCACCTGCCCGGCGCCCATGGCGCTGTCGAGCAGGATGAACTTGATGAAGGTGCCGCCCAGATCCACGCCGACGCAATATTTGCTCATGTTCGTCTCGGTGCCCTGAATTATTGCAGGTCGATCTCGCTGACGGACCAGGCGCGGTTGCCCGGTATGACGGCCTTGATCTGCACGTACCGCGCCAGAACCGGCGTAACAATCGCCACAATCGTCGTCTTGCGATTGCCTGGACCGGTCATGCGCTGGGTGTAGGTCTTGCCGTCGATGCTGGTGGCCACCGTCAGGCGGCGGCAATACCCCAACTCCTCGCCGTGCTCGATCACGACAGTATTGAACATGCAGGTCTTGCCCAGATCCAGCACGATGGTGCTGCTGGCGTACACGTCGCTGGACGTGGCAGCGGTGGCGTAGTTGCCATCGATGGCCGCGGCGGCGTCGGCCAGGTCACTCTTGATCGTCCAGGCGTTCTTGGGGCTGATGCGCGCGGCGGGATACTTGTGCACGGCATCGCTCTCCAGTTCACTGTCGCATCCGGCGGCCAGGAGACCGGCGGCAGCGAGCCATCCCGTCAGCAGCAGTCGTGAGGTTTTCAAAATCATGCCGGGCATTATACGCTTTCACCCTCGCAGTGGCACAGGCTTTCCAGCCGTCACCGCAGGACCCCAGCCCCCCCGTGAGCCGCCGTTTGGGGCCTGCCCACGACGCCCGCGGCCTTTATTTCCTCGGCGTCGCCAGCGGCTGATTCAATCTCCCGCGGCGGTGCTTAATCCACGGAAATCTGCTCAGGAATATGTGCAAATCGCGCGAACTTCGACGCCACTTCAGGCGACTTACTAGTGCGGGCATGATGACTATACTTCCCGCAGTGAAGTGGCGATCCGATGGCACGAAATCTCTCGCGAAAACATAAACGTCCGGGCAAGTTGGCGCAGCATCCCAACATCCCGGCCAAGCCGCTCGAAGAACCGCAGCCGAGCGTCGATCCCAGCGACGCCGGGCCCAAGAAGGTCTTCGTGACGTGCTTCTATTGTGGATACACGCCCGCCAAAGTTCCCTCGGGCGGGCGCTGCCCCAAATGCGGCAGCTCGAGTTGGGAACGCTACGCCCTGTCGACGCGCCTGCTTCCGGAAGACCTGACTGTCTGACACGTTTGAACTTGGAGTTTGTTTGAGTCTTGGTGCTTGAAAGGTGGAGCCTGCGCCCGCATGTATTTGTAATCCGGCGCACTAGCCTATTCTCAAGGCCGGCGGTACCATGTGGCCATGCTAGCGTGGACAAAGACCCAGCAGATAGTCGTCATCCTGGTCGTGTGGTTCGGGTTCAACCTGATCTCGGCCTTTCGCGTCCTGGTGCAGTTTCGCCGCCAGGGGCGCCGCGGGAGCGGCACTGTCTGGTTCATCGTCACGCTGCTGTTTTCGGCCATCCCGTATCTGATCGTGGGGATGTATTACCGGGCGCGATGGATCATCGAGGGCGACGAGGATGATGGCGCCGCTTGCGCCCCCCGCCGCTGCCCGCACTGCCAGGCCCTGATCCTGGATGAGGGCAAATCCAAGACCTGCAGCCGCTGCGGCATGGCGCTGCGTGAGGACGACGTGGCATGAAGGCCGTAATTATTTCCGTCGGCGACGAACTCATCTCCGGCAAGACCGTCGATACCAACAGCGCCTACCTGGCCGACCAGCTCACCCGCTGCGGCATCGCCACGATCGCCCACTGGACCGTCGGCGACTGCCAGAGCGTCATCGCCCGCACGATCGCCGACGCCGCGGCCATCGCCGATATCGTGCTCGTCAGCGGCGGGCTTGGCCCCACCGCCGACGACGTCACGCGTCAGGCGCTGGCCGACGCGATGGGCGTCGGCATGCAGGTCGACCCGCCCTCGCTGGCGGTGATCGAAGGCTTCTTCCGCTCGCGCGGGCTGACGATGGCCCCGATTAACCGCATGCAGGCGATGGTGCCCGTCGGGGCGCAGGTCCTGCCCAACTCGGCCGGAACGGCCCCGGGAATCGCCGCGGCCTTGGGCGAGGCAATGGTTTACGTCACGCCCGGCGTGCCGCACGAGATGAAGCGGATGTTTGAGCAGCAGATCGCCCCCCGCCTGCCCCGCGGCCGTGGCGCGATCGTCCAGAAGGTGCTTCACACCTTCGGCATGGGCGAATCGACCGTCGGCGAAATGCTCGGCGAGCTGATGACTCGCGACGGACCGGTGCTGGTGGGCACGACCGTGGCCGCCGGGCTGGTCTCCGTGCGAATCACCGCCAGCGCGCCCGACGCCGACCGGGGCCGCACCTGCGTGGACGGGCTCTGCCGGCAGATTCGCCAGCGCCTCGGCGACATCGTCTTCGGCGAAGACGAAGACTCCATGGCCGGAATCGTCGGACACCTGCTCAACAAGGCGGGCAAGACGCTCGCAACAGCCGAGAGCTGCACCGGGGGCATGATCGGCCAGATGATCACGGCCGTGCCCGGATCGAGCAGCTACTACCTCGGCGGAATGATCACGTACAGCAACGCGTTAAAGATGTCGCTGCTGGGCGTGAGCGAAGAGCTGCTCAAGGCTCACGGGGCCGTCAGCGAGCCGGTCGCCCGGGCGATGGCCCAAGGCTGCCGCGCCCACACCGGGGCCGACTATGCTATTTCGGTGACCGGGGTCGCCGGACCGGCTGGCGGCACGGCCGACAAGCCTGTGGGACTGGTCCATATCGCCATGGCGCACGCCGGTGGCACCGAACACGCGCGATCGAGCTTCCCCAGCACGCGGGAGATCGTCCGCCTGCGCGCGGCGCTGTCGGCGATGAACATGCTCAGGCTGCATCTACAGAAGAATTGACGCGACTTTCCCCCAGTTACTCGTTGCCGCGGACGGCCAGAGCGGTGGGGAGGGCGATCATTTCAGCCAGGGCGATGTCGTCGTCGGTGAAGGGTTGTTCGCCTTTGCGGTAGAGGACCACCAGGCCGATCATTTCGCCGGCGGCGGGGATCAGCGGCACGGCCAGCACCGTCAGGCCGGGCAGGTAGGTGCGGATGCTCGGGTCGAACTCGTCGGCGCGGGCGCCGGCGTCGATGACCTGGCAGGCGGGCTCGGCCAGCACGGCCTCGATGATCGGCCGGGCCAGCTTGGAGCAGAAATTGAACCCGTCGGGCACGGGCACGCCAAATCGCCCGGCTATCTGCAACTCGGCTGATCCGTCGCAGACCATGGCCGCGCCGAACACGCCGCCGCTCTGGCCGACGATGAGCTTGAACAGCGAGCGGAAGACGTCGTCGTCAGTGCGGGACTGGATCAGCTCGCTCTGGTACTCGATGACCATCTGCTGGCGGGCCATCCGCGAACTCAGCGAGCGGTATGCGGTCGTCAGTTCGGCGCAGGTGGTTTCGAGCTGCCGGGTGATGCTCTTGCGTTGCAGATTCGTGTGCCGCGCCAGCCTCCGCAGCCGGATGCTCCGGCGGCGAGTGCGGCTCTGGCTGTCTTTCTGCGCCAGGGCGGCCGATACCGTCCGGCGAAGCCGCTCGATGTCCAACGGCTTGGACATGATCTCCACCGGGCGGCGGCGCGAGGCTTCGGTCAGTGCCGCGGCATCGCGGCGGCCGGTGATCACCACCGCCGGCAGGGCGGCGTCGAGGGCGTCGAGCACGTCCAGGCCGGTGCAGTCGCCCAGGTTCAAGTCGGCGACGATCAGATCCGGGGGCTCGGCGGCAGCGGCCGAGAGGGCTTCTTTGCCGCTGGCGGCCGTGATGACGTGATAATCTTCGCAGTCGAGGGCGTCGGTCAACAATTCGCGCAGGGCGGGCTCGTCATCCACCACCAGCACTGTTCTGCGTTGTGTCGCCGTTGCCATCGTTCGCCTGTCCTGCCCTGGGCAGTTGCACGTACACGACCGTGCCTTGGCCTTTGCGGGAGCGGATGAAGATCTGCCCGCGGTTATTCTCGACGTATCTCCGGGCCAGGGGCAGCCCCAGCCCGCGGCGGCGACCGGCGGCCTGCAGCGAGAAAAACGGCGTGAAAACATGCTGCAGCGTCGCGTCGTCCATGCCCGGGCCGCTGTCGGCGACGCTCAGGACCACCGCGTCGCGAATCTCGTCCAGCCGCCCGCTCAGCGTGATCGTCCCGCCCGCGTCGCCCAAGGCCGTCGCGGCGTTGGCGATCAGCTCGACCAGCACCTTGACGATCTGCTGCCGGTCGGCCAGCGCGGCGGGAACGTCGTCGCCAACCTGTATATCGACGGTCGGCGGGGCGGCTTGAGCACGGCGCGAAGAAAATTCCGACACCGCCTCGGCCGCCAGCACGCGCACGTCGATAGCCTGCGGCTGCGGAGGCTCGGGGCGGGCGTATTCCATGAGGCTGGAAATGATGTCGCTGATCCGCTGGGCCTGGTCGGCGATGAGCTGCCAGGTCTGGCGTTGCTCGTCGGTGTCCGCGGCGCTGCGCATAAGCTGGGCTCGCCCCGAGACGATCGCCAGAGGATTGTTCATCTCGTGCGCCGCCCCGCCGGCCATCTCACCCACCGCCGCCAGCGCCTTCGCCTGGGCCGCCGCGTCGCGATGGGCGGCCACCGCCTGCCCGCAGCGAGCGAACTCCTCATTGATCTGCACGGCCCGCTCGCGCCCCTGCACCAGAACCAGCGAGTCGGTCAGGGCCTCAGCCGTCAAGGCCGCCGTGGCCCCCACCAGCGGGTCGGGACTCTCGGGCGCCCGCACCAGCACGCCGCCGGCAAGGGCGCCGCGGCACAGCAGCGGGTAGTGCACGTAGCGGGCCGTGTCGATCCATTCGTCCAAGCCCTGCACGTCCACCGCCGACATGCCCGGAATCTGGAGCGCCTGGGGCACTTGGCCAGCCGGACTCATCGCCGCCAGCCATGCCCCCGCCGCCACCGTCTGCCATCGCCATCGCGGCGAGCCGTCGCAGCAGACGGCCAGCATTTCGTCGCCGCTGCGGTCCAGCGAGTACGCCACCACCGGCGATGCCGCGCTGGGAGGCTGCTGGCAGGCCCAACCCATCGCCTCGGCTACAGCCACCAGCACGTCGCCCAAAGCCGCCCCGCCGCGCAAGGCGTCGCTGATGCGCCGCGCCTGGTCGAACGCGTCCGCCCGCACGGTCGTCTGCTCGAGCCGCTGCAACAGGATGTCGTTGAGCCGCCCCAGTTCCGCATTCGCCCGCGACAGCGCCGCACTCGAAAGCCCAGGCATGCCAATGTCTGGGTTCCCTGACCCATTAAGTCCCAACATCTCCAACCGTCGAGCAACCTGCTCGGGCAGCGCCTTGCGCACGCGGTCCAACACATCGCGCGAAATCCCCGCCGCGTCAGCTCGTTCCTCGACAAGCCAAGGCCCGCGAGAATGCGCAAGCATCGAGTAACCCATCTCGTGCGCCAGGCTGTCGGCCAGCGCCAGCAGCGTTATGAGCCGGAAATCGCCCACCTGCTGCGGAACGCCGCCCGCGGGCTGATGACTCAGCCAGATGCTGTCCTGAACGCTGCGACTGAAGCCCCAATATTCCGCCAGCCGCCGCCCCACCGTCGGGTGGTCGATCCCAAGGATCTGGTGCTCGCACTGGCGGATGTCGCCGTCGCGCCCCTCGGCCGCCGCTTCGAGCACGCGCTGGTAGCTCTTGGGCATCGACTGCCAGAGCACGAGCTGCCCAACGTCCTGCAGCAGCCCGCACGAAAAGGCCAGTTCCGCCCCGACGGCGGCAGTCTGCTCGGCCAGCAACCGCCCCGCACAGGCCACCGCCAGGCTGTGCGTCCAGAAGGCCTTGCAGTCCATCGCGGCGGCGCTGCCGTTGGCGATCATCGGGGCCTTGAGGACGGCGGAGTACACGTATCCGGCGGGCACGGCCAACACGGCCTGCTCGGGGGTTTCGGCCCGGCCGAACTCGTCGTTGGCACGACGCAGCAGCGTGGTCGACAGCGCGACGTCGGATGCGATCAGGCGAGTCAGCGGGTCGCTGTTCGTCAGGCGGGCGGAGATATCCCTGCCCTTGATGAGCTCTGCCGCCCGCAGCACGACCGACGGTAGCGTCGGCAGCGGCGGCAGTTGCCGGATCATGAGATCCAGCTGGCGCACGCCCAGGCGTCCACCCTCGTTAATGTTTCCATCACTATCGTTCACGCGTTTAAGCGGCGTTTGGACGATCCCTCAATCACCCTCGCACCAGACTGATGATACGTTGCTTCACCTGGTCGATGTCGAAGGGTTTCTTGATGAAATCGTCGGCGCCGGCCTCCTTCAATTTCTCCAACTCGGCGGGATTCACCACGCCGGAAATGATCAGAATGCGGATGTGCTCCAGGTCGGGGTTCTCATGGATGGTGCGGCAGACCACGTTGCCGTTGATGTCCGGCAGCATGTAGTCCAGCACCACCACGTCCGGGCGGAACTGCTGGGTCTGCACCCCGGCATCGTAGCCGGTGCTGGCGGTCTTGATTTCAAAGCGCCCGTCCTTGCCCAGCACCTCGCGGAACAGGTCGAGAATCGCCTCCTCGTCGTCCACCACCAGCACGCGGATGATGTCGCTTTCCAGGGAATCCAGCGGGATATTGTTGGCCTTCATAAAATCGACCAGCGCCTGGCGGGGTATCCGGCGGAACTTGCTGCCGGGCACGCGGAAGCCCTGGAGCTGGCCGCTGTCAAAGCAGCGGATGATCGTCTGCTGGGAGAGCTTGCAGACGTCCGCCGCCTCTCCCGTCGTGAAAACTGCCTTATGCCTCGTCGTCACAAGATTCTCCCAATACTCCGCATCGTTGTCTCCAACATCCCCAATCCGCCTCACCATCTTGCAAGCATACATCTCCCCTAGATGGCGCATTCGCCTATGCTTGTGCATATTAACATACATTCAAGAATTGGGCAAGAATCTTCCAGAAATTGCGGCGAACTGGGCGCGCCCAGACTTTCCGTCAGCGCCAAGTGCTCTATAATAGAATTGTTGATGCCCTCTGTACCAAGACTTACGATCGGCCAGGAAAGTTGGCCACACCCCTGCAAGCTGTACGTGGTCGACGTATTTGTAAAAAAAAGGCACGACCGGAGCCGTGCCTTTGGGTCAGCATCTAATCGCTGCCAGGTCTATGTGCCGGGGAACAGATCGGCCATAAGCTTTTCGATGGCGGCATCGATCTTTTCGGGCGTTTCGTACGTTCCGGCGGCGATTTCCTCTTTAACCCTGGCGATGAGCTCGGTCCGCACCTCGGGGACATCGCGGATCTTCATCGCCAACTTGGCCGCGGTGGAAATCTCTACCGTATCGGCGGCTTGCCCGAGCCGATGGGCCGCACCTTTGGAGGCGATCGGCCCGGCTGCTTCTACGGGGCATGGAGCTCCGGCACCAGTAATGCCATTGACATTCGCCATGGTCTTCCTGTCTGCCTGCACCGCATCGGCACCCCAGCGTGGCAGGCACTTCAATCTCCCGGCGATCCGTCCATGAACTCGCCGGTGGCGCCGCAAAGGCTGCAATATCACTGCCGCAAAGACCACGCTCATCCTTGGCGAGCGGTCTCGCGGCCACATCGGTGCTGCATCTCAATGTACCATCATGGATATCGACCGAAGCTCCGGAATTTCTTGAGGACTTTGGCCTATTCTTCTCAGCCGCAACCATCTGCCATATAAGGATCTACATCATTCGTCGCCGAAAGCGGAAAATAAATTCAAGTCCTCGCCGCCCTGGGCGTCTCGCGGGGGCAGGCATTACTCTCTCCCGCCAGCCCATCATATCATGAGATACATCCGCGCCGATGGCAAATTTCCAGCCAAGGCGCCGGCTATCACCTATTCCCCCGCGCGGGCCTTGGCCAGGTGGATTCCCAGCACAGCGATGTCTGCCGGCGTAATCCCGCTGACCCGCATGGCCTGGCCCAACGAGCGCGGGCGGATGGCCCGCAACTTCTCGCGGGCCTCGAATCGCAGGTGCGACGCCTGGTCGTAGTCGAACGTCTCGGGAATAAGCTTGTTTTCGAGGTCCTTCATGTGCTCCAACGCCCGCCCCTGCCGCTGGAGATATCCCGCATACCGCAGGTCGATGGCCAGCGACTCCACCGCCGCCCCGTGCCCGGCCAACAACGCCGCCAACTCATCCCCGGCCGCGCCGCTCATGCGGGCCGCAACGTCCTGCAAGGTCACCTCCGGACGCCGCAGCAGCTCGCTTGCGATCTTGCCCTCGATTCTCGCGTTTTCCAGGAGGAATCCGGCCCGGCCAAACGCTTCCCGCGAAGCGGAAAACGCTTGCCAGCGAGCATCGTCCACGACGCCCGCGTCGCGACCGATGGCTGTCAGACGGCGGTCGGCGTTGTCGGCTCGCAGACTCAGGCGGCACTCGGCGCGGCTGGTGAACATGCGGTAGGGCTCGGTGATCCCTCGCGTCACGAGGTCGTCGATCATCACGCCGATGTACGCCTGGTCGCGGCGCAGCACCAGCGGCGGCTGGCCGAGGATTCCCGCCGCCGCGTTGACGCCGGCGACCAGCCCCTGCCCGGCGGCCTCTTCATAGCCGGTCGTGCCGTTGATCTGCCCAGCCAGGAAAAGCCCGCGCACAGCCTTGCACTCCAGCGTCGCGGCCAGCTGCGTGGGCGGGGCGTAGTCGTACTCGATGGCGTAGCCGTAGCGCAGGATCCTGGCCTGCTCCAGCCCTGGAATCCCCCTCACGATGGCGTCCTGGACGTCGGCCGGCAGCGAGGTCGAAATGCCGTTGCAGTAGACCCACTGGGTGTTGCGCCCTTCGGGCTCGAGGAAGATCTGGTGGCGGTCCTTGTCGGCGAAGCGGTCGATCTTGGTCTCCAGCGACGGGCAGTACCGCGGGCCCACCGACTGGATCTGCCCGGTGAACATCGGCGCACGGGAGAAGTTCTCGCGGATGATCTGGTGCACCGCCGGAGTGGTGAATGTGATCCAGCATGGAATCTGCTCGACCTTCAGTTCCCCCGTCAGGAAAGAAAACGCCGCCGGCTGAGCGTCGCCTTCCTGGCGGCCGCAGAGACTGTAGTCGATCGTCCGCGCGTCCAGCCGCGGACAGGTGCCCGTCTTGAGCCGCTCGATCGTCAGCCCCAGGCCGCGCAAGCTCTCGCCCAGGGCCGCCGACGCAGGCTCGCCATATCGCCCGCCGGCCCAGGTCCGCTGGCCGCAGTGCATCAGCCCGTTGAGAAACGTGCCGGCGGTGATGACGACGGCTTTGCACGATATCTCCCCCGCTTTGGCTGCCACGACGCCGCATACTGCCCCATCCCACGTGGCGACGGCCAGGCATTCATCTTCCAGAACGGTCAGCCCGTCGACGCCCGCCAGCGCCGCCTGCATCCAGATCGCATAGGCATGCCGGTCCACCTGACACCGCGGCCCCCAGACCGCCGGTCCCTTCGAGCGGTTGAGCATGCGGAACTGAATCCCCGTGGCATCGGCCGCCAGGCCCATCAAGCCGCCCAGTGCATCAATCTCGCGAACGATCTGCCCCTTGCCCACCCCGCCGATCGCCGGGTTGCACGACATCTGCCCGATAGTCTCAGCCGCCAATGTCACCAAAGCCGTGCGGGCTCCCTTAGCCGCCGCCGCGCGTGCGGCCTCGATCCCCGCATGCCCGCCCCCCACGATCACGATGTCAAAGTCCAGATTCATCGCCGCCTATTCTACACGCTCGGCGGCATGGATGACATCGACTGCGACCGGAAGTGGCGATGGCACCCGGGAAATGTCTTTCTGTAATATGTTCTTGCAGAATCGGCAATCCATGATAATATTTTGAGGTCTGGTCAATGGCCACGTTCATCACCCTGGAGAAGCCGCTTGATATTCAGCGGCTGGGTTGCAGAGGACGGAGGCGGGCATATCGACCGGGCTCATGATCCCACTTGCGCTTTGTTTGACTGTTGCGTCTTTGCGCGGCGGCCTGCGCAACAATACAGCAAGTAACGAATATCCGCCTGTGGCGGGTTTCTACCGCTTTGTTGGAATGACAGTTTCTTAACACCAGAGAGGAGTCAAGCATGAGAAAGGTAACGGCAGCAGCGGTGATTGTGATGGTGACATTGGCGTCGGCGGCTTTCGCCGATGATACGTATCTGACGAGTTCGCCGGGTAGTTGGACTGACGATGGGGTTTGGTCCGCCGGCGCCCCTCAGGCCGGCGATATGGTGCATGTCGGTACCGGCGGCGGGATCAATCCCGGCACGGCCAACATCAGTGACGCGGGGAGCTATTCGATCGAGGGCATTTGGATCGGACAAGGCAGCAGCAAGGGCACGCTGAATGTCACCGACGGCTCGACCTTGGCGATGAACGGACTGTACATGGCCCCCTGGGACTGGTCAGGACCTGACGCCAAGGGCACGCTCAATGTCATCGGCAGCGGCTCCACGGTCAGTGTCGCCGGCGACGCCTATATCGGCGGCGAAGGCAACGGTGAAGTCAATGCCATCGGCGGCGGCGTGGTCAACTTTGGCGCCAGCGTCTGGATCGGTCATAACGGCAACGTTGCCGGGACCTTGAGCGTCGATGCTTCTTCACAGATCAACCTGACTAGCAACGGAACGCAACTGAGGTTCCGCGGCGCCGGTTCCCAGACCCTTGACTTCGCAAACACCCCCACCAACGGAATTATCGGCGTCAAGACTGACACCGTCCTGTGGGTCGGCCAAGGCGGCGGGAGCACCACCACCTACCTCACGATGGGGTCGGCCAGCAATGGCGTCCAGTTCGGCTCGCTCTACATGGCCGCCTTTGACTGGACCTCCGGCGACACTGTCGGCGACCTGACGATGAATGGTGCGGCGGTCACGTTTGGCGACGCCGGAATCGGCGGCGAAGGCGTCGGCAAGCTGCACATGATCCAGACCCCCGGCATGGTCGACGGCCTGACCATCAATGGCAGCCTCGGCATCCAGAGTGGCAATGCAAGCATCGTCGACCTCGTCTTCGACAATGACACGTTTGCATATACCGTCTTCGAGTCCGGCGGGTACACGATGATCGGCAAGTCTGATGACTGGGCCCTGCGGTGGCTGGGCAGTCACGCCGGCGAACTCGAGACGATGCTTGGCGATGGCCGCATCACCGTCACTTTCGCCAACACAATTCCCGAACCGGCGACGATGAGCCTGCTAGTTCTGGGCGGCGTGGCGGCGTTGATTCGCCGGAAGAAGTAATCGCGATTCGTAATCAGGAGTAGTCTTCAACGGGCGGCCGGCAAGAACCGACCGCCCGTTGTCTTGCGCAAACCGAAATCATGGAAGAGGAGAATTGCATTCCCTCAAGCTTTGCCGATTCTCCTGCACTGGCCTAAGCGCATCTCATCCGTTCATCATCCCCTCCCTTCCCCCATCATCCTCAGCGCCCTCAACGACTTCAGCGGCCAACACCCTTGACGCGAATTGCGCCTCGCGGTCCAATCTCACGCGGGTTCACAGGTTTCTACAGCAGGGAGAACGACGATGAGGGCGCTTCGCCTTGGGGTTGTGATGCTCGTGATGGCGTAGGCCCAGGCCAAGACCACCACCAGCCACAAGGTGCTGGCCGACCTCATTGCCAAGCGGCGTCCCAACACCGTCGACATCCTGACGACCATCGCCTCGCGCACCAACTTGCCGGCGAACGTCCGCAACGCCGGGGCCGATTCGCTCAGGCAGTAGGCGCTCCGCGAAAGGTCCCGCTCCTGCCGCGCCCGTTTCCCGTGGCGCAGGTGAAGCCGGCCAGATCCGCCAAGCCGCCCGCGCCAGCCGCCGTCGCAGGCAAGCCCGCCGCGACCACCCGCCCGGTCTCGCAGACCGCCCCGCGCCTCGGCGCAGCCAAGGAAGGCGAAGAACTGCTGGGCGAGAATGACTGAACCGGTGGAAGCAGCCACCCCGTGAGCGGCGCCGGGCGAGATAACCGCCGACGCCGCGAACTCTCTCTATTACGAACTCACCGTCCCCCGCGCGCCTCGTCTGCGCCGTTCGCGGCCCGCCTGGCTCCCCTGCCGGCGGTGTTTCTTCCGCCAGGCGCGGGGGTTGAGGCCGCTGTGGCGGATCAGCGTATCGCGAAGGCGCTCGGCGTTGCCGTAGCCGCAGGCCTCGGCGACGGCCTGGACCGTCATCGTCGTCTGGGCCAGCAACTCCCGCGCCTTGGCGAAGCGGATATCGCGAAGATATCCGCCGATGGGGCTGCCCATGTGGCGGCGAAATCCCTCGGCCAGGGCGGTTTTCGAGGTGTCGGTGGCGGCCACCACCTGCGGCACGCCCACGCGGGGGTCGGCGTAGTTGGCCCAGATGAACCGCAGGGCCTTGGCGACCTGCGGGTCGCCCACGGCCTGGACATTGGTGCTCTGGCGCATGACGACGCCCTTGGGCTTGACCAGCACGGGTTTTCGTGGGGCGGGGCGGCCCTGCATCCGGCGATCGAGCAGCCGCGCCGCCTCATACCCGACGGCGAACATGTCAGGGTCAGCGCTGGACAGCGGCACCGGGGCGCCTTCGCAAGGGGCTTCGATGTTGTAGGCCCCCAGCACCGCCACCTGCTCGGGCACCATCAGTCCGGCCTCGTGACAGGCTTCGATGGCTTCAACGGCAGTCCAATCGCTGTCGACCCACAGGCCCAGCGGCTTGGGCAAGGCGGGCAACTCCCGCCCGAGCCATCGCCGCAGTTCTCGCATGCCCCCGCCGCGATGCGGATTGGTCGTCCAGTCCAGGATGTGCAGGCACTTGCCCGCCGCGCGGGCCGCCCGAAAAAACCCCTTGCGCTGAGCGTTAAGCGACCAGTCGTCGCCCAACCAGCAGTATGCCAGGTGCTCGAAGTGGCGCTGGATAAAATGCTCTGCCGCCAGGCGCCCCAGCGACTCCCAGTCCGGCAGCACCAGGGGCAACGCCAGGTCTTGATCGACATAGTTGAGGCTGACGGTCGCAATACCGCAGCGCCGCCAGATTGATCCGGCGCTGCCCAGCGTGCCGACGACGCCCTGCACGTCCCACCATCTCACGACCTCACGGGGGTTCTGATCTTCATACCAGCGCGTCAGCAGCGTGATCCATCCCACGGACTTGCCGTAGGCGACCACGCCGGCGGCCTCGGGGCGGGTCTCCTCGACGTTGACCAAAAGCACACGAACCGGTTGGGCGGCGGACTTCTTCATGGCAAGGCAGTATATCCGATGCTTCGCACAAAAACCCCGTTATTGCTGTTAAGATTCCGGATTGACAAAAAGCAAAACGCGTGTAAACTCCCCGCTTAGTTGGCCTTGATGCCCCGTTCTTTTGCCAAGGAGCAGACCGCCGTCACGGCGGTCTGGGCGAGCAGAGACGGAGGCGGGCATTTCACGGGCCTAGAGATTTTGAGTTCGTTTCGCGCTGCCTCTGTAAGCATCTGATCGCGTTGCCGGGTGGAACCGTTCTGCTTGCCGCATCAGAAGCCGTCAGGGCCCATATACGGAGAACCTCATTATGAAGCACGTATTTGCTCTTGCGGGAGCGGTTCTGGTTCTTGCCGGAGCGACCGTTGCCGCACCCATCACGATCAACAACCCCGGCTTCGAGTCCGGCAGCGCCGGCTGGACGGTGTGGGGCAGCGGTTGGACAGCCCAGCCGACCGACGCGGAATTCCCCGGCGCCAGTTCCGGCTCGCTGCCTGCCCCGGCCGGCGGAACCACCACCATGGTCGGCGGCTCGACCTTCGGCGGGCGAATCTGGCAGAAGGTCGACGCCGTGACCGTGCAGGCCGACATGATCTACACCCTGACGGTGGCGACCGGGCGTCCGGCCAATCTGCCGTTCGACCTGACGCAGTGGGACATCTACCTCTCTGCCGGCAACGACGCCAACAGCACGCGTCTGGGGACGCAGTGGATCACTCCCTCCAGCGTTCCCGCAGGCACGTTCGTCGACACGACGCTTGTCGTCGACACGACCGGCCTCGACCCCTCGCTGATCGGCAAGAACCTGATCGTCGTCCTCCACGACAACGACGGGTTAAACGGATACCCCTCGGCCGGATACCACTTTGACAACGTCCGCCTGGATATCTCGCCCATCCCCGAACCGGCAACGATGAGCCTGCTGGCGCTGGGCTCTCTGGCGGCGCTGATGAAGAGACGTCGCAACAACTAAGCGACCGTCCGCTCAAGGACGGCCTGTCGATGCGGCAACGGGCGGCGTGCCTGGGGAGCGGCCGCCCGTTTCCATTGCAGCCGGCCTCAATGGCCGATGGGCGAAGGTCCGCCTTGTTTTGCCAGACGACTGTGGTAATAATTCCTGGATAAGATGGCATGGACTTTCGGCCTCTCATACCATCGCAGCAACTGTTGTCAAGGAGTCTCCAGGGCAAGGCAGAATGAGAAGCAGGGCCTTTACATTAACGGAGTTGCTGATCGTTATCGCCGTGATGGCGATTCTGGCGACGCTGTTAATCCCGGCCGCCTCCAGCCTCCTCGGGCGCGTCAACGAGACGACCTGCGCTGGTCAACTTCGCGCCATCGGCAGCGCGGCCGCCCTGGCGCAGCAGGAGGGCAAGGCCAACGGCAAGATCAGCACGGTCAACTGGCAGGTCACGCTGTTTCCCAAGGTCGACAACGCGGCCAAGGTGTTCCTGTGCCCCGACGGTCCGGTGCCAGTGTCCGAAAGCAGCGAGGAAGATCCTCCCAGCGCCCCGGTGCCGGGCGGTCCGGGCATCGCCGCACAATACGTGCTGTGCAAGGTTTTCGGCGGCTGGGGCGTGTGGTATTCGAGCGACTACGCCGGCTGGCCCATCGGCGGGGTGCCGCTGGATGACGACAGCCCGTGGATCATCCACTTCTCGCAGCACCAGCGCGACACGATTACGGCGGGCGACAGCTACGGCGGGCAGACTCCGCGGCGATACCTGGGCGACCCGGAAGCGTTCTGGTTCGTCTGGTACACCGATCTGAACCGCTGGGGGCCTCCCTCCTACATCTACGAACCCGACGGCACGGGCGTATCGTACTGGGCCCTCAACGTCGGCTGGTTCGCCGGTCGATACTGCAGCTACTTCATGAAGACCGAGCCCGCCGCCGGAGGCGAGAGACTCTGGACGCACTGGGAAGCCGCCTCGGCGCCGGGGCATCTGCTGACACTGATCAGCCAGGCCAGCGAGACGGTCGTCACCAACAAGGGCCCGACGCGGTTGATTTCGGGCGCGGCGTTCTCGATGAGCATGCTCCACGGCCTGTGGGTCAGCGAGACGCGGATATATCCGGTGCCCCAGCCCGGCCAGACCATCGGCGACCTGACGTGCGGTCCGGGCCCGCTGCTGATCAACGCCAAGTGCCAGATGAGCCAGTTGTGCCCGAACTACCCGCACTGGGAGAGCCCCTGCAACGGCCGCGACGACTGGATCGTCCTTGGCGGCGGCTCGGGCGGGGATGAAGGCTCGGGCGGCGCCGACGGCAGCGCGCAAAGCGGGTTCAACTGCACCAACTACGGCATGAACTCGCAGGCCGGATCGATGTCTCGCCTGGAGCAGATCTTCGCGATGGACTACGGCGACACGGTCGTCAAGCCTGAGGAAGATAACTGGACGGCCCCGACGTGGGACGCCGACGGCGACGGACAGGTGGACTTTGCCCGCCACCGCGGGCGCGTCAACGCGCTGCTGGTGGACGGTTCGGTGCGGTCGATGGCGCCGGCTGACATCGACCCCCAGTACGAAGACCTGCGCAACCGCTTCTGGATGCCCTGAGAGATCCCATGGCTCTGACGAGACGCACCAAAATCATCGCGGTCATCGGCGTCGCCCTGTGCGCGGCCGCGGGTGGATGGCGCCTCTTCAATGCCGGTGGACCCGCCCAAGCCGACCTGAGCGACGCTCGCCGCGCCATCCAGCGAAAAGACTACGATACGGTCGTTCGGATCGTCCGCGATCGGCCGACGAGCGATGCCCGGAGCTACGTGCGGTCATTGGGGCGCCAGCTTGGCGCCCAGGCGGCGCCGGTGCTGACGCGCCTGCTGGACCCGACCGTCGAACCTCGCGACGAGGTGCGGGCCTGGAGCGCGACCGCTTTGAACACGACCATCCCCGCCGACCAACCCAAGGACCTCAAGGACCCGGCCATCCAGGCGCTGGTGAACGCCCTGCATCACGACCAGGCCCCCGTCGTGCGAGCCTCTGCCGCCACCACCCTGGGACACACCCGGACGTGGCGAACGATGGAAGATCTCTTTGGGGCGATGGACGACCCGGATGCCGCCGTCCGCCGTGCCGCGGCAGGGGCGGCCGCCAAAATCCTGCGCATCGAGCTTAACTACCGCCCCGACGCCCTGCCGGAGCAGCGCAAAGAGCAGATCCGCAAGCTCCGACTCTGGTGGAGCAATCCCGAGAACAGCGGCCTCGTTGGTGGATACTACGACGGCGGGCGATTCAAGAAGGTCTACAAAAAGTATTCCCGCTAGCGCGCCGGGGTCTTATCGTCGCCCGCATCAAGCCGCGCGCTGTTCCGCCGGGGCATTCCACTGCTGCCACTGCGAGCAGGTGTCGCTGCGGCGGCGGGCAAAGCCCCTCCAGCGTTCGGTGCATGTACCGGCGGCACTGTCAGCTACAGCCGTGATCTCGCCCGTGTTCTTGAATGCCCGGTGCCCGCGCCAGAATGCGCAGGTGCCGCAGGTGTTGCCGCTGCAGGTTTGCTCGCCCATAGATTTCCCTTTCCCACCCATCAGGCATATCGGCTCAGTGCGAGGGCGAATTCACTTTGAAGTCCGCACGCTCGCCAATCATCGCTGCCCCCGCCAGAATGCGCAGGTGCCGCAGGTTCCGCCGCAGTTATGACAGTCCATCAAGAGGCCCTTTCCCATGATCGTTAGAATCTCCAAATCTCCATGGGCGACATCGGCATCGCAATAGGAGGGCTTCAACTAGCCCCCCTTTGCCAAAGGTGATGCGTGGGAGTTACAATACGCACATGGGCAATTACCTCGTCGCTTTGGGGCTGGTGGCCGCAGGGGCGTTGGCCGGGCTGGCAGCGTTCATCGTTCTCTTCATTGCGATCGTGCGCAAGAACAAACGACTTGGCAGGCTGGCAGCGTGGATCCTGGTCGCGTCCGTGGCAGCGGCCGGACTGGGCGCTGGGGTAGGCGTCCGACAGGGATATCGGGACCTGAAGTCGGCGGCTGACACTGCTCGCGCCAAGATGCGCCAGAGTTGTCGCGCAACGAAGTCGGCCGGATCTGCTGCCAAATCGAAGGCAGATTCGGCGATCGCGTCGGCTGCGCGGTCCGCTTTCATGGGCGCGGTGAAGTGGTTGATAGACGCCGGCACCGCCGATGACTTGTTCAACACGCTCAAAGAAGCGAAGGCGGGAAACGAATCCAATGCCCGCTGTTGGTTCACGATGGGCACAGGCCTGGAACTGCCTGCTCAGGCCAAGTATCTCGGCGGACGCGACTACTTCGGCTGGTGGTCCGACATCAGTATCGCGGTTCAGACCCCACTGGAGTTCAAGGCGCAGCTCGATCGAGCTCTGCCGCGCGAGGGCGACGCATCCGGCATGCAGGCCGATGCTGGGGTGCTGGCTGATCTGCCCCGATGGAATACCGCCATTTCGGCCCAGGGCGTGGTCTTCTACAGCATCACTACCGGTAACATCGACGAGGGCGGGTTCCACACGATGATCGCCCTCGACGCCCAGGGCGTGATGTACTGCCATATCGTGGAATACGTACCGTAGGACCCGATCCTGGTCGAACAACATCCAAGGGCGGCGTCGTTGCCGCGGCACTCCAAGGGGCTCTACCGGCTACCGACTACTGGCTACCGGCTACGGTTGTCATCACTCGGCGTCGTAATTCACGACCCCTTCTTCGTTGTAGCGTTTGAGGATTTCGGCAGCCGTAGGGGACTTGTCGTCCAGGGCGGCCTGCGTGTGCTGACTGGTGCCCCAGGTCCATGCCGGCGGTGCGAAGTGGTGCAGGCCGCGGCTGGCTGGGTTGCTGATGGTCTTGAGCTCCCAGACATCGACCTTCTTGAAGGTGGCCGCCCCGCCCTCGGCGAGCGCCGAGACCGCGCCGGGCTGATCGACCTTGACAGCCTTGGTCATGCGGTAGAGGTCGTTGCCCAGAATGCTCAGGCGGTCCTTGTCGATCAGGATATGCCACTTGATTGTCGTGCCGACGGGTATCTTCGGCGTCGGCAGTTTGGAGGCCGCGGCGAACGAGAACGGCACCGGCGCTCCGGCCACGTTGACGGCCGCGCCGTCGAACGTGATCTCAATGGCGTCCTTCTTGCCGATTCGCAGGCCGACTTTCTTGCTGGCCCCGGGGTCGATCTCGGCGATGATCTCGACGGACTCGGTCGCCACCGCGGCCGACACGGCCAGCGAGGCGCTGAGCGTCTTGTCTGTCAGTGTATGCTGTTTGAGGCGGCGTTTTTCCATCGCGGGGATGGTCACGCTCTTGAAGTATCCCAGCAGCGAGCTGTTGCCGTAGGTCATCGGCCGCCGCTCGACCATGTCGATGGCGGTCTCGGTCACGATGCCGTTGGCGATGCCGTAATTGGTGAACGCCGGAACGCCCGCCAACTTGGCGAACAGCGGCACGTGCGTGTGCCCAGAGCAGACCTGGTCGACGCGGTACTTGTGCAGGGCCCTGAAGAACTCGGCCGGAGCGTCGTAGCAATGCACCAGCAGGACGACGCGATGGTCCTTGGGCATCGCCGCCAGGTCCTTCTCGAGGAACTGCACGCCGATCTTCGGGATCATGTCGGTGTAGTTCTTGGGCGGCGCAACCTTCTCCATGTAGTCGATCGAGACGAAGTGTATGCCGGCGTAGTCGAACGACCAGCGCACCGGCCCGCAGTGCTTCGTGAAGGCCCCCCACCCCACCAGCGGGTCGGAGTCCATCTTCGCTCCGCCCTCTTCGCCCACGAAATCGTGATTGCCCGGCGAGAAGAACATCGGCACCGGGAAGGCTTTGGCTTGGCCGTCGATGCTCCGGAACATCTCCTCGGCGCCTTTGTGGGTGGCGTAGCCCATGTCGCCGGTGTTGAAGATGAATTTGGCCATGGGCTTGGCGGCCGCGGCGTCATGCGTGTAGTGCTCGCCGTACATCTTGCCGCTGCCGTGGTCGTCGCTGGCGTGCAGGAAAACGAAGGGCAGCTTCTGCTCGTCAGTTCGCAGCTTGAAGTCCACGCCCTTGGCGTCGGTCACTTCGCTCAGGCGGTACCACCATTTGCCCGCCGGCCACGTGTTGCTCGGCCAGCAGACGCTGACGGTCCGCGCGGGGCGGTACGGGATCATGTAATCGTCGGCGATGGTCAGGCTGTACGACCCGTCAGCCGTGGTGACGGCGAAGGCTACGCCGTCGGTGACTCGCACGCCGGCCAAGGGCTTGGAATCGAGGGTGACCTTTCCGCTGACAGCCGCCGGCGCCTCGGCCAGGACGGGGCAGACCACCAGAGCGATCATCAACGCGACGCAGACGAATCTGATCATGATACAAACTCCTGTACAGGCATGATGGCGCCACGCACAACTCCGTTGTGCGTGCCCCACTCTTCAACCCCGACGGCAATTGCCGGTGTCGCAGCAGTCCAAGCCTCAAGGACCGCATTGTATCAGATACGCCCAGTTGACCAGGACAGCCGCAACAAAGATGGACATTGCAGCCACGCGTTCACGCGGCCCAAGCTGCACTTGCACCTGTCGCCGCAGCAACATCCGCACCACCAGGGCGGCCGCGGCGAGCAAGCAGATGATCGCGGCCAGTGGATTGAACGCAACAGCCGCCAGGATATCGCCATGGAGCAGGCACACGAAGGACCGCGTGCCGCCGCAGGCGGGGCACGGTAACCCCGTCAACCGCTTGAGCAGGCAAGTGGTGGTATTGATGTGAAAGGCTCTTGCGATGAACTCCATCGCGAGCATCACGATACCCCAGACGGCGACGACGACAACGGCCGCTCTGTTGTGGCGCGGGATGCGCTGGGCTTTGACCCATGCAAGTCTCATCGCGAGGCTCTGCGAACAGTAATACCCGCGCGCCGCATCTCAGAGGATGCGGCGCGCGGGACTCAACGCACACGTCTTCAGGAAACTGCCGCTAGACTGCCGGCGGCGCCGTCGGCGGGACGGCCGGACCCACGTACTGAGCCTTGCCGAAGCCAAGGATCGGCCAGAAGATCGGACCCAGCAGGGCCAAGCCGACGCCAAAGCCTGCGCTCTGAGCGAAGCTCTTGGCCACATCAATACTCACGATAAACAGCATGACGATATTGATGCAGGGAATCAGGAACAAAACCACCCACCACACCGGACGCCCGACCATCTCCAGCATAACGATGATGTTGTAAATCGGGATGATCGCAGCCCATCCGGGCTTCTTGGCCTTGGCGAAGGCCTTCCACATGCCCATGATGACAACCACAAGGACTGCAATGTAGAGCAACCACATGACGCACCCGCACAGCAGGGCCAGCAATCCACCGCCAGTTTGAACTGTTGTTGTATCGTCCATAGGTGTTCTCGCAATAAGGGGCATCGATCCCGGCCACGGTGACCGGACTTGTTGCCAAGACACTACTTCGCCACTACCCCGCTGTCAAAGGACTTTCCGATAGATCCTTGGCATAACTTCCTGACTGCAGGATTGTTGCTGGCCCCCAGCCGTCAAGAACACCGGGGCTGCCTGCTTGATCGTGTCGCCAGCAACCGGTAGCATCGTCTTATGCCGACTGAGCCTTGCGAGTCTGGACCGGCCCCTGCCGCCTGGTGGGTGCGGGCGATGCCCGCCGCCGCTATCGCTGCGTTGGTGCTGGCGACGGCGTGCGGGGGGCTGACGTTTGTCTGGGACCACGACACGCATTTTCATCTGGCCTGCGGCAAGTGGATGCTCGAGCACGGCCGCGTGCTGGGCACCGATCCCTTCAGTGTGCCCGACCAGGACCGTTGGCTCAACATCCAGTGGCTCTTCCAGGTGGTGATCGCGGCGCTGCACGGCGTCGGCGGATGGGAGGCGCTGTCGGTCCTCAAGTCGGCCTTGGCGGCGGGCATGATGCTCTCGCTGCTGCTGGCGCTGCGGCGGCACGTGCCGATGTGGTGGCTGGCCATCGCGTGCGGCCTGACGATGTACGTCGCCCTGTCGCGCGTCCGCGTGCGCCCCGAGCCCTTCACCATGCTGTACCTCACGCTGATGTTGATCGCCCTGGAGGCCGTGCGGCGCGGCAGCTCCGCGCGGTGGCTGTGGCTGCTGACGCCGATGATGATCGTCTGGGTCAACATGCAGGGCCTGTTCATCCTGGGCCTGGGCGTGCTGTGGGCGGCGATGGCCGCCGCGGCCCTCGAGCGCTTCCTCCTCCACCGCCCCGGCGGCAACCTCGTCGGCCAGGAAAGCCTCGTCGCCGCGCTGGCCGCCACCGCCGGCTGCCTCGTCAGCCCCTGGCCCGTCGAGGCGCTGAGCCAGCCCTTCCTGCTGCTGACGCGCATCTCCGGCGAGAATGCCGTCTACACGTACTTCGTCAGCGAGCTGAGCCCGACCTGGCAGGCGCCGCTGAACCAACCGGCCGCCCTGACGCTGCTGGGCCTGACGCTGCTGGCGATGATCGTCAACCGCCGGCGCACTGCCGTGGTCCACTGGCTCTGGCTGGCGATGTTCGCCGCCCTGGCGGCGATGGCGCTGCGGAACATCGGCCTGCTCTGGCCGGCCTGCGCGTACCTGCTGGCGTGGCACGGCGGCGAGATCGTCTCCCGCATCGGCAATCGACTGCGACCGCCCGCCTGGATCAGCGCCGCGGCCGCCGGCGTCGTCGCAATAGCGGCACTTGCCGCAGCCGCCGGGTACGCCACCGAGTGGACGCTCCGAGCCGCGGGCAGTTCGCAGCGGTTCGGCGCGGGGCGGCAGGTGGAGAACTTTCCCATCGCCCAGGCGGAGCTTCTCAAGGCCCTGCCCGCCAAGGGCGATGTCGCCAGCCTCAACTTCGGCGACGCCAGCGCGTTCATCTACCACGCCTGGCCGCAGCGGTTGATCTGGATGGACGGCCGCCTCGAGGCCCATTCGCAGGAGCGATTCCAGCGATATCACGATCTGGCCAACCACGATTTCGCCAGCGTCGCCGCCCTCGACGCCAGCCGCCAACTGCCCGATAGCGTGCGGTTCTATTTCGTCGGGCAGGGCGACGGGTTGCGGCTCTCGATCTTCACCCAGTCCGACCGCATGAGACTGCTGTGCGTCAGCCCGGCCGGGGCGTGCTTCGTCCGCACCGACTGGACCGCCCCGGGCCCGCTGCCGCCGCAGGGATCGAACCTGCGCCGTCAGTTCGACCACCCCATGACGCCCGACGGCGGCATCGAGGGTTGGCCGATGGCGCGGCGGCGGTGGTATCGCCAGAACCCCACGCCCATGATGTACCGCGTCGGCCAGATGCTCATGTGGCTGGGCCGCCAGCCCGACCGCGCCTCGCCGCTGCAGATTCTCCCGCCGCCCAGCCCTGTGCAGGAGCACTGCAACCTGCTGGGCGTGCGATTCCTCTCGGCCGCGGCCGTCGAGGACGTCCAGCGACCCGAGATCACCGACGGCATGCTCGCCCAGGCCCTGCAAGTGCGGGCGATCTACGACCACATCGAGCCCTCGGCGCTTCTGCCGGCCGACATCAACTCCGCCCGCTCGCTCTACCTTTACAGCCGCCTGCCCCTGGCCGCGCTGTCGCCCCACGACCTCGGGCAGTTCGGCCCCCAACGCATCCGCGCCATGAGCGAGGCCCGGCAGTTCGATGGCGCCGCCGTGGCCGTGACCGAACTGCTCCGGTTCTTCCCGCCGCGCGAACGAGTCAACCCGCCGGACTGGTACGCCGCCCTGCGAAATGCGATGAACGACGCCCTGAACCGCTCGCGCGGCAGCCTGGCTGAAAATGAGCACCTGGACTCGCTGCCCCCCAGCCGCGCCGCGGCCGTCATGGCCGCACCGGCGTACGGCCTCATCGACCAGGCTATTGCGGCCGCCGAGACCGCCCCGCCCGACGACGCCGACGCCGCCCGCACACTGGGAGACCTGCGCTTGCGAAAGGGCCAGCCCGCACAAGCCCGCACCGCCTACGAGCGTGCCGCCAAGGTCATCGGCACGCGCAGCCCGCTCCGCCTGCGCCTGATCCTCTGCGACTGGGTCGAAGGCCGCCTCTGGTCCGCCCACGAGGCGCTGTCCGCCCTGACCGCCGCCCCCGAGCCTCCCCATGCCGAGTGCTACTACCACGCCACGCTGCTCGAACAACTCGGCCTCTACGACCAGGCCCGAGCCGTCGCCCTCAAAGCCCGTCCACAAGACCCCAACGTCAAAGAGTACATCGAGCGACTATTGGCAAGGCTGCCCCTGGAGCAGTAGCCGGTAGCCCGTACCCGGGTGCCACGCACAACTCCGTTGGGCGTGTCCCTGATCACTGGTATCCGATCACTGCCTTATCTTGCTTTCCGTGCCGCGGACGAGGCGGGCGATGTTGCCGCCGTGGCGGATGATGATCAGGGCGATCATCGCTGTCGAGAAGGTCACCAGCGGCCACAGCTCCGCCAGGGGCCAGCCCCGCAGCATCGCGATGGCGGTCATCAGGGGCACGAAGGCGGCCGAGGCGATCACGCTGCCCATCGAGACGTAGCGGCTGACCAGCGTCACGAGCACCCACACCGCCAGGGCGGCCAAGCCGGCAAAGGTCATGTACGGATAGATCCCCAGCACTACGCCCAGCGCCGTGGCGACGCCCTTGCCGCCGCGGAACTTCAGCCAGAAGCTGAACACGTGCCCCAGCACCGCCCCCGCGCCCGTCAGCAACCAGCATAACTGCGTCCCGGACGAGGGCATGCCCGCGCCGTCGTGGCAGATCAGCACGGCGGCGAAGGCGGCCGCGAAGCCCTTGCCCACGTCCAGCGCGAAGCAGAGATACCCCCACCGCCGCCCGAGCACGCGCCCGACGTTGGTGGCCCCGACGTTGCCGCTGCCGCTCTTGCGAAGGTCCACGCCCTTGGACCGCGCGATGATCACGCCCGTCGGCGTCGAGCCCAGCACGTACGCCCCCAGCGACAGCAGCACCATCTGCAAAACATCCGCGCCCGTCATCGCCGCGCCCCCTCGTACGCCGCCAGAAGCTCGCTCACGTGGCGGTCCATGGTCACGGTTTCGGCCGCGGCTGCGCAGGCCTGGCTGCACCGCGCCCGCGTTTGCGGGTCCATCATGGCCTCGAACGCCGCACCGATGGCCGCGCGATCTCGCGGCGAGGGCACGACGATTCCCGCCCCGCCGGCCAACAGCTCGGCCGCCCCGTTGTATGCCGTGGTGATGGACGGCAGGCCCCAACGGACAGCCTCAAGCACGACGCGGCTGCACGGGTCGTACCAGCTCAGTAGCGTGCAGGCGTCGGCCGCGGCGTACCACTGCGCGACGTCGGCCGTCCATGGCAGGAAGGAGACCAGCCGCCCCACGTCGCGCAGGCCCGCGTGGCGCTGGTAGCCCTCATGCATCTCCTGCCCGACAACGACCAGCCGCACCGCGCGCGGCGATTTCTTGTGATACCACCAGGCGAAGGCCTCGATCAGCTTGTCGACGCCCTTGAGGGCCAGGTTCTTCGCCACCGTCAGAAAGACCACGTCCGACGACGTGGCGCCCAGCGAGTATCGCAGGCGCTGGCGCCAGTCGGCCCGCTGCTGCTCGTCGGCGGCGGGAATGTCCACCGCGTTGTAGACGATCTTCACCCCTTCACTGCGGTGGTAGTACTGCTCGAACTCGGCGGCCACCATCGCGCTGACGGGCAGGCACAGGGTTTTCGGGTCGGCCACCACCTGCCGCTCGAGGTCGGTCATCTTGCGTCGCAGCGGGCTGATCTCGCGCAGCATGTCGCCCACCATGGCGCTGATGAATCCGTGCCGGCGGCGGCTGGCGGCCGCCTGGCCCGGCACGGTGCCGCCGCGCGGCTGATACACGTGCGCCCCGGGCACGGGCAGCGTCGAGTGGACGATGTCGTACCCGCCGGCGGCTGCCTCGTGCTGTACGTCGGTCACGAAGTTGCCCAGCAGCGAGACGCTCAGCGGTCCGCGGCGCCCGAAGGCCTTGAGGCGAACGCCCGGGTGCGCCCACGAGCCGCTCTGGCAGAGGATGGTGACCTCGTGTCCGCGCGCGGCCAGGGCGGCCGCCGTCTGGGCCGTCGAGGTCTCGCGCCCACCGCGAAAAATATCCATGCGTTCAATGACCAGGGCGATCTTCATGCGTTCTTCTGCCGAGCCTTTCGTTCATGACGCCGCTGCTGTTGGCGGGCGATGCCGGCCGCCTTCGCTTCCACCGCCGCATCCAGCGCCGCCCGCTCCGCCGCGCTGCGGCCGAGGGCGTAGTGTTCCATAAACACCGGCCACCATCGCCCTGCCCACGCCGGCGGCATCGAGTACTTGAGCTGGCCGAGGTCCTTGACGATCCACCGCCGCATCCGCCACGAGGCCGGGCGGAACATCCGCGCCAGATCGATCAGGTACAGGTCGCACCCGCCGTCGCCCTCATGCAGGAACACGTGCGCGGCGTACAGGTCGCGGTGCACGTACCCCGCCCCATGCAGGCGGCCGACGACGCTCGCCAGCTCCACGGTCACGGCCTCGATCATCTCCGGGGACGAACGGGCGAGGAAGTCGTCAAAGCACCGCTCCATCGCATCGCCGGGCACAGCCGTCACGACGATGTAGCTCCGCCGCGGCAGCAGGCCCTTCTCCTGCCCCCAGGCCAAGGCCTGCATCGTGGGCACCGAGGCGCTGCGGGCGGCTGCGATGTTCGCCGCCTCGGACATGCCTGCGCAAGGCCGCCCGCGCAACACGCGCTTTGCGGCGTGCCAGAGCGACTCGGGACCGTACCGCTTGAGGTAAAGCGTGACGAGACGCTCGTCGCCGCAGGCCAGCTCCAGCCGCGTGCGCCGGCGATGGCCCAGCAGCGGCTTGTTCAGGTCGCTGCCGCCCTGCCAGGCGAATGCCCCCTGAACGCTGTCGAGGCCCTGGGCCCGCAGGGCGTCGAGCACCGAAGCATCGCATGTCTCGCAGGCGATCATGGGTGGTCCTGCTCCGATTGGAGGTCAGGGGCGCGCACAGCGGAGTTGTGCGTGGCGCCAGGGGGTTCGTCCAGCAGGGCCAGGGCCTGTTCGAGCACCATCTCAGGGCTGATGGCGGCCATGCACTGGTGGTATATCGGGCCGGGCGGTCGGTCGCACATTTTGCGCTGGCAGGGCGAGCAGGGCACGTCCACGCGCAGGATGCGCTCGCGCGGGTAGTCGATCTGCGCCCAGACCGGATCGGTGCTGCCAAACAGCGTCACGACGCCGGCGCCCATCGCCGCGGCGATATGCCGCACGCCCGTATCGCCGGTGACGACCAGGCGGCACCGCTTGACCAGGCCTTTGAGCAGGCCCAGCGAATTGTCGCGATCGGCGAAGTTCACCAGCGGCTCGTGCCGCATCGCCAGCGCAACCTGCGCCGCGATGCCCCGCTCGGCCGGCGAGGCGTTGATGACGATTTGAGCCCCGCGCCGCTCGATCAGCGCATCAGCCACTGCCGCGAACCGGTCCAGTTCCCACATCTTGCTGGGCCCGAACGAGGCGCCGGGATTCATCAGGACCAGCGGGCGCGATTCGTCGGCGCCGGCCTGCGCGAGCAATTCCGCGGCCGCGCGGTCGTCCTCGTCCCGCACGCCCAGCGACATGGCCCGCGAGGCCGGCTCGATGGCAAGCATCGCGGCCAGGCGGACGTAGTACTCGATGGTCGGCACGGGCACGAGACGCCCCCTGTCATCGCGGAAGGGCAGCATCGCATGGCTGAGCAGCCATCCGCGCCCGTCGCGGGCATAGCCCACGCGGGTCTTGATCCTGCCCAGGCGCGCCGCCAGGGCTGCGCGAAAGCTATTGGGCAGCAGCAGCGCCGCGTCGAACTTTCCCCGCCGCAGCGATCGCCCCGCCCGAAGCACGCCCAGCACTCCGCCGTCGCGGGCGTCAAGAATCGTCTCGTCGGCCCAGCCCGCCCCGTCGGCAGCGGCCAGCGAAACAGCCCGCCCGAAGTGCGCGATGTGCGCCGCCGGGTACCGCGCCCGCAGCGCGCCCAGGACCGGGCTGGCCATGACCACGTCGCCGACCCAGTTGGGCAGGAAGACGACGATGCGATTGAACTCATCGGACATGGCGACATTCTACCGAGCGGGACGGGCGATTGCACGGGCCGACGCGAAGGGATGGATAGATGGATGGATCGGGGAAGAACCCGTCGAGTGAGCTCGACCGTTAACGAAACTGGCGCGGCGGTTACCGCACGATCGGATCGTGCAACCCCTGCGTCTGCAGGTCCGTCCAAGTGGGGTAATACGTCGCGTTGTAGATCAGCACGTCTTTGCCGACGACGGCTGGGGACAGGCCCGCTTCCATCATGCTCATGGCGGCGGCCTCGCTGCCGCAGATGCCGCGCTGCAGCTTGGGGAACTGGCCCTTGAGCGTGGCCAACTGGCTGATCATGCGGTCCTCGACCTCGACGGTCGGCATGCCACTGTCGCTGGTGGTCAGCCGCCATCGCTGCCTCTGCCACAGCAGCACCGGCCCGTCGGGGTAGCCGTTGGACGTGACACGGGCGTGCACCATCTCCTGCTCGCTGATCGTCGATCGCGTGACGTACAGCACATATCCCGTGCGGGCGAACTTCGCCAGGACCGCCTTGGCGGCCTCATGCTCGGCCTGGCCGCTCTTGGGCAGGCACTCCAGTTCCACCGCCAGCACCGGCTTGGAGGCTTCCCAGATGTAGACGTGGGCCTGCTCGCGGACCTCCTCGCCTTCAAAGTCGCTCAGGTCCACCTTCAGCAGGTAGCTGCCCGGCTTGGCTGGGGCGGGCAGGCTCACGCCGGCGTAGCCCTGCTTGTCGGTGAAGGCCGCACGCTCCGGGCCGTTATCGATGCGGAACCGCAGCGGCTGCTTCTCCATCGCCATGTTGATAAAGATAAAATCGGTCCGCCGCAGTCGCACCACGACGGGCACGTCCTTGCCGGCCGCAGCCACCTGATCCCCCAGAAGCATGTTGTACGACCCGCCGCACCCGCCGGCTGTCAGGACGCACAGCATCAATAGAGTCGCAACCGCGCCGCCCCCGCAGAGGCGACGTCTACTTGGCACGTTGTTTCCCAGGCTCGTTAACACATCCCGCCTTTCGTGCTCCCATTTAACAGCCCGCCGGGGCGTTTGTCAAAGCCGGAAGACGTACCACAGAGGCACAGAGATCACTGAGGTGGAAACAAGAACAGCGCCGACACTGTTTGTTGTTTCTTCCTCTGAGCCCTCTGCGCCTCTGTGGTAAGTTTTTCATCCGCAGCCCATCGTGCCGATATACTGAATGTTCTAAGGCTGGAGCAAGCGATGATTATTGACCGTGATTTCATCCAAGGCGACCCGTGGCGGGTCTTCCGCATCATGAGCGAGTTCGTCGAAGGCTTCGAGATGATGAGCCAGTTCGGCCAGGCCGTCTCCATCTTCGGCTCGGCCCGCACGCCGCGATCGCACAAGGACTACGCCAACGCCCGCCGCCTGGCGCACATGCTGGCCGAGCTCAACTTCACCATCATCACCGGCGGCGGGCCCGGCATTATGGAGGCCGCCAACCGCGGCGCCTTCGACGCCGGCGGAACCTCCGTCGGGCTCAACATCACCCTGCCCCACGAGCAGCAGGCCAACCCCTACGCCACCATCAGCCAGGACTTCCGATACTTCTTCGCGCGGCTGGTCATGTTCGTCAAGTACGCCAGCGCCTTCGTGTGCTTCCCCGGCGGTTTCGGAACGCTCCACGAGTTCTTCAACTCGATGACCCTGATCCAGACTGGCAAGGCCGAGAAGTTCCCCGTCATCCTGATCGGCAGCACGTACTGGCGCGGCCTGATCCGCTGGTTCAACACCTCGATGCTCGACCACGACTTCGCCAAGGTCGACCCCGACGACATGAACCTCTTCCACGTGACCAACGATCTCGACGAGGCCGCCGCCATCATCGACGCCTCCTGGAAGGCCGCTCTGGCACGACAACGCGCCGTCACAGGACCCGAACGCCCCACCGGCGAAGGAACCGTGGCTGGCAAACCCTCGCGAACCTACCCCCACGGCGGCCGCAAGCACCGCGTAAAGTGGTAGGAACGCTCACCGTGGCGAGCTTCACTCCACCGGATCATACCCGCCCCTGCACAGCGGGTTGCACCGCACAATCCGCCACAGTCCCTTGGCTGTGCCGCGCAGCGCCCCTTTCGTGCGAACCGCCTCGATGAAGTAATTGCTGCACGTCGGCGTGAAGCGGCACGTGCGGCCGACGATGGGCGAGAGCGTCACCTGGTACAACCGCACCGCGGCCACGAGCACCTCGACGACGGCGCGGTCGAACTGGCGCAAGAGTCCTCGCATCGTCATTGGCCGGACCCTTCCAGCCCATGCCCGTCCCGGGTCGCGCGGACGGCCAGTTTCGCCAGCGACGACTGCAGGCCCGCCAACGTCGGATGCTTTCCCGCGTGCGGCATGATGATGAAATCCCACCCAGTCGGCAGGTCGCCGCGCGTCAGGCGAAACGCCTCGCGACAAAGCCGCTTGACGTAATTCCGCTGCACCGCCCCGCCGTGCCGCGAACCCACCGCCACCCCCACCCGCGAGTGCGCGAGCCCGTTGGCCAGCGCGTACAGGCGCGTCAGGCCGTCCGACGCCTGCCGCCCCTGCTCGATCGCGCGCGAAAACTCCGCCCCGCGCTTGACGCGAAATTGGCTGCCGAATCGCTGGTCCATAGCCCGTATCATACGGCAGCGGGCCCGAAGCCGGAAGACTTACCACGCAGGCACGGAGATCGCCGAGGACGCCGCGTTGTTTCTTCCCCTGAGCCCTCCGTGCCTCTGTGGCAAGCCCCTTTCGCCTCGGCCGATGGATCAGGCCGACTTGACGTCGATGTCCACGTCGACGCCGTGCGTGAGCGTGTTGAACACCGGCGAGAATAGCGCCAGCTCTTTCAGCCGCGCCAGGTTGCGCGCGTCGGCCTTGACACGGAACTGGACGCGGATCTTCGAAAAGCCCTTGAGCACGTCCGGCGCCAGGCCGAGGAACCCCCGCAGGTCGATGTCGCCCTCAACGTGCGACTGGACCTCCTCGAGCTCGATCCCTCGCGCGGCCGCATGGGCGACCATGCTCGTCGTCATGCAGGCCGCCAGCGCGTTGAGCAGGTGTTCCACGGGGTTGGGCGCTTCGTCGCGCCCCGAGAGCATCGCGGGTTCGTCAGACCGCAGCTCGTACGATTGCTTGTGCTCCATCTCCTGCCGCGCGACATAGAACCCGCGGACGCGCGAGCAGTTCTGCGTGCCCTCGATCCACTCGTTGCTCAGGCGGAACTTCGCCTTGGCCAGGCCCGCGTCGCCCTTGACGGCCTCTATCGTCTCCTGTAGCGTCTGCGTGTCGATGCCGTTGATCATGCCGGTTTTCTGCGGCGTAGCCATGTCCGTCCCCCCCATTGGATGATTTCCCGTCAGTGGATTATAGCGCCGCAGCGAGGCACTCCATATTGTCCATGGGCCGTCGCCGTGATAGACTCATGCCGCTCAAGGAGTCTTCACCGTGTCATTACTTGACGACATCGCGGCGCTGCAGCAGCAGGCGTTGGCCGAACTGGCCGCCGCCGGCGACGCCCGCGCACTGGAAGATTGGCGCATCAAGTACCTCGGCACCAAGGGGCAGCTCAAGGCCCTCATGCAGCGGCTTAAGGAAGCCCCCGCCGAAATCAAACCCGCCGCGGGCAAGGCCGCCAACGAAACCAAGAACGCCCTCCAGGCGGCTTTCGACGCCGCTCTGACGGGCAAAGGCAAACCGCAAACTGCCCGCACCGGTCCGATCGAAGACGTGACCCTGCCTGGCCGCCAGCCACGCATCGGGCACAGCCACATCATCTCGCAGACCATCGAGGATATCTGCGACATCTTCGGCCGCATGGGCTTCGAGGTCGCGTACGGGCCGGAGGTCGAGGACGAGCGGCATAATTTCGAGGCCCTCAACATCCCGCCCAGCCATCCCGCCCGCGACCCGCTGGACAATTTCTTCATCAACGACCACACGATGCTCCGCAGCCAGACCTCCACCGTGCAGATCCGCACGATGGAGTCTCGCCAGCCGCCGGTGCGCATCGTCGCCCCCGGCCGCGTGTACCGCCCCGACGCCGTCGACGCCACGCACTCGTTCATGTTCCACCAGATCGAGGGGCTCTACGTCGACGAAGGCGTCACGATGGCCGACCTGAAGACCGCCTTGGACCAGTTCTGCAAGGCGTACTTCGGCCCGACGGTCCAGACGCGCTTCCGCCCGAGTTTTTTCCCCTTCACCGAACCCTCAGCCGAGGTCGATCTGCTGTTCGAGTACGACGACGGCACGACGCGATGGATCGAGCTGGGCGGCTGCGGCATGGTGGACCCCAACGTCCTGCAAGCCGTCGGCTACGACAACGAGAAGTACACCGGCTACGCCTTCGGCCTGGGTATCGAGCGAATGGTCCTGCGCAAGTACAACATCCCCGACATCCGCCTGCTGTTTGAATCCGACGTGCGGTTCCTGCACCAGTTCTGACAAGCAGTAGCCGGTAGTCGGTAGCCCGTAGCCCGTGAAGACATGAAAGTCCTGTCTCTTGCGCCTCCGCGTAGCACGGGCTACTGGCTACTGGCTACGGGCTACCGGCTACTCTCTTTAGAGCAAACATATTCCCTGCCTGTTGCGACACCGCGCTCTTGAGGACCAGCATGGTCATGGCCGCCGTCACAGCGGCGCTGGGGAGTTTGCTTTGACGCACCAGGTCGTCCAGCGAGAGCGGGCCTTTGGTCAGCAGCGCGTGCAGCGTCGATTCGGTCGGGTTGAGGTTTGGCGGGATGGCCGGGACGGGCGTTTCTTCCGGGGCCATCTTTGCACCGACCTGGCCGAGGTGTTCCAGGATGTCGTCCAGGTTCTGCACCAGGATCGCCCCGCTGCGGATCAGGTCGTTGGCGCCCTGGCTCAGGGGCGAACTGACCGGGCCGGGGATGGCGAAGACTTCGCGGCCTTGCTCGGCGGCTTCGCGGGCGGTGATCAGCGAACCGCTGCGGCGAGAGGCCTCGACTACCAGCACGCCCAGCGACATCCCGCTGATGATGCGGTTACGCGTGGGGAAGTTGCCTGGAAGCACGGCCGTGCGCATCGGCAGTTCGCTGACAATCGCCCCGTGGCCGCCTTCGACAATCTGGTGAAAGAGCGACACGTTCTCCGGCGGGTACATGCCGCTGAGCCCGCAGCCCATGACCGCCACGGTGCGTCCCTGGACTGAGATCGCCCCGCGGTGGCCGGCGGTGTCGATCCCACGGGCCCCGCCGCTGACGACGGTGAACCCGGCGCGGGCAAGAAGCTGCCCGAAGCGCCCGGCCTGCTCCATGCCGTAGTGCGTGCACCGCCGCGAGCCGACCAGGCCTATCGCCAGCGCGTCAGTGGGGTCCAGCCGCCCCAGCACGTACAGCACGGCTGGGTAGTCGTAGATGTTTTTGAGCGCGGTCGGGTACTGCGGCGACAGGTCGGTCAGGATCGTCGCGCCGACACGGTCGGCCTCGGCGATTTCGCTTTCCGCGTCCTCGTCGCGCACGGAGCGGATGGCGTCGGCGGTTTTGGGGCCGACGCCTTCGACCTGTTGCAGCATGTGTGGCGAAGCCGCAGCGGCCTCCGCGGCGCTGCCGAACTTCTCGACGATCCGCCGGAACGTGACGGAACCCACGCCCTCGGCCAGCCACAGCCTGAGGTACTCTCGTACATGTTCGTCATGGACCATTGTCGCCCCATTCCACACGGGAATCGTGTGGGAGCATTTTCTATCGCCGGGCGCGAGGCTTCAACTGCAATCCCCCGGTACGAAAAATTCTTGTGCGGCGGGCTTTGGGTTGCCAATATGGCGGGCTTGGGTTAAGATGCCTGCCCTGAAACGAAGATTGGACCCCGCCGTGGTACATCCCCGGCGGATAGCGAGCCTTGTGAGAAAGTATGCCCAAGCCCCGACGCCGCAGAAAAATCGGTTCCAAGAAACGCCGCGAACGCCGCAATCGTCGCAAGGGCCGATAAACCACAGGGCCTTTCAGGCTGTGCTTGCATCAAAGCACACTCTGGAGGGCTTGTGCCCACGGTCAGAGCGTCCAGATTCCCTCTATTGCCTGCCCGCAATGGCCGCATTTGCCATCGGCAACGGTATTGCTTCGCACGCGAAAGCCCACCCGCTCGATGACGCTCTTGCCGCATGACGGGCAGTGCGTATCCTCGCCGCTGTGGCCGGGAACGTTGCCGCAGTAGACGTACTTCAGCCCGGCGTCCGACCCGATCTTGAGCGCCATCTCCAGCGTCTCCACCGGCGTGGCGGCCGCGGCGGACATCTTGAAATCGCCGTGGAACCGAGAGACGTGCCAGGGTACGTGCCTTCCCAGCTTGCCGCTGATGTAACCGGCGATGTCGGTCAGCTCTTGAGCCGAATCGTTCATGCCCGGCACCACCAGCGTGGTGACCTCGACCCACACGCCGGCGGCCATCAGCGCCTCGATGCCTTCGAGCACCGGCGCCAGGCGGGCCTTCATCACGCGCTGGTACGTCTCGTCGCGGAAGGCCTTGAGGTCCACATTGATCGCGTCGAGGTATGGGGCAATCTTTTCCACCGCCAGCGGCGTGAGGTAGCCGTTCGAGACGAAGCAGTTGCCGATCCCCGCCGCCCTGGCCAGCACGGCCGTATCGTATGCCAGTTCGAAAAACACCGTCGGCTCCGTGTACGTGTAGCTGATCGACGCGCAGCCGTAGCTCTTGGCGGCCGAGACGATCTGGGCCGGCTCGGTCGCCTGGCCGCCGATGCTCCCGCCCTCTCGCGGCGACTGCGAGATCTGCCAGTTCTGGCAGAACGCGCACTGGAAGTTGCACCCCGGGGCCGCCACCGACAGGCTCTGCGAACCCGGCAGAAAATGGAAGAGCGGCTTCTTCTCGATCGGATCGACGTTGACAGCCACCAGCGCGCCGTAATTGAGCGACTTGAGCACGCCGGCCACGTTCTCTCGCACGCGACAGATACCGTACTTGCCCGCGGCGATGACGCATCGGTGCCCGCAAAGGTTGCATCGCACCTTCTGCCCGTCAAGGGCTTCCCAGATCATGGCGTCGTGCTCGGCCATGCTTTTCTCCTGTAAACGGTCAGGGAGGGGAAAGTCGCGGCAGAGGACACGTATCTATCAAAGGCGTTGTTTGGCCTTGATGGCTACTTGCCCGTGGCCCGAAATGAAGAAATCATTCAAACAGCGAATGCCTTCTTCATTCAGTGCCTCCGCCGCGACTTTCCCCGCAAGATTCATTCACCCAGCAGGCGCTGCCGCATGAGCCATCCGGCCAGCCAGCACGCCATCGCGGCCATCGCCGCCAGCGGCCACAGCTCGCGCTGCTGTTGCGATGCCACGGCCTGGGGTAGCGGTGCCGCCCGAGCTGCGGCCACCGGATCGCCCCCCTCCCTGCCGCCGCGAAGGCCCAGCAGGCACACGGCCTGGAGCGAGCCGGTCTTGTCGCGATACAGCCCCGGCCAAGGCAGCGGCGATTGCTCCGGTCCGCCGCCGGCCAGCGCCGTCCACCTCGCGTGCGGGGCATCAAGGCCGCTGGTGCATGCGTACGAGAGAGATCCATTGCCCTCGCCGCCCAGCCATCGCATCGCGTTTGCCATGAAGACCACGAACGCCGCCGTGGCGCCGAAGTTCGTGTTGGTCGGCTCCAGCGCGAACGCCACGTACACCCGCCGCAGCCCGGCGCCATCCTGCGGAGCATTCCGCACGATCAGCGCACCATCATTATATGAGGCCAGCGCCGCACCGCCGGAGGCCTCGTCGGCCTTGACCCACGCGGTGACGCGCCGCACGGCCACCCCCGCCAGCGAGACATGCGCCATGACCGGGTCGTCGTCGGCCGACGAGCCTTTGCCCAGGTCGATGTTCTCAAGCGAGCCGCCTCGCTGCCACGCCGGGGGCGGCTGGGGTGAATCGATCACCAGCGCAGGCTTGCCCGCCGGGGCCGCGAGACGGTTGGCGATGACGATATCAGCCTGCGCCGCCTCGCCCACCAGCTCAAGTGATTCGTCGATGCCCACGTAGCGGCGGATCAGCGGCGAATCGTCGCCGACGATCGCCACGCGCCGCCGAACGCCCTTGCGGGCCGCAAGATACGCCGACGCTCCCATCCCCCGCAGCGGTCCAGCCGCCGTGGTCAACTCCGCACGCACGCCCTCCCACGCCGGGCACGTCACGACCAGCGCCCCCCGCGCCGCCGCGGCCAGCGTCGTCCGCTCGATGTGGGCGTTCTTGCCGGCCGCATCGGAAAGCGTCACCGTCACCGCCTGCGGAGCGGACGTCTGGTTTCGCAGGGCGACGAACACCTGGATTCCGCCCTCGACGGGCTCTGCGCCGAGGGCGTCAACGGTCACCGCCGGCAGATCGCCGGGAATCGCGATAGTCGTGATTCGCGGGCCCCCGCCAGTCGCCGTTGGGCCGGGAGCGAAGCGATAGACATGCTGCGCCGCCTCGTCGGCCGGAGGCAGGCGCAGCTGGTCCTCCCGCGCCGCCAGGAGCGGCACGCGGGCGACCAACTCTCGCGCCTGCGAGGGGCTCATCCACTTCGATGCCCCGCCAAGGATTTCGGGCAAGACGACCTGCATGCGGTCAGCTTCGCCCAAGCGGTCCAGCAGCGCGCCCGCGGCGCGGCGCAGCGAATCCAGTTCGGGCTGGTCGCCCAGTTCGGCCGTGGGCAAAATCGCAATCGCCACGTGCCGCGCCGGGGCTCGACCCCGCAAGACCGGTCGCGCCATCGCCAGCACCGCCGCGGCCGACCCGATCAGCAGCAGCACCCACGCGGTGCCGACCTTCCGCCGGGTGCGCGACCCGCCGCCCAGTGTTTTGGCGGCCTCCTGCCACAGCGTCACGCTTGGGGCCACGATCTGGCGGCGCGCCGGGCGCAACAGCGCCCAGGCCGCCGCGGCGGCCACCGCCACCAGCGCCACCAGCGATACGGGCCAAAGAAATGTCATGCGAGGAACCTAGAAACGGTCCATGTTGGGTTCCTCGACCGCCTTTCGCAGCATGAGGAACCGCTGTCCCTTGTAATACGTCAACAGCCCGGAGACCTTCAGGTACACCGTGCGCCCCTTGTACACCGAGGCCATCTTCAACTCCGCCCGGCGCAACTGGTGGCATGGGAGCAGCCGCAGCGGCGGTTCGAGCAGGTTGTTGTCCGAGACGAACCGCACCTGCAGCCACCGCTGCTTGCCCGCGGGCATGACCACGGCCAACCGATCCACCACGTACGCCCCGCGCAGCGACTCGATGGTCTGCTCCGCCGGAAGCGGGGCCACCGACTCTTCGTTGGCCTGGGGCGTCGTGGGGCGAGGCTCTTCCACCACCGGGCGCATGATCGCGTCCTTGCGAAGCTCGGCCATCACGTCCTCAGCCGTCACGCCCGGAAGCGATTCGGGAATCGCCCCTCGCGAGGTCGCCGCGCTGGTGACCGCAGCCGGTCGCGACGCGGGCTCTGTCGCCGGCTGCGCCACCGGCGCCGAAGCCGTCGCCGGCTGCGTGGCGCTGGCGGGGCCCGACGCAGAAGTCGCCCCCTGCGTGACGGCGAAGTATGCCGGGCGGCTGGCAGGCACGACCGACGGACGCGTCGGCGCCGAAGCGCTGGCCGGCTGCGAGGCCGCCTTCTTGCGCGGCGGCAGCTTGGGCCGCAGCGAGGCCTTGGTCATCATAACGAACGAGCGGTTGTCGTAGAGTGCAAACTCGCCGCTGACGCGAAAGAGCGCCGCGTCGTGCCGGGCGGCTTCCCGCTCCATTTCCTCAAGCAGTCCGCAGGGCAAAGCCCAACTGGCCGAGCCCGCCGGACGCCCCTCGTCATCGACAAATTCCACCATCACCCAGCCCCTCTTGGAATCCTGCCTCAAGCTGCAGAGGCGGTTCTCCATCAGCTCGCCATCCTCGGGCAGCCCGCGCGGCGCCACGTCCGGCGGGATCGCTTCGTCGCGCCCGCGGATCAGCGGCACGGCCGGCTGCTCATTGAGCATATCCTGATCGACCGCCTCGTTCGTCGCCGGCACGGCCACCGGCAGGGTGCGCATGTGGTCGGGGCGTCCGGACCCGAGTCTGGCGGGCCGGCTCGTCGGGCGGGGCGCGGCAAAGGCCGCGCACGTCACGGCCAACATGGCCGCAACCGCAGCCACCGCCGCTGCACGCGGATAAGAATGTTCTAGAGGCTCATTCATTACAGTCCCCACCGTCAGGCGATTGTAACCGCCCGGCAGCGAGTCATTCAAGGACCGCTCTCGTTGAACACCTGTCAGCCTCGCGGGGGAGAGTCGCGGGGCAGCAAGCGGCGAACGTCACTGCCCGCCCTGGCGGGTGTAGTTCAGCAGGCCGCCGGCGGCGAGAATCTTCCGCTGGCGCGCCGCCAGCGTCACGCGGCAGATGATGTCGGCGTTGCGGGTGCGGTTGTGGATCGTGATGCTCTCGAGCAAGGCAATGGCCTGATCGAGCCCCTCGACGATCAACTTGTCGCCGACAGCAATGGCGTCGTAGGCCGCCTCGGCGGCGAACGTCAGTGGCAAGATCCCGAAGTTGACCAAGTTGGCCTGGTGGATTCGCTCGATGCTCTTGGCGATGACGACCCGCACGCCCAGGTACATCGGGCACAGTGCCGCGTGCTCGCGCGACGAACCTTGGCCGTAGCTGGCCCCGGCGACGATGATCCCGCCGAAGTTACGCTCTTTGGCCGCCAGCGCCCGCTGGGCAAACGTCTGCTCGGGCGCCTTGTTGAAGCAGTTAAAGACATACTTGGCGTACTCGGGCACGTTCGAGCGGTGCTTGAGCAGAGCCCCGGCCGGCATAATGTGGTCAGTGGTGATCTTGTCGCCCACCTTAATGAGCACGACGCTTTCCATCGAGTTGCCCAGCGGCTGTCCGGAGGGCGGCTTCACGATGGTCGAGCCGCGAATGACCTCGACGGCCGCCGCCTCGCCCGGCGCGGCCGGCGGGACGATCATGCCATCGTCGATGCGGAACTTCTCGGGCGGCTGCACTGCCGGCAGAGCCGCCCCGGCGACCTTGGGCAGCTCGCGCGGGTCGGTCAGGCAGCCGGTAATCGCCGCGGCCACCGCTGTCTCGGGCGAGACGAGGTACACCTCGTCGTTGCTCGTGCCGGTGCGGCCAGTGAAGTTGCGGTTGAATGTGCGGACGCTGACGGCGCCCTCGGCGGGGCTGAACCCCAGGCCGATGCACGGCCCGCACGCCGATTCAAGGATGCGAGCCCCCGCGGCAATCAGCGAGGCCAGCGCGCCGCTCTCGGCCAGCATCGTCAGCACCTGGCGGCTGCCGGGGGCGATGCCCAGTTCGACCAGCGGATGAACGGTCCTGCCCTTGAGCAGCGCCGCGGCCATCGTCAGGTCCTGAAAGCTCGAGTTGGTGCACGAGCCGATGAGCACCTGCCGCACAGGCTTGCCCACCAGCGACGCGATGGTGAGGATGTTATCCGGGCTGGGCGACCCTGCCGCCAGCGGTTCCAACTCGTCCAGATCGATCACGATCCCGCCGAAGCTCACCGGCGCGACGCCAGAGGTGTCGGCCTCGTCTACGGCAACGCCCGTGCAGAATCGCTGGATGTTCTGGATCGTGGCCGCGTCGCGCTCCAGGTGCAGATGTTTCTGGATGCGGTCGTACTTGGCGCCTTCGTCAGCCGCCAGGGGCGCGTAGTGCTCGCCGCGGCCTTGGGCGGTCAGAAACTGCCGCGTCAGGTCGTCGCTGGGAAAGACGCTGGTCGTCACGCCCAGTTCGGCGCCCATGTTGGTGCACGTGGCCCTGGCCGGCACGGGCAGCGAGGCAACGCCCTCGCCAAAATATTCCACGATGCAGTTCACGTTGCCACGCGTCGTCAGGATGCTCAGCAGGCGCAGGATGATGTCCTTGGCCGCCACCCAGGGCGGCAGCTTGCCGCGTAGCTCCACGCCGATCACGCGCGGGCAGGGCGTGTAGAACGCCCCGCCGCCCATCGCCACGGCTACATCCAGCCCGCCGGCGCCGATGGCGAGCATGCCCAGTCCGCCGCCGGTGGGCGTGTGGCTGTCGCTGCCCAACAGCGTCTTGCCCGGCCGGCCGAAGCGCTCGAGGTGAACCTGATGGCAGATGCCATTGCCCGGCCGCGAGAAATACGCCCCGATCTTGGCGGCGATCGACTGCAAATACAGATGGTCGTTGTGGTTCTCAGGGCCGAACTGGGCCATGTTGTGATCGACGTAGCTGACGGCCAGTTCCGCCCGCACGCGCGGAATGTCCATCGCCTCCAGAAGCAGAAAGGCCGTGGTGCCGGTGGCGTCCTGGGTGAGCGTCTGGTCAATGCGCAGGCCGATCTCGGACCCGGGCATGAGCTTGCCCGTGACGAGGTGGTCCTGGAGAATTTTCGCGGTCAGGGTCTTTGGCACGGTCAACTCCTGTGTCCTTCAAGTTCCAGCATCCGCCGTTTGAGCGGTACGCCGCCGGCGGCGGAGAACCCGCCACACGATCCATCGCTGCAGATCACGCGGTGGCACGGCACCACCAACGGTACGGGATTGGCCGCCAGAGCGCCGGCCACGGCGCGGGCGGCTTTGGAATTGCCCACCCACCGGGCCAGGGTGGCATAGCTTTCGGTGCGTCCGTACCCGATGGTACGACAGGCATCGAGCACGGTTTGGCGAAATGCACCTGCGGAGAGCTGACAGGCGACCGGGGAAAAATCCACCGCCGCGCCATCAAAATAGGCCTGAGTCAGTTCGATAAGCGCCGTGAAAGGCTTAACGTCCTCGCGAGCGTGGGCTGTGCCGGCGAGCAGTGCGCGGCGGACCTTATCGCGTGTGTCATGAGGCAGAATAATCCGCACGATAGCGTCGTGTGCGAGGGCACCCATCGCCCCCCACGGAGTGTTCCAGCTTGAATAGTACAGCGTGTGTGACATGCCGCGATTTTAGACGCCCATCCCGCCGCAGGCAAGAGCAGCGAACCGCCAAGCAAACCAGACGAAGAATCGCAACGTTAGCGGCGAGGCTTGCTCCGCGCGGTTTCTTTTCTGGCGACGCCCATACCCTTCGCCGGATCGGGGAAACCACCCCGCTAAACAAGCTCTCTGGACCGCAGACTATCTCGCCGATTCCCGCTCGAACTGCGTGACCCATCGCGCGATCTCGCGCAGGGCGGCAGTGCCCTGTTCGGTCTGCTCAAGGCCGACGAACTGGAAGCCCATCAGCACGCCTTGGCCAAGCGGTTCTTCATGGCGGAACTGGGCCTCGACGCCCACGCCGGCAGCCCCGAGGCCAAACAGCAGGTGCATGCCGACCGGCTCGCCGGCATCGAAGTAACCGGAAACCTCTTTGCCGCAGGCCACCTGGACGCCGCCGGCGCTGAGGTTGTCGGCCCGGCCGGACCAGACCGGCGTGTCGGCGCTGCCGCTGGTGGGTTCAGACTCGACGACGCCCGCCCAGAACGAGACTCGCACGATGCGTCCCTCGGGCACGCTGACGCGCGAGTACGCGCGGCGCTGCAGGCACTGCACCGCCACCGGCACCGTCAGACGCAGCACGGGCACGTCGGCGCCGCTTTCATCCGGGCACGAGCCGGCCCCGACGATGGTCGTCATGAAGATGTGCTTGTGATGCTTGTATTTGAAGTTCACGCCCACCGACTGGGCCGACTGGAGGGCCGGGCACGGACCGCCGTCGCTGCGCGGGATCTCGACCAGCAGGTATCCGCTGTCGAGGCCAATGCAGCGGCTGTGGAGATTCTGCCAACTGCGGCCGTTGTGCACGGTCACAGTCAGGGGAATATGACGCTCGACCGCCCCGGCCAGGGTCTGGCCGATCGCGGTTCCGGTTAGGCTCTTCATCGCGGACATAGTGCCTGCTCCAGCTAATGATAACGGTCCCATTGGAATGTCGGTCGCTCAGAGGGGGCACTTGAACAACGAATTGAACGGACGCGGCACCGCAAGCGCCGGGCCGATTGCGCGGGAGGATCCAGGTTCAGGCGGGCGATTCGTCCAAGGCGAGTTCTGCTTCCATCGCATCGGGCCTGGGCACCTTGGCGCCCTGGACTGATACGATGATTCCCGGCAACGCCCAGAACAATTGCACGCCCCGCGCCAGCAGCGCCAGCAGGCCCACCAGCGTTTTGTCCGCCCCCACGCCGGAAGGGCCCAGGAAGAGCACGTACAACTTCTCGATGAACCCCAGCCCGCCCGGCGTCACCGGCACGGCCCCGATGACGTAGACCAGCGGCACATAGAGAAAGTAGTGATACCAGGACAGCCCCTCGATCGACAGCGCCCGCCCGGTCAGCCAGATCGAGCCGATCCAGAACGTCTGCGACACCAGCGTCACGCCTACCGCTTGCAGCAGATATCCCGGATGCTGGCGCAGCAATCGCGTGCCTTCGCCGGCGGCCTGGAAATGGTGCGCGAACGACAGGCGGCCGTAAATCTTCTGCAGGTGGAATAGCCTTCGGAAGCGCGAGCTGAGAATGAACGTGCCGGTGACCAGGATAGCGGCCACCATGATTACCACCGAAATCACGCCGCTGCGGATATTCTCCCACGAGCCCAGACCCGCCCACAGGGATATCAGCACCAGCGCCGCCGCCATGATCGCCAACGCCGCAAGGCCCAGCACGCGGTCGACGAAGACGGCCAGCAGCACGCGGGCCTTGTGCGAGGTGTGCTTGGCGAGGTAGAACGCCTTAACGAGGTCGCCGCCGACCGAGCCGGGTATGACGTTGTTGTAAAACTGCCCCAGAAATGTCAGTCGCGTGATCTCCCACAGGCCCACGTCGATCTCCTGCGACTGCAGGAGAATGCGCAGGCGCACCGCGCAGATCAGCGTCCCCACAAGCGTGAACATCGCCGCCATGCAGAGCGTCAGCCACGATGCAGTCTTCAGGGCCAGCAGCATCTTGGCCCAGTCCGTCCCGCGCAGAGCCCAATACAGCAGCGCCGCGGCCAGGATGAACTTGGCCACGACCAGCAATGTCTTGCGATGCGATGGTTTCATCAAAACGCTCTCGGCAGCGCCCTTAAGGCGCCACGCCGCCGCTTAGAATACCACAAACCGCCGGCGATCCAATCCCCGGGCGACTTTTTACCCCTTGGGCGGGTAGGCGGTTTACATTTTCCGCTCGCCGCATTTACGGCCGACGGATAAAATGCCGATCTCACTAAGGTAGGTTTTCCCTCCTGCGAACACAACTATGGCTCCGTCTCAGACAGTCGATGTGCCCGGCTACCAGGTCTTAAACTGCCTGGGGCGCGGGGCTGGGAGCTCTATCTGGCAGATTCGCGACTGCCGGACGGACGCTCTCTATGCGCTCAAACGCGTACTGCGTCGCTCGGACGTCCCCGGCGACCGCGTGCTGATGCTGGCGATGAATGAGGCCCACGTCGGCACGCAGATGGATCATCGCGTGATCCGTCACATCCACCACGTCCGTCGCATCCGCCGGTGGATGCGACTCGATGAAGTCCAACTGATCATGGAGCTCTGCCAGGGCCAATCGCTGCAGGAGCGCCTGCCCCGTTCGGTCGCCGAGACTGTCGCTGTGTTCTCGTCGGTAGCCTCGGGCCTGGCGCACATGCACGCCCGCGGCTACGTCCATGCCGACATCAAGCCCAACAACATCCTGCTGGCGCCCGACGGCACCGTGAAGGTCATCGACCTCGGGCAGAGCTGCCCCATCGGCACCATCAAGGACCGCATCCAGGGCACGCCGGACTTCATCGCCCCCGAGCAGGTGCATCGCCGCCCGCTCGACGCGCGGACCGACATCTTCAACTTCGGCGCCAGCCTCTACTGGACCCTCGCCGGACGCCCCATCTCCACCGCCATGCCGCCGCGAGGGTCGGTCACGCTGCGATCCGAAACCGTCACTGTCCCGATGAGCCAGTTCAGCCCCGAGGTGCCCGCGGCCCTGGATAAGCTCGTCGCCGAGTGCATCGAGCAGTTCCCCGACAACCGCCCATCGAGCATCCTGGAAGTCGCCTCGCGGCTGAGCCTGATCTCCGCCGCCATGGCGCCGCGGACGTCTGAGCCCACGCCCGACGACACCATCTTCGACTAGAGGTCCCGTGTCCAGCCCCGTCGCCAACATCTTCGCTGCCGTGGCCGCCGCCAACCGCAACGACCCTCGCCGGAGCGGAAACGTCGTGCACATCGAGAGCGGCCGCACGCTCATCGTCGCCGGCGACATCCACGGCAACCGCGCCAACCTCGACCGCATCCTGCGTTACGCGGACCTGCGCCGCTGCAGCGAGCGTGTGCTGGTGCTCCAGGAGATCATCCACGGGCCGCCCGACGAAAAGTCCGGCGCTGACCGCAGCGTCGAACTGCTCATGCGCGTCGCCCGCTTGCAGGCCGAACTGCCCGGACGCATCATCTGCCTGATGGGCAACCACGACCTCACCCAGGCCGGTGGCGCCGAGATCCTCAAGGACGGTCGCGGCGTCTGCCGCGAATTCACCGCCGGCGTCGCGACCGCTTTCGGCGACGACGCCCCGCACGTCAGCGAGGCGCTGAACGACCTGCTGCTCTCGTTCCCGCTGGCCGTGCAAACCCCGGGCGGCGCGATGGTCAGCCATTCGCTGCCCACGCCCGGAGCCCAGGCCCCATCCGACGTGCTGGAACGCTCGCTCACCGCGGACGATTTCGCCCGCGGCGGCGCCGTCTATCAGTGGCTCTGGGGGCGGCGGCAGAACCGCGCGCAGATCGAGCAACTGGCCCAGCGGCTGAAGGTGAACTTCTTTGTGCTGGGACACCGCCACATGGAAGGCGGCTTTGAGCTGTTCGACCCCCAGGCCGTCGCCCTGACCAGCGACACCCAACACGGATGCATCATCGAGTTTTCATCGGACGAGATGCTGACGGCCGAGGCGGCCCAGGAATGCATCAAGCCCATCGCCCTTCTGGGATAGGACTACCGCATGGATGAACTGCCGGGAAATCTCAAACGACAACTGCGAAGCCAAGGCCGCTCCCTCTCGCCGCTGGCGACCATCGGCAAGTCGGGCCTGACCGACGCCGGCGCCGCCAACCTGCGTGGCTTGCTGGACAAGCACGAGTTGATCAAGGTCCGTCTTCCCGCCCTGCCGCCGGATGAGCGAGCAGAACTAGCCGCCCAAACCGCCCAAGCCGCCGGCGCGAAATGCGTCGCCATCGTCGGCCACACCATCCTTCTATACAAGGATCCTTTAACCGCAGAGCACGCCGAGGACGCAGAGGAAGAGCGAGAAGAAGAGACGTAGCCGCAAGCGTACACCTTCGATGTCAATTATGGCCCCGCACAGAGGCCATGCGGGAAATGTCGAATAGGAAGAAGCGAAGAATGAACCGAATCAAAGTCGCGGGCGTGTACTATGTTCAGGGCCTCATCGACGATAAGCGATGCTCCTCCAGGCTGGAGCGGATGCTCCGGCGCATCAGCACGGACGTGGTCAAGGAGGCCTCGCTCGAAGAACTGGACGCGCTGGTAGCCAGACTGGGAAGCGACCTCGGCTCGCCGGCGCATCCGTACCTTTTCTTCGGCCGGTTCCAGCGGCTCACGTCGGCCGAGGAAAAAGGCATGGCGGAGAAGTATCCGCATCTTGCGCAGGGCGGGCACCAGCGACTCTGGGGAGCGAATCATTTCTCCTCCTGGAGCAGCATCAGCAGCGTGGACGAGGGTTGCATCTGCCATCTGCGGTGGACCCTCGATCCCTGCATCGGGTGCTTTCACGCCTGTAGCTATTGCGGGTTCCGCAATCTGACGTGCCTGTCGATGACGCTCAACGTGGAGGATCTGATCCAGCGGAATCACGAACTCATGCGGCTCGTGCCGTCCCAGAAGAACTGGCATACCGGCGGCAGCAGCGACATCTTCTGTTTTGAGCCCGAATACGGCTACACCGACCAGTTGCTCAATACCGCCGCCGCGGAAGACCGCAATGTCCTGTTCTACACCTCGACGGACAACGTCGACTTCTTGCGCGACCTGAAGCACCGCGACCGCGCGATCATTGAGTGGACCATTTCCCCCGAAGCCCTCGTCAAGTGCGAACGAAAAGCTCCCTCCTTGCGCGCCCGGCTCGAGGCCATGAAGAAGTGCCAGGATGCCGGCTGTACGGTGCGCTGCCAGTTTGCGCCTTTTGTTCCCTTGGTGAACTGGAAGGACGAGTACCGGGACATGCTCCAAAAGCTGTTCTCCGTGGTCGAACCGGATTTCGTTGCGATGCATATGGTCCGGTGGTGCGGTCGTCACGTGTCAAAGACGCTCCGCGATTGGTTCGGCGAGTCCGGAATCGACCCGGAGTACATGGCCATGGTGGAGGAGGCCGAGCGGGACGGAGGCATGGCGTATTTCCCCGGCGGCCACAACATCCCTGCCGCCGGCCGGGAGAAGATCTACCGCTTCATGATCGATGAGATCCGCACTCACAGCGCGGATATCCCCATCGTACTGTGCCGGGAGACGCCCGAGATGTGGGAACTCTTCGGCCGCGAGTTGAACGTGGGGCCCGCCAACTGCGGCTGCGGGACCGTGCCAAGGGTGCGAAAAACCAGCCAAGTAGACCGTTCCCCTTGCCTTCCCTGACTACAGACGTTTGCGGCCGAGCCCGATATACCGCCCCACGTACATGGGCGCATGCACCACCCCCGGGACCGGCCCAGCCCCAGGATCAAATTTCCTATCAGTAACTCTGTTGCCATTGCTCGCGCCGAAGGGGAGAATGCGGTCGGTCGATCAATTCGTTCTGCAAAGGAGCCCAGCTATGAAGCATCCATCTCCTCCGCGGGTCAGGGCGGCTATGGTTCTGTCAGCGTTGGCAGGCGGCTTCCTCGGTGGCTGCGCCCCCGGCCCTGCGATGATTTCGGTGAGTCCGTCGCACCAGTTCGCGCCGCGCACCCGGCTGGCGGTTCTCGACCTGGACTGGAGCCCGCCCACCGGCAAGGTGCAGGCCGGATCGTCAATGGTCAACGCGCCCAACGCGGGGCGGTTCGTGGCCGACAGCCTGTCCAGCCGCTTGCTGGAGATCAGGAACTTCGACGTGCTCGAGCGGACACGCCTGGCACAACTGCTGGCCGAGAAGAGTCTCTCGCAGACCGACTTGGTCAAACAGGGGCGATACAATGAGATCGGACAGTTTCTCGGCGTGGATTACCTGGTGCTGGGCACCGTCAACAGCTTCACGAGTTGGACTAACGGGTTTCTCTGCGGCTACGTCATCTCCTTTAATTGTCGCTGCGTGGACGTGCGGACATCGCAAGTAGTCTGGGCCATGGAGGGCAAACACGAAGGCGGCCCGACGGGCCCGCTCGACCCGGCCACCGGGCTGCAGACCATTCTCGACGACGGCATGCCGAAACTCCGACGCTCCGTTGAAACTCAGACGAAGCGGTGACCGAATTTGCATGAAGAAATGGCGGGTGATCGTGTGGCAATACCGGCCGCGTTCTGTCATTGTGTTATCCAGGGACATGCATGCCCTTAACTTAGGGCCATCAGCAAAGAAGATGGTATACCCCCACCCCCCGGACCGGCCCAGTCCCAGGATCAACTTTCCTATCCGTCAGTCAATGGGCTGGGCCGAACCTGGCGTCCTCGATTTTCGCTTTGAGTTGTTCCATCGCCGCGTTGGGAGCGTGCAGCGGAATGGCCATGTCGATGTACTTCATCGCCTGGGCGTACGCGCCTGTGTCGTAGAAACACTGGGCGGCCTTTGCGGCGGCCTCGGGGGCGAACTGGCCGAAATGCGACGCCTCCGCGTAGGCCTCGGCGGCTTCCTTGGCCCGCCCCTGCCGGCGGCGGACCTCGGCCATCAACATCAGCAGCCCACCGGTGCGGCGCTGGCGCAGGGCCTGCGTGAGCGTCACCGCGCAGTCGTCGACGCGCCCCGCGCCAAGCTGGGCGGCCGCGAGATTCTGCCAGACCGCCGCGTCGCCGGCAGACAGAGCCGACGCCTGCGCGAGGTAATCGACGGCCTTGGCGTAATCCTTCTTTTCCAGGGCCATCTCGCCCAGCGGCGCCAGGGTGCGGGCGTCTCTGACGCCGCCGGCGCAGGCGCGGTTGAGATACTCCCCTGCCGCGTCGCGTTGACCGAGCGTCAAGAGATACGTGCCCATCCGAGCCCAGATTTCCGCTCCGGCGGAAGGGCCGGCGCCGTTGTCGGCGGCCTTGCGGAACGACGCCATCGCCTTGTCGGGCTCGTTTCGGCTGAGGAGGACTTGCCCCCGCAGCCACAGTCCCTGCGCGTCGCGCGGGGCCAGGGCCAGCAGGTCATCGAGGGTCTTGTCGGCGGCGGCCGTCTCGCCCATGGCCATCTGGGCCTCGGCCAGCAGAGGACGCACCTGCGTGTCGGCCAGATTGGCGCGGACGTAGGCGTTCATCAGGTCTCGCGCGCCCTGGTATCCGCCGGGCTGCATGAGGCCGCGGGCTTTGCTGAGCACTTCGTCTGCCAAGGCGTCGGCAGGAGCAGCCTTGGGCGTCGGGGTGTCGCCGCCCTGGCCGACGTAGATCGCCAAGCCGCCGATCGCGGCGGCCATCCCCACCAGCACCCACGGCAGATATCGCGAGCGCTGGGGGGGCATCTAGTGCTCCTCCCCGAGCAGATTGGCCACGCTCCGGGCGATGTCGCCCGATTCCATCAGGGCCTGACCGACCAGCACCGCTCGCACGCCGGCGGCGGCCACTCGCGTGACGTCGGCGTGGGTCTTGATGCCCGACTCGCTGACGAGGACGGCCTCTTCGCCGGCCAGTTCCGCCAGCCGCACGGTGGTGTTGAGGTCCACCTCAAAAGTGGCCAGGTTGCGGTTGTTGATCCCCAGCAGCCCATACGACTTGTGCGGGAAGCCGATCATCGACCGCGCCAGCATCATCTCGTCGGCGTCGTGAACTTCCACCAGCGTGCTCATGCGCAGTTCCGTCGCCAGGATCATCAGGTCCATCAGCATAGAAGGGCTCAGCGCCGCGACGATCAGCAGGATCGCATCCGCGCCGGCGGCGCGGCTTTGGTACACCTGCCATGGGTCGATGATGAAGTCTTTCCGCAGGATCGGGATGTTCACCGCCGCGCGAACGGCCGCCAGGTACTCCAGCCGCCCCTGGAAATACGGTTCATCGGTGAGCACGCTCAGGGCGCTGGCGCCTGCGGCGGCGTACTGGCGGGCGACGGCGACGGGGTCGAAATCCTCGCGGATGACGCCGGCCGAGGGGGAGGCCTTCTTGACCTCGGCGATGAGATTGACCGGTCCGCGTCCCGCCCGGCTGACAGCGGCGAAGAAGTTCCTCGATCGCGGCGCGGCGGCGGCAGCGGCCTGGAGCGACGCCAGATCGCCTTGCGCGTGCAGGGCGTCGACCTCTTTGCGCTTGGTTTGGAGGATGCGGTCTAATATAGTTTGCGGCACGTCTGTCGCTCCCGGGTCCGTTGGTCAACCTAACCGTATGGCGTGAATGATGTCAAACGCTTTATCGCAACCTTCGGCGACGGCGCCGGCCTCGGCGCTGCCCGCCCATTTTCCCGTATGGATGTACACGCTGGTAGCACTGGGCCTGTGCGTCCTGATCGCATGGATCATCGCCTGCCTCATCCGCCGGCGCAAGTTCGTCGAGGCGGCAGGCCCCGGCCGACGCAGCCGCCTGAACGTCCTGCACATTATCCTGCCGATGCTGTGCACGTTCGCCGCTACCGGCGTGGCGAGCTACTTCCTGCCGCACGTGCCGCCGTACTCGCTGATCACGATGGCGATCGGCACCGTGATGCTGATGGCCGCCAGCCTGGTCGCGGGGGCTTACGGTTTTCCGCTGGGCCTGTCGCGCGGGATGGGGCTGTCGGGGCGGCACTGGCTGTACGACAGCGTCAGGGGCGTCCTGGGATATCTGGGGATTCTTCCGGTATGCATGGCCGCCATCGAGATCACCACGCGCTTGATGACCGCCTGGGGCTATCACTCTCCCGAGCATCCGCTACTGGAGATCCTGCGCAATCCCGATGCCAGCCGGCTCAGTTGCACGCTGGCAGTCGTCACCGCCGTCATCCTGGCGCCGCTGACGGAGGAAATCTTCTACCGCGGACTGCTCCAGACGGCCCTGCGCCGGCAGTTCCGACCGTGGCCGGCCATCGTGCTGACGGCCCTGCTGTTCTCGTTCATGCACATCGGCGCCCCCAGCTCGGTCCCGGCGATTCTGGTTTTCGGCATGGCGCTGGGATACCAGTACGAGCGCACCGGCCGACTCTGGGCACCCGTGGTCATGCACGTGATCTTCAACGCCGTCTTCGTGACGCTCACGATAACGACCCCGGCGTAGCACGGGCGTCTCGTGAGTAGCCATCCCGCCCGTGCCGATGCTACGGATTCCGAGATGACCCCTTGGCCTCGCGCGTGGCTGCGGCAGAGGCCGGCGCCGTCGTCGGCGACTTCTCGACCATCACCACGTCCCCGGGCAGGAAGCCCAGCCGCTGCCCTGCCGCCGCCGATACAACCAGCGCCTGGCGAGGGCGGCCGTCCACGACCAACTCCCGCGTACGTTCCAGATCGGCCCGGCTGAAGGGCTGCACGGCCCCGGCCTGTTTCTGGAGCATCTCGGCGAGGATCTCATTGACCGCCCCCGCCTGCCCGCCGCCGGCGCCCAGCGCCGCCATCGCCGCCGCCCGCCGCTCGGCCGCCAGACGCCCCTGCCGCTCGCGATACCACAGCACCCCCAGCAGCACGATAATCAGCACCAGCAGCCCCGCAGCCACCATCGTAAGAGAATCGTGTTTGGATTCCTTCGTCTCGGTCATGGGTTTCTCCAAAGCAAAGCCGAGCGTAGTCATACGTCAAGGGGCGGCCGATGGCAAGCCCCGCGCCGTGGCGCGGGCTTGAAAACCAGCTTGCGCCGCCCTACACTCTTGAGCCTCGCGACGGGAAGGAAAAGCGTATGACTCTGGCCTATTTCGATTGCTTCAGCGGCGCCGGCGGCGACATGATCGTCGCGGCGCTGATCGACGCCGGCGCCGATGCCGCGGCCGTGACTGCCGGCCTGGGCAACCTGGGCCTGCCGATGGAAGTTTCGTTCGAGACGACGACGCGCAAGGGCATCGGCGCTGCGCGGTTCGTCGTGAACATCTGCGCCCACGAGCACCATCACCACCGCCACCTGGAAGACATCGTCAATCTCATCTCGAAGGCCTGCCTGCCCCCGCGGGCCGCCGCACGCGCGTGCGAGGTCTTCAACCGCCTGGCCGTCGCCGAGGCGGCGGTCCACAAGACCCAGCCCGAACACGTGCACTTTCACGAGGTCGGCGCCATCGACAGCATCGCTGACATCGTCGGGGCCTGCCTGGCGCTGGAGAGCCTGGGCGTGGACGAACTGATCTGCGGGCCGATCCCCCTGGGCAGCGGCACCGTCGAGTGCGAGCACGGCATTTTGCCCGTGCCCGCCCCGGCGACGGCCGCTCTGCTCAAGGGCTTCGCCGTGACGCGCGAGGAGACGGGCGTGGAGATGACCACTCCGACGGCCGCGGCGATCTTCACCGCTCTGGGGCGCAGCGGTCCCATGCCGCCGCTGCGCGTCGAGGCCGTCGGCTACGGCGCCGGAACGCGCGAGCACGGGAGCGTGGCCAACCTGCTGCGGGTCTTCATCGGCAGCGGCGACCCCGACGGGCAGGTCGACTCCCTGACGGAACTGGCGGCGAACATCGACGACTGCAGCGGGCAGATTATCGGCGCGACGCTGGAAAAGCTCATCGCCGCCGGCTGTCACGACGCCTGGGCCGCGCCGATCACGATGAAGAAGTCGCGCCCGGCCTGGATGCTGTGCGTGTTGTGTTCGGACAGCGACGTACCTCGCATGGAGACGATAATCTTTTCCGAAACGACGACGCTGGGCATCCGCCGCCGCCCCTGCCGGCGCCGCAAACTCCTGCGGCGCCACGAAACCGTCGAGACGCCCTATGGACCGATCCGCGTCAAGATCGGCAGCGACTCCGCGCTTGACCTGACGTGCCAGCCGGAGTTCGCCGACTGCCAGGCCGCCGCCGACTCGCACCATGTACCCCTGCGAGAGGTGATCCAGGCGGCGATGACGACCCTGCGACAGAAACACTCGTGATTCCTTTATCGGCCGCGCCGGAGGCTTTGAGACCCTCCCATGACGCGGCGACGAACGTGATCGGGGAACGACTATGGCGCTGCTCGCCGCGACGCTGACAATCTTGACCGGCCTGGCCGCCTTGATCTGGTGCAGCCGCATCATGCAGCTTCGCCGGTTCAAGGCCGGCGCCTTCGTCATTGACGCGAACGCCCCCGGCCCGCCGCCCTCGGCGCCGAAGATCAGCGTGGTGGTGGCCGCCAAGGACGAGGAGATCTACATCGAGAGCTGCCTGCGCACGATGCTGGCGCAGGATTACCCCGACTTCGAGGTCATCGTCTGCAACGACCGCAGCGGCGACAACACCGCGGCCATCATCGACCGCGTGGCGCGGGGCGACTCTCGCGTGAAGGTCGTCACCGTCGATCAACTGCCCGAGGGCTGGTGCGGCAAGAACAACGCGATGCAGCAGGCAATCGCCCGCTCCGAGGGCGAGTGGATCTGCATGATCGACGCCGACTGCCGCCAGGAGTCGCCACGCACGCTCTCGGCGACCGTGCAGCACGCCATCGATGGCAAGATCGACCTGCTCAGCGTGCTGCCGACGCTGGAGATGCACAGCTTCTGGGAAACCGTCGTGCAGCCCGTCTGCAGCGGCACGATGATGATCTGGTTCAACCCGATGCACGTCAACGACCCGCGCAAGCCCCACGCCTACGCCAACGGCGCCTTCATGCTGATGCGCCGCGCGGCGTACGACGCCATCGGCACGCACCACGCCGTCCGCAACCGCCTCTGCGAGGACATGCACATCGCCGCCCTGGTCAAGCGATCGGGCCTGTGCCTGCGGGTCGTCCCCAGCAGCGGCCTCTATCGCGTGCGGATGTACTCCTCGCTCGCCCAGGCCGTCCAGGGCTGGACGCGAATCTTCTTCGGAACCTTCGGCACGGTCGGCCGACTCGTCGTCTCATGGCTGGCCATGTTCCTCGTCGGATCGCTGCCGTGGCTGACCCTCGCCGCCGCCGGGTGGGCGATTCTCGCCGGCAGCGCGTCGCCATGGTGGCCTGCCGCGTCCGCGGCCTCGGCGGCGGCTGTCATCTGCCAGATGATCTCGCTGTATCATTTCTACCGGCAGATGCACATGCACCCCGCCCTGTCGCTGCTGTACCCGGTGGGCAACCTGATCGGCTTGTACATTCTGCTGCTGGCGTTGTCCAAGCACCTGCCTTCAAACCAGGTGGTGTGGCGCAACACAAGCTATGCGCGGCCGTGACGGATCGCGTCATGTCGCGGACATCTTGTCCGCGACACGAGCTACTCGCTGCCCTGAACGGCCCGGCGCAGTGCGGCGTGGAAGGGCGCGGGGTCGGCCTCGAACTCCAGCACGTGCGCGGCGTTAAACTCGACCGTCACGGCCGCCCCGCCCGTCAGCCGCCCCACCACTTGTGACGTGCCCTCGTTATCAATGACGCGCTCGCGACGCGCCAGCAGCAGCGTGGCCGGAACGGTCATCGCGCCGGTCGCCGC
>JBDKRA010000049.1:0-175937 GCA_039683615.1 Phycisphaerae bacterium
GTATAGTGCTTATGACTGTCAAAGGCGATATACTCGTTCATGCGCGGCTCCTTTCTTGTTAGCTAGTCGCCACTGTAACGTGGCGACGGGAGTCGCGCTTTCATATGTTCACTCCAGGGTCGCCTTGCGGCGACGGGGGAATCGAGGAGTTCTTCCTCGATCCGTGTTCACGGGTTGGACATTTTGAGGCGTCTTCCCCGGGGAATAAAAGGGCTCAGCGGCAGGGGGGCATATAACTATCACATCAGAAGGGCCCGGCCATGCAATACACTGTGACCGAACTGGCGGCGGATATCTTCCGCATCTCCACGTTTCATCCCGACTACCGCATCGAGTTCAACGAGTTCCTGATCCGCGACGACGAGCCATTCCTGATGCACACCGGCATGCGGGGCATGTTCCAGACCACGCTGGAGGGCGTGGCCACGATCATCGATCCCTTGACACTGCGGTGGATCGGATTCAGTCATTTCGAGTCCGACGAATGCGGGGCCATGAACGACTGGTTAGCGGCCGCCCCGCGCGCCCAGGGGGTCTGCAGCTTCGTCGCGGCAATGGTGAACCTTGGCGACTTCGCCATCCGCCCGCCGCGCCCGCTGGCCGACGGCGAGATCCTCCTCCTGGGCCGCCACCGCCTGCAGTTCCTGGCCACGCCGCACCTGCCGCACGGCTGGGACGCGGGCCTGTTCTTCGACCAGACCCAGCGCACGCTGCTGTGCTCGGACCTGTTCTTCCAGGGAGGCAACTGCCCGCCGGTCGTCGGCCCGGAGATCCTCGAGCGGGCGACCAAAGCCATCCGCGCCAGCCGCAGCGGCCCGCTGGCCCATGACATGCCCTACACCCCGTACACCGACAGCATGCTCAACCGCCTGGCCGCCCTGGACCCCCAAGCCATCGCCGCCATGCATGGCAGCTCATTCCAAGGCGACGGCCACAAAGTCCTGACCGCCCTGGCCTCCGAGATCAAATCGCTGCTGTCCACGCCCGAATCGTAGAAACAAAGGCGACCCCAGAGACAACGAGGGCAGGCGCAGGCGAATGATGCCCATGCAACTTCCGGTCATGCGTGGAAGGTACGGGCGGTCTATGGGCCACAGAGACACAGAGCTCACAGAGCCGGAGAAGCCAAAGGTGGTGTTTTCTTATGCTTATCTTCTCGTTTTTCTCAGCAGAAAGTCGATGATTGGGGTCCGCGAATACCACAATGGACGCAGGCAGGCCAAAACCGCTGTGAAAAGTACAACAAAGTGCAAGGAAGTACAGCAATAGGTTAGGTCTGAGGTCAGAGGTCTTAGGTTGAAGGTCTGCGGTCGAGAGGTCACATGGGACCTCCACCAAAACCGCTGTGAAAAGTACAACAAAGTGCAATTGTGGCATAGCCCGTACCGCTTTCGTGGGGGGGCGGTACCGGCAGGCATATCCTCCATGCCTTCGACATGTGCACTATGCGCACCTGAAGGCGCCATGTCGCAAACGGCCGGCAGGATGCTAAGCCTATACTTCATTAACAGGAGGGCAATGAGCTTATCACACCCTCAGAAAGGAATGGCCATGAGACTTCCAACGCTTATTGCCGCCGTGGCGACTATCGGATTGGTTGGCTGCACCAGCCCTCAAGGCGGGGGGATGGCCGAGGGGACCGGGTTCAAGATCGCCGTTCCGTTATGGACGGTCGACGTCAAGCAGGGCGAGACCAAGAGCGTCACCATAAAACTGAATCGCGGCGACTACTTCAAGCAGGACGTGCGGCTGCGGTTCACCGCCTCGCAGGGGATCTCGGTCGAGCCTGCCACGGCCGTGGTTCGTGCCAGCGACCCGCCGCAGACGGATATTCGCATTGCGGCCCCGTCCAACGCGGCGCTGGGCAAGTATCACGTCAATATCGAAGGCACTCCCGAACGTGGCGAGACGACGGGGATCGATATGACGGTGAAGGTGGTGATGCCGTAGCCACGGCAGAAAGAACATTGGGCTCAGCCGCGCGCCCGATGGAGGCTCAGGGCGCCAGGGACTTGTCCGGGTCGGCGTAGACGGTGGCGACGCCGGCGTTCTCGGCCTGGATCGTCGTCAGGTCGGCAGCGCCTTTGGCGCGAGGAAACTTGCTGCCCTCGATCGATCCGACGTGCCCGTCGGCAAAGAGCACGTTGGCGGCGCCGGCGTGGCGGTACCCGATGCGCGAGTCCTTCTGCCCGAGTTGGTTCTGCTTGTGCTTGCCGGCGTAGAGGCCGTCGGCCACGGCGATGAGGCGCGTAGGGAACTTGAACGTCCAGCGGCTGGTGGGCTGGATGATCACGCCGTTGGTGCTGGGCCCGTATCCGACGGAGGCCGTGTAGTACATGTCGGGCGTGACGGAGGTGACGGCCCCGATGGGGTTGTCGGCGTTGATCCAGTACGCCACTCTGAAGATGTTGTTGAACCCGCGATCGGGGATGGTCGTCGCCACGTTGCCGGTGCCTGAGGCCGCCCGCACGTTGGGCCATTCCATCCACCCCCTGGAATTGTTCGGGTCAGTCCCGGTCTGTCCGTCCTTCATCCCCTCGACGTCGACTGTGGCGGGGCAGTAGAAAACGTTTCCGCCGGAGGTGCGGCTGGTGGTCACAAGACCGTCGCGGTCCAACAGCGGCCCCCATCCTTCCAGCGGGTTGTCAACCCCGCCGTCGGTTCCGGTCATCGTATAGGAAGGCACGACCAGGTCATTGTGGGCCCGCTGATATCCGCCCAGGCCCATCCCGATCTCCTTGAGGTTGACCAGGCACGCCGTGGACCTGGCCTGCATCAGGGCATTGCCGATGACGGGCACGAGAATGGCCACGAGAACCGAGATGATGGCCACGACGACCAGCAACTCGATCAAGGTGAACCCGCTTGAGCCGCTGCGGGGGGTGCCATCGACTTTCTGCAAGAGCATCTCCTTCAGGAAGACAGGAGCAATGGCCGCGCCAAACGCCCTCGTGTCTGGAATCCCGGCGTTTGCGCAGTCCCCAAAAAGACGCCGCTGCACTTTTGTGTGCAGCGGCGATGAAACCTTGTGCAGGCACGGGTTCAGTGGGGCAGCGGGGCCTCGATCTTCTGCACTGCGCTGAGGGCGGCCTTGCGTACGCCTTTGTCGACATCTTCCCGTGCGGCCTGCCTCAGGGCGGGCAGGGCCTGGGGCGACATCAGCTTGCCCAGGCTGTTGGCGGCCTCCTTGCGGACATCCTTGCTGCCGTCATGCAGCACGGCGCCGCTCAAGGCCTGCACCACGGGGGGAATGTTGAAATCGCGCAGGGCCTTGGCGGCCTTCTTACGCTGGCCGTCATCGCCGGAGGCGAGCATGTTGAGATTCTCGGCCGCGCGCGGGTCTACAACCACCGCCGGTCTCTGAACGAGCGGCGTTGGCCTGACCACCAGAGGCGGCTGTGGGGCGGCGATGGCCGGCGGCACGGAGATGCTCGGCGGGGGCGGCGGAGGCGCATACGCGGGCTGCGTCGGCGGCTGATACGCCGCAGGCTGCGACGCGGCGGGCACCGCAGCCGGGGCGGGCGGTTCCGCTACCAGCGGCGGCGGGGGTTCGACAGGCTGCACCTGCACGACCGGCGGGGGCGCATAGATGTACGTCGGTGCCGGCGGCGGGGATGGAACGTACACCACCGCGGGCGCTGGCGGGTAGTAATAGTACGGATATGGGCCGTAGTAATAGCGGTAGTGGCCGTAGTAAGGGCCTCGGGGATAGTAATACGGTCCGGGGGCGACCCCTACGCCGACGCCGATGCCGATGGAGACCCGCGCGGCGGCGGGTTGGGCAGCGCCCAGAAGAACCAATCCAACCAGAACGGGCAGACACATCAATCGTTTCATGGCATACCTCCAGGATTGTTTCCTGATCAATTTCATCACTTGGCGGCTCGAATTTCAAGTGGGACGTCACTGGCTTGAGGTTACAAAGTTTTTGTCGATCCAATTTAAGACGGGCATCGCACACGTCGAGAAGAGAGTTAGGGCATGGGTAATGCTCCCTCAAGAAATAAATCATCCTTAGGAGACATAGCATGCGGAACAGACGTGGATTTACCCTGGTGGAATTGGCGGTGGTCGTGGTGATCATCGGCGTGCTGGCAGCTTTTGCGGTGCCGCGGTTCCTGGCGTCGGTGGAGCGGTCCAAGGCGGCCGAGGCGTTCAACTACCTTTCGTCGGTGCAGGCGGCGCAGGAACGCTTCCATGCCCGCCAAGGCACGTACGCGGACGATCTGAAGGATTTGGACATCAAGCTGACGGCGCCCAAGTATTTTGCGACAGGCTCCATCGCCGCCGGCAAGACCAGCAGCCTCCAGGATTCCTGGACGCTGACGCTGACTCGCAGCGGCGCTTCGGCTGGCTATGGCGAGTATTCCGTGACCTTCACCGAAGAAGGCTACGACAACGAGAACAGCACGATCAAGGATCATGCCGACATCAATCCGATGCAGACCTAGTGCGTGGGGCTGAAACGATTGAGAGCGGGTCCCCTGCGAGGGACCCGCTTTTTTTTATTTATTCTCTTCTTTGATTGGCCTGCCTCTGGAACGAAACCTACCTTGCCATTAATCGCGAAACGCAACTTTGCTTATTAGGAGGCAAACCATGCAAAACAAACGCGGTTTCACGTTGGTGGAATTGGCCGTGGTCGTCGTGATCATCGGCGTCCTGGCTGCATTTGCGGTCCCCCGGTTCCTGGCTTCTGTCGAGCGGTCTAAGGCCGCCGAGGCGTTCAACTTCCTGTCCTCGGTGCAGGCCGCCCAGGAACGCTACCATGCCCGCCAGGGCACCTATGCCGAGAACCTTTCCGACCTGGACATCAAGCTGACGGCGCCGAAGTACTTTGCGGCCGGCACCATCGCCGCCGGCAAGACCAGCAGCCTGGAGGATTCCTGGACGCTGAGCCTGACTCGCAGCGGCGCATCGGCCGGCTACGGCGAGTATACCGTGACATTTACCGAAGAGGGTTTTGACACCACCAACAGCACGATCAGCGATCACGCCGACATCAACCCGATGCAGACTTGATGTGCCGATCAGTGCCGCGGGGCCTGACTTCGCGGGGGGGGCGATAATTTTTCTTGTCCCTACTGAACTCGGGGTTTCGACGAACCGAAAAGTAACTCGTACGGGGCATATTGATGCTCCCAAACTGCTTCGAGAAGGAGATTCAGAATGCGAAACAAGCGCGGATTCACCTTGGTGGAATTGGCAGTCGTCGTGGTCATCATCGGCGTTCTGGCGGCATTTGCGGTGCCGCGGTTCCTGGCGTCGGTCGAGCGGTCCAAGGCCGCCGAGGCGTTCAACTTCCTGTCGTCGGTGCAGGCCGCCCAGGAACGATTCCACGCTCGCCAGGGCACGTATGCCGACGATCTGAAAGACTTGGACATCAAGATGACCGCCCCGAAGTATTTCACGTCAGGGACTCTGGCGGCCGGCAAGACCAGCAGCCTTCAGGACTCCTGGACGCTGACCTTGACCCGCAGCGGCGCCTCGGCTGGTTACGGCGAATACACCGTGACCTTCACCGAAGAGGGCTACGACAACGAGAACAGCACGATCAAGGATCATGCCGACATCAACCCGATGCAGACCTAACCGCAACCGGTTTTGAAATCGACGCAGACGCGTCCGGCCCATGCGGCGGGGCGCGTCTGTGTCGTTTGTGGGCCAGCGGAAACTGCCGTCACCGCAGAGACCGCGGAGACCGCGGAGACCGCAGAGGAGCAAGAAGCTCAAGGCCGGGTGTGCGGGTCGCCATGTGGGCCACAGAGACACAGAGCTCACAGAGCCGGGAGAAGTCAAAGACGGCTGGGTCAGCTTTCTTATACCCATCTTCTCGTTTTTCTCTGTGCCTCTGTGGCCCAACTGTTTCTCTGCGATCTCTGGGGTGAAATGCCTGCGACTGCAGGGCGTAAAGGCGGGGGTCGTCGAGGGCTTATTTAAGGGCAGGGCGGGAATGACCGACGTTGAAGACGTGTCTTGCTTTGCGCAGGAGGACCGGAGTCGTTCTCCAGACCTGCGGGCGTGGAGGTTTGTGAGCCGTTGATGAAGTCCCTCAAGGACAAAATGAGCTGGGCGACCTCCGTCGGCATCTATCTTACCGACGGCGCGATGACGATCGCTACGGCGTCCGCCGGCGTGACCGGCAGAAATTCCACCACCGAGCACGTCGAGTTTGACTCCCAGGCCGGACCCGGCGAGGCGCTGGCCGCCTGGCTGGAGCAAAACCTCACCGCGGGCCAGCGGAAGACCACGCCCGTCTGCGTAGGCATGGGCGCCGAGTTGATGTTCTTCACCACGCGCATTGCCGAGGCCGAATCGCAAGGCCTGGCCGGCGAATCGGGCGCTGCCGCCGACGGCGACATCGTCACCGACACCCTCAAATCCAAGCTCAACGGCGCCGGCATCAGCACGGTGGCCGCCTGCCAGAAGGCCCGCGCCGACCAGATCTTCCGGGCCTTGAGCGCCTCGGGGGTCACGGACTATCGGCTGGTGCCCGCTCCCTGGGCGGCCATCACCGCCAGCGACGGGTCCAAGGCGCCGCGCGGCTGGAAGATCTATATTCGCGTCGTACTGGGCCCCAGCGGCGGCCTGGCGGCGCTGGTGGCATCGGGCAAGCCGCTGCTGTGGCGGCGGTTCGTCGTCGGCAGCGACCCGGTCGCCAATATCGTCTCGGCCATCCGGAACCTGCAAGTCCATGCGATGGTCAAGCTGGGGATCCCCGAGATCTCCGGGGCGGTCGTTCAGGGCAGCTCCGTGGACGGGCTGGCCGAAGGGCTGGAGAAAGAGACGACCCTGCCCGTGGTGGTGCGTGCCGACGGCGGCATGAGCGACGAGAGCTACGCCCTGGCGCTGGCGGGGGCCTCGCGCAAACGCAACATCGAGTGGCTGGACATGTTCCGCACGCTGCGCCCCCCGGCCACGCTGAGGGAACTCTTCCCGAGAAAACTGGCGGTAGGGATGCTCCTGCTGGCCGGGGGCATCGCACTGTACATGTGGAACATGCAGACGGACCTGAAGACGACGTACGCAAGCCTCCAGAGGCAGAACGCCTCGCACAAGTGGGCGGCGAAGTTGCGGACCGCCGAGATCGAAGGGCAGCGCAAGACGCTGGAAGAGGAAGTCCAGGCCGTTCGCTCGTTCGTGTCGACGCGCGTGATCTGGAGCAACTACCTCGCCGACCTGCCCGCTCGCCTGCCGCCCAACGCCTGCCTGGTCAACATTACCGGCGAGTACGAGATGCAGATCACCAAGGCCAAGAATCCGCGCAAGGCCAACCAGTCGCTGACGCTGCGGGGGATGGCGCGATTTGCCGACCGAGGGTCGGCGCCCAGGGAGATCGACCAGTTTCTCGATTCGCTGCGCGGGGTGGCCATTCTGAAACGCGACTTCCCGCGCCTGAACCTGGTCGAGATCAAGTGGCGAAAAGACGCTGCCAGCGATATCGCCCTGTTCACCATCCTGGGCCTGCCCAAGGAAAAGCGTGCCGCCGGCGCGGCCAAGGAGAAGGGCTGACCTATGTCCCTGGCGAGCGACAAAGCGCGGCTGATGCAGTACAAAGCCCAGATCGTCAAGCTCCTGGGCGATCCGATCAAGATGCGCCTGGCGATCGTCACGGCCGTCACGCTCGTGGCGGCTCTGGCGATCTACATGCCGTTTTCCGACGAGATCGCGCAGCAGCAGCGCCTGGTGGCGGCCGAAAAGAACCGCCTCGCCCTCGTCCAGGACGTCGAGAACCTGCGAAAACAGGTGTGCGACTACCAAAGCCGCATCGGCGACAAGAGCGACACCAATGAGTGGGTGCAGTACCTGCTGGCCGGGTCGCGGGCGGCCAAGGTGAAGCTGCGCAACATGGAATCGAAGGAGCCCCAGAAGGTCGGCCCGTACAAGGCGGTCTCGCTGGCGATCGAAGTCCAGGGCACGTACCCGCAGATGAAGCAGTTCATCGAGTGGCTCGACCGCTCGGACCGCCTGCTGAGGCTGGACATGATGCGGCTGGAGAAGATGCCCGATCTGATCGTCATGAAGGTCTACGTCCTGGGACTGGTGCGAAAGAGTGCTTGAGAAACTCAACAAGTTGGCGCCGTACCTGGCCGCGGGCATCATGGGCTACATGGCCTACTGCGCCGGCGAAGGCGGTCCGGCCAAGGCAACGGCTGAGAAAGCTTCTCCGCTGATCACTCGCGAGATGCTGCGTCCGACGCTGATGAGTGCCCCCGCCGGCGCTGCGGTGCGCGATCCGTTCGAGGTGGACTGGGCGAGCTATCTGACCCGCGCGACGGAGAAGGTGCAGGCCCCCAAGCGGAGCCTGACGGCCTCGACGCATCCGGCCGATGCGCCGCGGACGGCGTCGTCGGCCCCGGCCAAGGCGCCTGCGAGCCAACCGGCGTCGCAGGCGGCGTCGGCCCCGGCGTCGCCTTCGCCTCCGCCGCTGCCGCTCAGTGCCGTGACGGGCATCTGCCTCGGCGAGGGCATTTCGTTCATCGTCGTCGGCGACATGATCTACAAGACCGGCGACGTCGTCGGCGGCGCCGACGAGGCCTCCTGTTGGGTGATCGACAGCATTGAGGCCAACGGGGCCACATTGCGATTCGGCGCCATTCGCAAGAAGCTTCTAATGCCCGCGCCGAAGGATCCCGGTCCAAGGCAAACTCCGGCGCATGCGCGGAGGGAGAAGTCGTCATGATTCAGGAGGCCGCCATCTCCGGTCAGCAGCCGCTTCTGGTGAGATTGCTCATCGATCGCAATCTGCTTGAATCGGCGGACGTGGTCGAGGCCCAGAAGGCCTTGAGCCAGCCCAACACTTCTGTGGAAGAGGCGCTGGTATCCGCCGAGGTCGTCAGCGATGTGGTCATCGCCCAGGTCTACGCCGAGCACCTGCGCCTGCCGCTGGCGGGGCTGGACGAACCGCTGACCTTCGACGCCGACATGGCCCAGCGCATCGGCGAGAAGATCTGCCGCGAGCACTTCGTGCTGCCGCTCAAGGCGACCGACGGCGTCCTCAACGTGGCCTTCGTCAACCCGACCGACCTGACCGTTTTCGAGCAGATCCAGATGCTCACACAGCTGGTGATCCTTCCGGCGGTGGCCCCGCTGAATCTCGTTCTTGAGGCCCTCAACGAGACCTTCGGCAAGCGCGACGTGGTCCGGGAAATCAGCAAAGAGGCCCGCCAGACGATCGAGACGCCCGAGGAAGCCGACTCGGTCGACGAGGTGGTGGACCTGGACCGCCCCGTCCCCAAGGGACGCGACAGCCATGTCATCCGCCTGGTCAACCACATCCTGTCCTGGGCCGTCCGCAACGGCGCCAGCGATATCCACATGGAGCCCTTCGAGAACTGCGTCAAGGTGCGCACCCGCGTGGACGGGCAGTTGCAGGAGTTCTCGCCGCCGCCGCGCGAGATGTACCTGCCGATGATCAGCCGCCTCAAGGTGCTCTCGAAGATGGACATCGCCGAGCGGCGCGTCCCGCAGGACGGGGCCATCGCCTTGACCGTCGACCAGAAACGCGTCGACCTGCGCGTCAGCACCGTCCCGACTGTCTATGGCGAAAAGATGGTGCTGCGAATCCTCTCCAAGGGCGCCATCCCGCTGGACATGACCAAGCTGGGATTCAGCCAGAAACAGGCCGACGACTTCCGCATCGCCGCCGAGAGTCCGCACGGGCTGCTGCTGGTCACCGGACCGACCGGAAGCGGCAAGAGCACCACGCTCTACGCCACGCTCAACCTGCTCAACAAGCCCAACGTCAACGTGATGACGGTCGAAGACCCCGTCGAGTACAAGTTCGAGGGGCTCAACCAGGTCCACGTCCGCGCCCAGGTGGGGCTGACGTTCGCCTCGGCGCTGCGGGCCTTCCTGCGGCAGGACCCCGACGTGATCATGGTCGGCGAGGTGCGCGACCAGGAGACCGCCCAGATCTGCCTGCGCGCCGCGCTTACCGGCCACATGGTGCTCTCGACTCTGCACACCAACGACGCCCTGGCGGCGATCAACCGCATGGCCGACATGGGCATCGAGCGCTTCCTGCTGGCCTCGGCGCTGAGGCTCGTCGAGGCCCAGCGCCTCGTGCGGCGCCTGTGCGTCAAGTGCAAGGAGGCGTACAAGCTCGACGCCGAGACGGCGGCCAAGTGGAAGATGGACCCGGCGGCGGAGTATTTCCGCCCCAAGGGCTGCGAGCTATGCCGCAACACCGGTTACAAAGGGCGCGTGGGCCTCTTCGAGGTCATCCGCGTCACGCCCAAGCTGCGGGACATGATCAGCGAAAACGTGCCCCTGCCGGAACTTCGACGCGAGGCCCAGAACCAGAACATGATGCTGCTGTCCGACGCCGGGCTGGACAAGGTCCGCAGCGGCGACACCAGCATGGAAGAGGCCCTGAGCGTCTGCATGGCGGAATCGGAGTAACCCATGGCCGAGATGACAATGACTTCCGGCGGCGTCAAACGAGGCGGCTCGTGGCTGCAGCGCCACGTGCGCACGGCCTCCAAGCTGCACCCGCCCATCAAGTCTGAGGACAAGCTGCGGTTCTTCCAGCAGCTCACGACGCTGTTCGCGGCCGGCACGCCGCTGCTGGAGGCGCTGTGGATTTCGGCCCACCAGTCCCAGAGCGTCAAGATGGGCGGGGTGATCCGGACGATCGCCGAGCGCGTGGCCGGCGGGCTGTCGCTGCACCAGGCGGCGGCGAGCTTCCCCAAGGTTTTCGACCGCCAGTGGATCGAGGTGATCAAGACCGGCGAGGCCAGCGGGCAATTGGGACAGGTGCTGGCGAGCCTGACGGCCAACATCGTGGCGGTGCGCGAGATGCGGAGCAAGCTGGTCTCGGCGATGGTCTACCCGGTGATCCTGACGGTGGTGGCGATCCTGGCCGTCACGATCATGCTCTGGAAGGTTGTGCCGGTGTTTGCCGAGTTCTTCAAAGAGGCCGGCTCGAAGTTGCCGGACATCACGCAGACGGTCATCAACCTGTCGAATTTCCTGCAGGAAGACGGCTTGTACCTTCTGGCCGGGGTGGTTGCGGCGGTGGTCGGTTTGCGCTATTACCTTCGCACCCCGGGTGGGCGGCGGGCGTTTCAGAGCGTGCTGCTGACGACCCCGCTGGTGGGCGAGTGCGCCGTCGAGACCAACATGGAGCGTTTCGGCACCAACATGGTGCTGCTGCTCAACAGCGGCCTGCCGCTGCTGGAGGCGATCCACTCGATGCAGGGCGTCTTCCACAACAACGCGATTTACCGCGAGGCATTCCTTCGCGTGTCGTCCCGCGTGGCCAGCGGGGTTCGGATGGCCGCGGCGCTGGAGGAGACGGGGCTGTTCACGTCGATGGTGGTCTCAATGGTGCGCGTGGGGGAGGAGTCCGGCGAGCTGGCGACGGTACTCGACCAGGTCGCCACGTATTACCGCAAGCGCGTCGAGGCATTGCTGGAACGCCTCACGGGCATGATCGAACCGGTGGTCATTCTGGGCATGGGCGTCACGGTGGCGGTCATCCTGATGTCGATTTACCTGCCGATGTTCCAGATGGCCTCGGGACCGGGCGGAAAGTGAGCAGGCATCCATGATCGGTGCCCGAAAATATGAACGCGTGCCTTTCAGCGTGGCCGTCGAGGTCAAAGACCTCGCCACCGCCCGTTCCTGCCGCGGACGCTCCATCGACATCAGCCGCGGCGGCATGGGGCTGTACATTCCGATCTTTATCGCCGCCGGCAGCCGCGTACGCATCACGATGACCCTGACGCGCCAGGGGCGCCCCGTGACCACCTGGGTCAACGCCCTCGTGCGCCGCGCGACGGCCGAGGATGGCGGGGCGATCCTGGGCGTTGAGTTTGACGCCGTGCTGGCCGTTGCCACCCAGCCCGACCTGTGTGAGATGGTCGACCGGCAATGAAGATGATTCTCGGAAAAGTTACTTAAGTGAACGGCCGGAGCGGCCGAAAGTCTCTATACAAGCTGTATAACGATCAAGCGTCGGATTGACTACAGGAGGTCAACATGCGCAAGAACAGTGGCTTTACGCTGGTGGAATTGGCCGTGGTCGTCGTGATCATCGGCGTGTTGGCGGCCTTTGCCGTTCCGCGATTCATGGCATCGGTCGAGCGGTCCAAGGCGGCCGAGGCGTTCAACTACCTCGCCTCGGTCCAGGCCTCTCAGGAGCGCTACCATGCCCGCCAGGGCACGTACGCCGAGAGCCTCGACGACCTGGACATCAAGTTGACGGCGCCCAAGTACTACAGCGTCGGCACCATCGCCGCGGGCAAGACCAGCAGCCTGGAAGATTCCTGGAAGCTGACCTTGACGCGCAAGGGCGCCTCGGCCGGGTATGGCGAATACACCGTCACCTTCTGCGAAGAGGGTTACGACACCGCCAACAGCACCATCACCGATCTGCCTGCCATCAATCCGATGCAGACCTAAGAGCGTTCTGACGACGGCACGGGCGGGTGCAGCCGATCGGTTGCGCCCGCGGCCGTTGTCGGCTCGCCTTGATCTGGAGGGTAGATCATGGAAAGCCTTCGCCGACATCCGCGCCTGGCGCTGATGACGCGGGCGACCATTCGACACGGCAGCGACACGCCCATCGCCGCCGCAGAGGTGTACAACGTCTCTGCCGGCGGGGTGGCAGTCTTCTCGCCGCAGGCCCTGGCCGGCGGCGAACTCGTTGCCCTCGACCTGTCCGTGCCGCAGCCTCGCTCATCGAGCGGGCCGCTGAAGCTCTTCGGCGTCACCCGCTGGTCGCAGACCCTGCCCGAGGGAAACCTGCTGGGCATCGAGTTGGTGGCCGACGAGCGGGCCGGCGACTACCAGGCCTTCAAGACGCACCTCCAGACCCTCCAGCGCCCCCCGATGCGGCGGGCGGCCTTTACGATGGTCGAGTTGTGTATCGCCATGGTGATCATCTGCATCATGACGACCATGGCGGTGCCGATCTTTCGCCGTTCAATCGAGCAGGCTCGCGTGGACGGCGCGGCCGCCAACCTCAAGACAGTCTGGTCGGCGCAGCGCCTCTACTGGCTGGAGTACCGCACGTTTGCCCCGCGGCTGCTGGACTTGCAGGGGCAGGATTTGCTGGCGGCCTCGGTCGCCCAGAGCATCAACAATGCCGACGCCGTCTACGTCTATGACGTCGTCGGGGCCGATGCGACGTCATTCGTCGTCCGCGCCTCGCGCAATGGCAGCCGCGTCTGGAGCGGGCAGTTGATTATCGATCAGAGCGGAACCATCAGCGGAATCGTCAGCAGCGGCCAGACCGTGCTGACGCCCACACAATAGGATCCTCATGACGACCTCGAAAACATGGCGCGGCGCCGCGGGCGGCTTCACGCTGCTGGAGCTTCAGGTGGCCGTGGCGGTACTGGGCATCGGGCTGCTGAGCCTGGTGGGCTTGACCGTGCGCCAAAGCCGCACCGTCAGCGAGATCGAGTCCTGGTGCCTGGGCGACCCGACCTTCTACGCCGTCAGCCAGACCGACGGATGGCTGCAGCGGTTGGACGTCCCGGCGGACCTGTACGACAGCGCCGGCGCCACGGCGTGGTCGCCGCCGGTGGCCGCCTCGCGATTCAACGTCGTTACGCTGGAGGACTTCCAGGGCTCCCTGTCGGCGCAGACGATAACCGCCCAGGCCAGCGTGGCCGTCATAAGCGGCGGCGCCAATGACCCGGTCAGCAATAGAGGGCAAAGCAAAGGCCGCAAACTCGGACATTACAAGAAATAGCCGTGAGACCCGTACAGACATCCCAGGGATGTTCCACCCGCGCCGCCTTTACGCTGCTGGAGCTGATGGTCGTGGCCACGTTGATGACCTTGGTCACGGCCATCTCCGCCCAGTTCTGGCGGTATTTCTCCGTGCAACTGACCGACGTCTCGCAGCGCAGTACCGCCGCGCAGGAACTGCAGTTTGCCGTTGAGAGTCTTCGCGCGGACCTGGGGATGGTCCGACAGGTCACGGCCGTCACTCAAACCCGCATGCGCATTTATACCGGTCCGGCCGGCAACGAAGAGGAAATCGACTACTGGCTCGAAGGCAAGAGGCTCTTCCGCCAGGATGTGGCGACGGGGCAGTCCGTGCCGCTGGCGGGGAACGTTTCGGAGTTCCAGGTGCAGAATATAACGCCGACGAGCGTGCGGATCGTTACGGCCGTGACCCGCGGCAGCGTGGTGCGCCGGGCCACGATGATCTGGAGCGCGCCATGAACGCGCCGGCGCGACATCGCGGCCATGCGCTGGTGGGCACGATGGCCTTTCTGGTTCTGGCGATGTTGCTGTGGATGGCCGCCTTTGCGCAGTCGTCGTCGCAGTTGCGGGTCGCCACGATATTCACCCAGGAGGATGACCTCAACAACGGTCCGGCGCGCGTGATGGCCTGGGCCCTGACGCTGCTGGAAACGGGAACGCCGGCGGAGAATCCGTATTCCTGCGTCGCGACGATCGACGACGATCGCTACATCATGACATTCCAGGAAGTCACCGCCGGAAAGTACGCCATCAGCGTCCGCCCGGCCACGGAGACGGACACCTACCATCCCAAAGTGCCGATGACGTTCGCCTCTAACCAGAATAATGGCAACGGCAACGGCAACGGCAACGGCAATGGTAACGGCGATAACGAGACGACGGCCGACAGCATCACGGACACGGGGAATAACGGCAACGGCAACGGCAACGCCTACGGCAAGAGCAAAGGCACCATCAAGGTTAAGAAAAAGACGTAAGCCCCGCCGGTCAGATCAGCCGCCGATCCTGCCTGCCCATCCGAAGGGGTCGAGGCCCGCCCGCACCGACTTGAACGTCTTGCACACGACGGCGGCATGCTCGCCGGGGCGGGCGTAGACGGCGTCGCCGTGGGCGGCGCCGCTGACTTTCCAGAACATTGCCGGGTGATTTGCCGAGGCGTAGAGCGTCCGGGCCTGCGCGATCGGGACGTTGGCGTCCTGGTCGCTGTGGATCATCAGCAGGGCTCTGCCGGCCATGGCCGCCATGTCTGTCGCCGCCGACTCATCGAGCAGGTTGTCGCCGGCCTGGAGCGAGGCCATTGCCAGCGTGGCGCCGCAGACGTATCGCCGGGCCGGACCGGGCAGCCACGCGAGAATCGAGTCCAGCTCCGCCCTCGGCGAGGGGTAAAGGCTGTCGACGGCCAGGGCCTCGATGCGCGTGTCGGCCTTGGCCGCGGCCAGCACCGCCGCGGCGCCTTGCGAGATGCCCACGGCCAGCACGTGCGTGCTGTGACGCGGGTGAGCCTGCTTGAGGTACCGCAGCGCCGCCAGCACGTCGCGAGACTCGACCACGCCGAATCCGCGGCTGTAGCCCTCGCTGGCGCCTTCGCCGCGCAGGTCCATCAGCAGCACGTTAAAGCCCTGCTCGCCCAGCATGCGGGCGTACGGGATGAGCGTGGCCTTGCCCATGCCGCGCCCGGGCACGACGATCACGGCCGCGTTGCTCGATGCGTCGTCAGCGGGCATGTACCAGCCGCGCACCACGATCCCGTCGTCTGTGTAGAAGCCTGCCCTGGCAAAATTGGCCCCGCACAGGGCCTGCGGATCGGTGGAATCGGCGAAACGAATCCAGTGCGTCGTCAGTGCGGCTGTGGCCAGCGGGGCGGCGATCAGCAGCACCACCGCCACGCGCGCCGCCAGCACGCAGGCGCGGCGCCATCGAGCGGCCGTCACCAGGCCGCTGATCCCCATCAGCCGCCGCATCACGGTGCGGCAGGCGCGGTCCAGAGACCAGATGATGATGTGGATGGCCGCCACAAAATACGCCGCGGCAGCCATGTCCTGCCACCGAGCGGCAGCCGAGGGCGTCACGTATACGAACGCCGCCTGGTACGCCGCCACCAGCGCCAGCAGCAGCACCACATAAATGGCGAAATAGATCGCGTGCCGGCGAGACAGGCCCGTCACCACGTGCCGCCGCAGCAGCAGCGCGTGGGCCAGGAAGATCGGCACCGCTGCAAAGTACGCCGCCTCGACGGGCGAGGCGCACAGCAGCATGCTCAGACCGTAAATCAGGGCCGAGGCGACGATGAAGAGCGATACAGCAGCAGATCGAGTAGAGGTCAATAATCGCACCGGCGCTCCCTTTGGCGTTATCCGACTTGGCCTCCATGCCGCAGTTGCCGCCGTCGCAGTGTGGCATGGGCGTCTCGCCCATGCTCTTATGCACGGGCGAGACGCCCGTGCCACACAACATACATGCATGGCCGGGACGGCCATGCCACGAATCATCCTATCACGGCACGGGGAATCTGCATACGGGGTAATTGGCGGAAAGTTGTCCCAATTTTGCCCGCCATAGCGTATGAACTTAGCATGAGTTATCAAGAAGGATCAGGGCCCCGGTCGCGATCGCCGCTGCACTACGTGTGCGGGGGCATGTTGGCGCTGTTCGTGCTGATGATCCTGGCCCTGATCGCCGCCGACTTCATCTATCTGGGTCAGAGCGCCGCAGGGCCCAAGGCGCTCTGGGACCTGCTGACGCAGCAGCAGATGTTCTTTGCCCTCCGGATGAGCCTGGCCACGTCGCTGACGACGCTGATCCTGGTGCTGCTGACGGGCGTGCCCATCGGCTACGCCCTGAGCCGCTACCGCTTTCCGCTACGGGCGGTGTGCGACATGCTCGTCGACGTCACGCTCGTCCTGCCGCCGGTGGTGACGGGCATCACGCTGTTGGCGTTCTTCAATTTCGGGTTCGGTCAAATCATCCGCGCCGCCCTCGAACGCGCCGAACTGTCCACCGTCTCCGGGGTCGGAATCGTCATGTGCCAGTACCTGGTGGCCGTGCCGTACTGCATCCGCTCGGCCAAGGCCGCCTTCAACGGCGTCGACCGCAACCTCGAGCAGGTCTCCCGCGTGATGGGGTGCACCGAGTGGCAGACGTTCCACCGCGTCTCGGCCCCGCTGGCGCTCAACGGGCTGATCGCCGGGGGCGTCATGGCCTGGGCCCGCGCGCTGGGCGTGTTCGCCCCGATCATGGTCTTCGTCGGCACGGGTCCGCGAGTGCTGACCATGCCCACCACGCTCTGGCTGGAATTGAGCACCGGCAACATCGCCTCGGCCGTGGCCATCGCCATGGTCATGCTCGTCCTGGCGGGCGCGGCCCTGGTGCTGGTGCACTGGCTGGCGCCGGAGGGCAACATCGTATGATCGGCCTGGAACTCAGCGGCGTGACGATTCGGGCCGGCGACTTCGTGGTCGACGCCGCAACCCTGTCCGTTCCGGCAGGGCAGTACTTCATCCTCATGGGCCACACCGGCGCGGGCAAGACGCTGCTGATGAAGGCCGTCTGCGGTCTGCAGGAGATCGTGAGCGGGCGCATCGCCATCGCGGGCCGCGACGTGACGGCCATGGATCCCTGCCGCCGCGCGATCGGCTATGTCCCGCAGGACGGCGGGCTCTTTCCGCACTTGAACGTTTTCGGCAACATCGGCTTCGCGCTGGACTTGCAGGGCCTGGGCCGGCGAGAGATCATCGAGCGCGTGGAGGAGATGGCCGAGGGGCTGGGCGTCAGCTCGCTGCTGGGGCGGCGCGTCGGGCGCCTCAGCGGCGGCGAGCGGCAGAAGGTGGCCTTGGCCCGAGCCCTGACGCGGCGCCCGCGCCTGCTGCTGCTGGATGAGCCTATCAGCGCCCTCGACGAGGCGACCCGCGAGAACATCAGCGGCCTGCTCAAACGCGTGCACGAGCAGTACGCTTTGACGACGATTCACATTTGCCACAATCCGGCCGAAGCTCAGCAACTTGGCGACCGCGTCGGCGTCATGAGCGGCGGGCGGTTGATGGCGGATGAACTGCGGAGTGCTGAGATATGAAACGAGTTGTCACCGCATTGCTCGCTCTGATGATAGTCACCGCGCTGGTCGTGGTCATTTGGCCAGGCAAGGCCCCAGGCCCGCTGTGCCTGGTCGGCGGGACGATGACGCCGCTGTTTAACGACCTGGCGGCCGCCTACGAAAAGTCCGGCGGCGGCAAGATTGAGATCAGCTCCGGCGACTCGGGCGAACTGATGGCCAAGATCGAGCTGGGCCAGCAGGGCGACCTGTACGTGGCGCACGATCCGTTCATGGACCAGTGCGTCCAGCGGAAGCTCGGCACCGACGCCTGGACCGTCGGCGAGCTGGTGCCGGTGCTGGTGGTTCAGAAGGGCAACCCCAAGAAGATCACGGCACTGAAAGACCTCTTGCGCCCGGACGTGCGCGTCTATTTGACCGACTACAAGAGCTCGACCATGGGCATGCTGCTGCCGACGATTTTCTCCCGCGCGGGCATCGACTTCGCCCAGTTTAACGACACCAAGAAGAATATTCCCACCAACCGCAGCGGTTCGTGGGTCGCCAACCAGGTCATCATGAATCAGGCCGACGCGGCGATCGTCTGGCAGGCGGTGGCGGCCCTGCGGAGCAAGGATCTGGACGTCATCAACATCGACGGCGCTCTGCCGCGGCCCGGCGTCGACGCCGTCACCAGCGCCAGTGGCAAGAGCTATTACCTCACGCCCGTCAAGGTCGGCCTGGTGCTGCTGGCCTCGAGCAAGCAGCAGGCGAGAGCCCTCAAGTTCGTCGAGTTTGTGCGCTCCGACGCGGCCAAGCCAATCTTCAGGAAACACTCGTTCAAAGTGTCCGACATCTTCGGCCGGGCCGAATACGTCAAAGGCGTCAAGGTCGCGGCGGCCACGCAGCCGCAGAGCGCGCCATGAGGAAGCCGCTGATTACTCTGCTGGTGCTGGGGGTGGTCATCGCGGCGGTCGTGGTGATGTACCCCTCCGCGCACGCGGCCGGATCATTGCGACTGTACGCCGGCGCGGGCTTGCGCCCGGTGGCGGATAGGCTGGCGGCCGCGTTCCAGGCCGAGAGCGGGATCAAGGTCGAGTGCGACTACGGCGGCAGCGGCGAGGTGCTGGCCCGTGCGCGGGAAGACGGCCGCGCCGACCTCTTCCTGCCCGGCGATGGATGGTATGTCGACCGGATGGAAGAACTCGCCCCCGGCCGCGTGGCCCAGCGACAGACCGTGGCGTATCTCGTGCCCGTTATCATCGTGCGCAAGGATAGCGAGAAGACCCGCTCGCTCAAAGGGCTGGCGGACCTGGGTGGCGGCGATCTGCGAGTCGGGCTGGGCAAGAACCCCAGCACGCAGATCGGGCGAACCTCGGCCGTCATGCTGACGCAGGCCGGGGTGCATATTCCGCCCCAGCGGCTGCAGGAGGCCCTGACCGTCAACGAACTGGGCGTGTGGGTGAAGATGAAGGCCGTCGATGCCGCCATCGTCTGGGACGCCATCGCCGCGGGCCTGGGCGAGGAGGTGACCACCATCCGCCTGCCGCCCGAGCAGGCCGCCCCTTCGCTGGTTGTGGCGGCCCGCCTGTCGACCTCGAAGTCGCCTGAGATGGCCAAGCGGTTCCTGGCCTTCCTGGCCAGCCCCCGCGCACAGGCTATCTTCGCCCAAACGGGATACAGCACGAAGAAGTTGTGAGTTGTGAGTGGTGAGTTGAGAACTCACAACTCACAACTCGCTTTCAAAAGATACCCGGCCAAGGTAACAATTGTCTTTTCTTGTCTGTTTTTCGCACAACTCAGGAAGCCACAGTTTGCATAACGACTTGCCATAAAAAGCCTTATAGAAATAACGCCGTTGTCCGCCCCTGGTGCCCAGACAATCCCCCTCCGGACGCTCAAACTCAAAGGCAATCTGGTGCATCCCGACACATTTGGAGAGCAGGAACCGGCAGCGGGGTGACTCACCACTCACCACTCACAACTCACCACTCACCACTCACAACTCACAAATCAGCTACTTCCTTGCCGGGCTTTGGGGGGCGTTGCCGGCGCCGTAGCCGATGCTGCCGTGGGGGGCGACTTTGTACCCCCATTTGTCAATGTATTGCTGGCGTGGCTTGAAGTCGTCGCCGGCTTTCTTGAGCTGCGCCTGGAGCTGGTCTTCGAGTTGCTTTTGCATCGCGGCGTGAGCGGGCTTGTTGGCCAGGTTGTTCATCTGCCACGGGTCGGCCGCGTTGTCGTACATCAGCCACGGCCCTTCCTCGCTTCGCACGTAGGTGTATCGCGAGGTGCGGATCGCGCGGTAGGCACGCCGCAAGGCTCCGGAGAAGGGCGAGACGCCCATGTACAGCGCCGCGCGGCCGGCGTCTTCGCGCTCCCCGGCCGCCACGGCCGACAGGTCCTCTCCCTCGACGCTCTTGGGCACGGCCACGCCCGCCAGGCCCAGCAGCGTCGGCAGGATGTCCGGCGTGTTGATGGGCGTGGCGATAGTGCGCCCGCCGCCGACCTTCCGCCTGGGGTATCGCATCAGCAGCGGCACGCGGCACGACTCGTCCCACGGCACCTGCTTGGTGCACGGGGCTATGCCCTGGGCGCCCATCATCTCGCCGTGGTCGGAGGTGAAGACCAAAATCGTATCGTCAGCCAGCCCGGCCTCGGCCAGCGTCTGCACCACCTGGCCTACGCACTCGTCCACGGCCGAGCAGTGCCCGTAGTAGCCGGGCAGTTCCTTCAGCACGCGCGGCCGCATGGCCGCCGGGACGTTGGGGTTGAGCTTGAGCTTCTCGGGCGGGTACAGGTCCTTGTACCGCTGCGGGGCCGTGTTGTGCGGGAAGTGCGGCGAGCCGTACGAGACCACCAGCAGGAAAGGTTTCTTGGAGGCCGCGCGGCCACGGATGTACTGCCGCGCGTCGGCCGTCTGGGCGAAGGCGTCGTAGCCGTCCCAGAACTTCTTCTCCTGCGATTGGCCGGTGTAATAGTGCGAGTGCGGGTAGTTGTGGTCGCACTCGGCCGCCTTCCAGTACTCGAACCCCTGCCGCCGGGCGGGCGGGATGTACGCCCCGCGCCCGTGGCCGTCGAGATGCCACTTGCCAATGTACGCCGTATCGTACCCCGCCGCCGCAAAAATCTCGGCCATGCAAACCTCGCGGTCGGGCAGATACAGGTCGTTGAGAAACATCCCCGTCGATGTGGGGTACCGCCCGGTCATCAAGGCCGCCCGATACGGCGTGCATACCGGGCAGACCGAGACAGCCGTAGAAAAGTTGACGCTCTGCCCCGCCAGCCGGTCAAGGCAAGGCGTCTTGACGTTAGGGTCGCCCGCGTAGCCGGTCGCCCTCGCCCGCCATTGGTCCGCCAGCAGAAAAACGATGTTAGGCCTCTTTGCCGGTGCCGACTCCGCTCCAACCGCCGCCCGCCCCAGCACGGCAGCGGCCGCAGCAGCCCCAGAGACCTGCAAAAAAGTGCGTCGCGAAATGCGTTTCGATCCGTGCATATCAGGCTCCAGCATAATCCCACAATACGATATCAGCGATGTCAGCAATTGGGAATGGCGCCCCGCGCGACTTGAGCAGCCCGACCTTGCCTGCGCCATGCCCCGGATGTACTATCTCATGCCCGCAGGCAATTCGTGCGGGATTCTGAAATTGGGAGCGCTCAAATGGGAACTGTCATAACTATTCTCGCGGTCCTGGGAGTTTGCAGTCTATTCTGGTGGGTCTGGGGACGCTGCGGAGGCAGGAGGCTGGGAAGCGTTTCTCCCCGTATGGCTGCCAAAAGGTTCTGGTGCCTGGCGGCCGTGATTATGCGCGGGAATCATGAGGCTTTGGCCGAGTCTCTCAAGACGCAGGCTCAGCTAAGCAAGGCAGAGAAGAAAACTGCATTCCAGGCCCACGCTACCACGGCAAACGAGATAACTCAGTGGCTCAAGGCCCAAGGCCTGTGGGCGTCGCTATCGGCTAAAGAGCGGCAGATGATGGCGAGAGATTTCGGGTCCTGGCGCAAGAAGGAGAAAATCGACTCCTCCTGGCGGCGGGAAGCTGCGGCGGTGCTGGGCTGGGCATTGGGGTACACACAACAAATTGCTCCCTGGGACGAAGCTAGTGCGCACAAGGAACTGATTGAGGCCGCAGGTGGATTTCTCAACCCTGTCGCAGATCGAATTGCGCGGGCTACCCTGTTGCCGCGCCAGCAATTGGAGGGGGCACGCGACGTGGCCGAAGCGTGGCTTTGGCGGGCGCGGACCACGCAGCTTCAGCGCATCCGACGTAAGGCGCCGCCAGGGATTACGTTTGAAGAGATCATTCGATTGTCCTCCGAAAAGGCAGCCCAGATGGGGCTCTTCCAGCCGATTGATGGTGACTTCCCGGCAATGGGCAAGCCATATCGTGCCTTGACGAGTGAAGAATGGTCGGAGATGCACAGTATCGCGACGGAACGGCTATACGCCATGAACTGGTTATGCGGACGCTCACGAAGATGGGATCATGTCCGCTGCGACACTTGAGAGCATGGGGAGTGGGGGTCCCTTCGAGTAAGAGGATTCACAGTATATCGCTGGCCGTACAGAAAGGCGGAACAATGCACAACTGCGATGATCGAAAGGCAGATCGGCATGCTGACTGGCCCCATCTCGATAGGGAACGGATTGAAAGACCTTTGCCGCCAGAAGCGCGCCGCCCACTGGAGGCATGCATCTCACATGCGCGCGATCTTATCTGTGCGGCTGATGCCCTTCAGGAGAGGCATCTTTACAATCTGGCGTACCACATGGCCACTTTGTGTCTAGAGGAACTGGGAAAGGCCCATCTGCTCTTCATGAACTTTCTCGTGTCTGAGAGGTCAGGCGAAACACGGGGCAGATTTCAGAGCACAGATGACCACGTGAAGAAGCTCTTTTGGTCGTTGTTCGCGCCGATGTTTGGCAAAGAACCAGTGACCAAGAAATCTCTTGAAGCTGTCCAAGGCCTTGCCACGCGGATACATGGGCGCCGCCTACGAGGCCTCTATGTCGAGCCCCAAGCAGAGGATTTCTCGCCCCCGAGGGAGACCGTCTCCGAAAATGCCTTGGCGGACCTGATGGGCCTGGCCCGGGCCAGGCTCGACATAGAGAGGCCGTTTGAACGCGCACCTTTGACTGACGAGGAAAGTGGCATCATCGACTGGTACGTAAAGGCAGGTGACGACCTCGACAAGCGGGCGTTCATGATGAGCGTTGAGGCCATGGAGAAACTCGTAGAAATCGGGAACGGCTTGGGATGGATGAAATGGATGAAGGAGAAGTACGAGGATGCGGAGCGGGAGGCTTTAGCTCTAGCACGGCGTGAACTGGAGAGGACCGAGCCCTCCGAGGCCGAGCGCCTTGGTGAGAAGTGGAAGCTGCGCATACGCTTGGTCACTGCTTCACATTCGTTGCGTCGAAATGACCTAGTCATATGGAATGCGATTTCCCAATGGATTAAACTTGTTCCAGTGGACACGAAGAAGGACGAGGTTCTCGTCGAGTTCACACTCCCGAAGTGCATCCCAGTGCACGGCGTGTGGTCTGTCGGCATGGACATGTCGAGAAAGTTCGTCATTGCACTCAACATAGGGACAATGGGCTTCTTTTGGTGGCACATGCCAAGAGATGTTTCGCGTTACTACGAGCGGCTGATTGATCTCGAGACAGATCGTGAGGTCGTGATTGAACGGAACCCCAAACTCCTTGTCGACTGGCCCCACAAAAGGCTGAGCCAGCAGATGCTGCACAGTGTTGCGCTGGCCTTCGGGATGATACCGAAGGCCGGGCAAAACCAAGGAGCGGAGCCCTTCAATCGTTACGCCGTGGGGCTTGCGCTAATGGCGAGGAACGACGTCCATCTTCAGTTAGAGGTGCAGGCTTTTGTTCACTTCTACGGCGCGCTGAAAACAGGCATGTGTACCTATGGCGACTGGGATGGCAAGTCATCCTTCAGAGATGCGATGCATTCTCTGCTTGATCCACTGTTACACAATCCCGAAGAGGTCGAGAGGTATTACCGACTGGGTGATAGGCCGACGGAGAAAGCTCTGGCCCCGCAGGACATCACACTCCGGGAGGTGGCCTGCATGAAGCTTCTTGCAGACGCCTACTTCGGTAAGACATTCCAACGCATGGCGGCGGATAAACAGTCCGGGTAGTAGGTGATAGGATTTGATCCTGAGTCCTAGGGAGGATCCTCTTCGCTCTATTCTCCCCTTGATCCTCCCGACCTCCGGGTGCGGCCACGGAGCCACAGGTAGTTATCAAGAAAGATCGTGGCGGGCAGCTTGCACGCGGCAGCAAGAGTCCGTGCGTACTTCTGAAATCTTTCGCTATCTGCCTCCTGTAGTTTCCCGAGCCCTTTCCATGGCGGCAATTCCCTCCGCCCGGCGAGCCTCTTGAGTTCGCTTGCCACGACGCGATCAAGCGGCACTTCCAGCCACCGCCCAACCTTTGCCAAGCCATATTCGCGGCGGAGGTAGGTGTTGTAGAAACACGACCGGAGGAACAGATTGGTCGTTTTGCGAGCAATGCCCCACGGCTTAGGTTTGCGCGACTTGGGGAGTCTGCGCTGAAGTCGCCGTGTGTGGAGCGCTAGCCAAGTTGAGAACTCCCGCCGGCTGGTCCGTGGGATTCTACTGAGATTCATCCGGCCAAGGTAATTGTGAACCCTCCTTACCGTATTCTTCGGTTGACCGCGGACTGCGCTTGGACCAACTGCTTCCACCGCGACAAACTGCTGAATCAGGCGAAGGAGTATCTTCTTATTGACCGGCCGCATAGAGTGGCCTTCCTGTCGTTATGCAGCTGCCGTGGCTCATGTTTGCCGCGATTCCAAAGCGTCCCCACGGGACGCACTACGCACGGGCTTGCTGACTCTACAGATGTTTTTGTGCTACCCTTGGCGACCTTTGCGTCCTTTGCGGTGAATCTCACCGCGTCAGATTCAATCCCGCGCCGTCCGGCTCGAAGATGTGGACGCGCTGCATGTCGATGTGGAACTGGGCGGGGGTGTCGGCTTTGAGGTCGCGCTGGGCGTCTACTCGGGCCACGATGTGGCCGTGGCGGGGAGTCGCGGCGAAGAGGTCCATCTTGTCGCCTAAGGGCTCGATCACCTGGAGCTTGACGGGCAGGGTGTTGTCGCGGCCGGCGAAGCGGCCGGTGTCGTGCAGGGCGATGGCCTCGGGACGCACGCCCAGGACTACGCTCTTGCCCAGCCATGCGGACAGCTTGGCGGCGTGGGCGTCGGTCAGGCGGAGTTGGGCGGCGCCTTCGTCAAAATAGACTCCGCCGTTTTGCGCGACTAGCTTGCCGTTGAAGAAATTCATCGGCGGGGTGCCCACGAAGCTTGCTACGAAGCGGTTGGCGGGGGATTCGTATACTTCCAGCGGGGCGCCGACCTGGTGTATGCGGCCGTCCTTCATCACCACGATCCGGTCGCCGAGGGTCATGGCCTCTTCCTGGTCGTGTGTGACGTAGATGGTGGTGGTCTTGAGCTGGCGGTGGAGGCGTTTGAGCTCGGCCCGCATTTCGACGCGCAGCTTGGCGTCGAGGTTGCTCAGCGGCTCGTCGAAGAGGAATGCCGCGGGGTTTCGGACGATGGCGCGACCGACGGCGACGCGCTGGCGCTGCCCGCCGGAGAGGGCCTTGGGCTTGCGTTCGAGGAGGTTCTCGATGCCCAGGATTTTGGCGGCCTCGCGCACGCGCGTGTCGATTTCGGCCTTGGGCACGCGGCGCAGCTTGAGGGCGAAGCCCATGTTCTTGTACACGCTCATGTGCGGGTAGAGGGCGTAGTTCTGGAAGACCATGGCGATGTCGCGATCCTTGGGCGGCGTGTCATTGACGACGCGGTCGCCGATGCGGATTTCGCCGGCAGTGATCTCCTCGAGGCCGGCCACCATGCGCAGCGTCGTGCTCTTGCCGCAGCCGCTGGGTCCGACGAGCACGACAAACTCCGCATCGGCGATCTCGAGCGAAACGGCATCGACGGCCGTCACGTCGCCGGGGAAGACTTTCGTCACATCCTGCAACAATACCTGTGCCATGTGCCTCTCCAATAGCAGCACGCCTATTCTACCGAGCCGGCGGTGCAATGGAAGAAGGGAATGGGGCAAGGATGGGACAGGGAAGAAGCCGACGACGAGGACGAGGACGACGACGAGGACGAATAATTGGCAAGCGGATCAACGCGGATGAGGAGAGTCGCTCGCGAAAATCGAGCGGGATGAATCTGCCATCAAAGCAGGACACCCTTGTCGTACTCGTCGTCGTCCTCGTCGTCGGTTGTTTCAGTTCTTACGCCGTTACGATATACGTCTTTCCCATCTCGACATTGAACTTCAGGCGATGGCCGTCGGTGTGGGTTGAGATTTCCTTGCCGCCCAGGTCGGTCACTCGGTACTTGCCGGCGGCGCAGCGGATGGTGCACTCGCGGGTCGTCAGCGGGCGGATTCTTGCCTCGGTCAGCTTTCCGCCGGACCAGGCTACGTCTACCGTGTACCCGCCGCGGGCGCGCATGCCGGCGATCTTGCCCGTCGGCCACGCCGGCGGCAGGGCCGGCAGGAAGTGCAGCTCTTCGTGGTAGCTCTGCAGGAGCATTTCCATGACGGCGGCCGTCCCGCCGAAATTGCCGTCGATCTGGAAAACGCGCGGCGGATGCAGGTCCAGCAGCGTGTCGGTGGCCTGCTGGGCGATGAGATTGATCAGGTGCTTCCAGGCCTCGGCGCCCTCGCCCATGCGGGCGTAGCAGCAGGCCACCCACGAGCGGCTCCAGCCGGTGTGCCCGCCGCCCTTGGCCAGGCGCCGCTCAAGCGAGATGCGGGCGGCCTTATAGAGTTCGGCGCTGCGGTCGGGGTCGAACAGGTCGCCGGGGAACAGCCCGTACAGGTGCGAGATGTGCCGGTGTCCGGGCTCGACTTCTTCAAACTCCTGGTTCCATTCGAGCAGTTGGCCATGGCTGCCGATCTTGAGCTTGGGCAGCCGCGCCAGTATGTCGCGCCACTGGCGGGCCTTGCCCGCGTCGACGCCGAGGATCTCGGCTGCTTCCACCGCGTGCGTGAGCACGTCAGTGCAGAGTTCCACGTCCATCGCCGAGTTGACGCACAGCGTCACGGGGTAATTGCCGCCGCCGACGAAGCGGTTCTCCGGGCTCTGCGAGGGCACGATCTGCAGACCGCCGTCCTTGTCCTCGATCAGGTACGACTCGTAAAACGCCGCGACCTCTTTGATGAACGGGTATGCCCGCTCGGCCAGGAACGCCTTGTCCTGGCTGTACTGCCAGTGCCACCACACGTGCTGCGACAGCCACGGGGCCGCGCCGATCCAGACCGCCCAGCCGGTGGCCTCGGGTGTGCAGCGGCCCCAGGCGTCGGTGGTGATCGGGATGAACACGCCGTTGCAGCCGTAGAGGTCCATCGCGGCCTTGCGGCCGTGAGGCACCATGCGCTCCAGGTGCTGAAAGAGCGCCTCGGTGGTGTACTGCAGGTGGCCGTTCTCGGCCGGCCAGAAGTTCATCTGCAGATTGATGTCGTGATGGTAGTCGGCTTCCCATGCGGCCAGGATGTGTTCGTTCCACTTGCCCTGGAGGTTGGGCGGCAGTTGGGCGGTGACGGTGCTGGCCATCAGCAGGTATCGGCCGTAGTTGAAGTACAGCAGCGGCAGGGCGGGGTCCTGCTCGCCCTTGCGGGCGGCGGCCATGCGCAGATCGGTGGCGGCGGGGTTGGCCGGCACGTCGACGGTCAGAACGAGCGTGCCGTAGTATCGATCGTAGACGGCCTGATTCTGCGCCAGCAGGTCCGCCCACGAATCGGCGGGCATGGGCTTGGAGCGGCACTCGGCGGCCGGGGCCATTCCCGTGGCCGTGGTGCCAACGTTGAGGCCGACGAGCACTTCGCGCGCGTCGGCGACGACGAGCCGGTCGCCCTCGACGCGGGCCGAGCCGCCGCTGCGGCGGACGTCGCCCTGTACGCGGAACGACAGCCCTTGGTGAATGTGCCCATCCATCACCAGCCGCTCGTGCGAGGTGTCCCATCGCAGGAAGCAGGCGTCGTCTTCCACGCGAGCGAGCCAGAACTCCCCGCCGAAGGGCTTGTCGGCCGTCACGCGGACCAGGATCAGGTCGTGCGCCAGGTCGGCCAGGTACTGGCAGAGATAATGCACGCCGTCGGAGTCATACTCGACCGTGACGAGGCCATTGGTCAGGTCCAACTCGCGGCGGTAGTTCCGCACGTCGCCGTGGTCGAGCTGAAAATGAAAATCGCCGGCGGGCTGGTAGGAGTCTACGCGATTTCGCCCGGTGGTGGCCGGCCAGGCAGTGCCGAAGGTCTCGTCGCCGAGGAGGGTTCCTTCCTCGTATTTGCCCGCCAGGAGCAGCTCGCGCACGCGGGGCAGCAGGTGCGAGCGTTTTTCGACGTCGCGCATGCGGTTAGGCCCGCGCCAGAACCACTCGTGGTTCAGCGCGACGCGCTGCGGATCGGTCGTGCCCAGGATCATCGCGGCCAGCCGCCCCGTGCCGATGGGCAGACCGCTCATGTATTCCGTCGGGGGCGTCGTGTACCAGAGTTTCGTTGCGGACACTGTTTTCACTCCTGTAAGGTCTTGATGGCTGCAGAAGTTTTACGCGGCGGCGAGGGAATTGCCAATTGCCAATTTCCAATTGCCGATTGCCGGATATCCCCGGCGCCTCAGGCCGATGGCCTCGTGATCGTCCTCGTCGTCGTCCTCGGTGTTTCAGTCAGGGAAGAAACCGACGACGAGGACGAGGACGAGCACGAATTGACTCGATTGACACACTGAGTACGGCAGGGTAAGACGTGGCCATGTCGACGACTGATCTCTATCGCGAGTTTCATCGGCCGGGGTTTCATTTCACTCCTGCTCGTGGGTGGATGAACGACCCCAATGGTCTGGTGTTTTATCAGGGCGAATACCATCTGTTCTTTCAGCACAATCCTTTCGGGACCGGCTGGGGCAACATGACTTGGGGCCACGCCGTCAGTGAAGACCTCGTGCACTGGCGCCAGATCGACAATGCCATCTGCCCCGACGACCTGGGCCACATCTTCTCCGGATCGGCCGTCGTTGACTGGCGCGACTCGGCGGGTTTTGGCGGCGGGCGCGAGACCATGGTCGCGTTCTACACCTCGGCGGGCTCGATGGTCAGCCCGCCCAGGCCCTTCACGCAGTCGCTGGCGTGGAGCAGCGACCGCGGGCGCACGTGGACCAAGTACCCCGAGAACCCGATCCTGCCGGAGTTCCGCGGCGGCAATCGCGACCCCAAGGTGATCTGGCACGAGGCCGCCGGCCGATGGCTCATGGCGCTGTACCTCGACGGCAACGACTACCTCCTGCTGACCTCCAGCGACCTGACGAATTGGGCGAAGCTGTGCGAGGTGACCGTCAGCGGCGCCAGCGAGTGCCCGGATATCTTTGAACTGCCGGTGGACGAGGGCCCTGACACGCGCTGGGTCTTCTGGGGCGCCTCGGGTCTGTATCTGCTGGGCGACCTGACGGCCGACGGCTTTGTACCGCACGGTGCGGCGCAGAAATCGGAACTGGGCGCCACCGGATACGCCGCACAGACCTTCAGCGACATCCCAGCCGCGGACGGGCGGCGCATCCAGATCTCGTGGATGGCCGGGGCGAAGTTCCCTCGCATGCCGTTCAACGGCCAGATGTCCTTTCCTGTCGAGTTGACGCTGCGGCGATTCAACGACGGCGTGTTTCTCTGCCGCCAGCCCGTGCGCGAGATCGAGCGTCTCTATGGCCGCTGCATCGAGTTGTGCGAAACCGATCTGACCGTGGGCCGGCAACTCGTGCCCGAAACCCGCCACGATCTGTTGGACGTGTCGATAGAAATCGAAGCCCCCGCCACGGCCGCGGTGGTCGTCCTCATCAACGGCAGCGCCCTGCACATTACGCCCGACCAGGGCAAGTTCAGCTTCCTTGGCCGCGATGTGCCTCTGACGCCGCCGCACGAGGGACGTCTGACGTTGCGGCTGCTGATCGACCGCACGAGCATCGAGATCTTTGACGCCAGCGGCCGCCTGTCCGCCGGTTTCGCCATGCTGCCCGAGGCGGGGGATGTCCCGCTGGTCTTCCAGGCGCACGTCAAAAACGTCCGCCTGCACCGGCTGACGATTCACGAACTCAAATCGATCTGGTGAGCCGCTCGTAACGGCCAGTGGGGAGCAAGCCTAAAGGATAATAGGGCATCTGCTGAGGCAGCGCCCCAATCGGCACGTCATACAATGTTTGTGGAGATGGGGCTTTACAGGGGGAAGCAGTCATGACCAAGCACGATGTCGTAGAAACTCGGCAAACCCAAGAGCAATCTCAAGAAGAGGGAACCATGGCCAGACAGGAAGCACTCGACGAACTTCGCGAAGACATCAAGCGGCTCAAACAGGATCTCAAGGCGATCCTGCAAAGCGTGGGCGACACCGGAAGCGTCAAGTGGGAGCAGATCAGCGACCGCATGAAAGACCGGGCGACGGAAGGGTATGAGCAGTTGCGGGACGCAGCCGAATACGCGCGCCAGCGCAGCGCCCAGGCGACGCAGGCGGCGCGCGAGACGGTATCTGCGCACCCTTTAAGCTGGGTGTTCGGGGCCGTGGGCCTGGGGATCATCCTGGGCAAGCTCATGGGGAGAAAGTGATGAAGCTGATCTGCGACCTTCTGTTGCTTGGCCGCCACTGGGTGCACTATGAAGCCGTGCGCGCCAGGCAGGCGGTGATCTCGACGATCACCGCCATCGTCATGATGATGCTTGGAGGCCTGCTGCTGCTGGGGGCGGCGGGGCTGCTGGTGACGTCGGCGTTCATCGCCATATCGGCGCATCTGGGCCCGGCCCTGGCGGCGCTGCTGACGGGCGGAGGGTTGCTGGCGGCAGCGATGATCTTCGTCCTGCTGGCCAGGGCGGTCTCGCGCTGAGGCGGCGTCGAGGGGCGAACAATTCGCGCACTTTGGGCGCGCAACCGGAATTGCGACGGGGTGGGGAATATAATACTGCGACCTGATCTTCAAACTGTCGCTGGACCGGACCGGTGCAAAGCCATGGACAAGAACAAGACGAACAAGTCTACACATAAGTGGACGGTGCTGCTGGTTGACGATCATCCGGTCGTCCGCCAGGGGCTGCGGACGTTGATCGACGGCGAGAACGATATCGCGGTCTGCGCCGAGGCCGACTCGCCGTCGGAGGCTCTGCGGCTGATCGAGAAGCATCAGCCCGAGGGGGCCGTCATCGACCTGACGCTTCAGGAAGGCAGCGGCCTGGAGCTGATCAAGGACATCCGGATTCGCTATCCGCGGATGTTGTTGCTGGTCTGGTCGATGCGCGACGAGTTCTTCTACGCCGAGCGCGTGCTTCGGGCCGGCGCGCGGGGCTATGTCATCAAGACCGAGCCGGGCGACAAGGTGGTCGAGGGTCTGCGACGAATCCGCCAGGGGCAGATCTACCTCAGCGACCGCATGACCTCGCGCATGATCAATCGCCTGGCCAGCAACCGCGTGGCGCCGGGCCAGCCGTCTGTGCAGGACCTGACCGACCGCGAGATGGAAGTCTTCGAGTTGATCGGCAGCGGCCTGCCCACGCGCGAGATCGCCGAGCGGCTGCACCTGAGCGTCAAGACGATCGACTCGCACCGCGAGCATATCAAAGACAAACTGCAGCTCGACAACGCCACCGAGCTGCTCAAGCACGCCATCCGCTGGGTGCAGTCGGGCGCGTACGGGTAAGGCATTTCCGATATCCAATTTGGAATTTCCAATTGAACGGCCGCCATGGCGCCTAGTTCTAGTGCCAGCGGTCGTACCAGTAGGTGCAGAGGCTCTTGGCGTGGGCGCACAAGGATGTGGCGGCCGGATCGTCCACGTCAACCAGGACGGCGCGGGCGGCTTTGAACTGGTTGCAGGCCCAGGTGATGCCCTTGCGGCGGGCGGGGCGGCTGGCGCGATGGCGACAGAGCAGCTTGAGGTCGCGGTCGAGCTTGTCCATCAATTGCCGCAGCCGCGGGCTGTAGTGCCGCAGGAACGGCCGATGCCACGTGCCCTTGCCGAACAGCGCCGGCTGCGGCGTGCAGCGTCCTGCCCGGGCGACCATGCCCAGGCAGTAGCCCAGGTCGGCGGCTGTGTCGGCCAGTCCCTTCGACTGCGATCGCCGCATGTGTCGGAATGCCACGACGACCAGGCCCATGGCACTGGCGGCGGGGAGTCGGTCGCCTTGCCGCGATGCCGCCGGCGGCGACGATATGTCGGCCTCTGCGATGCTCACGCAATATCCTATGCCTCGGGAAGGGTGGGTCGCCAGAGATGAATTCATTTTTCACCTTGCGTTGACCCTTGGCGCTGCGCCTGTTATAGTTCTGGGACTCTTGCGGTACCCCTAAAGGATGTGTATGGCCAAAGAAGGCGTCATTGAGATCGAAGCGGTTGTCAAGAAGTCGATGCCCAACGCGATGTTCCTGTTGGAGATCGAGACCGGCGGCAAGAAGCACGAGATTGTCGGACATATCTCCGGCCGCATGCGCCGCAACTATATCCGCATCACCCCGGGCGACCGAGTCATGGTCGAGATGAGCCCGTACGACCTGACCAAAGGCCGCATCGTTTACCGGCAACGGTAACCATTTCCAATTTCCAATTTGGAATTTCCAATTGGAACAAAGGCAATCGGCATTACGCTGCTCGCCGCGTATTTCTTCAAATTGGAAATTGCAGATTGGAAATTGGAAATCTTCTTCACCCGCTATTGCGCCGATTGCGATATTCGCGGCGCAGGACGATTCGGCGGATGTCCTCGGCCTCGGCCAGTGGTTGCAGCGTCTCGATCCAGAATCGTCCCATGAAGTCCAGGCGGTGGACGTCGCCGCTGTTGACGAGGCGCACGTGGAACCTGGTCGCGGCGGCCTTGGACTGCGCCTTCATCTCCGGGGCGTCGTGATTGCACGTGAGGTATTCGATGGCGTCGGGGTTGTTGCCCCGGTCCATCATGGTCTCGTCTTCCTTCCAGCGGAAGGGATGGGCCAGAACCGTCAGGTGCCCGTCGTGGCGGGCCTTCTTGAGAATGGCCTCTTCTTCGCCGGCCAGGTCGATGTACCCCGGATCGCTGGTGCCCAGCACCAGCAGGTGCTGCATGCGGGCGAAGCCCACCGTCAGCTCCACGCCGCCGAAAATCTTGATGTTGGGGAACTGCTCGCGCAGGTCGTCGAGTTCAAACGGCGTCCAGACCCGGTCGTGCTCGGTGATGTACACCGCGCCATAGCCCAGTTCGATGAGGCGCTGCATCGACTCGGCCGGCGAGTTGGCCGCACAGCCGCTGTAGCGGGACGTATGCAGATGCAGTTCAACCTTCATGAGCGATTCCGTGAAAGCGAGGAGGCAGGGAGTGCGGGATTACGCGGATTTAAGGGATTAAGAGGATTAAAAAAAAGATCAGGAGACGGGGAGAGCGTGAAGAAAAAGAAAAGCCTGCGAAGACGTTGTTGTTTCCCTGGCTTCATCCCAATCCTCTTAATCCTCTCAATCCGCGTAATCCCGCACTCCCTGTCCCCGGCCGCACAGTTTAGAAGTCGGCGCTTCTGGGCGTTCGGGGGTAGGGGATCACGTCGCGGATGTTGGCCATGCCGGTGGCGAACTGCACCGTGCGCTCCAGGCCCAGGCCAAACCCCGCGTGCGGCACGGAGCCGTAGCGGCGAAGATCCGCGTACCACCAGTAATCCTCCACGTTCATGCCTTGGGCTTCCATCCGGGCCGTCAGCACGTCCAGACGCTCCTCGCGCTGGCTGCCGCCGATGATCTCGCCGATCTTGGGCACCAGCACGTCCATCGCCGCGACCGTGCGCCCGTCATCAGATAAACGCATGTAGAACGGTTTAATTGCCGAGGGGTAGTCGGTGATGACCAGCGGCTTCTTGAAAACCTGCTCCGTCAGGTACCGCTCGTGCTCGGTCTGCAGGTCGTTGCCCCAGGCCGGCGGGTACTCCCACGAGCGGCCGGCCGCTATCAGCAGCTCGACGGCCTTAGTGTACGTGATGCGCTCGAACGCGGCGCCGGCGATCTGCGTAAGGGTATCGATGGCCGTCGGGTCGATGCGATCGTTGAAGAACCGCATATCTTCGTCGCAGCGGTCGAGCACCGTAGCGAAGATGTGCTTGACGAACGCTTCGGCCATGTCGGCATCGCCGGCCAGGTCGCAGAACGCCATCTCGGGCTCGACCATCCAGAACTCGGCGAGGTGACGGGGGGTGTTGGAGTTCTCCGCCCGGAACGTCGGGCCGAAGGTGTAGACATTGCCCAGCGAGCAGGCGTAAGTTTCCGCTTCGAGCTGGCCCGAGACGGTCAGGTACGTGCGGCGGCCGAAAAAGTCCTGGGCGAAGTCCACCTGGCCTTGCTCATTGCGCGGCGGGGCGGCGGGGTCCAGCGTGGAGACGGTGAAGAGCTGCCCTGCGCCCTCGCAGTCGCTGGCGGTGATGATCGGGGTGTTGACGTACAGGAACCCGCGCGACTGGAAGAACTCGTGGATGCTGGCCGAGACTGTGTTGCGCACGCGGGCGACGGCGCCGAAGGTGTTCGTGCGGGCACGCAGGTGGGCCTGCGTGCGCAGGAACTCCATCGTGTGGTGCTTGGGCTGGATGGGGTAGGTGTCGGCCTGGGCCGCTCCGGCGACGCTCACGGCCGAGGCCTGGACCTCGACGCGCTGCCCCTTGGCGGGGCTGGCCACCAGGGCGCCGGTGACGATTACCGAAGCCCCGGCTGTCAGGTGGGCGATCTCGCTGTCGTAGTTGGGCAGGGCAGAGCCGGCGACGACCTGGATGGTGGCCATGCAGGAGCCATCGTTGACCTGGATGAAGCTGATACCGGCCTTGCTGGACCTGCACGTGCGTACCCACCCGGCCAGCGTGACCTCGCGCCCGGGCTCGGAGGCGAGAACGTCTCTGATTCGCATGTAGTTCATGAATGCTCCCGCATGTTTATGTACGTAACTGTATCATCGGCGGGGTAGGACAATAAATTCCAAACCACAAATTCCAAAACACAAACAAACATCAAAAAGATAAGTCCGAAACAGCCAAACAAAAACTCCCTCAGGAAGTCCTTTTGGGAGTTTGTTGTTTGTTTGAAGCTTGGGTTTTGTAGTTTGGAATTTGTCGTCAGGCTTCCGGCTTGTAGTCGCGGACGGGGGGCTTGACGATCAGGCCCATGCGGATGGCCTTGGCGGCGACGTTAATGCGCGTGACCTTGCCATCGATCACAGCGCGGACGCGCTGGATATTGGCCTTGAAGGTGCGCTTGGTCTTGCCGGTGACCTTGCGGCCGACGCCGCCGAGGTACTTGGCTTTGCCGCGGCGGGTGTATGTTCGCCCAGTGCGGGTTTTCTTTCCAGTCATGGGGCATTCGCGAGGCATCGTGTATTCCTATCGTCAGTAGTTCGTTTTGTGGAATCGACCAGTTTACCGGCCCAGATAAAAAACGCAAGCCCAAAAAACCGGATGGATGGATGATTGGGTAGTTGGATGTATGGCATCACATCCATTCATCCACTCATCCATCCTCGTTGCTATTTTTCTTTGTCCTCTTCCTTGGCGGCCTTTGCGTTGGCGGCAATCTGGGCCTGGACGTTCGAGGGCACGGGCTCGTAGTGGCTCAGTTCCATCGAGTAGCTGCCCTGTCCGCCGGTGACGGAGCGGAGCTGGCTGTTGTACTGGAGCACTTCGGCCAGCGGCGCCTGGGCCTTGACGACGCACATGTTGCCCGGGAGCATATCCTGCCCGAGGATGCGTCCGCGGCGGCCCGACAGGTCGCTGGCGATGTCGCCCATGTAATTGGCCGGGATCGAAATTTCCAGGTTCACGAACGGTTCGAGCAGGGCGGGCTTGGCCTTTTCGATCGCGTCGATGAAGGCATACTTGCCGGCCGTGCGGAACGCGATTTCCTTGGAGTCCACCGGATGGTACTTGCCGTCGTAGACGGACACGCGCACGTCGCGCAGCGGGAATCCGGCGATGGGTCCCGACTCGAGCACGTCGCGCACGCCTTTTTCGATGGCGGGCAGGTACTGGCGCGGGATCGACTCGCCGAAGAGGTCGTTGACGAACTCGAAGCCGGACCCTCGCTCCATCGGCTCGATGCGCAGGTACACCTCGCCGAACTGGCCCGATCCGCCGGTCTGCTTCTTGTGGCGGTGGTGGCCTTCGGCTTTGCCGGTGACGGTTTCGAGATAGGGGATCTTGGGCGGCTTGGTGTCGACGGCCAGGTCGAACCGCTGCTTCATCTTGCTCAGCATGATGCGCAGGTGCAGGTCGCCGATGCCGGAGATGACCATTTCGTTGGTCTGGTTATCGCGGTGGTAGACGAAGGTGTGGTCTTCCTCGGCCAGCTTGTGCAGCGAGCCAGAGATCTTCTGCTCGTCGCCGCGGCTCTTGGGCGTCACGGCCAGCGAGTACATCGGCGTGGGCGAGGGCATGAGGCCGCGATACATCGGCGCGACATCGGCGTGCAGCACGTCGCCGGTCCCGATGTCTTCAACTTTGGCCAGGGCGATCAGGTCACCGGCGACGGCCTTGGGGATGTCGACGGTGCTCTTGCCCTGAAGCTTGTACAGGTGGGAAACCTTGGCCGTCTTCTTGTCGTCGCGGAGGTGGTAGACCGACTCGGGCGTCATGGTGCCCTGGAGCACGCGGATCCACGCGAGTTTGCCCACGAACGGGTCGGTGGTGATCTTGAAGGTGTGGGCGATCAGGGGCTTGGCCGCATCGGCGGTGAAGGGCACTTCCGGCGCGTCGGCCTCCGGACCGCTGCGGACGGGCAGGCCCTTGACCTCGGCCGGCGAGGGGAAGAAATTGGCCACGGCATCCATAAAGGCGGTGACGCCGATTTCGGCCTTGGCGGCTGTGAAGAGGATCGGCATGACCGCGTGTTGGACCATGGCCGTCACCAGGGCGGCCGCGAGCTTCTCGGGGGGGATCTGCTCGCCGCCGAGGTAGGCTTCCATCAGTTGCTCGTCGACCTCGATGATGTCTTCCATCAACTGCGTGCGGAAGTCGGCCACGTCGCCCAGGTCTGAGGAGCCCTTGTCGTTCACGAAGCAGTCGATAATCTGCTTGCCGCCGCCGGCGGGGAGGTTCATGGGCTTGCACTGGCCGCCGAAGGTCTCGGTGATGGCTTCCATCAGCCGCGGAAGGTCGACATTTTCGGCGTCGATCTTGTTGATGACCATGGCGATGGGCATGCCGGCTTCCTTGGCCAGCTTGAACATGCGGCGGGTGTTGACTTCGATGCCCGCCGACGCCGAGATCACGATGACGGCGATGTCGCTGCCGCTGGCGGCGCTGATGGCCCCGCCGATGAAGTCCGGGTAGCCCGGGGCATCGACGATGTTGAGCGTCTTGCCGGCGTGGTCGAGGAACGCCACGGCCGGGTCGACCGAGTGCTTGCGCTCTTTCTCGATGTCGGTAAAGTCGAGGTGCGTTGTGCCGTCGTCGACCGTGCCGAGGCGGCCGGTGACTTTGGCAGCATGGAGCATGGCTTCAGCCAGTGTGGTCTTGCCAGCCCCGCCGTGTCCCAGCAACGCGACATTGCGAATATCTTGTGGCTTTGAAACAGGCATTAGTGCTCTCCACAGCAGTGTTAGGGAACAGTCCAATATAACGGATGCGCTGCGGCGAGCAAGTCTGGAGTTGCGGATTTCTGATTTCGATCCCGACCGGGGCCTGCAATGTAACCGCTGAGGTCGCTGAGGCCGCAGAGGAAAGCAGGAAAGGAAGAAGAGACAGAGCTCCTTATCCATCTTTTATCTTCCTCGGCGTCCACTGCGACCCCGGCGGCTGCAGATACGGGCATCTGAGATATCGAATCTGAGGTATGAGATCTGAGATCTCGAATCCAAAATCGCTTGTTTCCGCCTTTGGCTGGCTGCCATACAATGGCTCGCAATCCGGGCTGGCGTCCGGATAGAACTGGAGCGCGAGCAATGCAGAGGCAACTGAGAATTCTGTTGGCCGGGGTGGCGGTGGTGGCGCCGCTGGCGGCTACGGCGTGGGTGGTCTGGGCGCTGGGAACGTGGCTGGAAGGCCTCGGCCAGACGCTGCTGCCCAAGATCGTTCCGGGCATCAAGTTGCTGCCGGGCGTGGGGGCGGCCGTCGTCATCGTGCTGGTCTACGTGGTGGGGCTGCTGACGCACCTGTACATGTTCAACGTGCTGCTGTCGTGGCTGGACCGTCTCCTGACGCGAGTTCCGGGCATCAAGACGATCTACGAATCGGTGCGCGACCTGCTCAAGCTTTTCGGGCGCGGGTCCGAGCGCATGGGGCGGGTCGTGCGATGGCGCGTGCCGGGCACGGAGATGACGGCTTTGGGCGTGCTGACCAACGAGACCCCCGCCGGCGCCGGTCTGGAAGGGGGCAAGAAGGTGGCGGTGTATCTGCCCTTCAGCTACATGTTCGGCGGCATGACGGTTTTTGTGCCCCAGGATCATCTGGAAAACGTGGACATGCCCGTCGAGGAGGCCCTCAAGCTTTGCGCCACAGCCCAGGTCTCCAGCACGCAGGCCAAGGTCGATGAGCCCATGGACGTCCAGAAGCGAGCCAAGACCAGGAAGGCGAGCCTATGAATGTCCTGTTGACAGGCGGAGCGGGGTACATCGGCTCGCACGTGCTGCGGGCGCTCAAGGCCGCCGGGCACGCGTGCGTCATCGTCGACAATCTCGTCAACGGAAACGCCGCGGCCGTGGCGGGCGAGAAGCTGATCGTGGCCGACATCGCCGACGCTATGGCGCTGCGCCGCGTGATGCGCGAGCACCGCGTCGAGGCGGTGATCCACCTTGCGGCGTTCATCGAGGCGGGCGAATCCGTCGGCAATCCGGGCAAGTATTTCCAGAACAACACGATCATCGGCCTGGCGCTGCTGGAGGCGATGCGCGACTGCGGCGTCAATCGCCTGGTGTTCAGCTCGACCGCCGCAGTGTACGGCACGCCCGACCGGGTGCCCATCGTCGAGAGCGACGCCCTGCGCCCGATCAACCCCTACGGGGCCAGCAAGCTCTGCGTCGAGTTGATGCTGCAGGGCTACGCGGCTGCGTATGGGATGGGCTTTGTGGCGCTGCGGTATTTCAATGTGGCCGGGGCCGACCCCTCCGGCGACATCGGCGAGGCGCACCGCAGCGAGACGCACCTGATCCCGCTGGTGCTGCAGACGGCCCTGGGGCAGCGCAAGCAGATCGGCATCTTCGGCGACGACTACGACACGCCCGACGGCACGTGCATTCGCGACTACATCCACGTCTGCGACCTCGCGGCCGCCCACGTGCTGGCCGCCGACGCCATCCAAGACGGCAAGGTGAAGGTCTACAATCTGGGCAACGGCGAGGGCTTCTCCGTCAAGGAAGTCATCGAGACCTGCCGCCGTGTGACGGGCAAGCCGATTCCCGCGGCCGTGAGCCCGCGCCGCCCCGGCGACCCGTCGCGCCTGGTGGCCTCAAGCGCCGCGGCGATAGCCGAATTAGGCTGGAAGCCGCAGTACCCCGCCCTGGAAACGATCGTGCAGGATGCCTGGCGGTGGCACAGCCGCCATCCCTCAGGTTATTGAGCACGTACTAAGATGATGCAGCCCCGCCCCGCGGCGGGGCGTCGGTACATCCTGAGTTACCCCAGCGCACAGGCGGATTCTGGCGTCCGCCCGTGCGTGATGCTGCGCGCGTACCGATCGCGACCCCCTGGCGTGCGGCGGCAACGACCTGTCCCTTGAGGAAGCCGCCCTGGATGTTTTCGGACAATGCTAGAGCGTGTACTCAACAACCCAACGCTGCAAAAGACCGCCCGCCTGCTCGTGCCGGGCGCCGCCGTGCATCTCTCGGGCGTATGGGGCTCAGCCGCCGCGATGGTTGCCGCGGCCATCGGGCGAATCACCGGCCGATGCGTGTTGTTTATCACCCCGCACATGGACGCCGCAGACGGCGTGGCGGACGATCTGGAAGTGTTTCTCCGCCCGGGCAGGACTGAAAAAGCGGGGATAGTCCCAAACGCCTCGCCGCGGCCGGGTGGGAAAACAGGGACAGCCACAGACAACGTGACAGTCCCCATTTTTCCGCCGTGGGATGTCGAGTTGGGTCCTTCGCAGCGGGTCGCTGCCGTCAGCGGCGAGGTGACCGGCGAGCGGTTGCGGCTGTGCAATCTGCTCAGCCAGTCCTCCCAGCTTCGCGACGAGCCGGTCAACTACATTGTCGCGCCGGTGATGGCGCTGCTGCAACCGGTGCCGACGCCGGCCGCCCTGGCGGCCAGCCGGTTGGAGCTGCGAAAGGGAGCGACGCTCGACCCCGAGGCGCTGGCGGCGTGGCTTGTCGAAGCGGGCTACGACCGCGTCGATCAGGTCGATCAGCAAGCCGAGTTTGCCCGGCGCGGCGGCATTGTGGACATCTTCCCGCCCGGCTCGCCGTACGCCATTCGCGTCGAGTTCTTCGGCGACGAGGTCGAGTCGGTCCGGCGTTTCGACCTGGACAGCCTGCGAAGCAGCGACCAGATCGCCGGCTACGACCTGACGGGGCTTTCGGGCTGGCAGGGCGGGCAAGTCACGCACCTGCTGGACTACCTGCCGGCCGATGCCATCGTCTGCATGCTCGATCCGTCTGAAGTGCTGGACGTGGCCACCGAGATCTACGACCGTGTGCGGAGTGACGAGGCGGCCGCCCATGCACCTGACGCGCTGCATCACCCGGACGTACTGACGGCGGCCATGGGGCGGCTGTGCCGGCTGGACATGCACCCCTTCCGCCCGCGCGGGTCCGATGACGCGGTGATCGAACTGGGCGCCCGCTCGCTGCAGCGCCTGTCGGTGAATGTGCCCGAGGCCATGGCCGAACTGGGCCAGCTCGCCAAGGCGGCCGACCTGTTCATCTACTGCGAGAACGCGGCCGAGCAGAAGCACTTCACGCAGATGCTGGCGGCGGAGCATCCGGACCTTGCCGCGAAAGTCCACACGGGCATCGGCCACGTGGCGACGGGGTTCTACTGGCCGCAGCAGAAACTCGTGGTGGTGGGGCACCACGAGATATTCCACCGCTACGCGGTGCGGCGGCGCATCGCTGCGGTGCGCACCGGCCGGCCGATCGATTCGCTACTGGACCTGCAGACCGGCGACTACGTGGTTCACGTGGCGCACGGGATCGCGCGGTTCCAGGGGCTGCAGAAACTCGAGCGCGACGGCCGGGCCGAGGAATACCTGCGCCTCGAGTTCGCCGACAAGGCGGTGCTGCACGTGCCGTCCGCCCAGATCAACCTGGTGCAGAAGTACATCGGCTCGCGAGGCAAGAAACCCACGCTGTCCAAGCTCGGCGGCGCCGCTTGGAGCCGCCAGAAGGCCCGCGTCGGCGAGGCGGTGGCCGACCTGGCCGCCGAGATGCTGCGAATCCAGGCGATGCGGGCGGCCAGCCCCGGCGTGTCGTACCCGGCCGCCACCGAGATGCAGGAGCAGTTCGCCGGCGAGTTCATTTATACCGAGACCGAAGACCAGCTCGCCAGCATGGACGACATCCACCGCGACATGGCCGCTGCCCGCCCGATGGACCGCCTGCTCTGTGGCGACGTGGGGTTCGGCAAAACCGAACTGGCGATGCGCGCCGCGTTCAAGGCCGTCGAGGCTGGCAAGCAGGTCGCGGTGCTGGTGCCCACGACCGTGCTGGCCGACCAGCACTACAACACCTTTCGCGAGCGTCTGGCGGACTATCCTATCAGCGTCGACGTAATCAGCCGCTTCCGTAGCGGCTCCGAGCAGAACGACATCGTCAAGCGGCTGGCGCTGCGGCAGATCGACATCCTGATTGGAACGCACCGCCTGCTGTCGAAGGACATCCGCTTTGCGGACCTGGGGTTGGTGGTGATTGACGAGGAGCAACGTTTCGGCGTCGAGCACAAGGAGCAGCTCAAGAGCGTGCGGACGACGCTGGACGTGCTGACGATGACGGCCACGCCCATCCCGCGCACGCTGCACATGGCGCTGCTGGGCCTGCGCGACATCAGCTCGCTGTCGACGGCCCCGATGGACCGCCGGGCAATCCACACCGAGGTCTGCCAATATGACGAGAGCCTCATCCGCTTCGCCATCACCCGCGAGCTCAACCGCCACGGGCAGGTGTTCTTCGTGCACAACCGCGTGCAGGACATCGGCCCGCTGGCGCACCGGATCGGCCAGCTCGTGCCCGATGCCCGCATCTGCGTGGCCCACGGGCAGATGAGCGGGGCCGAGCTCGAAGAGGCCATGCTCAAATTCGTCCGCCGCGACGTGGACGTGCTGGTCTGCACCACGATCATCGAGTCGGGGCTGGACATCCCCAGCGCCAACACGATTATCATTCATAACGCCGACCGCTTCGGCCTCTCCGAGCTGCACCAGCTCCGCGGGCGAGTGGGGCGCTACAAGCACCGCGCGTACTGTTACCTGCTGCTGCCCGAACACCGCTCGCTGTCCCCGGTGGCGGCCAAGCGGCTCAAGGCCATCGAGGACTTTTCAGACCTGGGCGCCGGCTTCCAGATCGCCATGCGTGACCTGGAGATTCGCGGCGCGGGCAACATCCTGGGTCCCCAGCAGAGCGGGCACATTGCGGCCGTGGGGTACGAGCTGTACTGCCAACTGCTCGAACAGGCCGTGCGGCAGATGCGGGGCGAGTCGCCGCCGCAGCCGCCGACGGTGCACGTCGAGCTCGGCGTCGAGGCACTGATCCCGCGGTCGTACATCGCCTCCGACCGCCAGCGCATGGAGGTCTACCGCCGCATGGCCCGCTGCGCCCAGGTGTCCGAGCTCGAACAATTGACGCGGGACATCGCCGACGCGTACGGCCGCCCGCCGGGGGCGGTCGAGGCGCTGCTGGCGGCCGTCGAGATCCGCCTGCACGCCCAGCGGCTCAAGATCGAGAGCATCATCCGCCGCGACAAGGACATCGTCTTCACGATCTGCGACATGAGAGTCTTCCAGCCGGCGATGAAGGGGGCCCAAGGCTCCGTCCGCGTCGTCGACGACCACACTGTCTACTGGCGCCCGCCGCCGGCGTACCTGGAAGAACGCTCGCTCCTGCGGGCCCTGGTGCGGCGGTTGGGGGGAAGTAACAGATCCTAGATCCTCGGTCCCAGGTCCTAGGGTTTTTGATCCATGCCCGCGGTATTTCCCGTTAGCGGCGGAGCTTGCTCCGCGTGTTCTCCAGATACCGGAAAGCCCCGTCGAGCAAGCGAATCCTCCCTGCTCCTAGGATCTAGGACCTAGGATCGAGGACCTGTTTTTAGTATCATGTAGCGCGAATGACGTGCCTGAGGAACATCCTGCTTATCGCCGCAGTGGCCGCCGCCGGCTGCGAGATGCCCGCGTCGTGGCAGAACTGGGGCGGGTCGCGTGAACCTGTCGAGACGCCGATCACGCCGCCGCATCACCAGGCGGTGCTGAGGCCTTCCGACGGCATGGTCATGCCCGGCGACACCGCCGCGGTGGGCGAGGCCGCCACGCGCCCCGCGGCGCAGGGGGCCAGACCCTTCGACCAACCGCCCGGGACGGCGCCGCCCGACGCGGCTGCCCAGGCCGACGACAAGCGTGCGGCGTTCAAACCGGTTGCCGACGACGAAGCGCCGGCAATCGGCAAGGCCGACAGCCGCCCCAAGACCATCGAGCTCGATTCGATCAGCTTCCAGGACAACATTACCGCCCCGACGACGCGGCCTGCGACGGCGGCTGTGACGTCGTCGGCCGTCTCCCAGAGCCGCCCCGCGCGGGTGCTGAGCAACGAGGTGGTGGGGGCGTCGATGGTGCAGGTGAACGACAAGTTCGTGACGCTGGACGATGTCATCCGCGGGATCGGACCGCCCATGAAGCGACTGCCCTCGGGCCTGGGCGAGGCGGAGCTGCGCACGCGGGCGGCCAAGTTCATCGAGGACGAGATTCGCCATCAGGTCACGCAGCAACTAGTGCTGGGCGAGGCCAAGAACCGCCTGACCGACCAGCAGAAGGAACATATCGACAAGGAAATGGACGACACGCTGCGAGACATGGTCGCCACGCTCGGCCAGGGCAGCAAGAAGAAGCTTGAAGAGGAAACGCTGGCCCAGGGCGCCGAACTCAAGGACGTGCTGGCCGAGCAGCGGCGGCAACTTACCATCCGCGTCTACCTGCGAATGCGCTTCACCCCGACGATCGACGTCACGCAGAAGATGCTGTGGAGCTACTACCGCTCGCACAAGAACGAGTTCCTGACGCCCCGGAAGATACAGATGCAGACCATCTGCATCCCCTGGAAGGCCGGGCTAGGCCCCCGCGCCACGGCCGCGCAGGTGCGAGCAGCCCACGACCGCGGGCGCGAGGCGATCACCGCCGCCGCGCAGGAACTGGCGATCGGGACCGATTTTGGCGACGTGGCCAAGCGGTTCTCCAAGGATCCCCGCGCGTCGTCGGGCGGCACGTGGGACCTGATGGCCAAGGGCAACTTCAAGGAACAGAAGGTCGAAGAGGCGGCGTTCAAGCTTGCCCCGCACCAAATCGCCGGGCCTATCGAGACCGACGACGCTTTCTACATCGTCAAGTGCCGCCGCGTCGAGGCGGGCAAGACGATGGAGTTTGCCGACGCCCAGGAACAAATCGACAACAAGCTGCGGGAGCAGCAGTTCGAGGCCGCCACGGAAGAATACTTCAAGACGCTGCTCAAGAACGCCACGATCGTCCAGAAAGGCGAGTTCATGCAGATGGCCCTGGACTACGCCGCCCGCGAGTACTTCAAGAAGAAGTAGGAACTTCGATCTTCTTACGGGATCGCCCCCGGGCAGATCACGGCATCGGTGGCGCTGCCGGGGCAGGCGCTGGCGGCGTCGGCGCCGGAGGACTTGTAGATCTCATCTCCGTTGATGAGCGAGTTGGCCGTTTCGGGTTCGTAAAGCAAGGCATTGCCCACCAAGGTCACCAGAGCGACGCCTTCGCGGTGGTTCTGGTAATCGCTGAAGGCGGTTACGACAGGGTTGGCCGCGCCGCGCTTGGGCATGTCGGCCATCAGCACCCCGTTGGCGGAGTACGCGTTGGCCGCACCCAGCGCCAGGCTTGGATTGCCCAGGCTCGTCGTCGGCGTGAGGTTGCTGTCGTACGGGAACTGGATCCCGTAGGAGAACTGCGTGTTGGCGGACCATCCGAACCGCAGGGTCGTGGCGTCCATCACGCGGGCGAGCCAGTCTTTGTCGCCGGGGCACCTGAAAGCCGTCTCCGGCAGGTAGCCCGCCTGGATCAGCGCCCACACTTCGTTCATGGGCGCCGCGGCCACCGACGCCAGCGTATCGCTGGTTCCGCCGGGGGCATACGTGGCCGCGGGATCGCCGCTGGCGTGGCCGCTGATGCGGGCGAAAGATTCCCGCGCGCGTTTGTACTCGCTGAAAGCGCCGCCGACGGTCTTGAGATTCGTCTGGCAGGCGCCTTCGCGGGCATCGTTCAGAACCGTCCCGATCACCGGCACCAAAATCGCCACCAGGATGGCGATGATGGCAATAACCACAAGCAGTTCTACCAGGGTAAACCCTTTTTTCACAGGCAGGCCTCCATTCGCTCCATTAGTAAAGCCCATGTAGCATAGCATCTGCAGGATTAAGATTTCCTTAATCCTTCTGGATGATATCCAGCCCCTGGCGCTGGGAGTTGGGCCCGTCCCACTTGTAGCTCTTGATCGAGTCGACGATGCGCTTGGCCACGCGGATGGCGGCCAGGCCTTCCTCGGCTGAAACTTGCGGCGGGGCCTGCCCGGAAACCATCTGGCAGAAGGAATGGGCCTGGCTGGCCAGCGGTTCGGTCGCGTCGTTGACGACGAGTTCCTCGACCGTCAGCAACTTGGTGTAGTCGACCTGCTGGGCCAGCTCGGCGACGTCTTCGACGTCCAGGTCGCGGGCCATCTGGATCAGGTCGAGGTTCTTGGACTTCTCGATGACGATGCCGACTTTCTTGGCGTAATCGACCGAGAGGTACGCCTCCTCGGAAAAGATTCGCATCTTGCGTTCAGTCTTGATGGCCAGGCGGCTGGCGGTGATGTTGGCGACGCAGCCGTTGGCGAAGATCAGGCGGGCGTTGCAGATGTCTTCGTGGGCGCCGATGACGTTGACGCCGACGGCGTGCACGGTGTCGACCTGGTCCGTGCCGGCCACCATCAGCACCAGGTCGATGTCGTGGATCATCATGTCCAGCACCACGCCGACGTCGGCCGAGCGGAACGTGAAGGGGCTGATGCGGTGGGCCTCGATGAACTTGGGCTTGATGGTGTGCTTTCGCATGGCGACGACGGCCGGGTTGAACCGCTCGGTGTGCCCGACCTGCATCTTGGCGCCGCTCTTTTTGGCCAGGGCGATCATCTCCTCGCCCTGGGCCGGGTCCAGCGCCAGGGGCTTTTCGATGAGGACGGCCTTGCCCGCTTCGAGGAACGGCCGCGCCGCATCGAGGTGGGCGCGGGTGGGCACGGCGATGATGGCGGCGTCGGAGACTTTGACCGCTTCGGCCAGGCTGGTCAGCGCGAGGCAGTCGCGCTGCTTGCCCAGGGCGGCTGCAGCCGCGGCGTTGCTGTCGACGACGCAAGCCAGGGTAGCTTCTTTCGTTTCACTGATAACGCGGGCGTGAAGCTTGCCCATGCGTCCACAACCAACGACGGCGATACGCACGCTCACGGTTTGGATCTCCTGATAACGGCCTGCAACTCGGGCGGCAGGTACTGCAGCGCCTCGGGCGGCGCGGCGCCGCGATACGACTCGCGGCAGCGTCCATAGAGCCCCTGGAGGCTTCGCAGGCAGAAGCGGCACAAATCGGCGGCCGCCCCTTCGACCCCAATATTAACGAGTTGCTCGATCTTTGTCTGTAGCGCAGCTTCGTCTTCAAACAGATCTCGCAGGGCCTCTCGCAGCTCGCGCCGCTCCCAGGGGGCGAGCTTGGCGGCGTCGATGCCCTCCTCGTGGGCGCCGACGACGGAGGGCGAACCCTGCCAGTCGTAATTTCGGGCCGCGAAGAGGGCGAAGGGTGGCACGTCGCGCCGCACGGGGGTGCAGCGCCCGACGCGGGCGTGCGAGCCGACCGTCACGTAATGATGCACGCCGCAGCGCTCCTCCACCACCGCGCCGCTGCAGATGCGGATGTGTCCGGCCAGCAGCACGTCGGCGCCCAGGACCGTCCGGTCGTCGACATAGCAGTCGTGGGCGACGTGGCAACCGTCGTGCAGGACGTTGTCGCTGCCGATGCGCGTCAGGTATCCGCCGAACTCGGTTCCCACATGCGCCGTGACGAACCGCCCGAGGCGGTTGCGATGGCCGATCATCAGGCGCGTCGGCGCGCCGGCATACTTGAGATCCTGCGGCGGCGCGCCGAGCACGCAGCCTTCGCCGATGTCGTTGTCGCTGCCGAGGGTGGTCCAGCCAGTCACGGTGGTGCGGGCTCCCAGGCGCGTGCGCGGGCCGATGACGGCATTGGGGCCGACAACGCAGAAGGGCCCGACGACCGCGCCGGCTGCCACCTGCGCCGAGGGGGCGATCTCGCGCATGACCGTCAGGTCATCCATGGTCGTCAGTCCCGCGCACGTCCGCCGCCAGGGACTCCACCAAACGGCGCACGTGCGGATTCAAGTCCGGCGCGGTCAGCAGTTGCTCGATCAGCGCCGCGTTGGGCGACTGGCCGTCGCCGGCGTAGAGCTCGCGCACGGCCGTCTTGAGCGAGCGGATGTCGTCGGCGGTAAAGCCGCAGCGTTCGAGGTTGTTGGTGTTGACCCCGCGGACGCGCAGGGGCATGCCCTGCAGCATCACAAACGGCGGCGCGTCGCGGGCCACCTGCACGAAGGCGGCCACAAACGCATACGCTCCGACCCGCACGCCCGGCCCGATCAGGGCAAAGCCGCTGGTCCGCACGTACGACTCGACGTGGCAGTGTTCGCCGAACTGCGTGGCGTTAGCAAAGATGCCGTGGTCTTCGATGGTCGCCCCCTCGCCGACGCGGCAGCCGACCATCAGCAGGTTGTCCTGCCCGATGCGGGTGGCGTGCTGGAACCCGCCGTAGACCACCACGTGCTCGCGCAGGGTGGTGTTGGCCCCGACATAGCAAAGCCCGCCGGCGCGGGCAGGGTCGTCGCCGGCCCCGATCACGCATTGGGGCATCACGCAGCACCGCTCGCCGAGAACCGTCCGCCCGGTGATCGTGACGTTGTTCTCGATGACGCAGCCGGCAGCGATGGAGACCTGTCGGCCGATGGTGCAGAAGGGCCCTATGCGCACATCCGCGGCGATCTGCGCTCCGTCCTCGACAAGGGTTTGAGGAGAAATATCGGGCATAGGCACGTTTAGTAGACACCAATCCGCCGCCGGGAACAAGAGGGCTGGTGCAGAGGAAGGGAAATGGTCAAACGTTACCCGCTGTTTACGCTGGTTGGGCGTCGATGAGCATGAATTTGATTTCGGCCTCGCAGGCCAGTTCGTCGCCGACGGTGATTTTGCAGCGGCAGTGTCCGGTGCGGGGGCGGACGTGGAGTCCTTCGGCCTCGATCAGGAGCTGGTCTCCGGGGCGCACGGCGCGGCGCATCTTGACGTTGTCGAGGCTCAGCAGCACGGCCATCTTGCCGGTGCTCTCGACCTGGCGGCAGAGCAGGATGCCCGAGAGCTGGGCCATCGCCTCCAGCAGCAGCACGCCGGGCATGATGGGCTGGCCGGGGTAGTGACCCTGGAAGAACGGCTCGTTGATGGTGACGTTCTTGATGGCCACCGCGCGACGGTTGCCGTCGAGTTCGAGCACGCGGTCGATCATCAGGAACGGGTAGCGGTGGGGCAGCAGCTTCATCACCTGGCGGATGTCCATCGCGGGCTGGCCCATCAGCTTGCGGGCCGTCGAGCGGTGCTCGATCTCCTCGCGCAGCTTGCGGACGAGGGCGTGGTTGAGGCTGTGGCCGCTGCGGCTGGCGACCAGGCGCCCGCGCAGGGGTCGGCCCAGCAGGGCCATGTCGCCGATGAGGTCGCAGACCTTGTGGCGGACCAGTTCGTCGGCGAATCGCAGGGCGTTGTCGATCGGGCCGTCCGGGCCGACGACCACCACGTCGCGCGGCGAGAGGTGCTTGCCGACTCCGGCGGCGAGCATCTGGTCGGCCTCCTGCTTGAGCAGGAAGGTTCGCGCTGGGGCCAGTTGCGTGGCGAAGTCGTCCTGGTCCACGCGGAAGGCGTACACCTGCCGCCCGATGGCCGGGCAGAGCGCGGCGTAGTCCATGTCGAAGAGAATGTCCAGGCACTCGGCCGGTCCGGGCAGCGCCGTCAGGCTCGCCGCGCCCTGCGTGACGGTGACGGGCTCGGTCACCACGTAGGGATCGAGCGGGGCCTGCTGCTCGACCAGCCCGGCGCCCGCCAGCGCCTGGGCGAACGGGGCGGCCGAGGAGTCCGGCGCGGGCGTTTCGTCGGCCGAGGCCTCGACGATCAGGTTGTCGATCCCCAGCCCGGCGGCGGCGGCCAGCACGTGCTCGACCGTCTGGACCTGCTCCCCGCCGGCCGACAGCGACGTGCGGCGCGGCTGCGCGAGGAGGTTCTCGATGCCGACGGGGATCTGCACGGCCCCGCGCTCGCCGCGGCGGACGAAGATGATGCCGGTGTTTTCGGGCGCCGGCAGGAAGGACAGCGCGGAAGCGGCGCCGCTGAACAGGGCGGCCCCTTCCACCACGGCGGGATGATCAATGGTTCTTTGGCGCCTCAAGGTCGTCTACTCTCGTCTCGATCTGCCCGACGCGCTTGACCAGGTCGGGCAACTTCTTCATCGCCAGCACTTGGCGGAAATTCTCTTTGATCTGCTGGGCGGGAATGCCGGAGACGATCTCGCCGTCGGCGATGTCGCCGGCGATGGCGGCAAAGGCCGCGCACTGCACGCCGTTGCCGATGCGGACGTGATCTTTCACGCCGACGTTTCCGGCCAGCACCACGTACTGCCCCAGCTCGGCGCTGCCGGCGACGCCGCAGTGTCCGCAGAGGATGCAGCCGGCCCCGATGCGCACGTTATGCGCGATGAGCACCTGGCTGTCGATGCGGGCGCCGCGGGCGATAACCGTGCTGCCGAACTTCGCCCGATCGACGTTGCACAGCGGGCCGATATGCACGTCGTCTTCGATCACCACGTTGCCGGCGTGGGGGATCGGCACATGTCGGCCGTCTTTGAGATAGTATCCGAACCCCGGCCGACCGATCACGCTGTTGGCGCCGATGCGCGCGCCTCGCCCGATGACGCACTCGTGCATCACGACGACGCCGTGCTCGATGATCGTGCCTTCGCCGATCCTGACGTCGCGCTCGACCGACACGTGGGCACAGAGCACCGCGCCGCTGGCGATGACCGCCCGCGCGCCGACCACCACGAAGGGGCCGATCGCCGCGTCAGGCGCCACCTGCGCGTCGGGCGCTATCGCGGCGGTGGGGTGCACTCCGGCCGGCGGCAGGTCCGGCGGCGAGGCCAGGCTGGCCAGAAGCGTGGCCATGGCTTCTTCGACATCTTTAACGACGATCAGCGGCATGGGCGCGCCGGCCAGGGGCTTGGTGACCAGTGCGGCGCCTGCGCGGCAGTTGGCCAGCGTGGCGGCGTGCTTGTCATTGACGGCGAAGGTGAGGTCGTCGCCGGTGGCGGCGGCGATGGAGGCGATAGAGCGGATGACGCCCCCGTCGGCCCCGTGTACCGTGCCGCCGACCAGTTCGGCCAAGGCGGCGACTGTCATTTCCAGTGTGGCCATAGCGGGTTCGTCAGGGCTGGGCGCCGCGGGTGTAGGAGTCGTTGAGGTACTTCACGACCGGGTCGGTGATGTCGATGGCGTCGCTGTTGTAGAGGACCTTGCGTTCGCGCATGACCTGCAGGATCTGCAGGGTGGTCTGCGTCTTGGGCATGGCGCCTTCGCGGTGCAGCACCAGGTCGATGCCGCGCGACTTGGCGACAGCCGCCACGGCGGCGTTCATCTGGTCGTACATCGATCGTGTCAGCGTGGCGTGGCTTCGCGTGGCGAGGTTGTCCTCGAACTGCAGCCAGGCCTGGAGCTCGACGGATTCCTTCTGGTAGGCGCGGAAGGCGCGTTCCTGCTCGGGGCCGTCCTTGAACGACTCGAGTTCTTTGCGGAGGTCGTCGATCTTCTGGGTGCGGCGGGCCTTTTCCTTCTCGACCTTCTGGCGGGTCTCTTCGAGGTTGGTGGACTCTTTCTTGGCCCGCTCGTAATTGGCGAAGACCACGCCGATGTCGCACACGGCCACGCGCGTCAGGGGCGTGCCGGCGCCTTGCTGGGCATTAAGGCTGCCCAGGAGGAACCCGACCGTAACCAAGGCCGCAAGAATCACCAGCATCAAGGGAAATTTTCTCATCAGGCACCTCGCTGTAACTGGGTGGGCGGGGGCGGTCGCGTCAGAACGTCACGCCCACGCTGAAGCTGAGAATCTGCGTGTCGTCGTCGTCACCCTTGAGGATCGGGACGGCCACGTCCAGGCTCAGGGGCACCGGCCCGAGCATCGGCACGACCCAACGCAAGCCCGTGCCGATCGACATGCGGTAGTTCGAGAACCCGAAGTCGGAGTTCACCGTGCCGGTGTCGACGAACAGCACGCCTCTGAGGTCCTTGCCGATCAGCGGGAAGGAATACTCGCTGCCGGCGAAGAACATGAAGTCGCCGCCGATGGGATCGTCGCCATTGCTGCCGCGGGGGCTGATCCCGCGGTACTTGAAGCCGCGGATCGAACCGATGCCGCCGCCGTAGTACCGCTCGAAGAACGGGGCGTCGCCGACGATCTGCCCGGCCGCCACGCGCGAGGCCAGAATGTGCTTGCGGTCCAGCGCGTCGGTGGCCAGCGTGTGGTAGTAGTGGTACTCGCCCTGGATGTTGCCGAACGTGCTGGTCCCGAAGACCTGTTCGTAGCTCAATTCCAGGCGGTCGCCCTTCGACGGCAGCCAGCGGCTGTCGGTCCGGTCCCGGATCAGGGCCGGCTTGATGCCCACCAGCGAATGCCAGCCTTCCTCGTCGCGGATCTCGGTGGAGGTGTCGGTGCTGACGTCGGAGATGTCGATGGCCTCGACGCGCGTGGCCACCTGGCCGAACCAGTGGTTGATGAATTTGTGCCCGACGGTCATGAGGCCGCCGACGCGCGTTTCATCCCAGTCCTCGCGTTTGCGCGTCCAGGCGAACCCGCGGGCGCCCAGCGAGTAGGGCTGGTCGAACAGGTACGGCTCGAACCAGTCGACGTAGAAACGCATCATCTCGGTGCCGGGCTCAGCGACGATGCTGAGGGTCTGGCCGCCGCCGCGGAAGCCCTTCTGCGGGGCGAAGAGGTCGAAGTTGCGCTGCGTGAAGGAGATGTTGCCCAGCAGTCCGGCGTTGGTGCTGACGCCGACGCCGACGAGGAACTGCGCCGTGCGCCCTTCCTTGACGATGACATCGGCATTGCGGACGCCCGGGACGTTGGTGGCGACCGGCTCGATCTCGACCTTCTCGAACAGGCGGGTCTCTTCCAGGCGGTTCTTGGATTCCTTCACCGCCGTGCTGTTGAAGATCTGCTCGGGGAAGAATCGCAACTCGCGGCGGATGATTCGCCCCTGCGTGATGTTGTTGCCGCGGATGTTGATCTGCCCGATGCGGTACTGGTCCTTCTCGACGATGGTGAAGACGATGTTGAGCACGGCGGGCTTGGCGGCGCCTTCGTCCATGCCGGCCGCCCATGCCGGAACCGGCGCGCTGGGGGCCAGGAACTGGCGTGTCGCCCGCACCTGCGCCTCGATGTAGCCGACCTCGCCATAGGTGTCCTGGACGTTCTGGACGGACTGCTTGAGCCGCTCGGCGGTGAAGAACGAGCCCTGCTGGAGGGAGACGCGCTGGGCCAACTGCTCGGCCGAGATGACGGTGTTGCCCTTGAAGATCACCTCGTTGACGCGGTAGCGCGGACCTTCCTTTACGATGAACCGGACGGTGACCTGGGTCTTGTCGAAGGAGAACTCGAGTTCCCGCCCGACCTCGGCGTCCAGGAATCCCTCGTCGCGGTAGAAATTTCTAAGAGCCGTTACATCCTGGGCGAGCTGGTCGGTGTCCAGAAAGCCCGGGAAGATCGGCCAAAAGCGCTTGCGCGTCCCGACCTTCTGGCCGAGGATCAGCCCCGAGTACGTCGTGTTGCCGACGAACTCGACCTTGCCGATCGTGACGCGCGGGCCTTCGACGATCTTGTAAACGGCCCGTTTTTCCTTTTCCAGCGCCGGGCGGTCCACCGTCACGCTCGCGAAGTAATAACCGCTGGAACGATACTTGTTCACCAGGGCATCCTGCCCGGCCTGCACCGAGGCGATGTTGAGCGGGGCGGCCGCCTGGAACGGCAGCGAACCCATGAGTTGCTCGTCGGTGAACTCCTTGTTGCCCTGGAGCATCACGCGAGAGACCAGCGGGCGCTCCTGCACGATGAACGTGACGATCACGCCGCGATCAGTCTGCGTCTTGGTAGCCACCACGGAGGTGAACTGGGCGGTGTCGAGCAGGGCCTGCTTGTCGCTGCGGACCAGGTCGTCGCTGTAGGACTGGCCCAGGCGAGTCTTGACGTGGGCCAGAACGGCCTCGGTCGTCATGCGCCGGTTGCCCTCGACGCGAACGTCGATGACCTTGTCCTGGCCGTTCTGGGCGCGGGCGTAGTCGCACGTCCCCAGCATGGCCGCGGCGGCAAGCATGCAGGTCCACAGTACCCGATTAAATGGGCTAATAACGTACACCGTGTTACCCCGATCCGGGGGCGTCCCTGCCGGCCTTCCATTTCGTTTGCGTGTGCATCGGTGCCGCAGTCCGGCCGGTGCTCCATATCCATGCCGGTCAAGTCAGGAACAATACAAGCCCATCCGGGCAAAGTCAACGTGGTAGAAAAGGAATTTCGGAAAGGGCGAAAAATCTTGAGAGAATCTGGAGAAAATTTTCTTTCCGGTTAGCGACGGGGCTTCCGCCTTGCATCATTCCTCTTTCTTCTCCCGCAGCTTCTTCGCCCATTCGAGGTACGCGGCGATATGCTTTTCGTATCCGCGGTCGGTGGGCTGGTAGTACGTGCGGTCGACGCCGAGGTAATCCTGGTCGGGGCTGATCCCGCCGGCGAAGTCGTGGCTGTACTGGTACCCCTCGGCGTTGCCCAGTTGCTCCCGCATCCCCGGATGCGGGGCGTTGCGAAGGTGCCGAGGCACCGGAAGCGTCCGCCCGGTGCGAACGTCGTCCGTCGCCGCCGAGATCGCCTTGTACGAAGCGTTGCTCTTGGGGGCCGTGGCCATGTAGATCGCCGCCTGCGCCAGCGTGAGCTGGCACTCGGGCATGCCGATGCGCTCGACAATGGCGTACGCGCTGGCCGCGATGGTGATCGCCCGCGGGTCGGCGTTGCCGATGTCTTCGCTGGCCAGGATGCTGATCCGCCGGGCGATGAACCGCGGGTCCTCGCCGGCCGTCAGCATGCGCGCCAGCCAGTACACCGCCGCGTCGGGGTCGCTGCCGCGCATCGACTTGATGAACGCGCTGATGGCGTCGTAGTGCATGTCGCCGGTGCGGTCGTACTGGATGGCTTTTTGCTGGATCGACTCCTGCGCGACGGCCAGGTCGAAGGCGACGGGCTTGTCGCTGCCGGCGTGCGTGACCTGGCTCATCACGCCGACCTCCAGGGCCGTCAGCGCCCGGCGGGCGTCGCCGTCGGAGATTTTCGCCAGATGCGCCAGGGCCTCGTCAGTGGCCTGGACGTTGATGGCGCCCAGCCCACGGTCCTGGTCGGCCAGCGCCCGCCGCAGCAGGGCGGCGATCTGCTCTTCGCCCAGCGGCTTGAACTCGAAGACCGTCGAGCGGGAAAGCAGCGGCGAGTTGATGGTGAAGAACGGGTTCTCGGTGGTGGCGCCGATGAGGATGATGACGCCATTCTCGACGTCGTTGAGCAGCACGTCCTGCTGCGCCCGGTTGAACCGGTGCAACTCGTCGATGAACAGAACCGTCCGGGAAAGTGGGGGCTGGCTCCGCAGGGGCGCAGCCCCGGAGGTGCCTGTCCCCAGTTTCCCGGAGCCAATCCCCGATTTCATCGATCCCAGCCGCACGCGGGCCTGCTCGATCACCTCGCGCACGTCCTTGACTGATGCCGACGCCCCGTTGAGCTCGTGAAACGCCGCTGAGCAGTGATCGGCGATCACCCGCGCCAGCGTCGTCTTGCCTGACCCCGGCGGGCCGAAGAACACCAGGCTGCTCAAGCGGTCCGCCGCCAGCATCCGCCGCAGCATCTTGCCCTCGCCGAGAAACTCCTCCTGCCCGAGAATCTCGTCGATAGTCCGCGGCCTCATGCGCACCGCCAGCGGCGCATTAGCCGCAATGGCCGCCTCTTCAGATTGCCGCAACAGGTCCATATGCGGGTATTCTACCGGCCATCGCGCCGTGGCAACAGACTGCCCTTAGTGAACCGGCCAACGATTGCCCCTCGACCCATTCGCGTCGCCTTGCCGCCGCGGGAGGGTTTTGATAGGCTACTGTTCTCTGGTGCGGCGCCTTCATTTGGAGAACGTCATGAGTGCAGGTCGAGCCCGGATCGTAGTGGCCGCCGCGGCGGTGGTGGCCTTTAGCGGCGGGGCGGTGCTGGGCGACTGGCTGATCCTCCACAGCGGCCAGCGCATGCAGGGGTCGGTGCTCGACGACGGGCAGCGGTACATCATCTATCTCGACAAGGGTGGCAAGGCCAGCGTGCTCAAGAGCGACGTCCGCCAGATGATCGCAGGGGACAAATTGCCGCCCGAACTGGCGGATGCCAAGACGCCGGCCGGCGGACAGGACAAGAACGCCGCGCCGACGATGTCGGCCAAGGTGGTCAAGGAATACAAACACACCAGCCGCGTGACGAGCCTGTCGATGATGGCGGACGGGTCGCTGCTGGCGGCCGGCGGGGCCGACGGGACGGTCAAGCTCTTCAGCGGCAGCGGCGGCGAGATACGCACGTTCAAGAGCCCGCGGGCCCGCGGCGAGGCGATGTCGGTGACCTTCGCGGTTGTCGGCGGGCAAAAGCAGGTGCTGGCGGGGATTGGGCGCAGCGTCGAGGTCTGGCCGGCCGGCGGCGGCAAGAGCGTCAAGTGGTACGAGTCGCACCAGCGCCCCGTCGAGGCGCTGATGTATCGCGAAATGGACGGCCAGATCGTCTCGGTCTCGACCGAGGACGCCTACGTCCGCGGCTTCGAGAAGCTCCAACTCAGCCTCGACCGCAAATTGATCGATAATCACGTGGCCGCCACGGCCGTGACCGTCAGCGAAGACGGGCAGTACGCCGTCAGCGCCCATCGCGACCGGCGGCTGCGGCGATGGAACATGGTGGTCAAGAATCTCAGCCTGCCCGAGGTGTTCGGCGAGCAACTGCCGGCGTCGGCGACGCCGATCCGGGCGGTGGTCTACTCCCAAGACCGCGCGATCGCCGCCAGCGACAAGGGCGTCTACATGCAGACGATGAAGCCCAAGACCACGGCGCTGATCGGGACGCACGAGGCGGTCGTGCAGTGCCTGGCCGGCTCGCCCGGACGGATGGAGACAGTGCTGGCGGGGGATTCGGGCGGCGAGATTCGCCTGTGGAACATCCAGGCGCATAAAATCTTAATGAGCGTCACGCTGCCCCAGGCGAACCTGACGTGCCTGGCGTTCTGGCCTGACGGGAAGGGATTCATCTCAGGATGCAAGGACGGGACGGTGCGGTCATGGAAGCTCGAGGCCGTCGCGGCGGGGCAACCGTAACTGAACGCCGATGCCCGTTGTACCGATAAACAAGCAGGGCGCTGTCTGCCAACGGCGGTCGCGATGGCCGGCGCGCGAGCGGATCGGGTTGTTTTGCACCCTGTCCAAACGTTATGGTAGTGTCTGTGGCACGGCCTATCCAGGCTGCTGGAAAGCCTGTGCTACTGTTTTCCGGGAGCTACGGCATGTGTGGAATCGTCGGCTACATCGGTAAGAAGGAAGCGCGGAACATCCTGATCGAGGGGCTCAAGCGACTGGAATACCGCGGGTACGACTCGGCCGGCGTGTGCATCTACAATGGCGGGCAGCTCATCATCCACAAGAAGCCCGGGCGAGTGGCGGGCGTGCAGCAGATGGTCGAGAGCGACGCGGCGATGGCGGGCGGCACAATGGGCATCGCCCACACGCGCTGGGCCACGCACGGAGCGCCCAACGAGGTCAACGCCCACCCGCACACCGACGACAGCGGCAAGATCGCCCTGGTGCATAACGGGATCATCGAGAACTACTCGACCCTCAAGCAGTTCCTGCTCTCCAAGGGCCACGTCTTCAAGAGCGACACCGACACCGAAGTGCTCGTGCAGCTCATCGGCGAGTTCGTCAGCCACGGCAACGGGACGCACACGCTCGAGGCCGCCGTGCAGGCAGCGCTGCGCGAAGTCACCGGCACGTATGGCGTGGCGGTCGTCAGCAGCGACGACCCGGACAAGATGATCGTGGCCCGCAAGGGCAGCCCGCTGATCATCGGCGTGGGCACCGACGAATACGTGGTGGCCTCCGACGCCGCGGCGATTCTCGAACACACCGCCAACGTGATCTATCTCGACGACGGCGAGATGGCCGTCCTCGACCGCCGCGGACTGCGGACGATGACTATCGACAACGTCATCGTCTCCAAGCAGATCGAGCAGGTCGAGGGCTCGCTCGAGCAGATCGAGAAGGGCGGCTATGATTACTTCATGCTCAAGGAGATTTTCGAGCAGCCCCAGACGATCGCGATGAGCCTGTCCGGACGCCTGGACATGCGCGAGCACTCGATCAAGCTCGGCGGCCTGGCCGGCGTTTGCCGCGACCTGGCCAAGACGCGCAAGATCATCATCACCGCCTGCGGGTCGGCCTGGCACGCCGGACTGGTGGGCGAGTTCATGTTCGAGGACCTGGCGCGCATCCCCACCGAGGTCGAGTACGCCAGCGAGTTCCGCTATCGCAACCCCATCATCGACGACGGCACGCTCGTGATCGCCATCAGCCAGTCCGGCGAGACGGCCGACACGCTGGCGGCCCTGCGCGAGGCGCAGGAAAAGGGCGCCATGGCCCTGGGCATCGTCAACGCCGTCGGCTCGACCATCGCCCGCGAGACCGACGCGGGGGTGTATCTGCACGCCGGCCCGGAGATCGGCGTGGCGGCCACCAAGAGCTTCACCTGCCAGTTGGCGGTGCAGGCGATGATCGCCCTGACGCTGGCGCGGCGGCGGTACATGTCGCAGTTTGAGATGCAGCGATACATGACCGAACTGGCCGCCATTCCCGAGAAGATCAAGACCATCCTGGGCCAGAGCGACCATATCAAAGCCATCGCCGAGAAGCACTGCAAGCGCGAGAACTGGCTGTTCCTGGGGCGCGGGTATCAGTACCCCGTCGCCCTGGAAGGGGCGCTGAAGCTCAAGGAAATCAGCTACATCCACGCCGAGGGTCTGCCTGCCGCCGAGATGAAGCACGGGCCTATCGCCTTGATCACCGATGGCATGCCGGTGGTCTTCGTGGCCCCGCGGTGCGGAACGTACGACAAGATCATCTCGAACATCGAAGAGGTCCGCGCCCGCAAGGGCTGCGTGATCGCCGTGGCCACCGAAGGCGACGAACTGGTCGCCAAGCACTCCGACCACGTGATCTACGTGCCCGATGCCCCGGCCCCGCTTCAGCCGCTGCTGACGGTCGTGCCGCTGCAACTGCTGGCGTACCACGCGGCCGTCGCCCGAGGCTGCAACGTCGACAAACCCCGCAACCTGGCTAAGAGCGTTACGGTGGAATAGCAGGACGGATTGTACAACAATTGCACTTTGTTGTACTTTTCACAGCTCTTTCGCAGTGCGATCTTCTTGTTATCATCAATAAGCCGAAAAATCACAAAAGCGAATGGCGCCATTTGCTTGTCAGCGTACTCCGCGGTATCGGCGGTTCATGCGATGGCATGCGGCCTCTGGGCAAGAGCGGCTCGCGGCGGTATCATGCCCAAACCACACTCTTCTGACGAGGAATCAATGAGACATCAGAATCAGGTGAAGGCGATACTTGTTGCCGTGGCTGCGGCGATGCTGCTTGGCGCCGCGTGGGCCTGGGCGGCTGGCCCTGCGTCAAAGGCGCCTGACCGCGCGGCCGCATCACAGCCGCAACCGGCGATGGTTGCGGTTTTCACCCGCGGCGAAGCGGGCGTCCACACGTACCGCATCCCGTCATTGGCGACCACCCCCAAGGGCACGCTGCTGGCGTTTTGCGAAGCGAGAAAGCTTTCCGCGAAAGACAAGAGCCCGACCAAGCTCGTGCTCAAACGCAGCGGCGATGCCGGGCGCTCTTGGGGCCCGATGCAGACACTGGCCGACAACGGCGAGGCGGCCCTGATGGACCCCACCGTCGTTGTCGACCGCGACACCTCGCGCATCTGGCTGTTCTACGTCCGCTATGCCAAGGGCTGGAATCAACCCCCGGCCGACATCAAGGTTTGCCCCGTCGGGCTGTTCGCCCTCTGGAGCGACGACGACGGCAAGAGTTGGTCCAAGGCCGACGACCTGACGGCGAAGCTGGAGCAGCCTCAATGGACCGCCTGCTGCCTGGGCCCGGGAGTGGGCATCCAGTTGCGTCACGGCGACAAAGCCGGCCGCCTGATCGTGCCGTTTCATCACGCCAAAGGGCAGTGCTCCGGCTGGCACATGATCTTCAGCGACGATCACGGCAAGAGTTGGCAGATCGGCCCCAAGCCCGTGCCGCACAATAGCGAATCGCAGGTTGCAGAACTGGCCGACGGGTCGCTGCTGCTGAATCTTCGCGGCTCCGACAGCATCCGCCGCGTCAGCCGAAGCCGCGACAGCGGCCAGACGTGGTCGGCGCTCGAGAACGACGAGACCCTGATCGAGCCCCGCGGCTGCCAGGCGAGCCTGATGCAATACGTGGCCAAAGGCGGCGATGAGGAAGAGTGCCTGCTCTTCTCGAACCCAGCCGATGCGAAAAGCCGCGTGAACCTGACGATGCGAGCCAGTTACGACGGCGGCAAAACATGGCCGCTCTCGCGAACGATCCACTCCGGCCCCAGCGCGTACTCGTGCATGACGGTCCTGGATGACGGACAGATCGGCATACTCTTTGAGGCCGGCGCAAAATCCTGTTACGAGAAGATCGCCTTTGCGCGGTTGGACTTGAAATAGAATCGGACCGCCACGCTCATCGGGGGCGTGCAGGATGTATACAGGGATCGAACCGACTGTCCTTCTCAAGCTTGTCGGGAAGGGCACATACGGTGGCTGGTCAACTCCTCCATCCTCGATATTGCTTCGGTACGAACACTCAAGTGGTCTGTCGATGGACTTGGTTTGTTTGTTGGCCAACTATTCGGTCGTCATCGAAAAGCCAAAGGAGAAGGAGTGGGCAGTGCTTTCAGGACACCGGGAATAAAGCGGGCCTTGGTAGCTTTCGCTCTTTTCCACTCTCTTCCACGTCGTGACAACAGGACAAGGTTAGAACTCTTACGGGGGAATCGAACGCGGCCTTCAGGGTAGTGCAGGCCTGTTCAATCGATCTTGTGTCACAAGACCACAGGCAGTAGGACAGGGCAGGCGGGTTGTTGCCATGGAAGGTGCTCTTGAGCCTGGGGCGTCGCTGATCAACGGTGCGATGCACGTGATTCTGCGGGTCTTGTTGACGAGATATTATCTCGGTCCAATGCAGCCTTTGCCTGTTGTCGCATCTTCTCCGCCTGGGATCGGGCATCCGAAGCCTTATCATGCTTGCCAGTCGCCTCGTACATTTCCGCAAGGTCCAAGAGAACTGTCTCAGAATGGTCATAGAAGTCATAGGACCCTTTGGGCAGGGCCTTCGTGTAAATATCGAGACATCGGAGGTAGAGTGCCTCGGCCTTTGTAAACTTGCGTAAGCGGGTCCAAGTATCTGCCAGCGACTTCAGGCACGGTGATATGCGCATGTCATCGGGACCGTACGCCTTTTCCGAAAGTAACAGTGCTCGCTGGTACAGTAGGAGTGCCTTTTCGTCGAGACCTTGCTGGCCGTAGTTGTACGCCAGATGATTCAGACAAGCAACCAGAAGCACGTTATCGGGGCCCAAAGCCTTTTCTTCAACGGCGAGAGCCCTAGTGTAGAAGGATTCAGCCTGTGCAAACTGGCCCTGAGTTTCATGCAGAATCGCAAGATTGTTTAGGGTCGCCGTCACGGTGGAATCATGGCCCCCCAGAGACTTCTCTCTTATTTCCAGACACCGCAGCAACACCGTCTTGGCCTCTGCAAAGCTACCATCCTTGGAATGTTGAAGTCCAAGTTTCTCCAGCGCTGCACTTAACGAGACTGGGTCAGGAGGAACCACCTTTTCCAGAATGTCTACCGCACGTTCAAAACATGCACACACATCCTTCCCCGGTTGATCATCGCGGAACTTGGCTTTGCCAAGTTGGATCAGCGCAAAAGCGACCCTCTTATCTGTTTTTCCGTAGGCCTTTTCTTTGATTAACAGCGACCGTTCATAAAGCGAGATTGCCAGAGTCCGGTTTCGGTTGATCTCGGCAACACCTGCCATTTCGTCCAGGAGGGGCGTTAACGATACATCATCCGGCCCGGTCTTCTTCTCATCTTCTGCGAGTATTTCCTTATACAAGGCCTCGGCAAGATCAAATCGGCCTTCGCTACAGAGCCCCTTGGCCTTGGCTTGAAGATCCGGTGCCCGTGGTTGATCCTGACTTGTACAGGAGGTAACGCACAGACAAGCAATGGCTATGATGACGGTGGTATTTGTTCGCATAGCACCTCCCTGTGCTATTAAAAGCCATCAGATACATCGGCCATGTGACATCATTGCGAGAACCAAAAACACAAGCCGCCTTCTTCGGTCTCCCATGAAAAGGCGGGCAGGATGTTGGGGGGGAGAAACATGTGGCCTCTTGGTAAGATTCAGCACGCAATGGGGCCGCTGCGAGTCGGGATAACCTCGGCCAGGCAGCAGGACTCTGACGGCACTGCCAACCTTCCCCGGCAAATGCCGCCCCGATGGCCCGACATAGGGGGGGCGACTCGCGGCGGCAGGGATCCATTGCGGGCGGTGGCATGAGCAAAATGCCCGAAACAATCGTCAAATGAAAAAGGCCGCCCTTTTCGTGACGTCGGGGCGGTTTCCCCCGGCAGAAGCCGCGCGGGGCAAGCCCCGCCGCTAACGAGGCGGGGCAGCGATTGATCTGGCGGTCTTAGCGCTTTTCTCGCTCTGCGTTCTCCGCGAACTCCGCGGTGAAACGTCTCAGAACGGGCTGATCTTGAACTCGGGGACGTTCTTGCCCGTGGACATGTAGTATGACATGCCGATGATGGCCCAGATGATCCCGGCCAGGAACTCGCCTGCGGCCAGGCCGATGAACAGGTTACGGAACCGCACGAAGGCGTTGCCGCCGCCGAACTTCATCACCACCTGCTTGATCATCCACCCCAGCAGGAAACTCGCCGCCAGCGGGCGCATCGTGTCCGAACACCAGATCAGAAACAGGACCGGGTGTATCGGCCACCAGGTCAGCCTCAGGCGCAGCACGGCCGTGCTGACCACCAGGCCCAGGCCGACCAGCGCCCAGATGAGAAATTGCCCGCTTGGGGCGATCATCCCCGCCCGGAAGCCCAACTCGGGCGTGGCCTTGACGCCGAAGTTGCCCAGCTCGCGCACCAGCAGGTTGAAACTGTACTGCGAGACCGTCGGGGCCCAGAAGAAATGTCCGCTCTGACCGAAGTAATACTGCGTGATCAGGACGGCCGGCACCCCGATCAGCAGCGCCAGCACGATCGTCGGGGCGATCCATCCGGCCATGCGACCCGGGCGGATGCCCTCGATCTGCCCCAGCCGCAGCACGTTCGAGACCACCGGCATCATCGCCACGCGCGGGTCGATCGCGAAGACGGCTGACAAGATCGCCAGGATCAGCACGGCCTTGGGCCCCAGCGCCGCCAGGCCGAAAATGCCGATGGCCACGCCGAGGGGCCACCACGCCGGCTGAAGCACGAACACGCCGGTCTCGACGTGTACGCGGGTCATGACCAGAAACAACAGCGCCAGGCTCAGGACGAACAGGATCGCCGCCGGCAGGGGCAGCCTGCCCACCGTCGTAAGCAGGAATACGCCGCCGGCCGCACAGAGCAGACCGGCCCGGCAGGCCCAGGCGGTGGCCACAGTGACGTCCTCGCGGGCCGAAAAACCAAACGCCCGCCGCAGCACGTTCCAGTAGTAAAACCGTCCCGCGTAGAGCAGCATGATCGCCATGCCCACGTACGAGCCCATCACCATCGACGACCAGAAGGGGCTCTCCAGCACCGCCCAGCCCCAGGGCAGGCCGATGTGCGCCGTCAGCAGCACCACCACCGCGTACAGGATGTGGCTGATGCCGACGGAAAACGCCACGTCGTTGTTGACCAGGAACGCCAGCGCCAGCCCGACGAAGAAAATCCGTGGCGCCAGAAGCGTCCCCATCCGGGGCACGCCGCCCAGGGCCGGGAAGCGCTCCATCACGGAGCGGAAACTGAACTCCAGCGGAATGAGAGCGTCTTCAGGCCGCCCGCTCGCCCAGATGCACGCCGCGTTGACGGCCAGAATGGCCAGCACCAGTCCCGCGCCCAGCCAGAAGAGCTTCTGGCGGAAGATACCGCCCTCGGAGGGACCTTCCAGCAGTTCCCCCGTCAGCGTGGCCACCGGGTAGGTCAGACGCTCGTTGTTGGCCCACTGCGGGTGCACCACCACCGCCAGGCACGTCACCCCCAGGAACACCAGCGCCACCAGCGGCATCCAGAACGCCAACGTGCCCTTCCACGCCTGCCAGGGCACGATGTGGAGCAGCGAGCCATAGTCGTCGCCCGCGCGGCCGCGGACGAAACCCTCTACCGTCTCCTCGTATTGCCCGCCGGGCGAAACGAGCATTCCCGGCGGGGCGTAGTCCAGCAGGCCCTTGCTGCGCCACTCGGGGGAGTCGTGGTTTTGTTTCTGCGGCAGCAGGACGATCTCGCTGAACTGCCACATCAGGGCCGGTCCGGAGATGACCGAGGCGACCATCATCAGCGAGACGAGCGTGGCCCATTCGCCCCGCTGAAGCGGGCGCAGGCGCAGCACACGTAGCAGCGGGTTGAGCCCCAGCAGGCCCAGCAGCATCAGCCCCAGGACCCCCGGCATGGTGAGGTTGTGCGCCAGCGGCGCCAAGTGCAGACCCCATTCGTTGAGGTACGACAAGGCCGCCAGCAGCATGCCCAGAACCAGACCCAGAATTATCGAGCGAAACGTCATTCACGGTCATCGTTGCAGAAATCCGCACATGTTGCAAGTAGAGTCAGCAAGTAGAGTCAGAGAGAGTTGGTAATGCCTCAGTCATGGAGGGGGGAAAGTCGCGGCGGAGGCACTAAATAAAGGGTTCTTCCGGGAATATCGGGGAACGTATGAGCCTCCAATTCCGATGCGTCCCAACGGGACGCTAGCCGGGGTAATTCGTTGTGGTGGGACCTTCAATGAGCGCCGTGTGCGTTGGATGGATGGGCGGCCAGGTCGTCTTCCTTGCGGAGCAGGCCCACTCGGGAGGCGGCCTTGCGCAGCGCGTCGGCGCCGTGGCGCCAGAGCGAGGGCGTGTCGGCGGCCGCGCCGCCGTCGGACGGAGTCGGCATGGCCGCCAGGGCCTGCATGAACTCACCCGGCCAGGCGCAGCGGCGCTGGTCTTGCGGCGGCAGATCCCGCACGTCTTTGAGCGACAGCCACTGCGGCATCTCTTCCGAGCGCACGGCGTCGTCGAGCTTGATGTTCCCCTGTCGCGCCCACGTGACCAGCCCGGCCGCGTCGGTGGGCCCGTACGCCTGGCCGTCGATGCGGCAGTACCACAATGTGCCCGACACGCTCAGGTCGTCGGCACGCCCCTGAGGCGGCGGCAATGCCCCGGCCGCCTCCGGCGCCACGGGCGTCTCCCGGAGGCGCTGGAGGATCTTGCGGAATTGCGGCATCTGCGGCGCCTGGTCGATGATGATCTGCCCCAGCGTCGTGGCCAGGCTGTTCAGCGCCCGCTGGATCTTGGGGCTCTTGCGCTCGATGATCGCCAGGTGCTGGCGAACCTCGACGAACTTGGCGTGCTCGGCCTTGGGGTCGATCCCGGCCAGCATCTCGCGGAGCTTGCGCACGCGGTTGTTGCACTGCTGAACGCTGCGGATCAGGTCCCGACCCTGACGGCACAGGCGGATCATCTCCGGATCCTCAAACGGCGTGGCCGCAACGATCGCCAACTGCCCGCAGTCGCGAGCCGCCAGTTGACGTGCCTGGGCATGCTCCCGCTGCGGCCCCTGCCCTACAGCCGCGCCCTGCCCCCCGGCGATCCCACGCGCGGACGCCCCGACCAATCCACTCAGCGCGGCCGCCGACACCATCAGCCGCGTACCGCACGTGGGACACTCTTGCATCTTGCCGGCGTGGGTATCGGGAACCTCCAGAACCGTCCCGCATCGCACGCACGCGTGGCGGATCATCACTGTCGAGCCCGCCGCCGCGGCCACGACATGCAGTGCCTGGAAGCAGACCGGGCACCGGATCGTCTTGCCGCGGCGGTCGTCGCTGAGCTTCAGAACAGCCAGGCACTTACGGCAGGTGACTTTGAGCATCCGTCACTCCTTGGGGCCGAGGCCTATCTTGTGAACTTCACGAACTGCCTTTACCGCTTGCAACCTGAAATGCGCCCGCGATCATACCGCGCCGGCTTTCGCCTGCAATACTATTATCGTCACGAATTTCGCACCGCGGCCAGGGAATTTTGCCGAGGAAGGGTGCGACGCTACAGCCTGGCTACCGGCTACCGATTACCAACTCTAATTCTTGCTGCTGGAGTTGAGGGGTTTGAGTCGGCCGGTGGAGAACTGGGCCTCGGGGATGCCCTCGGGCCAGAACGTCAGCATGATCGTCAGGTCGTCCTCGCGGGCGGTCCACAGGACGTTGAACGCCACGTTCCACCGCTCCATCTTTCGCGTCAGGGTGAATCCGGTGATGCTGTTCTCGTCCTGGCCGAAATCGTACTGCTCGAAGATCGACGCGCTGTACTTGCGGTTGATCTGGTAGGTGGCGCCGACGGTGAGCGCGTTGCTGTCAAGGGCCTCGATGGTGCGCATGCCCACGAAATACTTCAACCTCGGGTCGCGCTGAATCGCCAGCGCCACGCCGCTTCGGGAGATCTCGCCGCTGTCGACGTCGTAGTTCATGTCGGCCATGAACGTCGTCGAGTCGGAGATATACCACGTGTAATCGGTGGTGATGTTGTTGCGGCCGATGGAGTTTTCAGGACGCGACATGAAGAATCGCCCGTCGCCGGGGCCTTGAGGGGTCTCGGTGCTAAAGGCCGAGGCGATCACGTTCAATCGCATCCAGTCGACCGTGGCGGGGGGCGTGTTCTTGCCGCCGCCGCGCTTGGTCTGCCACAACTGGTTTACCGCGAACGACCCGCCGCTGACTTCGCTGATGCCCGTCTCGATACCCGGGTCCATCGGGAACAGGTCATCGGGTCGAACGCCGGCCGTGGTCGTGCCCCAGACGGCGGCCTCGGGCGTGATGATGTGCTTGAGGCCGTTGACGTCCCAGAAACGGCTGCGCACGTCGCGGTCGACCGACCAGATGTGCGTGTTGAACTTCGAGCCGCCCTCCAGCAGCGGGCGGAAGTTCTCGCCGCCCTCGGGGGCGTCGCTCCAGCCGGTGAAGCGCGTCGTCAGGTACGGCACGGCGTTGAGGTTGCCGAAGCGCAGCGGCAGGTTGATCTCGTTCCGCGTGTCGCCGCGGGCCATCACGCTGCTGCCGTCGACGCCGACGAGGTCCTCATCCGGCAGCCAGCGCTTGACGCCGGCGTGCGACTCGCTGAAGTACGTCAGGCGGTCGTCGGCCAGCGGCTGGCCCAGCAGGTAGAAGCTCATGTCGGGGTACGATTCGGTCTGGGTCTGGAACTTGTTGAGCCTCGCCTGGAGCAGGGCCGTCAGCGCCCAGTTGTCGCGCTGCTTGAGGGCGTAGAGCAGCGTCTCGCTCTCCTTGCCGGCGTAGAAGTCGTCGGGGAACTCGGCCAGGTAGTAGTTGCGGTCGCTGAGCCAGTCGATTTCAAACTGCCCCAGCCACCCATCGGGCAGCGTCTGCTTGTGGCGCTCGAGCAGCCGCCCGCGCAGCGACTGGGCCTCGATGTTCTCGTTCTCGGTCCCGAAATCCTGCTCGAGATTCTTGGTGAAGGTCCCGAACGCCATGCCGTATCCGCTGAAGGTGGGGCGGTCGTACTCCCACTCGGCCCCGATGGTGATTTCCTTCTGATAGATGTTGAAGTTGAACATCGCGTCGAGCCCCTCCGGCTCGATCAGGCCCAGCATGCGGAACAGGTGCCACTGCGTTTCGAGCCCGAAGCCGAACTGTTTGTCGCGGCCGATATTCACCCGCCGCAGGGCGGTGCTGCTGCGCTCGGCTTCGCTCTGCATGTACGGCCAGTACAGCAGCGGCACGCCGCGGACGGAGAAGGAGGAGTCTTCCATCTTGGTCAGGAACCGCTGCTCGCCCAGGGCCTGGCCTTTGTCGTCATAGGGCGTCGTGTCGAGCATGTACACGCGGCGGGCGCCCATGTGATAGGTGGGGGTGTAGAAGTCGCTGGTCGAGACGCGGGCGTCTTTGAACAGCATCTCGCGCGAGGACAGCATCCGCATCTCGCCGGCCCGGACGTAGATCGGGATGTTGCGCTGCTGCTGGATCGTGCGGAAGACCACGTTGGGAATGATCGCCCGGTCCGAGGTAAAGTCGTAGTACGCCGTCTCCCCGCGCATGAACCGGTTCCCGCGAGACATCGTCACGTCGCCCTCGAGGTACACGCCCTCGATGCCCTCGCGGGCCGTCGGCGAAACCTTCGGGCTGCCCGGATGAGCGGCCTCTTTCTGCGGCGGGCCTTCCGGACCGTAGATGCGCGAGATGATGACGGCCGCGTTCGACTGCAACTCCAGGAACATCGCAGAGTCGGGGTTGCCCTGGGCGATGTACACATCGCCGCGGGCCACGGTCATGCGCCGGTTGTCCTTGAGCAGGACGGAGGTGAGGCTCTTGGCGTAGAAGTGCACCGGCTGCTTGGGCATATTGGCCGGACCGGTGGCGGCGATCCGGGGCACGGCACGGGGGGCCTGGCCTTGTGCGGGCGCGGGCTTGACGACCTCGGCGCCCTGCTGCGGCGGGGCCGGCGGCGCTTCGCGACCCGCCGGGGCGGGCGCGGGCGGGCGTTTGTCTTCCGCGCTGCGCCTGGCCTGGGGCGGGGCCTTCTCGTCCTGGATCAGCGGCGGGGGAGTGCGGTCGACGGGAGACTTGCCCCCCAGCGCCGCCTCGCGGGCGGCGCTGTCTTCGCGTGCGGCCGTCGCCCGCAGGTACAGCGGGGTCTTCTTCACGTCAGGCCGCATGGTAGGCGTGCCCTTGGTGGTAAAGCGGCCGACGTTCTGGAGCACGGTGAGCATGATCTTGTCGCGGGTGATGCCGCCGGGCTCGTTGACCTGGACGTCGCCCTCGACGTAGATGATGAACGCGTGCTTCTCGACGTTGCCCTCGGTGGCGGTGCGCACCCAGACGACGGCGTCGCGCCCGCTCAGGGTGTGGTCGCCGACGACCAGGCGGAACCCGCCCAGGACGATCGAGCCGTTTTCGCCGTCGTCCACGAAGGGGATGATTTCCTTGCCTTCCAGGACCGCGTCATTCTGGATGGGCTCGGCCTGCTGGGCCAATGCGAGATGATCGCCGGCGACGGCCAAAACGATGGCCGCGATGGCTAACCCACGCCGCAACAGATCCCAGCGGTGGTGTATGCTCATTGGTTCCGGCTATAAACCCAGCTGCGGGGCCCATCCGGCGGGCTCCACTGGCCTTTTGCGTCAACCGCACCGGATGGGCAAGTCCATATCCGGGCGGCTCAGGTTTCGGTTGTCGGTGAGGTTTGGCCGGCGGCCCCTCGGGGCAAGCCCAAAGCCCCTGCCGTTATCCGGCCATGCGGGGAGAGATTTTCGACTCTAGGGCTCTTCAATGCAACAAGATTCTTGGAGCCCCGCCCGCCCCGGCTCGCCGTCGCGACGTAATTATAGTGCTTTGAACCCCTTAACACGGGAAATGGGTGGGGGAGGGGGGGCGGATGGATGGGATGGATGAATGGATGGGTGGATTGCTTGCCAGGCCGCGTCAGTTTGTGCGGCGGATGACGGTTACGGTCAGGTCGTCGGCCTGGGGGACGGCCGCGGCGAAGGCCTGCACGTCGGCGTAGAGGGCGGCGATGATCTCGCCCGAGTCGCGTGAGGCCCAGCGCAGGAGCGAGTCCTTGAGCCGGTCGGACCCGTACTGCTCGCCGGCGGCGTTGACCTGCTCGACGAATCCGTCGGTGATCAACACCAGCACGTCGCCGCGGCCCATCTGCAGGCGCGTGGGTTCGTCGAAGGCCGCCTCGGCAAGCACGCCCAGCGGCACGCCGTGGGCGGTCAACTCCGACACCTCCCCCTGCGCGGCGCGGTAGAGCAGGATCGGCCCGTGCCCTGCCGAGAGCAGCTCGACCGCCGCGGTCGGCGGGTGCAGCACGGCCGTGGCGAACGTCACGAACCGCCCCTCGCTCAGGCTGGCGCCGATGGACTGGTTCAGGCGGGCCACCCACTCGCCGGCGCCGCCGGGCGAGGTGAAGATCGCGTGCACGTAGGCATGCAGGTTCGCCGCCAGCAGCGCCGGGCCGATCCCGTGGCCGGTCACGTCGGCCAGCGTCACCACCGTGCGACCGTCCTCCAGCGTCAGCCAGTCGAAGGAGTCGCCGCCGGTCTGGCCGGCCGGGATCGACCGCCCCGCCACGTCGAAGCCCTGCGCCCGCGGGGACCGCTCCGGCAGCAGGTTCCTCTGGATTTCGGCCGCGACGGTCATGTCGGCCTCGAGCTTCTGCCGGCTCAGCGAGGCCTCGATGGCGTGCGAGGCGCTGAGCAACACCTGTCGCGACACCACCGCGCTGAGGAGCCCGGCCAGCAGCATCATCATCGCCGCGGTCATGCTGAACCACAGCCCCTGCGGCAGGGCCGACGGAGGCGGCGGGAACATCGCGTGCGTCGCCAGCGTGATGGCCAGGTAACCCCCCGACGCCGCCAGGCCCGAGAGGATGCAGATCCCCGGACGCACGCGAAGCGCCGACAGGATGATGAACAGGAAATACAGCGTCACCATCGGCGTGGCCAGGGCGCGGTAGGGTCCGACGGCGGGGTTGGCTGTCATCAGCACGATCCCGATGGTCGGGAAGTTCGCCTCGATCACTGTCCCCGCGGCGACCAACGCGCCCATCAGCGTCCCCGACCCGCGACGCACCCGCCGCAGGATCAGGAACCAGATCGACTCGACCGCCACCATCGCCCCCAGCGTCGCCAGACCGATCCCCGACGAGATCAGCTCGTAACGCCCGGCGAACAGGTCGCGAGCCAGCACCACCACCGCCAGCGTCACCAGCAGCGCCAATGCCGCCGTCACGCGGAGACGCTCGCCCCTCCAGAGCTGCGCGCGCAGCAGCTCGGAGAAATCGGCCCCTCGCTTGGTCGCTTGAGAATTCATCGCACGCTCTCCTGCCGCGCCCGCTGGTGGGACCCTACCGGTCTCACCTGCGGATCAGCATCATCGCCGCCACCTTGCCCATCACGACGCACAGAACGACCATCAGGAACACTTCAAGCATTGGAGTCTCCCACAGTACGACGCGAGCCCAATAGATTCTAAGCCCCCGCCTCCCGTGCGACCACAGCAATCCGGCCGCTAATGCTACCACAGACGATGAATGTATTTCAGAACCCCGTCTCCATCTGCAATCCCGGGATTTCAGAGAGCTCACCCTTCTTCTTTCCCAGTACCCCCTGGTGTTCTCGTGCCTTTGTGGTGAAAGTTCTCCCGAACTTTGGTCGCTGGTGGGGGGTTATATGAGGCACATGGAAAGGAACCTCAGCATGCATACGCGTATCGGCCGGACGATTGCGGGCGTTCTTGCTTTGGGGATGGTTCTTGGCGTAGCGGGCACCGCGTCCGCCGAGGAGCGGGGCGGGCCGTTTGAGAACATCAAGGTCTCGCCCGTGGCGGCTACCTGGCAGTACAGCAAAGACGGTGGCAAGACGTTCTCCGATCAGCCGCAGCCCGCGCCGCGGGCGGGGGTCGCGCCGACCGGCCACGAGCCCAAGTATCCCTACGCGTGGAAGGGGGCGTTCGAGATCGCCGACCCGTCGAAGGTCGCCGGCCTGTGGGTGCGGATCTTCGAGGAGCATGAATACGCCGCGGCGCCGCGAGCCTCGATCTGCACCGGCGACCTGATCGCCGCCAGCGGCGGGTACTGGAAGGACCTGGGCTTCACCCCGACGCTGCTCGACGCCGTCGTCAAGGTCAACGACAAAGAGGTGCCCATCGCGCACGGCCCGCTGCTGTACTTCTGGCTGCCGCTGCTGACGGAGCTCAAGCAAGGCAAGAACACCATCGAGATGTCCGGCCACGTGTACACGTACTGGGGCGGAGCGGCATACGCCGGCTCGCAGGCGCCGGTCAAGAAGCTCGACGTCAAGATGATTATGGCCGAGGCGCAGCCGACGGAAATCTACAACGGCCCGATCCTGGGCGACTGCGGCGATGCATACTTCACGCTGGCCTGCCGCACGCAGATTCAGGCCGACCTGACGGTCGAGGCGACGCCTGTGGAACCGGCCGGCGCGGCAGTGACGGCCGTGAGCAAGAACAAGATCTGGCATCGCGTCAAGATCGAGATTCCCAAGGGCACGCGGAAGGTCACGTACACGCTGACGGCGAAAGTCGGCGCGCACGAGACGAAGCGCGGGCCCTTCACCGCGACGCTGCCGGCCGGGGACAGCTTCCGCTTCGTGGCTTTTGGCAACGTGGGGGGGCATTCGCGCGGCGTTGATATCTGGGCCGCCAACTCCAAGCTGGTCCTCAAGGCCGCCCCGGCGCTGCTGGTCAACTCCGGCAACACGATGGAGCAGAGCCCGTGGACCTTCAACTGGGAGAAGTACTACACCGGCCCGGCGGGCGACCTGTTCGCGGCGGTTCCGCAGCTTGTCACGCCGTGCAACCGCGACTTCACGGGCATCTTCAACGAACTGCACTATACGCCCGCGCCGGACGGGTACGCGCATAACTGGTCGAAGGTGATCGGGCCGGTGCGGTTTATCGGCGTCGACGGCAACGAGGACTGGAAAGTAGGCAATGGCAATTACGTGTGGCTGGAGAAGGAGCTCAGCAGCGCCAAGGAGAAGTTCATCGTCGTGTTGGACGGGTACCCGGCCTATTCCTCGGGCATCAACTCCAAGAAGGCTTTTCCCGCCCACCTCCAGACGCGCAACGTCGTGCTGCCGCTGCTGGGCAAGCACAAGGCCTCGCTGATGCTGTGCAGTTGGGACCCGGACTACGAGCGCATCGAGCCGACGCCGGACAAGGGCGTCACGCAGATCGTCACCGGCGCCATCGGCGCGGCGAGCTGGCACAAGTGGGACGGGCGCATCGGGCAGAACCCCTTCGGCCCCGGGCCCAACGCCAATGCTCGCGCGGCGTGGGGCAAGGTCGTCCGCCCCGACGGCGGGGAGTGGGTGGGCTACGTGTCCACGCGGCACTTCTGCGTCTTCGACGTGACGCCCTCGGCCATGACGATGAAGGTGCTCGCCTGCGGCGGAAACGCCGCTGCCGACATCAAGGACCTCAAGGTCCTCGACGAGAAGGTGTTCAAGCCCAGGCAGTGATCGGGGAGGCTGCGTCCACCGAATGTCACGAATGACGCGCTCATTTCGTCTTCGTGGCCTTTCCCGGCTACGGGCTACAGGTTGCCGGCTACCGCCTTACCGCGTTGCTTTGCCCAGCGCCACGAGTTGCTCCAGCGCGTCGGCTTGCAGATGGCCGTTGGGTTCGATGCCGGTGTCCCATGTGATCACGGCGCCGCGGTCGTTGAGATATTTGGTATAGCCGATGACCAGCTCTACGGGGAAGCGCAGAGGGGAGCGGCCCCAGAACGACCCGATGTGCGTCAGGATGTGGTACTGAGTGCCGTCGATGAAGCGGGTTACCTGGCGGAGTTGGCCGTCGGTCATCCGCGTGCCCAGCGGCAGCAGGTGGCCGACTTCGCCGGCGGTGAAATCTTCGTACTCGCTGTGGGTGAGGATGGGCGTTTCGAGGCCGCCGTTCAGGGCGACGATCGAATCCGGGTTGCCGGCCTTGAGGGCGGACACGAGGCTCCTGTAATTGGGCTCGGCGTCGCTGCGGTAGATGTGCTCGGGCCAGTAGCAGGCGTCGACCCACCAACCGTGTACCTTCTTGCCCCAGCGCAGGGAGAACTCGCGGATAACGGCTTCCCAGTTGCGCATGAACTCCACGGGCCGGCGGCCGGGGCGGACGGTGTTGCCCTCGACGCCCCAGCCGAGCGTCTGGCCGTCGATCCAGCGGAGCTTCTTGAGCATGTACGCGTCGCCGACTCCGCAGGCGGGAATGTACGCCATCACGCGGATTTCGTGCGGGGCCAGCGCGTCGGCGATGTCGGCAATCAGGTCTCGCTTCGAGCAGTAGCTTTCGGCGGGGGATGTCTCCAGGAGCTCATCGAGCGAGCGGCAGGGGCCCATGAACTTGCCGTGCCCGTGCGTGAGCGTGATGAAGAAATACTTTGCCTGCGCGGCGACAAGCTGCTTGACGAGCGTGGTCACGTCGAACTTGTCGATCTGCTCATTCCAGGAGGCAAAGCCCGGTTCGGGCGAGTAATGGCAGAACACGCCCCACTTGGCGGCGGAGAACCAATCGGTGTTCATGGGCTTCATGGTGGAACCTCGTTACTTGGTTAACTGGTTAATTGGTTATCTCGTTAACTCGTCAGAACCTTCTTGTTGTTCCCAGTTAACCAGTTAACGAGTCAACCAGTCAACCGAGAGTCCGCTTGTACCGCTCGACCAGGTCGGCGGGCGGGTCGAAGGTGTTCATTGCGATGGGGCGGCGCTCCAGGGCGCTTTGGTACAGCGCCAGCACCACCGCCCACTCGTGCAGCGAACGCTTGAGGTTCGTCCCGGCCGGCGTGCCGGTCTCGATCCAGGCGAACATGGCCTTGTGGAACGCCGTCTGCTCGACGATCCAGTTGGCGCCGAACTGGGCGCCGTCGACGTAGCACAGGCCGCTTTCGCTCTTGTTGCCGGCGACGATTTCCCACTTGCCGAACTGCTGCCATTCGACGCGGCCGCCCTCGCAGTACGCCCCGCCGCGCACGTGCTGGTAGGTCGTGTTGGGGTCGCGGCAGACGGGGCTGACCGGCCCGCTGGTCCACAGGGCCTTGATGCCGTTTTCCAGCGAGAGCTGCGCAACGGTTGCCTGCGGGGCGGGGTGGCCGGTGTCGTGTATGTCCCAGCCCCAGGCGTTGCCGAAGACTTCCGTCACGGCTGGGTCGCCCACCAGGCTCAGACCGTAGTTAAGCGTGTGCGTGCCCTGTCCGGCGATGTTCATCCCGGCTGAGAGGTGCACGTGCAGGGGTTTGCCCAGTCGCCCGCTGGCGACGGCTTGGCGGCAACTCTCCAGATGCTCGTTCCATCGCGTCTGGTGGCAGACGGCGAACTTGGTCTTGGTCCGGGCCTCGAGTTCGCACAGAGCCCGCCAGTCGGGCACTGCCGTGGCGACGGGTTTTTCAACGGTACACAAGGGGACGTTGCCATCGGAGACGATGGTCATCATCTCGACGCGGATGTTCGGCCACGTGACGATGTGGACGATGTCGGGCTTCTCTTTGGCGATCATCTCGGCAGCGTCTGCATAGGCCTTGATGCCGAAATCTTTCGCGAAGGCGTCGCGGCGATTGGCAGTGGGGGCGCAGCAGGCGACGACCTTGGCGTTGGAGATGGTCTCGTACGCGCGGACATGGTCGCGGGCGCGCCCGCCGCATCCGATTATGGCTGCTTTGTACATTGATACTTCCTTAAAGAAGAAGAAAGAACCGACGACGAGGACGACGACGAGGACGAACAACATCCATCCATCCATCCATTCATCCCTACCGCACGTCCATGGCGACTCGTTACCAGGGGTGCAGCACGATCTTTCCGCACCGGCCGGTCAACTGCAGTTCCCACGCCTTGCCTGCCTCGGACATCGGGAAGGTGTGGGTGATGAGCGTGTTGAGCTTGTCGGTGCTGTCGGCGATGAGTTTCATCATCAGCGGGGCGTCGGCCATGCTCCAGTGCCACTGGCCGTGCAGGCTGATGCCCTTGCGGATCATGTCGTTGCTGACGGCGATGGTCAGGTCGCCGGCCTCGCCGACGAAGCATGCCTCGCCGCGGCGTTTGAGGGCGTCGATCATGAGGCGCTGGGCCGCCGGCACGCCCGAGCAGTCGACGGCCTTGTCGATCCCGCCGCCACTGAGGTCGAGGATCTGCTGCAGGGCGTCCTCCTTCGACGGATCGACGACGGCCGCCGCGCCGAGCTTCTTGGCCAGTTCGCCGCGGTAGGCGTTGGTGTCGACGGCGATGACCTTGGCCCCGCGATAGACGGCGTTAATCACGCCGCCCAGTCCGACCGGACCCAGGCCGGTGATCAGCACCGTGTCGAAGGCGCCGGCGTTCATGCGCTGCATCGCGCCGAACGTCGGGCCCAGTCCGCAACAGGCCATCGAGGCATGGTCGTAGCTGATGCCCTCGGGGATCGGCAGGAGCATCCAGTCGCTCTTGAGCAGGTACTGGGCGTATGTGGCGTTGCCGGCGCCCGAGCCGGTCAGGGCGACCGGGTCGATCCCCTTCTGGCAGTGGATGTACTGCCCGGCCAGGCAGTGCGGGCACGTCCCACAGGGCGACAGCGGCATGACGACGACGCGATCGCCGACGCTGACGCGGCCGGGTTGTGCGACCTGCACGACTTCGCCGGCGGCCTCATGACCGAGGCAGTCGCCGCCCCATCCGGCGGCGTAAGCCTTGTACTCGGTACACATGGGGGCCGCGTGGACCTTCACGACGACGATATCACCGGCAGGCTTGGGATCGGGTTTGTCAACCAGGCTGCATTGCCTGGGACCGGTGATGGCTGCGACTTTCATTTCTTCTCTCCTCAAAAACCTAAAGACCGAGGACGACGACGAGGACGAGGACGAGGAGGGAAAAGCTCGGGTGCCGTGGCGGGAAGGGCTTTAGCCCGACAGCCACGACAGAACCGCCCTCAGGGATCGTGGCTGTCGGACCCTTCGGGTCCTCCCGCCACGGCACCCGCACCACTCACCACTCACAACTGCTTCATACGACTATCGTGCAGTTCGAGAGTGCGCAGCCGCACGGGGCCGTCGGCCTCGAGCACGCGGAAGATCATCTTGTTGCGCCGCACGAGCGGGAACTGGCAGATGGCCTTGTGGCCGATGGTATGGCCTTCGTAGAGCGGGATGCCCGGCGGGACGGGGAACTCGATGCGGAAGCGTTTGACGTGCTGGCCGTGCGTGAGGTCTTCCTGGATGATCGCGTGATCGACGTCCACCAGCCCGTTGATCTTGTACGACCAGACGTTCGGCTCAGTCTGCTCGAAATCCTTGAGCGTGGCGACGGGCTTGCCGAAGCGGCGGCGCACTTCCGCGCCGAACTCGATCAGCCGGTTGGCATCGGCGTCGGGCAGCAGGCCGCGGCGGTCGGGTCCGACGTTGATCAGCAGATTGCACCCGCGTCCGACCGAGCAGTAGTACATGCCCATCAGCACGTCGAGGGGTTTGACGGTGTGCTCGTCCTTGTCGCTGTAGAACCAGTTGTACCCGCGCAGGCGGCAGTCGCACTCGGCGGGCAGATAGCGTAATTCGTTGCCCGCCAGGCGCATCGTCGGGTCGCCGGGGACGTCCTGGAGATTGAGCGTGTTCCACACCGGCAGCGGCGCGAAGCCCTCCTCGTTGCCGATCCAGCGCATGTCCGGGTCGCCCATGTTGAAGATCAGCATATTGGGCTGCATGCGGCGCATCTCGCCGATCAGGCGCGGCCAATCGTACTGGTGGCCGTCGCTGCCGCAGCCGTCGAACCACACCAGGTCGATCTGCCCGTACTGCCCGCCCATCAGCTCGCTGGCCTGCTTGAGGAAGAAATCATCGTAGGCCTTGGGGTCGGTCTTGAACTTGCCGCCGGTCCATTGTGCGGGCGAGTAGTACAAGCCCGCGGCCAGGCCCTCCGCGCGGAACGCTTCCATGTACTCGGCGATCACGTCGCCGCGCCCGTTCTTCCACGGGCTGGAGGCGACGGAAAACTCGGTACACTTCGAGGGCCAGTTGGCGAAGCCGTCGTGGTGCTTGGCCGTCAGGACGGCGTACTTCATGCCGGCCTGTCTGGCCACTGCGGCCCATTGGCGGGGATCGAACTGCGTGGGCATGAAGCTGTCGGCCGACATGGGTTTGTCGTCCCAGTCGAGGTGTCCTTCGTTGAAGGTCCGCACTCCGAAGTGCAGGAACAGGCCAAGCTCCCAGTTGTGGAACTCAAGCTGACGCGGGGACGGTACGATGCAATCGCTCATGGGGCGTTCCTCTCATTGCTGGAGCAGGCGATGAGTGTAGCGGTCCCGGCGGTGGTGTCAAGGCGGGAGCAATGGGCGAGACGCCCATGCCACGCAGAGAGCATGGGCGAGACGCCCATGCCACGCAGAGAACATGGGCGAGACGCCCGTGCTACTAGGCGGCGGCGGTGGCGACGATGGCTCGGTTGCGTCCGAGTCGCTTGGCTTCATACAGTGCGGTGTCGGCGGCGCGGAGCACGTCGTCGGGCTCGGCCATCCCGGGGGCGTACTGGGTGACGCCGATGCTGATCGTCACGCGGAAGTCTGGGGCGAATCCGAACCTCAGGGCCTCGACGTTGGCGCGGCATCGTTCGGCGCAGATCATGGCCTGGTTGGCGTTCTGGCGGGGCAGGAGGATCATGAACTCCTCGCCGCCGAGGCGGTAGACGGTGTCGGTGCCGCGGGCGGTGGCCCCCAGCGCCGCCGCGACGGTCTGGAGCACCTGGTCGCCGCGGACGTGGCCATACCTGTCGTTGACGCCCTTGAAATGATCCAGGTCGAGCATCGCACAGGCGAACGGTTCCATGTACCGCTTGGCCAGGCTCAGGTGCTCCTGCAGGCGGAACATCGCCTGGCGGCGGTTGAGCAGGCCCGACAGCTCGTCGGTGGTGGCGGCCTCGACCAGGCGCGCGTTCAGGGCCGTCAGCTCGGCGTTCATCTGGGCCGCGCGGGCGGATTGCTGCACCAGTTCATCGTAGAGGGCGGTCATGCGCACGCCCGCGCGGATGCGGGCCTGGAGTTCGCCGGGATGAAAGGGCTTGGACAGGAAGTCGTCCACGCCGGCGTCGAAGGCCTCGACCAGGCGGTCCTTGTCCGACTCGACGGTCAGCATGATGACGTAGGTGTAGCGCACCGACTGCTCGCCCCGCATCGCCCGGCAGACGGTCAGACCGTCCATCACGGCCATGCGCCAATCGAGAATCACGATTTGCGGTTGGCGTTCGACGAGGATTTCGAGGCCGCGGGCGCCGCTCAGGGCCGTCAGCGGCTCGTGGCCGGTGGCAGCCACCTGGTGGGCGAGCATGGCCAGGCTCAGCGGGTCGTCGTCGATGATCAGCAGCGGTTTGCGTTCGGCGGCAAGAGTCATGGCAGATAACCTCACGCGGCGGCGGCCGCGATGTCCGAAAGACGATTTCGCAATTCGAGGAAGGCGGTCTCGGTCTCCAGGAACGCCTTGACGACCACGGGGTCGAAATGGCTGCCGGATTCCTCGACGATGATGGACCGGGCCACTTCGTGGCTGTAGGCGTTCTTGTAGACGCGTCGCGAGGTCAGGGCGTCGTAGACGTCGGCCAGCGCCACGATCCGCGCGCAGAGCGGGATGTTCTCCCCGACGAGTCCGGCCGGATACCCCGTGCCGTCGAAGCGTTCGTGATGGGCGGCCGCGATGTTGCGGGCCATCAGCAGAAACTCGGCGCTGGGGTACTGCACCAGGGCGGAGTTGAGGGTTTCGGCGCCGAGGCTGGTGTGGCCTTTCATGACGGCGAACTCGCGGTCGCTGAGGCGTCCGGGCTTGAGCAGGATCGAGTCGGGAATGCCGATCTTGCCCACGTCGTGCAGCGGGCTGGTGGAATAGATGGTCTGGACGAACCCTGCCGTCACCGGGTATCCGGGGCGGTCCCATTCGAGCAGGCACTGTGCCAGGGTGCGGCAATAGTTGCGGACGCGTTCGAGATGGTGCCCGGTTTCGGGGTCTCGCGACTCGGCGAGCCTGGCCATAGCGAACAGGGCCACGTCGCGCGTCTCCAGGGCCAGCACGCGCTGTCCGGCGCGGACGCGCACGGTGAGCTCGGCGGGGTTGAAGGGCTTGGCGATGAAGTCGTCGGCGCCGGCATCGAGCCCCTGAACCACGTGCTCCTGCGAGTCGTGGGCGGTGAGCATGATGAAGTAGACGTACCCGCCGAAGGCCTCGGTCCGCACGCGGCGGCAGAGCTCCTCGCCGCTCATGACGGGCATGTCCCAGTCGGAGATGACCATGTGCAGCCCGCCGTGGCGGAGCTTGGCCAGGGCTTCCTGCCCGTTGCAGGCGGTTTCGACCTCGTGCTGAGCCTGGCTCAGCGCGTTTTCGAGCAGCGTCAAAGACAGTTGGTCGTCGTCAACAATAAGGATCCTCATCGTGTCCTCTTTTCTTCCCGACCCGCGCCCATTACTTATTCCCGTCCACAGTAGCGATCTCCGCAACGGCGTTCAGACACCGTGTCAGTTCCTCTCTCAGCGGCGGCATCGCCGCGGCCGCTCCGGCCGCGTCGCCCGCCTGGGCCGCCTGCTCGACGGCCAGCGCCGCCTGGCGCAGCATCGGGGCCGACAGATTGGCCGCGGCGCCCTTGATCGAATGTGCGAGGCGCCGCGTCTCGGTCATGTTGCCCGCCGCGGCGGCGGCATCGAGCTTGTCCATCTCGCCCGGTATGGAATCGGCAAATTTTGCCAGCATCTTTTCCATGAACTCGACGCTGTTGAGACATCGCTGTCGCAGGTCATGGAAATTGAACGGTCCGCCGCCGTCCCCGGCGGGAGCGGGGGCCTGGGCGGGCGTCGCCGGGGTCTCCGGCGCGACGATCGAGTCGATCAGGCGGATCAGTTCGTCGGGCACGAAGGGCTTGGAGATGAAAGCGTCCATGCCGGCCTCAGTGCACTTATCGCGTTCGCCGCTGACGGCGTTGGCGGTCAACGCCACGATGGGGATCCGCCCGCTGCGGCGGGCCATGACCATGCCGATGCTTTCCTTGCTGCGGATGGCGCGGGTGGCCTCGAGGCCGTCCATCTCGGGCATCTGGCAGTCCATCAGGACCAGGTCGAATTTCTTCTTCATCAGCAGGTCGACGGCGTCGCGCCCGTTGGCGACGACCTCGCATCGCAGGCCGCCCATGCGCAGGATCTCCGCGGCCAGTTCCTGGTTGACCTCGTTATCCTCGGCCAGCAGGATCGAGATGTCGCGCGGGGCAGCGGACAGGGCAGCGGCCGGAGCCTCGGGTCGCGTGGGACTTTCCGAAAGCCCCTTGGAGCGTGCGACGGCCTGGACGATCTCGTCGAACAGGCGCGACTGGTGAACGGGCTTGAAGACGCAGGCGTGGGCGGCGCGGTAATAGTTGCCGTCCTCGAGGGACGTCTCCGAGGGCACCAGCAGCACGCGCACGGTCGGGGCGATGGCGGCGTCGGCGACGATCCGCTGCAGCAGCTCCTCGCCGCCGATGCCGGGCATCTGGAGATCGGCCAGGACGATCCCGAAGGGGTTCTGGCTGACGCTGTGGCGACGCAGGGCCTCGAGGGCCTCGGCGCCGCCGGGGCTGGTCTTGGCGGTCAGTCCCCAGCTTTCCAGCAGTTCGCACAGGGCGTGGCGGCTGGAGGGGTTGTCGTCGACGACCAGCACGGGCTTCCTGCTCAGTTCGGCCAAAGCTGCAACGGTATGGCGGGGGAGCTGGTTGCAGGTATCGAGCGTCGCGGTGAACCAGAAGGTCGAGCCCTTGCCTTCCTCGCTCTCGACGCCGGTCGCTCCGCCCATCAGTTCGGCCAGGCGCTTGCAGATGGCCAGCCCCAGTCCGGTGCCGCTGTGCTTTCGCGTGGCGAAGGAGTCGACCTGGGAGAAGGTCTTGAAGAGGCGGTCGATATTCTCGGGCGAGATTCCCGCTCCGGTGTCGCGGATGGTGAAGCGTACCTGGGCCTTGCCGCCGCTGATGCGCACGAGGCGGGCCCGCACGACGATCTCGCCGCGCTCGGTGAACTTCATGGCGTTGCCGATGAGGTTGACGAGGATCTGCCGCAGGCGGTCGCTATCGCCGCGCACCTTGAAGGGCACCGGCGCCTCGACGAGGCTGACAAGCTCCAGGCCTTTCTGGTCGGCCCTCTGGGCGAACATCTCTACCGTGTCCTCGACGATGGTCCGCAGGTCGAACTCGCTGCTGTGAAGCTCCAGCTTGCCCGCTTCGATCTTCGAGAAGTCCAGCACGTCGTTGATGATCGTCAGCAGCGACAGGGCCGAACTCTTGACGATGCGGGCATATCGCCGCTGCTGGTCGGTCAGCGTGGTGCGCGCCAGCAGGTCGGTCATGCCCACCACGCCGTTCATCGGCGTGCGGATCTCGTGGCTCATGCGGGCCAGGAAATCGCTCTTGGCGGCATTGGCGACGGATTCTTTCCAGGCCGCCGCCTCGGCGCGCCGGCGCGCCTCGTCCAGCGCCATTTCCGCGCGGCGCCGCGTGATCGCCCCGCCGATGGCGCTGCCCAGGGTCGCCAGAATCGTCGACTCCGAGTCGTCCCAGCGGCGCCGGCAGTGGCAGTCGTCGAAGCCGATGAATCCCCAGAATCCCCCGTCGACCATGATCGGCAGCAGCAGGATCGACACGATCCCCTGCGACTGGAGCAGGTCGCGAAGCGGCTGGGGCAGGTTCTGCACCAATCCCACGATGGGAGTGCCTGACGCCAATTCGTCGTACCATGTCGGCGACATCGTGTCGTAGGGCAGGTCCTGCAACTCGGGATTGTCGATCTCCGGCGTGACGACCTCGCTGGCCCACTCGTAGCGCTGGCTCATGAGGTGGCGGCCGCCCGCGGTTTCGTCGTGGTTTTCAAACACGTAGACGCGGTCGACGCCGGCGGCGCGCCCGACGGTCTGGAGCGACTGCTGCACGCTCAGGGACAAATCGGTGACGCTCAGCAGCGCGGCGGTGGCCTCGGAGACCGCCGCCAGCAGGCGGTCGCGATGGCGGAGCAATTCTTCGGTGCGTTTGCGAGCGGTGATGTCGCTGCAGACGCCCACGAACTGGCTGACGCGCTGCCCCTGCTGCGAGGTGGGCGTCAGCGTGACCTGCCAGATGATCTCGAAGCCGTCGGCGCGGCGGAAGGGGGCCTCGAACTCCCCGCGACGTCCGGCGAGCACCTCGGCGACTGCGGCCTGGACGAGCGGACGGCTTTGCGGCGGCCACACGTCCACGTAAGGGCGGCCGATCAGATCCGACAATTCGCAGCCCATGGTCGCCAGGCCGGGCCGATTGACGGTGAGGTACCGCCCCTCGTTGTCGAAGAGCTGCACGGTGTTGGGCGAGCCTTCGACCAGGCAGCGGTATTGCTGCTGCGACTCGAGCAGGACCTGTGCCGACTCGCGCAGGCGGGCATTGACGACGTACGACCCGAGCACAAGGATGCCGACCAGGCAGGTGATGCTGATAGGCCCCAGGCGCTCGATGGCGATCTCGCGCGCCCAGCGGTCGGCCGCGATGTCCATGCCCAGCGCCCCGATCACCCGATGCGTCTTCGCGTCGCGCAGCGGCGCCAGCCCGCTGACCCAGATTCCCCATTTGTCCGGATACGGGCCTTCGGCCATGGCCTGGCCATAGCTGAACATCTTGTAAAACCCGGGACTGGCGTCTTCATAGACGGACCCGCAGGGGGAATGATCCAGAGAGTCATCGCTCTCTGATTCGACCAGGAACATGATCTTGCCGTTGACCTTGCGCGTCAGATAGACGAAGCGCACGTCCTGGCTGGAGGCGCGGAGGGCAATCATCCGCTCCTTCAACTGGCGGTATGTAACAGTCTTCTCGTCTGCCTTGGAGCCCTTGATAGCGTCGACCTGTTCGGGCGAGACTGCCGCAGCCCCGGCCATCGCCCGGGCCACGACGCTGCCGCGAAGCTGAGAATCGGCGTGATTGCCGACGAAGACCGTGGCGATCCACCCTGCAGCGAGGATCCCCAACAGGAACAGCGGCGCCCGAAGGGGCAGGGCGCATAGGGATCCGGCGGCGCCTTGGGCGGCGGGCGCAGGGGTGCTGTAACGCCACAGACCCACCGTCATCACCACGGCCAGGACCGTGCGTATCACCTGGATGGGCAGGCCCGTAGCGTCGAGAAACCAGTGATGATTCAGCACCGCCCCCAGAAAAACCGGCGCCTGCGGAGTCACGAGCCCTGTCGCGATCGCGTAGGCGCCCATGCCCGCAGCGCAGATGCGCAGCCATGCCGCCTGTCGCGGCGCCGCACGATGGGAAGAGGCCCACAGCACCCACGCCGCGGCCGCGCCGCCGATCAGGCCCGTCGCGGCACGCAAACCGACGTTGATCCCCGTCCAGCCGCCGCTGGTCCAACCCGATGCACCGACCGCCAGCAGCGGCAGAAAGACCCACACCCCCGGTGCCCTGCCCTGCAGCGACGCCAGGCCCGACCTCGCAAATTCCAGCAGAAAGACAAATGACAAGGCCATCAGCGTCACCCGAAGGCCGCTGAACAATGGGCTGTCCCCAAGGCTGATCGCCAGCAGTTCCATCCACTCGTTGGCGCAGTGGAACATCCCGAACAGCCCCAGCCACTGCCAGGAGATTCCGTCTCTGCGCCCCAAGGCCAGGCACACGACCCCCAGCAACAGGAAGCCCAGGCCACAAAGCAAATAAATGAAATCGAGCTGGGAGAGCAGGAACTCAGTCATCTTCCAGGCCTTCCGGCAAAGCGCAACCATGCAGCATGGATTGGTGTGCAATCGTGCCAGTCATTAAATCCGCGCCTTTCGCGTCTCGTGCGACACGCTACTGCCGTCATCGGGAAAAATGCCAACTCACTTAATTATGGAACGACGAATACCAGAAATGGCATAGGAGTGTTCCTGGGCCGCTGAGGTCGCTGAGGGAAGAACAGGCCGGGGAAATCGAGAAGAGCACAGCGCGGCCTTCGGCCGCAACCGATTGCGGATTTGTGATTGGCTGATCCTCGACCTCCTCAGCGGCCAAATGAAAAGTTCCGGCGCTGGACGCCGCCCGGCGGCGGGGGTATTCTCCTTGCCTCAGCGGAAGAAAGACCATGAAGATCGTCATCCTCGATGCCTATGCGACCAACCCGGGCGACCTCTCGTGGGAGCCCCTGCAGGCGATGGGCTGCTGCGAAATTTACGACCGCACGCCGGCCGAACTGACCGTCGAGCGCGCAGCCGGCGCCGAGATCGTGCTGACCAACAAGACCCTGCTGCCAGCCGACGTCATCCACCGGTTGCCCAAGGCCCGGTATATCGGCCTGCTCTCGACCGGGACCGACGCCGTCGACTCTGCCGCGGCCGCACGGCGCGGGATCGTCGTCTGCAACGTCCCGGCTTACAGCACGCAGTCGGTCGCCGAGATGGTCTTCGCCCATCTGCTGAACCTGACCTTTCACGCCGCCGAGCATGCCCTGGGCGTGCGGGCCGGGCAGTGGGCGAGGAACCCCGACTTCTGCTACAGCGAGTTCCCGCTGGTGGAACTGGCCGGCAAGACGATGGGCATCGTCGGCTTCGGGCAGATCGGACAGGCTGTCGCGAGGATCGCCGCCGCGATGCGCATGAACGTGCTCGTGTACACGCGCAGCTCGCGGGAGGCCGCAGGCGTGACATTCGTGGACCTCGAGCGAATCTTCGCCGACAGCGACGTCGTGTCGCTCCACTGCCCGCTGACGGATCAGACGCGGGGCATGGTCAACGCGAGGCGCCTGGAGACGATGAAGCCCTCGGCCTTTCTGATCAACACCAGCCGCGGCGGCGTGGTCGACGAGCCCGCCCTGGCTGCGGCGCTCGACGTCGGGCGCATCGCGGGGGCAGGGTTGGACGTGCTGAGCATCGAGCCGCCCCGCGATGGCAGCGTGTTGATTGGCGTGCGGAACTGCTACGTCACCCCGCATATCGCCTGGGCGACGAAAGAAGCCCGCCAGCGGCTCATCAACGTAGTCGTCGAGAACGTGCGGGCATTCCTGGCTGGCAAACCGCAGAATGTGGTGAAGAAGCAGTAGCCGGTAGCCAGTAGCCAGGAACAACAACCTGCTATTGTTTTTACTGGCTGCCGGCTACGGGCTACTGGCTACCACTCCAACGGTGCAATATGACCAACGTGCAAATTGAAGAATGGGACCTGACGGCGACAAATCTGGGTCGTGCCGCCAAGCAGCATTATGAGGTAGCGGTGCTGCCCACCGGCGCTATCGAGCCGCACAACCGGCACTTGCCTTACGGGCAGGATGTTCGCCACACGACGTGGGTGGCGCGAGAAAGCTGCCGCCGCGCGTGGGCGGGCGGGGGCAAGGTCCTGTGCCTGCCGCCGATCCCCTTCGGCGTGGACTGCAACCTGATGGACTTTCCTCTGGCGATGCACGTCAGCCAGCAGACCCTCGATGCGATCGTGCGCGAGGTGATCGTCTCATGCCTGCGCCACGGGATCGTCAAGTTCGTCATCGTCAACGGCCACGGCGGCAACGACTTCACGCCGCTGTGCCGCCAGGTGCAGTGCGACCTGGAGACGCACGTGTTCATCTGCGACTGGTGGAAGGTTGGCGCTGATCGCTACAGTGAGATCTTCGACCGCCCTGACGACCATGCCGGCCAGATGGAGACCTCCGTGGCGATGGCGCTGTTCCCCGAACTGGTCGAGGCGGAAAACGCCGGCAGCGGCACGGCCGCGCCCTTCGCTCTGGAAGGCCTGCGCAAAGGCTACGCCCGCACCAGCCGGCGGTTTTCGCAGCTCAACGACCACTGCGCCGCCGGCGACCCGACCGGCGCCTCGGCCGACAAGGGCAATGCATACCTCAAGATCGTGGTCGATAGGGTCGCCGCATTTTTGGCGGAACTTTCGGCCGCCAAAGTGGATAAAGACTTTCCGCACAAATAGAGAGCTGTGAGTCGTGTGTTGTGATTGCGTTCTCTCACCACTCACAACGCACAACTCACCACTATCAGGAGAACGATATGAGCAGCGTTCGCCGCGGTTTCTCGATTCCGATCGTCGATCTGGATCGGCGCAAAGACATGCAGGTCGTTGTCGACCGTGAGGCCGGGCAGTACCTCGGTCATCCCACGACGGTGCTGCTCGACGACGGTCGCACGATCATCGCCGTATATCCCAAGGGCCATGGGCGCGGAGCCATCGTCATGAAGAAGAGCACCGACGGCGGCAAGACGTGGTCCGACCGCCTGCCCACGCCGGCAAGCTGGGCTACCAGCGTCGAAGTGCCGACGATCTATCCCGTCGTCGACGCCGCGGGCAAGAAGCGGCTGATCATGTTCTCGGCGCTGTATCCGTTGCGGATGGCCGTCAGCGAAGACGACGGCGCCACCTGGGGCGAGATCGAGCCCTTGGGCGAGTGGGGGGGCATCACGGCGATGTCGGACTGTGTGCCGCTCAAGACACCGGGCAACTATCTGGCGATGTTCCATGACGACGGCCGCTTCATCAAAGCAGGCGGCGCGCACACCAACACGATGACGCTGCTGAAGACCTTCAGCACCGACGGCGGCCTGACGTGGCAGCCGCCGCAGACGGTGCTGGCGCGCGAAGACGTTCATCTGTGCGAGCCGGGGATCTTCCGCAGCCCCGACGGCCGCCAGCTTGCCGTGCTGCTGCGCGAGAATGCGCGGCGTCGCAACAGCTTTGTGATCTTCTCCGACGACGAGGGCAAGACCTTCAGCGAGCCGCGCGAGCTGCCAGGCTCGCTCACCGGCGACCGCCACCAGGGCCTGTACCTGGGCGATGGGCGGCTGCTGATCGGCTTCCGCGACACGTGCCACAACTCGCCCACCTGGGGCGACTGGTGCGGCTGGGTCGGCACATACGACGATATTGCCGCCGGGCGCGAGGGCCAGTACCGCATCCGCTTCAAGGACAACCTGCTCAGCGGCGACTGCGCGTATCCCGCCCTGGAACTGCTGCCCGACGGCACGGTGGTGACGATGACGTACGGCCATTGGGATTTTGAAGAGATCAGGGTCGCCTCGATCCTCTCGCTACGGTTCAAGATCGAGCAGGTGGAGGCGATCCTGAAAGAGTAGTAGCCGGTAGCCCGTAGCCAGTAGCCCGTATCGCCATGCCACCTGGAGTCGGCGCATTCAGGCGATAATGTTGCGCCTTTGCCGATAGCGTGCTCTGCCGCTGCCGCCCCAGTGCGAGAAGTCGACGATTACCGCGATGATCAGCAGCGCGAGCCACCATCCAGTGACGTTGTGGTTGTTGTTGAGCATCGCGGCCATGTACGCCAGGGTGGTGTAGGGCATGAAGAAGAACCCCAGCAGCGGCCAAATGACCGTGCTGAACGCGCGGGCGAAGTAGTCCGTCAGAATCCAGATGAAGAACATCACCACGCGGGGAATCAACATCGCCAGGATGACGGCTATGCAGCCCATCGTTCACCTCTCTTGGTAGCCCGTAGCCGGTAGCCAGTAGCCGGTGAAGAGTCGCGATCACGCGGTCTCTTCTTTCACTGGCTACGGGCTACGGGCTACTATCGCATAAGTATATCTAGCCCACGAACTCTGATTCTGCATCAGGGGGCATGTTCGTGCGCAGCGTCGCGCATAGCGTAGATGTTTTCCAGCGGCAGGAGTTGGTGCAGGTCGTGGCTGGACGAGACGATGTAACCGCCGCGGCCGGCCAAAGCGTCGATGTGGCGCTGCACGTCGGCCCGTACGTCCGCGACCGTGCCGGCTAGCAGCACGCCGTTGATGTCGATATTGCCGTGGAGGGCGATGCGGCCGCCCCAGGCTTCTTTAAGATGATAGATGTCTTGCTGCCCGCCGCAGGGGTCGATCGGGTGCAGCACGTCGGCCCCCATCGCCAGCAGCGTCGGCAGCAACGGTTCGACCTGCCCGTCGATGTGGAACATCAGGACCTTGCCGGCGGCCTTGATCATCGAGGCCTGCTCGCGCATGTGGCGGTACTCGAATCGCTCCATCATTTCCGGACCCAGCATCGGCCCGCCTCCGGCGATGAGTCCTGAGCCGATCTTCACCGCGTCGATGGGGTATTCCAGGTACATCGCCAGCTCGCGCAGCGTGTACGCATGCAGGAGCTTCTGGAACTCGTCGACGAAGGCCGGGTCTTCGATGGCCGCAATGCAGAAGTCCTGAAACCCGATCGCGGTGGCGGCCGTGAATCCGGCGGTCTGCGCCCCGATCACCACGCCCATCCCCGTGCCTTCCAGCGCCGCCAGCAGCGCCTCGAGCCGCCGACGCAGCGCGTCTAGGTCCGGCAGCGGCAAATCGCGCAGGGCGGCGCGGCTCTTCATCGTGCCGTCGACGTAATGCAGCCGCCCGTGCTCGTCGCGCATCTCCTTGCGGCCCAGGTGCCAGACGTGGCTGAAGTACGCCATATCGTTGCCCATGCGGCGATTCCATTCGACGACGTCGGCGATGGGCAGCTCGAAGGAATGCAGCGCATAATCGACGGCCTTGCCCAGCATCCCCTCGACGATCGCCGGATCGGCCTCGGTCTCGAACAGCGGCACGTCGGGGCGCGGGCGGTGGGCGACGGCATCGAGATATCGTTGCCGGTCCGGCGCCCGCATGTCAGGAGGCCTTTTCATACGCCTGAAGTTCCGCCACCAGCGGTTCGGCCAGCAGCGCCGCGCGCTGGGCGTCGTCGGGCGCAGCCGCCGGCAGGGCGGCGCCGCGCCCGCTGATTCCGCGGTCGTTGAGGATGGCCGCGGCGGCGTTGAAGACCGAGTATGGCAGCGTGCGCAGCAGGTTGAGCATCGCGCTGAACTGCGTCTGGAGGCGGCGGGCCTGGCGGATTTCTCCGCTTTCGGCGGCCGCCGCGACGCGCAGGGCGCAGCGGGGGAAGACCGAGAAGATCCCGTCGAGGTTGCTCTCGACGCCCAGTCGCACCAGCGTGTCGATCTGGAACGGCTGGGCGGGGATGATGCGGAAGCCGTCCTCGAGCAAGTCGATGATCTGCCGCGTCTTCTCCCAGATGTCCGAGCACTTGATGCCGTGGATGTTGGGATGTCGCGAGAGCTCGACGACGGTCTGGATGTCCAACGCGTTGCCGGTCAGTTGCGGCAAGTCGTAAAGGAAGACCGGCTTTGCCGCGTAGTCCGCCGCGGTCTGGCAGTACGCGATCAACTGCTTCTGTGTGTACTTGACGTACGTCGGCGTGAGGATGACGAGGTAGTCGATGTCATGCTGCTGGGCCAGCGCGATCCGGTCGCGCGTCCGCGGCCACGACGCGTCGCCCACGCCGATCATGACCTCGCCGCGGCCTGGCATGCGCTGCGAGGCGACTTCGATCACCTGGGCGTACGCCTTGTCGCAGAGCTGCTGCATCTGCCCCATGGTTCCGGCGGCGAGAATCCCGGCGATCCCGGCGTTCCACTGGTCGGCGATGTGCTGCCGCATGCCCGCCACGTCAAGGGACCCGTCATCATTAAGCAAACTGCACACGGCACTGATCAGCTTCGTTTTCATCGTTGTCCTCTTATTGGCAAGGCCGAATCTTACGCTTGTGCAACTATAGTGTCGAGAGTGTGAGCAGGGGCATGGTTGCAGCGGAGCGTCCCGAAGGGACGCAGGAGCATAGCCGGGGGCAAGCCTGAGCGAGCGAAGCGAGCCGAAGGCGCCGCCTCCGGAAAGGGCCAAAAAGCCTGCCGCCCCGCAAGGGGCGGCAGGGACCGGCTTGGACAGGCTGCCCGCCCCTGCGGGGCGGGTTCGATTCAAGGCCCGATCCGGGGGCTGCGCTTCGCTTGCCCCCGGCTATGCTCCGGCCGTCCCTTCGGGACGTCCAGCAGTCTTGCTGACAGTTTCTTTACTCTGCAGGAGCAGAGGGGTATCTTGCCGCGTTAAAGAAAGGTCTTTCCTATGCGTCCCGAAGTGACCGACCGTTACTATCGCGTTTACACGTACCAGAACGTCGATCGCGTGCCGGACCTGGAGTTCGGGTACTGGCCGCAGACGATTCGCCGCTGGATTTCCGAGGGCGCCCAGATCGACATGACGCCCCAGGAGATCAATTCCATGTTCAGCGGCAAGTTCGATAAGTTCTTCGGCCTGGAGGGGGAGGGCACGGGCATCGGGGCGGCGTGCTTCATGCATCCGTCGTTCGAGCACGAGGTTATCGAGCGCAAGGAGCATTCCGTCATCGAGCGCGGCGGCGACGGCGTGGTCGCCGAGCGGTTCGAAGCCGCCCAGGACGAAAGCTCCATTCCGCACTTCATCGACTTTCCGATCAAGACGCCGGCCGACTGGCAGGAAATGAGGAAGCGCTACCGCCGCGACGACCCGGTGCGCAAGGGCAAAGACTCCGACTTCGCCCACGTGCGCGAGGCGATCGCCCGCGGGGCGATGGTCACGCTACACCTGTGCGGGCCTTACGGGCAACTGCGCAACTGGATGGGTTTTGAGAATCTCTCCACCGCATTCTACGACTATCCCGAGATGATCCACGACATGATGGAAAGCTTCACCGAGTTGATCGTCGATAGCGTCGAGGCCGCACCCGCCGACATTCCGATCGACCAGGTCTCGTGGTGGGAAGACATGGCCAGCCGCAATGGCCCGTTCGTGAGTCCCAGGATGTTCCGCGAGTTCCTCCAGCCGGCGTATCATGCGGTCATGCAGGCCGCCAAGAAGCGCGGCTGCGTGCTGGGCATCGTCGACTGCGACGGCAACCCGCACGACATCGTCGGCAACTGGCTGGAAGAGGGCGTCAACATCATGTTCCCGATGGAGGTCGCCGCCGGCGTGGACGCGGCGGCCTGGCGCAAGGAGTGGGGCCTGGACCTGCGCATGCGAGGCGGCATCGCCAAGGTGCCGCTGGCGCAAGGCAAGGCCGCCATCGACGCCGAGCTCGAGCGCATCCGCCCGCTGTTGGACCAGGGCGGCTTCATCCCGCACCTGGACCACCTCGTGCCGCCGGATATCTCCTATGCGAACTATTGCTACTACCGCGAAAAGAAGATGAAGCTGATTGGGAAGTAGAACAACAGATCCTCGATCCTAGGTCCTAGATCCTAGGGCAGGATATGGGAGGGTTCTTTCCCTCTAGGATCGAGGATCTAGGACCTAGGATCTGTTTTATGCTAAGTCTCCACCAGATCACCAACCCCGTCTACCGCCGGGCCGACAACGTTCGTGACCCGGCCGTCCTGCCGCTGGGCAACGGTTACGTGCTGTTTTATAGCCGCCACTCGAACTTGGACTGGGGCCCCAGCGAAAATTGGGCCATCGCCTCGGCCTATACGGAAGACTTCGTCACCTTCAGCGATGACCGCGACATCACGCCCAAGGGCTACGCCTCGCCGGGCGACGCGGTGTTCTGGCACGGGCGCTACGTGCTGGTGTTCCAGAAGTATCCCGGCTACGCGAAGCTGTGCTACAGCGAGTCGTCCGACGCGGTGAACTGGACGCGCCCGCGGCCGTATCTCGAAGAGGTGCTCAAGCTGCCCTGGAACGAGTTCGAACGGGCGATCGATCCGACGCAGGTGATCGACGGCGACACGCTGCACTGCTTCTTCGTCGGCTCGTGCGCCCGCAAGACGCGCAAAGGCCACGCCAATCTGCTCGGCCACGCCGTGACGCGCGACCCCGCGCTGAAGACGTGGGAGATCCTCACGGTCGATAAGCCGCTGATGGGCTATGATCGCATCGAAGACGGCGGCATCGAGAATGTGACAGTGTTTCGCGCAGGCGGCCAGTGGGTGATGATCTCCAGCGAAGACCTGGGCCCCTCGCAGCACCTGGCCGTTTCGACCTCTCCGGACCTGATCACCTGGCAGCGCCGCTCGGCGATCAAGCTGCCGCCGCAGAAGTGGATGGCGCGCTCGCAAGGCGCCCCGTACGTCTGGCAGGAAGGCGACGCCTACTGGATGATCCTGATGGGCGTCGACGAGAAAGACAAAACCAGCGCCGGTCTGCTGTACTCTGCCGACGGGTTCAACTGGACGCTGGCCAAGGAAGGATCGCTTTGACCGTTAGCGGCGGGGCTTGTCCCGCGGCAGAACCGATTCGGAGCGAGATCATGAATGAACATTTCACGCGTCGTGCATTCCTGAAATCCGCCGCGCTTGGCGCCGCAGCAACGCTGCCGGTGGCGAGGTTGCTGGCCGTCGCCGACGCGGCGGGGGGCGCGCCGCCGAACATCATCTTCATACTGACCGACGACCTGGGTTGGGGCGACCCGCACCTGTTCGGCGGGCATCCGTACATCAAGACGCCCAACCTCGACCGCCTGGCGCGCGAGGGCACGTGCTTCACGCAGTCGTATACCAGTTCGCCGGTCTGCTCGCCCAGCCGCTGCGGGTTCATGACCAGCCACTACCCGGCGCGGCACAAGATTCACGGGCACTTCGCTGATCATGCACAGAACCAACAACGCGGCATGCCCAACTGGCTTGATCCCCGCGCCGCCACGCTGCCGGGTCTGCTGAAAAAGGCCGGCTATCGCACGGGGCATTTCGGCAAGTGGCACCTCGGCCACGGCCAGGGCGCCCCGGCGCCGACCGAGTACGGCATCGACGTGTCCAAGACCGTCAACTCGACCGGACCGCAACTGGGCAGCGAGAAAGAACAAGAGTACTTCCGTGCCCGCTCGACGGGGCTGATGGTCGACGAGACGATCAAGTTCATCGAGGCCGGCAAGGGCGCCGGCTACAAAAAGCCGTTCTACGTGAACCTCTGGACCCTCGTGCCCCACGCGCTGCTCAAACCCACGCCCGAAGAACTGGCGTTCTACAGGGACCTTGACCCCGACCCCAAAGATTTCCCCTCGTACATGCGGCAATACGCCGGCTCGTCGAAGAACTTCAAGTCGCAGATGAAGGTCTTCGCCGCGGCCGTGACCGGCATGGACAAGGCCCTGGGCCGCCTCTTCGACTGGCTCGACAAGGAAGGTCTGGCCGACAACACGCTGATCTTCTTCACCAGCGACAACGGCCCGGAAGATTATCGCATCAGCAACGCCGCCAACGCGGGCATGGGCAGCCCCGGACCGTTCCGCGCCCGCAAGCGCAGCTTGTACGAAGGCGGCCTGCGAACCTCGTGCATCGCGCGCTGGAAGGGGCGCGTCCCTGCCGGCAAGGTAGATAAGGATTCGGTTCTCACGGCCGTGGACTTCCTGCCGACGATGTGCAGCCTGGCTGGGGCGGCCGTGCCCGAGAGCGTCAAGGCCGATGGCGAGAACGTGTCCGATATCCTGACCGGCAAGAGCCGCCCGCGCACGCGGCCGATCTTCTGGGAATGGCGCTTTGGCGTGGCTGGCAACAAGAACTACCACCCGCCCAAGCTGGCGGTGCGCGACGGCAAATGGAAGCTCTTCGTCAATCCCGACGGCAGCAGCGCCGAGCTCTACGACATCCCCGCCGACGGCGAAGAGCGAAAGAATGTGGCCGCCGAACATGAAGAGGTCGTCGCCCGCCTCAAGACCCTGGTGCTGGAGTGGAAGAAGACGCTGCCCTGAGAGCGGGTGCGGCTGCTTCGGGCCAGAAAGTGTTGGCTTGACAATTCCCCTGGGAGGGCTTATAGTTTGGACGTCACGTTTGTAGATAGGAGTATCTTCGCCCTGAGTAGAGGTCAGGGCCGGGACGCATTCAAAATCGCATTACTGCGGAGATATTGCGTTTAGGCGCAAAATAAGGAGTAGGCCTATGAAGCAAGCACTGATGACAGTTGTGGCTGTGACCATTGTGTTTGTGTTGGCTTCGGGAGCGGGAGCGGCGTTGGTCCGGCTCGATTTCGGTACCCCCACCAGCCCCGTTGTATCTGGTGTGGACGCCCTGGCGGCTGCGGCTGATCCGGCGGCGTTTGGCAGCTACGGACTGAATGTCTGGGATGCCCGCAGCGCCGCGGCTTATCCGGGCTCTGAGAGCAACCCAAGTTTTACAGGCTTGCTGGACACTGTGACGGGGCAGGCCACCAGCGCCTACATTTCATTCACTGGAACAGTTTACTCCTATGACGCCACCGGTTGGGGCACCGGGGTCGGCGATCTTCGGAGCGACTTCCTGGCAAACACCTACGGAGACATTGGTTTCACGATCGGCGGGTTGTTGGCCAATACCGAAACGAAATTGTTTGTGACCAGTCAGGAGTTCACCACTTGGCAGGACCAGACCGCCTGGTTGACGGTCAACGGAACCTCTTACCATGCGACTCAAAACGGCGTGCTCATTACCGTGACCACGGACGGTTCGGGCTCGATCAGCGGGACATGGCACAAGACCACAGGTGAATCGGATCTGACGGGTCTGCAGATCAGCCAACAGCCGATTCCCGAGCCGGCGACGATGGGCCTGCTGGTTCTGGGCGGTTTGGCCTTGCTCCGTAAGCGACGTGCACTATAGTTGCGTTGCTTGATTGTTAACTCTCGACGGGCGGCTCCGGCCGCCCGTTTCCATGCGCAGACCCAACGCCTCGCGGGCAGGCCGAAGGATCATGTGCAGCGGAGCGCGTCATTCAGGCCATGGAATGCTGTCGCGATTCTGCTGCCATGGCCGCTCCAATCGCTTCACACGTTCCGCCCGGCCATCCTCGGGGGATACCTTCCACAGTTCGCGCCAAGCCACCATGTCGTTCTGTGCATTCCAATCTGTGCCCGTAGCGGCGGCGAGAAATGATTTTGAATCGTCATTCCACCTGACGAAACCGAGCGAATAGACATAATCATGCATGACCTCGTTCGGTTGTGGATCGTTCACCATCACGCGCTGTCCCTTGGCCGATGGAGGACCGGAAAGGTTCAAGATGATCAGCGGTCTGTCGTGCATCCAATCCTCGATGACGGCCCAGCGATTATCCGGTGAAACATGGATCCCCTCGCTGAGCCGATTCTCGGCCTTGGAGGACCAGGCCACCTCGCCATCGAACCAGAGGGTTTGCTCGTCGAGAATGCGCTGGCCAGTCCAGACGAAAGGCGGAAAGGTCCTGATGTACCATCTTTCAACCAGCCGCGCGCGGCTTGACAGGAGCTTCTCGGAAGTCTCGTAGCGAGGGACCGCCAGCAGCCACACGAAGGCGATAACCAAAACAACCGCTGCGAGCGTCGCCGTCACCAGCAGTTTGTCTGATCGCTTCATGCCCTCTCCAGTGGCTCATGGCGCCATGTGCGTCAAGAGCCAGACGAATCCGCTGGTCAGGATGATCGGAATGGCCACGGCAATAGACAACACCATGAAACATGCTTTCCGGAGGCCGCTGATGGGCTGTCGTGCAAGCCACCAGACCAGGATTCCGCAGCCGATAGCCGTCCCGAAGGGGATCGAGGCTGTCAAAGCGCAATAGAAAAGCCGAAGTTCCACATCCTGCCCGGAAGAAAGACAATAGAGGAAGTGTACGAGATAAACCGCCAAAACTGCGCCGCTCCAGATGAACGGAAACAATGGAATCTTCCTGCGCGGGACCCCATTAAGCGGAGGCGGTTGCATGCTTCTGCTCCTCTGTCAGAAATTGTACCTCCACCTGGCCTGCCCGACAATCGCCTTTACGCAGGCATAGCAGTAGAATGACATCATGCCCCAGCCGAACATCATCTACGTCTTTGCCGATCAGATGCGTTCGACGGCCCTGGGCTGCGCGGGCGTCGAGCGCGTTCACACGCCGAACCTGGACGCCTTCGCCGCCCAGGGCACGCGGTTCACCAATGCGGTTTCGAACACGCCGGTGTGTTCGCCGTCGCGGGCGACGCTGCTGACGGGGCTGCACGCGCTGACGCACCGGCTGGTGTTCAATGACATCATGCTCCGCACCGATGTGCGGTGCCTGGCCGACGTGCTCAACGAGGCGGGCTATCGCTGCGGGTACGTCGGCAAGTGGCATATCGACGTGCAGGATCGCGGGGCCTTCACGCCGCCCGGGCCGCGGCGGCGCGGGTTCGATGACTTCTGGGCTTCGTACAACTGCCACCACTCGTACCTCAACGGCTACTACTACACGGGCGACAGCCCCGATCCGGTCTGGGTGGACGGATACATGCCCGACGCTGAGACCGATCTGGCGATCGGCTATCTCCAGCAGAAGGCGGTCCAGCGCGATCCATTCTGCCTGATGCTCTCGTGGGGCCCGCCGCACTGCCCGTACCGCCAGGTGCCCCAGCGATTCCTGGACATGTACCCGCCCGAGAGCATCGAGCTTATGCCCTCGGCCCGCCAGGGGCGAGTCCACGGCGGCAGCGGCCCGGGCCCCACGGCCGAAGAAGACCGCGCCAAGCGCGAGCAGATCGCGGGCTACTACGCGCACGTCAGCGCACTGGACGACTGCTTCGGCCGCCTGATGGCCGCCATCGAAGCGGCCGGCATCGCCGACAATACCATCGTCGTCTTCTCCAGCGACCACGGCGACATGCTCTTCAATCACAACCGCGGCTGGAAGTGCAAACCGTATCGCGAGTCGGTGGGCGTTCCGCTGCTGGTGCGATGGGATGGCCAGGTGCCGGCGGGTCGCGTCGCGCCCGCGCCGGTGGGGATCGTCGACCACATGCCCACGCTGCTGCACCTGGCGGGGCTGGCCGCCCCCGAGGGCGTGCAGGGACAGGATCTGTGGGCGTATTTCCTGGGGGACGATTCGGCTGCCCCGCACAGCCAGCTCATCAGCTTCCCCGTGATGCCGGAGAACTACTCTTACGGCGTGTGGCGCGGCGTCGTGACGAGTCGGCACACATATGCGACGCTGCGAGACCGGCCCTGGGTGCTGTTCGACGATCAGGCCGACCCCATGCAGATGACCAACCTTGTCGGCTCGCCCGCCCACGCAGCGATGCAAGCTGATCTCGACGCCCAGACCCGCGCCTGGCTGGGGCGGACTAACGATCCCTTTGAATCATCCCGCGAGGTGGCCGACAAGCACTACGCCGGCCATGTCAACTGCGTCATGCCGTACTTCGAGAACGAGACTATCCGCCAGGGCTACGCCACGCACAAGAGAAGCGGTTGACTTATCGATAATGCATTCCTATTATCTCCCATAGGAAGGCGATCCCATGAGAACAATACTTCTGGCTGCGGTAGCGGCGACCTTGCTGGCGGCGACGGGGTGCCAGCGAAAGCCCGCTCCCGCCACGCGAACGGCAGACGGGAAGGTTCGCGTGCTGTGCACGACCTTTCCCACGTATCTGTTCGCGCGGAACGTGGCGGCCGGGAGCAAGACGATCTTGCTGGAGATGGCGGCCGCGGGGTCGGCGGGGTGCCCGCACGACTACGTCCTGACGCCACAGGACATGCAGGCCATCACCGGCTGCGATGCCCTGATCATCAACGGCCTGGGGATGGAAGAGTTTCTTTCCGGCATGCTCAACAAGGCCGGCCCAAAGGTGCGGGTCATCGACACGTCCAAGAGCATACCGCCGGCGGAACTGCTGCAGATGACCGCTGAAGAAGGGGGCTCGCCGGAAGACCAGGCCGACGCCCATCACCATCACGAACATGGCGGAATCAATCCGCACCTGTTCGCCAGCCCGAAGATGGCAGTCATGGTCGTGGCCAACATCGCCTCTGCGCTGAGCGAGTTGGCGCCTTCCGAAGCGGGGCTCTTTACCTCAAACGCGCGGGCGTATGAGGATCGTCTGGCGGCCTTGGGCGAAAGATTTGCCGACAGGGTGAAGGGGCTCCCGCGCAAGAATATCGTGACCGAGCACGCCGTGTTCGACTACCTCGCGCGCGACTGCGGGCTCAAGATCGTTGCCGTCGTCGAGGAGGCGCCGGGGCAGGAGCCCTCGGCCGCGGAGATGCTCAAGATCATCAAGATCGTTCGTGGCAGCGGGGCGGCGGCCGTCTTCACCGAACCGCAATATTCCGCTCGGGCTGCCCAGGCCATCGCACGCGAGGCCGCTGTGCCGGTTGCGGTGCTGGATCCGGTGGCCGGCGGCCCGACCGATGCTCCGCTGGACTATTACGAAACGACTATGTCGGCCAACCTCGCGACGCTCGAGCGGGTGCTTGGCGGCGAGAAGAAACCCTGAAGATGCCTTCGCCTTCGATCACTTTTGACGCCGTCAGCGTGACGCTGGCGGGCGTGACGATCCTCGAGTCGATCACGGCCGAGGTTCCTGCCGGCAGCGCCACGGCTATCATCGGGCCCAACGGCGCGGGCAAGACCACGCTGCTGCTGGCGCTGCTGGGACAGGTGCCCTTCGCCGGGAGCATCCGCGTCGGCGACGAGCCGGCTGCGGCCAGCGCCGTGCGCCTGGGCTACGTGCCGCAGCGTCTGGACTTCGACCGGGCGATGCCGCTGACGGTGATGGAGCTGCTGTCGATGGGGCGTCAGCGCCTGCCGCTGTGGTTCGGCGTCAGGGTGGCGCATCGCCGGCGGGCGGCAGAGGTGCTGGCGCAGGTCAAGGCCGAGCACCTGTCGCGGCGGCGCGTGGGGGCCTTGTCGGGCGGGGAACTGCAGCGCGTGCTGCTGGCGCTGGCGATGCTCGAAGACCCGCAGGTCCTGATCCTGGACGAGCCCTCCAGCGGCGTGGATATTGCCGGCGAGAATCTCCTGTGCGAATTGCTCGAGACGCTACGGGCCCAGAAGGGCTTCACGCAGATCATGGTCACGCACGACCTGTCGCTGGTGACAGCCCACGCCTCGCACGTCATCTGCCTCAACCGCCGCGTGACGGGGCAGGGGCCCACGCTCGAGGCGCTGACGCCGGAGGTGTTGGCCTCGACGTTCGGGATCCACCTGGGCCTGGCGAACCTGGCCCTGTTGCACCGCGACTGCTGCCAGGAGCATCATCATGCCTGACCTGTCCTGGCTCTACGACCTGGTGGGCAGGGCCCTGCCGCTGGAGTGCATGCAGCAGCGGTTCATGCAGCAGGCCCTGATCGCCCTGGTGCTGCTGGCGCCGATGACGGCGTCGCTGGGCGTTCAGGTGGTGAACTTCCGCATGGCGTTCTTCTCCGACGCGATCAGCCACTCGGCTTTTGCCGGCATCGCGCTGGGGCTGATCCTGAGCCTCGACGCGCATCTGGCGATGGCGGGCTTTGCGGCGCTGGTGGGGCTGGGGATCGTGGCGGTGGGGCGGCGGACCACGCTGTCGATGGATGCGGTGATCGGCGTGTTCTTCTCGGCCGCCATCGCCTTTGGCCTGGCGATTATCAAGCGCGAGCCGGGCCTGTCCCGCGACATTCAGAAATACCTCTTCGGCGACATCCTGACGATTACCGACGCCGAGATCGTCTCCCTGGCGGGGATGTTGCTGGTGCTGATGGTCTTCGAGGCCGTGGGATACAACCGCATGCTGTACGTGGCCCTCAACCCGGCCTTGGCGGCGGCGCACCGCATCCGCTCGCGCATCTACCAATACATCTTCGCCGGACTGCTTTCAGTGGTGGCGATCTTCTCCGTCTGGACGGTCGGCGTCTTCCTGGTGACGGCGATGCTGATCGTGCCGGCGGCCGCGGGACGCAACTTTGCCCGCTCGGCCGGGGGCATGTTCTGGTGGGCCCTGGCGATCGCCGTCAGCTCAGCCATCGCGGGCCTGCTGATCTCGGCCCAGCCCTGGGCCCGCACCGCCACTGGCGCTACGGTGGTGCTCTGCGCGACAGTCTGGTTCATCGTCAGCATGCTGCCGCGCCTTTGGCGCAAAGGTTGATCTTCCGTCCGCGGAATCGGTTATTCAACGGGGCGCAGCGGGGTGGTGGCTACGATGCGGACGGCTGTGCCGTTGATGGTCCTGACCGTTACGGGCATATTCTTGGCCAGGTTGATCGCGCGGCCTTCCTTCCCGTCGATGAGAATGACGGTCTTGCTGTCGGTGGGAATGCTGATTTCCTTATCGCTGACCTTGATCACGACGGAGTTGCCAGGATCGATTCTCATGATGACGCCCGAATAGTCAGCCGTAGTGTCGGCCGCTGCGGTGGTTTGAGCATTGACCGCGATGGCATAAAAGGCGATGGCGGCCGCTGTCATGATAAGCAGGTGGTTCTTCATGTGTTTCCCCTCTCTTGGAGTGTCCAGAGAATCATAGCCGGCAGAGGGGCTAGAGGAATTGGCAAAAGAAAACCGCCAGCTGCGCGGATGCCCAGCCGGCGGTTTTGACTGTTAATCAGCCTGAACTTACTCCGCGGCCTTCTCGGCGGGCTTTGCTTCGGCCTTGGCCGCGACGGCTTCGATCTTCGTGGCAGTGCCTTCGGCGGGGGTGACGGTGACGGTCATGTCGGCCTTGATGTCGGCAACCTTGGCTTCCTTTCCGTCGACGGTGACGGCGGTCTTGTCATCGGTGGCGACTTTCACTTCTTTGTCGTCGGCCTTGACGGTGACAACGCCCTTGTCATCGACGCCGGTAACGGTGCCGGCCAGGGTCTTGACCTCAGCCACGGCGGCTTCATTGCCGCCCTTTTTCTTCTTGCCGCCCTTTTTGGGTTTGGCCATGACGTCGGTGGCGCAGAAGGCAACCAGGATCGCCGCAGTCAGCAACAGAATCGCAGTCTTCTTCACGATGCTACCCTTTCAGTAAAACCGGCAGCAGGGCAGGCGGGCCCGCGACACCGCGTGCATAACGCTGTCCTGACTCCGGTGCTCGTGCGTGGAAATCGTCTTGACGGCTCGAAAGCAAGCCGAACATCGTCATATTCGCTCAACGGGCGGTCAAGCGATAAATTGCATCGGGGGAGTCTTTTCTTGCGTAATGCCTCAGTTACGGGGGATACGCGTGTCGTCCCCAAGGGACGACACGACCCGTAACGGAGGCATCACTTTCTTGCCGCGCGGGATATTGGAGGCGGAGGAAGTTTATGCTACGATGCTCAGCTCGCGGCAGGGCGCCGCGGACCGTCTATTTTGAGGTGAAAGAATGTCATCCAGTGCACGACTGCCCCGAGTGGCCATCATGGGCGCCACAGGCGCCGTGGGTGTTGAGTTTCTCCGCATCCTGGAACAGCGAAACTTCCCCTTGGCCAGCCTCAGACTGTTGGCCTCGGCCCGATCGGCCGGAAAGAAAATGCCCTTCCGCGGCGAGGAACTGACGGTCGAGGAACTGACCGACAAGAGCTTCGACGGCGTGGACCTGGTGCTGGCCTCGGCCGGCGGGAGCATTTCCAAGCAGTTTGCCCCCTTCGCCACGGCCGCCGGGGCGGTGGTGGTGGACAACACCTCGGCGTTCCGGATGGTGCCGGAGATTCCGCTGGTGATTCCGGAAGTCAACCCCGCCGACATCAAGAGGCACAAGGGCATCATCGCCAACCCCAACTGCTCGACGATCATCATGAACGTTCCGGTCTGGCCGCTGCACCAGGTCAACCCGATCAAGCGGCTGGTCGTCAGCACGTACCAGGCCGTCAGCGGCGCCGGGGCTGCGGCGATGGCCGAGCTCGACGAGGCTGCCCGCGCGTTCCTGGATGGCAAGGCCTTCACGCCCAAGGTGCTGCCGCACAGTGCGGCCTTCAACGTCTTCAGTCACAACAGCAAGATCGGCCCCGACGGGTACAACGAAGAAGAGACCAAGATGGTCAAGGAAACGCGGAAGATATTCCACTGCCCGGAGATCCGCATCACGGCCACCTGCGTGCGCGTGCCGGTGATGCGCGCCCATAGCGAGTCGGTGAACATCGAGTTCACGAATCCCATCAGCGAGCAGGACGTGCGCGAGATTCTCTCAAGAGCCCCCGGCGTCAAGATCGTCGACGACCGCCAGCGCAACTATTTCCCCATGCCTCTGGACGCCAGCGGCAACGACGACGTGCTCGTCGGGCGCATCCGCCAGGATCTCTCGCAGCCCGAAGGCCGCGGGATCGACATGTTCATCAGCGGCGACCAGATCCGCAAAGGCGCCGCCCTCAACGCGGTGCAGATCGCGGAAATGCTGTAGAAACCCTACGCCAGTCCCGCCTGCTGGATGATCGCCGGGACGCAGTGGTCCCATCCCAGCGTCATGAAGTGCGTGCCCTGGCACATGCCCTTCATCTCGCGCACGAGCTGGGCGCAGATTTCGATCGAGACCTTCTCGCGGTCTTCCTTGGCGCAGTCGGTGAGCTTCTGGATGATCCAGTCCGGCACCACCACGCCCGGGACGGACTTGTTCATGTACTTGCCCATGCCCGCGTTCTTGAGCATCACGATGCCCACCAGCACGGGAACCTTGATGTGCTGGATCTTCTTCATGAACTTCTCGAAGGCCGCCGGCTCGTACACCGCCTGCGTCTGGACGAACTGCGCGCCGGCTTCGACTTTCTTCTCGAGCTTGATGATCTGCGGCTCGACCTCGTCGGCGCAGGGCGTGACGCAGCAGCCCTTGAAGAACGTCGGCACGCCGTCGAGCTTGTTGTCGTTGCCCTTCATGTCCTTGCCCAGGTCGGTGCCGGCCTCGAGCTTGCTCATGGCCATCAGCATGCCGACCGAGTCGAGGTCATAGACGGGCTTGGACTGCGGGTGGTCGCCCATGGTGACGTGGTCGCCGGTGAGGACCAACACGTTCCGCACGCCCAGGGTGTAGGCGCCCAGCACGTCCGACAGGAGCGAGATGCGGTTGCGGTCGCGCGTGACCATCTGCAGCACCGGCTCGATGCCTTTTTCAAGCAGCAGCTTGGCGCCGGCCACTGAGCTGGCGCGCATGACGGCTGTCTGGTTGTCTGTGACGTTCACCGCCGACACGATGCCGCTGTGGAGATACTCGACGGCCTCATGGATGACCGGCTCGATGTTGACGCCCTTGGGCGGGCCGATCTCGCCGGTGAAAACGAACTTGCCTGCCAGCAGGTCGGCCTGGAACTTACTCACGGGTGCGCTCATTACTTGCTCTCCTGGTCGTCGGTCATCTCGGCCAGCACCATCCGGCGCACGCCGTTGCCGCGGTCTTTTCGATAATCCGGGGCTGCCCGCAGGGTGCGGTACTCGCCCAGTTTGCCCAGCTCATTGAGGCGCTTGTAGATCAGCAGCCAGCCGCAGTCCATGTCGGCTTTCACTTCGCACTTGCCCTTGTTGGTCCCGCCGCAGGTGCCGTTGACGAGGCTCTTGGAGCATTTGGCGATGGGGCAGATGCCGCCGGTCCAGCCGAGCATGCAGTCGCCGCACCCGCGGCAGTATTCTTCCCAGATGCCTTTGCCGACGTTGCTGGCCAGGAACGTGGTGTTCATGCCCGGCAGCACGGGCGTGGCCGGGGCCTGCTCGCCGGCGTACTGGATGCCCGCCCCGCACGCGATCGACAGCACCGCATCGTAGTCGCCCAGGGGCTTTTTGAGGTTGGCGAAGAATTCCTTCTCGCACTGGCGGGTGATGCAGTCGAACTCGACGGTCATCTCTTTGCCTGCGGCCTTGGCGGCCATGCGAAGCTGCGTGGCCAGCACTTCGGCCTGGCGTTCGCCGCCGGTGAGGCAGACCGCGACGCACCCGCCGCAGCCCAGCACGAGCACCTTCTTGTACGGAAGGAGCATCTGGAGAATCTCGTCCATCGGTTTGCGTTCAGCAACGATCATTTCTGGCTCCTGAAAAGTTGTGAGTTGTGAGTGGTGAGTGGCGAGTTTTTGCTCGCCACGCATAACTCAGCAATCACAACCTGCTGTTCTTGCTCACCACACACAACTCACCACTCACAACTGCTGTATCTTGTCCGCAGCGGCGGCCATGGCTTCTCGCATGGCGGCGCGGCCCTGGTCGGCGGCGTCGACGACCTGCACTTTGTCGGTCGACATTCCGATATCTTTGAGCAACTGCTGCACCTGGGCGGCGCGCTTGTGAACTCGCTCGGTCGCGCCGGGGTAGCGGTCGGCCCCGCTGGTGCATGAGACAACGATCACGCCGTCGGCGCCGTTCTCGATGGCATGGAGCATCTCGGCGGCTGACAGACGGCTCATGCTGGGCAGATAAATCTCCGCCACGCCGGCGATCGCATCCTCGAGCGTGCCAGCCCAGGCGGCTGCCGGGCTGTGATGCCCGCAGACATAGGCGACGATCTTCCGCGGGCCCTTGATGGCGGCCAATTCGAGTTTTGTGCGTTCGACCAGGGCCTTAACATCCCAGCCGCGGGCGATGATGGCGTTGCCCGGGCACTCGGCGATGCACATGCCGCAGGCCTGGCACAGGGCCGAGCTGATGCGGGCCACGTCCGTCACCACCGGGATGTCGAACGGGCAGACGCGCAGGCACGTCAGGCACGCCACGCACTTGTCGACGAGCACCTCCGCGCCGGCGCCGCAACTCATGCAGCGGCGGGCTTCCGCCAGCGCCGCCTCGTCTGAATAATTATGATCGGTCTCGGTCCAGACCCTGTTGCGGACATCGGGCTCTTCGGTCGGCACGGGGTTGCGGGCGACCTTCTTCACCAGCGCCGCCGTCTCGGCGTCGATCTTGTCGATCGCCGGCGGGATAGCATCGTCGATGGAGATCGGCCGTCCGGACAGGAACATGTCCACGGCCTTGGCGGCGCGCTGGCCCGAGGCGCAGGCTTCGACTACCGAGCCGGGCTTGGTGACGATCTCGCCGCAGGCGAAGACGCCCTCGACGTTGGTCTGCTGAGTGGCGGGGTTGAACGTCAGCCGCCGCCCGTCGACCACATCGAGCCCGCTGCCTTGGGCAAAGCCCCAGTCCGGCGCCTGGCCGATGGCAAAGACGATCGTGTCGCACTCAAGGGTCTGCACGTCGGCATCGTCATACGCCGGGGCGAACCGCTTCTGCTCGTCGAACACCCGCGTGACGCCGCGGGTCTTGAGACCGGTGATCTTGCCGCCGCCGGTCACCACCTCGACCGGTCCGCGGCGATGCACGAATGCCACGCCCTCTTCTTCGGCCTCGCGGGCCTCCCAAGAAAACGCGGGCATTTCCTCGTGCGTCTCGAGCATCACGCAGCGGACTTGGGTGGCCCCGTACCGTACTGCCGTGCGCGCGGCGTCCATCGCCACATTGCCTCCGCCGATGACGACGACGTTCTTGCCGATGTCGACGGGGCGGTCAAAGGCGGCGGCGGCCAGGAAATCCAGCACGGGCAAGACTCGCGGGTTGTTCGCCCCGGGCAGCGGGAGCATGCGGCTGGTGGACAGGCCCGTCGCGACGACGACGGCCTTGAAGCCGTCCTTCATCAACTGCGCGATGGTCTTGTCCTTGCCGATGGTGCAATTCTTGACCACTTCTACGCCGTGGGCACAGATCCAGTCAATGTCCTGCTGGAGCACGTCGCGCGGGAGGCGATACTTTGGAATCGCCGAGACGGGAATCCCGCCGGCGACAGGCTGCTTCTCGAACACTGTCGGGCGATAGCCAAGTTTGGCCAGGTCCAGCGCCGCGGCCATTCCGGCCGGCCCGGCGCCGATGACGGCGATCTTGGCCTTGTCCTGCTTGACCTTGTGGACGCTCGCGCCGGCAGCGCCTTGTCGCTCGCTGACGAATCGCTTGACCTCGCGGATCGCCACCGGCTCGTCGACGTCGCTGCGGCGGCAGTTGCCTTCGCAGGGGTGATGGCAGATGCGCCCGCAGACGGAGGCGAAGGGCAGGGCCTCGCGGATGACGTCGATGGCCTCGTGCCAGCGGCCCATGGCGGCCAGTTCGATGTACGCCCGCACGTCGGCGTGCACGGGGCAGTTGTACCGGCAGGGCGCCCACTCGCGGCGCATCAACTCACTGGCCGGCAAAGCGGCCACATCGGCGGATGTCAGATCACCATCTCGCATGGAACGTCTCCAACTGCTGTGGAAAAGGCCAAACCTTAGGACCTCCATCGCGGCCTGTCAAGGGGGGCTTCTATAATACGAAATTATACAATAACGTTGGGATATGTGGTCTCAGGTCTTGGCGGCGGCGACACATTCGCGAATGGCGTTGATGAGGTCCTCGCTGGGCCCGCCCTTGGTCAGGTAGGAATCCGCCCCGGCCTCGCGCATCTCCGCGGCGATGGTGGCGTCCTCGTGCATAGACAGGCCGATGACCGCCACATGGGGCGACTGGCGGCGGATGATCCGCGTGGCTTCGATGCCGTTGAGGCCGGGCATGCTCACGTCCATGATGATCACGTCCGGGTGCATGTCGCCGGCAAGGTCCACGGCCATCTGCCCGTCGCTGGCCTCGCCGATGACCTGGATGTCTTCCTCGCCCTCCAGCAGCGTCGCGAGGCCCTGTCGCATGATGGCGTGGTCGTCGGCCAGCAGCACGCGGATCTTGCCCGGCTTGGGCGGCGCCGAGGAGAGCACGCGTCGCAGCGAGCCGATCCGCTCGTCGGGCGAGCCGACCATGCCGTCCACGCCGGCCACGCGGCGGTGCGGGTAGACCGCCCCGCGCAACGGCGCCGTCACGGCGACTCGGGTCCCGTCGCCGGGGTGGCTGGTCAGCTCCATGGCCCCGCCCAGGGCCTCGATGCGCTCGCGGATGCTGAAGATGCCAAAGCCCACGCTGTCGCCGTCTTCGCCTTCGCCGCTCTGGAGCGACTGGGGATCGAACCCGATCCCATGATCTTCCACCGCCAGCTCCACGCGGGCGTCGCGATTGATCGAAAGCTTCGCCGACGCCTCCTTGACGTGGGCGTGCTTGACGACGTTGAAGAGCAACTCGCGGGCCGACTGGAAGAGGAAGCCCCGAAGGTCCTCGTCCTCGGGTTGGGCCTGGGGGTCGGCCTCGACGTGGACGTCCAGGCCGTAACGCTCCTGCATCTGCTGGGCCAGCCATTCCAGGGCGGCCGGCAGACCCAGCTCGTGCAGGATCGGCGGGTACAGTTCCACCGCCAGCGTGCGCGAGGTCTCGATCGACTCGCGCAGAATATCGTGGACGCGCCCCAGCAGGTTTTGCTGGGTGGGGCTGGGGCGGCTGCGCAGCAGGTCCTCGACGCGCAGGCGACCGGCCACCAGCAACTGCTGAAGCTGCTCGTGCAGCACGTGGGCGACGCGCCGCCGCTCGTAATCCTCGGCGCGGGTGATCTCGCTGGCCAGCGCCCGGAGCTGGCGGGCTCGCCAGTTCGCCACGGCCGTACGCTCGCTCACGCGCCGCTCGAGGTTTTCGTTTGCGGCCTCGAGCGTTTCCTGGAGGCGTTTGCGGTCGGTGATGTCTCGCGAGATCCCGCGATATCCCAGGTACTTGCCTTGAGCGTCAAAGAAGGCCGCGGCGCTGGTCTCCAGCACGACCCGATGCCCGTCTCGATGGATAACCTCGCTCTGGGCCTTGTCGACCTTGGCATGCGTCGCGCACAAGTGGGAAAACATGTCTTGCACCCGAGCCGCCTCCGGGGCCGCCATCAGGTCGTATATCCGCTTGGCGATGATCTCAGACGGCTCGTATCCCAGGAGGTTCTTTGCCGCCGGGCTTGCATAGGTGTATCGCCCCTGCAGATCGACCTCCCAGATCCAGTCGGGGCTGCTCTGGGCCAGCGAGGCAAACTTCTCCTGGCTGCTGCGCAGCGCCCCGATGGCCGCCTGGTGCTGGTCGGACATGACGGCATTCTTCAACGCCACAGCCGACAGCATGGCCAGGACCTTCAGCGCCCGCAGGTCCAGGCGGTTGAAGGGCCGGCAGTTGCGGGTATTGTGCAACTCAAGACAGCCCAGCAGATCGCCCGAAGAGCTTATCACCGGAACCGTGACAAAATTGTAGACCCCCAGCTGCGCACAGCGTTCCTTGTCGGCAAAAGGATCCTGCGCGACGACGTTGCAGATATAGGGCTTGAAAGTCTGCATCACGTGGCCGGGGACCCCGTGTCCGCGCTGGAATTTCAAATCGATGGGCTCGAGGTGGCCGTTGCGATTGTACTCATTGAACACCAGTTCATCGCCGACCAGGCGCCCTGATGCCCCCGCGGTGGCCCCAACCAGCCGCATGGCTGCGCTTAGCAATTCCTTCAAGACCAGATCAGGATCAAGATCCCTATTCAAACTGCGCGCGGCGCGCAGCAGAATCCGCATCTGCACCATTTGCTGGCGAAGCCGCTTCTCCCGTGCCGTCTTTCCCGACCGGCAGCGATCCCCGGCGCCCGTATGAGAATGTTCAAAACGACCCATCCGCTCCTCCTGAGCCCCCATCCATTATAGGAAAGCATTCCCGAGGACTTGATTTTTCCTCCGCATGCTCTACCATGTTGTCCTCGACCTGCCCTCCCGGAGACCTTCCCATGACGCTATCGCGAATGATCGTGTTGACCGGCCTTGCGGCAACGCTGGCGAGCGGCTGCACCTCCAACTCCGGCAGCGGCGACATCGCCAAGAATGCCGCCGACCAACTCGTGCTGTCCTATGCCGTGGACCGTGCTGCCGATAAGTTCAAGGTCGAGGCCCTCAAGGGCAAGAAGATCTTCCTGAACTGCACGTACCTGCGCACCGGCAACGCCGAGTACATCCAGTTGGCGTTTCGCAACTCCATCGCGATGCAGGGCGGCGTGCTGGTGGCCAAGGAAGAAGACGCCGACTATACGGTCGAGATGGCCAGCGGCGCCGGCGGCGTCGAGCAGCACACGCGCCTGCTCGGAGCCCCGTCGCTGAACGTGCCCGGCACGAGCGTCGCGACGCCCGAGATGGCCGTGTTCAAGAACGTCAACCAGTCGGCCATCCTCAAACTGCTCGTGCTGGTGCACCAGAAAGGCAAGTTCGTCGCCTCCGTGAACTACTACGCCAACGCCCTCCGCGGCGAAAAGAACGTGCTCGTCTGGTCGTTCAAGTCCGGCGAGGAAATCAAGCAAGGCCAGGAACGGATCGACCGCAAGACCCTCGAGTCCGGCGCGGCCGACGCGGCGACTACAAAACCTGGAAAGAAAAGTTAGCGCCCCAACGATATGCGCATCCAGTTCGGATGCGTCCCTTCCGGGACGCAAAACAAGCGGTTCCCGGTATTCCCGAAAGAACCCCGAAAAAAAAGGCGGGCCTGTCGCGGGGGGGGACGACAAGCACCGCCACTGCTTCGGACCGGCCGGGGGAGGACCGATCCGAAAACGGGGTCGATCATTATGAGCCGCCAAGCCAAGTACTCAAGCCTGCAACTCGGGCGCTTATGGTAACAGCCAACTGCGATGATGCAAGAACTTTTGTAGGGGAATGACCTGAAAAAAATGGCATAGACATCTTAACAATCGGTGATTCTAAGGCTTACACATCCCATATTTTTCTCGATCCGGCGGTAAAACCTCAAGTTGCTTGCATTGTCGCATGATTCGTGACATCATAACGGCCCTATTATGCCGGGGCACAGCCCCAAGGCGGCAGCGGCAGTGCCACAGGATGACAACAAGAGCCTGTTTTCGCGAGCCAGAACGCTGGTCGTCGGCGGAGCGCACAGCCTTTCCGACAAGTCTATTTTCCATCGCCTGACACTGGTGGCTTTCTTTGCCTGGGTCGGCCTGGGCGCCGACGGGCTGTCTTCAACGAGTTATGGTCCCGCCGAGGCGCACCTGGCGTTGGAGGGGCATATCTACCTGGGCATCTTCGTGGCGATAGGAACGGCGATTACCGTCTTCGTCATCAGCGCCAGTTATTCGCAGATCATCGACCAGTTTCCCAGCGGCGGCGGCGGATACGTCGTCGCCAGCAAGTTGTTGACGCCGGAGCTTGGCATGGTCAGCGGCTGCGCGCTGCTGATCGACTACGTGCTGACGATCTCCGTCTCGATCGCCGCCGGCAGCGACGCGATCTTCAGTTCGCTGCCCAAGGAGTGGTTGCCTTACGCGGGTCCGTACAAGCTGGCCTTTGCGGGCGTGGGCGTCGTGGGCCTGACGGTGCTCAATCTTCGCGGCGTGCGGGAATCGGTCATGCCTCTGGTTCCCGTCTTCCTGATCTTCCTGCTGACGCACGCGGCGGCGATCGTCTACGGCGTGGTCGATAACGTGGGGCGGATCCCGGAGGTGGTGGGCGCCGCTCGCGTCGACGTGCATGACGCGGTGACGGAACTGGGCCTCTTCGGAACGATCCTGATCGTGCTGCGGGCGTACGGCATGGGGGCCGGAACGTTCACGGGCATCGAGGCCGTCAGTAACGCCATGCCGCTGCTGCGCGAGCCGCGCGTCAAGACCGCACGCCGCACGATGCGATACATGGCCTGGTCGCTGGCGCTGACGGCCGTGGGTCTGATGGTCGGTTACATCCTCTACAACCTCGGCAGGCCCCCGGCTGAGAAGACCGTCAACGCCATGCTGCTGGAGACGATGACCTCGCAGTGGGCGCAGCCGTGGGCGGGACTGTTCGTGCTGGTGACGCTGCTGAGCGAGTCGGCCATTCTGTTCGTGGCGGCCCAGACGGGCTTTTTGGGCGGCCCGAGGGTTCTGGCGAACATGTCGAGCGACCGCTGGTTCCCGACCAAGTTCACCATGCTCAGCGACCGCCTGGTGACGCAGAACGGCATCTTGCTGATGGGGGCGGCGGCCCTGGCGGTAATGCTCGGCACCGGCGGCGAGGTGCATCTGCTGGTGATTCTCTACAGCATCAACGTGTTCATCACGTTTTGCCTGTCGCAGTTGGGGATGGTGCGGCACTGGTGGCAGGAGCGCAAGGCCAAGGGCAGATGGCGGCGCGGTTTCGCCATCAACGGGATGGGCCTGGTGCTGTGCGTCTTCATCCTGGTGTCCCTGACGGTGCTCAAGTTTGAACAGGGTGGCTGGGTGACGCTGCTGATCACCGGGTCGCTGGTGGCCATCGCGTGGTACATCCACCGCCAGTACCAGACGGACCGGGCGCTGCTCAAACGCCTGGACAGCCTGGTGCCCACCGCGGCGATGATGGCCAGAGCGCCTGTCCCGCCCAACGCGCCGCAGTTCGACCCCCAGGCCAAGACGGCGGTGCTGCTGGTCAGCGGGTTCAACGGGGTGGGCCTGCACTCGCTGCTCAACGTGGTGCGCCTCTTCGGCGAGAGCTTCCAGAACTTCGCGTTCGTCAACGTGGGGGTGATCGACGCGGGCAACTTCAAAGGCGTCGAGGAAGTCGAAAACCTCAACGCGTTCATCAGGAGCGAGATCGACCGCTACGTCGGCTACGTGCAGGCCCAGGGCCACTACGCCGAGGGCTTCTGCCGCGTCGGGGTCGACATCGTCGAGCAGACGATGCAGATCGTGCCCGAGGTGCTCCAGCGATTCCCGCGGGCGGTCTTCTTCGGCGGGCAACTGGTCTTTGCCAAAGACTCCCTGCTGACGCGCCTGCTGCACAACAACATCGTCTTCGCCATTCAGCGCCGCTGTTATCAGCAGGGCATTCCGTTCGTCGTGCTGCCCATCCGCGTCGACGAGCCCGCGCGAATGTCGTGAGTGGGACGCCATCGACATGGCCCGTCGGCGATTGTTCTTCCATTGCCGCCGGGGGGTGTTACAATTCCCGCCTTTGTCCGGCGAAAGACCATGGGCAAGGAACTGCGTGAACCTTCTCTTGAGGTAAAGAAATACTCCCTGCGCGAGATTGCGCATCGGATGTGGCCGCTGGTTCGTCCGCATCGCTGGCGGCTGCTCTTTGCCAGCAGCGTCATCACCGCCTGTGCCGTGGCGGTGGCGGCCGGTCCGATCTTCACCAAGTACGTCATCGACGTGGCCATTCCGCAAAAGAGCCTGGCCTTGGCGGCCGGGGCGATGGCGCTGTTCCTGGTGATGCAGTTGTCTCGCAACGGCCTGTGGTACATTTCTCAGAAGATCATCATCCGCGACCAGGAGGCGGTGGTTTTCAAGCTGCGGTCGATAAGTTTCCGGCACATTCAGAGGCTGTGCCTTCGGTTTCACGGCCGCTTTCCGTCGGGCTTCCTGCACGACCGGGTGTTCGTGCAGTGCATCGTGCGCATCGGGGTGATGGTCTCGTTCATCTTTTCGAACATGGCCATTCACATCACCTCCCTGGTGATCGCCCTGGCGATGTGCGCGTGGCTGAGCATTCCGATGACGGGGGTGATCCTGCTGGGGACGGCGGCGTACGTGATAGTGGCCAAGGCCATGGGCCCGCGCCTGCGGGAGCAGACCATCGAGTGCAACGACGCCCACAACTACGTCTGCGGGTACATCCTGGACAAGCTTCAGGGCAACAAGACCATCCAGGCCCACGCCCTGGAAGACCGCATCGACATGGATTTCGACCGCCAGATCTGGTCGGTGCAGGAGAAGTTCATCCGCGCCCGCGTCGAGCAGACGCGCCTGGGGCTGATGTCGTCGTCGCTGAGTTTCACGATCACCGCGGCCATCCACGTCCTGGGCGCCTACTACGTCTTCCAGTGGGGCATGACCACCGGGACGCTCGTGGCGTTCATCACCTACCAGGCCATCTTCGTCAACGTGATCACGTCGCTGACGGACGTGTATGGGCAGATCGTTTCCGCCCGCACCGGGTTCGACCAGCTCTTCAGCGTGCTCGACACGCAGTCCAGCGTCCGCGACCGTCCGACGTGCGTCCTGCCCCCACGACTGACGGGGCGGACCGAGTTCGACGACGTCATGTTCGCCTACCAGGACAAGCCGGTGCTGTCGGGCGTGAGTTTCTGCGTCCAGCCCGGCCAGACTGTCGCCCTCGTCGGGCGCAGCGGCGCCGGAAAGAGCACCATCACCAACCTGTTGCTGCGGTTCTACGATCCCAACGTCGGCCGCATCGCCATCGACGGCCAGGACATCAAAGGGTTCTCTCTGCGGCAGTATCGCTCGCGATTCGGCGTGGTGTTGCAGGAGCCGTTCCTGTTCGACGCCACGATCGAGGACAACCTCAAGTGCGTGCGGCCTCAGGCCGCGCAGGCGGATGTGCGCCGCGCGTTGGAGATGGCCTGCGCGATGGAGTTTGTGGAGCAACTGCCGGGGGGTCTGGCCTACCGCGTGGGGGAGCGGGGCGGCGCGCTGTCGGGCGGGCAGCGCCAGCGACTGGCCATCGCCCGCACGCTGCTGCTCAACCCGGATCTGCTGATCCTCGACGAGGCCACCAGCGCCCTGGACAATGAGTCCGAGGCCCTCGTGCAGAAGGCCCTGCAGGCGGTTTTCCAGAACCGGACCACGTTCGTCATCGCCCACCGTCTCTCGACCATCCGTTCGGCCGATCGCATCCTGGTCTTCGACGCGGGGCGTCTGGTGGAGGACGGCAACTACAAGGGCCTGATGGCCTGCCGCGGGCTCTTTCATCATCTGCACACCGTGGCGACCTCCACCAGCGGGCGGCAGTTCAAGATTGAAGAGGCCGGTTTCGCGTAGGAGAGGGGAGAAGTATCCCCTGGGGGACAGTCGCGGCGGAGGCCGCCAGGTATCTATTAACGCCGCTTTGCAGGCGTTGATGAATACTTGGCCCGGATACCACGCCGCCACGACTTGCCCCCGCAGGACTGAACTATTACGGGGAGAGCGAAAAAATGTTGACGGATTTTACTTGAATGCCGAACATGCGGCGATTATAGCCGTAGCATAGAACGTGAGGCTCAGGTCCCCCCCCGCCTGAGACTCCGGGGCGGGTCCGGCTTGCCGGGCCCGCCCGCTTTTTTAGGCTCTGGTCCTGATAACACTAGATGGCAACGGCGGGGGCGCGATCCTGTCGATGTGGATGCTGCTGGCGCCATTGCTGGGGTGCTGCGCCCAATGTGCGGCGAAATGCGCGGTTGAGGGAGAGGCTGTTGCTGAAACCGCACAGGCGGGCGATGACGCGCACCTTGTCCTGCCCCTGGCGAAGCAGCGACATGGCCATCTCCATTCGCTTGTGCTCGATCTCTCCGGCCAGCGTCCTGCCCAGGTGCATCTTCAGCACGGCGTCGAGCCGCTGGCGGGTCAGCCCCACTTCGCCGGCGACGTGCGCGGGTGTGATCGACTCGCGGAAATGTGCCCAGATAAACGTGACCGCCGCCGCGGCCTCGCGGTGGGGGATCGCCACGCAGTCGCTGCTGCGGCGCGTGATCACGCACTTGGGCTGCACAACGGCCGATGTCCCGTCAGACCCGCGGCCGGCCATCAGCGATTCCAGAGCCGCCGCCGCCTGGTGTCCCAGTTGCTGGTAGTCGGCATCGATCTGCGACAGGGGAACGGGCGCCAAGTCGGCCCAGAACGGTTCATCGCCGGGCCCGAGAATCGCCAACTGCTCGGGAATGCTCACCCCCGCCGCCAGGGCAATGTTCTGCAGCGTCACCGCGTCGGCGTCGCTGCCGGCCAGCACGGCCATGGGAAATGGCGCACGGTCCAGGGCGCCGCCGGCGATCGTGATGAGGTGGAACATTCTGCCCGAGGCGGCGACGGCGTCGCGAAAGGCCATCATCGAACTGTGGTTGCAGGGGCTGGCGTCCGAGCAGGCCAGGGCGAGATGGCGATATCCCCGCTGGAGAAAATAATCCGCCGCCATTCGTCCGGCCGCCGGTTGGTCCGGCGCAATTGTCACCACGCCGTCGAACGACCGATTGGCGACGTTGACCAGGGGCAGGCCCGATGCACGCATGCCCTCGGCCAGCTCAGGGGCAGATTCCAGACAGGCGATAATCCCGTGCCCCGTCCATGCCGCTGCCGTGGAGCCCTTGTCCCGCCATGGCAGGAGATTCAACAACCACCGGTTACGGCGGGCGTAATCGCAAATGCCCCTCATCACTGGTGCGCTTAAACCCGGACCGATGGTGACTGTGGTACGAAAGGATATTGTCGAATCGGACATGTTGCGTAAGTCCTTCCTTAGGCTAACCATTTCTTTGCCCCATGTTCACGTACTCGCTGTTACCCAGAAATATCGACGTATTTTTAATGGGGGCTTGAGGATACGTCAAGCAAATAATATGACCTTCGTCAAGATGGCTGCCCCCAGCGGGTTAAGTGCAATGAAGGTCCATGCGACAATCGGACCAGTCGTTTTCGCGGCGCACGCGGCGGATTACGGCTTGATTCGCCCCGCCGAATCGATGGCCGCAGACAGGGCGGCGATCTCGTATTCCTCCTCGCCGCCCTCCAATTTGAGCATCGCCCGCTGGCCGATGCGCTTTCCCATCAAGCTCAACGCCAGCGGCGTCTGATAATTGAAGACGCGCGTAGCCACGTCGCTTTCCCACGGGCCCAGCAGCGAGATGTCCGATTCGCTGCCGTCGCCGCATCGCCGCAGGGTCACCCGCGAGCCGACGCTGACGGTGTCGGTCGGGACGTCGTCGGCGTGCAGCACGCGGGCGCGCACCAGGTCGCCCTTGAGGGCGCTGACCTTGGCCTGCAGGCGGCGCTGCTCCTCGATGGCGTATAGCCAATCGCTGTTCTCGCTGAGGTCGCCCTTCTCGGCGGCCTCGCCGATGCGCTTGGAATTGGCCGGGAGCGCGATCTCCTCCAGTTCCTTGAGGACCGCTTCCTGGCTGCGCAGGGAGCCTTCGGTGGTCCAGAGCACGGTCTCGTCGAGCCAGGGGGCGACTTTGGTCTCCAGGAAGAGCTTGTAGAACCGCTCTCGCAGAATCGCCAGCAGGCGCGGGCGCGTGCTCTCGCTCAGGGCGTCGTTGCGTTCGACGCGCCGTTTCATCGCCGCACCCACGCCCTCGGTCATCTCGGCCGCAGCCTTGCGGAAGGTGCGGCAGTCGTCGGCCACCAGCGCCGAGCGGATGTGGTGGAACGACTCGCGGCGGAAGTCGCGGTCGTCGAGCACCTCGCGGGCGATGGTCTCGCCCGCGCCCAGCACGCGGGGCAGCAGTTCCAGCGGCGAGGGGCAGTTGGCCACCGGCACGGCCGGGCCTCGCCACAGCCACAACAGCGTCTGCAGATGGGCGACCGGATCGGCCAGCGCCGCGCGCAAGGCCGCGTCGACGACGGCCGGTCCAGCGCGGCGCGCCAAGTCGTCCAGCGACTCGACGCCCAACCTCGGGAACAACCGCGTGAACTGCTCGGCCGCGTCGCCGCGCAGCGCCAGGGCATCGAGCGCCGCCCCGCGCAGGCCGACGTCCGTCAGCGCGGCGATGGACGCCGCCGGGTCGGCCAGTTCCGCCACGGCCTGGGCGGCCGTCGGGTACGACTGGGGCTTGGGCAGACCGCCGTGGGCCAACGCCTCGACGGCCAGCGTGGCCACCAATGCGTCGGTGGGTCGTCGCTGGCGGAACTGCTGGGCCTGCTGGGCCAGGGTGTTCATGATCCCGCGGGAAAACTCGCTGTCCAGCGGCGTGTCGCGGTGGGGGGCTTGGGCCAGATACTCCAGCGCCACAGCGTACAGGTCGGCAGGCGTGCGCGCCTGCTCGACGCGCGGGGTCAATTCATCCGCCAGCGACAGCCCGTGCGGGTGATACTTCACCACGGCGGGGCGGCCTTCCAGGACGAGCTGGTGGCTCTTCTTGATGGCCGTCCGCGCGCGGCCCCACCATCCGCTCCAGGCGCCGGCGTCGAGGTGTCGCGGCACGAGAAGATCCTTGAGGGCGCCGGCGTCGATCTGCCCGCCATGGGCCATGCAGATGCCTGTCAACACTGCGCCGGGGTCGCCGGCCAGCAGGTCGCCCAACTGCTCGCGGCGAAACGTGGCCAGCACGCGAAAGTCGATGTCGTGCGCGCACTGGTAATCGTCTGCCAGCGAGGGCGGATCGAGTTCGATCCCCTCGCCGCCGGGAGTCGTCAATTCAAAGACCTTGCCCGCCGCGTCGAATCGCTCGACTCGCAGCACCTGCTCGGCCTCGTGCGGATTGACCAGGTAAGATCCCGGCCGCGCGCAGAGGCAGATCTCCATCGCCGCGATGGCGCGTCGCAGGGAGCAATTGGCTTCCAGCCCCGATGCGGCGAGAAACACGTCCAGATGTTCCGTGCCTGCCAGGGCCTTGCGGTAGAGTTCGGCGGCGGCCATGCGCAGTTCGTCGCTGGGCGGGGCGCCGGGAAGGAACCCGCGCACGATCTTGATCGCCTCTGCCGGGGGGAGTTTCTCGACGAACTCGGTCACGGCCATCGTCGCCAGTGTTGTAGCGGTCTGGTCGTGCCCGGCGGCGGTGAGCAATTGCAGCACGGCATAGAAGGTCGCCGCCGGCTCGTTCTGTTCGATGGCCTCGAGCCAGGCATCTTCCACGCTGCGAAGACTGTTCTGCTTGATCCAGCTCTTAACGTCGCTAAGGTTCACGCAATTCTCCCGATGCGCCGCCGCGGCGACGGCTCGTCACCCGAATAGCCCATCAGGATACGCCAGCGGCGTCCGCGAGGCCACGAAAAGTTGTGGCTGAAGGAAAGAGCAAGGCCGGTTGGAGTTGAGCGGGATGGAGCCATATAGTCTTAAGTCAGAATCAGGACACATAGCCAGGGGCTGGAACTGATGGCCAGGACATCCATCGTAAGCCTGGAGGATCGGCACGCCAGGTGGTTTTCGCCGGGGCGGCGAATCGGCGCCGAGCCGCAGTTGTGGATCCGCGGATATGCCCGGTTCGGCGAGACTCAACTGACCGACCAGGCGCTGGCCGATACTGTGGCCGAGTCGCTGCGTCGCCAGGGCGTAGCGTGGGATGTGGCGCTGGCCGCTTTTGTCCCGTCGCTCAATGGCGCCTGGGCCTTGGTGGCGCGGTGGTCCGACGGGCGCGTCTTCGCGGCAGTCGATCGCGTGCGCAGCATCCCTCTGTTTCACATTGAAACCCCGGAGGCGTTTCTCGTCTGCGATAGCCCTGAAAGTGCGCAGTGCCGCGGGCATGCCAGGACGATCGACCTGCTGTCGGCGTACGAATACCTCCTGTGCGGATACGTCACCGGCCAGAGCACCGTGCTGGAGGGTCTGCGCCAGTTGCCCTCGGGCACGATGCTTCAGGCCGACCCGGCCGGGGGGCCTGGAAAGACGGTCATCACCCAGTATTACTACTGCCTGCCTCAGCGGGAGATCCAGGGCTCGCCCGACGATATGAAGGCCCAGATGATGGGCATCTTCGAGCGTATGTACGGGGCGTTCATCCGCAGCAATCCGGGCAAGATCCTCGTGCCGCTGTCGGGCGGCCTCGACAGCCGGCTCAACGTCGCCATGCTCAAACGCCTCGGCGCCGAGGATGTCGAGTGCTTCACCTACGGTCGCCCCGACGACATCCAGTGTCGCACCAGCCGCCAAGTGGCTGAGGCGCTCCAGTACCCATGGCACATGGTCGAGTATACGCCGCGGACGTGGGCTGGCGTGATGGGCGGGCGGACGGGGATGGAGTATCTCAGCTATGCCGCCAAGGCGTCCAGCCAGCCGCAGCTGCAGGATTTTCCCGCCCTGATGGAACTGATGGACCGCAACTGGCGGCGGCCTGTGGTGTTCTTTCCCGGACACAACGCCATCCTGCCCACCAAGTACGAGGAACTCACTCGTCAGGCCAAGAGCGTCGCGCAGACCATATTTGACCGCCACTATTATTATTTTGCCGCCGAGGGCAGCCCTCTGACGCAGCGTCTCAAAGAGAAGATCGCGCAGCTTTCATCGTCGCCCGCCGGCAACAGCGGCGACGACCCCATCGCGCGGTGCGAAATGTGGGATGTGGCCTTCCGCCAGTCGCAGGTGATCGTCAACAGCGTCCGCGCGTACGAGTTTCTCGACGCGCGCTGGCAGGTCTGCTGGGACTACGAACTCATGGACTTCTATGTTTCCCTCCCCCGGCAGATGCGCCTGGGCAAGTCGTTGTTCACGCAGACCCTGCGAGATATGGTCTTCACGGGCCCGGCCGCAGCTTTGCGCGATATCCCAGCCGCAAAGAACTCGCCCGGGTCCTCCCTCTTCTGCTGCAGCGCCGAGCAGCGGATGGCATCGCGGCGGCCTCGGCAACACAAGCTGCTCAAAGCCGTCCTGGACGCCTTGGGGCTGCTGGACGCAGCAAGAAACGCCTGCGAAAAGCGCACCCTCGACGGCCGGCTCCTCCAGACCACATTCACCCTGGGCAAGAGCCCCTGGCGGCTGAACCTCAAACAGGTGCTGGCGCCCTTCCACACTTACGACAATCTTCCCACGGCATTGCAGCCATGCCTGCGTCAGCAATTTGGACTGCGGGTCGACACGCTGGATCCATGCCTGCTTACGGCGGCAGTAACGCTGGGCCAGATATGCTCGGGCGTTCAGCCCGCTGTGACGGCGACCTATCCGCGTGTCCGGCAGGACATGTCAAAGCCCGTCCACGGGGACGCAGCGCTGGAATGAGCCGCGCTAGGCCGCATCGAATTGTTTACTCCAGCGTGACAGCCACGTCTTGCATTCATTAGATGGTTAACCTCATCTCAGTGTTGAGGCTCAGCGCGAGCGGATACGTTCCGTCCAGTGGGCAAGCGTCGTAATGGCCAGGAAATGTGTCTGCGAGTTCTCCCGGATTTTGTATAGGGGATTATCCTAGCATCCATAGTACTGACGGGTCAGATGGTCTGGGGGAGACACGTATAACAGATTGGGGCATAGCGGCTTATGGACACTGTTGTGAAGTATTGTGGTTTGGCTTTCGGACACGATGCTTTTGAGGATAAGCCTGATCGGTTTTCACCGAAAACTATCGACTTGGCAGACTGAAAATCGCGTCTATTATATCTAGCGGCCAGTGCGTTCTGGGTAACTGTCCTGTCTTTGTAGGCTTCCAGTGACGGCCTCGTGAAGCGTCTGTGCGAAGATCTCTACGCAAAGGAAGATTCGATATGCTTAACCAGAGTGCGAAATGGGTGGACGTCTGCCGGGGCGCGGTTTTGCGCTGGGCCGGTCTGGGGCTGGTGGTGGTTCTGACACTGGCCGCGGGGGCGCAGGCCACTCCGATTCCTCTCATCGAGATCGATTTCAACGACGCGTACGGCAACAGTTCGCTCGTCAACCGAGGCTCCATCGCCGTGACGGGGACTTTTGTGGGCAATGCGGCCTACTCGACTGCCGACGGACCCTACAACACCGCCGGCTATGGCGCGGTCTTTGACGGCAACAACGACTATGCGTCGTTCGCCAATGCCAGCGTCGGCGCCCTCAATGGGATGACGCAGTTCACGATCACCGCCTGGGTGTACCTGACGAACGACGCCCAGGATCGGCGAATCGTCACGAAGGTCAGCGGCAACCCCGGTTTCGACTTTATGATCAAGAACAACGACAACGCCAAGTTGGGAGTGGATAACGTCGTCGTCGATGCCGATGTGCATCTGGCCCTCAACACATGGACGTTCGTGGCCGTCACGTATAATGGCTTGATTACCGGAGCCAACAATGTTGTCTTCTATTCCGGCACCAGCCTCAACGACACGATATTCACCAGCGCCGCCAAGAAGATCGACAAGCAGGCCGTCGATACCAATACCGGCGACCTGCGGATCGGAATGAACGACACCGACACGGCCAAGGCATGGCAGGGCGGCCTGGACAACATCCGCATCTACAACAGTATTCTGACCACGACCGACCTGATCGCGATCAAGGACTTCAGCGACGGGACGCTTCTGGCCTCGGCCACGATCAATCTGGGCGCCTCGGCCGCCCACAGCAATATCCTCAAAGGCGGATCGACCGGCGTCACGGCTACCCTCAGCAGCGCCGCCGGGAGCAATCTCGACGCTGTCAACTGGAGCGTCAACAACGGTGGCACGGCCGGGCTGGTTCTGGCGGGCAGCGGCACGAACCTGGCGGCCGGCACGTCTGCCCCGGGCGTCACCGGGACGTTCACCGGCTCGGACTACGGCGACGTCACCGTGACCGCCGGGGCCGCCGCAACCAACGTCGTGCTGGGGACCGGCGCCAACGGGTCCCCCGCCACCCACGGCGTTGTCATCACCGTCGGCAATGCCACGGCCGGGGCAGGCGCCTTTGACGGCACCGGCTCACATACCCTTTACGCCGACGTTGCCACGGGGGGCAGCATGGCGGGCCTGGCGTCGAGAACCGTCAACAGCCTCTCTACCGAAGCGATCATCCTGGCCGGGACCAACGCCGGCGGCTCCGCCGTCGGCATGAACTGGCGCACCCGCACGGCCGACGAGATTTTCGACGGCGTTAATCCGGTAGCCCTTCAGGGGGTCCTGGGCGGCAAGAACGGCCTGATCAGCGACGTGGTGGAAGTCAGCGGCACCGGCGGCAACATCTACGTGCTGTCGATGAGCTACAACGTCGGCGACCTGTGGATTCCCGCCGGATATACCGCCGACTCTCTGGCGGCAGGCGAATATATCTTTCTGGCCCACGATGCGGGTTCAGACTGGACGGCGGCCGGAACCGGGGCCTTTACGCTGGGCGCCTTCGCCGAAAGCGGCAGCGGCGGCCTGACGGACGACCTGGGGCGCTGGGGCGTGGATCCCGCGACCCATACCGCGTGGGCCGTGGTCGACACCGGCGGGGTCTTCGCCGTCATCCCCGAGCCGACAACTCTAAGCGTGATTGTGCTGGGGGCCATGGCGATGGCGTTCTATCGCAGACGCAAGTAGCCAAGTATTTATTAAAGGGCTGGGTATGTGCTAGAATCCTGCCGTGACAGCTCAGGACAATGATGCGATTTTCGACGTGGCCGTCGTCGGCGCCGGGGCGGCGGGGCAGATGGCGGCCATCGCGGCCGCCCAGGGCGGGCGGCGCGTGGTGCTGATCGAGCGGATGGATCGTGCGGGGCTCAAGATTCTCGCCAGCGGCGGGGGGCACTGCAATATCGCCAATACGCTGCCGGCCGACCAATTCCAGGCCCGATTCGGGCGACAGGGGCGGTTCATGTCCGAGGCGATGGCCGCCCTCGGTGAAGGCGCCCTGCCGCAACTGCTCGATCGCCTGGGCATACCCACGATCGTCGACGGATGGCGAGTCTATCCCGCCAGCCGACGGGCGGGCGACGTTCAACATGCCCTGCATCGCCGCCTCGATGAACTGCATGTCACGACGCTGCTGGGCTCGCCCGTCACCGGCTTGCGGATCCAGGAGGGCGTTCTGCGCGGGGTAGTCTGCAGTGGCACGGGCGTACAAAGTAGCACGGGCGTCTCGCCCGTGAGTGGCATGGGCGTCCCGCCCATGCAGGAACGCATCGAGGCCCGCGCCGTGATCCTGGCCTGCGGGGGCAAGAGCTACTCTTCCCTGGGCGGAACGGAACTGGGATACGAACTGGCGCGGCAGGGGGGGCACGAGATTGTCCCCCCCACGCCGGCCCTGGTCCCGCTGGTAGTGCGAGACAAGTGGCCGGCCAAGATATCGGGCGTCTCGCTGCCGTCGGCCCGGGTCTGGATCGACCTGCCACGCCAGAGCAAAGCCGGCCTGGCTGGCGAAATACTCTTCACCCATCGCGGCCTATCGGGCCCGGTCGTGCTGGACATCTCCGGCGACGTGGCGGCGCTGCTGGCCCGCTACCCTGTGCCGATCCGCATCGAACTGGAAGCCAGAGCCGACCGCGCCGTCTGGCAGGGCCGCCTCGAACGCCTGCGCCAGACCGACGGCCGCCGCGCCATCGCCGGCCTGCTGGCGCAGTGGCTGCCCCGCTCGCTGGTCGAGACGCTGTGCAAGCTCTCCGGCGTGGCGACCGAGACAACCGCCGCGATGCTCCCCCGCCCCGGCCAGGACGCCCTGGCCGACCTGCTCGGCGGCGCCCCGCTGACGGTAACGGGCACCGAGGGCTTCGACGCGGCCATGGTCACCCGCGGCGGGGTGAAACTCTCGCAGGTGGATCCCCGCACGCTGGAAAGCCGGATGCTGGGCGGCCTGTTCTTCGCCGGCGAACTACTCGACCTTGACGGCCCCAGCGGTGGATTCAATTTGCAGTGGGCCTTCTCCAGCGGCTACCTGGCCGGAACGTCCGCCGCGGCGAAATAGAAACTTGGCCACAAAGAGAAGTAGCATGGGCATCTTGCCCATGAGTAGCACGGGCGTCCCGCCCGTGATTGTTGTTCCCCCAGGTGCCGCCGTCTTCAGATCAGCACGACCCGCCGGCCGTGCGAATGATTCATCACGCGCTGCCGCGAGACGCCGATGGCGGGGTTGATGTTTACATACATCACCTGGTCGTCGCGGAGGCGGTCGTAATACTGCTCGAAGTCCTGCGCCGCGCGGTCGTTCATCTGGAAGGCCCGGAACACCTTCGACCCGCGCCAGGCCCCGATGTGCTGGGCATGCGTGCCGCACAGGTGGATCATCCCCCCGTGCTCGTAGAGGGCGAACACCTCCTCGTCCAGCGGGGCGATGAACTGCTCGTACAACTCCGGCGAGAGCAGGTGCGTGGAGCAGCCGCAAATCTGCCCGTGCCCCGGCGGCTGGATGCGACCGTACGTCTCGACCATCTGGAGCTGCGCCCGTGGCACGTGGCCGCGATACCAGCGGTGCAGATCGAGGATGACGTCATTGATGACGCGCAGGTCGCGGCGGGCGGCCTCGGGATCGACCATCATCGCCACCAACAGTTCCTGTCCGTACAGGTTTAGACCGATGTTCAATGCGCTGGAGAGCACCGGACAGCCGTAGAACGGAACGCAGACCTGGGCTTCGGTGAACGCCGTCGCCAGGCGGCGGACGGTGTTCCAGGTGGGATCGGCCGCCAGGTCCGGCCGGGGCAGCGTGCCCACTGGCGTTTTCAGCACGCGCACCTGCCAATTGCCCGGATCGAGTTCGTACACGTCGGCGCCGAAAATGCGGTCGATGAAGTGTACCCCATAAGGCCACGGGGCAACCGAAAGCGGACGATAGACATCCGCGTCTTTCAGGGTCGAGACTTTCCCCGCCAGGTCGTCCAGAGCCTCGGTGATCCAGCGTTCCGGCTCATCATAAAGATTGCATTGCCCGCCGGAGACCTGCCCGGCCAGCACGAAGGGTTTCTCCGGCGTCTGGCCTGCGAATAGCCGGCCAAGACGTTCCAGCCCGCCCTGCTGGAGCGCAAGAAACTCCGGATCGTTAAGAATGCGGCGAGTTTCGCTCTTGATGTTCACGGCCATAAGGCAAGCTTCTCCATCACTGCCGAAACCGCCAGAAGAATACCATCATTCACGCCTTTTGCCACAAAACGCTTTGCCATGCCGCAGGCGTTGCGAGAAGGACGCGGCCCGAAGGGATTGTCTGGCCATAAGGGGCGGACAATGGAGAATGTGTTATAACACATTGGTAATAAATTACTTATAATAAATTGGCTTTTTGAATCACGCGAAAAACAGACAAGAAAAGACAATTGTTGCCTTGGCCTGGTGTCTTTTGGGAGCGAGGCACCAGTTTGCCTTCTCCTCGAATGTGCTGTGAAAAGTACAACAAAGTGCAAGGAAGTGCAGCAGGGGTTAGGTCGGAGGTCTTAGGTCTGAGGGTTACGTCGGATGCCCCGCCCTATGCCCGCCGGGTTCTGCATGATCTTTGTCGATATTTCGTCGATATTAATCTGTATGCGATGGGCACTGGTCATCATGGTTCTGGTCTGCGCGGCGGCTGGGGTTGCTGCGCCTGCGGGAAAGAAGCCGCGGGCGCTTCCGGCTTTGCCGGTGCGGTTTGAGCTGGTCAGCGATCAGGTCGACGTGGCGACCATTCACGGCTGGAATACTTGCCGGCTGCTCAAGCTCGACGGGGCGCTGTACGCATCGGGTCTGGCCGCCCGGGCGGAGGATGACAAGACCGACAACTGGGCGGCGCAGAAGGGGATAGTCTTCCGCCGTAGCGACGACGGCAAGTGGCGGCGGATCGCCGGCGGCCTGCCGCGAATCTACACGTGGGCGGCCGGGGCCGAGGGCACCGTCTGGGCGGTGGCGCCGTCGTGGTACACCAACACGCACACGTACCGCAGTGGCAAAGGGCCGGACTTTTCGGCCGGAGCGTTCAAGAAGGTCTACGACGGCACGTGCTCGTACGAGGGCGTCGGCGCCAGCCCCGAGGGCAACTTCCTGCTCCTGCATGCCAAGAGCAGCAACATGAAGGCCGGCACGGCCAACGCCATCGTCGCGGCGTTCTGGGAACAGGCGGCTGGCAAGTGGCACTACAGCGAGTTGCCCACCCCTGAGGGTCGCTACGGCTATGCGGGGGTCATCGTCCGGGGCAACAAGGCGTTGGCGGTGTTGCAGTCGTCGATGGAAGACCCGGCCGCCAACCCTGAGCCGCCGCACTACAGTTGGCGGCACGTGCGGCTGGCCAGGTGCGACGACCTGACCAAGGGCGTCTGGGTCTCCAGGCGATGGCTCGCCCCGGCCTATGGAGCCACGAGCCTGTACGACCTGGTAGCCGCGCCGGATGGCTGCGCATATCTGTCGTACCTGCACGCCGGGGCCGACACGCGCGAGGCGCTGGCCAAGACGCCGGCGCGGCATTACATCGCCCGCATTCACGACGACCTGAGCACCGAGGTCTTTGCCACCGGCCTGCAGCTCGACGCGGCGCGGCTGGTGCTGGACAGCAAGGGCGGCTGGCACATCGTCGCGCGGCCGGCACTTGGCGGGAATCTGCACCTGTGGACGCTCGACGCGGCGACGGGCTTCACGGCCGTGAAGGAGTACGACCTACCGGGCACCGAATCGCTCAAGGGTTACGTGCTGCACACGCTCAACCCCGGCCGCTTCGGCGGCCAGGATGACGGCGACACGATCCACATCATGAGCACGAACATCCTGCGAGCCCCCGAGGGGGGCAAGCTCAACCGCGCCGAACTCTGGCACGCGTATTTCAAGCTGCCATCGTGAAACAGGCGGTGTATTCCGATAGTCCCCCCAGGACCTGAGGCATTACAGGACTTGCTGGCCCATGCGTCTGGTTCTGGCCGGCTTGATTCTTCAGCGAAGGGTCACGTTCTCCGCAAAGTTGCCGATCTTGATTGCCTTCTTGCCGTCGGTCCCGCACAGCGGCCGCCCGCCGATGCGCACGTTTTCGAGCGTCACGTTCTTGACGGTGCTGGACGGGCCGCTGCCGAAGATTCGCGATGGCGGCAGGTGCGGCGGGGCGGTGATATTCGACAGCGTCACGTTGCGGATGTTGCCCAGCGTCGCATCCTTGCTCCAGGGGTGCCTGGCGATCGTGATCCCCAGCAGCGGATTGGCCGCCCGTTCGATGCGAATGTTCTCGAATCGCACGCCGTCGACCGTGGCGCTGTCGCCGTTGAACACGCCCAGCACGGGCATGACGTTGTTGGCCCGCGTGGAATGGATCACGTCGCAGTTGCTGAAGAGCACGTTGCGGATGTCGCTGCGCATCTCGTACGTCGCCCCCAGCGAGTAACCCCAGTCATTCCAGATCACGCAGCCGCGCACGGCGATATTCTCGGCCGGGGCGTTGCGGGCGAGCGTCTTGACGACGATCGAGTCGTCCTTGTTCCGCACGAAGCAGCCCTCGATCCGCACGTCCTGCGAGTTGACGGTGTTGATCCCGTCGGAGTTGATCCGATACGAGATCTCCTTGATGTTCTGCACCTGCACGTTGCGGCTGTGATCCAGCACGACCGTCCAGCAGCTCGAATCGCGGCAGATCACATCCCGCACCTGCACGCCCCAGGAGCCTGCGACGGCTATCATCTGGCCTTTGCAGTGCGGCAGCGGCGAGCCGTCGAGTATCCCGCGGCCGCGGATGGTGACGTTCTGCGCATTCCTCACGTCGATCAGCGGCCCGGGCGTTCCATCGGACATGACCACCGCGCCGCCGGCGATGTAGACCGTCTCGCCGCTGCGGGGAATGATGCGCTTGACCTTGTGGACCCCGGGCCCGAAGTATCGCACGGCCGGGTCCTTCGGATCGGGAACGTCCTTCTCGACGGCGTTGGCAAAAAGGTGCAGGCACTGCCGCGGGCTGTCGTTGATCTCGATGGTGAGCAGCCGCGGCCGGTCGAGCGTGAAGGAGATTGTGTTGCCGCGCACCTCAGGCACGATACCGTACGACAGCGGCCGCACCGTCGCGCTGGCGACCTTCCGCCTCGACCGCACGGTGACGTTGATGCGGCCGCGGAAGTCGAAGGATGCGAAGGTGACCTTCGCGACCCATGGCAGATGTCCGATGTAGCCAGTGGGGTCCGCCACTTCTTTCCCGTGTACGGTATCAAAGACTTTCGCGACATACGGGAACACCTTCTTGCCGCCGGCCTCGATGACGAAGTCCTCGGACGCCTCTTCGCCCGCCGGCGCTGGATACACGATCACTTCGCCCCCGCCTTCAACCTGTGCGCCCATGGCGAAACTCCCCAAAAGAACAATTGCCCCCGCGGCCGCGAAAAAGCTCCGGAATGTTCGCATTGGTCTTCTCCAGCGTCCCAATCGATATATCTATAACCTCTCGCCGCCGACGATCGCCAAGAATAAGTGACGGCCGCCATCGCGCCTCCGCCCCGCCCGCCCACTTGCCCAGTACGTGCGGCCGGAAGTCGAGGTCTTCGAGGCGACCCGTATCGTGAAGGGGGGTGAGGGCTTATGAAGCAAAGCGGCGGGCCTGGATGAGCACCAGACCCGCCTTACATCCTTCGGTCCCGATTTTGTAGATCGGGACTCTATCCAAACACTACCCCGGTTGTGCAAGTCCGCCGGGGTAATGTATTGTCAATAGATGAACTACAGTGTGGTAGATGAACTAAGCTGCGGTTACGAGGGTGCGCGGGTGATCAGGGTGGGCTCACCGTACTGGTTCTCGAATTCACTGCCCTTGAGAAAACCTTGATATATGATGAACCATATAGCTCCGGCAATTGGTAGGAGCAAGATCAGCGACATCCAACCTGATCTTGAAACGTCGTGCCAGCGTTTGGTGTAGATGGCAAGTAACATCCACCAGCATGTGATGTATATGGAAAGGCTGAGAATGCAGACAAGAATGGTGAGAAGACTGGGGCCGGTGTGGCGGCTATAGGCCAATGCCAGTTGGGGCAGCAAGCCGATTGTGTTCGCGATGGCGGAGATCAAAAGACTAGCCGCCCAAAAAACTGAGCGTGGAATTCGACCGGAAAAAGAAAAAAGGACCTTCTTGATGTTCAGTGTTGAGTTGGGCGTGGTCCAGCAGGAGAGGAGGAAGAGTCCGAACGAAGCCATTCCCAGTAGATACAGGGCAAAGAGGAGTAAGTTTCCCTCGGCTCCAACGATGGTGTATTTGTCGTCAAGGGTAAGGCCAGACGCAATTGGCAGCGATACTATGCTTGAGGCTATTGCGGCTACTAGCCAGGCTTTGCCCGGGAGAACGCTGGCGGAGATGGGGGACGATTGGGGGAGGGGGCTTCTGGAAAGGAAGGGAAATAGTCTTCGTATCTGTAGTGCCAGATCCCCCTTGGTGTATAGCTTCCACAGGAAGATTGCATAAAGCAAAGCGCTGCATGAGAGGGGGATCAGCCAATAGCGAAATTCTGTGCTTCCAGTGTAGTAGGCGACAAATGGCATCGTGATAGAGCCGCAGACAAGAGACAAGATCAACCAGCCGATGCCGTGAAGAGCTCTTGATTTAATGGAGAGGACGAGGGTTGTTATGGAGAATATCGTCATGGCGAGAAGATGCACAACTCCCACGAGCTCTTGGATGTCGCGTTCATTCATGAAATATCTCCTTGTTTAGTGGCTTAAGGGCTAGGTTCTATTGGATTGTTCCGATTGTAAATGGGGCGATAGGGAAGCACAAGTGGCGGAAAAGATCATGCTGGGCATCGATAATCAACCATGTATCCTGAGGGGGATCTGCGTACGGAATTCGACACTGTCGATGAGGGTTTCAGGTATCAGGCTGGCGTAGTGCATGCGGCAAATCTCTGGACTATTCCCCATGAGGGCGCTGATCTTGTACAGGCTCTCTCCCTTGCTAGCCAAGTGGCTGCCGAAGGTGTGCCGATAGTCCAGGCAAGTCCAAGAGAGCTTAGCGCGAGCGTTGGCGGTGTGCAGAGCCTTGGAAAAGTTGTCTACGTCCCATCGGTGGCCGTCAGGGCTGGGGAAGTGCCGGCCATTGATGGAGGGGCGATTTTGGCCTGGCAAGAAAGGAGAACAGGAGAGCAGGAGACCGCAGGTGGTCAGGCCGATCTCGGTCGTCCGGGGGTTCTTTTCAGAGCAGTTTCTCTCTCCTGCTCTACTGATCTATCGCTCACCTGCTCTATTGAAAAAGGCCCCGGCAGAGCCGAGGCCTTTTTCAATACGGGCGACAGGGGTCGAACCTGTAACCTTCGGTTCCGTAGGCTGATCGACCCTCTGACGCAAGTTTTTCACAGTTCCGAACTTGCGACACCCTCAAAGTTTACGACTTTGAGCTTAGCCGAACATATACCACACGTTTGCCATGTTGTCCACAACTTAGTACCCACTTTGGTACCCAATTTTTGAGGCTGCATCGGTGTCTCGCACCGAAGGTACCGCGTCCGGGTTCGTTTGCAGGTCGCCTTAAGGGCAGCGATCACCATCGCGCCCAGACTGCACTTGGCCCGCTGCTTTTAAAGGTGGTGATGGTGTACCCATGTTCCTTAGCCCACGCGACGCCCGCGTCATGCAGAGCTTGATTGCCGCTATTGAGGTATATGGAAGCCATTGTGCTATCGCCCGACGCGTTCAAGACGGCGATCATTTCTGGTACGATTGCATCGTTCCCTAAGGTGATGAATGCGTTGACGGCATTCAGTCGTTTCTTCTCATTCTCGGACTTCATGTCTGGTGCTAGTATGGCCCTTGTCGTGTGCCAGTTCTTCTTGGCCTTGTCGCTCCTCAGACAGATCCAGAAGTACACGTTTTCGCGATCCGATGAAGGTCGCCAACCCAGTTGGTCGAGGGCAGTTCCAATCTCGGCGTTTGCCCCCCAATCAGGCAGTGCGGCTACCAAGGGGCCTATCGCTCGTCGGTCGCCCAGCTTTCCCAGTGATGCTGCGGCACGGCGACGTTGGTGGTATAAACGGAGACAGGCGATGCGCGGCTCAACAGCTTTTTCATCCACTTCCATCCACTTCGTGTTGGCGGCGTCGCGTACACTGGAGTTTTTATCTTCCACTGCAATCTTTGCTAATAATGCTCGGTCAGTCAGTCTTTCGGCGGCTGCTGCTCGCACTGCAGGAGCCGCCGCCTCTACCGCCAGCTTGCTCAGCGTAGCCTCGTCCTTGAGTTGGGCTACGAAGTTCGCTGTCCCTCCCTCTTTGTCTTCAAGCGCCAGCTTGGTCAATAGCACTGGGTCCTTGAGTTTTGTTGCTGCGGCGGCTCGCGACTCAGAGGAAATGGCTTCTCGGGCTACCTTGCTCAACAATATCTGATCTGTCAGTCTCCCCGAATCTATTGCAAAGCGGGCGTTTGAACCATAGGGATCCTCAATCGCGACTTTGGCGAGGAATTCTTGGTTCTTTAGGTTTATGAGCCCGCATACGGCGCTTGTGCGAAGATCGCGATTCTTGTCGCTAAGCGCTATCCTTGCCAGTATTGCGCCATCGGTAATGTTACGTACGGCTACGCCACGCTCACGCTCATTCCCGCTTTCTGCCACTACCTTGGCCAATACTGTTTGGTCAGTGAGATTCAACAGTGCAGCCACCCGCACTTCTTCGTCTTTGTCCTCTGTAGCCATCTTGGCCAGCAGGATTTGATCGGTTGTCTTCTTTGCCGCTCTGGCTCTTTCTTTGGGGTCAGGGCTAGTGGGGTTCGGTTTTTCGCACCCCCCCCACAGAAGACCCAACACGGCAACGATAACCCAACAGTAAGTGATCTTTTCGATAGGGGATTTCGGGGTTGTCACTCTCTTCAGGAGGAGGTCTTTCTTCGAGAATACTTTCCGTGGTGGCATGAGTCACTCCTTGTTAGAGATCGAGGCCAACAACATAAACCGGGACTTGGATAGCACTCTTGAAGTGGGGTAGATAGCGCGTGACCTTCTCAAAGGTCAAGCTGCCTTCCCAGTTCTGGCCGAGCGTCTTCATCTGTCGCTGGAACTCGCGCGTCGTGACGATGTAGATCCCCATGTCGATCTTGTTCAAAGCCGAGTAGGAGGATACTTGGAACTTGAGAAGGTCGAGGCCCATGAAGGAGGCGTGGCCGAACTCGACTTCGACCCCGACGCGGTCTTTCAGGAAATCCATCTTGGCAGCGGGATCTCCGTCCTCGTCGAAGACCTGGGGCTGGCGGGTCCAGCCTTGCTTGACAAAGCTCACGTCCAGCAATTCGTTGAAGCGTGGGCGGGACAACTCCGCCAGGTTCATGTTGGGGTCCAGGAGTATCGTTTCCAGTTCCTGCTTGATCGATAGCCTGGCGTTGAGGACTTGTTCGGCAAAGCGGTAGGAGTACGTCTGCAGTCGGATTCGCATGTGTCTTGCCTTTCGATGGTGCGGCTACAGTCTACGTCTTTGCTCGTGAAGTGCAAGAGTGCGAGGGGGCCCGCGTGGGTTGGGCGAAAACGAAGGCGGCGCTCCAGGCAGTTGGTCCTCGGCCTGTATAGACTCTCCCCTGCTGCAAGACCTGGTTCCAGGGCCATAGGGGGGTCGGCTTTCGCCCAAGGGTCCCACGCGGGCTGCCGGGGGGCATAAGGATAAATTTACAGAATGGAAAGAAATATTGGTTGACGAAATGGATAGTCATGTGTAACATACTGACATGGGCCGAAAGATCGATTTCCCACTGGTTGGGCCGCCTCACAGGTGGTTAACGTCGAAGGCTGTGAGCCGGATTGAGGGGACCAACTGGTGGGTGGAGAAGAATCGGCTGTGGTACTTCCGTCATTGGATGGCGGAGGTCCAAAAGGCTCACGGTGGAAACCTGCTGCCGCTGCAGTGGGTGCCGGATTATGTGGGAGTGTCGCGGGCGGCGGTGTACCAAAGGGCCAAGAGCGGTGGCCTGACGGTGTTTAGCTTTATCGTGGTTGCCAATAGTCGGACGATCCTGGGCGGCGTGCGGGAGCGGGAAACGCGAAAGCGATACGACTACGCGATACTGAGCGAGTGCGATGCATGGCGTGAGAAGCTGGAAGAGGCTTTTGAGGATGCGATAACGAACTGGGAAGACGAGGAAGAGCGTCGAGCTAAGGAAGGCAGGTGAGTATGAAGATATTTGAGGTCAATGCCGGGGAGCGGGAGACCTTCGTGGTCCTGAAGGATCAGGGGGGCCGGGAAGCGCTATACGAGTTCCAGAGCAACGCGCGGAAGTTCTCTGCGCAGTTGGTGAAGGTGCCGCTGCTCCTGGCGAAATCGGTGCTTGGGAAGTTGAAGAAGAAATAATCTGGTTAGCCCGCAGTTAGCTAAGCCCTCGTTGGGTGTCAGTCAGCCATGGGCGTTTCCGAGGCGGTAACGTGCCGCCGGTAAGGAGATCATCCATGGCTGTTTGTGTATCTGGAGAGTACGAAGAACGGGAAGATCGGCAGGATGGGCGGGGCGAGGGGCCCCCGGCCCCGGCGGGGCCGGGGGGCGGCGACCCGCCCGGCATGACAGGCCCTATAACATGTCATGCCGGTAGGACAGGGTACTGGGAACCGGAGGTGGTGGACGTCCTCCTGGCGGGGATTGATACCCTAGACCTCGGGTTGTACGTCGAGTGGGACTTTGGGGAGATCGATCTGCGAGAGAGCCTTGCCAGGGCGAAGGTCGAGGCCTCCGGTGAGAACTCGGCGTTGTGGGCGGATTGTCGCTCGGGGACGTGCTTGGTGTACCCCTCCGCAGGGAAGCGGACATATCGCTTCCACGTCGAGACGCTCACGTTCCATGCCTGGCTGTTCAAGACGATTCTTCGCGATGGTACCCCCGATATCTACGTGAGCATTAAGGCGGCGAGTCTTTGGGCCGGTGTGCTGGAGGCCGTCGAGAAGGTCCAGGAGTTCTTCGTATCGCATGGGGTCAAGGTCAAGGCGGTGCAGCCCAGCCGGTGCGATATCTGCGCCGACTTCCTGATCCGTGGCGGCGTTTCGCTGTGGTATCTGTTGGACCATAAGGTCCCCAGCAACATGAAGACCAATCCGCACATGGCTGGGGATGTCTTGGAAACCTTCTATATCGGCGGCCGCGCATCTCCTATAAGGGCCAGGCTGTACGACAAGGCGAAAGAGGTCCTGCTGCACGGTAAGGAATGGTTCAAGGAACTCTGGGACTTGGGCGAGATACGCGACGTGTGGCGGGTCGAGTTTCAACTGCGGCGCGTCGCACTACGTTCGTATGGGATCGAAACCGTTGGCGATCTGCGGGAGAAGCTGGGCGGCATCTGGAAAGATCTTACCTCGGACTGGTTCTGTCTGCGTGCCCTCGACGATCCAAAGACCTCGCGTCGGTCGGTGATGCCCTTCTGGGAAATGGTCCAGGGCGTTGCGAAGAAGTTGGGGCCTGCGGTGGAGGCCAGGCGGGTGGTCGACAAAGGTCGGGCCGCATCCGTGGGCTGGCACGTGAACCGCGGCGCTTCTTCGCTCGTTGTATACGCTGCGCTGATGGGCCTGGGGGATCTGGATCAGGCGATAGAAGGTTACGCGGAGTGCCTCAGGGCCTTCCATCTTGAGGAAGGGCGGGATTTCGAGGCCGCATATCGAAAGAGGTGTGTCGAGTGCGGCCTGGACGATGGAGAAGGGGTTGGCGATGACATCCCCTTCTGAAAGCGTGGCGGTGCTGTCGGAGTACCTCTCTCCCAAGGAACTGGCGCGGCGTTGGCAGTGTTCGCGCACGAGCGTGGACAGGATCGCAGCCAGGGCTGGGCTGTCCCGCGTGTTCCTGGGCGAAGGGCGCAACGGAATCGTGCGTTACGTGCGGGCCGAGGTCGAGGCCTTCGAGGCGACCCGCATCGTGAAGGGGGGTGAGGGCTCATGAAGCAAAGCGGCGGGCCTGGATGAGCTCCAGACCCGCCTTACATCCTTCGGTCCCGATTTCGTAGATCGGGGCTCTATCCAAAGACTACCCCGGTTGTGCAAGTCCGCCGGGGTAGTTTGCTTGTAGGAGTTGGCGGGGAGTCTGTACGTGTTAGTTATGAGGTCAGTCGAGAAGCAAGATCCGGACGTCGACTATCTCCGTGAGCGGGCCGTCTTGGGTCGTTGTTATGACTTTGACCTGCTCAATGCTGATCCATGCGCCCAGCTTCACTTTGGGGTCTAGCCAGAAGTCTTCGCGGTCATACTCGATATCGCGTCTGTCGGTCTCAATCCGCACGACGTCGTGCTCCTCGTTGAACTCGTCCCGGCACAGTCCAACATGAGTGACCACCCCTGAATGGACAGTCTTGGAGATCCTGCCGGTATTGAACATTGTCCACCAGTTGGGGGAGCCGATGAGCCCGTAACGTTTGATGTAGTTGGGAGAGAGTTGGCGCAGCCTTAGGTTGATGTTTTCGACATAGCCGTTGAGGCCATGCTCGCGGAGGTCATAGAGTACGTGAGGCATAGTCGTTGATGGTCGCTGTTGTTTGCTCTTGTGTCAACAGCCTTGGAGCGGAGCGGGTGGATGCCAGATTGCTAAGCCGTTTGGGTTGTGCATTTGTCTGTCGATTCGAACTCCACGCTGTCTATGAGCGTTGCGGGTATCAAGCTGGCGTAGTGCAGGCGGCAAATCTCTGGACTGTTACCCATAAGGGCGCTGACCTTGTACAGGCTCTCTCCCTTGCTGGCGAGGTGGCTTCCGAAGGTGTGTCGATAGTCCAGGCAAGTCCAGGACAGCTTGGCGCGAGCGTTGGCCACGTGCAGGGCCTTCGAAAAGTTATCTACATCCCATCGGTGTCCGTCGGGGCTAGGGAAGTACCAGCCGCCGATCGAGGGCTTGGGGGCGTACTTGTCCAGCCAGGAGCGCAGTGCGGTGCTGATCGGCACTGCGCGATTGTCACGTGTCTTGGGCTGCCAGGCCTGATCGTGCACGGTCTTGGCGCGTATGCGGATCATGCCGTTGGTGCCGGCGGCCAGGTCCACGTCTTCGACTTGGAGCCAGAGTAGTTCCTCGCGGCGCAGACCAGCGTAGATGTACATGGCAACCGTTGTGTGCAGTTCGGGCTGGTCGGCCAGGGCGTCGAGCTGCTCGTCGATCTGTGCCAGGGTGAGGAAGCGGATCTCGGGGGCCTTCTGGCGGTACCGTTCGACAGCCTGGGCGGGATTCTTATCGTTGGGCATCTTCACGCCTGCCTGGGTCATGGACCAACTGAACAGGCGCGACAGGACCTCGCGGTATCGATTGGCTGTGCGCGGCGCCAGGCCTTTGAGGCGCGCGCTCGATGAGATAAACTCCGCCACCTGAGCGGTGGTGATCTCCTCGAGGATCGCGGCCTGGATGCGGGGGCATTTGCGGCGTCCATCGGTCGGGTGCTTCTTGCGCTTCCAGACGCGGGGGTTCTGCTTGCGGCCGATCTGCTCAAGCTCGGGGATGATCGGGCCAAAGATCACACGGAGAATGTTTGCATCCTTGAGGACACTGTTGGGGCTCTTGGCGACGCGGATGTGGTCGAGGTAGGTCTTCACTGCCTGGGCCAGGGGCGTCTTGGTCGGCAGCGGGTTTTCTTCGCCCTGGTCGAGTTGGCCTTCGATCTGGCGCAGCTTGGCCTTGGCGATTTGAATTGATCCGGTCTTGAGAGAAACCTTGCGGGGCTGTCCCGCGATGTACCACTTGGCGTAAAAGATTCCGTTGCGTTTGAATAATCCTGCCATGATCCGTACTCCTCTAACAGCGGGTGAACGTTCTGGCAGGTCCAGCCTTTTGGCCTGTGTTCGGTACCCACTTTGGTACCCACTTGGCTATTTCAGGCCAAAAAAAGAAGGACCTGCAATGTTGCAAGTCCTTCTGTGTGAATCACTACGGGCGACAGGGGTCGAACCTGTAACCTTCGGTTCCGTAGACCGATGCTCTATCCATTGAGCTACGCCCGCTTGCGTATGCGGTGCCGGGCGGCAACGCAGCAGGGAATTGTAGGGGAGGGCGGCGGCTGCGTCAAGAGTGGGAATCATTCAGATGCGCATTTGCGGCATCGTGGCATGGCCGGTCCGGCACGCAGCGGCGTCTGGGCCGCCTCTGATCCTGAATGCCGAGTGGATCCGGCTTTTCCGCGCGGGGCTGAGCCACTACAATTGCTCGCAAGGAAATTGAATCTATGAAGATCTCGTTGGGATGCGACCACGCCGGGTTCGAGTACAAGGAAGCCATCAAGGTCTTCCTGCTCGGGCAGGGTATCGAGGTGGAAGACTTCGGCACATTCTCGGCCGAACCGTGCGACTATCCGCAGTTCGTGCGCCCGGCGGCGCAGGCGGTGGCCAGCGGCGCGTGCGAGCGGGGGATCGTGCTCGGGGGCAGCGGCAATGGCGAGGCGATGGTCTCCAACCGCATCGCCGGCGTGCGCTGCGCCCTGTGCTGGAGTCTCCAGACGGCCGAACTGTCGCGGCGGCACAACGACGCCAACGTGCTCTCGCTGGGGGCCCGCACCATCAGCCTCGAGCTGGCGCTGCAGATCGTGCGAGTCTGGCTCGACACGCCCTTCGACGGCGGCCGCCACGCCCGCCGAATCGCCATGATGGACGGCGCCTCATGACCGTCATCCACCTGGCAATGATGGCCGCGGCGGCGCTGGGATGTGCCTACGTCGTCTCGCGCCGCAACGCGCCGCTGTTGCGGGCGCTGTGCATTGCGCTGCTGGGGGCTCTGGACGTGGTCGGGGCAATGGTGCTGGGCGACCACGGGCGGTTTGCCACGGCCCGCCTTGCCGGCACGGGGCTGTTCGTGGGCGGGTTCGCGTACTTTGCGGCTGTGGCCGCCGTCTCGTGGCGCCGACGGCGCGGGGTGGCCGTCGCGCACGCCGTCGCGGCGGTGGTGGTGGGGTGGTTGGGCGTGCAGGCGTTTTTCGTCGAGCCGCAGTGGCTGGAGATCACGCACTACCAGGTCCGCTCGAGCAAGATCACCAGGCCGCTGCGCATCGCGCTGCTGGCCGACATTCAGACCGGCGACGTCGGAGCGTACGAACGCGACGTGCTGCGGCGCGTGGCGGGCGAGAAGCCCGACCTCATCCTCTTCGGCGGCGATTACATCCAGGCCGAATACGCCGGGCGCGGGCGGCAGGTCAAGGCCCTCAACGCGGTCCTGCGCGAGGCGGACCTGAAGGCCCCGCTGGGCTGCTTCGCCGTGCGCGGCAATATCGACGACGACGATTGGGCGCAATCGTTCGCGGGCCTGGCGATCGTGACGGCCCAGCGCACACGGTCGATCGACCTCGGCGAGGTGCGCCTGACGCTGCTGAGCGAGGACGATTCGTATGAGACGGTGGTCGCGCCGGACAAGGCGTTCCACATCGTCATGGGCCACCGGCCCGACTACGCCATGGGCGACATTTCAGCCGACCTGCTGCTGACCGGGCACACGCACGGCGGGCAGGTTCGACTGCCGTTTCTGGGTCCGGTCATCAAGTTCAGCCGCATCCCGCGAAGCTGGGCGGCCGGGCTGACCGACATCGGCCGCGGGCGCACGCTGGTGGTTTCGCGCGGGATCGGGCTCGAACGAGGCGAGGCCCCGCGAGTGCGATTGTTCTGCCGCCCCGAGGTGCCGATTATCGATGTGATTCCAGACAACAGGCCATAGGCCGGAGGAGCAGGGCGGAGTTTCCCTGTTCCCTGCGACCTATGCCCCATGACCTACTAGACGACCTGGACTTTGCGGCCGACGCGGCGTTTGCGGCTGATGGTCTTGCGCCCATTGGCGGTGCGCATGCGGGCGCGGAAACCACTCTTGCGGGCACGCTTGCGTGCGGAAATTCTATGATCGTAATGCATGAGTCACCTTGTGCTGTGGACTGCCTTAATCTATCGCGAGCCGGGCACTATACTCCCTCGCCATGGGGCTTTCAAGGCAAAAAGTTGCCGACCACAGAAGTAGCCTGAAGCCAGTTGATCGAGGCTGTCCGATATCTCCCAGTCGTCATACTCCGGCGGACGGCCTGGTTACGGCTGTCTAAGGGGCCTTGCGTTGTTTACGGGGGAGGCGCATAATGCGTCCCTTCAAGGGAATCAGACATGGCCCAGAATGGAAAATCCAACTCCTCGCCTCCGGCGCCGACAGTGCTGGTGGTATTCCTGACGATCCTGGCGATGCTGTCGGTCCTGGCCGGCGGGATTGTCTGCTGCGTGTCGCTGTACGAAGACGGCCGCCGCGACGGTCTGAATAACGACGAGATCATGTCGGCCCTGATGATTCTGGCGGGCGGAACGGTCGTCGGGTGCCTGATGTGGGCACTGGCGTACGTGGTGCGCATCCAGTACGAAACGGCGGTGGCCCTGCGGCGGCTGTCGTCGCAGCGGGGCGGGGCGCCCTCGGCCGAAGGTCAGCGTTCCGCGGCCGCGGCCGCCGACGCGCAGATGCCCCTGCTGCAGGAAATGGTGCGCCAACTCGCCCAGCTTAATTCGCTCCAGCAGGTCCGTGCCAGTGCGGCGGTCCGATCTTCCGTGCGACACGTTCAGCAGGCCCAGCCGGCGCCCCAGATGCCGGCAATCCAGGAAGCCGAAGACATTCCTACGGCCGAGGCCTACGAGGCGAGCGATCCGCAAGAGCCTGTCGAGGCGGCGCAGAGCCCGTCGGCCGTGCCCGTTGGCGAGATCGCTGAGACCCCGGCAGCACAACACCAGCCCGTCGCCGCCGTTGAGGAGCCGCAGGCCTCTGCCGTCTCGCCGGCCATCGAGGCCGCCTCGCGAGAGTTGCAGGCCTGCCGCACCCGCGCCGAAGACATGATGGCCCTGGGGCACTTCGACCAGGCCGAGGCCGCCGTGCGACAACTGCTCCAGGTCCACAGCGGGTTCGAGCCGGCCGAACGCCTGCTCGAACGCATCAAACGCGAGGCCGACATCTACCACCGCGAGATGCGCCAGCGCATGAAACGCGAGGTGGAAAAGCAGTCTGAGGCGCGCCAGTGGCGCCAGGCGGTCCTGGCCGGGCGAAAGCTGATCGAAGCCTATCCCGACTCGCACGAGGCGCGACAACTGGCGCTGCGAATGGACACGCTGGCCGACAACGCCCGCATCGAAGAGGTGCGCGAGCTGCGAGACCAGATCCGCGACATGCTCGACCGGCGGCGGTACGTCGAGGCCGTCAAGGTCGCCGAGGACGTGATGGATCGGTTCCCCGAGACGCAGGCGGCAGCGGAGCTGCGCGGTCAGATCGGCCGCCTGCGGGGCCTGGCACGAGGCGAGAGTTTATGAATATTCTGCTGATCGGAACCGGCGGGCGCGAGCACGCGCTGGCCTGGAAGATCGTCCAGTCCCCCTTGTGCGACAAGCTGTTCGTCGCCGGCGGCAACCCCGGGATCGCCCAGTACGGCGAATGCTTCGACGTACCGGCCAACGACCACGCCGCCATCGTCTCGCTGGCGAAAGAATACAAGTGCGAACTGGTCGTCGTCGGTCCCGAAGACCCGCTGGCCGAAGGGCTCGGCGACGCCATCCGCGATGCCGGGCTGATGTGCTTTGGCCCCACGGCCGCGGGCGCACGCATCGAGGCCGACAAGGCCTACGCCAAAAGTCTCATGCGCAGCGCTGCCATTCCCACTGCCGAGGCTCGCATCTTCACCGACCTGCAGACCGCAAAGGACTACGTCCTCTCACGCGAGCACGGCGTGGCCGTCAAGGCCGCCGGACTGGCCAAGGGCAAGGGCGTCGTCGTCTGCCCCGAGCCGTACATGGCCGTCAAGCCTCTCGAACAGATGATGGAACAGAAGATCTTCGGCGACGCGGGCAAGACCGTGCTGATCGAGGAAATGCTGACGGGCCAGGAGGCCACCGTCCTGGCGATGGTCGACGGGCGCACCATCTACACGATGGAACCGCTGCAGGACCACAAGCCCATCGGCGACGGCGACACCGGGCCCAACACCGGCGGGATGGGGGCGTACAGCCCCGTGCCGTTCATCACCGACGCCGTCAGCGCGCGGATCGAGAAGGAAATCCTCGTGCCCATCGTCGACGCGATGCGGCGCGACTTTGGCCGCTACGAAGGCGTCCTGTACGCCGGCCTCATGTTCACCGCCGCCGGTCCCAAGGTCATCGAGTTCAATTGCCGCTTCGGCGATCCGGAATGCCAGCCGCTGATGATGCGCCTCAAGAGCGACCTCGTCGAGGCGATGGTGGCCGTGGCGCAGCACCGGCTGGAAGACGTGACGATGGAATGGGACAGCCGCCCGGCCGTGTGCGTCGTCATGTCCAGCGGCGGGTACCCCGGCGACTACGCCAAGGGCTTCGAGATCACCGGCATCGAAGACGCCGACGCCATGCCCGACGTCAAAGTCTTCCACGCCGGAACGGCGATGAAGGACGGCAAACTCGTCAACACTGGCGGCCGCGTGTTAGGCGTAACCGCCCGCGGCGAGACCATCGCCGAAGCGCAGCAGCGAGCCTACGCCGCGGCAGAGAAGATCCACTGGGAAGGTTGCTACTACCGCAAAGATATCGCGGCAAAGGCGATAAAGTAGTAGTCGGTAGCCAGTAGCCGGTAGCCGGTGGTGGGGCGATAAGAAGGTCAATCGCTCAAGGGTCCCTCTCTTATTTTCTTACCGAACATAGTGCCTGCTGGGACATGGTCTTTAGACAGGCTACTGGCTACAGGATACGGGCTACTAAACAGGCTACGGGCTACTAGACTCGCAGTCCCAGGTCCAGGGGGCGGGCGAACTGTAATGCTACACCGGCGCGGTCGTCGCTGCCGCCGTCCTGGCAGCGGATGAGCTTGGCGTGGCAGGCGAACTCTTCGAGCATGAAGGTGTTGGGGGTGCTGCGGGGGACGGAAAAGGCCAGGTTCACCGCCCCGTCAAGATGCTCGGCCACCTCGGCCGCCACGGCTACATAGGTGCCGCCATCGGAGAGGTCGACGCTGCGGCCGCTGCCCAGCAGGGTTCCCGCGCGGGAGAAGATCGTCACAGGGCACGAGATTGGCACGCGTGTAAATTGACGCCGTTCTTTCGTCTGTTGTGTCATGATCGCACTTCCATGTTTATCCGCCGAACCATCCTGATTCGACGCCATCAGATATAACCGCGAATTGACGCCGCGGTTATTGTCCCACCGATTCTATTTTTGTCAACGGCCAAGTCATTCCGGCAAGCTGTATTTCAGCTTTCCACCGACGATGGTCGCGGTGGCGCGGCCGGTGAGTTTCCACCCGTCATACGGGCAGTTGCGGCTGAGCGAGACGAACGCATTAGTGTCGACCGTCCAGTTCAGCGCCGGGTTGATGATCGTTACGTCGGCCGCGGAGCCGCTGGAGAGTGTGCCCATCGGCCGGCCGATCACGCGGGCCGGTCCGGTCGTCAGGCGCTCGATCAGCGTGGGCCAGTCGCACAGGCCCGTCTCGACCAGGGCCTTGATGAACAGCCCCAGCGCGCACTCGAGGGAGATGATCCCGAACGGCGCCAGGCCGAACTCGAGCTCCTTTTCCTCGTGCGAGTGGGGGGCGTGGTCGGTGCACAGGCAGTCGATCGTGCCGTCGGCCACGGCGCGGCGCAGGGCCTCGACGTCCGAGGCGCTTCGCAGCGGCGGGTTGACCTTGAAGTTCGAGTCGTATCCCACGCATGCCGCGTCGGTCAGCAGCAGGTGGTGGCAAGTGGCCTCGCCGGTGACGGGTAGGCCGTCGGCCTTGGCGCCGCTCAGCAGGTTCGCGCTGCCGGCGGTGGAGATATGCTGCACGTGATACGCTGCCCGCGTGCGGGCCACAAGTTCCAGGTCGCGCCGCAGCATGATCTGCTCGCCGCTGGCGGCGATGCCGCCCAGTCCCAGTCGCACCGCCACAGGGCCAGAGTTCATCACGCCGGTCATCAACTCCGGGTCCTGGCAGTGCTGCATGATGACCAGTCCGAGGTTGCCGGCGTATTGCAGGGCCCGCTGCATGACGAGGCTGCTGGCGACGCCGTCGCCGTCGTCGCTAAAGGCCGCAGCGCCGGCCGCGGCCATCATGCCCATCTCGGCCAGTTCCTTGCCCGCGCGGTCTTTGGTGATGCAGCCCACCGGAAGCACGCGGGCCAGGTCTGCCTCGCCGGCGCGCTGGAGGACGTAGTTGATCGCCCGCTCGTCGTCAGCCGGCGGATGCGTGTTGGGCATGGCCAGGATCGTGGTGAACCCGCCCGCCACAGCCGCCCCGGCCGCCGAGGCAATGGTCTCTTCCTCTTCATGTCCGGGCTCGCGGCAGTGAACGTGCAGGTCGATCAGCCCCGGGCAGACGATCTGCCCGTCGGCGTCGATCACCCGTTTTGCCGCCGCGCGGCAAGGTCCCACGCGCACAATCTTGCCCGCCGCAATCGCCACGTCGGTGACCGTGTCCAGCCCAGCGGCCGGATCAATCACCCGCCCATTCCTGATCAGAATGTCGTTCATTTGTTACCTTGCGACACCAGGTACAAGACGGCCATTCGGATGGCCAGGCCGTTGGTTACTTGCTGGAGGATGCAACTGTTGGGGCCGTCGGCGACGTCGGAGGTGATCTCGACGCCGCGGTTGATCGGGCCCGGGTGCATGATGAGCACGTCTTTTTTGCAGCGTTTGAGGCGCTGGGCGTTCATACCGTAGATGCGGCTGTACTCGCGCAGAGAGGGGAAGAGGCCGCCGCCGAATCGCTCGAACTGGATGCGAAGCATGTTGATCACGTCCACCTCGCCGAGCACCTCGTCCAGGCTCGAACAGACGGTGCAGCCCATCGAGGCGATCGCCGCGGGCACCAGCGTGGGCGGGCCTACGACCGTGACCTTCGCCCCGAGCTTCGTCAGGCCCAGGATGTTGCTGCGGGCCACGCGCGAGTGGGCGATATCGCCCACCAGTGCAACCTTCAGCCCCTCGATGCGCCCGAGGCGCTGGCGCATGGTGAAGATGTCCAGCAGCCCCTGCGTGGGGTGCTCGTGCGAGCCGTCGCCGGCGTTGACCACCGACGCCTGCAAGTTCCGGGCCAGCAGGTGCGGCGCGCCCGACTGCCCGTGGCGAACCACGAAAATGTCCACGCCCATGGCCGCCACGTTGCGGGCAGTGTCCAAGGTCGTCTCGCCCTTGGTGACGCTGGAGCCCTTGGAGGTGAACAGCAGCGTGTCTGCCGAGAGGCGGCTGGCGGCCAGCTCGAAGCTCATCCGCGTGCGCGTCGAGTCTTCGAAGAACATCAAGGCCACCACCTTGCCGCGCAGGGCGGGCACCTTCTTGATCGAGCGGGTGGAGACTTCCTTGAACGTCTCGGCGGTGTCGAGAATGTGCGTGATCTCGGCTGGGGACAGCTCGTCCAGACCCAGCAGGTCCTTGCGCCGCCAGACGAGCGGCTGCGTCTCCGGCGGGGCTGCAGCGGCCTCGGCGGGGACGGGCTTAGTCTTTTTGGATGATGTAGACAGCTTCTTCGCCATCGTTTTCTTCCAGTTGTACCTGCACTCGGGCCTGCGGCGGGGCCTTAATGGTCTTGCCGACGAAGTCGGCCGCGATGGGCAGCTCGCGCCCGCCGCGGTCGATCAGCACGGCCAGGCGGACGACACTGGGGCGCCCGAAATCATGCAGGGCGTCCAGGGCTGCGCGGATGCTGCGGCCGGTGTTGAGCACGTCGTCGACCAGCAGCGTCCAGGCGTTGTCGAGGTCGAAATTGATCTCGGTGGCCTTGACCAGCGGCGCCCCGCGGCTGCGGGAGAGATCGTCGCGATAGAAGGTGATATCGAGCACGCCGTGCTCGACCGCCCGCCCCTGCTCGCGGAGATAGTTCACGATGCGCGCCGCCAGCGTCTCGCCGCGCGTGCGGATGCCGACAACGGCAATGGGTCCCTCGGCGGGCAATTGGGCGGCGACGGCCTCGAATAAACGTTTGACCGCGGTCTGGACTTGAACGGCGTTGAGGATCTTCTTCATGGTCGCAATCGCCTGTCGGGGGGATGATACATTTCTCTGCCGGAGAAGAAAACAAAAAACCGAGGACGACGAGGACGAGGACGAGGACGAAAAAGTTAGCGGCGGAGCCCGCCAGGGCGGATCTTCGACTTGCTCCGCGCGTCGCTCGGGGGAGGAACCGCGTCGAGCAAGTTGACCGCTAAAGGACGAGATTGTCTTTCTATATCGTCCTCGTCGTCGTCCTCGTCGTCGGTTGTTAATCGTTTGGCGCGGGAGAGACCGGCGCCCCGCGATCATTGAACAGCGTCGGCAGAGACGCGATCAGCGCCTCAGGCCGGTAGAGACTTTCGGTTTCGCCGCGGCAGTTGTACCAGCATTCGGTGCAGGCATTGTCTTGGGATGCGCGGCGGAGGCGCTCCATGATCCCTTCCGGGTGGTCGCTGTAGAGATTGCCCACGGGGCTGTGGCGGCGCTCGACGCAGATGGCAACCTCGCCGGTGGCGTCGATGTTGAAGAACGCCCGCCCGGCCCGGCAGTGCGGCACGCCGCCGTGCAAGAAGCGGTCAAACTGCCCCAGATACCAGCGATTGGACAGAAAGTTCGGCGACGTCTTGCGCAGGCCCACCAGGTAGTCGGACACCGGGCCGTTGTCGTGCGCGTGCGAGCGCGAGCCGGTCTTGAGGTGCCCGTACGGCTGGACCATGAAGTACGCGTTTCGCTTAGCCGCCATCTCGATCAGCGGGGCGATGTCGTCGACGTTGTCCTTCATGAGGACGGCGATGACGTTGACCCGCTGCCATTTGTGGCGGCGGGCCTTGCTGAACATTTCCACCGCCCGCCAGGCCTGCTCCCAGGCGCCGGGGGCGCTGCGGGCCTTGTCGTGGCGGGCCGCGTCGGCGTAGTCGATGCTGATCGAGACGCCCCAGAGCCCCGCGGTCATCAGGTCGTCGGCCACCTTCGGGGTGGCCAGCCAGCCGTTGGTGGTGACAAACGGAAAATGATACCGCCCGACGGCCCGGACGATCTGAGGCAGGTCGTCGCGCAGGAGCGGTTCGCCGCCGGCCAGCGACACCAGCAGCGACCCCCAGCGGGCGAGCTTGGCGCTTCCGGCTTTGTAGTCGCTGACGGGTCGTTCCGGGGCCAGTCCGGCCGGGTCGTGCCAGTAACCGCAGAAGCGGCAGCGGAAATTGCAGCGATAGGTAACCTGCCAGGCGCACCAGACGGGGTGCCTGGAGCTCCAGGCGCGAAATAATCTCAATTTTTTTCCAGTGGGGCTGACCATTTTTCGGCAGGGAGCATCTCCACAAGAGGCCGCTGCAGCGTAACTTTAGTAAGGCGGGGGGGGCAAAAGCAAGACGGATCAATTAAAGGCGGAAGGACTCATGTCGCCTCGGGTCGCAGCCGATCCTATAATAAGGTAGTACAAGATCCGCGGCCCCCGAAGACGGAAAAAGACAAGTCCCACATAAAGCGGCACGCGGACACGCTCAGACGCCGTTAGCGACGCCTGAGCGTTTTTTTCATGTCGCGGGTGCAGGTTCGCCATCGGGTGGATTTAATGGTATGGAGGGGTTTCGCCCCGGGGCGGCGCCTGTCGGAGACCGTCGCAAAATGGATAATTGACTTGGCGAGGTTGCCGCCTCTAGAATAACGAGATTGTTTATTACCAGAGGCCAAGCCCGTGGAGAAGCATGATAAGGGCGCGAATGCTTGGCGATACGGACCGGCGGGCGTTGAGTTCGGCCTGACGGTGACAGCCTTCGCGGTATTCGGCGTGTGGTTGGATCGCCGGCTAGGCTGGTCTGCGGCGGCTACGATCGCCTCGACGCTGGCGGGCTTCGTGGTGGCGCTGTGGCGCCTGCTGCGGCGGGTGAAAGAGTTGGCGAGCGACCATGACAGGAAATCATCCTGAAAACGTTGAGGTTTCCCGCCTGCGACCGAGGTTTAAGGACATGGCGCGATGGGTGGCCTCGCCGATTGCGGGGCTAGGGGCAGCAGGAGCATACCCTACCTGGCTGATCGGCGGCGCCGAATCGCTCGAAGCGGAGGGCTTGGCCGGAGCGGTGGTGCTGTCGGCGATGCTGGTTACCGGATTGGCCACGGTGTTCGTCCTCAGGGCTTCGCCGACGACCGCGATCATGGGTGTCCTGGCGCTGGGCATGGCCAGGATGGTGGCTTGCGTGTTGCTGGGCGCGGTCGCCTACCACCATAGCCGCCTTCCGCTGTGGGTGCTGACGGGGTGGATCGGCGGGTTTTACATCGTCGGTCTGGTCGGCGAAACGGCGTGGTTGTATCGAACGATGAAGCGTCTCTGGCCGGCTCAGGCCGCCCATCATGGCGCGGTTGGACAACAGGAATAGGAGTCATCGGAAACCGGTATGTTAGCGGCAAGCGACATCATCAGTCACATGATCGACCACCCTTGGCCGCACTGTCAGGTGACACTGGGCCCGATTACTCTCACGCTGATGTCTGGCGGAATCGCCGTGATGATCCTGGTGGCGGTTCTGCTGGCGATGGCTGTCCCCGTGATTGCCCGTCGCCGCGAGGAAGTTCCCACCGGGGGGTATAACCTGCTGGAAGCGATGGTGGTGTTCGTGCGGGACATGATCGCCAAGCCCACTCTGGGCGACCACGCATACCGCTTCCTGCCGCTGCTGCTGACGATGTTCATCTTTATCCTGGCCCTGAACCTGATGGGCCTGGTGCCGCTGGAGTCAATCCTTCATGCCGCCGGCGTGCGGCATTACATTGTCGGCGGGCCCACGACGAGCGTTCCGGCCATTACCGGGGCCTTGGCGTGCGTTTCGCTGGTGGTGATTCTGGGCAACGGGTTGTGGGAATCGGCCCACCGCCATCACCTGGCGCGGGGCTGGTCCATGGGGTTGTGCCTGGCGATCTCGCCGCTGCTGTGGGCCTGGAGCATCACCCCCAAGATTCCGGGAATGGCCGGAGCGATGCTGGCCCCGCTGCTGATGGTGCTGGAGCTGGTCGGGGCGCTGATCAAGATCTTTGCCCTGATGATTCGTCTGTTCGCCAACATGCTGTCGGGGCACACGATGATCGCGATCCTGATCATGTTGGGTTTACAGGCGGCCGACAATGCGCTGAGGGAGAACCTTTCGTTGTTGCCCCTGAGCATCTTGCCGATCCTCGGGGGAGTATTAGTCAACGTGCTGGACGTGCTGGTGGCGGTGTTGCAGGCCTACATCTTCACGTTCCTGACGGCTGTTTACCTTGCGTTATATTCAGGGGGTGGGCATTGATTGACGTGTTGGATCCATCCCCTTTTAGGAGAAGACTGAAATGATTCGCACTGTAATGATCTCACTGGGACTTTGCCTGATTCTGGGCAGCGCCGTTTATGCTCAAGAGGCGACACAGGCCGCGCCGGCCACCCAACCGGCCGCCAAAGACGTCAAACCCAATGATGCAGAAGGGATGTCCTTCCTGGGCGCGTGCATAGGCGCCGCGCTGGCGGCCGCGGGCGCCGGGCTGGGCATCGGCAAGATCGGCGCCGCCTGCCTCGAGGCGATCGCCCGCCAGCCAGAGGCCAGCGGCACGCTGTTCCCACCGATGGTGGTGGCTGCGGCCATGGTCGAGGGCCTGGGCCTGTTCGCCATCGTGGTCTGTTTGATTGCTCTGGTGACCAAGTAGTCAGCCGGTGCTGACGCAGGAAGCCTCAATGGCACTGAAACTTGGCACAATCACCGGTATGCTTGCAGCTATGGCGTTGGCTGGGGCGTGCCTGGCGGCCGACGCGCCGCATTCGGAGGCTTCTGGCGATCAGGAGCCCGCGCCGCAATTCACGCCCGGTGATCTGGGCCAGTCGATCGCGTCACTGTTGATTTTCGGCGGGTTGATGGCGGTTCTGGGCAAGTACGCCTGGAAGCCGATCGTCAAGCAGCTCCAGACGCGCGAGGAGCTCATCGCTCAGCGCGTCCGCCGGGCCGAGGAGGCCAAAGTCAACGCCGAGTTGTTCCTCGAGACCAGCCGCGCGCAGATCGAACAGGCTCGCAACGAGGCCCACGCCCTGGTGGTCCAGGCCCGCAAGGAGTCTGAAGACATCCGCGACTGCCTGCTCCAGCAGGCGCGCGACGAGGCCGATACCGTCGCCGAAAACGCCCGGCGCGACGTCGAGGCTGCCCGCCGCGAGGCGGCCGCCGGACTCCAGGTGGCCACCGCGGAGCTGGCCGGCGAGATCGCCGCCGAGGCGCTCAAACGCCAGCTCGATCCTCAGCAGCAGCAGCGGCTGGTTGAGGAATCGCTCAAGATCATTCGATCCGCCGCCGGAGAATCGTGATGTCCGACAGCGCCTCCCGCGATATGTCCGCCGACGCCCAGACCCAGGCTCGCCGCTGTGCCGACGCGGTGCTGGATATCCTCGGCGCCGACGGTCCGGCCGACCGGTTGTACGAAGAGCTCCAGTCCCTCCAGGCCCTCCAGGAAGAACTGGCGGCGATGGAAGAGCTGCTCGTCAGCGAAAATCTTGCCCCGCAGCGCCGCCAGGAGTTGATCGCCTCGCTGTTCGAGAGCCGCAGGCGGCGGTTCGAGTCGCCGCGCGGCGAGCTGAAGATACTCCGGTCCCTGGCGATGGAGTTGGGTCACGCCCTGGAGTGGCGGCGACACAAGGTTCCGGTGACGCTGACTACGGCTGTGCCTCTGACCGGCGAGCAGATCGAAGAAGTCTCGGCGCAGCTCCAGGAAGCCTTGGGCGCCGAGATCATCCTGACCAGCGCGGTCGACGCCGGCATTGTCGGCGGGGCGGTGGTGAAGGTGGGCCAGAGCGTCTACGACGCGTCAGTGGCCGGGCGGTTGCGGCGGGTGCGAGACGAATTGAAGGCCCGTCTTTCGGGCCAGCGGGGCAGCGGACCATCCAAAGAAGGCGGGCAATGAGAGAGCCACTATGAAGTTTGACATCAGTGAAATCGCCGGCATGATCCGCCAGGAGATCGCCGCCTCGCGCGACGCCCTGGACGTCTCTCGCATCGGTCGCGTCGTCGAAGTCGGCGACGGCATCGCCCGCATCGTCGGGCTGCCCGACGCCATGGCCGGCGAGATGCTCGAGTTCGAGAACGGCCGCATGGGGCAGGTCTTCAACCTTGAAGACCGCGTCGTCGGCGGCGTGGTGTACGGTTCCAGCGAGGACATCCGCTCGGGCATGTCGGTGCGCACGACGGGGCGGCTGTTGCAGGTTCCGGCCGGACCGGAGATGCTCGGGCGCGTTATCAGCCCGTTGGGCGAGCCGATGGATGGCAAGGGACCGATCAAGACCACGGCCGCGCGCCCGCTGGAGATCATCGCGCCGGGAATCGCCGAGCGGCAGAGCGTCACCGAACCGCTATCGACGGGGATCAAGGCCGTTGACGCGATGACGCCGATCGGGCGCGGGCAGCGCGAGCTGATCATCGGCGACCGCAAGACCGGCAAGACGGCCATCGCCGTCGACACAATCATTAATCAGAATCAGACCGGCGTCATCTGCGTCTACGTGGCGGTGGGGCAGAAGGAATCGACCGTCGCGGGCGTGGTGGAAGTGCTCCGCAAGGCCGGGGCGATGGAGCACACCGTCGTGGTCAGCGCCTCGAGCAGCGAGGCGGCGCCGCTGCAATATATCGCCCCCTACGCTGGATGCGCCATCGCCGAATACTTCATGTACGCCCACGGCGCCGCCACGCTGGTGGTCTACGACGACCTGACCAAGCAGGCCGCCGCCTACCGGCAGATATCCCTGCTCCTGCGCCGTCCGCCGGGACGCGAGGCGTATCCCGGCGACGTGTTCTACCTGCACAGCCGTCTGCTCGAACGCGCCTGCAAGCTGGCCGAGCATTACGCCATCGTGCCCAAGGACGCGGCCGAGGATGCTGTCGCCGAGGCAGGCAAAGCCGCGCCCGGCAAATACGTCGGCGCGATGGGAATGACCAAGGCCAAGGAAGACCTCGCCGCCGCCGGCCGCAGCGAGACGCACGACATCCGCAAGATTCCCGGCAGCGGCGGGTCGATGACGGCATTGCCGATCTGCGAAACGCAGGAAGGCGAGGTTTCGGCGTACATCCCGACCAACCTGATCTCGATCACCGACGGGCAGATTTACCTCGAGCCGGGCCTGTTCTTCTCGGGCATCCGCCCGGCGATCAACGTGGGTATCTCGGTCAGCCGTGTGGGCTTCAAGGCGGCTTGGCCGGCGATGAAGCGCGTGGCGGCGAGCCTGCGCCTGGACCTGGCGGCGTATCGCGAGCTGGCGACGTTCGCCCAGCTCGGGATGGACCTGGACGCGGCCAGCCAGTCCAGTCTCGACCGCGGGCAGCGCCTGATCCGCCTGCTGACGCAGCCGCAGTATCAGCCGATGTCGCCGACGGACCAGGTGATCTCGATCTTCGCCGGGACGCGCGGGCATCTGGACAGCCTCTCGCCCGAGGAAGTGCCCGCCTTCGAGCGCGGGCTGCTGGAATACATCCCCAAGCAGGACAGTGACTTTTACGAGCAAATCAAGCAACAGCACACGCTGGACAAGGACGCCGAAAAGCGCCTGGGCCACCTCGTCGAGGAATACAAGCAGGCGGTGTACCACCGCGAACCCTCGGTCGCCGGGAAGGAGCCGTAAGGCCGGTGGCCAAGTCGCGGGAAATCCTGAAGCGGCGCCACGCGGTGGGCAACATCCGCACCGTCACGCGGGCGATGGAAATGGTCGCCTCGTCGCGCTATGCCAAGGCCCATTCGCGGGCGATGGCCTCGCAGCCGCATACGGCGGGCCTGTCGCAGTTGGTCCGGGACGTTTCCGCCGCCGGCGGCTTGGAGGACTGCGACCACCCGCTGCTGAAGATCAACAAGGGCGTCGAATTGCGGGCGATGCTGGTCATCGCCTCAAGCCGAGGCCTGTGCGGGCCTTACAACAACCTCGTCTTGCGCCAGGCCATGCAGTGCTATCGCCGCCTGCAGAAGCAGGGCCCGGTCTCGCTGCACGTCTCGGGGCGCCGCGGCATCAACCACTTCAAGGCCGTCGGAATCGCGATCGATAAGGTGCATCCCGACATGGGCGATTTTCCCGAGTACGCCCAGGTCGGGCGGCTGGCCGAGCAGTTCATGAGCCTGTATCGCAACCGCAAGATCGCCGCGTTGGAAGTGGTGTACATGCAGTATGAGTCGGCTGCACGCCAGCGGGCCGTCTGTCTGAAGATCCTTCCGATGACGCAGCAGGCGTCTTCCGCCCGGCCGGCGCGCGACCCGTACGAGTTTACCCCCTCCGTCGAGGAAGTCGTCCGGCACCTGCTGCCGGCGACGCTGCGCATGCAGATGTATCAGTGCTTCCTGGATGCGGCCGTCAGCGAGCAGGTCGCCCGCATGCGGGCGATGCGCAACGCTGTGGAAAATGCCGATGAGATGCTTCACCAGTTGATGGTGCGCTACAACCGCGCCCGCCAGCAGCAGATCACGACCGAACTGGCCGAGATCATCGGCGGACGCATGGGGCTGGAGAATGCCGAGGTTTGACGATGGCCATAGGACGAATCGTTCAGATTATTGGATCGACCTTTGACGCTCTTTTCGAGCAGGGCGAGATCCCCGCGATCTACAACGCCCTGACCGTCGAGAGCACCGCCGGGCCGACCCCGATCCACCTCACCGGCGAGGTGCAGCAGCACCTCGGCGCCGGACGCGTGCGGTGCGTCGCCCTGGGCAGCACCGACGGGCTCGTGCGGGGCATGCCCATTACCGATACCGGCAAGCCCGTTGTCGTCCCGGTCGGCAAGCCCGTGCTGGGACGCGTGTTCAACCTGCTGGGCGAGCCGATCGACGGGCGCGGTCCGGTCAATGCCGACCAGTACCGTTCGATCCATGCGGCGCCGCCGAAGTTCGAGTCGCTGACGCCCAAGAGCGAGCTGTTCGAGACGGGCATCAAGGTCATCGACCTGCTGGCCCCGTTCGTTCGCGGCGGTAAGACCGGCCTCTTCGGCGGAGCGGGGCTGGGCAAGACCGTCATCATCCAGGAGCTCATCACGCGCATCGCCACGCGGCACGGCGGGTACAGCGTGTTCGCCGGCGTGGGCGAGCGCACGCGCGAAGGCAACGACATGTGGGTCGAAATGCAGGAGACGGCCCTGGGCAACACCGGCCAGAAACTCATCGACCGCACGGCGATGGTCTTCGGCCAGATGAACGAGCCGCCCGGCGCGCGCCTTCGCGTGGCGCTGTCGGCCCTGACCATCGCCGAGTACTTCCGCGACAGCGGCGCCGAGACGCTGCTGTTCATCGACAACGTCTTTCGCTTCAGCCAGGCCGGCAGCGAGGTTTCCGCCTTGCTCGGTCGCATGCCCTCGGCCGTGGGATACCAGCCCACACTGGCCACCGAAATGGGCGAGCTGCAGGAACGCATCACCTCGACCAGCCGCGGGGCCATTACCTCGGTGCAGGCGGTGTACGTGCCGGCAGACGACATGACCGACCCCGCGGCCGCCACGGCGGTGACGCACCTGGACGCGTTCATCGTGCTGGAACGCTCGATCGTCGAGAAGGGCATCTATCCGGCCGTCGATCCGCTGGCCAGTTCCTCGCGCATCCTCGACGCCAACATCGTCGGCGAAGAGCATTACCAGACGGCCCGGCGGGTGCAGGAGACCCTCCAGCGATACCGCGACCTGCAGGACCTGATCGCCATCCTGGGCGTGGACGAACTGAGCGAGGAAGATAAAGGCGTCGTCGCCCGCGCCCGCCGCATCGAGCGGTTCCTCTCCCAGCCGTTCCTGGTCAGTGAAGTCTTCCTCGGCAAGCCCGGCAAAGTCACGCCGCTGGCCGACACCGTCCGCTCGTTCAAGGAAATCTGCGACGGCAAGTGGGACCACTTGCCCGAGCAGGCCTTCATGTACGTCGGCGCCGTCGAAGAGGCCGCTGAACAGGCGGAAAAACTCAAGAAACAGGAGTAGCCAGTGAGCCCGTAGCCAGGGGGCGCTTCCCCACGGGCGACCGGCTACCGGCCACGGGCTACTATCAGGAGCACGGCATGGAATTCTATGACGTCATCCAGCGGCGCTGCAGCGTGCGGAAGTTTCAACCCCGCCCTGTAGAGGAGGATAAGCTCACGCGCATCCTCAATGCCGGGCGGATCGCGCCTTCGGGGCGCAACCGCCAGGAGTGGAAGTTCATCGTCGTGCGCCAGGAGGACACGCGGGCCGCGCTGGCGGCCGCCAGCGAGCAGCCCTGGCTGGCCCGCGCGCCGGTGATCGTCGCTGTGGCGGGGCTCAACCCCGACCGTGTGATGTCGTGCGAGGTGCCCGCAGACCCTGTCGACTGCGCCATCGCCATCGACCACATGGTTCTGGCCGCGACGGCCGAGGGGCTCGGCGCGTGCTGGGTGGGGCATTTTTCGCAGGAATCATGCTGCCAGATTCTGGACGTGCCCTCCAGCGCCAAGATTATCGAGATGATGGCGATGGGGTATTCGGACCAGGCCCCCGCGGCCAAACAGCGTAAAGGTCTGGACGAGGTTGTCGCCTATGAGCGATTTGAATGAACTCAAGATCGAGCACCCCGAGCGGCTCAAACCGTTCCACTGCGAGTTGCTCGTGCCCGACGCGAAGATATGCGACGTCGAGGCCGTCTACGCGGTCTTTCCGCTGGCCGACGGGCTGATCGGAATCCTGCACGGCCATGCTCCGATGATCGGGCGAATCGGCGGCGGGCCCATGACCCTCACCGGGCCCAACGGACGCCTGTGCCAGTTCTACGTAGCCGGCGGGTTCGTCCAGGTCACCCGCGACCGCGTGATGCTGTTGGCCGAGGAATGCATCCCGGCCGACAAGCTCGACCGCGAGAAGGTCTGGGAGGAGCTCGAGGCCGTCATCAAGCGTCCGGTTTCGACGGCCCAGGAAGGCCGCGACCGCCTGGAAGCGATGGCCACGCTGCGACTCAAGTTTTCCATGGCACAGCAGGTCGCCGGGAAAAGGTAGCCTCACATGCCCCGGAAGCGCTGCCCGCCATGGCGCGATCCCACGAAATTTTGTCCGGGGGATTTGCTCTGCGCCCGGGGCAATCGTATGTTCCGATCAGTAGTTCGTGGCGCCTCCTGAGAGGGTGTTTGCGCACGTCAAAAGTAAAAAAGTTTTATCTCCGCTAATCAAGCAGCCCTTTCCTTGGACCGATGATCTGTGTGGGTCAGTTTTGCAACAGGAAACGGTTGTTGTTGGCGGAGGGAAGACGGCCGAGACGGAGGAGCATCCGACGCTGGAATATGCCTCGAGAGGAGGTGGTCGGGTAACGGGCAACAGGCTTTTGCCGTTCCAGCAGCGTCCCCGGATCGACTGTCATTCCAGACAAGAACAACAGCCATGAGTACGGCTGTCTAACCCGGGCCGATGGGTCCGGACAATGACAACCCGAGCAAAACGCAACAGTAGCCCAGGCCCTGTAAGGCCGGGCAAAACCCTTAGAGAAACCGGAATATCGGAGGTCATTGTAATGAACCGCAAGCATTCAGCATTCACCTTGGTTGAAATCCTGATCGTGGTCGTGATCCTGGGTATTTTGGCCGCGATCGTCATCCCGCAGTTCACCGACGCCGGCAACGACGCCCGCGCGTCTGCTCTCAAGAGCGACCTGCAGACCGTTCGCAGCCAGCTTGCCCTGTACAAGGTGCAGCACTTGGATAACTATCCGGCCGCTGCGACGTTCGTCACGCAGATGACGACCAAGACCGACTCGGCCGGCGCCGCCGGCGGCACGCTGGGCGCCTATCTCCAGACCTTCCCGGCCAACCCCTACAACAACCTCAGCACGGTTGAAGTCGAGAGCGGCACGGCGGGACTGGGCAACGGCAGCCACGGCTGGCACTTCGACACCGCCACCGGGATGTTCGCTGCCGACGACAGCGCCGAGCACGGCGCCTGGTAAGTCCTGACAGGCAGTAACGCACAACGTGAGGCCGGCCGGGACCCGCCCCAGGCGAGTTCCGGCCGGTTCTCCATGAGGGACCCTGGACCCATGCGAGGGCGCGGACGACATCATGGCGGGGGCATGACGCTGATGGAAGCGCTGCTGGCCAGCACGATCCTGGCCGCTTGCGCCTTCGCCGTCACCATGCCCTTCACCGCCAGCGCCCAGAACGACCAGACCCAGGAGCGATGGAGCGTGGCGACCTGCCTGGCGCAGGAAATGATGGAGGAAATCCTGAGCAAGCCCTTCAAGGATCCCCAAGGCGGCGTCGTGTGCGGGCCCGACAGCGGCGAGTCGACCCGCTGGCAGTTCGACAACGTCGACGACTATCACGGATACGCCGAACCCGCCGGAAGCATCGCCGACGCCTCCGGAACGATCTGCACCGCCGATGCGGCCGCGGGCCTGAGCCGCCGCGTCACGGTGGAATACGTGTACCTCTCAGGCCAGCAGACGCAGCGGGCGCCCACATTCGCGCGAGTGATCGTCGAGGTGTCCCACCAGGGCGTGCCCATCGTCACGCTCACCCGTTTGGTCTACGATCTGGATCCATAACGTGAACGCTCTCTATCACACACGGCAGGCGCCCAAAACCGCGAGGCGGCGGGCTTTTACGCTGGCCGAACTGGTCCTGGCGCTGGCGACGACGGCGCTGGTGGGCACGGCCGTGGCGGCGATGAGCATGGCGCTGTCGACGGCCGGCCAGACCAGCCGCGACCGCCAGTTGTGCATGCAGGAGGCGCGCGTCGCCGTGCGACGCCTGGAAGATTACGTTCGCAAGGCCAAGCTGGCAACGGCCTGCGACAGCCGCACCGTCTCGTTGTGGATGACCGACGCCAACGGCGACGGGCAGATCAACATGAGCGAGATGGGGGTGATTCAATGGAACCCCGCCACAGGAGACGTGTCGCTCCACCAGATCGTCTATCCGTCGAGTTGGCCGCAGTGGCTGGTTTCCATGATGAACTATACCGCTGATTTGTACTTCTTCGTCGGCGTCAACAACGCCACGGCCAACGTGACCTCGTCGTATTATTCCCAGGCGACGCCGCTGGCGTCGAATGTGACGTCGTTCAGGATTTCGGCCACCCCGACTCCGCCGGCGAGCAACCTGGTGAGTATCCAGATGACCTTGGGCAGCGGGTCCGAGGCAGTGACGCTACGAACGGCAGTGCGGATCCGCGGCGACAAGACCGCGTGCGTGTATTCCTCAGGCGGGCTGTTCTACCTGGTGGGCTCATGATGGACGTGCCGATGCCCTCGAACAAAAGATATCGCGGAGGCTTCGCCCTGGTGATGGTGCTGCTGCTGGTGACAGTGGCCGCCGTCCTGGGGATGGCGTGCCTCAGCGCCAGCAGCATGGAGATGGCCGGCACGGAGAACCTCCGCCGCGCGACCCGCGCGAGATACCTGGGCGAGTCGGGCGTCTATCACGCCCTGGCGCTGCTGCGGGGCGACCCCGACGCCCCCGCGGCCATCGGCGGACGCACATCGACCCAGTACCAGGCCGACGGCATGGGCGACACTTACGCTTACACCGTTTCCGGCGGCAGCGGCGGACAGTACACCCTGACTGCCATCGCTCACAGCGGCGGCCTCTCGCAGGCGGTAGGGGCGACGGTCAAACTCAGCAGTCCGTACAATTCGCTGGTGACGGGCAAAGGTCCGCTGACGTACTGGCGGCTGGGGGAAACGTCCGGCTTGACGGCGCGAGAAGCCATCCGCAGCGCCAATGGGACATACTACAACATGACCCTGGGCGACACCGGCGCCCTGGCCGGTGACGGCAACCCCAGCGCTCGCTTCAACGGGTACAGCAGTTATGTGAAGATCCCCAATACGTCGCTGTATCAGGCTGCCAATGGCACGATCGTGCTGTGGTTCAAGCCCACCAGCCTGCCCCAGTCGGCGGCATTGCTGTCCAAAAACAACACCAAGGACCAGGGCTATAACGACCAGTTCGAGATCCAGGTCAATAGCCAAGGACGCATTGGCGTTGAATTGACACGGTATCAGAATACCCGCTCGCTTAGCGGCGGGACTGTGCATCTCAATCAGTGGCATTGCGTGGCGGCGACCTTCGGGTCCGCCGGTATGAAACTGTATGTCAACGGGGCCTTGGCGGCTAGCAACGCCTATGCCGGCGGCCTGCAAGGCAACAGCGACCCCATCATCCTGGGCGCCTCGGCATCGAACAGTCCATCCGGGCAGGGCTGGCCGCTGAACAGTTACTTCCGCGGCGACATCGACGAAGTGGCCGTGTTCACCACGGCCAAATCGGCACAGGATATTCAGCAAATATACAACGCTCAGCTTGCCGACGTGACGATGATGAGTTGGGACCGATAACCCACAATGGAGCAAAGCCATGACCCGCAGACGTCGAGAGATTCGAATCGTCGTGGACCGATACACGCAGGTCTGCCTGACGGCCATCGCCGTGTTATTGACGGTACTGATCGTGGGGCTCTGGGCCGACTTCGTCCCTTCCGCGCGCAGCGCCCGTGCTGCCGACGATGCCACCGCCGCCGAGCAGACCAAGCAACTGATCGAGGCCCAGAACAAGACCACCGCTGCGGTGGACAAGGTGGCCGATCTGCTCCGCAGCGGCGAGGTCAAGGTGCAGGTCATGAAACGCCCCGCTCGTCCGGAGGAATGATGCGATCACTGGAGGGAACATCACGCGCCACGGCCTTCACGATGGTCGAGATCCTCGTGGTGGTGGTCATTCTGGCCGTGGCGGGGGCCATCGTCATTCCCATGGCCGTCGACAGCGGCGATCTTCAGACCGCCAGCGGCGGGCAGATGCTCGCGGCCGACATGCAGTACGCCCAGAACATGGCCATCACCACCCAGAAACTGGTGACGGTGACATTTGAGCCGGCCGCCAATCGCTATACGCTCTCTAACGCAAGTGGGACCCTGATTCATCCGATTAAGAAGACAGCCTATGTCGTCGACTTCGATACGACCGACGGACTGTCCAAGCTGAAGCTGGTTTCGGCTTCGTTTGCGTCCAGGGCCGTGCTGCAGTTTGACGAACTGGGCGCGCCGGTCAGCGCCGGCGTCGTAACGTTGCAGGCAGGCTCGTCGATCCTTCGGATCAGCGTGGCCGCAGCGACGGGGCGCATCACGGTGACGGCAGCGGGTTCCTGAAGGGAACCCGGCCTCGCCGGCGTGGCATGAAGCGAGAGTCTGGCGGAGGAATGGAGGAAGGGAATGTTTGGATCCCTGATAAGGCGACACTGGCCGATAGGCCTGGACATCGGCGCCGACAGCATCAACATGATCCAGTTCCGCCGCGCGGGTGCGGGCGTGGCGGTCAACGCCTGCGGGCGATACCGGTTCGCCGAGGGCGAATCGCAGAACCCCGCCCTGCGCCGCAAGGCCGCGGTCAAGGCGATCCGCGACATGCTGCGGCGCGACTTCCAGGGGCGGTCGGTCATCTCCTGCCTGTCCTGCGGCGACCTGGCGATGAAGAACATCCGCGTGCCTCACGGCGAGGACATCCATGACGCCGTCGTGCGCGAGGCCCAGCAGCGGTTCAACTTCGACATCGGCCCCGACCAGTTGCGGTACCTGGTGGCCGGGGAAGTGCGAAGCGGCAACGAGGTGCACACCGAGGTGCTGATGCTGGCCGTGCGCGAGCAGACTGTCCAGGACCATCTGGCCATGCTTGCCGAGGCGGGGCTCAGCCCGCTGCACATCGAGCCCGAACCGGTGCCAATGTTCCGAGTCTTCGAGCAGCGCCTGCGCCGCCGCGTGGACGAGGACAACGTCAGCGTCATCGTCGACCTCGGCTGCAGTGGCACGCGCGTGGTCGTCGCACGCGGGCGGGACATCATCTTCATCAAGGTCATCGACATCGGCGGGCGCCGCCTCAACGAGGCCGTCGCCAGGCAACTGAACCTGACCGAGGCCGAGGCCTGCGACATGCGCATGCGCAGCGGCCGACCGCAGCGCCGCAGCGAAGACGCCGCAGAGAAGGAAGACGTGAACTGGACGCTCTACGACGCCGTCCGCAGCGAGGCCGAGTCGATGGCGCGGGAGATCGCCCTGTGCCTGCGGTACTGCTCGGTGACGTTCCGGGGCCTGCGCCCCGAGCGGGTGATGCTCACCGGCGGCGAGGCGCACGACGCCTCGCTGGTGCGCCTGCTGGGGGAGCAGTTGAACGTGGAATGCCAGGTCGCCTGCCCGCTGCAGGGCATCGACCTGTCAGGGGCGGACCTGGGCGGCGAGCGGCGGGGGACGCTGCCGGAATGGACCATCAGCGCGGGCTTGGCGATGCGCGGGATCGACCTTCGCAACGACAGCCAGGAGACCGGTCATGATCGACGTCGACTTTCTGCCTGAGTACGTCGCCCAGCGGCGCGTCCGGCGCAATCGCCTCATCTGCCAGGCGAACCTGCTGGCCATCGCCGTCGCTGGCTTTGTCGTCCTGGGCTTCCAGTTCGAGCACCTGATCCAGAAGGCCTCGGCCGAGCAGGCCCTCCAACGCGACCGCGTCGCCAACGTCCGCCAGCAGCTCGTGCTGCGAACGGCCCTGGAAAGACAGGAGGGCGAACTGCAGATCAAGCAGCGAATCAACCAACTGCTGGGCAGCCGCGTCAACGCCAGCGAGATCATGGCCGAGCTCGACCGCATCCTGCCCCAGTCGGTCACGCTGACGAGCCTGAGCCTGGAACCGGCCGAAATCAACATGCCCATGACGGCGGCGCGGGGCGACGCCCCCCAACCGGTCCAGGGCAAGCCGCCCGAGAAGACCGTCAAGCGCCTGCGCGTGACGTTGACCGGCGTGGCCTCGACGGACGTGGCGCTGGCGAACTTCATCGGACAGTTGTCCGCCTGCCAGACCTTCGAGGACGTCAGCATGGGATACGCCCGCACGGTGCTGCTGGTCAAACTGCTGGACGGCCTGGAGAAAGACAAGGCCCCCCGGATGGAGAAACGCGCGGCCAGGGCGTTCCAGGTCAGTTGCTACATCGTCCGCTAGCGAGGAAGCATCATGCCGAAAATGTTGCGAGAAAACTGGATCGTGCTGGCGATGCTGGTGGGAATCTCCACCGCCGCATGCACGCTGCTGTACCTTCCCCAGAAGAAGCGGCTGGAGGCGGTCAAGGCCGACATTGCCGCCGGCAAGATCGAGATCGCCGAGCAGGCGGCCAAGACCGCCTCGGTCCCCGAACTGCTGCGCCGCGTGGATGAGATGCAAAAGCAGCTCAACAAGTTCGACCGCCGCCTGCCCCAGCGCCGCGAACTCGACGGGTTCCTGCGGGAGATCAACACGCGCCTGACCGAGGCGGGCCTGCGCGACGCGCTTATCGAGCCGGGAAACCCCCTCAAGGAAGAGCTCTTCAACACCCTGCCCATCATCATGCGATTCCGCGGCTCGTACCTGTCGCTTGCCAACTTCCTCGAGGGCATTCACCACATGGACCGCATGGCCTGCGTGCACAGCGTCCGCATCGGACAGGAACGCGGCGGCGACATGCGGCGCGGCGCCCAGGGCGAGGCCGAAAAGATCATGGGTGACACCGCCAAGCTGGATATCGAACTGCAGTTGAACATCTACTTCACAAGCGACGTCAAGATATGAACCCACGACACCGAACTACCGCCCCGCAGAGCCATGGCCTGGCCGCCGAGCTCCTGCGCGACAAGAAGAAGACGGCCATCCTCAGCGTGCTGCTCGTGGTGGGGGTGATTATGGGCGTGCGATTGATCGGCAAGAGCGAACCCGTCGCGGCGCAGGCCGCCGTGGCGGTTGCGGCGCCGGCGGCGGGCGTGACGGCGCCGCAGGCCGAGGAAGTCATCAAGAGTATCGCCGCCCGCAAGACCAACCCTAACCAGGTGCGGGTCTTCAAGCGGGACCTGTTCCGCGTCCATGAAGATCTCTACACGCTGCTGAGCTCGCCGGCGGCGCAGGCCGCACCGGTGGCGCCGGCGGCAGGGCCGATCGTCGATCCGGAACTGGAAACGAAGCGCCGTATCGAGCGGGTCCAGCTGGAGGCCAAATTACTCTGTTTGCAAATCACAATTGTGTCCGATAACCCTACTGCGATCATCAACGGCGATCCGTTTGGCATTGGCGACACGATCACCACGCTGGTCAAGGAGCGTGATGGGAAGGAAACCAAGGCCGAATTCAAGGTCGTCAGTATCGCTGCCAAGGTGTGCACCATCGTGCGCGACGGCGTGTCGGTCGAGCTGCGGATGAAGGACGAGAAGCCCTGATTTCGCCGCCGGCACCGGCCCCGCGCCCGGCGGTGCCGTGTGACCGGATTCCATGGAAGGAGCTTCGCTATGGCGCTCTCAAGGACGAGAGGGGCAGGACGACGCCTGGGGCGGACGATTTTAATTGCCGCCGCGACGGCAATGATCGTCCTGGTTCCCGTCGTTTATGCCCAGGATGACGACGAGCCCGTCTGGCCCGCCCCCGGGGCCACTAAAGGTAAACCTCGCATCTATCCCGCCACGCCCTCGGCGATTGCCGGCGTGGCAACCGCGACGCAGCCGGCCGCCACCGGTCCGGCCACGCGCGAGGGGCACGTTCAGCCGCCCGGGACGTTCAGCGCGTTCTACCGCGGCAGCGACCTGCGAAGCGTGCTTCAGTTGCTCAGCACGCAGGGGCGTCGGAATATCATCGCCACCCCTGAAGTCGCCGGAACGGTCACCGCCGACCTCTACGACGTCACGTTCAAGCAGGCGATGGACGCCATCCTGGGCGCCAACGGGTTTGTCTACGAAGAAAAAGACAACTTTATCTACGTCTACACGCCCAAGCAACTGGCCGACATCCGCAAGGCCCAGCAGAAAATCCGCACACAGATCTTCAACCTGTCGTACATCACCGCCGGCGACGCCCGCGTGCTGCTGACGCCGGTGATCTCCAAGGATGGGATCATCGCCGTGACGCCCCCGGCCCAGGTCGGCATTGCCGCCAGCGCCACCGACGCCGGCGGCAACAGCTACGCCACGCGCGACGTGCTGGTGGTGCGCGACTATGATGAGAACCTCGCCCGGGTGGCCGAGCTCCTCAAGGACCTCGACGTCAAGCCCCCGCAGGTGCTGATCGAGGCGACGATCCTGGCGGCCACGCTCGAAGAGACCAACGCCCTGGGCGTCAACATCAGCGTGCTCAAAGGCGTCGACTTCCAGGACGTGACCGGCTCGATCGCCACGGTCGGCCCGGCCGGCAACACCAACAGCGGTTCCATCACCGCCACGGGGTTGCAGGGCGACACCGGCACGACGCTTCGCACCGGTTTTGCCGACGTTACCGGCGGGTTGTCCATCGGCATCCTGGGCGACCGCATCGCGGCTTTTATCAGCGCCCTGGAAACCGTGACGGACACGACGGTGCTGGCTAATCCCAAGCTGCTGGTGATGAACAAGCAGCGCGGGGAGGTGCTGATCGGCCAGCGGCAGGGCTACCGCCAGACCACGCAGACCGACACGACCATCAGCGAAACGATCGAGTTCCTCGAGACCGGCACTCGCATGATCGTGCGCCCTTACGTGGCCAAGAACAACTACATCCGGATGGAGATTCACCCGGAGGAATCGGCCGGAAGCGTCGACGCGGCGACGGGGCTGCCCTTCAGCACGACGACGGAAGTGACCTCCAACGTGATGGTGCGCGACGGTCACACGATCGTGATCGGCGGTCTGTTCCGCGAGGAAACCCAAAACGCCCGCAACCAGGTGCCCCTGGTGGGCAACATCCCGGTGCTCGGGGCGCTGTTCCGCCGCACGGCCGACACGCAGCGGCGCCGCGAGATCATCGTGCTGCTGACGCCACACATCATCCAGCAGGAGCCCGACGAACAGGTCGGCGAGGCCATGAAGGATGATGTCGAACGTTTTCGAGTCGGCGCCCGCAACGGCCTGCAATGGTTCGGGCGGGAGCGCCTGGCCGAATGCCACCTGCGCGCCGCCAAGCATTTCATGAACGAAGGCAACTACGGCCTGTCGCTATGGAGCCTGGACCTGGCTTTGTCGCTTCGCCCGCGGATGCTCGAGGCCATTCGCCTGCGCGAAGAGATCCTCGGCCGGACCTACTGGGCGCATCATGCCCGCCATTCCAGCGTCAAATACGCGGTTCAGCGGATGATCATGCAGGAACTCGGCCGCCCGTACGAGCCGATCGTGCCTCCGGACAAACCGCTGCGTCCCGAGGTCATTCCCCCGGACGTTCGGCAGAACCTGGGCATAGGCCCGCAATACGTGGCGCCGCTTCCCGGTCCGCGGGGGCAGACCATCAGCCCGCCTCCGCCGACGCCGCAATTGAAGATGGCCCCTCCAAAAGCCGATGTCAAAGGTGTAGAAGCGCCGCGCCGCAAGTGACGTCCAGCCGCTGTCGGACGTGCGGCGCCCTTCCCGCGCCGCACGAGCCGGCCGCGGGAAAGTGAAGGTACTCCATGAAGCAATCAACTTCAGCACGCACCGCAGTCACGCTGGCAGGCGTGGCGATGGCCCTTTGCGCACTGTGCACGGCCGGGTGCCCGTCCAATCACACGGCCTCACAGGATGAGGCCAAGCAGAAAGCCCAGGGCCGGTGGAACACCGTCCGCGCCGAGATGCTCTGCGGCGTGGCGGCGGACAATCTGCGCGGCGGGCGACTGGATGCCGCCCAGGCCAAGGCCGCCGAGGCGCTGGCCATGGACCCCAACTCCATAGCGGCGCTGCTGGTCACAGGGCGCATCGCCCTGGAGCGGGGGCAGTACGCCCAGGCCCTCAAGAGCTTCGAGCAGGCCCGCAAGATCGATCCCAAGAACGCCCAGGCGGCGTACTATCAGGCCGTCGGGCTGGAAAAGAGCAATCGTCTCGACGAGGCGCTGCAGTCGTACCGCCAGGCGTACTTCCTCAATGATACCAGCCTCGACGGCGTCAAGGGCGCCGCCGAGGTGATGGTCGCCATGGGCCATGCGCCCCAGGCGAGGGCGTATCTCAGCGGGTTCATGGTCCGCTCCGATGGCGATGCGGGAATGCGTGAACTGGCCGGACGCGTCGCCATGCTCTGCGGCGAATACGCCGAGGCGGCCAAGCACTTCGCCAAAGCCCGCGACATCGACAGTGGCAATATGTTCTATGTCGAAAAGCTGATCGAGGCGCAGTTCCTGGCCGGGCAATATCACGAGGCCCTGGCCTCGATGCGCGACCTCAAGGCGTCGGATCGGTACAGCCCGCCGGCGTCCATCTACGTCATCCAGGGCGACTGCTGCCTGGCGATGAACCGGCCCAACGACGCCCTGGCCGCTTTCACCACGGCCACGACCGTCAATGCCAGGCTGTGGGCGGCGTGGGCGGGAATGTCGCGGGTCGAGCTGGCGCTGTCGCGCCCGGCCCAGGCCGTTGAGGCCGCCCGCAAAGCCTATGAATTGGATAAGGACAACCCCGACAGCACGTTGCTCGTCGGGTACAGCCTGATTCGTGCCGGACGCACGGCCGAGGCCGTTGCCTGTCTCAAACAGGCCCTGGCCCGAGGCAACGACCCCACGCTGCTGTGTGTGATGGGGCGGGCCTATGCCGCCGGCGGCGATGAGCTCGAGGCCACGCGGTGCTATACCGCTGCCTTGCGCTGCGAACCAGGCAACCGGCTGGCCAGCGAATTGCTGAGCAGCATGGCACGGAAGGCAAAGACGGAGACCCGTTAGAGGTTCGGCGCCGTTTTGCGGCACAGGGTGGCACAGCCTTTCCAGGCTGTGAACACCGGCTGGAAAGCCCGTGCCACGCGACCGAGGGCGCCGGAGGGATCACAAACGGAGGCGGCGGTGACGACGGTCAAAAGGCTCAGCCTGGCAACCATGGTCATCATTTGCGTAGGGGCCAGTGCGGCCTACTATGCAACCATGATGGCCATGCAGGGTCACGGCGTCCTCAGCTCGGCCCTGAACTACCTCGTCGTGGGGCTCGTGACGGCCCTGACGGTGCTGCTGCTACTGCTGTTCTGGCGGAGCCTGCACAAGGCCATTAGCACCATCGCCAGCCAACTCGAGACGATGGCCGCCACCGGACAGAGCGGCCTGGTGATGGTCCAGGGCAATCACGAGCTGTCGCAACTGGCCCGGCCGCTCAACGCCTTTCTCACCAGCACGCGCGAGAAGATCGACGAACTCCAGAACGCCAACCGCGAACTGCAGATACAGGCCCGCATTGCCTCGGCCGAAAAGCAGCATACCGAGGCCATCATCTTCTCCATCAGCGACGCGGTGCTGGTGACCAATCGCTTTGACGAACTGCTGCTGGCCAACGAGGCGGCCGAGAAGCTCCTGGGGTTCAAGCTCTCGGGGGCGCTGCGGCAGAACATCGACCGCATCATCGCCGACGGCACGCTGGTTCGCCTGGTGCGCGAGACGCGCGGGCACGGGCGCACGCCCACGCGGCGCGTCGTCGAGCACGCCATCGACCTCAAGGGCGAGGTGCGGGTCTTCCGCGTCACCTTGAGCTGCATCGCCGGGGCCAACGAAGAAGTCTCCGGCGTTGTGGCCGTGCTCCATGACGTGACGCGCGAGAAGGAAATCGCCCAGATGAAGACGGATTTCGTCTCCAACGTCTCGCACGAGCTCAAGACTCCTTTGGCCTCCATCAAGGCGTACATCGAGATGCTCCAGGACGGCGAGGCCCAGGACGAGGCCACCTGCAAGGAGTTCTACGAGATCATCGCCGCCGAGACCGACCGCCTCCACCGGCTGATCGAGAACATCCTCAACATCTCGCGCATCGAGTCGGGCGTCGTCAAGGTCGTCAAGGAGCCCATCAGCCTGACGGCCGTGGTCAAGCAGGTCATCGACGTGGCGGCCCCGCAGGCCAAGGCCAAGCAGATCGCCCTCGTGGCGCGCCTGGCGCCGGTGTTCCAGCAGGTCGAGGCCGACCGCGACATGGTCTTCCAGGCCGTCATGAACCTGATCTCCAACGCCATCAAGTATACGCCCGAGGGAGGCACGGTGACGGTGACGGCCAGCATTGACGAGCGGCGAGGCGTGGCGGTGTGCGACGTGGCCGATACGGGCGTGGGCATTCCTGGCGACGACCTGCCGCACGTGTTCGAGAAGTTCTACCGCGTCGAGGCCAACAAGAAGATGGCCAAGGGCACCGGCCTGGGCCTGACGCTGGTCAAGCATATTGTCGAGACGGTGCACGACGGAAAGCTGTCGGTCTCCAGCGAGAAGGGCAAAGGCAGTACGTTCAGTTTCGAGCTGCCGGTGATGGCGTAACCGAGGCGGAGGGAATGATCATGAACGAACGCGTGGTAGTGGCCGACGACGAAGCCCACATTCTGCACGTGGTTTCGCTGAAGCTCCGCAACGCCGGATACGAGGTGGTGACGGCCCAGGATGGCGAGGAAGCCCTCGAGTTGTGCCTGGCCGACCCGCCGGACCTGCTGATCACCGACTTCCAGATGCCCGTGATGAGCGGGGTGGACCTCTGCCGCCAGCTTCGCGCCCACGAGAGCACGCGGGGGATCCCGGCGATGATGCTCACCGCCCGCGGGTTCGATCTGGAACCCGGCGAGATGATCGACGTCGGGATCGCCGCCGTCCTGGCCAAGCCATTTTCGCCCCGCGAAGTCCTGGCCAAAGTTGAAGACCTCCTCGCACAGACGCAAGGACCCGATGTGAACTGATGAGCGCCAGCCTCAAAAACAGTTCCCGCAGCCTCGCCACGCTCGGACCGGCGCTGCGCCGGATCGAATCGCGAATGGCCGAACTGGGCCTCAACGTGCTGGTGCGCGAGGCCGACGCCGCGGTGGCACGGCCTTGCCATGCTGTGTCATCGGCACAGGCCGGAAAGCCCGTGCCACAGAGCCTGTTCTGCCAGATTGTCTGCGGCAGCCCCAACTCCCCCTGCGCCGCCGGCTTGGAAGCCCTGGCCGCCCAGGCCCTCGAGAGCGGGCAAAATGCCTGCGGCCGCAGCGCCATCGGCTGCAGCCTGATGGCCGTGCCCGTGCGCCTGCGGCGTAAGACCGCCGGCGTTATCGCCGCGTGCTTCCCCACGACGGATCTGCTCGACGAGGAAACGCTCTCCCGCGCCTGCGACCGTCTGCACATCGACCGCCAGGTCGCCCATCGCCTGGCTGCTGACGCCTGCCGGCACCGCGGCGAAGAGACCGCCGATTTTATGCGCATCCTCGAATGGCTCCTGCAGGACTGCCAGGCCCTGGGCGTGGCCGACGACGAACTGACCACCCTGAGCACGAACCTGGCCAACACCTATGAGGAACTGGCGCTGGTTTACAACATCAGCGGCAGCGTGCGAGTCACGGCAGGGGCCCAGGAGTTTCTCCAGAAGGTCTGCTCCGAGATGTGCGAGGTGATGAAGATCGAGACCGCCGCGGCGGTGATCTCGCCGGCACCCGGAAAGGGCGCCATGCAGGAGGCGGCCGTCGTGCACGGGTTCTGGGGCCCGCGCACCGACGACGTCGGACAACTGCTCTTGCAGTCGGTGGCGCCGAGTTTCACGGCCAACCATCGCCCCGTTATTGCCAACATCTGGGATTCTGCGCGAAATGTGGCCGGCCTGAGCGTGCATAACCTGGTGGCCGTTCCGCTGGTGGTCGACCAGAACGTGGTGGGCGTGCTGGCGGCAGTCAACAAGCTCAGCGGCGACTTCGACAGCATCGACATGAAGCTTATCAGCGCCGTGGGCAGCCAGGCGTCGGTCTTTCTGGACAACAACCGCCTGTACGCCGACGTGCAGGACCTGCTGATGGGCGTCTTGCACGCGCTGACGGCGTCAATCGACGCCAAGGACCCCTACACCTGCGGCCATTCGCTGCGCGTGGCGAAGCTGTCGCGCCAGTTGGCCCTGGCGTGCGGGTATCCTCGCGACAAGGCCGAGCGCCTGTATCTGTGCGGGCTGCTGCACGACATCGGAAAAATCGGCGTTCCGGAGCGCATCTTGTGCAAGACGGCCCGCCTGACGGACGAAGAATATGACGTGATCAAGCGGCATCCGGGTATCGGGGCCAAGATCTTGACCGGCATCCGCCAGCTCGAGGACGTGGCGGTGGGCATCGTGACCCACCACGAGCGCCTCGACGGGCGCGGGTATCCCAACGCCCTCAAGGGCGAGGAGATCCCCATGGACGGCCGCATCGTCGGCCTGGCCGACGCGTTTGACGCCTTGACGAGCGACCGCGTGTATCGCAAGGCGCTGTCGCCGGAGCAGGTTATTGCCGAGATCCGCCGATGCACCGGAACGCAGTTCGACCCGCTGGTGGTCGAAAAGCTCCTGGCCTGGGACATCCAGACGCTGCTGGCCGAGATGCCCCATGCCGAGGCCGACGGTCTGCTGCACCGCAACGCCGAGGAATGCCATGAAAATTAACGCCGAAAGTTACGGCCACGCCGTCATGCTCAACCTCAACGGCGACCTGACGGCCGACGCCCTGGAAGCCTTCAAGCAGGCCGTCGACCACCAGCTCGAGCCCAGGGAAGTCGTCGACCTGGTGCTCAACTGCGAGGCGGTCCCGTTCATCGACAGCGCCGCCCTGGAGTGCCTGCTGGACCTGCAGGAGAAACTCGCCCTGCGCTTCGGGCAGATCAAGCTCGTCAAGTGCGACGAAAACGTGCGGAAGATCCTCGAGATCACCGCCCTGCAGTCGACCTTTGAACACTACGACCGCGTGGCCGACGCCGTCAAGGCCCTCAGCGCGTGAGTGGAGGAAGTATTGTGATCACCGTTGCCAAAGAGGCCGGGAAACGACTGCAATTGGGAGAGCTGCTCATCGAGCAGGGCGCCCTGACGAGCGAGCAACTCGCCAACGGCCTGCAGGTGCAGAAAGAAGACGGCAACCGCCTGCTGCTGGGCGAAGTGCTCATGAAGCAGGGACTGTGCACCGAAGAGCAGATCATGGCCGCCCTGGCGCGCGTCTACGGCGTGCCCTTTGCCCACATCTCGCCCAAGATCGCCGACCCGACGGTCATCGACGTCCTGCCGCGCGACTTCCTCGACAGCCACACCGTCTTGCCGCTCTTTCGCGTCAAGAACCGCCTGTCCCTGGCGGTGACGGAACCGGCCAATGTCTTCCTCATCGAGGAAGTCGCCCGCATGACCGGCTGCGAGGTTCTGCCCATCTGCGCCACCGCCAAGGACATCAAGGCCACCCTTGAGACGCACCTGCCGGCCGCCAATGTCTTCGTCATTGATGACATCCTGGACGAGTCCGATGCCGGCGACCTGTCGCTGGTCGAGGAGAAGGTCGACGACATCGGCGACCTCGAGGCCGCCGCCGAAGGCTCGCCCATCATCAAGCTGGTGAACTACCTCATCTACAGCGCCGTGCGCGAGGGCGCCAGCGACATCCACATCGAGCCCGACGACAACGCCCTGCGCGTGCGGTTCCGCGTCGACGGCTCGCTCTACGAAAAGCTGCATCCGCCGCACAAGATGCTCCCGGCCATCTCCAGCCGCATCAAGATCATGGCCGGCCTGGACATCTCCGAGCGTCGCCTGCCGCAGGACGGCGGCATCCACGTGATGATGGACGGCCGCCCGGTCGACCTGCGAGTCAGCACGCTGCCGGGCCGCCACGGCGAGAAGATCGTCATCCGCGTGATCGACAACCGCTCGGTGCTGGTGAACCTGGAGAAGCTCGGCTTCGAGTACGAGATGCTCAAGCTGTGGCGCGCGGCCATCGCAACGCCTAACGGGATCGTGCTGGTGACGGGCCCTACCGGCAGCGGCAAGAGCACCACGCTCTACAGCGTGCTGAAGGAAATCAACAGCGACGAGGTCAACATCTGCACCGTCGAGGACCCCGTCGAGTTCAACCTGCCGCGCGTCAACCAGTTCCAGGTGAACGACCGCATCGGCTTCACGTTCGCCGGCGCCCTGCGCAGCCTGCTGCGACAGGACCCCGATATCATCATGCTCGGCGAGATCCGCGACGAGGAGACTGCCCGGACGGCCGTGCAGGCCGCACTGACTGGGCACCTCGTGCTCAGCACGCTGCACACCAACGACGCGCCCGGAGCGGTCACGCGGCTGCTGAATATCGGGATCGAGCCGTACCTGGTGTCGGCCTCGCTGGTGGCGGTGCTGGGCCAGCGCCTGGTGCGCAAGATCTGCACGCACTGCAAAGAAGCGTACGAGCCGCAGCCGAATATTCGCCGGGCGGTCGAGCGGGCGGTGGGCGAGGTCGAGACGTACTACCACGGCGCCGGCTGCCCCAAATGCCGCAACAGCGGCTACAGCGGACGCATCGGCATCTACGAACTGATGTGCCCCAACGAGCAGTTGCAGGAACTCATCAGCACCGGCCCGAGCCTCAACGCCCTGCGCGCCGGCGCGGCCCAATGCGGCATGATCTCGCTGCGCCAGGACGGGATGAACAAGGTCAAGGCCGGCATCACGACGGTCGAGGAAATCTTCCGCGTGACGGCGGTGTGACATTAGCCGCTGAGGTCGCTGAGGAAAGAAATAGACAGGGACGGGGAGTGAGAGGGGGAGGAGAGGGGAAGAGGGGAAGAGGGGGAGAGGGGGAGAACGGAATGATGGATGACGAGTGATGGATGAGGCAGGACGTTTTGCGTCCTGGTCCTCGTCGTCGGTTGTTGCTTTCTCTGAGGTGCGGAGGTTTCTAAAGATGACGACATTCGCCTATCAGGCCCGGGACGCGTCCGGCCGCGGGCAGCAGGGCAGCGTCAACGTTGCCAGCACTAGCGAGGCGGCATCTCGCCTGCGCCGCGACGGCAAGAATTTGGTCGATATTGCTCCTGCAGCCGCCGGCGTGCGCGGACACGTCAAACGCGACGACGTGATCTACTTTGCCTCGCAGTTGGCCGTCATGGTCGACAGCGGCGTCTCACTGGACGAGGCCTTGGGCTGCATCGCCCGCCAGCATGAAAACCCCGCCTTTGCGGCGGTCCTCGAAGACGTCTGGGACAAGGTGCAAGGCGGCGTGGAGTTCTCCAAAGCCCTGGCCGAATATCCCAAGATCTTCGACAACCTCTTCGTCTCGCTCATGCGGGCGTCCGAGGCATCGGGCACGATGGGGCAGATGCTCGAGCGGGCGGCCGACTACATGCAGCAGGAACGCGAGACGCGCAAACGCATCACCGGCGCCATGGTGTACCCGGCGTGCATGCTGAGTTTCTGCGTGCTGGTAGTGATCGGACTGCTGGTGTTCATCCTGCCGCGGTTTGAGAAGATCTACTCCGGCAAAGGCGCCCTGCTGCCCCTGCCGACGCGGGCGCTGCTGGCCATGAGCGCGTTCATCATCTCGTACTGGCCGTTCCTCATCGCCGGCGTCGGTTTGGCTGTGGGGCTGATCTGGTGGTTCGTGCGCACTCCCGGCGGGCGAGTCTTCATGGACTCGCTGCGCATCAACATGCCGCTGCTGGGGCGCATGTATCGCAAGGCCTACCTCGCCCGGTCGCTGCGCACGATGGCCACCATGGTCGGCACCGGCGTGGGCGTGCTCGAGGGGCTCGAGATCGCCGCCGCCATCGCCGGCAACAGCCGCTACGCCAAGGTCTGGCAGGATGTCGCCGCGGCCGTCCAGGACGGCCTGCCGCTCTCGCAGCCGCTGCAGGAGTCGGACCTGGTGCCCGGGACCATCGCCCAGATGGTCGACGCCGGCGAACGCTCGGGCAAACTCGGCATGGTGATGGACCGCGTGGCCGGGTTCTGCGAGGAAGAACTCAAGGTCGCCATCAAGAGCATGACCTCGCTGATCGAACCAATCATGATCGTTGTGATGGGCCTGATCGTCGGCGGCGTGGCGATGGCACTGCTGCTTCCGATCTTCAAGCTGTCCAAGGTGGTCTCGCACTGAGTGCGATTGCGGACTTCAAATTCGCGGATTCCTGGAAATTGTCGCGGGCTAATTCGCCAGGTCCCGCAGGCCCAGCCCCGGCAGGAACCGCCGCCTTCAATTGAACCACGCCCAGCTTAGGGCCTATCCGGATTGCTGGGTGGCACGGCCTTTCCATGCCCAGAAGCGCAGACGCAACCAGACGGGGATTCGCCGACATGGTCAAACCATGACGACCCTGGCGGTCGACGTGACGTACGTCTTCGAGCTGAACGTTCCCAACGACTCCGACAAGATCACAGCCTACCTGTTCGGACCGACGGGCGAGGCGATTCTGAATCTCAACGGGGCGATTCTGGAAGTGAATATCTTCGGCGATGGCCAGCCGGTCAGCGGCGCATATCACCTGCTGCAAGCCGACACGCTGGTGGGCGAGTTTGCTCAGATCATCGTGCCGGACATTGACGGAGCGATCTGGGATCTCAGCGGCCTGTCTGCCGGCGGCGACGGATACCTGCGTCTAAGCGTGCCCGAGCCGGCGACGCTGAATCTGCTGGCCCTGGGCGGTATCGCGATGATACGCCGTCGTAGGGTGGCACAGGCATTCTAGCCTGTGTCTCCGTCACAGCCTGGAAAGGCTGTGCCACGATCACCGCTCTTTCCTTTTCTGGCGGCGCCGGGGTAAAATCCTCCTCCGAGAGGCGGGTGGATCATGAACGGTCAGGACTACGAACATGTGCGGCTGCTGGGGATCTTTCATTATGTGCTGGGCGGGATCCAGGGGCTATTTGCCTGCTTTCCAATCTTTCACGTGGTGATGGGCATTGTGTTCGTGACCCAGGGATTTCCCGGGCCACAGGACGTTAACGGCCCGCCGCCGTTCTTCGGATGGCTTTTCATCATTATCGGTTCGATCGGCATCGTGCTGGGATGGACCATTGCCACGCTGCTTCTGGTGGCTGCGGGGCGGCTGCGGAAGCATCGCTCGTACACGTTCTGCTTCGTGGTGGCGTGCATCGAGTGCATCGTGATACCGCTGGGCACCGTGCTGGGGATCTTCTCGATCATCGTCCTCTCGCGGCCGAGCGTGAAGGCGATGTTCCAGCCGCGGTAGCAGGGGCTTCGGCAGACTACAATTCAACAAGGGGAAACGGAGGTGTCAGATGATTACCAGGCTTCTTGGACAGACGGGGATGCGCGTCACGCAACTGGGCTATGGCGCCATGGAACTGCGCGGGCCGGAGATGTGGTCCGGCCGGGCCGTCGATGACGCCCATGCCGACGCGATCCTCAATGCCGTGCTCGACGCGGGGATCAACTTCATCGATACATCGGCGGACTATGGCCGCAGCGAGATGTACATCGGGCGGTTCCTCAGCTCGCGGCGCAGCGAGTACTTCCTCGCCACCAAGTGCGGTTGCGACCCGAAAGACGTCGGCGGCGCGATGCAGAGCGACCACACGTGGACGCGCGACACGCTGATACGGAATGTCCACGCCAGCCTCGACCGGATGCACACCGACCACATCGACGTGCTCCAGTTGCACAACCCGCGGCCCGACGACGTGCTCTCGGGCGACCTGGTCGCCGCGCTGGAAGACATCCGCGGCCAGGGGCTCACGCGGCATATCGGAGTCTCGACGACGCTGCCGTACATACTGCAATTCGTCGAGATGGGCGTCTTCGAGACGTACCAGATCCCGTATTCGGCCTTGGCGCCGATGCACCACGACGCGATCTCGATGGCCGCCGAGGTCGGCGCGGGAATCATTATCCGCGAGGGGATCGCCATCGGCGGGCCCGACAGCGAACTGCCCGAGCGCGCCCAACAGGCCGGCTTGTCCGCCTGGGCCGAAGCGGGGCTCAACGAACTGCTGCCCCAGGACATGCGGCCTTCGGAGTTGCTCCTGCGCTTCACGCTGACACACCCGCACTGCCACACGTGCATCGTGGGGACGCTCAATGTCGAGCACCTCAAGGCCAACATCGAGGCCGCCAACCGAGGCCCGCTCAGCGACGAGCTCTACCAAGCGATCCTCGACCGAATCGCCGCGTACGCGGCGGGGTGATTCACCGCGGTTAGCGGCGGAGCTTGCTCCGCGCGGTTTCTCGTCTTCCGCGGCGTCGGGGAGACAACTCTGCCACAGAGAGCACGGAGACCACAGAGGGCGGAGAGGCCGGTGTCTTCTCTCCATGCACTCTGTGCCTCTGTGGTAAGTTGTTTCTCTGCCCCGGCGTCGGGGAAACAACCGCGCGGGGCAAGCCCCGCCGCTAACGTGGTGGCGTTTATATCGCCACCGTCAGCGGGTTAGTCGGATCAATCGTCACGACTTGCGCAAAGGTGAGCTTGCCTTTTTCGATCGTGCAGGCGACCTTCTTCTTGCCCAGCGTGACGCTCTTGATCTTGCTCTTGGCCAGGAACGGCAGGTTCAGCGTCGCCAGCGTGAGCTTGCCGGCGGTAACTTCGACGGCCACGTTCTTGCGCGTCTTGCGGAACATGCCCCAGGCGCCTTCGAGGGACCAGAAGCAGTCGAACTTGCCGCCTTTGCCTTCGATGACCGGATTGAAGCCGATGGTCTTGCGCGGCATGTCGAACTGGAACCCGCTCAGGGCCGGCAGCAGCGCGTAGCTGGCCATCGAGCGGGCGTAGTTGTGCCCGCACTCGATCTCGTTCCACGGATTGCGGTTCTCGCCGTTGTATCGCTGGCGCACAGCCGCGACGGCCTCGAGCCCTTCCTTGACCAGACCGTACTGGATCATGGTGATCGCCCCGCTGTACTCGAAGCCGTTCATGGTCTCTTCGGCGTACGTCAGCGGGCAGGCAGGCTTCTCGGTGCCCTTAGGCCATTCGCAGATCATCAGACCGCCTTCGTCGTTGCAGCTATAGATGCGGCAGGCGTTGAACACGTCGCGCATCGACTTCTTGAAGTTGTAGCGATAGAGCGACTTGGCGGCCTTTCGCACCTGGGCCGGGTCGAGCACGTCGCCCAGACCGCAGAGGTTCGCGTGCCACTGGCCCAGGATCTGGTCCAGCGCGCAGCCTTCGTCAATCTGGTACTTGATCTGGGCGTGTTCGGCGTCCCAGTAGTAGTCGATGCCCTTGTGCTGCTCCAGGCCGGTGGCGGCAAACTTGTCCAGTATGCCCTTGTCATTCACGTCGATCTTCTGGTGGTAGTACTCGCCGTTGAAGAGGTTCTTGTCGACCCAGGCCTTGCCCTTGTCGAACACCTCGCGGTACTCGGCCGCCGCGGCAGAGTCGCCGAGGTACTCGGCCATCTCGATACCCGCTTTCAGCGCGGCCAGGTAAAAGCTGTTGAGCCAACTGCTGGGGCCGAAGAGCTCGACGTCCAGCGTGTGGTGCTGGCGGCCTTCGAGCACGCCGTCCTTGTCGCGGTCCCACATGTCGTAGTTTTCAGGGGCCCAGGCCCACTCGATGTTCTTCTTGATCTTGGCCCAGTGGCCCTTGAGCCAGGCGTCGTCGCCGCAGATCTTCCACTCGCGGTAGGCCTTGATGATGCCGCAGAACTGTCCGTCCGCGCACGGCCGCATCGTCGATCGCGTGCGACCCAGCGGCAACTGGATGCGGAAGCCCATGCTCCCGTCGTCAGCGTAGTTGTACTGGAAGTCCGCGTCGCGAACCGTCCGCTCCAGGTGCGGGAACAGGAACGGCATGGCGTAGGCGTAGTTCCACACGTGCGTGCAGCTTCCCTCGCAGCAGCCGCTGCTGGCCGAGCAGCCTTCCCACCCGTAAAACGTCCCGTCTTCCAGGCGCAGGCACGTCGGGCTCTTGAGCAGCGAGATGTTGGCCGACACCGCGTCGATGGCCGGGGCGGGCAAGTCGCTGCTGAACAACGCATCTTTGAACGCCAGCGTCTGGCTCTCGAGCCGGTCCCACTGCGTCAGACAGTAATCGGCGGTGGCCCTGGAGTCGGCGAACAGCTTGGCGTAGTAGTTCTTCCAGCCATTGGCGGCGTGATTGATGCCGTCGCCACACTTGGCGCTGTCGGAGCAGCAGGCGCCGCTATCGCACTTGACGGGATTCCAGTAGTTCTCGCAATTGGGGAAATTCCAGGCGATCACGAAGCGGGCCCTGGTGGTCTTGCCCGGCGCCGCCGATACGTGGGCGGCCAGCGTGGCGTAGTCGCCGCCGACCTTGTCGCTGGGCGTGTAGGTGCGGTTTTTGAGCTTGCCCTTGGCCCGCAGGTCGCGCCAGTAGACGCCCAAGTTGTCGAACCACGCGCCGCGGAACCAGTATTCCTGGTAGCTCACGTCGGAGGCGTCGGTGGCGATGGTCATGTCGCCATACTTGACGTCTTCCTTGGGCAGCGAGACGCTGGTCAGGTTGATCTGCTTGATCTTGCCGTTGGCGGCGAACGCGTTGGCCGTCCCGCCCTGCAGCGGGTTCTGGACCGTCAGGCACAGCGTGTAATTGATCTTCTTTTTGGTGGGGTTCCTGACCTCGACCTCAAAAAACGCGGCCGGGATACCCGAGTCGTCTTCATTGAGTGGGATGAACGGATTGAAGGCCTTGATCGTCACGGCGCCGGGGAACTTGCGGTCGGTCAGCGTGAGCCTGGCGACGGGGAACTCGCCCTGGAACGAGCAGGTCGAGAAGTGCGGCACGCCGGCCATCGTCTCGCGCCCGGGGCCAAAGCCGCCGCCGATATACGGCGGGGGCAAGTCGCCGTTCATGATGCGGCTGTCGAGGAGCTGCCCCCCGGCCTCGGCCTTGATGGCGAAGTGCGAGAAGCCCAGCATGCTGAACTTGTTGGGCTTGTTGAAGATTTCCCAATCCACCAGCCGCCCTGTCCCCGACAACCCGATGCACCCGGTGCCGATGCCGCCCAGGGGAAACGAGATCGTGTTCAGCCGCGAACCGGTGTACGTAAAGTAGTTGCTCATGAGGCCGTCCTTTTTGTTCAGACCCATTCAGGTCAAGGCGGCCACACTACCCGCCGCCTTCGGGCGGGTCAATCTTCTAACCGCCACTAGTGATCTAAC
>JBDKRA010000050.1:0-152396 GCA_039683615.1 Phycisphaerae bacterium
AGTGGGCCTCATGGACAGTCTGTTTTTTCAGATTAGCGCCACTCGCGACGTTAGATGGTCTTGTTTTGAGCCAATTTCTTCTCTGCGTACTTTGCGGTCTCTGCGGTTCATGCAGTTTTCGGGCTAAGCGCCAGCGCAAGACAACGGGCGGCCTTTTTGAAAAGACCGCCCGTTGCGGATGCGATTTACTGTTTCCGTCAAATTACGCCCGACGTCGCCTCCGGATCATCAGGGCCACGCCGCCCATCGCCAGCAGCGCCATCGTCGCCGGCTCGGGGATGACGGCAAACGAATACAGTGCAATATCGTTTCCGCCCGTCAGGTCGCCAGTAGCCGAATTGCCTTGGTAGGTGATCAGGGCCGTATAAGTGCCCAAGTTGACGGTCCCGCCTTCGGCAAGGCCCGCAAACGTGCCAGTGATCCCATCGCTGCCGTCATTGGTGAGAATGAACAGCTTGTCCGCGGCCGAGGCCGCATAGCCCACTGTTCCAGTCAAAATGGCATCAGTCACGGTGACCAGGCCAACCACATTCAGCCGGTCGTACTCCGTCCCAGCCGTCGCGCCATCAAGCTGCACATTGAAGATACCGCCACTTTCAAAGACGGTGTTTCCGGTGACGGTCAGGATCCCGGGGCTGTTTCCGGGGGCGATGCTTCCGCCGGACTTGACGGTAACGGCCCCGGTGATGAACCCGCTGCCGCCGAGCGTACCAGTGTTCTTGACCGTCACGATCCCGTTACCAGTGGCGCTGCCCGTGCTGTTATTGGCCAGGAGCAATCCGGCGTCAATCGACGTTCCGCCCACATACGTGTTGGCAGCAGTCAACTCAAGGATGCCCGCGCCCTTCTTGGCGAACCCGCCGGTGATCTGGGTGTCAACGCCGCCGCCAATCGTGTCGGCGATCGTTACGGTGCCAGAACTGACGGTGTATGAAGCCGAACCGGCCAGAAAGATGGCCGAGCCGATAGCGCTACCGGCCGCAGGCGTTATGGTGTTGCCGCCTGATCCACCGTTGCCGCCTGTAACAGAACCCCCACTTAGCCCACCGCCAGTGATGTTCAGGGTTGCCCCTTGACGCACAAATAGGGCTCCGCCTGCACCCAGGCCGCCACCACCGCCCGCCTGAACGTTCGTGCCAGATCGGCCGCCATAGCCGCCGCCAAAACCGTTGTTGTTACCTTGACCGGAGGATCGACCGCCGCCACCACCGCCGAAATTGCCGTTGCCGCCCCCGCCGCCGCCAGCGCCACCGCCGCCACCACCGCCAAATCCCCCATTTCCGCCGGCGGTATTGTTGTAGGATCCGCCGCCACCACCGCCGAATCCGCCGGTCTGTTGGGTCGCGCCCACCAGTCCGCCGCCACCGCCAACGCCACTGCTGCCACCACCCCCGCCACCGCCGCCATCGGAACCACCAGCGGCACCCTGGCTGCCGTTTCCACCCGCTAAGCCCCCCGTGAACTTGCCGGCAGAGCCGCCGGAGGTGGTTACCCCACCGTTGGCCCCGATGCCAAAACCACCGCCGCCCCCGCCGCCTGAGGTTGTAGCCCCAGCGCCCGTGCCACCCATGCCCCCGCCTCCAGCGCCGCGCCCGCTGCTGCCGCTCCCATTTCCGCCATTGCCACCGACGGCACGATTGCCTGCCAAATCGACCCCGCTCAAATTGAGGGTACCTGCATTCAAAAAGATGGCTCCGCCCAAACCCGCGCCGCCGCCACCGCCCCGCTGGTTGCCGTTGCCCCCGTTGCCGCCGCGAGCATTGCCATTCTGCAGCGTCAGGTTGTTGAGGTTGTAGACGGCGCTGGCTGTGGAGACTAACGAGCCGCCGACCTCGCCTGCACTGACGCCTATGAAGAAGATTCGGTCGCCGGTTGTGTTGCTCGTGGAACCGCCGCTGATCGCGGAACCATTCCCATTGATTGTGATCCCGTAAGGGTTGGTCATGACCGGCATCATCGACCCGATGGTAAATGACGAACTGGCCGTCATGTTGATCGTCACGGCGTCGCCGTGTGCGTTGGCTGAGGTAATCGCACTGCGAAGCAGCGCCTCAGTGCTCACGTTGTTGATGATGAGGGGATCGGCCAAAGCTCCGCCCGCCCACGAGAGCAGTGATAAAGCGACCACAAAAAGAGTCAATGACCTGCGCATTCGATTTCTCCTTCTTCCTTCTAAAGATGTTGGCCGTCTGCTCGGGTTTCCCCAGCCGAAAAGCGTAACGAATGGCTGAACTGCGGGAATATGGCCTCTGGACCTACCTCTTCTTCTTGGTCCAGATGCGTACAAGACCTTCTAATGCAGAGTCTACCACAAAAGACATTTCTGGCAAGGAAAAAAAGGCGAAATGGTCATAGATTTTGCCCAATGACCAAAGAAGCAAACTATAACCAGACAGACCGGCGGGCCGGTGTTTGAGTCTTAGAGGCTTGATTTGGAGTCTGTTGAGTGCTAGGCCACGATCTTGGTGATGCGGACCTGGAGATACTTCTGGCGGTGGCCGACGCGGCGCTTAGAGGCTTTGCGGCGGCGCAGGTAGCTGGCGAAGACCTTGGGGCCCTTGGCTTGCTCGTTGACGATTTCGGCCTGGACGGTCGCGCCCTTGACCAGCGGCGTGCCGACCTGGACCTGGTCATCTTTGCTGACGAGCAGGACGCGGCCGAACTCGACGGATTCGGCGCCCTCGGCCAACTCGCGCACGTCGACGTTGACGACGTCGCCTTCGGAAACCTTAAACTGTTGCCCGCTATCTTCAATAATCGCGTACACGTCGATTCTCCTGTGTCACGGAAGCCCAGCATTATGTACGCCCGCGCTGCAGTTGTCAACGGCGAAATGTTGCAATTGAAGATGCTTCGATTGCGTCCCTATCCGCCGCCTGCAACCGAATGCTGTTTTCGCCACGCACGCGGGCTCAGGCCGGTGACGCGGCGGAGGGTGGCGCGGAAGTGCTCTTCGTCGCGATAGCCGCATGCGGCCGCGATCTCTTTGACGGTCTGATCTGTCGCGGCTAACAGGTTCATGGCGCGGTCGAGCCTGACGCGGCGGATCTCCTCGACGACCGACCGCCCCAGGTGCTGGTGAAACGCCAGGTACAGCCCCGGCCTCGAGAGCGTGGTGGCGGCTACCACGTCGTCGACGCCCAGTCGCCAATTGGCGTAATTGTTCCAGATGAAGCGGACGGCCTTGGCCACCTCGACGTGCGGCACGGCGACGATGTCGCTGCTTTGGCGCACGATCAACTGGCCGGGGGGAATGCGGATCGGTCCGCGGGGGATGAGACTGCGCCAGCGGCGACCGGCGCGGATCAGGCGGTCCAGCAGTTCGGCGGCGGCATAGCCCTGGCTGGGGCGGTTGGTGTCGATGGTGCTGATGGGCAGCGGGGCGTTTTCGCACAGGATCGGGTCTTCGTCGACGGCGATGACGGCCACCTGCTCGGGCACGAGCAGCCCGCAGACGCGGCAGGCCTCGATGGCTTCCAGAGCCGTCCATGGGCTGTCCACCAGCAACGCCAGGGGCGTGGGCATGGCCGCCAGTTCCTCGGCCAGCCACAGGCGAAATTGCGCGGGGTAGGCGTATCGTCCCTGTCCGGTGGCGACCCAGTCCATGCAGAGGAAGGTTCGGCCGGCCCGCTCGACGCTGCGGCGGAACCCGTCGGCGTGCTCTTGCAGGAATGGCGAAGGCGCCATCAGGCAGTACGCCAGGTGTTCGAAACCGCGTTGGAGGAAGTGCGCCGCCGCCGCGGCCGCCACGGCTGCATGATCGGGCTCGACGGCCGCGATGCCGGTGGCGGCGGTGTGCTCGGTCGAGAGGGTTACCGTCGGGACGGTCGTGTGCCGCCACGCGGGCAAGAACTGCAACCGGGGTCCCTCGGCCAAGTGGTCGCACAGGATGGCCACGACGTCCCAGTTCCTGGCCAGCGCGTCGGGCGGTTCGTCGGCCAGGCCGCAGAGAATGGGCAGCCATCCGGCTTCGCGCGCATACTCCAGCGCGCCGGCGCGGCTGGCCTCATGCAGGCCCAGCAGCAAGACCCGGGGTGGACGGGGCGGTTTGGTCATTTCAGGACTATCGGAATAACACGCTATTTCTATTAGAAACGAGGGTACCGCTTTCGTCAAGATACATTAAGATGATGGGGCAATGGGCGGCACGGAGTCACCTGTACGGAGAGCCGCCCCAGAAGGCAAGCTAGCCTGGAAGTATCGAGGCAGAGCCGTTGCAGCGGCCCACTTCAGCCCCGAGCGATCAGAAGGCAGGCAAGTCCACGTTTTTGGCGAGAAGATGCCGCTATCGTCGGCGGCTTCGTAATCGACTGCACATGAAGACCCGCGCCTGGTTGGCGGGGGAACAATTTGAAGGAGACCGATGATGACCGCGAAAACAGTTTTGACCCTTGGCCTGGTGTTGTGCATCGCCGCGGCGGCGCAGGCGAGCGTTACCACGAATTACGCCTATTACCGTCTGGGCGAGGACCAAGGCGCCGTTGCCGGCGGCAACGCCTCCGCTCCGCAGCTCGCCAACACGGATGGAACGACGTTCCAGGACACGCTGTATACGTACCTTGGCGGCAGTGGCGGCACGGCTGTCTATTCCGATGACGTCAAGGCCGGTTCCGGCAGCACGACGTCGGTCCTGCTGAACGGATGGGGCGGTTGGGCCAACAACATCGGCGGGGTCTGGGACACCGGCACGAATCCCAGTATCCAGGCGATGAGCGGCGGAAACTGGGGCATGGAAGTTTACGTCAAGTCGCTCGGCGCCTCTTTTGCCAACGACGGCCGTATTTACCAGAACGGCCGCGGCCCCATTGGCGGTCAGTGGTCAGCCCTGCAGGTCAGCGGCAACGGTTCCACCTTCTTCCGCGAAGGCGACAACAAGACGCCGCAATGGTCAGCCAGCGCCATCGCCGATCAGCAGTGGCACAGCATGGTGCTCGTGCAGCGCGCCAGCGACTTTGGCGGCGATAAGTTCTACGTCTATTACGACGGCGAGTTGGTTTATTCCGACAACACCCTTGGCCAGACCAGCACGCCCCAGAGCATGTTCATGCTCGGCGGCAGCGACGGCGCCGTGTGGACCGGATACCTCGACGAGTTCCGCATCTTCACGTTCGACGCTTCGGCCGCCAACGCCCAGATCGTTGCCGAAACGAATCAGACCATCCCCGAGCCGGCGACGATGAGCCTGCTGGCCATCGGCGCGCTGGCGGGCTTGATCCGCCGCAGGAAAGCGTAAATCAGAACACCGCGCTCGAAGGTCACCTTGCCGTGGATGATCTTTGAGTGTCCAGGCGGCCGGTCCTGAGGGACCGGCCGCTTTTGTCTTGATCGGCGGGTTCGTGAAAACAAATTCCAAAACACAAAATACAAGCTTCAAACAAATCCCAATGACTCAAATCTCAGGCAAATCCCAAGCGGCGATTCTTCGGTTGTGGTTTCGCTCTTGGCTTTTGGAGTTTTGTGTTTTGTGGTTTGGAATTTCCATGCCACGCGGCGCGGCTTGCCCCTACATAACTGAAAGAATCAATCTGCGTGCAGAATTGCTTGCCAACGGCCGCGCGCATGGGTAGTCTGCGCTGTTTGTAACCCCACGATTTCTCCGGCGAAACACGGAGAGTAGACCTTTTAAGGACATGGACCCCATGAAGCGTTTCAAGAAAGCCAGTGACATCAAGGTTGGCGTGATCGGGTACGGCGGCGCATTCAATATGGGCAAGGCCCACCTGGACCTGATGAAGCAGGCCGGGATGACGCCGGTGGCCGTCATGGACGTGGACAAAGTCCGCGTCGAGCAGGCGGGCAAGGATTTCCCCGGCATCGAGATGTACACCTCGCTGACGACGATGCTGGCCAAGAGCAGCGTGAACTTCGTCGTGATCATCACGCCGCACAACACGCACGCCAAGATCGCCCTGCAGTGCCTCAACGCCGGCAAGCACGTCTGCAGCGAGAAGCCCCTGGCCATCACCACCGAAGAATGCGACAAGATGATCGCCGCGGCCAAGAAGAACGGCCTGGTCCTGACGACCTTCCACAACCGCCACTGGGACGGCTGGATTATCGAGGCCGTTCGCCAGATCGTGCGCGAGAAGCGCATCGGCGAGGTCATGCGCGTCGAGGGGCACATGGGCGGCTACGGCAAGCCCGGCGACTGGTGGCGTTCGAGCAAGAGCATTTCCGGCGGCATCCTGTACGACTGGGGCGTGCACATTCTCGAATACTCGCTGCAGCTCATCGACAGCGAGATGGTCGAAGTCTTCGGCACCGCTCACAACGGTTTCTGGGCCTCCCAGACCAAGTGGGGCAAGGACACCAATGAAGACGAAGCCAAGGCCGTCGTCCGCTTCAAGAACGGCGCGTGGCTGAGCCTCCAGTCCTCCAGCACCGACCTGAACTCGCCGGAAGGATTCCTGACCGTCACCGGCACCAAGGGCAAGTACGTCATGGGCGGCGGCCTGGGTTACAAGATCTGGTACATGCAGGACGGGCAGAAACGCTACGAAGAAGGCCCCAACCCGCCCGGGCACTACGAGAAGTTCTACAAGAACGTGGCCGACCACCTGGTCAAGGGCACCGAGTTGATCATCACCCCGCAGTGGTCTCGCCGCCCGATCCACATTCTGGACCTGGCCAACAAGAGCGCCAAGGCCGGCAAGGCGATGAAGACGAAGTACGCGTAAGCAAGCTCTCTGCTGTCAGCTTTCCGCTGTCAGCTAAGAGGAAGAACCGTTGCAGGATTTTCGGAATCTCGCGGTCTGGCGGAAGAGTCACGAATTGACTCTTGAAATCTACCGCCAGACCGCGAGCTTTCCCCGCTGCGAGCAGTATGGCTTGGTTTCGCAACTGCGCAGGGCGAGCTCGTCTGTCGCGGCCAACATTGCCGAAGGCTGCGGGCGAGGAAGCGACAGTGATTTCAAACGCTTCCTGAGCATGGCAATGGGCTCAGCCAGTGAGACGCAGTACCATCTTCTGCTGGCGAAGGATCTGCAGATGCTTCATGTAGAAGCTTTTGACATGCTTTGCGCTCAAGTGCAGGATGTTAAGCGGATGCTCGCGTCATTGATCAAGAAACTGAAATCACAAGCTGATAGCTGAAAGCTGACAGCAGATAGCTGCGAAATAAAGGAGCGGCACATGAGCGACGCGTTGAATGTTCTGGTCATGGGCGGACGTACCAAGGGCTTCCACGACTTTGCCGAGATGGCGCCGATCTATGAGGCGTTCCTGGTCGCGGCGGGCTTCAAGGTCAAGATCACCGAAGACCGCGACGACTTCCTGGCCGAGCGCATCAAGGACTTCGACGCTATCGTCGACTACACCACCGGCGAGGAACTCTCCCCCACGCAAGCCGGCGGGCTCATCGGGCACATTGTCTCGGGGCACGGATTTGTCGGCGTGCACTCGGCGGCCGACTCGTTCAAGAACTCCCAGGCCTACATGCGCATGGTGGGCGGGGTGTTCCTGACGCACCCGCCGACGATCCCGCACACGTTCAAGGTGACCAAGCCCGACCATCCGTGCATGGTCGGGGTCGAAGAAGAGTTCACCATGCCGGAGGAACTCTACCTGATGGACTATCTCACCGACTTCGACACGCTGATGGTGACGGAGTTCAACAGTTTTCGCCTGCCGATGGCGTGGGTCAAACCGTACGGGTTCGGGCGGATCTTCTACACCGCACTGGGCCACGGCGCGCCGCAGCACGCCAATCCCAACTTCCAGACGATGGTCGTCAACGCCATCCGCTGGTCGAGCGAAGCCAAAGCCGTCCGAGCCAAGTGCAAAGAAATCGGCGGATGGTGACCGGCCGAAGGATACGAAAAACCGACGACGAGGACGACAAAAGTCGTCGTCCTCGTCGTCGGTTCTTTCTTTTCCAGTTTCTGGGCATGATTATGGGTTTGAGACGCGCATGTGGATAAAATATCTTGCCGTTGCCGGGGTCGAGTAGTAAATTTCGCGGTCTTGGATTCACCGGGCAGATCGCTCCTTAGTGCCAGGAGCCGGAAGGACACACGCCATGGATCGTATTCGAGTTGCTATTGCCGGAATTGGAAACTGCTGCTCATCCCTCATTCAGGGGATTCATTATTACCGCGACCTCAAGGCCGGCGAGGAAGTCGTCGGGCTGGCCCATCCCACCCTCGGCGGGTACGCTGCGGGCGATATCGAGATCGTTGCGGCGATCGACGTTGATTCACGCAAGGTCGGCCGTCCGCTGCACGAGGCCCTCTTCGCTCCGCCGAATTGCACGAAGGTCTTCTACGACAACTTCCGCTACGACAACGTGAAAGTCCGCATGGGGGCCGTGCTCGACGGCGTCGCGGCGCACATGAAAGACTTCCCCGACAACCAAGCCTTCCGCGTCAGCAGCGCCCCCGAGGCGGCCCAGAAAGATATCGAGAAGCTCCTGCGCGAGACCGGCGCCGAAATCCTGATGAACTACATCCCCGTCGGCAGCCAGAAGGCCAGCGAGTTCTACGCCGAATGCTGCCTCAACACCGGCGTGAGCTTCATCAACTGCATCCCCGTGTTCATCGTGTCCGACCCGGCGTGGGGCAAGCGGTTCACGGCCGCGGGCATCCCCTGCGTGGGCGACGACGTCAAGGCCCAGGTCGGCGCGACGATCACGCACCGCGTGCTCACGCGCCTGATGAACGACCGCGGCGCCAAGATCGACGCGACGTACCAGCTCAACACGGCCGGCAACACCGACTTTTTGAACATGTGGGACCGCTCGCGCCTGGGCTGCAAGAAGATCTCCAAGACCGAAGCCGTCCAGAGCCAGCTCGACGTGCCGCTGCCGGCCGACCAGGTCCACATCGGCCCGGCCGACTACGTGCCCTGGCAGAAGGACAACAAGGTCTGCTTCCTGCGGATCGAGGCTCGCGGGTTTGGCAACGTGCCGCTGCACATCGAGGCCCGCCTGAGCGTGGAAGATTCGCCCAACAGCGGCGGCGAGACGATCGACGCCATCCGCGTCTGCAAGATCGCCCGCACGCGCAGGCTCGCCGGCCCGCTCGACGCCATCAGTTCCTTCACGATGAAGCACCCGCCCCAGCAGTTCACCGACTCGCAGGCCCTGCAACTGCTGGAGAACTTCATCGCCAACGACGACGCCCCCGCCCGCATCGAGAACGGCCAGTACCTCAAGGCCAAGGGCCTGAGCAAACCCGCGCAAACCCGCGCCGCCGCGCACTGATGTAACTTGGGCGCCTCGTTTGTGGCATGGGCGTCCCGCCCATGCTCTTGCCGTGTGGCATGGGCGTCCCCAGGGGACAGGTCTCGCCCATGCTCTCCGGTGTGGATGGTCAGGGACACGCACAACGGAGTTGTGCGTGGCACCCGTCCCGCCCACCCTCTTTGTGTTGCGTACCATGCAAGTCGACAGCCGCAAGATAGTGGTTTAGAATCTCTGTCATGGACCACAATCTCAGCCAGCATGTCTCGCCCTATTATGAGGAACTCTTTGTCGACGGCCAGCCGCCTTCGCGGCAGTATTACGCCGGCGCGGCTAAGGGCTTGTCGCGGCGGCTCAAGGGATGGCTGCCGGCTGCGCGCGATGTTCGGTGCGTCGAGCTCGGCTGTGGGCGCGGCGAGATGCTCTTTCTGCTGGGACAGATGGGCGTTGCCGATCTGACTGGCGTGGACATCACGCCCGAGCAGCTCGCGGCCGCGGGGCAGTTCACCTCGGCCAAGCTCGTTTGCAGCGACGTGCCGGAGTATCTGCGGCAGTGTCCGGATGAGTCGGTGGACTTCTTCTTCGCGATGAGCTTTCTAGAGCATCTGGACACGGCGGTTCTTCCGGCGGTGCTGGCCGACTGCCGGCGCGTATTGCGGCCCGGCGGGGCGCTGATCGCCCAGGTGCCCAATGCCGTGTCGCTGTTTGGCAGCGGCGCGCGGCACTGGGACATTTCGCACCAGAGCGCCTTTACGGTTTTTGGCGTGCGGCAACTGGCCCGCATCGCGGGCTTCGACCCGGCGGCAGTGGCGTTTCGCGAATGGTCCGCCCCCTGGGGCGGCCCGCGCAGCACGCTGCGGGCGATCCTTTGGCGGATCCTGCGACTCAAGATCATGGCGTACCTGTGGATCGAGTGCGGCGGCCTGCGCGGCGGGATCTACACTTGGGACATGCTCTTCCGCATGGTCAGATGACCCTTGGCGAATGCTGATGCTCGATGGATGTTTCTCCTGATCCCAGAGAAAGCAAGGAGATGGGCGAGACCTGTCCCCTGGGGACGCCCATGCCACAGGGGAGCACGGGCAGGCCGCGACGCGTTATCGCTCTGGTGAGTGGGCGTTTCAGCCGATAATATCGAGAAAGGCTTTTGTTGCGAGGAAGACAGTTGATACAGATTGTTCAGGACATGCAGAGCGGGCGGGTACATGGGGCCCAGATCGAGGCGCCTCTGTGCCAGAGCGGCTGCGTGCTCATTCGCACTCGCCGCACGCTTCTGGCCGGGCCGCTCGAACGGGCCTCGATTGAAGCAAGCGCCTCCGCCCTGGCTGCTCGCGGCGGGGCAGAGGCCGCCCAGATCGCCCAGGCGCTCGATGCCGTGTCGGCAGGGGGAGCTTTGCCGACGCTGGAAAGCGTCTACCGCCACCTGAACGTGCCGCTGCCGCTGGGGTGCAGCGGCGCGGGCGTGGTGCTGGCGGTTGGGCGGGGCGTGCGGGGCTTGGCCCCGGGCCAACGCGTGGCCGGACTGTTCCCGCACGCGGAAATCGCCCAAACGCCGCAGCGCCTCTGCCAGATCGTTCCCGAGAACGTCAGCGACGATGCTGCCGCCTTCGTGATCCCCATGGCCATCGCCCTGCACGGCGTGCGGCTGGCGCAACGCACGTTGGGCGAAACCGCGATCGTGCTGGGCCTGGACCTGATCGGATTGCTGAGCGTGAAACTGCTGGCAGCCGGCGGCTGTCGCGTGCTGGCGGCCGACGGTCGCGCCGGCCGCCTGGCGCTGGCGGGCAAGCTCGGCGCGACGGGCCTGGCCCTGAGCGATCATGAGGGCCTGCGGCGTGCGGCTGGCGAACTGCCCGGCGGCGGGGCTGACGCGGTGATCGTCAATCTCGACGATCAGGAATCCGCTGCCGCGCCGATGGCTGGAGATCTGTGCCGTCGCGCAGCACGCATCGTGCTCATTGGTTGCGGCAGCGTCCCCCCCGCCCAGAGCCTTCTCAAAAGCAAAGAGTTATCTGTTACAGGCGCCTGCGCGCAGGGTCCGGGCCGCTTCGACAGCGATTACGAACTGGGGCGGCGGGATTATCCCTATGGTTTCGTCCGCTGGTCGGCCCAGCGAGACCTTCAGGCGGTGCTCGAAGCGATGGCCGACGGGCGGCTGGCGGTCGATGCGCTGATCGAGCGGCGGGTTGGCTTCCTCGACGCGGCGGACCATTACGATGAACTGGTCGGCACGACAGGGGCTGTAATAATTGACTATTCCCACGAGGCCGCGGCAGCCAGGCCGGTTGGGCGGCAACAGCCGCCGGCGGCCGCGGTGGAACCGTCGGTGGCGGTGATCGGGGCGGGGCGGCATGCCAGCGAGGTGCTGCTGCCGGCCTTGGGCCGCACGCAGGCGCAGATCGCCCACGTGGCGGACCTGGAGCTCAATGCGGCCAAGAAACTGGCTCGTCGATTCGGCGCGGCCCGGGCGGTCAGCGACGCGGAGACCATCATGCGCGACGCCAACGTCAACGCCGTGGTGATCGCCACGGGGCACAGCGCCCACGCCGAACTGGTGATTCAGTCGCTGGAGAATCGCAAGCACGTGCTGGTGGAGCGCCCGCTGGCGACGACGGTCGCCGATCTGCAGGCGGTGCTGCACTCGGCCGCCCGTCACGCCGACCGGCAGTTGCTGGTGGGCTTCAACCTGCGTTTCAGCCGCCACGCCGACCAGATTCTGCGCCTGCTGGCGGGGCGGGGCGAACCGCTGACGATGAACCTGACCGTCAACGCCGGCTACGTTCCGCCGGAACACTGGCTGCACGATCCGATGCGCGGCGGCGGGCGCGTGATCGGCCAGGCCGTCAGCTACATCGACTTTTTGGCGTTTGTGGCCGGTTCGCCCGTCAAGACGGTGGCGGCGACTCGGGCGTCGCGCGGCCTGGTGCGGGACGACCGCACGGCCATCTGCCTGGGGTTCGCCGACGGCTCGACGGCGATGCTGAACTTCTTCGCCAACGGCAGCGCCGAGTGGGGCGGCGAGGAACTGGAGATCTTCAGCGACGAGCGCGTGCTGCGCCTGCGGGACTTCAAGGAACTCGATGGCTTCGGGTTTGCCTCGTTCAAACGGCTGCGGACATCCGGCAGCGACCGCGGGCACCAGCGCGAGGTGGCGGCGTTCGTCAACCGCCTCGGCAGCGGCGGCGGGGCGCTGATCCCGCTGGACCAGATCGTCAATTCCACGCTGGCGAGCTTCGCCGCCGTCACGGCCGCGGCCGAAAACCGCACGATCATCCTGGATCGCGAGTATCGCAGCATGGCCTGACCATGAATGAGGCGGCGGCGCAAGACAGCCCCCGCCCGAAGGCGGGGGCCCGTGATACCTGTCTTGCATATCGTGCCTACTCGACGCGGGTTGTCATCAGGATCGTGGGCTGGTCGGTGGGCAGTTTGCAGTTGCTGCGGTCGATGATCGCCACGAAGTACTTCGTTCCCAGCGTTCCGGCGCTGCCCAGTTGAACCCGCATGTAGACGGCGTAGACGTCGCTGTTGACGGTGACGCAGTTGCTCACGGAGTTCCACAGGGCGTTCTGAGCTTCGTAGTAGCCCAGTCCCGTCGTGGCGCCCAGGACCTTGGTGCGGGCGTAGTCGACGATATCCGCCGCCACGGCCCCGGGCGTGGTGTACGGCGTCGTGCCCCGCTTGGCGATAATGGCGTCAGCGATGGCCGCCACATGCTTGGCGCGGTTGTTGTTCCATTCCGCCACGTCGGTGGTGCCCATCTTCAATGTCAGCGGGAAGGGCAGTTGCGTGAGCACCTTCTTGTCGGCCGTGTTGATGTTGATCAGGCCGTACAGAACGCCGTTGGCGACGGTGTCGTGCGTCGGGAGCATCTGCAGCAGCTCGGGAACGACGCAGGCAAAGTTGATGTTGGGATAGTCTTTCGTCCATGCCGCGGGGGCGTCGCCCTTGTAGTCGAGCTTGCCGCGGGTCTGCGAGCTGGCCTTGGCCAGCAACTGGTGGGGCAGGTCCTTGTACTCGGTCACGGCGGTCTCGGCCTCGGGACCGACGATGAAGCGGGCAATCACGTCGCCCAGCGTCGCCGGGAAGGTCTCGCCCTTGCGGATAAAGAAGCCCTGAGAGACCGGCGAGCTGTTGATGCTTTCGGCAGTAATGCCATTATCCGCCGCCTGGCCCAGCGAATGGGAACCTTTCTTGTCCATGGCCGCCACGAGCGCGCGGCCGCGCCCTCCGAAATTGGCCGCCCAACTGTCGTCGCGCTGTCCCACCAGCGGCGTGGGCGTTTCGGCATCGGTCTGTGGGGCGCTGCCGGTGTAGCCGATATCCGCGCCGGTGACGCTGTCGACGGGGATCACATACGACGCGCCGTCAGTGACGATGCGATAGACCTTGATGGCGCCGCCGGAGGCGTTGGCCTGGGCAAAGTCCAGCAGGCTGGTCGTGCCCGTGCCGATGCGATACCAGTTGGCCCCCGGCGCCACGTTGAACAACGCCGCGTCGCTGGCCGCGGCAGGCTGAGTGCGGTTGGCCTTGTTCTTGCCGCCGAAACTGTAGAGCACCATCTTGGCCCCCGCGGCCAGGTTGACCGGACAGCCGCTGATGGTGCTGAACCGAACCTCGTTGGCCGTGCCGCTGGAGAAGGCGTAATTGCTCAGCGAGATGCTCTGGGTCGTCGGGTTCATCACCTCGATGGCGAAGGCCCAACCCTGATCCGCCGCGCCCGGGCCGCTCTCAGGATACGTCTTGGCAAAGGCCTCAGTGATGGCCAACTGCGGCACCACCCCAAATGCCTTGCCCACGTGAAACGCGTGCGTCAACGGGTCAAGGTTCGACAGGTATGCCCAAAGGTTGGCCACAAAGTGATCGACAGGGCCAGTGTCGGCTTCCCCGCCTCCGCCCGTGGTCTCGACTTCCTTGCACGTGAACTGAATGGCGTCAGCCACGACGAAGCCTACGGTGCCCGCAGTCCTCATCTTGACAGTTGCTGTGGAATTCTTCGTGAAACGGTATTGTCCTATTGGCTCGAATACACCTGGATTGGTGGTCTGGTTCAATGTGACGGTGGTCGAGCCGTCGGCATGCTCAATATCGATGGGGGTTGTTGCGCTCTTTCCGGAATCGGCCGCAGCTTTGTAGATGGCAATTTCATATTTCCCGGAAACAGGAATGATGCAGGAGTATTCCGCGATCTTGGTGCCTTTACCGGTATTTCCATCATGATGGTAGTTGGCACCATACCTGACAGCACTTGAACTCGATACCGTCCAAGCTCCGGTGAAGACGGCGGCTGGATTATCTATGACCCACGGATCGGGGGGTGTTGGAGGCGGTGGTGGGACTTTCTTGAGAACAAATTGTACGGCATCCGCTACAACATATGCAGTTGTCCCGGCTGTATTCAATCTCACTACCCCTGTGCTTCCTGCCTCAAAGACAAACTGCCCCAGCGCCTCCCATGTTCCAGCGTTGGTCGTCTGGTTAAGAGTAACCGCCGCAGTTCCTTTTGAATGAACAATTTCAACAGGAGTATTTGAGGATTTTCCTGAATCAGCAGCGGCTTTGTATACGCTGACTTCGTATTTGCCTTTTGTCGTTATGGGGAAAGCATAGCTCGCGCTTTTCGTGCCCTTTCCAGTATTACCGTCATGACGATAGTCTGCCCCATATTTGACAGGGTTTGATGTGGATACAGTCCAAGTCCCCGCAAAAGTGACCCCTGCGTCGGAATTGTCCACTATGATGGGTGATGTACCGGCGGGCGGGTCAACCCAGTCGCTTTCGTCTTCGTCGCCACCCCCGGTGCCCCCCGCCGCACTGAGGGCTTTCTTGAGTTGCTCATAGAACCAAGTCCGCGTGGCATCATCATCCAGCAGCGCCCGGTTGAGCACCATGGCGCTCTGGTCGGCGTTCCAGTTGTACAATTGCAGCTGTTTCTTGATCGCGGCCGTCGGATGACGCAGGAGCGATCGCGAACGCGACGCGGTGGTCAAGTAGCCGGCCTTGGAGAACGTGTGCAGCACGTTGTAGAGCCGCCCGACATTAGCGCCGGAACAGTAGCCCTGCCACCGCAACTGCAGTTCGTCGTCGATGGTGTAGAGGCTGTAAGGGCTCGATGCCGGCAGGCCCCCAGCCTTGAGGGCGGCGCCGATGCTGTAGGAGGGCAGGTCCTGCCCCGCCGACCCGCAACGGGCGGAATGCACGGCGGCATAGTACGGACGCAGATCGGCGTTGAGAAACTCCTTGAGGTAGATCTCCGCCGGCGTGCTGGGCGACAGGGCCAGGCCCACTTCGCCGCTGGTGTTGACGTTCAGCATGCGTGACAGGTCAACGACGCTGACGGCGACGTAGATCTGCACGCCGTTTTCGTTGTACATGTTGGGTATGGGAACCAGCGCGGCATCGGCGATCAGATCCCCGTCGGTGTCAACCTTGGTATATCCGTCATAGGTTCCCTGGGCGATGTTGTAGACGGCCTTGAGCGGCTGCTTGAGCACGTCGCTCGTGGCGGTATCGGCAGGCCAGCCCAGATATTCGTCGTCGGTGACCGATCCCTTGGCCAGACTGTATGGCCCCAGCGCGTCGAGATAGAGATCCTTCTTGAGAAGTTGTGCAACTTCAGCGGCAATTCCTGACGGGGCTTCGTTGAGCGGCGAAGCGGCGATGACATTGCTGGCCACCTTGCGATGGGTGGAGGCGATGATCAGAAAGGTGCTTCCGAGCATCGCCAGAATGGTCAACAACCCAACCACCATCAGCAGTGCCGAGCCGTTATTCTTTACACTTTTTTTCATGGCAAAAGCCTTCCTTTCAATCCTTTTTCGGCAGGACACTTGGTTTTTGAGACATCTCGGTCCCAAAAAGACAACCGCCGACGCTCGCTAACCCCAGCTCGCTCGTTATCGGGCAGGTTGGAATGCTCATGGGTCTGCTCCATCCAGCGTCTTGGAGGGCTTTCGGGGGCGCTGGGCGTGCGCCTTCGGGAGTCCCTCCCGCCCCGAAGGCTTTTGCTGACGCCATATTGTACGGCCGGGAGGCATTGTCAAGCAAGGGAGTTCAAGACATTGAACGCAAAGATCGCAAAGGGCGCAAAGGTTTTGGAGTGGGACGGACAACTCCGCACAGCAATGGTGACGGCGGCCGACGAAATGGTGCATAACGGGTCACTCCGGTCGCGGCCGAGCCAATAGAAAAAGTCTGGCGTTATTCCCTTCAGACACCTTTGCGTCCTTTGCGATCTTTGCGGTTGATCATGAATGAAATATTCGGGCGACGCACGGGTGTTCACGTTACAATAGTACCGGACGGGGCCACACGCAGGAGCCTGCCAGGATTGAATGCGAAGCAGTAACAGGAGACGGCCATTATGAACCGCCGCTTTGCCTTTACCCTCGTCGAGTTGATGATCGTGATAGCCATCATCGCCATCCTGGTGACGATCCTGGTCCCGGTGATCGCCAACTCGCTGGAGACCGCCAACAAGACCAAGTGCGCCTCCAATCTCAAGGTGATCGGCAATGCCCTGCACGCCTTCGCCCACGACAACAATGCCCGCTTCCCGTCCATCGAATCCACGGCCGCGGGCAACGCCTACGGGCGAATCGGCTACAACAATAACGATCCGACGACGCTTGAGGTGGCCGACGCCACGCGGCCGCTGTTTATGTTGATGGCCTTGCCCAACGGAGCGACTGCCCGCACGGTTGGCTACGCCGCGCCGGCGGCATTCGTCTGTCCCAGCGTCAGCGGGGCCAGGACCGATCCGATAGCACTGGCCAACCAGGTCGGTTTCACTTCCGACAAGAACATCTCGTATTCGTACCAGCACCAGATCAAGGTCGTCACGACCGGGTTCCGGCTTGGATTGCTGACGGGCAAGGACAAGGTGGTCCTGGCCGACAGGAGTCCGCTGACCGAGCATCGCGGGGTTACCGGCACGGCCGGCGGATCGACCTGGTACGCGATGGAGGCCACGACGGCCAGCCACGGCGCCAATTCCACCAATCACCGGGGCGTGGGGCAGAATGTGCTGCGAGCGAATAACACGGTGGCCTGGACAAGTTCGGTTGCCATAGGTCCGGACAACGACACGATCTGGGACCCTTCCAACAAGCTGACCGGGTCGCTGAGCGTAACGGAATTGCCCCAGAGCACGGATGATATATTCCTGGTGCCTTGAGCCTGAAAGCGAGGCTAGAGATGAGACGTCGGGCGTTTACGCTGATCGAACTGCTGGTGGTCATCGCTATCCTGGCGATCCTGGTTGCCATCCTGGTGCCGGTCTTTATCGGCGTAATAGAGTCCAGCCGCCGGGCCAAGTGTACGTCAAACCTCAAGAACATTGGAAAAGGCGTACATGAGTCCGCCGCGGATAACGGCCAGGCGATTCCCGGTTTTGATTCCGCAACCACCCAATGGCGGCGAATAGGGCACTACAACAATACTCCGACATCACTTAACATGGACGACGGAACGCGTCCCCTGTTCATGTTGATGTACATTCCCAGCGGCGCGACGGCAAAAGCGGTTAATTATGCCGCGCCAGCGGCTTTCGTCTGTCCGTCGGTTACGACAGCCAAGCCCGATCCGATCGGCTATTCCACGCAGGTGGGTTTCACCTCGCCTTTCAACATCAGTTATTCTGTTCAGCACCAGATCCGCGTCAGCGTGACGGGGCGGCTGACGCTGACGGGCGTTCCGCAGCGGCCGATTTGCGCCGACAAGAATCCATTGATGTTCTATGGAGGGGGGACATCCACAGCGGGCGGCACCACGTTCTATGGAATGGACCCGACGACAGCGGCCCATACCGCCAATTCGGTCAACCATAAGAGCGTAGGGCAAAATGTGCTGCTGCTGGATGCCTCGGTCTCTTGGAGAACTACCCCTGTGATTCCCGGCGGTACAGACAATATGTGGGACCCCAGAGGCCAAGTCTCCGCGCTGGTCGGCAGCGAGCTGCCCGTCGACGCCGATGACGTGTTTCTGGTTCCCTGACCCTGCGACGACCGCGACGACCACTCATTCTTGATTTCAAATCTTTCAACGGTTATGTTGAATGCAATGAGATCCCATAATGCGATCATCGTTATCCTCGTTCTTCTGGGCGAGGTTCTCCTGGTGGTGATGGCTTGGCGCTCGCCATGGATCATCGCACTGACAGTTTTTCTCCAACTATTCTTCTTCTGGGCGGGAACGAAATCCACTTCCATCGCAAAACTCTTGCGACGATTTCACGAGCCAAGTTTTCCTTGGAATGAACTGACCCCCCCGTACGTTGCCAGAGTGCAGGCTTTTGCGAAAACCCTTCTTGAAGACCCATCTATTGAGGCAACTGAATTCGGTTTCAGGGGTGCCTCATTCCGAAGAGCTGGCGCCAATTCCGCCGCCGTAAACGGGTGGGAGAACGCGTGCCTGCTCAATGGATATCGAACGGCGCTGCGTTACGCTCCCCAAGATAATGATATCGAGATCATCGAGCGTTTTTGCGGGCGGATCATAGACCCCAAGGGCCGGTTCAAGACTGATCCGAAGACGGTGGATCAATGCATGATCGGGGAGGCTCTGCTGGACCTCTTTGAAAAGACTCAAAAAGATGCTTATAGGTCTTCCGTAGCGACGCTGGCGGAAGTCCTTATGAAGGTCCATGCTCGCACCAGCAGCGGGACTTTGCCCTATCGAAAGACTTCACCCCAGATAGTCCTTGTCGATGCCATTCCCATGGTGAGCCCATTCCTGGTTCGATATGGGAACATGTTTCAGTCGTCCGAAGCGGTAGAACTGGGAGTGCATCAGTGCCGCGAGTTCCTGCAGTGCGGGTTGGAGTATGGCACAAATCTGCCTTATCATGGGTATTATGTTGGTCGCCCTGGCGGTCTGGGAGCCGTCGCCTGGGGCCGCGGGTGCGGTTGGTTCGCATTGGGCTTGTCTGGCGTGTTGACGTACCTTTCGCCCCAAACGGAACACCATCAATACCTTTTGGAAGGTTTTCGCAAGGTCGTCCGCTCCATGTGCGATTACCAACTAAAAGGTGGGGGATGGGCTTGGTGCCTTCCGTTTACGTCACCTCGAGCAGAGACATCGGCTACAGCCACGATTGCCTGCGGGATCCAGCGGGGCATTGATATCGGGGCATTAGACGGTTCTTACGCCGACACCGTCCAAGGGGCGATACGCGCATTAGTTGCCGCCACCGATGCGCAAGGTGTAGTCACTGGTGGACACGGGGTTTCGCTGGGTGCCGGAACGCGGCCCCTGAATGTATGGTTTTCCCGCTGGACTCAAGGATGCACAATGGCTCTTGCCACTATGTTGACGCATTCAGGCGAAGGAGTTCGTTAATATGACCTTCCATTTCGCCGCTGCCGGCGACTGTACGGCAAGGCCTCTCTTTCTATTTGTGGGAAACGGCAGTTGCGCCAATCGCGGATGCGAGGCCATACTGCGCGGCACGATGGCCATTCTCCGGAAGGAATTTGGCGCGTGCACTTTTGTTAATATGGGCCCACTGACTTTACACGCCGCAGACCCGGACCTTAGGCAGCAGATTACCCGCCGTTTCTCAAAAGAATGGATATTCAGGCAGTTGGGAAAGGTGCTAAAACGCGATTCATGGATTAGATATGGTTCGTTGTTGTCGAATGCGGCCGCTGTATTTGCTCTCGGCGGCGACAATGTTTCGCTCGATTACGGCCCTGTACTACCCAAAACTAATTTTGATTTGGCTGATGCGGCGGTTAGCGGCGGTAAGCCGTTTCTGCTGTGGGGAGCCTCAATAGGTCCGTTTGACAAGCAGCCTGACTTTGAAAGAATTGCTGTTCAGAGATTGAAACGATTTACGCGGCTGTGTGTCAGGGAAAGCTGCACACAGGAGTACTTGGCTTCACGGGGAATTGTCGACAACGTCGTGACGATGTCCGATCCGGCGTTTGTAATGGCCCCGGAACCATGCGAACTGCCACCAGAGATCGAAAGAATATTGGCTACTGGAGAGGCCATTGGAGTCAACTTATCGAATCTTGTTGCCCGATTTAGAACCTCTGATGTCCGCTGGGAAGACGTGGCCGGGGCCTGCCTGCAGGAACTTGATAAACGCCTAGGGCGTCCTATTGTTCTTGTACCGCATGTGATGACGCCCAAAGGCAATGACCACGTGTTTCTTGCCAGCGTGATGAATTTGTTGCGCGACGTCCCTATACGCAACCAGGTCGTGCTCGTTGGTCCGGACTATAGCGCGCCTCAGTATAAATGGATTGTATCGCGATTGTCCTTGTTCATCGGTGCCAGGACACATGCGACAATTGCCGCAATCTCATCGTATATTCCGACTATCTCCATCGGCTACAGCATGAAGGCCAAGGGCATCAATAGAGACGTGTTTGGAGATGTCCGATGGCTTATTCCCGTCGCAGATCTCACGCCTTCTAGGCTGACCGATCTGGCAGACACCGCATTACAGAAGGGGGCTTCCATTCGAGCCGGACTTCGAGATGTGATGCCAGGATACATCAACAAGGCGTGGCAAGCGGGTTCTTTGGTACGGGAAGTCATTGATGACTGCCATAACCGATAGCCCAAATTGCGTCCTGCAATTCCAGAAGGTCGGCTGCGTGACGCGGGTCTGCGTGGCTATGAACGATTTATGGGGCTAGCAGTTGGCATGAAGACTTCAACCCGGATAACGCTAAACACCGCTACCAACTGGGCCTATTCGGGTCTTCGGGCGTTAATTCAATTGGCAATGGTCCCGTTCCTGCTGGAGAAGTTGGGCACCAGCGGGTACGGCATCATCGGTCTGGTAGGCGTTATCGTCAGCTCGACGGAACTGCTGGACATGGGGCTGCGCTCCGGGTTGGGGCGGCACCTGGCCTTTGAAATCGCCCGCAAGGACTACCGGCGATTCAACGAGCTGGCCAGCACGGGGCTGGCGACTTATCTGATCCTCGGTTCGCTCTTCGCCTCCGCGTGCATCATTCTTGCCAGGCCTATCGCGGCGTTGTTCAAGGTGCCCCCGGAATTGGTAAATCAGGCCGTATTCCTCATTCGTGTCTATGGAGGGCTCTCGATCCTGGTGTATTTTCTCCAACCGGTCTTCAACGCCACGATCATCGGCGAGAACCGCTTTGACATCCGCAATTACCTTGATATGGGCTACACGGTCGTTCAAGGCGGGCTGCTGTTTGCAGTGCTGGGTCTAACCAGCTATGGCCTGATGGGCTACACCCTGGTTTCGTCCGGGACGCTGGTGCTTTCTCTGCTGGCGCGGGTATGGGCAGCGAAGCGGCTTTGGCCGAGCATGCGGCTGTCGCCGCGTTTCGTGCGGCTGGACGCCTTCAAGCCCATGCTGTCGCTGGGCAGCAAGTTATTTGTGTTCCATCTGACCCGGTTTATCAGCATCCGCTCAGATCCGATCATCATTACACGGTTCTTCGGTCCTGCCGGGGTGGCATTGTACACGCCCGGGCTGTCGCTGCCGGCGATGGCGGATCAGATCATCGGGGGCTTCAGAGGCCAGTTAGAAACGGTGGCCACGCGGTTCCACGCTGTGGGCGAAAAAGCCCGCCTTCACGCACTTCTAATACGCGGAACAAAGTACACGCTATTGATGGGGATCGCCGCTTGCGTGATTCTTGGGGTGTTCGCGCACTCGATCATCAAGGTCTGGCTGGGGCGGCGGCTGGGAGAGAGCTACCAGATAACGGCCTGGTTCATGGTCGGCTGGTCCGTTGTGTACCTCGCTTCGTACGCGGCCGGTACTCAGTGGGCAGTGCTGATGGCGGTCAACCGCATGAACTTCATAACGAAGCTCAATGTTGCTTCGGGCATAATCAATGTGCTCGCGTCGATCTACCTGGCGGGGTTCACGCCCTTGGGGGTGTTGGGCGTCATTATCCCGACGGCAATCCTGGCCAACATCACACGCCCGATCGTGAGCATTCACACGGCGCGAGTCTGTGGGTTGCCGGTGCGGCGGTATTTTTGGGAGGCGTATGCACGGCCGCTGGTTGTGCTGGTTATCCTGGCAGCCATCGGCTTGGCCTTGCGATTCGCAGTGAATCCCCAGACACTGTTATCGCTGGCGGCCTGCGTGGCCGCCGTGGCGCTGGCGTGGCTTCCCCTGTGCTGGTGGGTCGGGTTTGACAAGGAAGACAAGAAGCGATTCGGCGGCATCGCCGACGGCATTCGAAAGAAGATCGGGCTGTCACCCAGGAATGGGAGAGTTCCGGCCGATTCGCCGCCGCAGACCCCGTCGCCCGCCGGGACGGCGGATGATGAGGAATCCGACCTGCCCTGCTGAAACCCCTTACGCCCTTGGGCGTCGGAGGATCGCCAGCCCCGCTACGGCAAACAAGGCCACCGTGGCCGGCTCGGGGGTGGTTTCGGGGGGAGGCATCAGATTGTAATGCTCCAGCACTTTTTCGGCCGACAGCGCTTGGTCGTAGATGGCGACCTCGTCGATCAGCCCGTTGAAGAAGCGGTCCATGCCGGAACTGGTCATGGTGGCGCCGATGGTCGGGGACCAGACGTTGGTGGCGTCATAATACGCATACTTGGACCCTTTAAATGACACGCTGGTGCTACGGGCAACGGTTCCGTCGATATAAACGGTGACCGTGTCGGCTGCAAAATTCAGCACACCGACAATGTGATGCCACTCACCGATCGAGTTATAGGCGGCCAAGGTGCTCTTGAAGCTTTCGGTTCCATCCGACCGCCCACCCAGGGAGATATTGGCCCCGTTCATCTGCAAGGCGGCGCCGGCTTTCTGTCCGATGAATGTGGTGAATATCATGTTTTCTTCAAAGCCGCTTCCAGGGAGGTCCGCATTGCAGATCCAGGCTTCCACGGTGATGGCGCTGGCGTCCTTCAAGCCGTCTCCAAGACTCTTGGGCAGTTCGACACACGCATCCACATTGTTGAAGCTTGCGGCTTGGCCGACAACCCCCTGGACCAGGGAGACGGTCGTGGTGTAGGTGCCGTTACAGCCGGTGCCCATGCTGTTGATGGCCGCCTGGGAGACGCTGGACTCCTCAAATCGCCAGTAGGCGATGGGGGCATCGGCCACCACGGCGGCGGCGTAGTCAGACACGCTCGCCATGCCGGGAGAGGCAATGGCCAATACGATAGTAATAAGGATGCACGCTTGAGAGATTTTCCACGTGGTCTTCACTGATTTCTCCTTGGTCCCAGCAACAGGGTCTGAAAGGCCTCTCCATGGGCTACTTGGTCGCCTGGCTCCATGCGAATCCAGTTCAGTTTGTCCGCTGAAGTGCCGATGTTACAATCAAGAACGGATTCCGGCAAGGAAGTTTCTGCCTTATATTCGAACTTTTGCCGCTTTTAAGCGGAATAAAGGCTGGTGCCCCATGCCCAGGCGCGGTAGCGGGCGGGACCTTGGGGTGCGCCCGACGGGGACGGAGTCTGTCCGCAATTCCGGTATGACATTGAACTCGAACGAACCATTGATTCGCCAGCGGTTTGAAGAGGCCGCGTCGCTGACACGCTTGGCGCAGGAGCAGTTGGCGCCGCGCATCGCCGCGGCGGCCGATGCTATCGTGGCCGCCTATCGCAACGGCGGCGGGGTGTTCCTGTTCGGCAATGGCGGCTCGGCGGCCGACGCGCAGCACATGGCCGGCGAGCTGGTGGGACGGTTCCTCAAGAACCGCCGCGCCCTCAAGGCCGAGGCGCTGACGGTCAACAGTTCGGTTCTGACGGCGCTGGCCAACGATTTCGGGTATCAGAGCGTCTTCGCCCGGCAGCTTGAGGCCAACGCCAAGAGCGGCGACGTGGCCGTGGCCTTGAGCACCTCGGGCAACGCGCCCAGTGTGATCGCCGCGATGAAGCAGGCCAAAGCCATGGGCCTGACGACGATCGCCCTCACCGGCCGCGGCGGTGGACAGTGCGCCGCCCTGGCCGACATCCTGCTGGACATTCCCTCCGACCAGACCCCCCGGATTCAGGAAGTATCGACGATCGTGTACCACGTGCTGTGCGAACTGGTGGAAGCCCAAGCCGGCGCGGCTGATCTGCCTGGAGTAAGATGATGAGAGTCAGAGCCGTTGTACAAGCCCGCATGTTGAGCACCCGTCTTCGCGGCAAGAGCCTCATCGCCGTGGCGGGCAAGCCGCTTCTGGCCCGGGTGCTGGAGCGCCTTGCGGCGATGTCGTTCCTGGACGAAGTGTGCGTGGCCACCACGCATGACGCCGCCGACGAACCCATCGGCGCCCTCGTCGCCAGCCGCAACATGAAGTGCATCCGCGGCGATCGCCTCGATGTGCTGGGGCGGTTCCTCCAGGCCGCCGCCGACCTCGACGACAACGACACGATCGTCCGATTCACGGCAGACAATCCGCTGTATGACCCGGGGCGTTCGGCGCAGGCGTTCCAGGCTCATCTGGCCGCCAAGGCCGACTACACGCACGTGGACGGGCTGAGCCACATGGTTCCCGAATTCATCCGCGTCGGGGCGCTGCGGCAGGCCGCTGCGGCGACGGCAGAACCGTTCGACCACGAGCATGTCACTCCATATCTGCGCAAAAACCCTGAGCAGTTCAAGGTGCAGAAACTCAGCGGCGACTTCGCGGGCCTGCGTCCCGAGCTCGACGCACACCTGACGATCGACAGTTGGGACGATCTGGAGATGTTCGAGAAGATGCTTCACGACATCGAGCATCCCAACGAGTTCGTGCGTCTGGACGACTGCTATCTCTGGCTGGACCGCAACCGCGCCGGGCTGCAGGGCGTGGTTACGCATCCGCCCGATCAACTCCGCGTGAAGATCGCCGGGCACGAGATCGGCGACGGCTGCCCCTGCTTCATCATCGCCGAGATCGGGCAGAACCATAACGGTCAGGTTGGCATGGCCAAGCGCCTGATCGACATGGCCGCCCGCTGCGGCTGCGACGCGGTGAAGTTCCAAAAGCGCGACATCAAGTGGGAACTGACCGAAGAGGTCTACAACAAGCCTTACGATAATCCCAATTCGTTCGCGGCCACGTACGGCAAGCACCGCGAGTTCCTCGAGCTCAACGAAGAGCAGCACAAGGAGCTGCGCGAATACGCCATGGCGCGGCGGCTGATCTACTTCTGCACCGCCTGCGACGAACCGTCGGTGGAGATGATGGAGCGCGTGGGCAACCCCATCTACAAGATCGCTTCGCGAGACATCACGAACATTCCGCTGCTCAAAGCCGTCGCCCGCACCCGAAAGCCCGTGATCCTCTCGACGGGAATGGCTGGTCTGCAGGAACTGGCCGAGGCGCGCGAGGCCCTGGGCGACTCGCCCGAGGCCGTCATCATCATGCAGTGCGTTTCGCAGTATCCCGCCGAGGTCGAGCACGTCAACCTCAAGGCCATGCAGACCATCCGCAAGGAAACCGGCCTGCTGGTGGGCCTGTCGGATCACACCCCCGGCGTCATCACGCCGGTGGCCGCGGCGGTCATGGGCGCGTGCATGGTCGAAAAACACGTGACCCTCTCGCGCGCGATGCAGGGAACCGACCACGCCGCTGCCCTGGAAGAGGAAGGCCTGCGGCGCATGGTCGACTACATTCGGCTCTGCGCCATCGCCATGGGCGACGGCAAGAAGGTCTACGACGACGTGGCCGAAAGCGCCCGCAAGAAACTCTCCCGCAGCCTGACCAGCAAAGGCCCCATCGCGGCCGGGGCGGTGCTGACGGAAGAGATGCTTTGCCTCAAGAGCCCCGGCACGGGGATCCTGTGGCGCGACAAGGGGCTGATCGTCGGCAAGAAGGCCAGGAAAGACATCGCCTCTGACGTAACCCTCAGCGTCGAAGACTTCCAATAAGGTTCCCATGCCCCTGCAGGCGCTGATTTTTGACATGGGGGACATTCTGTTCGACGCGTCGCTCTGGCGGCGATGGCTCACGGTGCGGCTCAACGAACTCGGCGTCAGCATCACGTATGAGCAGCTCGTCCAGGCCTGGGAAGCGCTGCTCGTGGATGTCTACCGCGGGCGGGCTGACTACTGGCAGCGATTCGGTCAGCTCTTGGCCGACCAGGGGCTCGACCCTTCCGCCGCCGCGGCGCTGACGCAGGAAGCGCGCGACAAAGGCAAGGCGCTGGCGGCCTCGCGAACGCTCTTTGACGGGGTGGCGCAGACGCTGGCCGATCTTAAGGCGGCCGGCATCAAGCTGGCTGTTCTGTCCGACAACGAGTCCGGGCAGGCCGCCGTGGTCCGCATGCTGGCCGACCTGGGCGTCGCCGACTGTTTCGACGCCGTCCTCTCATCGCGCGACCTCGGTCACGCCAAGCCGGACCCCCGCGCCTTTGCCGCGGCGGTGCAGGCGATTGGCCTGACCCAAACCGCGTGCGGATTCGTCGGCCACGATATCGACGAACTCACCGGCGCCCGCGAGGCGGGTCTGCTGGCCATCGGATTCAACTATCACCCCGAGGCGCCGGCCGACCGGTATATCGAACGTTTCGGCGATCTGCTGGACGTGGTCAAGGAGCAGACGTGATTCACGGATGGGTTCTGGTAGCCGGATACGGCTCGATTGGCCGACGGCACTTCCGCAATCTGCAGGCGCTGGGATGCTCAGACGTTCGGCTACTGCGAGGCCGCGCCCGCGCCGGTTCGTTTGAATCGCCTGACAACGCGAAAGTCTACACCGACCTCTCCCAGGCGCTGGCGGACAAACCTGTGGCGGTCATCGTGGCCAATCCCACGTCGCTGCATGTGAGCGTGGCCGTCGCAGCCTTGCAGGCCGGCGCCCATGTGGTCCTGGAAAAGCCCGTCGCCGCCGATCTGCAGGCCGCCGCCGCGCTGGTCGACGCCGCGCGAACCTCCCGCGGGCACTGCAGCATGGCGTACTGCTTCCGCTATCACCCGCTGTACCGCAAGGTCCACGACGTGGTGACCTCAGGCCGCATCGGGCGTGCATTTCACGCCCACACCTGGCAGGGGAGTTTTCTGCCCTCGTGGCATCCTTGGGAAGACTATCACGAGAGCTACGCCGCCCGCAGCGACATGGGCGGCGGCGTCATTCGCACCCTCGATCACGATCTGGACGTGCTGCGATGGACGCTGGGCCAGCCCGAGTCGGTGCTGGCATCCGGCGGCGCGCTGTCGGGCATCGGCATCTCGGCCGAGGACACTGCCGACATGATCTTCCGCTTTCCGCAGCGCGTGCAGGCGTGCGCTCACCTGAGCTTCGCCCGGCAGGATTACTGCCGCGGCATGTGGGTTGTCGGCGAAGAAGGCAGCGTGAACCTGGACTGGAACGCGCGCAGCGTGACGGTCTTCAAAGGCAAAGAGCCGGACGAGACGCTGCAACTGCCGGCCGATTTCGACCTCAACACGATCTACATCGAAATGCTGCGCGACGCACTGGCAGGCTTCGCCGCCTCGCCGCCGCGGGCGGCTATCGAACTGACTGAAGGACTGGCCTCGCTGGAGATGGCCTTGGGTGCTTTGCAGTCCAGCCGCGAAGGCCGCGCCGTGACCCTGAAAGGAGCTTGACGGATGGGACGCATTGAAGACTTGTATCGCCTCGATGGGCAGGTGGCCGTGGTCAGCGGCGGCGGCGGGCAGATCGGCGCCAAGCTGTGCGAGATCCTCGCCGAGGCCGGCGCCGATATCGTCATGGTCGATAACAACGCCGAACTGGCAGCGAGCGAGTCCAAGCGCATCGCCGCGGCGACGCAGCGCCAGGTCGTGCCCAAGGCCGTCGACATCACCTCCGAAGACGCCGTCAAACAATTGGCCGCCGAGGTGTACGACCAGTTCGGCCGCTGTGACATCCTGATCAATGCCGCCCACTACAAGGGCGGGGCATTCTTCGCGCCGCTGGATCAGTACCCTCTCGACGCCTGGAAGCGCGTGCTCGAGGTGAACTTGACCGGTGCGTTCCTGACCTGCCGCGAGATCGGCGGACGCATGTACAAAGGCAACGGCGGCGTGATTGTCAATTTCTCGTCGACGTACGGTCTGGTCAGTCCGGACCCGCGAATCTACGGCGAGAGCGGCATCAATTCGCCCATCGCCTATGCGGCCACCAAGAGCGGGCTGATCAACATGACGCGGTACATCGCCATCCACTGGCGTCCCAAGGTGCGCGCCAACGTGTTGGCCCCCGGCGGCGTCGAAGCCGGTCAGGCACCGGAGTTCATTCACCATTACGTCGACCGCACACCGCTGGGCCGCATGGCCAAACGCGACGACTACCAGGGCGCCATCCTCTTTATGTGCTCTAAGGCTTCAGACTATATGACCGGCGCCGTCGTCACCGTCGATGGCGGCTGGACCGCCTGGTGATTTCGGCATAGTGAAAGCATGAACAAGAAGAAGCTTCGCAAAGCAGTAGGGCTGTCGCGGCGCGACGGTCTGCGCCTGAGGCTTGGACCGGTGCTGGCCCGGATGGGCCGCATAGTGGGCATGAAATGGCCGGCCCTGGGTCTCAAGATCGGTCGCGAGACGCTCATCGCCCAGGCGCGCAGTCTCTGGCCGGTGCGGGCGGTCTTGCCGGCCGAGAAACCCCTGCGGGTAGTCTTCATGACGATGATGGGCGGCAACCACCGCCTTTGCAGCACCGAGGTGCTCCTGGGACGCATCCTGCAGGCCCGTGGCCATCAGGTCAGCTACGTTTTGTGCGACCAGATGCTGCCGGCTTGCGAAGTCAAATGGCAAGGCAAGGAGTATGACTGGCAGCGCAGTTGCGCCAAGTGCTACGAGTTCGGCCGCCAGTTTGTTGGCGGAGCCGGTTACGACATTCTCCCGGCCAGCGATCTCATCGCCGGCCAGCAGGACCAGGGCGCGTGGAAAGAGTATGTAGACGCGGCCTTGCTGAAGCACTACCACGTGGGCGTCTTGCCCCAGAGCCCCGAGGTTGCGGCGCGGCGCGAACTGTTCGTGCAGGCCGCTCAGGTTACCGCGCGGGTGGGCAAGGCGCTGGCGGCGATGAAACCCGACCGCGTCGTCATGTCGCATGGGATCTACTGCACTTGGGGACCGGCTCGCGAGGTGCTGCTCGAGGCGAGCATCCCCGTGCTCACGTACGGCGAGGGCAAAAAGAAGGACACGATCAAGTTCAACTGGAATACCTCGGCCGACTGGTGGGATGTCTCCAAGGAATGGCAGAAGGTGCGGGACGTGCCGTTGACGGCTGAGCAGGAAAAGACCATCGACGACTATCTGGCCTCCCGGCGCACTCATTCCAAAGACGCCCGTGTGTACAATTTTGGCCGCGAGGAAACCCTCGAAGAAACGCGCCGCCGGCTGAACCTGGAACCGGACAAGCAGACCTTCGTCCTGTTCACGAACGTTCTGTGGGACGCCGCCAGCGCCCAGCGCGAAATCGCCTTCAAGAACCCCATTGAGTGGGTGACGGCCACCATCGCCTGGTTTGCCGGGCATCCGGACAAGCAACTGGTGGTGAAGATCCATCCAGCCGAGGTGGTCATCGGGACCAGTCAGCCCTTCGCTTTGTTGATCCGGCAGGAGTTCCCCAACCTGCCGGCGAACGTCCGCGTGATCGAGCCCCACGAGAAGGTCAACAGTTGGTCTATCATGCGCGTGGCCGACCTGGGCCTAGTGCACACCAGCACCATCGGGATGGAACTGCAGCTCGAAGGCATCCCGGTGGCCGTAGTGTCCAAGACGCACTTCCGCGGCCGCGGATTTACCATCGACGTCAACAGCCGCCAGGAATACTTCGACCTGATCGAGCAGTGGGATGGATCGAAAGTCGACCGTCAGCGGCTTGCGACGCTGTCGAAGCGCTACGCCTATCTGCTGTTCGAGCGCTATCAGTTGCACTTCCCGTTCTTGTTCGAAAACCGCGTCAACGATGTCCGGGCGATGATCAACATCGAAGAGGCGTCGCTGCTCACGCATCCTTCCGTGCAGGTGTTCTTACGAGGCTTTGAGAATAGGCAGGAGCTTCTTGTGCCCTGAAGGGCCGCCGATTACATTGGACTGGTGGTTTCGCAGAAAAGGGTGTTTCATGGGCGAACGATTGCGAATTGGCTTCATCAGCTATACGCCGATCCAGAACCGCTGGACCAGCAGCGGTGTCGCCTACAGCATGGCGCAAAGCCTCTCGCGCTATTGTGGGGAGGTGGTGGAATTAGGACCCTTTCCGCGTCCTGCCCCACCACTGTTGCATCGCATTTTCTGGAAGTTGGAACGCCAATTGACCGGGCGCAGCGTTCGGTGGAGTGCTACTCGCCGATGCTGCGATCTTGCGGCGCAGATGGTCCTGCAGGCAATTGAGCGGAAGCCATGTGATCTGCTATTTGTGGCACTGGCAGGTTGGCGGGTGGCGACGCTGCGACATTCGCTTCCGGTCCTTGTCATGACAGATGGAACCTTGCCAGCCATGCGACGGATGGGAGGCTATCGGCATGTTGAGATCATGGCCCGTCGCTCCGTATGCCAAGCCTGCGCCCTTGAGCGAGAGGCGATGCATCATTTCACGGCGATCATCTCTTCAAGTCACTGGGCAAAGCAGTCCCTTAGGCATGACTACGACGTGGACGAAGACAAAATCTTCGTGATCCGTAATGCTGCAAATATCGAGGCTTCGGAAGTACCCTCGCTGGACGAGGTGAACGGCAAACAATGCTCCAGGGACTGTCGCCTGTTGATGGTGGGCGGCCCGTGGGACCGTAAAGGTGGCGATATCGTCTGGGAGACGCTGCTGGCGCTGGAGAGCCTGGGAATCCAGGCGCATCTGACGATCGTTGGGTGTCAGCCGCCCGTTCCGTTAGTTCATCCCCGGCTGAACATTATCCCATTCTTGGATAAGAATAAGCCACAGGAGGCGCGGCGGCTGTTCGATCTGTATCGCAAGGCCGACTTTTTCATTCTCCCCTCTCGAGCGGAGGCATTTGGCATCGTATACGCCGAAGCCAGCGCCTTTGGCTTGCCCTCTGTCGCAACAGACGTTGGTGGTGTATCTGACGCCGTCCGTCCCAATATCAACGGAATCCTGCTGCCGCGTGATGCCGCGCCCGGCCAGTACGCGCAAGCCATTGCAGAAATCTACCACGATCATGCACGCTATTGCAGGCTTGTCCGCGACAGCCGCCAATTCTTCGATCAGGAGCTGAACTGGGATGCCTGGGGACGCAGTGTCGCAGTCTGCATGAAGAAGATGCTCCCCCCAGACCTGGCAGCTAGAGTTGGCAACAGGCTGCAGGCGTCGGATGGGGATGACAGGACGTGCGGAGAAGGAAATATAGACAGTTGCTCGAAAGGAGTGATCTGAATGATCTGTGTGGCTGCTGTAACCGGTGACTCGATCGCCGGCAATAACGAGGAAACCTGTTTTCTTCGCTGGCGTCAGGCCGTCGACCCGGCACGGATGCGCTTTGACAACCTTCATTCAGCGAGATATCCGTGGGGCTGGCTCGCCATCTCAGGCTTTCAGATTGAGCAATACCCCGTTCAACTGGATGGCGGCCAAATGGCGACTCTCTATCTTGAAGGCACGCTTCTATCTGCAGAACTCCTGCGCTCGATTCGAGCGGGCCAGGCCGACCAGCGGACTTTGGAAGAACTCCGCCTGTCAAATGGGCAGTACATCTATGTCGTTGTTGGCAACGATCCATCACGGTGGTGCTTTGAGTGCGGTTCCGACGGCATGGGCACACGCCCTTTGTTCTTTGCCTGCCGGGACCAAAGCAGATGCTTTTCTACGCACGCGTCATTGTGTGCGATGCTGAACGGACAGGCCGCACTGGACGTTGAATCCGTAAGGGACTATGTCATCAAGGACTGCTTGCTTCCTGAGGCGTGCCTCTTGTCCGGCGTGCGGCGGTTGAAAAGAGGACAGGCTGTCCACTGGGATGGACGCGAACTGACGGTTTCCGGCGACACTGCTGCTGAGACATCAACCGTCAGACTTGAGGAAGCATGTCAGTCGCTTGTTGAAGCGGCAAAGGGACTCCCCTCCTATCCCATGACACCACTGCTCAAGTTGACCGGAGGAAAAGACTCCCGGCTGGTCATGTCGTCGCTTCTGGCTGCGGGTGTTTCTTTTGAGGCTATCACGCACAGCCATCCTTGCGAAGACAGTCTGAAGGCCGGATCGCTTACTTCCGCAGTGGGTGTAAAGCATTGGATGCTGCCGGTAGTCGAGGCAGATCCAGTTTCCATCGTCAGCCATTATTTTGGGATCCTGCCACTGACAGATGGATTGGCTTCATTCCCCCCCGTGGACGCCAGCAGAGACCGGATAGAAGACTTCATCGTTTCCCGCGGTATGCTGGAATTGGGCGGAGCATTCGGCGCGGCGCATCGCGGCTACTGGGACAATGCCGCATTGGCGGCAAATGATTCCAGCACTTGCCTTTTCGCCAGACTGTTTCAGCCCAAGTATGACATTCTGTACCCTTCCTGTGACACGGTGAAAGATGCGATGGATAAGTGGCTGTCTGTGCTGAAATCCATGCCGGCGCCGGATGAATTCGCGGCGCTGCAAGTGCTCTGGCTTGATGGACGCTTTCGTGGCGTCATTGCCATGAACTGCAACGCCGCCCCCAACAAGTTCGCTTGGTTACTTGCAAATCGGCAGTTCTATTGCCATTCCTTGCAGAGGCCACGACACGAGCGACAGGCAGCAGCAGTCTTCAAGCAGGCTATCTCACTGCTGGCGTCGGGGCTTCTTAACGTTACGCCCTTCACGGTGTCGAGCCCACCCGTGGCGCGGCAGGGAACGTCGTTAAATCCATATCGGAGGCTTCGCAGATTGCTTTCTCAATCCACCACCGTACACAAGTGTCGCGGGGCCTTGCTGAATCGGAAGGAACGGCACAGCGGGCTCGGACGCATGCGGCTGGCCTTCATGGCGGATCCCCGAAAGAAAGAATGGCTGGGACAGTTCTTCTCGCCGGACGGAATTTCACAATTGGCCACTTGCAGCAAAACTTTTCTGCCTCAGATTGACAGGCTGATGGGAATCTATTTCTTCAATATGTTTCTGGAGCAACTGAATCTACATCCGCGTTCAGGCCACTGTGACTGGCGGAGGCAGGCTCTGGATGAAATATTCGCTGACTCTGCAGAACAGGCATGATCCAACCGTTGCACTGAGAGCTTGAAGTTGTATTCCGAGGACACTGGCACGTGAAGACACATCTGACGGCCGAAATTTCAGCGTCCACGTTGGCTTATAACATCACCTCCATCCGCCGACACCTTGAGCCATACGTGAAACTTTGTGCCGTCGTCAAGGCCGACGCCTATGGGCACGGGCTGGAACTCATGGTGCCAGCGATGCTGCCGCACGCGGACGCCTTTGCGGTGGCCACAGCCGAGGAGGCCTTCGACGTGCGGCGCGTGGCGCCGCGAGTGCCCCTGCTGGTATTCTTCACGCCCGGCTCGATCGAGCCAGGGCATGTCGAATTGACGCTGGCCGAACTGGTGCGACTGGATGTCATCATCAGCATCGTCAGCGCGGCCGAAGTGGCGGCCGTCACCACGGCTGCGGCATTGGCCGGAGAGCAGGCCATGGTACACATCAAGGTCGACACCGGCATGGGGCGCAGCGGTGTGCTGCCTGAGCAGTTCCCGAAACTGCTGGCTACGGTTCTCTCGCATGAAGGCATCCGTCTGCAGGGGCTTTACACGCATCTGCCGCTGGCCGATGAAGGCGACTGGAACTACACGTCTATGCAACTCGACCGGTTACGGCAATGCGCCGCGGCCTGTCCGCCCACCATGACGTTGTGCCGCCATGCCGCTAACTCCGCCGCCACGATGGGCTATCCCTCGTCGCATCTGGATATGGTGCGTCCGGGGCTGGCTATCTACGGATATCGAACAGGTGATGATTGCCCTGGCCAGGAAGCGCTGCGGCCGGCGCTGCGGGTGACGGCGCGGCTTATGCAGGTCAAAGATGTCGACGCCGGAACGCGATGCGGATACGGCTTGACATACGCCATGCCCGCGGCAGGGCGGATCGGCTTGGTGCCCATCGGCTATGCCGACGGATACCTGCGGAGTTTTTCAAATCGTGCCTGCATGAAGGTTCGCGGCCAGTCTGCACGCGTCATCGGGCGCGTGTCGATGGACCAGACGATCATCGATTTGACAGGCATTGCAGGCGCGGCTGTCGGCGACGAAGTGGAAGTGATCTCGTCAGATCGCAACGAGCCGAATTCGGTGGAGAATCTGGCGAAGATGGCCGGAACCATTCCGTATGAGATCATTGTGCGCCTGGGGGCGCGCGTTCGCCGGGTGCTGAGAGATTAGCTCATGAACGTGCGGCTTACAAAACTCTGTAGGGATGTCTACAACGTCTGGGTCAGTCACACCCCGTCTCGCCGTTGGCGTCGGTTCTGGCTGCAGCGGCTGCTGGGGGCGTTTGAACCCAAAGCGTTCCTGTGCATGCACGTACACCTGATGAACCCGCAGAATATCTTCATCGGCGAGCGATCGGCGATTAACGCCCACTGCATCCTGGACGGGCGCGAGTGTCCGCTGCGGATCGCCAACGACGTCGACATCGGAACGCACACACACATCTGGACCATCGAGCACGATCCCAATAGCGACTCGCACGCCACCAAGAGCGGACCGGTGACCATTGAAGATCACGTCTGGATCGCCTCGCGCGTGACGATTCTGCCCGGCGTCACCATCGGGCGCGGGGCGGTGGTGGCGGCCGGGGCGGTTGTCACCAAAGACGTTCCGCCGCTGGCGATCGTGGGCGGCGTACCGGCCAAGATCATCGGACAGCGCAGCAATGCGCTGACCTACAAACTGGATTTTGCGCCGCGGCTTCGTTAAGGCAAAGGAGTGCGATGCGCAGGCTTCTCTGGATCATTCGGGACATCCTTCTGATCACGATCTACTACAGTGGTCTAGCCGCCTTGTGGGCGGCGCTGTGGGGAAGAAGATCCGGGATCCTCTCCTACCACAATGTCCTGGCGGCCGGAGAGATGTCGAAAGGATATGCCTACAGGGTTGACTGCACGATAGAGGTTTTTGAATCCCAGCTAGCTTATCTGGCCCGGCACTATCCGATTCTGCCGGCACGGATGATCGGGCGGGAAGCCTCAGAGGGATGGATACTGACCTTTGACGACGGCATGCTCAATGCCTTTAGCACAATTGCTCCAATCCTGTCACGAAGGAATCTTACCGCAGTATTTGCCGTTTGTCCTGGACTTATCGAGGGCGATATTCCGCACGTGTGGCGGGATCATATCTACCTGATCCTTCAGCAATCTGTTGGCCGCTCGCTGAGGTTGCCCATGGACCAATACGGACAACCCGTGGCCATCGGGGCTGACAACATCGATGCCATAGGCGCGGCCATTAAGGATCATGTGGTCAGCCATAGGATCGCCGACGTATATAGGTTGGTCCGTACTCTTTGTGAATGCAATGCTTTGCCTTATCGCCGCGAAACGGTTCATCCGGATCGCTTCAGCCCGATGGATTGGCCGATGGTACGCAGCCTCCAGGCAGCCGGACACGTGATTGCTTCGCACACGTGGTCCCATCGAATTCTGAGCCTGTTGCCTGACGACCAGAAGCGCGAAGAACTGGAGCGGTCGCGTGCGATGCTGGCGGCGCGGCTTGGCCAAGCCCCGGAAGTAATCGTATACCCTTACGGCGGGCCTGCGGAAGTGGATCAGGAAACTGTGACTCTGGCCGCCGAGTGCAATTACCGCGTGGGCCTGATGAACGTTTCTGCTCGGATGGCCGGTACTAACACTATGACGGTTCCGCGATTTGGGCTCCCGCCAACACCATGGCGCGCGCACCTGTTTGCGACGCTCTGTGGCATGAAGAACGCGATGAAGGGAATGTGAGCGGCGGCATGGCCATGGGTAAGATCACCGTAGGAAATTTTCCATACTGTCTCGACTCCAACCCGTACCAGCGGTTGTTTTCGGGCGCCCTGGAGTCGGCGGGGCTCAAGGTGATCCGCATCCCGCCGCGGAAGATGTTTCCCCTGCACTACGCCACGTCGTTTCCCCTCGACGTGCTGCATCTGGATTGGCCGCACGATTTCTATCACGGTCGCACGTGGCTGCTGACGCGTATCAAGCGAGTGATGTACTGGCTTGGTCTGAGGCGCCTGCGGCGGTGCAAGGTGGTTTGGACGGTTCACAATCTGGTCGGCCACGACTCGCCCGATGTCGTCCAGGAGATCCGTCTGCTCCAGCGCCTGGTGGACCGCTGCAACGCTCTGATGGTCATGTCCAACAGTGCCCTCCAGCAGGTGCAGGCGACGTATCGCCTGGATCGCGGACAGCGCATCGCGGTGGTCCCGCACGGGCACTACATCGACGCCTACCCCAATACGATAACGGCTGCCGATGCTCGGCGGCGACTGGGACTTGAGCATTCAAGGCGCGTAGTGCTGTCGTTGGGGCGCATGTGCCGCTATAAGGGGCTTGACGATCTAGTGCGGGCCTTTGGCGCCCAGGCCAAGGCCGGCGACACGCTGGTGCTGGCCGGACAGCCGGAGAACCTTCAGTTGGTGCAGGAACTGGAAACGCTCGCGCGACAGAACATCCCTGCAGGCGCCAGCCTGTGCCTTCGCCCGCAGGAGGTGGCCGACGAGGATCTTCAGCTTTACTTCAACGCCGCCGACGTGGTGGCCTTGCCCTTCAGGAGGATTCTCAACTCCGGCAGCTTGCTGCTGGCGATGAGTTTCGCCCGCTGCGTGGTGGGGCCGAAGGCGGGGTCGCTGCCGGAAGTGGCATGCCCGCAGGCCTTTTTTGGCTACGACGGCGACGATGAAGGCGGGCTTAGCGCGGCCCTGTCGCACGCGATGGAGCAGGACGATCTTTTGCAGCGCGGGCAGCAGGCGCGCCAATACGTCAGGGGGCGCTATGACTGGAGCGACATCGGCGTGAAACTCCGCACGCTCTACCAGGAACTTTTAGACCGCTGAAGGCGCAGGTTCATGAAGCCGCGGATCGTCTTTGCCACCACAGTTTTTCAGGACGTTGCCACAGGCCCGGGCATGTACGCCCAGTACCTCTGGCAGGCTTTCGGCGACGATCCGGAGATCGAGTTTCACCTTGTGGCCCCGGCGGCGGAGGAGAGGCATCCGCGGCTGCACACGCTCGATGCCGCCGACACGGCTGGTTCGATTTACGAGCGTATTGCCCACAGGGCGCTGCAGGTGGCCGGCCAGCGCGAGGGCACGATCATCCACAGCAACGCCGCGCACGCCAGCGGTGCTTTTGTCGGTTACGCCGGCCCGTGGGCGGTGCAGGTGAACGATTACGAAGTGGCCGACGTGACGCGGCATATGGCCGCGACGCTGCTGGGCAAAGGCCCACGCCGGCTGGCGAGCCTGCTGTGGCGTCGCCGCCAGGAACGCCGCGTCGTCGCCGCGACGTGCGAGGTAGTATGTAATTCGCAGTACACGCGGCAGCGCGTGCTGGATGCCTATGGCGCCGACGCAGATCGCGTCTGCACGATATACAAGGCCGTGGACACGCAGGCATTCAAGCGCCCGGCGGCACTGGGCGCCGATCCGCTGGGCGGTCGCAAAGGTCCGCGGATCGCCCTGGTGGGCACGAACTGGCAGCTCAAAGGGCTCGACACGCTCCTGAAAGCTATGCCACGCCTGCTCCATCGCCACCCGAGGGCCACGCTGGCGGTTGCCGGAGCGCCGCGCGACAGCGTCAACGTGCGAATGATCGATCTTTACCGCCGCCTGAACCTGGGCGACAGCGTCACGTTCGTCGGGCGGCTGGACCGCAGCGCCTTGGCGGCGATGCTGTGGCACAGCGATTTGTTCGTACTGCCCAGCCGCTGCGAAGGATTCGGCGTGGCGGTGCTCGAGGCGATGGGCGCCGGCGTGGCGGTGGTGGCCTCGAACGTGGGCGGTCTGCCGGAAATCGTCGGTCACCGGTGGGGCGTGCTGGTCGAACCGGACCAACCGCAGGCGCTGGCGGAGGCTATCGACGCGCTGCTGAGCGATGATGCGCGGCGCGGGCAGCTTGCGGCGGCGGGACCTCAGCGGGCAGGGGAGTTCGACCTGCAGCACATGATCAGCGGCGTGCGCGCGTTGTACAGCCGCTTGAACGGCGGCGGTGATCGACAGCAACATGGCTGAACACTCCCAACAATCCGATGCGGTCAGCGGGCAAAGGCCGGCCGTTGCGGTGCTGATTCCCGCCTGCAACGAAGAGGCCTCTATCGGGGCCGTCGTCGACGCGTTCCGGCGCGAGCTGCCCGCTGCGACGATCTTCGTGTTCGATAACTGCTCCACCGACGCGACGGCGGCGATTGCGGCCGCACGCGGGGCCATCGTCCGTAACGAACCGCGCCAGGGCAAAGGGTACGTCATCGAGCGGATGTTCGACACGGTAGAGGCTGACGCGTATGTCATGGTCGACGGGGACGACACGTACCCGGCCGAAAAAGTTCACGACCTGCTGGCGCCGATCCTGGCGGGGCAAGCCGACATGGTCGTCGGGGCGCGCCTGGAGGAGTATTCCGACAAGGCGTTCCGCCCGCTGCACGTCTGTGGCAACAAGCTGGTGCGGGCGCTGGTGAACTGGGCCGGCCACAGCCGCCTCAGCGACATCATGAGCGGCTACCGCGCGTTCTCACGCCGCGTCATCGAGCGCCTCCCGGTGGTCTCGGCCGGGTTTGAGGTCGAGACCGACATGACCATCCAAATGTTGTACTACCGCATGATGATCGTGGAGGTGCCGGTGCATTACCGCCCGCGCGGCGACGGGTCGGCGAGCAAGCTGCGCACGGTCCGTGACGGCGTGCGCGTGATGTGGAAGATCTTCACGCTGTTTCGCTCGTTCAAGCCGCTGACATTCTTCGGCGCCGCCGCGGCCGTGCTCTTCCTGTGCGGACTGCTCGCCGGTGCCACGCCGATCCATGACTACGCCACTACGTCCAAGGTCACCCACCAGGGGCTGGCCATTATGGCCGTGGGACTGATGGTGCTCTCGTCGGGTAGCTTGTTTCTGGGCATTATGCTCCATGCAATCAACTGGCGGCTGCGGGAACTGCACAACGTCATGTGCCGCATCGCCACCGGTTCTACTACCCGCCGGCCGCTGGCATAAGACAAAGGCCGCCTGCTGATGAAAGTAGCCGTGATAGTTGGAACGCGACCCGAGGCCATCAAGATGGCGCCGGTGTATCTGGCGCTTCGAGATGATCCGCGCTTTGAAGGCATGCTGCTGGCCACCGCGCAGCATCGACAGATGCTCGACCAGGTGCTGTCGGTGTTCGCCATCAAGCCCGACGTGGACCTGGACCTGATGCGCCCCAACCAGACCCTCGGGGACATCACCGCCCGCACGATCGTGGCGACGCAGGCGACGCTGGCGGCGATGAAGCCCGACGCCGTGCTCGTCCACGGCGATACGACGACGTGCCTGGCCTCGGCCATCGCTGCGTTCTATGAGCGCATTCCGGTCGGCCACGTTGAGGCGGGGCTGCGGACGTACAACTTTGAGGCCCCCTGGCCCGAGGAGATGAACCGGCGGCTGGTCGACCCGATCTGCCGTTGGTGCTTTGCGCCCACCCAAGGGGCTGCGGATAATCTCAGAGCAGAACGCATTCCGGCACAGAACATCACCGTCACGGGCAACACCGTCATTGACGCGCTGCTGCGAACGCGCGACACGGTCCGCAGCCGCCCTCCGGCGGTGCCGGGTCTGGCCGGCGACGCCCTGGACGGGCGGCGGTTGATCCTGGTGACCGGGCACCGGCGTGAGAGCTTCGGCGAGCCCTTCGAGCAGTTCTGCCTGGCGCTGAAGGACATTGTCCAGGCGCATCGTGACACGGTGGTGGTCTATCCGGTACACCTGAACCCCAACGTGCAGCGTCCGGTGCGAAGCCTTCTGGGCGGGCAGGATCGCATTCACCTGATCGAACCGATCGAATACCTGCCCTTCGTGTATCTGATGGACCGCTGCGAGTTGATCATCACGGACTCCGGCGGGATTCAGGAAGAGGCTCCCTCGCTGCACAAGCCGGTGCTGGTGACTCGCGAGGTCACCGAGCGCCCCGAGGCCATGCAGGCGGGGCTGGCCATGCTGGTGGGAACCGACCGGCGTCGCATCGTCAGCGAAGCGTCGAGGCTTCTGACGGACCCGGTCGCCTACCGCCGCATGGCCGCGGGAGAAAATCCTTACGGCGACGGGCAAGCGGCCAAGAGAATTGCACACACGTTGTATGAAACGCTCAGCGGGACCAACTGATGCGCATCGCAATCATCCACGGCAATGACGGGTCCGATGTGCGGATCGGCAAGCTGTGCCGCTCGCTTTCGGCGCGGGGGCACGATGTGCATTTCATTGGCTGGGATCGCCGCCCCGACGTGACCAAGACCATAGACCTCGGTGGAGCATCCATGCACGTTCTGTCCTGCGCCACGCGGTTCGGGCGCGCCAGCATGAGCGGGCAGTTCAGCTTCCTGCGCCACATCGTGCGTGTGCTCAAGGCGCTGCGGCCGCAGGCGGTGCATTGCGTCAACGAAGACCTCACCTTCCTCCTGCTGCCGTTTCGTGGCTGGCTGTACCAGTATCTGGTCTGCGATGTGTTCGACGCGCTGGCCGACCGGCACAGTCATCGCCCCAAGCCGATCCCCTGGGTGCTGCGGATGGTCTCAGAGATTGTTCGGTCCGGTAGTGATCACCTGATCGCGACGGATCAGCAGCGCTTTGCGCGTTTTGGGCGGTATCGCTGGAAGACGGCGGTAGTTGAGAATGTGCCAGAAGATCCGGGCGATGAGCTATGGCGGCGGTTTCCGGACGGACCTGTGAAGATCTACGTCGCCGGAACGCTTAATCTAAACCGCGGTCTTGCGCAGATTGTTGCCGCGACCGAGGCGGTGGAAAACCTTGAGATTATCTCGGCCGGTTGGCTCTACGACGACTATGCCAACAACGTCTTCGCCAAACATCCGCGCGTGTCCTTCAAGGGTATCGTGACGGCGCGGCAGTCGCTGGAACTCGCCGCCGCCTGCGACGCGGTGCTTTCATATTACAGTCCTTCATCGACGAACAATCTCTTTGCCAGTCCCAACAAGATTTACGATGCTCTGAGCGTCGGACGCCCGGTCCTGATCAATCGGGAGATCCGGGTAGCGCGTTGGGTGGAGCAGCACGATGCGGGATGGGCGCTGGCGTACGATGACGTCCCCGCCCTGATCGAGACGCTGAGACTTCTGGAACCGGCGCGGTCGCAGTTGTCCCAACGAAGCCGGCGCCTCAGGGAACTCTATGCGGGCGGCTTCACATGGACGAAGATGGAAGAGCGCCTGACAGCAATGTACGCTTCACTGGCCCTGCCGGCAGCAGGAAATTAGGCCAGGGACAGGTTTGGAGCGTAACGTAAGTGAAGGCGGTCGTCGGGTCATAGCGTTATGAGTGGAATCACATTACGTCTGGCGCGGTTCTACGAGGCCACGGGCATGATGGGGGTCATGGTCGTAGTGCTGCTGCTGGTGGCGCTGTTGGTATTGGGAATCCTGAACAAGCGATGGCTGCTGCTTTCGCTGTTCGTGTCGGCCTTGATGTTTTCCGGTCACGTGCATGAAAGTCTCGACTCGGGATCGACGCTGCTGCGATGGGCGATCATGTTCGTTCTGGCGCTGACGGCCTTCAACGGGATGGCCAATCCCGGTATCGCGGCGGTCATGCTGGGGATCATGGCAACGTGGGGAATAGCGACGTCGTTCCTGTCCGTTTCGACGTTCTATGCGGTGCAGAAGGCAGGATTGCTTTTCGTGCTGGCGCTTCCGATGGCGGCAGTGATGGCCGATCGCGCGCGAACGGAGCGGGACGTTCGAATCTTTCTGATGATTTTGATGTGTACTGCGGGATTGTTCATGGTCTTGGGCGTGCAGTCGCTGGGCTCTCTTCGGGGGGCGCGATACGCCGGGGCGATCTCATCGGCCCCCTTGTTCGTTCTGACCGGCGGTCTCCTGGCGCCGGTGATGTTATGGGGGGCGATGTCGTCGCTTCCAAAGTACTGGCGCATCTATTCGGCGGTGGTGCTGGCGGTTATCGTCATATTGTGCGTGCTCAGCGGGCAGCGAACAGGCACCTTTGCCGGCTTCATCGCTTGCTTGCCTCTGCTGCTGGGACGCTTTGGCATCAAGCGGTTGCTGTTGGCGCTAGTCGTGGTCATTGTGATCGCCGTAGTGGCTAATTTCGTGCTGGACATGATGCCGGCGCAGAAAGAATTCGTAATCCGCCGCTTCACCTCCGCCGACACGACAGGCCGTACCCGACTCTGGATGGCAGGATTGGGGGCATGCCTGAAGGAGCCCTTTGTCGGCCACGGATCGGGCATGGCAGCCACACTCGGGTTCGGGACGCACAACGCGTTCCTCAACGTCTGGTACGAACTAGGGCTTCCTGGGCTGGTGCTGTTTGCCGGAGCGATGATCACGATGTTGGTGCAGTCGGTTAAACAGATCATCTCCGGGCACAATCCGGAAGGACGCGAGTATGGCAGGCTCTTTCTGGGTCTGATGATGGGAAGCCTGGCGGCGGCCTTCTTTGAAGCTAAGCTGGACAGCCCCAGCAACGTGGCCGTCTTCATGATGGTGATAACCAGCGTGATGCTGACGTGCTTAAGGAATGACGACACGATCGCGGCGGCGGCCTCGCTCACTGTGCCCGAAGAGTTCCGCATGCAACAGCGGGCCCTGGCGCCGGGACTGCTGATCCAAAGTTACTACGGTTGACGTCCGGGACCACCGATGAAACAAATTCTTCAGGATCTCCGCGGCGGGCAGACTCGGCTGGTTGAAGTTCCCTCGCCGATCGTCACGCCCGGGTCGCTGCTGATCCGCACCACGCGAACGCTGATCTCGGCTGGGACTGAGCGCATGCTTGTCGAGTTCGGCAAGGCCTCGCTGATTGCCAAGGCCCGCAGTCAACCTGACAAGGTCAAGCAGGTGCTCGACAAAATCAAGACTGACGGGCTGTCGGCCACACTTGAGGCGGTGTTCAGCCGCCTGGACGAGCCGCTGCCACTGGGCTACTGCAACTGCGGGGTGGTGATGCAGGTCGGGGCCGGCGTGACGGGCTTCGCGCCCGGCGACCGCTTGATCAGCAACGGCCCGCACGCACAAATCGTCGCCGTGCCCAAGAACCTCTGCGCCAAGGTTCCCGATTGCATCAGCGATGAGCAGGCGGCCTTCACGGTGCTGGCCAGCATCGCCCTGCAGGGGCTGCGGCTGGTGAACCCGGTAATGGGTGAACGGGTAGCCGTTTTCGGTCTGGGCGTGATCGGTCTGGTGGCGGTGCAATTGTTGCGGGCCAACGGCTGCCAGGTGCTGGCCATCGACGTCAACGCCGACCGGCTCAAGCAGGCTGCCTCCCACGGCGCCGCAACGGCGCTGGCCGGACAGGGTTCGGACCCTGTGATAGCCGCCCGGGCGTGGACCGGCGGGTGCGGCGTCGATGCGGTGGTGATCACGGCTGCGGCCAAGACCGATCTGATCATGCACCAGGCCGCCGAGATGTCGCGCAAGCGCGGGCGGCTGGTGCTGGTGGGCGTGGTGGGGCTCAACCTCCGTCGTAGCGACTTCTATGAGAAAGAACTGACGTTCCAGGTCTCCTGCTCATACGGTCCAGGGCGCTATGACGACCGCTACGAAAAGGGCGGACAGGATTATTCGCTCTCCGAGGTCCGATGGACCGAGCAGCGCAATTTCCAAGCCGTCCTGGACATGATGTCCACCGGGCGGCTCAACGTCGATGCCTTGGTCAGCCATCGGTTCAACCTCGACGAGGCGGCCGAAGCCTACGACCTGATTACGACCCGCGGCGGGCTGGGAGTGATTCTCAAGTATCCCGAGTCGGTGGACCCCATGCCGACACTGACACTGGGCTGGCCGCAAGGCACTTCCAGCGATTCGCCCGTCATCGGCGTCATCGGTGCCGGCAATTTCTCCAAGGTCACGCTCATGCCCGCCCTGGCGAAAATCCGCGCGCGAGTGGGATACATCGCCGACCTCAACACGGCTGCGGCCGTGCATTTGGCAAGCAAGTTTCACGCCAACAAGGCCGTCAGCGACTATCGCCTGATGCTGGAAGACCCAGCCGTGCAGGCGGTGTTCGTGGCGGTTAATCACAACCTGCACGCGCGGCTGGTGACGGAGATCCTGCGTTCGGGCAAGCACGCCTTTGTCGAGAAACCGCTGGCGATGACGCTGGAGGAGCTGGCGCAGATTCAATCGGCAATCGCGGCGGCGCCGAGGTGCATGGTCATGACGGGCTTCAACCGCCGGTTTTCGCCGCACACGCAGGCCATCGCCAAGGCGCTGGCCTCTCGCAAGGAACCGCTGTCGATGGCGATGACGGTCAACGCCGGTTATATCCCGCCCGAGCACTGGGTGCACGACCCGGTCCTGGGCGGCGGGCGTATCATTGGCGAGGCCTGCCACTTCATCGATCTTCTGGCATTTCTGGCCGGGTGCGAGGTCACGACGGTATCGGCCTGCATGGCCGGCCGCGGTTTCGCCACGCGCGACGACAAGATGGCCATCACGCTGGGATTTGCCGACGGTTCGGTCGGTTCGGTGTGCTATTACGCCAATGGCTCAAAGCAGTACCCCAAGGAACTGCTGCGGGTCTTCAGCGATGGCCACGTGTTTGAACTGGACAATTTCCGCCAGACGCGCGCCCTCGGGGTCCGCGGATTCCGCACCGTCCGCACGCATGGACAGGACAAAGGGCACACCCGCGAGTTCAAAACGTTCATTGATCGGGTGGCCCAGGAGGCGGGGGAGTGGCCCGTTTCATTTGAGCAACAGATCAACAGCACATTGGCGAGCTTTGCGGCCGTGGTAGCCGCGGCCGAGAACCGCACTGTGATTCTCGCCCAGGAATACGTTACGGCATCAAGCACCTGAGCGGTTCAATGCGGCAAGTCGCCGGGTGTTACAAAGAACGCGTCATCATATCGTAGCATCAGCATGCCGTCGGTCCAGGCGCCCTCGTCGATGGCGGGCCGGCGGCCCAGCAGCAACTCCAGCAGCCATCGCGGTGAATCGGCGCCGGCGCGGATCGACAGCGGCGCCCCGCCGCCAAATCGCGGATTGATCTCGATAAACACCACTTCGCCCGCGGCCGTCAGAAAGCACTGCACCGTCACCATGCCCACGCAGCCCTTGAGGTGCCCGACAAGGTGGCGCGTCTGCGCGATGATCGTCGCATTACGGACGGTCTGCGATTTGCTGACTTCGCCGGCCCGCACTTCGTGCCGCAGCCGCGGGACCGCGCAGAGGCAGTTGCCCCGGAAGTCGGTGAAGGCGTCGACGGTGTGCTCGCGGCCGCGGATATACTGCTGGAAGATCAAGTCGCCCCGGCCGCTGCGGCGGTAATAGTCCAGCTCGTGCTGCGTGCGGATCACGTTGACATCGAGGCTGGCGCTGCCGAACTGCGGTTTGACCAGGATGGGGAAGGTGGGATTGTCCAGGTCCCGCGGAGCGAGGATACGCGGGCCGGGCAGGTTGTTGTCGGCCAGGAAGGCGGCGGTCTTGAGCTTGTCGGCGGCGATGTCCACCACCCGCGGCGAGCAGACGACGGCGCGCGTGCCGTAGCGGGCAAAGTCTTCGCGGGCGGCCGCGAGCACGCCCAGTTCCGTGTCGATCAGCGGGACGAGGGCGTCGATGGCGTTGCGGCGGCAGTAATCCAGCAGGAAGGGGATGTACTGGCCTGAGTCGATGCGCGGAGCGATTGCCGCTACGGAGGCCTCCTGCAGCGCCGGCGCCATCGGCTGGGCGTCGACGGCGTGGAGTTCCAGACCGAGATCCAGTTCAGCGGCCGCACGCTGGAACTCGCGCAGCAGGACCACTCGCCGTCCGGCGGATGTGAACAGCAACTTCATGGTGCTCTCGAAATCATGGGTTGAAGGTCGCATCGCGATGCCCGCGACGCCATTAGATGAATCGGCCCAAGGGCGCCTGCGGCAATAGTCCCATGTGGGGGCGTTGTCCGCCGGAGCGGCCGCTGGTAAACTGGAGGCATCGTGACGAATGTCATCGCCAAATACGCAACGTTGCTGAAGCAGTATGGCTTGGCCAACTGCCTTTCGCGGCTGATCTACGACGTCAAGCGCCATCGCGGGCTTATCAAGAGGCGATTCCCCTGCTGGCAGTGGGCGCAGCGTCCTCTGGCCTTCTGGCTGAAAGACGGCGTCCCTTGCGACGTGGCCGCCTATCGCAGCTACGCCGATACCAACACCGGCGCGTTTTTCTTTCCGCTGGGCAAGCCGCCCATGCTGGATGAGCCCTGGGGCGGCCAGGCGGTCGCCGCCGCCGGGAGAATCCTTCGGGGCGAGTTTCCCTATTTCTCCAATCTTTGGGGGCGCCTGGGCTATCCCGAGCCGGCGTGGCTGACGAATCCCTTCACCGGCCAGAGCGAATCGGCCTCTCGCCACTGGTGCGACCTTCGCGACTTCGACCCTGCCCGCGGGGACATCAAGTTCCTGTGGGAGCCTTCGCGTTTCTCCTGGGCCTGGCCGCTGGTTCGGGCGTACGCCGCCACCGGCGACGACCGGTATGCCCAGGCGTTCTGGACGTTGTTCGAGTCATGGCTGGAGTGCAATCCGCCGCACATGGGGCCTAACTGGCTGTGCGGGCAGGAGGTGTCTATCCGGATCATCGCCTGCGCTTTCGCCACCCGCGCCTTCTGGGCCAGCCCGGCCACCACAGATGCACGCGTGGCGGCGATGGCCGTCTTCATGGGCGCCAGCGCTCAGCGCGTGGCTGGAAACATCGACTTTGCCTTGTGGCAGAAGAGCAATCATGCCGTCACCGAAGCCGCCGGAGTGTTCACCGTCGGCATGCTCTGGCCTGAGCTCAAGGACGCCCCTCACTGGCGCCGCCTCGGCCGCCATGTGTTGCTGGACCAATGCCGCAGGTACAATTGGCCTGACGGCTCGTACGTGATGCACTCGTTCAATTACCAACGCATGTCGCTGCAGGTCTTCCTGTGGTGCATGCGACTGGCTCAACTGGCGGGCGAGCCGATGCCCGCGGAGATGTCCGACCGCATCCGCTTGTCGACGCGATTCCTCTATCAATTGCAGGACGCCGCCGGTCGCTGCCCCAATTACGGATCCAACGACGGCGCGCTGCTCCTGCCCCTCAACGGCTGCGACTATCTCGACTACCGCCCCGCCCTTGGCGCCCTGCACTACCTGCTGGAGGGCAAGCCGCTCTACACCCGCGGACCCTGGTCGGAGGACCTGGTCTGGCTCTTCGGCCGCGAGGCGGCCGATGCCCCCCCGCAGGCGTTGGCGCGCACCTCCTGCGACTTCACCTACGGCGGCTATTACACCCTCCGCGGCCGCGACACATGGGCGATGATCCGCTGCCACAGCTACCGCAGCCGCCCCGGGCAGGCCGATCTGCTGGCGGTGGATCTGTGGTGGAAGGGCGTCAACGTCCTGCGCGACTCGGGCACGTTCAGCTACTATGACCCGCAGGGGCAGTGGAACAATTACTTCCTCTCGACGACCGCGCATAACACGGTGCAGATCGGCGGGCAGGATCAGATGATTAAGGGTCCGCGGTTTCAGTGGCAGACGCTGGCGCAGTCGCGGTTGCTGGGCCGGCGAGGCGCGGGAGATGTCGAGATCTGGCAGGGCGAGCATTACGGCTATCGCCGCCTGTCGCCAGCGGTGGTGCACCGCCGTACGCTCTGCCGCCTGGGCGATCAGGCATGGCTTGTGGTGGACGATCTGCTAGGCAGCGGCGCCGTCGATGCCAAGCTGTTCTGGCACCTGACGTGCGACGGATACGACCGGCACGATGACGTGGTGTATCTGCAGACGCCGGCTGGCGAGGTGACGCTGTTCACCGCGTGCTCGGGGGCGGTCGAGTGCACTATGGCGCAGGGGCAGGAATCGTCTCTGCGGTTAGGGTGGCAGTCGCTGTATTACGGGCGGCGAACGCCGGCGCTGGCGATGCAGCTTGCCTCGCTCGACCAACTGCCGCTGCGGTACGTGACAGTCGTAGGCCTGGCTGGCCGATATGAAATAACGCAGTGCCTTCCCGATCACGTGGTGGCATGGCGCGGCGGCGAGGGCGTGACAACGATCGACCTGTTGCCACCGCCGGAGGCGGGAGTGATTCGCCGCGTGGCGATCAACGGGACGGACGTGTGGCAACAGAGTCAAGGTGCTGGCGGAGAATCTGTCTGATGCGGATATTGATTATTCACCAGTTCTTTCTCGGTCGTAGCGATTCGGGCGGCTCGCGCTGGAACCAGTTCGCCAAGTATTGGGCCGCGGCAGGGCATGATGTGACGGTGCTGGCGGGCATGGTGCACTATGCCAAGGGAACCAAACCGCCTGAGTACAAAGGGCGATTCATCGTTTCCGAACAGGTCGGCCCGCGCGTGACGGTGCTGCGATGCCACGTCAGTGAGTCCTACAACCGCAACTTTATGGGACGTTTCTGGGCGTACCTGAGCTTCACATTCTCGTCGCTCATAGCCGGCATTCTGTATGCGCCGCGCCCCGATATTATTGTCGCCACCAGTCCGCCGCTGACGGTGGCGCCGACCATGTGGATGCTGAGCGTGCTGCTGGGCAGCCCCGCCGTCTTCGAGGTGCGCGACCTGTGGCCCGAGAGCGCTGTCGATACGGGAGTGTTGACCTCCAAGCCCCTGATCTGGCTGAGCTATCGCATCGAGGCGCTGGCATATCGCCGGGCGGCTTTAATCAACGTGCTTACGCCGGCCTTTGTCGACGCTCTGATCGTTCGCAAGGGCGTCTCTCCCCGGCGGCTGACCATGATCCCCAACGCGGCCGACCTGGACCTGATGCAACCGGGCCCTCGCGACAATCACATCCGGGCCGAACTGGGCCTGGCGGGCAAATTCGTCATCAGCTACTTCGGCGCGCACGGGCGGGCCAACAAGGTCGGGCAACTACTCGATGCGGCCGAACTGGTCAGGAATTCTCACCCGGACATCCGGTTCCTGCTGGTGGGCGACGGGATGGAAAAACCCATGCTCGTCGAGCAGGCCGCCCAGCGCAAGCTCGACAACGTGATCTTCGCCCCGCCGGTGTCGAAGGAGCAGGTGGGCGACTACATTAATGCCTCCGATGCCTGCACGGCGGTGCTGATGAAGAACGAGACCTTCAAGACCGTCTATCCCAACAAGGTCTTCGACTACATGTGCTGCCGCCGCCCGATCATTATCGGCATCGACGGCGCCGCCAGAAAGCTTATCGAAGAGCAAGCCCATGCCGGCCTCTATGCCGAGCCGGAGAACCCGCAGGCCTTTGTCGACGCCGTGCTGGCGCTGAAGAACGACCCGGATCGGGCGGAAGGCATGGGGCGCAGCGGCTGGGAATATGTTGTAGAACACTTTGACCGGGAGAAGCTTGCGGCCAAGTATCTGCTGGAGATCGGTCGCGTGCTGGAGGGCTGCGGGAGCTAGATGCCGGCCCCGGTCTGTGCGGCCGGATCAGCCGGTGCCCCGTGGCGCCGGAACGTGCGGTGTACCAGTACGCTGTAGACGATCATCATGCCCAGAAGCCCTGTCAGCAGAGCCAGTCTACCGGCGTTTCCCCAGTGGTTATAGAGCAGCGCCCCGGCCGACCAACACGTCATCATCGTTATCTGCAGGCACGTCACGGCGGTATGGCTCCATCCCGAGCGGATCAGCAGTTGGTAGTGGTGCTCGCGGTGGGCCTTGTAGAATTTCTGTCCTCGGATCATGCGTTTGATGACAGTAAAGGCTGCGTCATAGATGAACACGCCCAAGGGCATCAGGAAGACGATCCAGGGGAACTTCGTCTGCTTGGCCCCCAACAGTGTCAGCATCGCCAGCACGAATCCCAGCGTCGCCGAGCCTACGTCGCCCATGAACATGCGCGCTTTGGGGAAATTGTGCGGCAGGAAGCCCAGGCAGGCTCCAGCTACTGCCGCGGCGGCCAACACGCTGTTGGCTGTACCCCCCCAGAACAGCAGCAGCGACATCGTCCCGGCGCCCCAGATGCCTTGAGCGGCGGCAATGCCATTGATGCCGTCCATGAAGTTGAAGAAATTGACGAAGGCCACCACGAACAGCACGGCCAGAAAAACACCCAGGGCGGGAGACAGCGGCAGAGGCAGATAAGGCAGGTTCAACTCATCGGGGATCAAACGGATCAACAGGACCGTCCCCAGTGTCACTGCCAGGTGCACCGCAAACCGTACCGGCGAGGGCATCTGGCGGAAGTCATCCAGGAAGCTGATGATCGCGATCATGGCGCCGATACCGGCACCGACGGCGAAGGCCGGCGTGGGCTTGAACAACGTCAGCCCGGCGCCGAAAGCGCCGAGGATGATCGCCACGCCCCCCACGCGAGGCACCGCCTCGGTATGGCTGCTGCGATGGATCGGCCGGTCCATGATGTTCATCCGCAGCCCCGCGCTGCGAATGGGAAAGCCTATCAGGTAGGTCAGCGCTGCCGCAATTGCCATGGCCAGAAGCATGGCGCTCCAACCGGTTACCTGAATGCTCATTACCTGAAACATTCCACGTTTATCCCATTTTGGGGCGAGAGTCTTGCAGAGCGAAACTATCAGCCCGCCAGCGTCTTCTTGAGTTCCTCGACGATCCTGAGGATCATTTCCGGCGTCATGCCGACAAAGAACGGCAGCACGATGGTGCGGTCGGCCACGCATTCACACACGGGGAAATCGCCCCGCTCGATCCCCAGCAGTTCCTGGATGTACGGCTGGAGGTGGATGGCGGGGAAATACGCCTGCACGGCGATGCCCCGGGCGTTAAGATGGTCCAGAATCTTGTCGCGTTGCGAGGCGCTGAACCGGTCGGGCAGACGGATCACGTAAGCGAACCAACTGGCGTGCTCAATATCCGGGCAGGGGGGCAGATGAATATCCAGCGGGGCCAGCATCTCGTTGTACATCCGGGCGATCAGTCGGCGCTGATGCAGGATATCGTCCAGCCGCAGCATCTGCCGTTCACCCAGCGCCGCGGCCACTTCCGTCAAGCGGTAGTTGTACCCCAGGCGGGTGAAGACATTGGCGTTTTCGCTGGACCGGCCTTGGTTGCGCATCGAGCGGCACGCCTCCGCCAGTTCGTCGTTGTCGGTGACGATGACGCCGCCTTCTCCCGTTGTCACCTGCTTGTTGGGATAGAATCCGAACACCCCGCAGTCGCCGAAACTGCCGGCCGGTCGCCCCTCCAGCGAGCCGCCCAGGGCCTCGCAGCAGTCCTCAATCAGCAGCAGCTTGTGTTTGCGGGCGATGCGATCATATGCCTGGAAATGGGCGACGTTGCCGAAGGCCTCCACCGGAAGAATGGCCTTGGTTCGCGGCGTGATGGCCGCCTCGACGGCCTGGGGATCCATGTTGTACGTCTCGATGTCGATATCGACGAAGATCGGCGTGGCGCGCTCGAAGAGAATGCAGTTGGTCGTCGCAATGAACGAGAACGGCGAGGTAATGACCTCGTCCCCCTCGCCGATTCCCATCCCCCGCACGCACAGGTGCAGCCCGCTGGTGCCGCTGTTGACGCCGATCCCGTGCTTGCGCGAGGCGCGGTGGGCCACCGCCTGCTCGAACAGCTCGATGTGCGGGCCGATGCTCAGTCGGTCGCTACGAAGCACCTGCGCTACTGCCTCGATCTCCGATTCAGTGATATCCGGTCTGGCCAGGGGAATATTGCCAAGATCAGAAATATGGGTGGTCATGGGGAATCCTCTCGGTACGACGTTGACGATGGGTGGCCCTGCGAGTCGATATGATGCTTCATCTCGTTGCGTTCCACTGAGGGCGGGTTGAGCGGGGTGTACTCGGGCACGATCTGCTTCAGGGCGTCGATGATCGGCTGGCGCTGGTGCTTGTGTTGCAGCAGGGCGAGGCGTTCGACGGCGGCCTGGGCCGCTTCCCATTGGGCAGGGCGGCAGCGCCAGATGCTGATCTTGGGATGGCAGGTGGTCTCGACATCCTCGCCGGTGGTGCGCAGCTCTTCGAACATCTTCTCGCCGGGGCGCACGCCGCTGAAGACGATGTCGATGTCTTCGCCGGGGCGGAACCCGCTCAGCGTGATCATCTGCCGCGCCAGGTCCACAATCTTGACCGGCTCGCCCATGTCCAGCAGGTAGATCTGCCCGCCGGTTCCGGTGGCCGCCGCCTGCAGCACGAGCTGCGAGGCCTCCGGGATCGTCATGAAGTACCGCGTCATCTCCGGGTGCGTCACGCGCACCGGCCCGCCGGCGGCGATCTGCTTGCGGAAGGTCGGCACCACCGAGCCCGCCGAGCCCAGCACGTTGCCGAATCGCACGGCCTTGAACTGCGTCTTGCACAGCGGGCGGTGGTTGAGCGACTGGGTATAGATTTCGCCCACGCGCTTGGTGACGCCCATCACCGAGGAGGGGTTGACGGCCTTGTCGGTGGAGATCAGGACGAACTCTTTGACGGCGTACTCGACGGAGGCGTCGGCGACGTTGCGAGTGCCCAGCACGTTGTTCTTGATGGCTTCCCAGGGGTTGCGTTCCATCAGTGGTACGTGCTTGTGGGCGGCGGCGTGGATCACCACCTCCGGGCGGAAGCGGTTCCACACGGCCATCACGTTCTCGCGGTCGTATACGTCGCAGATGACCGGCGTCAGGGGGATGGAGGGGAACTTCTCGGCCAGTTCGTTCTCGATGTCGAACAGCGGGTTCTCGGCTTGTTCAAGCAGGATCAGCGAGGCCGGCTGGTATCGGCAGACCTGGCGGCACATTTCCGAACCGATGCTTCCGCCGGCGCCGGTGATGAGGAGGCGCCGTCCGCGGAGGTAGTTGGCCACGGCCGCGTCGTCCAGGCGCACCACGTCGCGTCCGAGCAGGTCGTTGATGTCGACGGGGCGCATCTGCGAGGTGGCGACGCGCCCGTCGATGAGGTCCTGGAGGCCCGGGAGGGTCTTGAATGTCAACTTGGTTCCGCTGCACAGCTCGATCACTTTGGAAAGTTCTTTCCGCGTGGCCGAGGGGATGGCGATGAGGATCTCGTCGATCTTTCGCTGCTCGCAAATCTCGCGGATATCCTCGGTCGTCCCCAGCACCGGAACGCCGTGGAGAGTCAGGCTGCTCTTGCCGCGGTCGTCGTCGACCATGCCGATGACGCGGTAGCGCTCGACGCGCATGCGGTTGATCTCGCGGATGATCGCCTCGGCCGCGTTGCCCGCCCCGATAATCAGCACGCGCTTGAGCCCCTCGGCCGCCACCGGACGAAGCTCCTCGCGATACAGGCGAAACGCCAGCCGCGCCGTGGCCACCATGAAGACCGTCGCCAGGAAGTCCAGCAGCAGGATGCTGGTCTGGTAATAGGTCGTATTATGGTCTCGGTAATAGAACAGCGGCTCGCGGCCGAAGTACGTGGGCAGGTAAAAGAACAGCAGGGCGAAGATGAAAAGAATTGCCAGGGCGATCCAACTGCCCAGCAGGATGTTGACGATATCGCGAATGCTCGAATATCGCCAGTTGCTGTGAAACAGCTTCATCTTGCCGAAGACCAGCAGCTTGATGACCATGAACACCGGCAGCCAGTGGATGTAGAGATAGAACCAGGGCAGGTCCTCGGAGCGGCTGCTGCCCTCGAATCGAATCCCGTAAGCGACCAGCAGCGCCACGGCAAAGAGCACCACGTGTACGATGATGCTGACGGCCGCCCGGTGGCGAATCGCAAACGCTTCGATGGGAGTCAGTTTGGGCTCGTCACCCGTTGGGGCGTGTGATTCGATCAGAGATTGTGCGGCTGGCTCAACCATTCCGATGTCGTGGAACTCCAATGAACGACGCTGCCCTATGAATCGGCAGGATTTGCAGCAAAATTCAACAGAGGATGCTGCATCGTCACTGCAGAAGCTTTCGGCCACCCCGGCTACACTAGAATATCGAATCGGACACGGCCATTCCAGTTGAAAAGTAGCGGCACAGCGATCCGGTGGCACGGCCTTTCCAGGCTGTGGCTCCCTGATCGATCACGGGCTGGAACGTTCACAGGCTGGAAAGCCTGTGCCACGAGGCTTTCCCGTTGACGCCGTTGCCGCCGGCGCCGAAAATGACGCTGTGGGCGACTGACGCGTAATGGAGTTCGCCGCTGGAAAATTCGGACAAAATCGTGTTCTCCCTCGTCGTCCCCCTCTTTCGCGAAGAGCAGGGGATCGATCACACCGTCGCGGCCGCCCGCGAGGCCCTGGCCTCCCTCTCGCAGCCGTGCGAGATCATCCTCATCGACGACGGCTCCGACGACGGCACGTGGCAAGCCGTCTGCCGCCATGCAGCCGCCGGCGGCCTGCGCGGAATCCGCCTGAGCCGCAACTTCGGCAAAGAGGCCGCCATCTGCGCCGGGCTCGAAGCCGCCGCCGACGCCCAGGCTGCCATCATCATGGACGGCGATCTGCAGCACCCCCCAGCCCTGATCGCTCAGATGGTCGAGGTCTGGCGCAGCGGGCAGGCCGACATCGTCGAGGCCGTCAAGCCCCGCCGCCCTCGCGAGCCGATGGTCGCTCGCCTGGGCAGCAAGGTCTTCTACCGCCTGCTGCGGCGGCTGTCGGGCTTCGACCTGGCCGGAGCGTCGGACTTCAAGCTGCTCGACGCCCGCGTGTGCGAGGCCTACCGCCGCATGGGCGAGCGGGCGCTGTTCTTTCGCGGCATGATCGCATGGCTCGGTTTCCGCCGCGTGCAGATCCCCTTTGAAGTGCCCGACCGCGCCAGCGGCCGATCCAAGTGGCGGCTTGGCGCCCTATGGCAGCTGGCGACCACCGGCCTGACGGCCTTTTCGTCGTCGGCTTTGCGGATCGTCAACTGGTTAGCCGCGATCTTCCTGCTGCTGGCGGTGGCGATGGGCATCCGCGCCTTGTGGGTGTACTTCGCCGGCCAACCCGGCGCGGGGATCACGACAGTGATCCTCCTGCAACTGCTGACCGGCGGTTTCGTCCTGCTGGGCCTGGGCATCATCGGCGAATACATCGCCCGCATCTACGAAGAAGTAAAAGCCCGCCCAAGGTACGTCGTAGCCGAGAAAACATCCGACCACTAGCGTGGCACTACGTCGTATCGTCCCCTTGGGGACACGTGTTGCTTCTTCCCTCGCCGGGGCGGACCTCCGACGGAGTCGCTCGGGGCGGTTCGCGGCCATTCCTTCTTGCTGTTGCCGTGGGTGCACCGGTACTATTCGCGGCGGTCTATCCCCAACAAGAGTCAGGAGCAGAAGATGCCCAAGAGACTGATCTGCGTGGCGAAGAAGCAATTGGCGTGGGAAGAGTACGACCCCGGCCAGCCCGTCGGCGACCAGGCGCTGCTGGTCAGCGAGTTCGCGGCCGCCAAGCACGGGACGGAGATGTCCTGCTTCAAGGGCCTCATGTACGACCGCGGGCACTTCGACGGCGAGATGGCCGTGTGGATGCCCGGGGCCGAGGGCTGGTGCAGCTTCCCCGTCGGCGTGGGCAACATGATCGTCGCCCGCGTTGAGAAGACCGGGCCCGACGTCAAGACCCTCAAGGTCGGCGACAAGGTCTGCTTCCACTGCTGCTTTCAGCCGTCGATCGTCCTGCCCGAGGGCGCGGTTCGCAAGATGCCCTCGGGCCTGGGCTGGAAGTCGGCCGTCTGCCTCGATCCATCGGTATTCGCCTTCTCGGCAGTGCGCGACGGGCACGTGCGCGTCGGCGACACGGTGGCGGTGTACGGCATGGGCGCCATCGGCCTGATGGTGATCCAGATCGCCCGGCTGGCCGGGGCGAGCAAGGTCATCGCCGTCGAGCCCCTGGCCAATCGCCGGGCGGTGGCCAAGGAGCTCGGGGCCGACCTGGTGCTCGACCCCAACGCCTGCGATGCGGGGCTCGAGGTCAAAAAGGCCACCGCCAAGCGCGGTGCGGATGTGACCATCGACTATAGCGGCGACGTCAAGGCCATGCGCGACGCGCTGCGCGGGGCGGCGTATGGTGGCAATGTCGTCGCCGGGGCCATGCCGGCCGCGTACGCCGCCGGCCTGGACTTCGGCGCCGAGGCGCACTTCAACGTGCCCAACATCATCTTCTCCCGCGCGTGCAGCCAGCCCGACCGCGACCACCCGCGCTGGTCCGAGCGGCGGATCACGGAAATGTGCTGGCAGTGGATCTGCGAAGGCCGCATCAACGGCGAACCGGTCGTCCAGCCGGTAGTAGCGTACGACGAACTGATCAACGAGTATCCCCTGATCGCGACCAACCCCGAACGCAGCGTTAAACTCGGGGCGAGTTTCTAAAAACAGTAGCCTGTAGCCTGTAGCCGGTAGCCCGTTCATACAGCCTGTTTTACCGGCTACCGGCTACTGGCCAGGGGCTACTCCTTGCGGAGCAAGCAATGCCTGCATCGAAAGTAACCCTGCGTGTCCCCGCCAACGGCGTGCTGCACCGCCTGAGCCCGCTGATGATCGGGGCGAACCTGGAAGACCTCAACTACCAGTGCTACGGCGGGCTGTACAGCCAGCTTCTCCATGGCGAGCACTTCCAGGAACCTAGCAGCGGGTTCACGCGGCCGCTCAAGGGCTTCCGCGCCTACGGCGGCACGTGGAACGTGCGAGACGGCGTGCTCTTTGCCGCCGCTGAGGCCGGAGCGATGCTCGTGGCCGACGGGCCGGTGATCGCCGACGGCGCTGCCGGGGCCGAGGTGTTCTTTCGTGACGAGCAGGAAGGCCGCGCCGGCCTCATCGTGCGCGTCATCGACCCCTCCGCCGATCCGCGGTCGTTCGAGGGGTACTCGATCCACCTCTGCCCCAAGGGCCGCAAGCTCATGGTCGTGCGGCACAAACCGCGCACCGACTGGGTGCTGATCGACACGGTCTGCGATTTCGCCGTCAAGCAGTGGGTGCATCTTGAGGCCCGGTTCGCCGCCAAGCAGTTCGAGGTGCTCGTCAATGGCATCCCGTTCATCGCTGCCGACGATTCGTGGCGGCGCGAGCTGTCCGGCGGGCCTGTCGGCCTGCGGGCGGACAACTCCGACGCGCAGTTTCGCAATCTTTGGGTCGCTGCCGAAGGCGGCAAGAAGCAGCCGATCGCCCTCGATGCTGCGGCCTCGGCCGGCACGCGCGACGATATCTCCCTGCGCTGGGCGAAGGTGCAGACCGGCACCGCACAGGGCTCGTTCGGGCTCGAACACGACCACCCGCTGGCGGGCAAGCAGAGCCAGCGAGTCACGTTCGAGAGCGGCCGCGGCGAGATTGGCATCGACAACGCCGGACTGCACCGCTGGGGCCTGAACCTGCTGGCCGGGCGCGAGTACGAGGGCAGCGTGTGTCTGCAGAGCCTCAAGGCCGCGGCTGTGACCGTCTCGCTGCGCAGCGCCGGCGGGCGGAAGATATACGCGTCCAGAACGCTGAAGGTCAAGGGCAGCCGCAGGTGGCAGTCGCTGTCGTTCAAGCTCAAGCCTTCGCGCACAGACCGCGACGCACGCTTCGCCATCACGCTGAGCAAGCCCGCCAGCATCGTCGTCGGATACGCGTTTCTCCAGCCGGGGCAGTGGGGGCGCTTCGCCGGGCTGCACGTCCGCAAGGATCTGGCCGAGGCCGTCATCGCTCAGGGCATCAAGATCATCCGCTATAACGGCTCCATGGTAACGTGCCCGAATCAGTCGGACTACCAGTGGAAGAAGATGATCGGCCCGCGCGAGAACCGCCCGCCGTATGTCGGGACGTTCAACCCCTTCGCCAGCCACGGCTGGGGCATTCCGGACTTCCTGGCGTTCTGCCAGGCGGCTGGCATCGTGGCCGTGCCCGGCGTGAACCGTTCCGAGAGCCCCGCCGACCTGGCGGACCTGGTGGAATACTGCAACGGCCCGGCCGGCAGCAAGTGGGGCCGCCGCCGCGCGGCCGACGGGTTCAAGAAACCCCTGCACCTGTCGTATATCCAGTATGGCAACGAGGAGCGGATCAACGACGAGTACCTGGCCGACTTCAAAGCCGCCGCGGCGGCCGTCTGGGCCAAGGACCCCACGATCACGATGGTGGTCTCGGACTGGATGTATTGGGACGGCATCCCCGACCCGCAGAAGATCGCCCGCGCCACGTGCGAGAACCTCGACGCCCACGTCAAGCTGCTGCAGTGGGCCCGCGACGAGGGCGGCAAGGTCTGGTGGGACGTGCACGTCTGGGAAGCCGGGCCGTGGGTTTCCGGCGTCAAGGGCATCGCCGACCTGCACGCGTGGTTCGAGAAGTTCGTGCCGTACTACCCCGTGCCCATCGCGGCGCTGGAGCAGAACGCCGGCAACCATGACCTGAAGCGCGGCCTCGCGCACGCGTGTATGAGCAATGAACTGGCCAAGCTCGGCCGCTTCGTGCCGGCAGCGGCTGCGCCCAACACCATGCAGCCGTGGCAGCAGTACACCACGCGCGGCTGGGACCAGGGCCAGATCTTCTTCACGCAGTCTAAGTTCTGGTACCAGCCCAGCGGGTACGTCGACATCATGCTCACGCAGAACGCCTGCCCGGACCTGCTGGAAATATCCAGCACGCTCGAGCCCAAAGAGTTCAGCGTCACCGCCAGAAAGAGCACCGACGGCCGCACGATCTCGATCGTAGCCGTCAACGAGTCCGACCAGCCGCGCCCCGCGACGATCGAGCTGGACGCCTTCACCCCGCGCAAGAAGACCGCCACGGTGCTGGAACTGGCCGGCAAGCCCGAGCACGACAACACCCCCAAGGCCCCCACGCGCGTCGTCCCGGTCAAACGCACGTGGCGCTACGCCGTCCGCAAAGGCGTGGTGAGCTACCTCTTCCCGCCGCACTCGTTTACGATTTTGCGATTTGAATAAGTTACTCACCGCAGAGAGCGCAAAGGTCGCAGAGCAAGTTGAAGAGATATCGCTGCATGGTAAGCGGTTGCTATGATCGGATTCACCCCCGGTATTCTGGACAGGGGTATACAGTTGCTTGGAGTGGCTTGTGGACGATATAAAATATGCTGCCAAAGCAAAGGCCGTGCGCTGTGATCAATGACAGAACAATCCGTGAAGCTGTGTTGCTGCTGAAGAAAGCAGCCGATCCCAGGCGGATCATCCTGTTTGGCTCGCATGCCACAGGGCTTGCCGGCGAAGATAGCGACGTGGACTTGATGATCATTGAGGCAGCGGTGCCCAACGTGGTTACCGAAACCGTCCGCCTGCGACGCGTTCTGAGCCCGCTGCGCATTCCGGTCGACATCATCGTCGTCAGCGAAGACTACTTCAATTACTGGGCCGACACGCCCGGCAACCTCATGTTCGAGGCCGCCACCGACGGCAAGGTTCTCTATGACCAGGCCGCGTGAACAAGCGCTTGCGCTGTTAGCCAAAGCGCGGCAGGACGAGGTCCTGCTGGAAGAGGTTCTTGCCTCTCCACGCGTTGCCGATGAAATCGTCGGGTTTCATGCCCAGCAGGCTATTGAGAAGTTGCTCAAGGCCGCCCTGTCCCTTCGAGAAATCCGTTATCGCAAGACCCATGATTTGCGAGAGCTTCTGGACCTGCTGCGCGACGTTGGATGCGCTTTGCCAGAGAAGATCGATTGTGTCGACGACCTGACGCCTTACGGAACATTGCTTCGCTATGAAGCGATGAGCGTGGACCAGCCGGTTGATCGTCAAGAGATGCTCGATCTGGTTCAGCAAGTTCGGCGATGGGTTGAATCGCAGCTTGGATAAGCCCTTCGTGGCGAGTGAGCACTGAGCTCCCAAGTGAGCTATCTGGCCGGTTGCGTTGCGGGGGCGAATTCTGCGGCTTCAGCCCGCAGCGCTTCGGGGGAGAACTCGACGGCGGGTCCCTCCCAGCGGCGAGCCGTGATGGGGTAGCGGTCCAGGCCCAGCTCCTTGATCAGCCAATCGTGGGTCTGGCGCGGGTGGATCAGCAGCGGCCGGCGGCACAATTGCCGCACGATATTCTCCGAGGCCTCGTGCCCGTACAGCTTCAGCGGATACCCCGCCCGCCCAAACTGGGGGTCGATGTCGGTCAGGGCGTGAAAACAGTTCGACGCGTTGGCGTTTCGCGCCGCCCCGCCGATCTGATCGATGCACTGGTATCCGATCCGCCCGGAGTCCAGGAACTCCTTCTGCGTCATGAATCGCCGGTAGAGGCCCTGCCAGCATTCATACGGCCCCCAGAGGCAGATCTGCTCCTTCTGCTTGAGCATTTCCTTTATCGTCGTATCGAGATCCAGGTTGACGCCCTTCTCGCCCGAGAGCCGTAGCGGAACGATCTCCAGCGTGGCCGGCATCCAACTGATCGTGTCGATGGAGGCGATCCGCCGAGGCTGGCCCGGCACTTCGATCGTCCGCACAGCCGTGCCCCAGGTATGCGTGTACTTGGGCTCCCGCGAGGGCCTCTCCGAGCCGAAGACCATGACGTAGTAGTGCTCGTGCTCGATCGCGGGCAATGCCAACAACCCATCGGTGGTCAACTGCCGAGCCGGAGTCAGCGGCCGCGGGTCCCGGCAGCCTTCCTGCGCAAAGGCGACGACCAGAAGCATGGCAATTGCGAACGAATGAGGTTTTATGGACATATTCCTCGCCTGAGGACGCCGTGGATAGTGGGTAATGGCGACGGGCACAGTATGTCATCGCCGCCCCTCGTCGGTCAATAACGAGCCCGTTCTATTTCTATCGTTCGCCGTTTGCCTAGCGCTGTGGAATCTGCGTTATCCCTTTGATGTGCTCTCCATGCGATGTCTCTCATCCCGGGAGTTGTGCGTGGCACCCGTTCCGGAACTTCCCGTTCCCCCAGGCCACCCGCCCCAAAACCTGCCCGGCGGCCGGCGCCGAACGAACAGACCTTCTCCCGCGATGCGTTCTTGGGTGTGGGCGGGCGAAGCGAGGCCATGCCAGGTTCTTTGTGCCCTTCGCGGCAGAGTTCTACCGATGCTTCAAGTGCCGCGGTTACTGCGGCGGGGTTTTGAGGTGAAGGGGTTCGGCGGCGGATTCGATGGCGGCGGCCAGGGCGGCGGGGTTCAGGTCGGGCGTCCAGCGCACCAGCAGCGCGCGGCGATGCGCCGGGCCATAGAGGTGCTGGGCGGTCAACGCCAGGCGGCAGGATTGCACCTCGTCCCAGGCCGCCGGCGGTGCGGCGGCGTGGGCGGCCATCGCTTGCAGCAGCGATTGCAGGGCATCCTCTTTAGGAGGATAGGCCACCGCCGGGCCGGCGGCCACGGACCCGCGGCAGGCGAGGAAGGTTTTGATCTGCCGCCTGCCGCGGCCACGCTGGAGGATGATGAAGGCGAACTGCTCGGCTGCTCGCACGTCGGCCAGCGCGGGGGCGGCCAAGTCGTCGAGTTTCTGCAGCTTGGCTTTGAACGATGCGGCGGCCTCGAACATCAATTGCTCGGCGGCCGCCCGCATGCGAGACTGCAACTGGTCGCGGATGGCATGCGTGTGGCCCTCGGCCACGTGCACTGCCGCGGCGACGTGGCGGGCGTAATCTTCCAGGCTGACGGTGCCGTCGCAGACGGACAGGCACTTGCCCATCTGGGCGTAGGGGCAGGGTCGGCCGTTTGGTGCAGCGCGGCCGCAGGCGCTCTCCCGGCAGAGGTCGAAGATTTCCACCAGCAGGTTGATGTACGCGTCGGCCGACTTGCCGGTAGGGAAGGGACCGAAGTACCGCCCGCGGCGCTGGAAGACGCTGCGGCTGCGCTGAAAGAGCGGGAACCGCTCGTCGAGGTCGACGTGGACGAACCAGGCGCTCTTCCACGCGAGCATCGACTGATAGTCCTGCGGCCACAGCGCCGCCGCGATGTCGAGGAATCGCAGGTCGGTCTCGAAGTCGCCGGCCGTGAGCGTCCAGAGGACCTGGGCGGTGACCTTGCTCAGGTCGGGCATTTTGGTGGCCGCCGGCTCGTCGTCGGCGCCGCGCATGCGGGCCCCCAGGCGGCTGCGCATGTCGGCAGCCGGGAGCAGGACGACGGGCTTGCCCTCGCGCGTCAGCAGGAGCATGAGCCCCCGCCGCGCGGGGATGTGCGGCAGGAGCGAGTCGTCCAGGCCGCCGGGAAAGCACAGACCGTGGTCAAAATGAGCGGGCAGGTCGGGCACGCCACCATGATAATCGGCCATGGAGCGCTGCGGCAACGACGAGACGCAAGAGCAATGCGCTATAATCCCGACGAACGCGCACTCTAGGGGAGGCTGCCGGGACACGCATGAACGCCGAGAAGCAACGCCTAGCCGACGCCGTCGCGAAGAAGGCCCCATGGCGAAAGTGGGGGCCCTATCTCAGCGAGCGCCAGTGGGCCACCGTGCGGGAAGACTACAGCCCCGACGGCAGCGCCTGGGATTACTTCCCGCACGAGCACGCCCGCAGCCGCGCGTACCGCTGGGGCGAAGACGGGATCGCCGGCATCAGCGATTCGTCGCAGCAACTCTGCCTGGCCCTGGCGTTGTGGAACGGGCTGGACCCGTTTTTGAAGGAACGGCTCTTCGGCCTGACGAACCGCCAGGGCAACCACGGCGAGGACGTCAAGGAACTCTACTACTATCTTGACGCCACGCCGACGCACTCCTATCTCAAGATGCTCTACAAGTACCCGCAGCGGCGTTTTCCGTACGAGCGGCTCGTCGAGGAGAACGCCCGCCGCGGGCGCGACCAGGGCGAGTTCGAGCTGATCGACACCGGCGTTTTCGACGATGACCGATATTTTGACGTCTTCGTCGAATACGCCAAGGCCTCGCCCGTGGACATCCTCATGCTCATCAGCGCGTGCAACTGCGGCGAGCGACCGGCCGCCATTCACGTCCTGCCGCAGATCTGGTTTCGCAACACATGGTCGTGGCAGCGGGGTTCGCCCACGCCGCTGATAACGCCCGCCGGCGGCGAGGCGGTCAAGGCCGACGACGGGCGCAGCGTCTATCATCTGCACGCCCAGGGCCAGCCGCAGTGGCTGTTTTGCGACAACGCGACCAACGCTCGGCGGCTGTACGGCGCCGAGATCGATGGGCACTTCAAGGACGCATTCCACGATTATCTCGTCGCCGGTCGGCACGAGGCGGTCAATCCGGCCCGGCAAGGCACCAAGGCCGCGGCGCACTATGCCCTGACGGTTGGCCCGGGCGAGACGGCTGTCCTGCGCCTGCGGCTGTCGGCCTCGCCGCTGAGGCAGCCGTTCGCCGATTTCGACTCGCTCGTGGCCCGGCGGCGCGGCGAGGCCGACGAGTTCTACGCCGAGCTTCAATCGCCCATCGCCGACGCCGATGCCCGCAACGTCCAGCGCCAGGCTCTGGCGGGGATGATCTGGAACAAGCAGTTTTACCACTACGACGTCGCGCGGTGGCTCGACGGCGACCCCGCTCAGCCGCGGCCGCCGCAGTGCCGCCTGTGCGGGCGCAACTGGGAGTGGACGCACCTCAACAACGCCGACATCCTGTCGATGCCCGACACGTGGGAGTATCCCTGGTATGCCTCGTGGGACCTGGGCTTCCACTGCATCGCCCTGGCGATGATCGATCCGGAGTTTGCCAAGTCGCAACTGGTGCTGCTGGCTCGCGAGTGGTACATGCACCCCAACGGACAACTGCCGGCGTGCGAGTGGAACTTCAGCGACGTCAACCCGCCGGTCCAGGCGTGGGCGGCCTGGCGGGTGTTTCAGATCGACCGCCGCCACGGCGCCGGCGGACCGGGCGACCTGGCGTTCCTGGAGCGCGTGTTCCACAAGCTGCTGCTCAACTTCACCTGGTGGGTCAACCGCAAGGACCGCCAGGAGCGGAACATCTTCCAGGGCGGGTTTCTCGGCCTGGACAACATCGGCGTCTTCGACCGCAGCGCCCCGCTCAGCGGCGGCGGGTTCATCAGCCAGGCCGACGCCACGAGTTGGATGGCGATGTACTGCCTGAACCTCATGCGCATCGCCCTGGAACTGGCGCTGCACAATCCCGTGTACGAAGACGTGGCCACCAAGTTCTTCGAGCACTTTCTCTACATCGCCCAGGCCATGACCAATATGGCCCAGACGGGCCTGGGGCTCTGGGATGAGCAGGACGAGTTCTACTACGACGTGCTCCATCATCGCGGCGGCGCGGCGACGCTGAAAGTGCGATCGATCGTCGGGCTCATCCCGCTGCTGGCCGTCGAGACGCTCGAGCCGGAAATGCTCCAGCGCCTAAACGGCTTCAATCGGCGGCTTGAGTGGTTCCTGTGCAACCGGCCGGAGCTGGCAGCCCTGGTGTCGCGATGGACCGAGCCCGGGCGCGGCGAGCGCCGGCTGCTGTCGCTGCTGCGCGGGCACCGGATGAAGTGCCTGCTGCGGCGCATGCTGGACGAATCGGAGTTCCTTTCCGACTACGGCGTGCGGTCCGTGTCGCGATACCACCTCGATCACCCCTACGTGTTCGACTGCTCGGGGACGAGGATGGAACTGCACTACGAGGGCGGCGAATCGGAAGGCGGCCTCTTTGGAGGCAACTCGAACTGGCGCGGGCCGGTGTGGATGAGCGTCAACTTCCTGATCATCGAGGCGATGCAGAAGTTCCATCACTACTACGGCGACGACTTCAAGGTCGAATGCCCCACCGGCAGCGGGCAACTCATCACCATCAACCAGGTGGCCGAAGAATTGACCGCCCGCCTGACGCGGCTGTTCCTCCGCGGCCGTGACGGGCAGCGGCCGATCTTCGGGCCCTGCCAGAAGATGCAGCGCGATCCACGATTCCGCGACTGCCTGCTCTTCCATGAGTACTTCCATGGCGACAGCGGCCACGGGCTTGGCGCCTCGCACCAGACGGGCTGGACGGGACTGATTGCCAAGCTGCTCCAGCCGCGCCGCTCGCCGGAATGAATCCCAGGCGCCAGTGCGATTTCCATCCGGCTTTGTTAGCGGTCGAGCCCCTAGATCCGCAATTGCTACCAGGCGTACGCTTCGGGCGTTTGGCCGCCGGGGCCGGGGAAGAGGTCGTTCAGTTGCTTCATGGCCGACTCGTCCAGGCTCACTTCCAGCGCGCGAAGGGCGGTGGTGACCTGGGCGGCTGTGCGCGGGCCGATGACGACGCTGGTCATCGCCGGGTGGGCCAGCACCCACGCCAGGGCGACGGCGGCCTCGGGGGCGCCGATCTCGCGGCAGAGTTTCTCGTAGGCTTCCAGCTTGCCGCGCAGGTGCTCGGGGCAGCCGCCCCAGCTTGCGATCCGTGAGCCCGGCTCGGTCTTGAGCACGTGGCCGCTGAGCATTCCCGCGCCCAGCGGGCTGTACGCCATCACGCCGATGCCCAGCGCCTTGGCGGCAGGGAGCACTTCCAGTTCCGGCAGTCTGCACATGAGGCCGTACTTGTGCTGCTCGCTGGCCAGACCGAAGAAGTTGCGTTTGGCCGCGGCCGCCTGGGCCATCGCCATGTGCCAGCCGGCAAAGTTGCTGCCGCCGACGTAGCCGATCTTTCCAGCGTGAACGAGGATCTCAAAGGCCTCCCAGATTTCCTCCCAACTCGTGCGCCGGTCGATGTGGTGCATCTGGTACAGTTCGATGTGGTCGGTCTGCAGCCGCCGCAGCGAGCCCTCGGCGTGGCGGCGGATGATGTACTTGGACAGGCCCTGCTCGTCGTTGGGGCCATCGAGGGGATCCTTCATCGGCTGGGAAACTTTCGTGGCCAGCACGACCTTCTCGCGCCGCTGCCCGCCCTGGGCGAACCAGCGGCCGATGAACGTCTCGCTGCGTCCGCAGTTGACGAAGTCGGGATAGTGGTTGGCCGTATCGAAGAAGTTGATCCCGGCTTCGAGCGCCGCGTCCATGATGCGGAAGGCCTCAGCTTCATCGGTGTACGTGCCGAAGTTCCACGTGCCCAGACACAGGCGGCTGACTTTCATTCCCGTTCGGCCGAGGAAGGCGTATTGCATAGCGTCGCTCCGATCTATTTAACCGCAAAGGTCGCAAAGTACGCAAAGTGCAGGAAATAGAAACAACTTCTCATCAACAACTCTTCTTCGCCTTTTCCTTTGCGCCCTTTGCGTTCTTTGCGGTGAACAACTATGTCCAGTCGATGGCAATGCCGGTGTACTGCTCGGGGTGCGCGTAGATCATCTCATAGGCCTTGGGCGCGTCGGCCACTTTGAAGCGGTGGGTGATCAGCGGGTCGATGTTCATCGCGCCGCTGGCCATCAGGCGCCACGTGGCTTCGACGCGGCGGCCTTCGAGCGTCCAGGGGAAGAACGCCTCGTGCACGCGGTTGTGGAAACAGGGCAGATTGAAGTTCGCCCCTTTGCACCAGGCCAGGAACACGTACCGCCCGCGCCACCGCAAGGCGCCGACAGAGTTCTCGATGGCCGCATAGTTGCCCGTCGAATCGGCGACGATATCCACGCCGCCGGGGAAGATTTCGCGCACGGCCTTGGCCATGTCGATGCCCGTGACGTTGATCGCGTGGTCGATGCCGGCCTTTTTCGCGCAATCCAGGCGCACTTGGTGCACGTCGGCGATGGCCACCTCGCAGCCGCGCAGGCGGTAATGAAACGCCGCAAATTGTCCGATCATGCCCGCGCCGATCACCAGCACCTTCTCGTTGACGGCCGGGTGCGAGAGGCTCACGCCCTGGCACGAGACAGACGAGATGCCGCCGAACGCCGCCCGCTGGCTGGTGAGGTTCTCGGGCACTTTCACCACGTAGCAGTCGCTGCCGAGCAGGTCGCGGCTGGCCGGGTCGACGTTCACCAGCGCTGTGCCCTGGTGCCCGCCGCAGCCTTGGCCAAGGCCGATTGCCGCCTGAGGCGCGAAATACGAGATGCGCTGGCCGATCTCCCAGCCGGCCGCGGCCGCTTCTTTCGACGCCTCGACGATCCGCCCGATGGGCGCGTAGCCGGGTATGACGCCGGGACGGTCCTTGTTCATCGTGCTGATGATGTACGATTCGGTGCCGACGCTGACAGCCGAGGCTTCGAGCTCGACCTTCACATCCCAGGGCTTCATCGGGCCGATTTCGATTTCGCGGTACTCGACCTTCTTGGCATCAACGGCAACGATTGCATGCGGGGTCATCTGCAGGCTCCTTTAATTAGCCGCTGAGGTCGCTGAGGCAGAAACAGCGGGGGGATGGAATAACGGAATGTTGGAATGATGGGTTGCGCAGATTCAATGTTTCTTCCATCATTCCACTCTTCCATTCTTCCTCAGCGTCCTCAGCGGCTACTACTTTTCCCTAACAAGCTAGTCCAGCGTCATGCCGTCGGCCGGCACGTAAGTCCGCCAGTAGTCTACCGATGCTTCCAGGCGGCTGATGATATCCTTGGGCGTATCCAGCGTGGAGGAGAAAACTTCCACCGTCAGGTAGATGTCGCTGCACGGCGGCGGCAGGGTCGGGTCGTGCGCCTGGCGGTAAGACTCGGCCAGGGCCTCGAGCAGTTTCTCCGCATGGACGATCCCGCGGGCGTTGTGCTCGGGCGTGAATGGCCAGTGGGCCGATCGCTGCCCGTCGGTCTGCTGCAGGTGGACGATGGGGCAGTAGCAGCCCAGCTGCCTCGCCCATTCGTACAAGTCGCCGTCGGCCGCCTCGGCAAAGAGATAATCGTACTGGGCGAGCATCGTCTCCAGATCGTCCAGCAGTTTGTCGCGCGCCGGTCCGTTCTCGGCCGCGGATTCATCGAGCAGGTCATACGCCGCCGGCGGGCCCAGCCACAGCCCGCGCCAGTCCCTGCCCGCGCGGCGCTCGTCGGACCAGTACTCCAACTGCTGGCGTGAGGGGCGCAGGAACCGCTTCTGCCCGATCTGGTGGCCGGTGTCGAGGGAGAGATAGAACGCCGCGCGGCCGCGGGCAAAAACTTCTTTCAGCAGTTGCCGCGCGCCGGCGATGGTCCAGGGGACTTGGTGGGGGGTATACATTTGCTCGACGCCGGCCGCGCGGATGCCTTTGCTGGCGGCGTACGCGGCCACTTCGCCCAGCCGCGTGAACAGGTCGTCTGTCGCCGCGGCGTAGGCGGGCGGATCGTTCAGCACCGCCTGGTTGAATGCGTGGGTATAGAAGCCCAGCCCCGCGCCCAGCGCAGCCGCCGAGTCTACCATCCGCTCAAGCCACTGGTGCTGCATGCGGTGACGGTTGCGAACATCGGTATGCGCCAGACCAAGCGTTGCGTACGTGCCGTGGCCGCTGTAGAGATTCGCCACGCTCACGCCGGTGTCGGCCTGGGCGGCTTTGCACGCGGCGATCCAGTCGGCCAGGTAGCCGGCATCGCTGTAGAGAGGGTCGCACTCGTTATCGGCGCTGGCCTCGACCAGCGAGACGCCCAGATCGGCCACGAGCGCCGCCCATTCGGCCGGCTGCGTCCAGCGCTTCGAGGCGAAGCAGTTGTCGATGACCAGATGTACGCGGGGGGACATGGGGGTAGTTGTAACAGAAGAAGATCCTAGGTCCTAGATCCTAGATCCTTGATGGAGACAGATCCTCGTTCTCCCCCCGGGATCGAGGATCTAGGACCGAGGATCTTGTCTGTACATGTCGCCCAGGTCTTTGGTGTCACCCGGGGACGACGCTGAAGGCTGAGTCGCTGCCGCGGCGTGCTTGGCGTTCCAGTAGGGGTTCGTGCTCTCCTGCCATCCGCCGACGCTCTTGTCCCAGATCAGGCGGCAGCGGCGCTCGAGCTCGGGTGCGTCGAGGGCCGGGTCCCAGATGGCCTCGGCGGCCAGCGCGGGCACGCGGCGGGCTTTGAGGTCCCACAGTGCGGCTTCGATGAGGATGAAGATGCCCTTGTTGCGCGGCGGGCCGGCGGCCAGATCGCGCGACCAGATCAGCAGTTGCTGCATCTGCGCGTTGTCTAACACGCCCTTGCCCTCCGGCGGCCGCCAGTCGATCGCGCAGGGATAGCCGACGTCTTTGCCATCACAGCGGAACGGCCAGCGGTTCTTGCCGGGCGGGTCTTCGACGCCTTCTTCGATCAGGCTCCACAGCCCCTCGATGCGCGGCAGCCAGGCGCGGTCGATCTCGCCCTGGACCTTTTGGCCGTCGAAGATCATCCCGCAGTTCATCGTGATGCGGTAGACGCCCGAGAAGTCTTCGTTCTTGCCGCGCAGCGCCATCTGTGCCGCGGCCATCTCTCGCGTCGCTGCCCAGGGTACGCCGTTTTCCCACATGATGTTGCAGTATGCCGGCAGTTGCTTGAGGGCCTCGAACGTCGCCGCGTCGCCGGTGTTGTGGATGCCGGCCGAAATCTTCAGCTTCGGATACCGCTTGTGCAGCGCCTCCATGATCGGCTTGATGTTCTTGACGACAGCGCGGCCGAGCTCGGCGTCCTTGCCCGCCAGTCGCGGGTTGATCGCCTCGGTAGCCGACTGGAAGTAGATCCCGTCGATGTCGCGGATCCAGGCGTACTGATGCTCGAAGACATCCAGCACGTAGTCCATCAGGGCCTGAGGGGTTTCGTCGGCCAGCAGGTCGAGATTCGCCAGGTCGGGGCTGATTTCCTTCTTCTGCTTTTCGTACAGCGCCCACAGCCGCTGCGCCAGGGCAGGGCTGGCGTCTTTGAGGTCCTCGGCTACCCATCCCCAACTGAAGCCCCACCATATCCTCACGCCGCGGTCGTGGGCGTACTGCACCAGGCGGGCGGCGTCCATCGGTACGCCGCGGTTCCAGAAGACGATAGTGTTGTACTTCCAGCGGCTGGCCTGGTCGATGTACGCGTACGGGTCATAGCAGCCGTACAGCCACGTCCACAGCCCGCGATCCTGAATTTTCGGGCAGGAGACGAAGTCGATGGCCGCGGGCTTCTTGCCCTTGCCCACTGCCGCCAGCCACTCGCGGCAGTAGTAGTGCTGGAAATCGCGCACGGCCCAGAGCAGCCCGGCCGCATCGACGCCCGTGAGTGTGACGGTGTTGCGTGGACTGGTGGCGATGCGAAAGCTTTCGGCCGGCGCTCCGCGCTTGACGCCTTCGGGGTCGATCGCGAGCTTGATGCGCCCAGACGCCTTCGATGCCGACTCGGCCAAGGCGCATTTTTCAGTCTGCAGATGGTCCTGGAGTTCGTTCAGAGCAAAGCGCGCCGTGCGGTCGGCGGCTGGAAAGCCGACGACTATCGCTGCGCTGAGTCTTTGTTTGGCCATGAGGAAGTTCCTTTTCGCTGCCGGGCAGCCGGAATAGGCGACCATTCTACAACCCTTCATCGCCCGGCGTGGGTTTGATAAGTGGATCTTTGAAGAACAACTTGCCGCAAAGGTCACAAAGAGCACAGAGAGGACAAAGAGCAAGAACGCCCAGATGCGTCTGCGTGTTCTTTGCGACGCCCTACAGGAGCCAGAAAATGAATCGCATATTGCCCTGCGTCGCAGTCTTGTGCTCATTCGCAGTCGCGGCCGATACGCAGCCGGCCTCGAAGCCCGCGGCGTTGATCGAATACGGCCCGGGGCGCGAACTGTGCAAGCTGGCCGATCCGGCGATTACTGAGAGCAGCGGCCTTGCCGTCTCTCGCACGATTCGCAACGCATTCTGGACGCACAACGATTCGGGCGACAAGCCGCGGCTGTTCGCCATCGACACCTCCGGCAAGACTGTCGTGACGATGACGATCGAGGGCGCCAACAGCGTCGACTGGGAAGACATCTGCTCGTATATCGATTTCGGCAAGCCGACGTTGCTGATCGGCGACATCGGCGACAACCCCGCCGCCCGCAAAACCTGCACCATCTACGCCGTGCGCGAGCCGCACATCTACCCAGGCGCTACGGGGGCAACGGTCAAGCTTTCCCCCGCCGAGACAATTGAATTCAGCTACGAGGGCGGGCCCACCAACTGCGAATCGCTGGCAATCGATCCGACCAGCCGCACCATCTACATGGTCGCCAAGGGCAGCACGACCACGGCCGCGTGCAAGATCTTCGAGTTGCCCTGGCCGGCCAAGGATCGCAAGGGCAACCGCGTCGACAAAGGGCCGTACACGGCCAAGATTGTCGGCACGGTGCCGCGATACATGATCACGGGGATGGACATTTCCTCCGACGGCCTGCGGTGCGTGATGTGCACTTATGGCAGCGGGTTGCAGTACGTGCGTGCCCCGGGCGAGACGTGGCCGCAGGCGTTTGCGCGCGGCGGCAAGGAGATCGACCTGCCCCAGCGCGTGCAGGGCGAGGGCATCTGCTTCGGTCTCGACGCCCGCACGCTGTACCTGACCAGCGAGACGAAGAAGCAGGGTCCTTCGCCGCTGCTGGAGATTCCGCCGACGGCGGCCTTCGCGATCAAGACCGCCACGCTGACCGTCTACAACACGGGCGACATCCACGAGCACACGGGCAATCTCGCGCGGGCGGCGCAGTACGTCCGGGCGGTGAAGAAGCTCGACGGCAATTGCCTGTTCCTCGACGCCGGCGACCTGACCGGCGGTGGCGGTGAATCCGAGGTGGCCAAAACCAAAGGCGAAGGCATGTGGAGCCTGATGGCCGCGGCGGGGTACGACGCCGGCGTGCTGGGCAACCACGATTACAACAAAGGAATGACCCGCATCGAAGAACTCTGCCGCAAGCATCCGGGCTTTCCGCTGCTGATGGCCAACGCTGCCTGGAGCGCCGAGCAGAAGTCGCGCGGGCTGCCGGCGTTGCTGCCGCCGAGCAAGATCGTCAAGCTGGCGGACCTGACCGTCGGCATCGTGGGCATCGGATCGCACGATATGCGCTATGCCGCCGAGCCGCGCGTTCCGGCGACATACGGATCGGCGATGGTGCGTGACGTGGCCGGACAACTCCGCAAGCAGGGCTGCGACCTGGTGGTGGCCGTCACGCACCAGTATGAGGACGACGACTACTGGAAAACCGCCACCGGCCCCAACGCCCCGGACCTGATCGTCGGCGGGCACTCGCACGGCGGTTACGCCCAGCCATACGGGTACGGAGCGATCAAGCCGTCGTTCATTGTCAAGGCAGGCCCGTACATCAAGGTCATCGGCGCCGTCCAGATCGTCTACGATCTGACCAACCACGCGATCATCGAGCGATCCGGCGATATCGTCTACGTCGCCAACTTCTGGCCCGAGGCGGAAGATGTCAAGGCGCTGAGGGAGAAGATCTTTAAGAAGTGAGTTCGAAGTTCGGAGTTCGAAGTTCGAAGCAAAAACAAGAGCTCCCGGTTCCTGCTTCGAACTTCGATCTTGTCGATCTTCGAACTTCGAACTTCTGTTTCAGTCAGGCATATCTTCCATATCGTTGGATCGCGGACATGATCAGACGCATGCCGGTCAGGCGTGATCCATTGTTGATGCTGCCTGCTGTGGCAAAGAGCAGGCCGCGCGTGTCGGCGATGAGTTCGTAGTCCCGCAGGAACTCGGCCACGATGCCCATTTCGTCGTTGCGGCTGAAGGTGAATGGGGCGAGCTGGCCGTGGATCACGGTCGTGGGCATGTGGCGGCGGATGTGGTCGACCATGACGGTGGGGCCGAAGTTCACGCCGGTCATGTTGCACCGCGCCAGCACGGGCACGATGTGGCCCATCGCCGAGTCGCTGTGCTGATAGCGGCCGTCGGCGGGCTCGGGGCTGTAGCGGGCCCAGATGCCCTGCACAATCGGCAGGGCGAAAAACTCGTACATCTCGGCCGTGAGCATCATGCAGTTGTCGTCGGCGAAACCAAACCCGTGCGGCGCGGTCGCGGGGGTGAAACCAGCTTCCTCATCCTGCACGCGGCCCTTCTCGATCATCGCCCGCAGCATCACGTCGCGCAGCCGCGCGGCAAGGGCGGGGTTGTCCAGGATCAGGAAGATCAGGTTCTCCACGCCCAGCATCGAGCAGGCCAGCGTCACCGGTCCGCGCTGGCCGCGGTAGAGCGGGGGCTTGATCCCGGCGGCGAGCAGCTTCTGGCGACACGAGTCCCATGTCGGAGGCAGGAGGAACTCGCGCAGGTTCTCCAGGCGTTTCTCGACGCGGTCGAGCAGGGCAGCAAGTTCCGTCTGAGTGCTTGCGGCCTGATGCCACCACCAGGACTGCGAGATGTCGTCCCAGCGATTCTCCATCTCGAAGATGTCGTGCAGTTCCTTCACGGCAGGCCAGGCCGGTCCGGCAGGGGCGGGCGGGGTTTCGTCCAACAGCTTGCGGCCGACGATCTTCTCGGCCTTGACGTTGTACGCCCTGCTCAGTTCCAGCCGCCACTGCGGGTCGTCGTTCCATCGCTTCCAGTCCTGCGGGATGCCCATCTCCTCGAAGACGCACTCCCAGTTGCAGTACGTGGCCATTGGGACCTGCGGGATGTTTCGGCCGAACGGATCCGCGCCGGCCAGGGCCTGGTCGGCCCAGAAGCGGTCAAGGTCGACCGGCGCCAGGCCGCCGTGTTCGTGCGTCTCACGCACGAGGTCACGTGCAACGGCCAGGTGCTTTTCAGTGACATTGATTCGCATGTTTATCTCGCAAGCACGGCTGTGCCGTAGCCTTTCAACGTGAGCATGCCCTGAGCCTTTTTGCCCGTCAGCACGTCGGTATGCTTTGCCGGCCCGAGGTTGACCCGTTGGGCTGTGCGTTTGAAGTTCAGCAGGAAGAGGTACTCTTTCTCGCCGTCGGTTCGCACCTGCGCTGTCACGCCCTCGGGCAGCTTGCCCTTGATCGCGCGGGGCAGCTTGAGCGTCTTGATGAGCCCGCCGATCAGGTCGTCGTGGAACCGCTCGTCGTTGCGGCTGGCGACGTAGTACGCCTTGCCCTTGCCCACGCTGTTGACGGTGACGGCCGGGCTGCCCTTGTAGAACTCGCGCCCGTAGGTTGCCAGCACCTTGGCGCCCTCGGCATGGATGAGGTCGCAGAAGACTCCGGCCTTGTATGTGCCGCTCAGGCCGGCGGGGTTGTTCTTTTTGGCGAGGACGCTGTTGGCCTCATCGTCGTAGAGCACGTCGATCTCTTCGGCCCAGACGCCCAGCAGTTTCCGCAGCGGCCCGGGAAAGCCCGTCAGGAAGCACAGGTCGCTCTCGTTGGCGATGCCCGTCAGATATGTCGTGACGAGCGTGCCGCCGGCGGCCACGAACGCTTCGAGCTTTTCCGCCACGCCCGGGCGGATCATGTACAGCATCGGGGCCAGCAGCAGTTTGTACGGCGAAAAGTCGCTGTCTTCGCTGACGATGTCGGCCGACACGCCCGCCTGCCACAGCGGGCGGTAGTGCTCGACGCAGGTGGGGAAGTAATCCTTGCGCTGATTTCGCGGGCCGGCGATCTGATCGATGGCCCAGCCGTTTTCCCAGTCGTAGAGAATGGCGGCCTGGGCGGGCTTGGTGGTGCCGATGACGCCGTCGAGTTTCTTGAGGGTGGCGCCGACCTGGGCGACTTCGTTAAAGACGCGGTTGTTCTCGTGCCCGCAGTGATCGACGACGGCGCCGTGGAACTTCTCGCAGCCGCCGCGGCTCTTGCGCCACTGGAAGTACTGGATCGTGTCCGAGCCGTGCGAGACGTACTGCATGCACTCGAGCATGTGAACGCCGGGGCGCTTGAGTTTGTTGACGGGCTTCCAGTTCTGCACCGAGGGCGAGCATTCCATCTGCATGTACGGACGGCCGCCCTTGAGGCAGCGGTTGAGGTCCGAGACGAACGAGACGCTGACGGCCTCGCGCCAGTCGCCCTCGCGGTCGTGGTAGGCGGGGTAGCTGTCCCAGGCGACGACGTCGACGGCCTGGGCGAACTTCCACAGGTCCAGGCCGGGATAGACGCCCATGAAATTGGTCGTCACAGGCACGCAGGGCGTGATGGCCTTGAGCGGCGCCGACTCGCACCTGTAAAAGTCGATCATCTGGTCAGAAGTGAACCGCTTCCAGTCGAGCATCATGCCGTGGAGGCTGAAATCGGCGGGGTAGATCTCTTCCCACTCGCTGAAGCGGTGCGACCAGAACGTCGACCACCACGCGGCGTTGACGGCATCGAGCGAATCGTTGTATCTGGCCTTGAGCCACGTGCGCCAGGCCGCCAGGCAGTGCTCGCAGAAGCACTCGCCGCCGTTGTATTCGTTGGACACGTGCCAGGCGATCAGAGCCGGATGGTCCTTGTAGCGCTCGGCCAGGCGCGTGTTGATTGTGACGCACTTGGTGCGGAAGACCGGCGAGGTGCGGCAGTGATTGTGCCGCCCGCCGTGCATCTCGCGCCGCCCGTCTGCTCCCATGCGGCAGATCTCGGGGTACTTGCGCGACATCCAGGCGGGTTTGGAACCCGAGGGCGTCGCCAGCACGGCGAACCCGCCCGCGCCCGCGAGCTTGTCCATGATCGTGTCGAGCCATCCCAGCTCGAACTGCCCCTCGCGCGGCTCAAGGCTCGCCCAGGAAAAAATGCCGGTCGACATGGCGTTGCAGCCGGCGAGTTTCATCAGCCGCATGTCCTGGTCCCAGACCTGCGGCGTGGCGGCCCACTGGTCGGGGTTGTAGTCGCCGCCGTGGAGAAAATGGGGATATCGCGCGTTGATGGGCGGATAGCGGAGGGTCATTGCTCAGCCTCGGTCGTGCAGATCGTATTCGGCCTGCATGTAGGGGTAGTCGGCGTCGTGGACGGTCAGGGGGACGGGGTTGCTCACGCGGCCGCAGGGGCGGCGGTTGGCGCCTTCGACTTTGCACGCCGCGTCGCCGATGTCTTCGCGGCAGTGGTCGATGTGCTTCATCAGCTCGCGCACGACGTCGGGCTTGCTGTCATACAGGTTGACAGTCTCGCCCACGTCCTTTTCCATGTCAAAAAGCTCGCGCACTTCCTTGTCCTGACGGCGGACGTGCAGTTTATAGCGGCCGCTGCGGACGGCGAAGAGCGTGTCGACGTGATGATAGAAGAACGCCTCGTGCGGGCTGCGGGCGCCGGTTTCGCCCAGCATCAGCGGGCGGATGTCGGCGCCGTCGACGATCCGGTCATCGGGCGCTTTCGTGCCGGCCAGGCCCGCGAAGGTCGGAAGGAAGTCCATCGACAGCGCCATCTCGCTGCACGTGCGGCCGGCGGGGATCACACCCGGCCAGCGCATGATGCACGGGACGCGCAGGCCGCCGTCATACGTCGTGCCCTTGTGCCCCGCCAGGGGGGCGTTGCTGCCGCCGTCCTTGCCGCGGGAGCCGTTGTCGGAGGTGAAGATCACCAGCGTGTTGTTCTCGAGACCCAGGCGGCGCAGCTCGTACAGCAGCACGGCCGTGCTCCAGTCGACGGCCTCGACGCACGCGCCGTAGCGCCCGTTCTGCGAGGCGTCGACGAATCGCTGCGGGGCGTACAGCGGCAGGTGAACCTGCATGTGCGCCAGGTACAGGAAGAAGGGCTTCTCGCGGTTGTCGCGGATGAAGCCGACGGCACGCTCGGTGTAGCGCTCGATGAGGTTGGGCTGATCGGGCTGGGCCTGGATGACTTCTTCGTCGCGCATCAGAGGCAGGGGCGGCCACTTGTTGTCCCAGCCGACCTGCCAGCCCATGTCGTTGCTGTAGGGGATGCCGAAGTACGAGTTGAACCCGTGCCGCGTGGGCAGGAACTCTTTCTGGTCGCCGCAGTGCCACTTGCCGATGTGGTACGTCGCGTAGCCCTGCCGCCGCAGCAGCGTGGCCATCGTGATCTCGGAGGGGTTGAGCCCGACGCCCTGGCCGGGGAACAGCACCCACGCCCCGTCGAAGGTGCCAAAGCCGATCCGCCGCGGGTAGCAGCCCGTCATCATCGCCCCGCGCGAGGGCGAGCAGACGGGGCTGGCCATGTAGAAGTCGGTGAACCGCACGCCGGCGGCCGCCATCGAGTCCAGCACCGGCGTGCGATTGACAGACGAGCCGTAGCAGCTCAAGTCGCCATAGCCCAGGTCGTCGCAGTTGATCAGAATAATGTTCGGTCGATCAGTTGGGTTACGCATGCGGGCATTTTGACGAAGTAACGAAATGCCGTCAATGGCGAGCTCTGGCACACCAGCGGGAAACCGGTAAATCGACGACGATGACGACGATGAGGACGAAAACGATACAAATCCGCAAGATCGCATCGCGCCTCGGAACCAATTCCAGTTCAGTGCGTCCAACAACACGGAAGAAGGAAAGTTCGCAATGCGATACATGCTGCTGGTGATAGCTCTCGCGGCCGCCGGATGTCAAGGCAACCGGCCCGCCCCCGCCGCGCCGGCGACGCAGGCGGCGAGTGAACCAGCTTGGCCGAAGAGCGGGCAGGCGGCCGAGGGCATCCGTCTCACGATCCGATCTCAAAAGGAGGTCCTGGAACTGGGCCAGCCTATTGTTCTGGAAACGCGCCTGGAGAACACGGGAGATGAGCTTAAGGTCGTTGTCTTTGATAGTTCCAGGATCAGCTACCCTGGTTCAGGCTTGAGCTTGGAGATGACTGACTCCAAGGGCACGCTGTACTCCTACGGCGGCCCCCAACTTGCTGTGGCAATGCAGCCTCGCTCGGCGTTCTTTAACATCGATAGGAAATCTTCGCGCACTGGCCGTATGGAACTCCATCCGGCGTGGTTCAACCCAGAGTTGGCTGCGGGACAGTATTCTCTGGCGTTGCGTCTGGAGTCGCTGACGCGCGAGTACTTCCAGCGGTTTCGCCAGAACAGGATGACCTCCACCCGAGAGGATGAGCTCAATGATCTCCCGGCCGGTGGGTCAGTCCTCTCCAGCCCGGTCCTGTCCAACACGATCAAGATCACGATTGCGCCCAAGCCGGCCGGCACCGTCGTCAACGGCTTGGAGCTCGGGATTGCAGCCGCGCAGGATGTCTATCGTGAAGGGGAGCCGATTACCGTGCAGGCGGAGTTTCGCAACGTATTGGGTAAGGCCATGATGTTTCGCTTGGGAGTCTGCCAGTGCGGTTGCTTCGGAGGCTTCACGATACGCGACAAGGGCGGGCGGACGCTACTGCCCATCGGGGCACAGCACGCTCGCGCCTGCGATCCCTGGCGCGACACCAGCCACATCGAACTGGAACCCGGCCAGGTCTTTCGCACGACCCTCGAGGTCCCGCGCGAGGGCCTTTACTATCAAGACGCGCCATATAGCGGCGAGCCCATCACCCTCAAGGCTGGACTCCACGACGTGGTGTTCAAGTACCACATCGCCCCCGATGCCAAGGCGAACGTCTGGAGCGGCGAGATTGACTCCAACAGCCTACGGATCACGGTGGCAGGTGGAAAATGAAACGAAGAAATATCATCTCAATATGCGCGATCGTGCTGGCCGCGACGGCGGGTGCGGCCGTCGAGGGGTGCCGCAAGTCGCCAGCCACAAGACCTGCGTCCCAGCCGACCACGCGGGAAACCGCCGATGATCTGATCCGTGGCCTTTATCCGTTTTGCGTGAAAACCAACGGCGAGTATTACCGCAAGATGTCGAGGGACGATCTGGCATCTTTCATTACCGACAAAGACACCGGCTATTACATCGTTCAGTTCAAAGAAAGCGGGAAACGCGAATGGTATACGCAGATCCAGGCGCTGGGCGCCGCGGTCATTAGCGGATTCCAAAGCGACGACACGCTGCTCAAGATCGATCCGGCAAAGAGAACGCAGATCGAGCGCCTGCCGTATGTGGCCAAGGTCTATATCTTTCAGCCTCTATACAAACTCACCCCCGGTATCTTGAAGCTCTACGCTGAAGGCATCCCGGATTTCCCGAATGACTCCCTGCCAGGCCTTACCGGAAGGCCCCCGGCCCAGCACGAATGTCGGCCGTTTATGGTCTTTGCCCGTGCGAACCTCGATGGCGTGAAGTCCCAGTTGGAAAAGCAGGGGATCAAGGCCACTGTGGAGCACGATCGTCTGATGATCGACATCGAAAAGACGCAATTGCCCTCCGTCGCGGCGATCCCGGATGTCATCTACATCGAGCTTAAGCCCGAGTACACGACCTATGGACGGGCGAACACGTCGACGACGATGCCCGCTACGACGCCGGCGGCGGGCGAGTGTATCAATCGGCTGAGGCTCAAGCTCTCGTGCGAAAAGAAGGTCTGGTCGCGGTGGGAAGACGTGGCGCTCAAGGTGGAAGTGATCTCTGAAGCCGCCCAGCGGAGAGTGGTGCCTGTGTGTCTGTGCGGCCAGATTGATTGGCCGTCGTACGTGGGCGTGCGAGTGAAGGCTGCTTCCGGGCAGACGTTCGTATTCTTCATCGACAGGCCGGTCGATATCAGAAGCCTGCATGTGCACAGTCCACTGGAGATCAAGCCCGGTGCGACTTTGGGCCGGACGTTCACGCTACGTAGCGATAATGTCGCCGACGGCGACCCTCAGACCATCTGGAACGCGATTTCGGCAAGCGAGTCGGCCGAAGTCTGGGCCGAGTTCCCCATCCATCCCGGATTCTACCCGCAGGCCCCAGACCCTCAAGTACAGCATGCCCGCGACACCTGGCGGGCGTACTTCCCCCAGATGCAGGGCATCCCATCGACCCAGAAACAGCCACCCGAGTTCGACAACGCCTGGCCGGCGTGGGCGTGGAAGGGCAAACTCATCTCTAACGTCGTGACCGTCAAGGTCCAGCCGGCGACGCAGGAACCGCGGCGTGTGGCGTTTGTCGATGCGACGGGTCTTTCGCGGCGGCAGGGCTACTCCTTCCACGGGGTGCTGATTCCCCACTCAAGTGCGGCCTTGCCCGTAATTGCCGAAGCGATGGCAGTGCTGCCGTGAAGTTCTTCTCTGCCGACGGGACGGCCCGTGCTATGGCGAATTGCCGCTCCGCGATCAGCGGGCGGGGGTTATGAACGTGGATGCGGAAATTGGCTCTCATATTGTTGTTTGCGGCCACCGCCGCGGGGCAGGGGCCGCCGCAGGCGCGGGTGGTGGACTATCTGCCGCCGGAGTGGGCCGGGCCGCCGATCGCCTGGCGCGACACATGGGAGCAGACGCTGGCGGCTAATCCCGTCGGCGAGCCGGTGAAGGCGGGGCGCGACAAGGCGGCTGCGGCTGGCGCCTCACGCGCCCAGGCGCTGCGCAAGATCACGCTGCTCAAAGCGATGATCGTGCGGTTCAAATCGCCGGCCGACCGCGAAAAGCACGCCGACGCCTACCGCCAGATCGCCGACGCGCACGCCCAGGCCGGCAGCATGTGGTGGCGGTCCTACTATCTCTACGCGCTGATCAAGGAGTTCCCGCAGCGCAAAGAGCTGGTGGCGGCGGCCTACGCCGACATCATCGATCAGCCCTTCCAGGACGCCGTCAAGAACCCCTCGGCGATGGACTGGGCCTTCGTCATGCAGGAGATCCTCGACCTCAACGAGGCCGCAGGCATCCCCAACGACCATCCGGTCGTCGTCGCGGCGCTGCAGCGGATGGCTTCTGCGCTGGCGGCCCGGCCGCGATACGACGCCTTCCCCGCGTTCTTCAAGGCCGTCGCCCGCATTGGCCCGCAGTGCCCTCGCGCGTACGCGGCCGCGGGCGACCTGCTGACGGCGATGGGGCACGCCGAGCAGGCGGCGGCGTATTACGACAAGTCCCAGGACCCCTCGAAGGGCATGGCGCGGGTGCTGCCCGGCCCGGCCATCCGCGTGCCCCGCAACGTCGACATGGAAATGCGGTGGGAAGCCGCCAGCCACATCCGCGAGCAGGAAGACGCCCCCGCCAAGGCTGACGAGCTGTCTCGCGTGGCGGACATGGGCGCCCAGAGCGGCCTGCTGCTGCGCGTCAGCGACACGCACTACATCTCCTATCGCGCCGCGGCAGACCAGGCGCTGTGCAAACTCCCGCCGGCGGCGCTGGCGGCGCTGCGGGCCATGCAGGAACAGGCCGCATGCAACCTGGCCCGGCAGGTGCGCGACAGCGGCGACGGGCACGACCTGAGCCGCCTGGCCAAGAAGTACCCCTGGGCCGCCAGCGTGCATGCGGCGCTGCTGGATTTCGCCGAGCACTCGCTCCGCACCGGGCGGCGGCAGGAGGCGTTTGCGGCCTATGGCGACGTGCTGCGTCACGCGGCCGGCGCCGATCTGCGTGCGTGCGCCCGCGTGGGGCTGTGGCTGACGCTGGTCCAGGAAGACGCTCCGCGCTGGCAGATCGACGCGGCGATGGCGGCAGTGGCCGACGACGAGCCGCTGCCCTGGCGGGGCGGCAAGGCGCCGGCGGGGAAGATCAAGCAGGCGATCCTGTCGGCGGCAGCAGGGGCGGGCGAGCGGCCTGTCGCGCTGGCGTCACTGGTCCGGCGGCGCCTCGAGTTGCCGCCGCTGTGGGCCGTTGGCCGCGAGGGCGCCGCTGGTCCGCTGGACATGATCCAGGCCGACGCCGCGGCGCTGCTGGTGTCGGGCGCGAAGGCGGCCCGCTTCGACGCCGCGGGCGGCAAGAGCCTCTGGGTCCACTCCCCGCCGTGGGAGGCGCCCGGGCCGGACACGCCGCAGGAGCAGAGCGTGGTCTTTGCCGGCACGCCGCGGTGGTGGCGGCGGGAAACTCCGCGCCCCATCGCCGTGCGCGGGCCCGCGTCGTCGGCGTTGACCGACGTGGCCTTGGGCCTGGCCGCCGCGCGGGCGTTCTACAGGCTCGTCGGGGGCAGGAAGCCGCTGATCGAGGCCTGCGACGCCCGCAGCGGAAAGACGCTCTGGACCACCGCGGCCGACGGCGACTGGAAAGACCTGACGCCCCTGAGCGAGCCCACAGCCGCCGAGGGGCGCGTGTACGTGCTGGCAGTGCAGGGCGGGGGCGACTCGCCCGCGCTGGCGCTGGTGTGCATGGACGGCCGTAGCGGCCACACGCTTTGGAAGCAGGCCATCGGCGGCGGCGACCGCAGCGATTTTGAATCCGGCGGCGGGGCGTGCGGCATCTCGGTGCACCAGGGCTCGGTGTACTGCGCGACGAACCTGGGGGTGGTGGCCCGTTGCGACGCTCTCGACGGCACGGTGGAATGGCTCAGCGGTTACGCCGGCGCCGCCGGCGGGGCGTCGCGCGAGGGCGCCGCGCCGATCATCGTGGGCGAGACGGTGCTGGTGGCCCCGCGAGATCACAGCGGCGTGCTGGCGCTGCAGCGCGACAGCGGCAAGCTGATCTGGGAAACGCTGCTGGTTCCCTCCGACGCGCTGGCCGGCGTGTGTGGCGCTGCGCTGGTGGGCGTCAATTCCCAATGGCTGGCCGGGATGGACATCGCCACCGGGCGCGTGCTGTGGTGCCGCAATTTCGAGCAGGGAACCGGCTCGCAGGCGGCCGTCGTCGGCGGCGAAGTTGTCCTCGTCAGCGGCCCCACGGCCCATCGCCTGCACGCCCAGACGGGCAAGACGCTCGAGCAGCGAGACCTGAACACCAGCGGCCTCTGGCAGCACGCGATCTTGCCCGACGGTTCGCTGGCCGAAGTGGCCGGGCCTACCCTTGCCGCCGGCCCGGCCGCCGCCATCGCCGAGGGCCCAGAGATTTTCGCCGCGCCGGCGGCGATCAAGGAAATCTGGACTCTGCCGTGCGAGAACCCGATCCTCGTCGCGCCGCCGCAGGACCGCAACGCAGAGGCCCTGGGCGTGCTGGTGGGGCGGCAAGCGGCCTGCCTGCAACTGCGCGGGCAGGTCAAGGTCGCCTGGCAGCAGTTCCTCCCGGCCGCCGCTGGCGGGGGCAGCATCGTCGGCCGACGCATGGTGCTCCGCAGCGGCAGCGATCTGACCGCCCTGGACCTTGAGGGCGGGGCGCTGCAGTGGTCGGCCAGACTGCCGTTCTGCCCGTACCAGATCGACGGCGACGACTCGCTGGTGGCGGCCGCCACCTGCCCGTGGAAGCTGGGCAACAGTTGGGAACCTTTCGCCGCGGCCATCGATGCCGGCACGGGCAAGGTGCTCTGGTCGCGCCCGTTCAGCGACCCGATGCGTTTCCGCTCGCGCCAAGGGCTGCTGGGCATGTGGTTCGCCCGCGGGGGCGATGGGCAGGGGCGGCTGCACCTGTTCCTCAGTGCGGCCTTCGGCAGCGACGGCGGAACCTGGCAGGTGGCCGACGTGGCGGTCGACGCCGCCGGCGGGAGCGTGCAGCAGATCTCGCCGCTGCTGGACGACCTGGTGAACTGGCCCGAGTGCTCGGCGCTGAGCCCGGCCGGCGCGTGCTACATCAACGCGGCGATGCGGGCGAAGTACCGCCCGTCCGCGGGCGACCCGGGCGTCACCGGCGCGTGGCGGCGCGGGGCCGACCCGCGCATCACGGAGATGTACCCCTGGTGCCTGGGCCTGCGCTCGGCGCCCGACGCGGCGTACCTGCGGTTCTACGGGCAACTGTTCCGCTTCGACCCGGCCAAGCGTAAGGAGACGGTCTACAACCTGCCCGCCGGACCGGAGAACACCTTGCACGCCATCTACGACTTCCGCCTCGTCGGCGACAAGATGGTCGTGGTGTCGGGTCTCAAGGGCAAGTACCTGCACCGCCGCGACCGCAAGGACATGAATATCAAGTGGGCGACGATCGACCCGCGGATGTACGTGGACGTGTTCGATGCCGCCACGGCCCGCCACGTCGCCCGCAGCGAACTGAGCGGCGCAGCGTGCAGCCAGTCGTACCGCTGGGACCACGACGCCCAGGCCAGAATCCTCGACCACGCCATCGTCATCGCCGACCGCTCGGGCGTGCACGTCTTTGCACTTGGTCGATGACGCGGAACACCGTTCACCCCGCCTCGGCGCGGGACAGCGCGTAGCGGAACGTCGCGGCGATGGCGGCGGAGTCGGGCACCTCGCCTCGAGAGACGACGTGGACGGTTCCGCCATTTTCAAATGCCCGTGCGGCCGCCAGGTCGAACAGGTCTTCGTCGCCCTCCTGCTGGACAGGGTGGATCTCTGCCGTGCCGGTCTGACCGTCGTAGCGGCCCCAGCAGTGATCCCCAGCCGAGACGAACATTGCCTCGACCCGCCCGTATGTGGCGGCTGCGAGAATTTCCTCGATGTTGCTCGATGCGTGGCCCTTGGTGGCCAGTTGGCGGTAGAGGTCGCCGTCGCGGCGCATCGCCAGCAGGAAATGATCGCCCAGCGCCTTCATCGCCAGGTGGTGCAGGTCCTCAGGTGAAAGCAACTCCGGGTTGCCCTCGACGATGTGGCTGTAGAGGAAGCGGTAGCTGCAGCACTGGCGGAAGATGCCCGCCAGCGGCTCGCAGGCCGCCAGCACCAGCGGGACGGTCTGGCCGGCCAGTACGCTCTGCACGCCGGCGTCGACCATGTGGCAGAAGTCGAGAAGGTACCTTTTCCTGTCGGCCTCATCGCCGCCGCCCTGGGAGTGGAACATCGCCGGCCGCCTCGAACCGGCGCCGTGCGCGGACGTGCGGGTGTGGAAGCTCACTTGGCGCTGGAACTGGTTGAACCGCGTGGCCTCGTCGTAGTCGCGCGGCAGGGCCGCCGTCTCGATGACCCGCATGCCCTTCGGGTCGGCCTCGTACAGACGCACCTGGTTGGAACTTAAAGCCAGAACGTAGAAGCGTCCCACCAGGGCCAAGGCCGCCAGGAGCGGCTTGATATGGAATCGAGGCCCCACGACCACCATTTCGCGCGGCGCCAGGGGCAACTGAAAGACGTAATCGTGCTTGGGTCCAAGATAGACCGCCAGGCCGTGGCACTGATTTTGCCAGATTCGCCCGGCATCGATGCGCGAGGCGACGGCGTCGACTCGCTGCTGCGCCCGCGCGCCCGCAACGCCCATCGCTATCAGGCGATCCCGGGCCTTGTCCAGCAGGTTCTTGAGCCTCAGCGAGTCTTCCTGCTTTTGGGGCCCAAACGGGTGCATCGACATGAAGATGGAAACATTCATCGGATCAGTCTGTGACATCAGCTCGCGGATGCGAGCCTTGGTGATTTGCTCGGCCATGAGACGCCTCCTACTTATTGCCGGCACAAGCGTGGCTGCATGAACCTGACCGTGTCTCCCTCATTCACTATATGCGCGTCGCGGGCGGGTATCCCCTCAGTTCCAGGGGGGAAGTCGCGGCGGAGGCACCGAGTATTTATCAACGCCGTCTTGCAGGCGTCGATGAATGCTTGGCCCAGATACCGTACGGCACGACTTTCCCCCCATGACTGAGGCATTACGCGGGCGGGCAGTTTTTTATAGTGCACTTCCGGCAAAGCGTGTTATCATTCCGCAAGTTCAGGTTTTCGGGGTTCCTTAAGATGCGGGTTTGGGCTATGGACAAGTCGGAAAAGATACGAGTCAGCGTGAAGAAAAGCAAAATTCTGCTCGTGGAAGATCATCCCATCGTGCGGCAAGGCATCAAGATGGTGGTCGAACGCGAGAGCGACCTGTGTATCTGCGGCGAAACGGACAACGCCGCCGACGCCCTGGCGCTGATGGCCGCGGAGAAGCCCGACGTCGCTCTGATCGACCTGAGTCTCAAGGACAGCAGCGGGCTCGACGTTATCCGCCAGGCTGCCACGCAGTTTCCCAACCTGCGCATGCTCGTGCTGTCGATGCGCGAGGAGGCGCTTTACGCCGAACGCGTCCTGCGATGCGGGGCGATGGGCTATATCACCAAAGAGGAAAACCCCGCCAACGTCGTCGAAGGAATCCGCACCGTGCTGCGGGGAAATATCTACATCAGCGGCCAGATGTCCTCCAAAGTGCTCAGCCGTTTCGCCGGGGTTTACGCCTCCGGCAGCGGCAGCGGCCGCAACCTCATGGACTCCCTGACGGACCGGGAACTGGAGATCTTCGAGCTCATCGGCAACGGTCTGCCGACGCGCGAGATCGCCCAGCGCCTGCACATCAGCTCCAAGACGGTCGATTCGCACCGCGAGAACATCAAGGACAAGCTCAAGTGCGCTAGCGCCTCGCGCCTGCTCCGCCAGGCGATCCACTGGGTGCAGTACCAGGAATGCTGATAGAAGCAGTGATCAGTCGCCGGTAGCCAGATAGAAGCAGTGATCAGTAGCCGGTAGCCGGTAGCCCGTGGAAGACAGGCAGATCTCGCTCGACTCAATCCAGGAACCATTGCGCAGAGCATGCTATCGCGCGTTCTTCACCGGCTACTGGTTTCCCCACCAGCTCCTGTTTCCTGCTTTTGTAGGTACTTTTCTTAGTCCCTCTGGAAGTATCTGCCTGCCACAAAGCGGTAACAGCACCGATTGAAAGCCTTGCCGCTGATGCCACAATTGAAGCAAGCGAGCCAGCCAACGTGGTGGCCCGATCCGTCATCATCATTATTCAGAGGATGTGTGCGATGAATTTGGTCGTCAGGATGGCTGCCCAAGCCGACGGGACGTTCAAAGCATGGTGCCCCGCTCTACCGGGCTGCCGCGTCTTAGGCCTCACCCGACAGGAGGCCTCCACCAAGATACGCTCAGCCGTTCGCGGATACCTGGCCACGATGGACGTGGCTCTGCCCAGGGAATTGGCTCGCCGCCAGGCCAGGGTATCTGCTGGAAATGTCCTGACACTGCATGCGGACCTGGCCGGACAGGAGCATCGTTCGATGTGCATTGCCTGATTCGGAAGGTCCCTCATGAAAACAACCGACTCGCATTTGAAACGCGCCGCCGCGGCCCGATCTGCCCGTGCCGGCGGATGGAAGACTTCCTCAAACGCCAGAGGCCCCGCCCACGGAGCCGGCAAGGACAGGAACGTGGTCAAAGCAATCGTGACATCCCGCCGCCGGGCTGAGGCGGCCTCGTGCTGCAACAAGTCCCTCGACAAGGACTGGCTGGCCCGAATGGAAATGGATCTTCCCAGCCTGGACCACGTCCATCACCGCAGCTACTCCCTGCCCGGTGCGGAAGAGCGCCTCTGGGGACCGGCGTCGGCTTCCATCGACGTGCCCAACTACCGCCTGCTCCCACAGGTGCTCGACGACGTCCCTGAGCAGCCGCAAAGCCGCCCTTCCCTGCGAACCCACGAGGAAAAACTGCTGTTCATGCGATACAACTACGCCAAGTACCGCATGTCCAAGCTCACGCGAAGCCGCACGCAGGCCCAGCAGTGGGGCCTGTGGCGCCACCGCGCCCAGGACGCCCACCGCAAGATCGTCCACGCCAATCTGCCGCTGGTTCCGGCGATGGCCCAACGCGCCACCCATACCGGCGTCGAGTTCGGCGACCTGATCTCCGAGGGCTACATGGCCGTGCTCCGCAGCGTCGAGAAGTTCGACGTCTCGCGCGGGTTCAAGTTCTCGACCTATGCCTGCCGCTCGATCCTGGCCTGCTTCTCGCGCCTGGCCAGCAAAGCCCGCACGCGGCACAAATACTGCCCCGTGCAGTTCGACCCGGAACTCGAACGCAGCGACTTTATCGAGCAACGCCACGAACAGCAGCGCACCGACGCCATCGACGTCGTGCGGCAGGTGCTGCTGAAAAACCATGCCGCTTTGAGCGACATCGAGCGCACCGTCATCCAGGAACGCTTCGGGATGTCCGACGACGATCAGCCGCGAACGCTCATGCAGATCGGCAAGACGCTCGGACTGTCGCTGGAACGCGTGCGGCAGATCGAGAAGAGTTCGCTGTCGAAGATCCGATATGCTCTGGAGGGCAGCCTGGCGGTCTAAGGGGGGAAGACCGCACAGGCGGCCGAGAACAAGATGAAAGCCATCGTCGACGAAACCTGCATCGGCTGCGAACTGTGCGTGGACATCTGCCCGGAAGTCTTCCAGATGGGTGAGGACGGTTTCGCCAAGCCCATCGTAGACCCCGTCCCTTCCGAACTGCGAGCCAAGACCACCGAGGCCGCCGAAAGCTGCCCCGTCGACGCGATCCACATCGAAGAGTAGAACGCCGCAGCCTCCCATCGCCGGCGCGTTGTCTTCCTTGCACTTTGTTGTACTTTTCACAGCGGGTTTGGTGAACTGCTCTGCCGCAACGGGGACGCTCGCTCTGCAAATGCTCTTGGGAGAGTTTCATAAACCAGATGTCCTGCAAAAGAAGAATATTTCGCCTTTGGGCGAAAATTCGCATCTTCCCGCAGCGACAGAGCGAAAGAATTTTCCGCCGCACCAGGATTCTCTTGAAGGGCTGTCCAGTCACTATAATAAAGATGTCGAGGCGGTAGAAGGCAAAGTCCAGGCACCGGTTTTCCGGTGCCTTTTCTATGATTCTTCCGGGAATAGCCGGGGGCGAGTCCTGAGCGAGCGGAGCGAGTCGAAGGACGTCGCCACATGTGTCTTGAAACGAGAATCGAAGAATCCGGCTCGAGCATCTGGGATAGAGGCGTCAGGAGGCGGCAGTGCCGGCAGCGGCGGATGGCACGGTGGATGGCCTCGAGCTCAGCGGCGATTTGTGCGGGCCGCGAGACCATCGTCAGAGCCAATCGTCAGAAGGTGTAGTAGTTGAGGGCGATGATTATCAGCAGGACGACGACCAAGAGCCAGAACAGCACTCCCAGGGCGAGTTGCTGGGTGGCCTGGGGTTCGACGACCGGCAGCGTGGCCGAGTCGGCATGGCGGGGCTTTCGCCCCTGACGCGGGAGCACGGCGGCCAGGATCAACCACAGCACTACCGACACCAGGACGTATCCCAGCCAGTTGACCTGCCACTCGCCGGGACGGATTCGCCCCAGCCACAATCCGCCGGCCCACGTCGCCAGAAACAGCATGATGTAGAAGAAGATGAATCCCATCAGCGGCCCGGGCCCGCGGCGCCCCAGCACCAGCGTCAGCAGCATGCTCAGAATGGCCGCCAGGAGCGACGAGAGAAGGATTTCCCACATGAACATGAGAAATCCTAGCGCCGGCGGTCAAAAAAGTTCAAGCGGGGTTCTCTAGTTTTGCCATAGGGGGCGCTCCGGCGAAGGCTGAGGCATTTCCACAAGAGTGCCCGCATTCGTCGTGGTTTGCAGCGGCTGGCGGCAGCGACAGCCGCCACGGCCTGCCTTCCCCCCGGCGTTCATTCCCCACGTCTCTACAGGCGGGGCTAGAATTGAAGGAGACTTCCAGAGGCGAATGCAGAGCCTTGAAGCCGCAGTGATCATTACCGGCCGGACTGAGGGGGAAGTGGAATGTTCATGCTTAACCGTTCGATAAAACTATTCACAATCTTCGGTTTCAGCGTCCGCATCGACCTGAGCTGGCTGGTGATCCTGGTGCTGGTGGTCTGGTCGCTGGGTGCGGGGGTCTTTCCATCTCAGTTTCCCGGCCTGACGTGGGGCTCTTATCTGGCGATGGCGCTGGCGGCCTCGGTGGGGCTCTTCGCCTCGATCGTGATCCACGAGCTGTGCCACTCGCTGGCGGCCCGGGGTTTCGGACTGCCGATGACCGGCATCACGCTGTTCATGCTCGGCGGGGTGGCCGAGATGAGCGACGAACCGCCCAGCCCCATTGCCGAAGGCCTCATCGCCGCGGCCGGGCCGGCTGTCAGCCTCGTGCTGGGGATCGTCTTCATGATCCTGGCGGCGGTGTCGGCGGCCGCCGGTTGGCCCGGCGAAGTTACCGGCGTGCTGCAGTGGATCGGGCTGATCAACATCATCCTGCTGATTTTCAACATGATTCCGGGCTTTCCGCTCGACGGCGGGCGCGTCCTGCGGGCCGTGCTGTGGGCGGCCAAGAAGGATCTGCGCTGGGCCACGCACGTGGCCTCGCGGGTGGGGATGGGCTTTGGCGTGCTGTTGGTGGGCCTGGGGATCCTCGAGCTGCTGCTGGGCGGCAATGCCATCGGCGGGGTGTGGTGGATCATCATCGGCCTGTTCGTCCGGTCCGCCGCCAAGCAGGGCTACCAGCAGATCCTCGTGCGCGAGATGCTTCACGGCGAGCCGCTCAAGCGGTTCATGAACACCGATCCGGTGACCGTGCCGACGTCGCTGAACCTCAAGGACCTCGTCGAGGACAAGGTCTTCCAATACCACTTCAAGATGTTCCCGGTGGTCGAGGACGGGCACCTGAGCGGCTGCGTCACCACGCAGAAAGTCCGCGAGGTTCCGCGCGAGCAGTGGCCCATGAAGACCGTCGGCGAGATCATGCAGCCGTGCAGCGATGAGAACACCATCCCGCCCGAGGAAGATGCCATGCACGCCCTGACGCGCATGACGCAGGCCCAGGCCAGCCGCCTGATGGTGGTCGACCATGGCGCTCTGGTGGGCATTATCACGCTGCGCGATCTGCTGAAGTTCCTCTCGACCAAAATGGCCCTGGAAAGCGACGAAGAGATCAAGAAGGTCGAACCCCCGGAGGAGTGAGGAAGAATACAACTATTGCGGGAATAAATGGGAGAGTGCACGAGCGATCAATTCGGATGCGTCCCAACGGGACGCAGAGCAAGTACTTCCCGGTATTCCCGGAAGAACCATTAAAAAGCCCAAATCAAAAAGAAGAACAACAACCGAATAAACTGGATAGAGACCCGGCCGGCGGAAGATGCCAGGCTATTTTGGGGACCAATATGGCTGACTTCACAATAGGGCGCACGGACGATCTGAAGGACGGGCAGATGAAGTCCGTCCAGGCCGGCGAAGTGGAACTGCTGCTGGTTCGCATCGCCGGGCAGTACTACGCCCTGCAGGCCAAGTGCACGCACTACGACGGGCCATTGGCCAAGGGCCTGCTCAAGGATGGCGTCGTGCGCTGTCCGTGGCACCACGCGCACTTCGACGCCGCCAGCGGTGACCTGCGCCAGCCGCCGGCCCATGATTGCCTGTGCCGCTTCGACCTGCGCGTCGAGGGCGAGACGCTCGTTGTCACGCTGCCGGAAAAGATCAAGCGGTCGCGCCTGCCGCAACTGGCGGCGCCCGACGCCAGCCGCGACGGCAGAACGTTCGCAATCGTCGGCGGCGGAGGCGCGGGGTTCGCCGCCGCACAGACGCTGCGGACCGAAGGGTTCTGCGGACGAATCGTCATGATCAGCCGCGATAGCCAGCGACCCTACGACCGCCCGGACCTGAGCAAGTCGTACATGGCCAAGGGCGAGTTCGAGCCGTTTTTGCGCGGTCTGGCGTTCTATGAAAAGCAGGGCATCGAACTGCAGCTCAATCGCGCCGCGACCGGCATCGACATTCCCGGCCGCCGTGTGATCCTCGAAGGCGGCGGCGACGTGAAGTACGACAAGTTGCTGCTGGCCACCGGCGCCGTCCCGCGCATGCTCGACGCCCCCGGCAGCACGCTGGCGAATATCTTCACCTTGCGCACATTCGACGACTGCAAGAAGATCATCGCGGCCGCACCGGCACAGGGCAAAGCCGTCGTCATTGGCGCCAGCTTCATCGCCATGGAGGTCGCCGCCTCGCTGCGGGCCCGTGGCCTGGCCGTCACGGTGGTGGCGCCGGACGCGGTGCCGTTCCAGCGCACCCTCGGCGACGACATCGGTCGCATGTTCCAGTCGCTCCACGAGGAAAATGGCGTGTCGTTCCGCCTCGGCCGCAAGGTCGCGCGGTTTGAGGGCGGCCAGCAGGTGCAGGGCGCTGTGCTTGACGACGGCCAACGCCTTGATGCGGACCTGGTCGTCGTCGGGGTTGGCGTGCGGCCGGCGACGGACTTTCTCAAGAACTCAGGTCTGGCGCTCAACGGCGACGGCAGCCTGACGGTCGACTCGACGATGCATGCCGGCAACGACATTTACGCCGCCGGCGACATCGCGATGTTCCCCGACTGGCGTGGCGGGGGGCCCATCCGTATCGAGCACTGGCGGCTGGCCGAGCAGCTCGGGCAGGTCGCCGCGATGAACATGGCTGCCCGGCCGACGCAATACGGCGGCGTGCCGTTCTTCTGGACAACGCAGTACAAGCTGTCGGTGCGCTACCTGGGCTATGCCCGCGATTTCGACGAGGTCGTCCTCGACGGCAATCTGTCCGAGCGATCGTTCACCGCGTACTATCTCAAGGGCGGCAAGGTCGCTGCCGCAGCGTCCTGCAAACGAGACCTGGACCTGCTGCGCCTCGACGACCCGCTCAAGCGACCTGAAATGCCGACCCTGGACGAAGCCCGCCAGGCTGCAGGCGGCCCCGCTGGCAATAAATAGGAATCGTGCCGGATTATTTCAGGGGAGAGAGACAACCGACGACGAGGACGACGACGAGGACGAAACAACCATGCTCTGGCGGTCGAGCCCGCCGCTAACATCGTCGCTGAATGCTTTTATCGTCCTCGTCGTCGTCCTCGTCCTCGGTTTCTTCCCCGTTCTCCCAGGCCGACGAGAAAGTGCCTTGTTTGACCGTGCACCGTCATCTACACTCAAGCCACCGGCGAAAATATTCCCTCGATTTGTGATAAATTTGTTTCCGGAGCGTTAACCTCAATGCGGTCACGGCCGCGCACCGATAAGAGACGTAAGATGCCCGAGCAGAAAATCAACATCTTTGCCGCGACGGTCGAACACTTCCTGGCGCCGATTGCAGGATTCCTGCACGACGACACGGTCTCGGAGATCATGATCAACCGCTTCGACGAAGTCTACATCGAGCGCGGCGGCAAGCTCACGCGGACCGACGTGCGGTTCGAGGACGAAGCGGCCCTGCTGGCGGCCGTCAACAACGTCCTGCAGTATACCGGCAAGCGCCTCACCAGCGAGCACCCGCTGGTAGACAGCCGCCTGCCCGACGGCAGCCGCGTGCACGTGGTCCTGGCCCCGCTGTCGCGGGCGGGCACGTGCATGACGATCCGCAAGTTCGCCAAGGTCGGCTTCAACGCCGCCCACCTCGTCGAGTTGAACACCTGGACGCCGCAGGCGCTCGAATATGTCCAAAGCTGCGTGCTGGCCGAGAAGAACATCCTCGTCGCCGGCGGCACCAGCAGCGGCAAGACCTGCCTGCTCAACGTGCTCAGCTCGTTCATCCCGGCGCACCAGCGCATCGTGGTGATCGAAGACTCGGCCGAGCTCGACCTGCAGCAGGACCACCTGATCAGCCTGGAAAGCCGCCTGCCCGACCGCTGGGGGCGCGGCGAGGTGAGCATCGCCGACCTGTTCCGCTCGTCGCTGCGCCTGCGGCCCGATCGCATCATCATCGGCGAGGTTCGCGGCGGCGAGGCGCTGGATATGATTCAGGCGATGACCAGCGGGCATGGCGGCAGCATGTCCACGCTGCACGCCAACATGCCGATGGACGCCCTTAATCGCCTGGAGACCCTGGCGATGATGAACAAGGTGGAACTGCCGCTGCACGCCCTGCGATCGCAGATCGCCTCGGCCATCGACGTCATCATCCAGATGACGCGTTTTTCAAGCGGTCAGCGAAAGATCACCGCCATCGCCGAGGTGCTGCCCCTGGGCGACGACGGGCGCCACCGCCTGCGGGATATCTTCGCGTTCGGTCGCGACGACCGCGGCCGACCGACCGAGACGCTGGTCTGGACCGGCGAGGTGTCGGCCTTTGCCGACGAACCGAAGGTTCGCACGCTGACGGGGACGTGGCAGCATTGCAGCGATATTTTTGCGCAGGCTTGAGTGGTGCGCCCGGTGCCGTGGCGCGCAGGGCCAAAGGCCCGGAGAGCCACGATCCCCGGGCCTGGATCATGCAGTCGTGGCTGTCGGGCTAAAGCCCTCCCGCCACGGCACCCGGTAGTGAGATGTCATGATGAACTGCAGCACAATCCGGCGGTTGCACCGCGACCAGCGCGGGCAGACCACCATCGAGTGGGTGCTGCTGCTGGCGTTTTTTGTGCTCCCGATGATTTACGTGTTTCAGGTGCTGCTGGCCGTCATCGGCGAGCACTACCGTCTGGTGACGTTTATGTCGACATTGCCGCTCCCGTAGTCGGCGCGGGACTCGGCTGCTTACTTGCCGATTGAATGAGGAAGCAACATGAAGACTCTGCTCAAGGCTCTCAAGAAATTGCACAAGGACGAAGGCGGCGCGGACATGGTCGAGTACGTGCTGATCTTCGCCGCGGTGGCCCTGCCCCTGCTGGCGGTGGTGATCTTCTTCTGGAAGGACATCTCGCGCTGGGCGGGCGAGGCCTGGCAGGCGATCAAGGGCGGCAGCGGCGGCACGGATCCCTCCACGCTGTAATACCGGCCCGGTTTCAGCCGCAAGGGGCACTCATGGTGCACGCGAGCGTGCTGTGGGCCTACATCGTGCTGGCGGCGATGCTGATCATCGCCTCGGTGACCGACGTCCGCAGCGGGAAAATCTATAACGCCCTGACGTACCCGGCGATCGTGGTCGGTCTGATCGGCCACACGCTGGTCGGCGGGCTGATGGGCACGCCGCCGCACGGCGACGAACCGGCCAGTATCGGCCTGATCGGGGCCGTGCTGGGTCTGCTGGTGGCCGGCGGTCCGTTGCTGCTGGCGGCGATGGCCGGCGGCGTCCACGGCGGCGACGCCAAGCTGATGGCCGCCGTCGGCGCCCTGACGGGAATGCGGTTCGCCCTGGCGGCCCTGTTCTACGGGCTGATTGTGGCGGCCATCATGGCCTTGGTGCTGATGCTGCTGCGCGGCGTGACGGTAGCGACCCTCAAGCGGATCGGCCAGTTCCTGTGGTTGTCGCTGGCCAGCCGCAGCAAGGGCCCCGACCCGGCACGCCCCGACAGCCCTAAGGTGCCGCTGGGCCTGGCGATGTGCATCGGCTCGGCCGCGGCGCTGGTGGAGATCCTCGTGCGGCAGGGCCGGTTGTCGCTGGATTTTATCGGAGTGTGACCATGGCTCAGGCGAGGGGACAATCTCGAGATTCCCGGCGCGCAGTCCTGCTGGGACTGGCGGTGGTGCTCTGGCCGCTGGCCGGCGTCGCGGTTGCGGGAATGTTCCTGTCGGGGCTGGCACTGGCGGTGGCGGTGGCCGCCGTCTCGGGGCTGGGGCTGGCGGGCATCGTCGTCGTCCTGCGGGCCATCGCCTGCCGCAGGACCGTGGCGTCGATCGTCGCCGACGAGGGCGGCGGGGCCATGCTCGAGTTTGTCATGGTGCTGCCCATCGCCCTGATGCTGGTGCTGCTGATGATCCAGTCGTCGCTGCTGATGGTCGGCAACGTCTGCGTGAACTATGCGGCGTACTGCGCCGCGCGGGCAGCCGTCGTCACCGTGCCCCAATACGCCGGCGTCGAGGAGCCGCACAACGTGGTGGGACTCTCGCCGACGGCCAAGACCGAGCGCATTCGCCGTGCGGCCGTCTGGGCCGTCACGCCGGTTTCGTGTTCGAGCCCGGACCTTCCGCCGCGCGACGCCGAGCTCAACGCGCCGCTGGCCAACCTCTTCGACGAATACGCCGCCACGCCGCCGACGTGGATCGGCAATATCATCTCCCGCAAGCGAGAGTACGCCGACCGGTACACGTCGATCGAGCTGGCCGCCCCCGCCAACGGGGCCGTCTACGCCGACAATGAAAATCTCGCCGTGACCGTGCAGCACACCTTCTATCTGGCCGTGCCGTACGCCGGATGGCTGTTCGCCAAGATGGACTCGGACAATCGCGAGAACCTGGACTTCGGCGCCGGCGAACTGGGCCTGGTGATCCGCGCCAAGCAGGTGCTCACCAACGAAGGGGTAGCCGATTTCGTCGCGCCGGATACGTTTGAATAACGCTTGCCTGAAGAGGCAGGTTTGAAGTTCGGAGTTTGAAGCAGCAGAAGAAACCGAGGACGACGACGAGGACGAGGACGACGACGAGAAAACAAGAAACGCCGCATCCGCATTCTCTCGTTCTCGTCCTCGGTTGTTGATTTCTTCCCTCGGGCGGAGGGATGAAAACGTATCGTGCGATGAATCGTTCTCCGATGTAAACTGAGGGCATCTTCACCGGCGCCGGATGCGCCGGGGCTTTTGCCGCTAGCAGGGAATTGCGATCATGGCCCAGGAAAACAAAGAGGGCGTTGGCCTGCCCGCCGGAACGCAGATCGGCAAGTACACCATCGTCAGCCGCATCCGCATCGGAGGCCAGGCCATCCTCTACAAGGCCCACGAACCGCTGCTCGATCGCGACGTGGCCATCAAACAGATCTCCTCCCACCTGGCCGAAGACCCGGCCTTCCTCGAGCGCTTCCGCAACGAGGCCCGCACCCTCGCCCGCCTCGGCGCCGAGCAGCCGGCCATCGTCACCATCCACGAGCTCATCGAAGACCCGCGCGGGCTGTTTATCGTCATGGAGTACGTCTCCGGACGCACGCTCGAAGAAGTGCTCGCCGAGCAACCCGAGGGACTGCCCGTCAAGGCGGCCCTGCAGGTCATCTGGCGCCTGGCCGCGGCGCTGCACACGGTGCACGCGGCCGGCATCATCCACCGCGACATCAAGCCGGCCAACATTTTCATCGGCGAGGGGCTGCGCGTGAAGCTGGCGGATTTCGGCGTGGCCGCACGCAAGAGCGGCAACACCTCGATGCTGCTGGGCACGACGAAATACATGGCCCCGGAGCTGCTCGGCGGCGGGGTCAACGACGAACGCGTCGACATGTACTCGCTGGGCTTCGTGGCCTACGAGATGCTGGCCGGGCGGCGGCGGTTCGACGAAGTCTTCGCCGACGTCGTGCGAGACCAGCACGCATCGAGCTTGCGATGGATGAAGTGGCACGGCAGCCCCGGTGTGACGGCCCCGCCGCTCAACGAGGTCAACCCGGCCGTGCCGCCGGCGCTGGCGCAGATCGTCGCGGGCATGATGGCCAAAGACCCCGCCAAGCGGTACGAGTCGATGGAAGTCCTCGGCAGGGCGATCAAGAGCAAGTTCTCCACCCGCGGGCGCGTCGAGCCGGTCGGCTCGGTGGCCTCGGACATGCACGAGGAAGAAGAGGGCGCTTCCCCCCCGCCAGTGCCCGCGCAAGCCGCCGCGGCGCCCGAGCCTGCCCAAGGCCCCGCCACCGCCACCTTGCCCCGCAGGCCCATGCCGCTCAAGACCAAGCTTATCGTCGGCGGCGTGATCTTCGGGATCGTCATGATCGCCGCCGGCTTCCTGGCTGCCCGCAGCGCCACGCGCGAGCAGACTCTCGAACAAAAGGCCAAGAACACTTACGAGCAGGCCGGCAAAGCCTATCTCGATCGCGATTACGCCGCCGCCCTGGAGAAGTACCAGAAGGTGCGGGACGGCTACCCCGGCCGCGCGCTGGCCGCCCAGGCGGCGTTCTTCACACACCTGTGCAAGGGCTATATTGCCGTGGGGGCGTTGCAGTTCGACCAGGCCGCGGCCGCCGAAGACGCCGCCAAGGAAGAGCTCAACAAGACGCAGATCGCCTTTCCGGAACTGACGGGCTGGACGCGCGACCGGCGCGAGATGGCCGACCTGTACGGTCTGCGCATTGCGGCCAAGAAGTTCCGCGAGCAACTGGCCAAGTCCAAGCGCCTGCTCGAGGAGGGCAAGTACGACGAGGCCCGCCTGCAGATGGACGCCATGGGCGAGGACAAGAACCGCATCAGCGAAAACGCCCGGCTGCTCGAGGAGTTCAACGAACACTATTCCGCCATCGCCCTGGCGAAGTTCCGCCACGACTTCAACGCCACCCTCGACCAGGGGCGCGGGCTGGCCAACAAGGGCGACTCCGACAAGGCCAAGAAGATCTATGCAGACGCCCTGGCAATGCTCGACTCCAAGGCCGCCGAGGTGCTGCCGGCCGCCGAACGCGATGAAAACCAAAAGAACCTTCAAAAGAAGGTCCGTGACCTGACCAGCACGCTGGAACTCAAGGACCTCGAAGAGGCCATCCGGCAGGCCCGCAAGGAAGGCGACAAGGACTCCGAGATTGTGCTGCTGCAGAAGGCTGTCGCCCGCACCAAGTCGGACGTCTACGCCAAGCGCATTACCGAACTTCAGACCGAGATAGACCTCGATCGCGCCACCAAGCTCATCGGCAGCGGCAACGAGGCCGGCGCCATCGACGTCCTCCAGGCCCTCGTTGCCCGCGACGGCGAAAACGACAAGGCCAAGGGCCTGCTGACCGGCCTGCTCAACCGCCGCGCGCTGCAGACCGCCCGCCGCGAGGCCGACGCGCTGTTCGACAAGAGCGACTGGGCGGCCGCCATGGACAAGTACAAGAATGCTCTGTCCCTGCAGCCCGACGCGTACCTCAGCGGCCGAGTCACCGACTGCCGATTCAACATCCAGTACGCCCAAGCCGAGGCGCTGGAAAAGGCCGACAAGCTCCAGGAAGCCATCGACGCATACAACAAGGCCAAGGCCATCAAGTCCGACCGCGACGTGATCATCGATACGCGTCAGCGAACCATGCGCCGCGAGCTGGACTACCGCTCAGCCATGCGCGAGGGCGACGTGGCGCTGGCGGCTCAGGATTGGAATGCCGCCCTGGCGGCCTTCGACAAGGCCCGGCGCCTCAAGAACAGCCCCGAAGTCAACGCCCGCGTCCTCAAGACCAAGTACGATCGGTTCATGGCGATGGGCGAGGACGCGATGGGTAAGCGCGACTTCAAAGGCGCTCTGGCCAATTACAAACTGGCCAAGGGCGTGATGGAAACACAGGACGTAAAGGAAAAGATCGCCCACGCCCAGGCGATGCTGGAGGCGGCAGAACCACCCACGCCTTGAGGCGTGGGAAATTCCAAATAACAAACTTCAAATAACAAACAAGAAACAAGACAACAAGAAACCGAAAATATGAAAGAGGGACTGTGACGCGCGGGCGGTGGTTTGAGATTTTGCAGTTTGGGATTTATTTGTGATTTGTAGTTTGGGTTTTGGAATTTTCGGCTCTAAGGCGGCGTTAGACTTCGTAGAGAGAATCTACTTTGACACCACGCCCGAAACACGGTGGACAGATCCTCGTCGCGACGCTGGTGGCGATGACGCTGCTGGCGGCGCTGGTGTTTTATGTCTTCAACGTCGCCGACCAGGTCAACCGGCGGCTGGCGCTTCAGAACACGGCCGACGCCGTGGCGGTCAGCGGCGCGGGGTGGATGGCGCGGAGCATGAACTGCGTCGCGATGAACAACTGCGGCCAGAGCCGCGTCATCGCTCTGGTTCCGGTCATGGACGCCCTGCCGCTGGCGGCAAAGATGTCGGCTGACGAGATCGACATGTGGGAGCAGGCCCTGGCCGGGCAACTGGCCCGGGGCATCCAGGAACCCAACGGCGGACAATATCTCACGCAGGGGCTTCAGTCGCTCGACTCCCGCATGATCCGCCAGCGGGACATTCTCCGTGCGGCCGACGTTGCGTTGAACAACAGCGGGTTCGACATGGCCACGGCCACCACATGGTCGATCCGCGGCACGGCGGGCGCGCCGCCGCACGGCGGGTTCTGGCGCGCCGGCGTGGTGCTGGACGAGATGTCGCAGACGACGGTGGCCTCGGCGGGGGCGTTGGCGCAGGCCAATGCGGTGGAGTACGGCAAGGCCAACAAGGCCGAGGCGGCCACGCTGGTTCCGGTCTTGCCGCGCCTCCCGGCGGTGCGGGGAACGTTCGCGTCGTTCCGGCCGGTGATGGAAGGCCGCACCGGGGTGGTGGATCAACACGTGGTGTACGCGGCGACCGGAGGCAACGGCGGGGCGATCCCCGACTGCGCCGTCGATGACAGCCAGTACCGCCTGGGTCCGTGGGCGAGGCTCTACAAATGGCGCGATCCGCAGTATCGCCACGAGGGCGGGCAGTTCATTCCGGGCACTCCGGGTCCGTCGGTTCGCAGCGGCGGCGGGAGCATCAATCCCGGCGGCCGCTCGGTGGGCTCGTCGGTCATCCAGCACAGCGGCGGCAGCGGCGGGCACTGGGTCGGAGGCACGAGCATCCTGACGGGGTACCTGGCGTACGGCCCGTACAACTGGTCGATGCGACGCGTGGGCGATTGGGCCAACGACAGCTACTCGTACGACGAGAACGGTCAGCAGCAGGCGCATCCCGGGCAGGTGCCCGACAGCTACTTCTCGTCGTATCACAGCACGATCTCGCGTCAGAAGCTGACGTACATGTTCACCGACCCCTCGGCCAAGCAGCTCAAGACGATCCACTATCCGCAGTGGATCGTGGACTACGCCCAGTGCCGCGCCCTGGCCGCGCGGCAGGACGTGCGGATCAGCCAGACGCTGTTCTACAAGGTCGAGGTCGTCAGCTCCGTGCCCCCGACGAGCGCGGGGTGGATGTCGCCGGGCACGTTCCGCACCAATGGCGATTATCCGATCTCGATCCGCTCCAACGGATGGGTGGACCCCGAGCAGTGGGCGGCCCCGAAGATCTGCGAGCATATCTGGAAAGACACCTGGACGTACCAGACGACTTACGACACGGGGATCGGGATACAGCCCGTGCACGAGAACCCCGCCGACCCCGACAGCCCGCTGACGTACCAGGACGTGTACGTGGTGCAGTGGTATATTTTCGGCGGCATCGACGTCGGCGGCGACATCGAGATTTCCGACCCGTCCAACTGGGATGCCTTCGACTCGCTCCCGGCCCCGATGCTGCTGGACCGCTCCGACGGCGACTACGTGCCCGCCACCCCGCCCGAGGCCGCCGACAGCGAAGCGGAATATCGCCGGCGGTATTTCCAGTTCCTGGGCGTGGCGCAGTGGGGCAACGACACGCGGATCTGGAGCGGGGAGTTTCAAAACCCCAATCCGCTGGGTGGCACGCTGACGGCTGCCCAGGCCAAGGTTTTCAACAACAGCAGCTTTGACCTGTGGACGCAGGATTGGCGGGTGCGCCTGGCGCCGCTGTCGGGCTGGTCGCAGCGCAGCGACGGCCTGGACTGGCTCAGCCGCCTCGACGAGGCCTCGCGGAATGGCGATCCGCAAAACCTGGTTACGCCTGAGCAGTTGGGCAGCATGCTGAAGTATTTCCGTGCCCTGGGCAGCGCGCCCGATACGTACGGAAGCCATTAGAAACGATTGTGGATTGCGATTTGAGATTGTGGATTTCGGATTGGAAGCAGAGCGGCGTGTGGCTCCTAATCCGAAATCCGCAATCGCCTCAGCAAGAACGGTGCATGATGAGCAGCAAGATCCCAACAACAAGGCATCATCGACGGGCGCGGGGCGGCCAGGCCATGATCGAGTTTGTGCTGGTCGTGCCGCTGCTGGCGACGGTGCTGGTGCTGACGTTCTTCTTCGGCTGGGCGATGAAGAACCAGCAGCAGACGATCGTGGCCGACCGCTATGCGGCGTGGCAGGGCGTGCTGGCCAACGACTGGCCTACCGGAGGCGAGATCAACACCGTCTCCCTGGGCGGCCAGGCCGCGACGATCAACGTGGACTATCCCGTCGGCACGGCCGGCGTGGTCGCCCGGTTCGCCGGCGAGATCAACGCCGTCGGTCCCGAGGCCGCCGTTCTGGCCCAGGACGTCTACGTGCAGCAGTGCCCGCAGAGCCATTACGCGAACCTCTCGACGGTGTTCCCCACCAGCGTGGGGCTCTGGGCGAGTATGAACGGCGACATTTCCTGGTCGCACATCCGCGAAGGCCTCGAGTGGCGGCGTGGGCAGATGTACTTCGAGGAAGGCTCCGCCAGCGTCGTGGGCAACACGTTCTATCCGTCTCTCGACCAGGCCCTGGGCAGCATTCCCTCCCCCGGCGACACGGTCGGCACGGCGTTCCGCCAGCTTTACCTGACGCGATGGTGAGGCGCCCATGAGCGACTCGCCGCCCACGAACCCTCCGGCCCCCCGCAAAAGCGGCCGCCTGCGCGGCGTCCTGTACGCGCTGCTGCTGATCGCGGGCATTTTGCTGGCCTGGCAGATGCACCGGTTCTACTTCGAGCGCACGCCAGCTCCGCCGGCCGACGAACTCGAGCGGTGGATCAACGCCCAGATGCCCGCCAGCGCCCCGGCCAGCGGCGCCGCCGACCCCGCCGACCTGGCACGCCGCCCCGAGTCGGCAGCCGACCTGACGCCGCTGAGCACGCCGCCGGCGGGCTTGGCGCCGATGAGCGCCTGGCAGTCCGGCGGCGCCTGGCAGCGGCGCGTCGGGGCGTACGTCGAGCAGTACGCCCGCTATCGCGCCCCATCGGTCGACATGGCGGTTGCGGCAGAATATTACAGAGCCGCCGGCGCCAAGGCGGGGTTCGTCGTGGCCGGCGACCGCAGCACGCCATCGCAGCGCGTCGTGTCGCTGACGCGAAGCGGCTGGCGGGTGGTGGTGCTGATCGCGCCGGCCCCTTCGCGCGGCGTGACGATAACCGTGGCGGCCACCAAGCTGCCTCCCCCGCGCCCGCGGCCTTGATCTGCCCTCCATAAGAAGTCGCGAATGTCACGAAGCGAGTGGAAGCAGGGAAGCAGTTTGCTCCCTGTCCAGGCATTGTGTGTTATTCGTGTCATTCGTGTTCTCTGAGGTTTTGCAGCACGACGAGAGTCTGCTTGCCAAACGTGTGGCGGAACACGAGAATAGATGCGGACCTGGCTGATTTTCGGCTGGGGCCTTACCAATCGAGGTGGCGAGCCTATGGCCAACGAACGGTTGACGACGGCGAAGGCCGATGCGCCTTCAGGGATACGCAACACGCGGCTGCTGCTGGTTGCCGGCGGGTTGGGCGTGGTGGTGGTGATCCTGTACCTGGCCCAGATCGCCCACATCCACCAGGGATACGATCAGGGCAAGGTGAAACTGCTCATGTTCACCCACGACGTCCCGGCCGGGACCGTCGTCAGCGAAAAGGACGTCGAGCGCGTGGAGGTCGAACGTTCGCAGCTGGGGCGCATGGGCGACCTGGTGGTCGAGAAGGATTTCGGTCAGGTATACGGCCAGCCCTCGGCCGACGACGGCAAGAAGGGCCAGTATCTTCAGTACCGCCACATCACGCTGCAGGAGCGGGAGCGTCCGGCCAATCGGATCGTCAAAGGCATGGTGGCGTTTCCGCTGGACGTCGATCCCCACTACGTGCCCGGCGACGTGCTGCGGGTGTATGACCGGGTGCTGGTGATGGCGGTGCTGGTGGGCAAAGACCGCCGCGCCCGCACATACCCGGTGTTCAAGGGCGCCGTTCGCGTGATCGCCATCGGCGGCCGCGGCGAGCAGGTGCGCGAGCTGCGCAGCGGCGGCCAGCGCGTCGGCGAGGTGGCATCGAGCTACCGCACCGTCACCATCGAGGTGCCCGACAAGGAACTGCCCGAGTTGATCAACCTGCTGACGCACAAAGTCGGCTCGGTGCGCCTGGCCTTGCCGTCCAGCGAGAACACGCCCACCGAGGACGCCGCCTCGATCAATCCGGCGCTGAAGGACCTCGCCACCAGCGCCGAGAGCCCGGTGGGCTACCAGCCGCTGGGGGGCTGAAGACAATGGAAATCTGGGTCGCCAACCAGTTCACCGACCAGCGCGAAGTCATAAAAGTCGACGGCGCGTCGATCTCGATCGGGCGCGACGCGGCCAACGACGTCACGCTGCACAGCCAGTTCGTCTCGCGCCGCCACTGTCACATCCTCTTCGAGAACGGCAGTTACTTCATCGAGTCGCTGGGGCTCAATGAGACGGTGGTGGCCAACAAGTCCATCGCCCGTGGGCAAAAGCGCCGCATCGACTACGGCGACGAAATCCGCATCGGCGAGTACAGCCTGTACATGATGGAGCCCTCCATCAAGCGCATCAAGGCCGGACAGCGCGTCGTCACGCCCCGCCGCCGCGTCGTCGAACTCGAACAGAAAATGCACGCCGAACTGCTCGACCGCCTGAACCTGCGCGTCACGGGCGTGGCCGTCTCGGCCGACCAGCAGCATGTGGCGCTGATCAAGCGCCACCTGGCCGACATCATCGAGGCCTACCGCCCGCAGCTCGACGAGGAGATGGTCGCCCACCTGGTGCAGGAGTATCTGTGGCGATCGGCCGTGACCGAACTGGCCCGCCGCGCCACGGGCAAGTTGCTCTACAGCTACGGCTTTGAAGATTCCGACGTGCTGCAGACGGCGCACGAAGAGGCGATCAGCCGCATGATCGGCGACGTGCTGAGCGTGTTCCCGCTGCGCCTGCGCCCCACGACGATCAAGGAAGACGTCGCCCTGGTCGAGGCGGGGTGGAAAGAGCAGGTCTCGCGGCTGGGCAAGCGCGTCACGCCGGAGCTGCGGGACTACCTCGTCGGGCGGATGATCTCCAAGGACATCGAGGACGTGGTGCTGGGCTACGGGCCACTGCAGGACCTGCTGGAGATGCCCAACGTCAATGAGATCATGGTGGTGGGGCGCGACAAGATTTACATCGAGAAGGACGGCTCGCTGCAGAACACCGGGCGCAGCTTCTTCTCCGACGAGATCGTCCAGAGCATCATCGAGCGCATCATCACGCCCATCGGGCGGCGCATCGACCGCTCGACGCCGCTGGTCGACGCCCGCCTGCCCGACGGCTCGCGCGTCAACGCCATCATCAATCCGCTGAGCCTGTCCGGGCCGGTGCTGACGATCCGCAAGTTCGCCCGCATCCCCTTCACCGTCGACGACCTCATCGAGCGCGGGACGGTTACAGAGCCGGTCGCCGCCTTCCTGCGCGGCTGCGTGCTGGGTCGCAAGAATCTCATCATTGCCGGCGGCACCGGCAGCGGCAAGACCACCACGCTAAACGTGCTGGGGCACTTCATCCCGGCCGAGGAACGCATCGTCACCATCGAAGACTCGGCCGAGCTTCAACTGCCCCAGGAGCATCTGGTGAGCCTGGAGACGCGGCCGCCGAACATCGAGGGCAAGGGCGCGTACCTGATCCGCGACTTGGTGAAGAACGCGCTGCGCATGCGGCCGGACCGCCTGATCGTCGGCGAGTGCCGCGGGCCCGAGGCGCTGGACATGCTCCAGGCGATGAACACCGGGCACGACGGGTCGCTGACGACGGTGCACGCCAACAGCCCCGTCGACACGATGATGCGCGTCGAGACGATGGTGCTGATGGCCGTCGAGATGCCCATTCGCGCCATCCGCGAGCAGATCGCCGCGGCGCTGGACATCGTGGTGCAGATCCAGCGCCTGCAGGACGGGCGGCGCTGCATCACGCACGTCAGCGAGATCACGGGCATCGACCCCGACAGCGGGCAGATTATCGTCGAGGACATCTTCGTGATGCGCGAGGGGCACAAGGACGAGGCCCCGCGCCTGCGGCACACCGGATATATTCCCGCCTTCGCCGACGAACTGCTGGCCAAAGGCATTCTCGGCATCGAGGTATTCACGTGATGGACGTTCTCGCCCAGGCCGACATCAACTGGATCGCCGTCGCCGGCACCGGCCTGCTGATGCTGGTGGCCACCGGCGCCGCCGTCTGGTTCGGCTGGCCGCCGCTGCGGGCGATGGCCCTGCGCCAGGAAGAGCGGTACGAGCGCGTGCTGCGCGGGCGGTTGATGATCGACGTCGAGGCCCGCACCGCCACCTGGATGTCCATCGCCGCCGTGCTGCTGCTGGCGCTGCTGGGCCTGGTGATTACCGAGAGCATCGTCGGGGCGATCATCCTGGGAGCCGTGGGGCTGCTGGGTCCGTGGGCGATGATCAAGATCCTCGCCCGCCGGCGGCTGGACAAACTCGAATTGCAGCTTGTCGGGGGGATCCAGTCGATCACTTCCGGCGTGCGGGCGGGGCTGAACCTGGTGCAGTCGATGGAGCTGGTGGCCCGCGAGGGTCCCATTCCGATGCGTCAGGAGTTCGCCCACCTGCTGCGCGAGTACGAGTTCGGTATTCCGCTGGAAGAGGCGATGGACAACGCCGCCGAGCGGATCGGCTCGGGCGACTTCCGCCTGCTGTTTTCGGCCTTGCAGACGCACCGCCAGCGCGGCGGCGACCTGGGTGAAACGCTGGACCGCATCGCCGAGAGCATCCGCGAGATCCAGCGTCTGGAGAACCGCGTCAAGACGCTGACCGCCCAGGGCCGCGCCACCGCCCGGGCGATGGGCGCGATGCCGATGGTGGTGCTGGCGATCATCTACTTCCTGCGGATCAGCCCCGAGTACGTCATCCAGCTCTTCACGACGCCGCTGGGCAACTTCTTGCTGCTGATCATGATCGTGCTCAACGTCGCGGGCTTCCTGCTGATCCGCAAAATAATGGACATCGATATTTGACGAGGCGAAGAAAACAACTTTGCCACAGAGGTCACAGAGACCACAAAGAAAGACAAAGAAAAGAGCAGAGAAAGGTTTGCCATCTTTGCTTTTCTCCGCGTTCTTTGTGATCTCTGTGGCGGAGTTTTTGAGTTGTTTCTATGAATGAACAAACGCTCCAACTGATCTGGACCGCCGGCCTGGGCCTGGGGCTCCTTGTGACCGTAGGGCTGTTGATCGTTTCGATCTTCAGCCAGAGCGGGCGCATTGAGATATCGCCCCAGCGTCAGGCGGCGCTGGCCACCGGGCACACCGACCGGCGGACGGTGTTTGAAAATGCCCTGCTCGGTCCGATCATGTGGCTGCTGCTGACGGTCGCCCACCGCCTGCGCACGCCGCGCATCAAGAGCTGGCTGGCACGCAAGCTCGTCGCCAGCGGCAACCCCGACATGTACACGCCCGAGGAGTACCTGGCGTACGCGATGCTGGTGGGGCTGATCCTGGCCGTCGCGTCGGGGGCGCTGTATCTGATCGCCATGGCCGACATCAGCGTGTCGCTGCCGCTGGTGGCGTTCGTGGTCGGCTTCGGCTCGGCCATCGTCTCGCTGGCCAACCGCGCCAGCACGCGCATCCGCCTGATCGCCAAGCGCGTCCCGTACTCGCTGGACCTGATCGCCCTGGCCATGGGCGCCGGTGCGACGTTCACCGAGGCCGTCTCCACCGTCGTGCGCCGCGGCGGGGTGGACGAGGAAGAGCCTTTCAACGTCGAGCTGCGGGCGATGCTGGCCGAGATCGAACTGGGCACCACGCGACGCGTGGCGCTGAGGAACCTCTCCGACCGCGTCCCGCTGGAGATGCTCCAGACCATCGTTGCCAGCGTCATCCAGGCCGAAGACCTCGGCACGCCGCTGTCGACCGTGCTGCACTCCCAGGCCACCCTGCTGCGCATGCAGCGGTCGGTCCGGGCCGAGAACGCCGCGGCCGTCGCCTCGGTGCGAATCCTGCTGCCGAGCCTGTTGATCCTGATCAGCGTGGTGCTGGCCATCTTCGCCCCGGCCATCATCCGCATCGTCAAGAACGGATTCATGTGATGAGCGAGACGTTTGCCGAAGTCGTGATCGTGGCCGGTCCGCAGCGGGGGCGCCGCCTGCTTCTGCGCAAGAGCGTCATCCCCATCGGGCGCGGTGACGACTGCCTCATCCGCATCAACGAGCAGTATGTCTCGCGGCAGCACGCCCAGTTCGTCTTCACCACCGAGGGATGGGTCGTCGAAGGCGCCTCCGACCAGCCGACCTTCGTCAACGACAAGCGGTACAAAAAGGGCGTCCGCGTCATCCTCGACACCGGCGACGAGATCGGCCTCGGCGCCGAGACACGCCTGCTGTTCGTCCAGAAAGGCGACGACGTGATCGCCGCCGTCGGCGCCTGGCAGGAGGCCCATCCCGCCCCGGCCGCCGAGCCCCCGGCCCCGCCGCCGATCCCGCCGGAGGCTGAGGAAGCCGACGTCACCGACGACCTGCAACCCCAGGCCGCAGCCGTGGACGACGCCGCGGCCGCCCAGGGTCACAGCAAGATCCGCAAGTACGCCGTGTTCCTGGGCGTGAGCATGGGTTTGTTTCTGCTGATCATGATCGCCGGGATGCTCAAGAAGAACTCTGACGGCCCCGTCGACCCCGACGCCGGCGGCCCGCCCAGGGCCATGACCGACGAGCAGATCAAGCAGGCCCTGGACCGCAAGCTCCCGCGCGTCAGCGCCAGCGCCGTGACCATCAGCGCCCTCCTCGACAAGGCCCGCAGGGCCTGGCTGGACCGCACCAGCCGCGACGGCGAACTCTACAACTGCGTGATGAACTTCCAGCAGTACCTGGCGTGCCGGCCGACCTCCACCTTCGAGACCGTCGAGGACGAGCGGCTCTACCGCACCGCGCTGGACGAACTGACGACCAAGGTGAAAGACAAGTATCGCACCGCCTACCTCATGGGCCGCCAGGGCCAGTGGCGCCAGTCGCAGCGCGATTTCGAGCAGCTCCAGCGAATCGTGCCCGATCACAACAGCCCCATCTGGGACAGCGTCGGCGAGCATCTCAAATACGCCCGCGAGCAAGCAGCAAAGCAGAAGAATCCTTAGGACGCTCCCCGCATCCGTAGCGGCGGGGTGCTCAGGCATCCGCTAGCGGTCTGGCTTTTTTCCGTCGTGAAACGCCCCGGAGCAGTTTCCCCCATTGGCAACGCTCGGCCCTTGAACGATAATGTCACCGTATGAGTTTGCGCAAGGAAAACGCGCCGCCCGCTGAGGTGGGATATTTCGCCCAGTCGCGCCAGCCGTGGAACATCCTCATGTTCATCACGCTGCCGCTGCTGGGTTTCCACCTGGTGACCGTGTTTCATCCCAGCGGGCTGGTCGTGCCTTACTACTTCCGCCTGGCGCTGAGCCACCTCGGCGCCTCGGCGGTGCATCTGTCGAGCCTGCTGATCGTCTCGACGCTGCTGGTCTGGCACTGGCGAACGCGGGCGCCGTGGCGGCTGGAGCCGGCCGTCCTGATCGCCATGGCCGTCGAATCGATCCTTTGGACGCTGCCGCTGGTGGCGTTGTCGTTTCTGCTGTCGCACATGGCCGCCCAGGCGTCGCAAGCCGCCTCGGCGGCGGCGACGATCCTCCACCACGTCACCCAGGCCGTGGGCGCGGGCATCTACGAGGAGTTCTTCTTCCGCCTGGTGCTGGTCAGCCTGGCCATGGGGATTTGCGTCGACCTGTTCGAGCTGCCCGCGCGGCCGGTCGCCATGGCGGCGGTGACCGTCTCGGCGCTGCTCTTTGCCCTATGCCACTGGACGCAGTTGACCCTGCCCGACGGGTTTGCCTGGCAGAAGTTCTTCTTCCTGCTGCTGGCCGGGCTGCTCTGGGGCGCGATCTACATCCATCGCGGACTGGGGATCGCCATCGGCTCGCACATCGTCTGGGACTTGTACGTCCTGGTGCTCTAATTCCATCATTTCATTTTCGATTTCATCAGATCGCCGCCGCCAGATAACTCTCGAACGCCCGGTAGTCGTGTATCAACTCCTGCAGTTCCATCGAGGGCAGCATGTGCGGCGGCGTCTGGGCGGTGATGTACCTCGCAGCCGCCGGCGGACCGCCGTCTTGCTCGTCGGCCCCGGCAGCGCCGACGAGATCGGCGTAGCGGATCGCTTTGCCGTCGGCTTGGTACATTGCGCCGATGATCCACAGCCGCCCGAAGCGGTAGCGATGCTGCACCAGGCGATAAGCCTGGCTGGACCAGCTCGTGCCCGTAAAGGCGAAGTCGCGCGGCTCGATGCCCAGCCGCCGCCGCAACAGGTTGTCGTTGGTCCGGAGTTCTTCAGCCACCAACGCGCCGCTGGGATCCTTCACCGCCAGTTCGGACAGGTTCGGGTGCGTGTGCGTGTGCGCGCCGATGTGCCAGCCGCCCGCCACCAGTTCGCCGATCTCGTCCCAGCTCATGTATGACCGCTCCTGCGGCGGCGGCACGACGCCGGCGTGCAACTCCTCCAGCGGCTGCGTGTGGACGAACAGATTGCCCCGATATCCCGCGCCCGCCATTACGGGCATGATCTGGTGGCGGATCGAGACGGCGGCATGGTCGAAGTCGAACATGATCGGCCGCGCCGGCAGGGCGGCGCCTTGGAACCGCCAGGCGGCCAGATCGTCGTATGAGATCGACTCAAACCCCAGCCTCCGCGCGATGGCGAAGTACCGCTCGAACCTTTGGGCGTCAAGCGGCCGCTCCCCGCCGCCGCAGCCGTGACACATGGTGATTGGGATTCGCATGGCAAACCAGAAACTTACCACAGAGACACAGAGGTCTCAGAGTGAAAAACAAAACAGGAGTTCTTGAAAAGCGAAGTCTTGTCTTGCTTTTATCCTCTGAGACCTCTGTGCCTCTGTGGTATGTTTTTCAGAGGGCATGAACACCATGAACGCAAAAGATCTTCAGAGGCGGCTGCGGGCTCTGGGCGATCCGGGCGATGCGGCTTTTCTGCAGCGGTTCTTCAAGACCGGCCCGGGGCAGTATGGAGAGGGCGACGTCTTTATCGGCGTGCGCGTGCCGGCCGTTCGGGCGGTGGCCAGAGACTTCACCTCGATGGCCCTGTCGCAGGTCGAGAAGCTGCTGCACTCGAAGATTCACGAGGAGCGACTGGCCGCTTTGATCATCCTGGTCGCCCAGGCCGCCCGCGGCGAGGCAAAAACGCAACGGGCGATCTACGACCTGTACCTGGCCAATACCAGGTTCGTGAACAACTGGGACCTCGTGGACGTCTCGGCTCCGCAAGTGGTGGGGGCGTACCTGGCCGACAAGAGCCGCCGCCCGCTGTACCGCCTGGCCCGCTCGAAGTGGCTGTGGGACCGCCGCATCAGCATGCTGGGGGCCGGCTATTCCATCCGCCTGGGGCAGTTCGACGACACGCTGGCCATCGCCGAAATGCTGCTGGGCGATACGCACGACCTGATGCACAAAGCCGCCGGCTGGATGCTGCGCGAAGTCGGCAAGCGCGACACGGCCGTTCTGGAGCAATTCCTCACCCGCCACGCGGCCGTCATGCCCCGCACAATGCTGCGGTACGCCGTCGAGCGCCTGGGGCAGGACAAGCGCAGGGCGTTCATGGCCGCCAAAAACTTACCACAGAGGCACAGAGGGCTCAGAGGATAAAAGAACAACACAGAAAGCGGCGTTGCCGCCGCACTCAACGGTGCTTTGCGGGTGGCCGGGGGAAACTCTTTGTTTTTAACTCTGAGAGCTCTGTGCCTCTGTGGTAAGTTTGTAATTGATCATCAGGAGGCTGCCCATGGATTGGCCGACGTATCAGCATGACAACCGCCGTAGCGGCAAGACGCAGTCGAGCATCGACGCCGCATCGCTCGTCCAGGCGTGGACGTGGCGGTCGCCGCAGCCGCCCCAGCCGGCCTGGGGCGGACCGGCCAAGTACGACGCCTACCGCAATTTTCGCCCGCTGCGGTCGATGCGAAATTACGATCCGGCCTTTCATTTGATCGTGGCAGACGGGTCGCTGTTTTTCGGCTCCAGCGTGGACGACTCCGTCCACTGCCTCGACGCCTCGACCGGGCGGGAGAAATGGGTCTTTACCACCGACGCCCCGGTGCGCATCGCGCCGACCTTTGCCGATGGAAAGATCTACTTCGGCAGCGACGACGGCTTTGCGTATTGCCTTCGGGCCGGCGACGGTTCGCTCGTCTGGAAGTTCCGCCCTTCGCCTGACGCCCAGCGGTTCCTCAACAACGGGCGGCTGATCGGCCATTGGCCGGTGCGCACCGGCGTGGTCGTGGACGACGGCACCGCGTACTTCGCAGCCGGAATGCTCCCGTGGGAAGACTCGTATCTCTGCGCCGTCGACGCGCAGAGCGGCAGGCCCCAAGGCCGCGGGCGATACGTCGCCCTGCACCAGGCCGCCCCGCAAAGCGGGCGAGTCGAAAACACCGCCGGGCTGACGATGGAAGGGGCCATGCTGATCTCGGCTGACCGGATCTACATTCCGCAGGGCCGCATCCCGCCGCTGATGTTCTCGCGCAAGGACGGGCGGCTGCTGGGTTCGCTGACAAACGGCGGCGGCTGTTTCGTGCTGCTGACCGAAGACGACCAGGTGCTCCACGGGCCGGGCAACAATTCCGGATGGATCACCCTCAGCGCCGGCGACTCGGGGCAGAAGCTCGCCTCGTTTGAAGACGGCACCGCCGCGGTGGTGCACGACGGCACGGTCTACGTGCTGACGCGCAGCACGCTGGCGGCAGTCGACCGCGCCAGCGGCAGCGAGCGGTGGAAGCAGCCGTGCGACTATCCGTACTCGCTAGTGCTGGCGGGGGCAACGCTGCTGGCCGGCGGGTCCGACGCGCTGGCGGCCTTCGACGCCGCCACGGGGCTGCAGGTCTGGCAGTCGAGCGTGGCGGGCAAGGTTCACGGGCTGGCGCTGGCCGGCGGGCGGCTCTACGCCACCACCGACGAGGGGGCGATCTACTGCTTCGCCTCGCAAGGCAAAGCCTCCGGCAAAGCCTGGACGCCGGCGGGTCCGGCGTATGTCGAGGGCGGGCCCGTCGAAGAGATGACGCCGCCCGAGAGCATGGCGCTGGCGCCGTACCTGCAGTTCACCGCCCGCGGCCAGGCGACGGTGCGATGGCAGACGCCCGCCCCCGCGGCGACAAAGTTCGAGTGCGTCCACGGCCAGGACCGCCGCGTTATGGAAGACGCCACGCCCAAGGTCTCCCACCAGGTGCAGCTTACGGACTTGCGCGACGACACGATCTACGATTGCGCCGTCTGGGCGGGCGAGCAAGTGGTGCACTTCGAGTGCGATACATACTTCAACTACGAACCCTGCGGCATCCCCAGTAGCACGGGCGTCTCGCCCGTGCACAAACAAGAGCACGGGCGAGACGCCCATGCGACTCACGGGCAAGATGCCCGTGCTACGGAAGTACTCAAGACCGCCGGCATTGATCGGGGCGTCTGCCTGATGCTCGGTTGCGGCGATGGGCGAGTCGCGATCGAGATCGCGCGGCAGAGTCGCTTGCGCGTTATCGCAGTCGATACGGACAGCGAGGCCGTCGCCTCGGCACGGAAAGAAATCCAGGCCGTCGGCCTATACGGCGCCCGCGTCGCGGTTCATCATCTGCCCGGCTATGAGGCGATGCCCTTCGTCGGCAACTTCGCCAACATCATTGTCGCCTCGCAGCCGCTCAGCGAGCCTGCCGTCGCCGAGGCCACGCGACTGCTCTGCCCCGGCAGCGGCGTGTTGATCCAAGGCGGCGACGCCGGGTGCCATGGCGGCCGTTCCTCAGCCGCCATGTCCCTGACCACCACGCGCCCGCCAATCCCCACCGCCGGCGTCTGGACGCACCAGTACGGTCTGGCCGACAACACCGCCTACGGCGGCGAGGCGCTGGCCGGCGCAGGGTCCACGCATGAGCTGGCCGTGCAGTGGGTGGGCAAGCCCGGGCCGCGGTACCAGCCCGACCGCAACGGCCGCAAGCCCGCCCCGCTGGCGATCAACGGCAGGTTGTTTGGCCAGGGTCGCCGGCGCATCGTGGCGCTGGATTCGTATAACGGCACGGTGCTCTGGTCGCTGGAAATACCCGCGTTCTGCCGCTTCAACATGCCTCGCGACTGCGGCAACTGGTGCGCGGATCGGTCACATCTGTATGCGGCCGTCAAGGGTCAGTGCTGGAAGATCGACCAGCGCGACGGCAGCGTGGCGAAGGTGTTTGATGTGGTTTCAGGCCTGCACGACATGGCGGCTGAGAAACGGCCGCCATGGCACCCGGGGACTTGGGACTGGGGATATATTGCCGACGGTGGGGCCAACATCATCGGCAGCGCGGTCAAGGCCGGCTCGGCATTCGTGGCGTTTGTCGGCCACGCGAACTGGTACGACGCCAAGGACGGGCCGGCCACGTTCAAGGTCTGCAGCGAGAACCTGTTCGCCCTGGACAAGAGCACGGGCAGCCTGGCGTGGAAGTACCAGGGCGGCCTCGTGATCAACTCGACCATCTGCATTGCCGACGGGCGGGTGTACTTCGTCGAGTGCCGCCACCCCGCCGTGCTGGCCAGCGCCGATCGCCGCGTCGGGATGGACGAACTGTGGCAGCAGCAGTACATGGTCGCTCTGGACGTCGCCGACGGACGCGTACTGTGGGAGCGCCCGCTCAAAACCGCCCGGGGTATCGTGGTGTTCTACATGGCCGCCGCCGAGGGGCGGCTGGTGATCAACGCCTCCGACGTGCGGTATAACGTTTACGCCTTCAGCGTGGCCGACGGCGCGCCGCTGTGGCAGACGAGCTTCGACTGGATGAGCGACAATCACGGCGGGCACATGTCGCACCTGGCGATCGTGGACGGCAAGGTGTTTGTGCGCCCGCGCGTGCTCGACCTGGCCACAGGAGCGCTGCTGGAGGTCCGCATGCCCGGCGGCGGATGCGGCACGTACATCATGACTGACCGCACGGCGATCTTCCGCTCGAGCCACGTGACGGTGTGGGACTTCAACAACGACCACGCGAGTTTCTGGTACCGCCTGCGCCCGGGTTGCTGGATCAGCACCGTGGCGGCCTGTGGGATGGTGCTCTCCCCCGAGGCCGGCGGCGGGTGCAGTTGCGGGTCGTGGCTGGAGACGTCGATAGCGTTTTCGCCGAAATAGCTGCAATCACGAATGTCACGAATGACCGCTAACGTGCGGGACCGCTCTTGTCTTGTTAGCGGTCCATCGCTGGTCAAGTTAGATGGCGGGAGTTTCTTCGACCTCGACCGCGGCTGGTTGTAGCGCCGGTTGCCGGCGAAGCTTGATCATCACCCAGATGACTCCGATCACCAGAATTGCCAGCAGCGTACCGGAGGGCCAAGCGGTACCGATGTTCAAGCCGCCTTTCTCGACGGGTTTGGTTAGCCAATCGCCGGAGGTTGCGCCAAAGGGGCGTGTGAGCACGAAGGCGATCCAGAACAGCAGCACGCGTGATATCTTCGTGACGTACGCCAGGACTGCCACTAGAGCAATGATGCCTCCGATCAGGATTACGCTCTGGCGGAAGCCGACTCCTACTTCATCGAGCGAGTCGCCCACGGCAGTGCCCAGGGTATTGGAGAAAAGAATCGCCAGCCAGTACAGCGCCTCGACCTTGCGGGTGCGAATGTCGGTGACGGACATCGTGCTGCCGGTGATCCGCCAGAAGATGAAGATGACCGCCAGCACGCTCACCAGGATCAGCGTCGTCCAGTAATAGCCCAGCTTCATCTGGCGGCTGAGGCAGTCGGCCATTGCCGTCCCATAAACGCTGGTTGAGAGGATGACGGCCCAGAAGAGGAAGGGCACGTATTTCTTGACTGCTATCTGGATCGACGCCAGCACCAGGAAACACCCGATCATGAGCATCGAACTCTGCATGTAAGTCAGCTCCAGGTCCTCCTTAAAGAAATCAGCGCCGGTCTCGCCCAGGGTGGTGGCGGCGATCTTCAAAACCCAGAACCCCAGCGTGATCAGCGGCAGCTTGTTGATTATCGACGATTCGTTTGTCACAAGAGACCTCTTCTTTTCCGGGGCACAGAATTACCAGGAACGAAGGGCTTATCCTGCCAAATCAAACCTGAAGAGATGATGAAGCCGCGCAGGCACGCCGCGGGCGATTTCAGGACCCTGCGGGCAACCGCGCCGAGACCACCGTGCCCTCGGTCGGCGAGGATGTGATGGCGATGGTTCCGCCAAGGCGCTTGACGATTTCGGCGCCGATGGCCAGGCCCAGCCCGCAGCCGCCGCTGGCGCTGGATCGCGAGGCGTCGGAGCGATAGAAGCGGTCGAACAGCCTGTCCAACTCCTGGGCGGGAATCTGCCCGCCCTCGTCCTTGACGCTCAGCAGGACGCTGGCGCCGTCGCGGCGGGCGCCGACGGTCACGCGGCCGCCGGCGGGTCCGTGCTTGAAGGCATTGTCGATGAGATTGCCCATCAGACTTTCCAACTCGCCGGGGTTGGCCCTGAAGGCCGGCAGGGGCGGCTGGATGTCCAAGACGAGTCGGGCGGCGCCCTCGCACTGGGCGGCGCGGGCCTGGGCCAGGTCGCGAAGGAAGGGCTCGATCTGGATGTCTTCCAGGTCCACCGGCGAGTTCTCGTCGAGGCGGGCCAGGTCCAGAAGCTGTCCTGCGAGGCGGCCGAGCCGGTCGACGTCGCCGAGCACTTCGGCCAGGACGGCGTCGTACTCGGCGGGGCTGCGCCGCTTGAGCCGCGTGGCCTGGATGGTGCTCTTGGCCAGCGTCAGTGGCGTGCGAAGCTCGTGCGAGGCGTCGGCGATGAATCGCTTCTGCGCCTGGACGCCGTCATGGATTCGCCCCAGCATCGCCCGTACGGCGTTGACGAACGGGACAAGCTCGGCGGGCGGGTCGATGCTGTCGAGGTGCTCGGCCCCAAGGTTGCGGTGCGTCACGCCCTGGAGGCGCTGGGCCGTCGAGCGGATGGGGCGCATCGTCCACCAGACCGAGATGGTGGTGAGCACGGCGGCCGCCAGCAGCATGCTGGCCCCGAGGATCCACTCGAAGCGGAAGTATTCGCCCATTTCGTGCGTGGCGTGGCGGACGACCTGGGGGTCCGTCACGCGCGTCAGCGACTCGTGCAGTTCCCGATAGGCGATGGCGGACGTGGCGACGATGACGGCCGCGATGATCACGACGGTCAAGAGCGTCAGGCGGGTCTTGAGCGACAGCGGCTTCATGGTTTGGCGCCCTCGAGCACATAGCCCTGTCCGCGGAGGGTGCGGATGATCTCGCTGCCAAAGTGCTTGCGGAGCGAGCAGATGTAGACCTCGATCACGTTGGAGAACCGCTCGGCGTCGAAGTCGTACAGGTGTTCGAGAATGTCGGTTTTGGAGACTACCTGTCCGGTCCGCATCGCCAGGAACTCGAGCAGCCGGTATTCCATAGCCGGCAGCACGATGCGCCGCCCGCGGTGGGCGACGACGTGGCTGTGCGTATTGATCTCGATGTCGCCCAGGCGCACGATCGGGTCGGGGTGGTCGTACGAGCGGCGGATCAGCGAGCGGCAGCGCGCCAGCAACTCGGCCAATTCAAAGGGCTTGGTGAGATAGTCGTCGCTGCCGATGTCGAGGGCCTCGACGATATTGTCGGTGCCGGCCCTGGCCGTCAGCACCAGCACGGGCACGCGAAGACCCTTGCGGCGGATCTCCCGCAGGATGTCCAGCCCGCCGAGCTTGGGCAGCATCAGGTCCAGGATCAGCAGGTCGTACGAGCCGCTCTGGGCCTGGTGCAGCCCGTCCTGACCGTCGTAGGCGATGTCCACGGCAAAGGCGGCCTTCTCGCGAAGGACCGAGGCGATGTTCCTCGCCAGCCGCGCCTCATCCTCGACTATCAGCACTCGCACGCGATGCTCCCGAACTTCGCTTAGGGCCACGTCGGAGCACGGGCCAGACGCCCGTGCTACGAGCCAGTATACCGCAAGCCGTGTTGCCGGGTCATTGGGTCTTGGCCGGCCCGGGCTGGCCCAGCCGACGCATCACCAGGATGTCATCGTGGTTGACCGGGTCGAACTCGAATCCCGCGACCGGTCTGAATCCCATTGCTTCGACTCGGGGCACGTACTCGGCGTAGGTCAGCATCCACAGCGGCGACTTGGCTTGCAGATACTCCTGCCATCGCTGTTGGGCCTTGTCCGGTCCCAGCGTTGCCTTCCAGTGCTGGCGGAACACCTGCGCTATGGGCACCGGGCGGTCGAAGTAGTAGATCACCGTTCCGCCGATGTCGCCCCAGCCGATCACCCGCTCATCGCGGGGGATGACGGCGGCCGCCTGCGCTGCCAGCATCGCGCATCGCCGCTGGCGGTCCCACAAGTCCGAGCGAACGCCGAAGGCCGCGTACGCCAGGGTCACCGCCAGCAGCAGGGACACCACCAGCGCGTGCGGGCGCCATCGCAGGGCCGACCATGCGACCCATGCCGCTACCGGAGCGACCAGCGCCGCGATGACCATCAGGTGCATGCCAGCCCCACGCGAGGCGGCCTCGGTCATCATTACTGCCGCGACGGCGGCTGCGGCCAGCGGCGCCGAGGCGTACACCCACGCCACGATCCGCCCGACCAGTTTGGGCAACCAGAGATTGTTGAAGAAGACCTCCTCGGCGCAGACGCCTATCAGCAGGCACAGGGCCGGCAGGGCCGGCAGGACGTAATAGCGATGCTTGCCCGTCGAGGCGGTGAACAGCAGCACGATCCCGGCGACCCACGACATCAGGAACACAAGGCCGTTACGGTGCGCCTTGAAGCGCTTCATGAACGGCATGGCCGCCGCCCCCGGCAGAAACAGCGACCATGGCAGCACCAGCCCAAACAAGGCCGGAGGGTAATAGCCCAGCGTGCGACCGGCCGAGGCGATCCATCCGCCGGTGCCCATGGCCCGCTCGATCAACTCGTGGACGAACACGATCCCGGCCTCGGGCATCAGCTTCTGCATGTACCACATCCAGGGCAGGACCGCCCCGGCCGACAGCGCCACGCCCAGCAGGCAAACCGGCAGCAGATTCAGCAGCGCCGCCCAGGGCCTGCACCGCCAGACGAAGACCGCCAGCGGAACGGCGACCCCGACGACAAGCGTGATGCCCCGCCCGATCTCGACGCCAAGCCCTGCGCCCTGCCACCACTCCGGCGGCACGGCCAGTTTGACCGCCAGCGCCACTGCCAGACCGACGAAGGACATCAGGATCACCCGCCGCCAGCGGCTCATGGCCGCCTCAGGGTCGCGCTGTGCCAGCACTTGCCAGCACGCGTACACGCCCAGCGGCCAGATCAGGAACAGCGGCACGGCCGGTTTGCAGAGGTTTGCCGCGGCCAGAGCTGCCCAGGCGGCCAGGAGATATTTCTGCCGCCTCCATCCGGTGGCGGCGAGGCCCACGTGCGCCAGCGCCATCGCCGCGGTCATCAGCAGACAGAGCAGCATGTCGGCCCGCGAACTGTGGCCCAGGTCGTACACGCAGACCGAGGTGGCCAGCATGATCGCGCCGAGCCAGGCCGCGCGGCGCGACACAAGCCGGCGACCCAGCACGAAGGTCACGACGCACAGGATGATCGCCGAGATCGCCGAGGGCAGGCGGCCGACAAACTCCGTCAGCGGCAGCCCCAGGCGTGCCAGGCCCGCCAGCGTCCAGTACGGCAGGGGAGGCTTCTCCAGTCGCGGGCGGGCGTTGTAGACCGGGAGCATCCAGTGGTTCCACGGCGTGTTGGGCACGAGCAGCCCGCGGGACATCTCCGGGTCGATCCAGCTTTGCGGCCGGGCCATCGACCGGGCCGTCGAGACCACGAAGGACTCGTGGCTGTCGAGCTTGGTTGCGCCCAGGCCGCTGAACATCACTGCCGCCGCCACGGCGCAGACGGCCGCGCCGGCGGCCATGGGGCGCGCAGCCGCGGCCAGGTTGCGGCCATCGGCTTGCGGTAGTGTGGCGATATCCATCAACGTCCTTCGTACAGTGCCGCTCACTATGGCGTGGGGCTCCTTAACCCAAGCTGAAATTCGGCCCCGGGGGGCATGGCGGGAAAACCCTCCGTTCTTCAGGCGGGCTTAAGGCGGCTTGCTATATGTCTTATCGGATACGCGCGGCGCTGGGGTCGCCCGCGGATCACGGGAGCCTTCATGACCACACTGCAATCGCCGCACGCGTTCCCGCCGCCGCGCCATCACGCGCGGCAGTTGTGGCACTACTTCCTGGCCAGCTACCTTGCCATGCTGGTCAGCGTAGGGATTTACCTGCCTCAGATTCACTATGCCACGCCGCTGACGGCGCTGTTCGTGGGGGCGATCTATCTGACGTATTGCGCCGCGTACCTGCTGCCGCCGTTTCTGATTGTGGGCCTGCTCGACCGGCTGCTGTTCTGGCGGGCGCTGGGCGGCGTTTTCGGCTGGGTGGGGCGCGGTCGCACGGCGCTGATCTACGCGCTGATCGTCGCGGCCTTCGCGGGGGTGCAGATCTTCATCAACATCGACGCGTTCCTGTACCGCCTGTGGGGCAACCACATCGACTCCTTCGTGCTCAACGTGCTGACGACGCGAGGCGGCGTCGACGCCATGGGCATGAGCGGGTCTTCGCAGGGCAGCATCATCCTGAGACTCGGGCTGCTGCTGGCGATGCAGGCGGGGCTGCTGGGGCTGGTGCTCAAGGCCCGATGGGTGCAGCGCGTCTTCAACGCCGCCTTCGCCTCGCCTCGCCGCCGCGTCATCGCGGGCGTCGCCTTCGGCGCGCTGGCGGCCGGTCAGATCTTCGGCTATGGCGCCGCGGTGCTGCGCCGCCAGGTCCCACTGATGGAGGCGGCCAACGCGTTTCCGCTGTACGTCCCGCTGACCTTCAGCAAGCTCGGCCGCTCGCTGGGCTGGGAAGTGCCCTACGAGAAGTCGTCGCTTCAGGTGGCCCACCAGAGTTTGAACTATCCCCTCACGCCGCTGAAGATCGTGCCGCCGGCCACGCGATACAACATCCTGTTCATGGTCTGCGAGAGCCTCCGCGCCGACGCGGTGAATCCGCAGATCATGCCCCGCACGTGCGAGTTTGCGGGCGAGTCATTGTGGTTTCGCCGCCATTACAGCGGCGGCGAGGGCACGCGCATGGGGATGTTCTCGCTGTTCTACGGGCTGCACGGCAACTACTGGTTCAACATGCTCAAGGTCTCGCGGCCGCCGCTGCTGATGGACGTGCTGCGCGGCAGCGGCTATCGCTTCGACTGCCGCACGAGCCAGTCGTTCACGTATCCGGAGTTCGACCGCACGATCTTCGCCAACGTGCCCCGCTCGTGCATGAGCGTCATCGACGACGGCCTGGGCTGGACGCGCGACCGCCGCAACGTCAGCGAGATGCTCGCATGGATCGACGCCCAAAAGGGCGATGAGCCGTTCTTCCAGTTCATGTTCTTCGAGTCGCCTCACGCGCATTACTTCTTCCCGCCCGAGAACGCCATCCGCAAGCCGTATGTCGAGTCTTTCGACTACACGGACCTGCTGGAGATCAAGGCCGACCCGCAGCGACAGAAGCTGGTCTACAACCGCTACCTCAACTCGTGCAATCACCTCGACAGCCAGCTCGCCCGCGTGATCGACCACCTGCGAACCACGGGGCTGCTGGACAAGACCATCATCGTGCTGGCCGGCGACCACGGCGAGGAATTCTGGGAGGGCGGAAGCTGGGGCCACCCGGCCGACAGCTTCCACGAGGCGCACGTGCGGACGACGCTGATCGTGCGCGTCCCCGGCACGCCCGCGCGGCAGGTGCAACGCCTCACCAGCCACATCGACGTGGCCCCGACGCTGATGAAACTGCTGGGCGTCCGGAACGACCCGGCCGACTACTGCCTCGGCCGCGACCTGCTGGGCGACGCCGGCCACGACTCGATCAGCATTTTCGGGTGGGACCGCATGGCCTATGTCGACAGCGAGTGCAAGATCAACCAGATATACCGCGGCCTGGGATTCGCCCCGCCGATCCTGACCACGCGCGACGATAGAGCCCTCAGCCAGGACGAAGCCGGCCGAATCTGGCGCCAGCACCTGCCGCAAATGAACGCCGTGCGCAAGGAAATGGGCCTGTTCGCACGATAGTTCTGTTTTCTGCTGCAATGGGCGACAGGCCTTTTTCTTCATCCTCTAAATCCTCTCAATCCCGATAATCCCGCTCTCCCCGACCCGGCGTGCAGCGTTACAATGCCTTGATCTTATGAACAAGCTTCTGCCATGGTTGCTCATCGCCGCCGCGCCGATGGCGATGCTGTACCCGCTGTGGGCGAACCCCGTCAGCGCGGGCGAAGATGATGTCATGTTCTTCTATCCCTCGCGGGTCATGGTCGGCCAGGCGCTGCGGGCGGGGCACTGGCCGCTGACGGACGCCATCGAGGGCACCGGCGCGCCGCTGATGGCCGACCCGCAGACGGCGGTGCTGCACCCGGCGACGTGGCTCTTCGCAGTCCTCGACGCGCCGCTGGCGTACAGTTTCTCGATCTTTATCGCCTTCAGCCTTGCTGGGGCGGGGGCGTACCTCTATCTGCGAACGCTCTCGCTGGGCAAGCCGGCCAGTCTCTTCGGCGCCCTGGCGTTCATGTTCTGCGGGTTCATGGTCGGCCACCGCGTGCATCTGTCGATGATCATGACCGCGGCCATGCTGGGCTGGGTGCTCTGGTGCATCGAGCAGGCGGGCCCACGCCCGCTGCGGGCGGTGCTGGCCGGGGCGCCGATCATCTTCCTGGCCGTGGCGGCTGGACACTGGCCGACGCTGGTTCAGATGACGCTCGTGTGCGGAGCGTATTTCCTGCTCCGCGCGAGGCCGCTGCTGCGAGCGGGCGCGGCGGGCATCGCGGCTGCGGCCATCGCGCTGCTGGCGGCCGGGCCGCAGCTTGTCCAGACCATCGCCGTGATGCGCCAGAGCACTCGCACGGGGATCGGGTACGGGACGTTCTGCGAGAACAGCTTCTTTCCGCTCTCGGGCGCTCTGGAGTTCTTCCCGCTGATCTTCGGGACGCGCACGCCCAACGCGCTGTACGGCCAGGGGTGGTGGGGGCCCTGGCATCTGTGCGAGACGCTGGGCTACGTGGGCCTGGTGACGCTGGTGCTGGCGGGGGCGGCGGTATGGCGGATGTATCGAAAAGATTCACAGGCTGGAAAGCCTGTGCCGCAGGAATCACGCCTCGTGCGCGTGTGGATGTGGATCGCTGTCGGCGCCGGCGTCTGGATGCTCGGCGGCTATCTGCCGACCTACCGCCTGGTACACATGATGCCGGGCCTGAGCATGGTCCGCTGCCCGTCGCGCATGCTGCTGGCGGTGGACATGGCCCTGGCCGCGCTGGCGGCTGTGGCGGTCAGCAGGGTGCTGGGGTCGAGGACCGCGGGCGGGACGCCCATGCCACAGGGGAGCATGGGCGGGACGCCCATGCCACAGGGGGCGGCCGCGCTGGTGGAGACGGTTCAGCGCGCGGCGACTTGGGTGTTGCCGACGGCCATGCTTGGCGTGCTGGCCTTGCTGGCGGGTGCGGCGTGGGCGGCCGGGCAGTGGCTTGCGGACAAGCCCGGCAGCATGATGTTTTTCGTCGGATGGACTGCCGACGCTGCGACCGCTTTGCGGGCGGGAAATCCGGCCCTCTGGGTTCCGCTTGTCCTGGCGGCTGCAACGGTCTTGGCGGTCCGGCTGTGGCTGACGGCCCCGGCTCGGCGGGTGGGCATCCTCTTCATGCTGCTGCTGGCGGACCTGTTCACGATCACGGCTTTTGTAGACGTTCCCGGCGCGAAGCAGAACGCCGCCGAGCCGCCGGCGGCTGCGTGGCTGCGGCAACATGGCGGCGTGGACGGCTATCGCATCTGGTCGCTGCCGCGGGACTACGCGGACCGGCCTGCCGAGTTGCTGCGGCCTAGAGCGGGACAGCTTTTCGGCTTCGCGACGATCAACTCGTACGGCCCGCTCAAGAGCCCTCTGCCGTCGCACGTGTTTGGTTTCGGCGCTACCGGCGAGACGCCGGCGTGGCGCGAGCTGCTGGACGACAACTACCTCCTCAGCGCCTACGGCGTGAAGTACATCCTTGCCGCCGATCCGGAGTTCCGCAGGCATATCGAGTCGGTGACGCTTACCCCGGTGGCGCCGGGCGCGAAGCCGCAAGCGGAACTGCTCAACGATCACTGGCAACTCGACCGCGCGCGGCAGGAAGACAACCGCCTGGTGCTGGAGTGCTCGAAGTGGGCGCCGGTTCCGGAGATATCGCAGGCGTTTTGCGAGGCGCCGCTGCACGCGGGGACGTATCTGATTTCCTTCGATGCCCGCGGACCTCAGGGCGGGGCGGCGCATTCCCTGCGGGCGGAACTGGCTTGGGAATCCGAAAAGGGCGGCGGTTTTTGCCGTGAGCCGATGGGTATGACGGTTCTGGCTGAGCAGATCGGCCCCGAATGGCGGCATTTTGAGGCGACGGTCAGTAGCGTGGGCGTCTCGCCCATGCTCCCTGATCCGCGGCAAGATGCCCGTGCTACTCATGGGCGAGACGCCTATGCTACGGGGGACGCCCATACTTCGGGGCAGCGCAGTCTCTTGCGTTTGTATTCCATGAGTGAGCGGCCTATCGAGGTGCGTAATATTTCACTGAGGGGCGGCGGGCCGCCGCGGGCGGTGAATTGGGCTGACGCGCCGCTGGCGGCCGGCGAGGCGGTTTATCGGCTTGCGGCCGAGGTTCGGTCTCTTCAGAGCGGCCGGCCACCGGTGGCGATTTATGAAAACCGTCTCTGTCGCAGCGCCGACAGGATCCGCGTCGTCGATGCGAGCGAGGCCGAGGTCGAGGCGTTTCGCCACCGCAGGCCAGCGGCCGTGCGGCACGATGACGAGATCGCCGTGCCGCGCCTCGGCGCGGCCTCGGGCGGCCAGATGTCTCTGGCGGCGGTTGCCGGCGGACCGGCCGCGGCGGTGGTATTGTGGGCTGGCGCGGCGGCCACAGCGGTGTTGAGAAAACGGCGAACCGCCAAACGGGGCCTGCCGTAGAAGCCATAGATGATGCTGGAAATGGGTAAACATTCAGAAACAAAGGAGCTGCAGCAATGTCGAAAATGAATGGCAGATCTCACGTGGCAGTAGTGTTGATGTTGGCGGCCGTGGCGGCCGCAGGCGCGTATTTCGTGGTTCCGGCCTACGTGAGCAAGATCGCGTACGCTGTTGAGAGCGGCCAGACCCAGGCCCTGCGCGACCAGCTCAAGGAACTCAGCCAGAACGACAAGCTCTCGCCGTTGTACCGGGCGGTGGCCAAGGCGACCAGCCCGGCGGTGGTCGAGGTGCGCGTCACCAAGAAGATCACCATGGGCGAGATGCCGGACATGGAGAACATGCCCGACTCGATGCAGGACTTCCTGCGGCGCTTCTTCAATCAGCAGCCGGGCATGCCCGGCGCGCCTGAGACGCCCGGGACGCCCAACGCGCCACGAGCAAGGCCGAATCCGCCGCAGCAGCGGGAATATTTCTCGCGCGGGCTCGGCAGCGGCGTGATCGTCAACGCCAAGGAAGGCTACCTGCTGACGAATAACCACGTCGTCACCGGCGCCGACCAGGTCGAGGTGGTCCTGGCCGATGGCCGGACCGTCAAGACCGAGTGGATCCGCACCGACCCGATGACGGACCTGGCCGTGATCAAGATCAATGCCAGCGGCCTCATCGACGCCCCCCTGGGCGACAGCGATGCCATGCAGGTAGGCGACCTGGTCATGGCCATCGGCGCCCCCGAGGGCTTCAAGCAGACGGTAACAGCCGGAATCGTCTCGGCCTTGGGCCGCACGACCGGCCAGCGCGGGTACGAGGATTACATCCAGACCGACGCGGCGATCAACCACGGCAACTCGGGCGGTCCGCTGGTGAACATGCGCGGCGAGGTCATCGGCATCACGACGGCCATCATCTCGCGCACCGGCGTTAACGAGGGCATCGGCCTGGCCATCCCCAGCAAGACCGCCAAAATGGTCATGACGCAGTTGATCGATAAGGGCAAGGTCACACGCGGATACATCGGCGTCTCGATCCAGGACGTCACGACGCGCCTGGCCGAGAGCTTCAACCTGCCCAACGACAAAGGCGCCCTGGTGACGAAGATCGGTCCAGGCAGCCCCGCAGCGGCCGCCGGAATGAAGGAGCAGGACTTCATCGTCAAGGTCAACGGCAGCGAGACGCCCAACGTCAACACGCTGCGAAACGTGGTGGCCTCGCTCGAACCGGGCAAGACCGTCCCCTTTGAAATCTATCGCGACGGCAAGAAGATAACGCTCAACGTCAAGATCACCGCCCAGCCCGGCGACATGATGGCCGCCATCACCGGCCAGAAGAGCAAAGAAGAGGGGGCGCCCAAAGAGAAGCCCGCCGAACCGGTCACTGCCGAACGCTTCGGCATGACCGTGCGACCGGTGACGCCGGAACTGGCGCGGGCGGCAGGCTTTGACAAGCCCGACGAGGTCAAGGGCCTGGTCATTACCAACGTGCGCAATGGCTCGCCAGCCTCCGAGGAAGGCCTCCAGGGCGGCATGGTGATCACTGACGTCAACGGCAAGAAGGTGACGACGGCCAAGGATTTCACCGACGCGACGTCTGACAAGAAAGGCGCCCGCATCCGAGCCATCACCCCCAACGGCGGAACCGCCTACGTCTTCCTGACGCCGCAGTAAACCATCGCGGCAGGAATAGGGTCCAAGGAAAGGGCGTGCCTCGCTTTGTTAGCGGTCGAGGAAGTCGAAGATCCCATGGAGGCTCGACCGCTAACGAAACGGGATGCGGGCGCGCATAAAGTCACCCGGATTTAAATCACATCATTGACATGCCGTCTTCGGATCGATATCCTTTTCGGTTTCCGGCTGTCCATAGATGTCCAGCCGCCGGGACAAAAGGGTAGACCATGAGGCTAGGTGTCCGTGATGCGGCCGCGCTATTGAGCGTGTCCGAGAAGACCATTTACCGCTGGATATCGCAGCGCAAGCTTCCGGCGTATCGCGTCAGTGAGCAGTACCGCTTCAGCCGCGCCGAGCTGCTGGAGTGGGCCACGTCGCAGCGGCTTCCGGTCTCGCCTGACATTCTTAAAGAGGACGAAGACGGCGACATCCCGAGCCTGTACGAGGCGCTCAAGGCCGGCGGCGTGTTCTACCGCATCGGCGGCTCGGACAAGACGTCGGTGCTTCGCAGTGTCGTTGAGGTCATGCCCCTGGGCGACGATGTCGACCGCGAGTTCCTGCTGCAGGTGCTGCTGGCCCGCGAGTCGCTGGGCTCGACGGGCATCGGCGAGGGGCTGGCGATCCCGCACGTCCGCAACCCGATCGTGATGCACATCCCGCGGCCGATGATCTCGCTGTGCTTCCTCGAGACCCCCGTCGACTTTGGGGCTATCGACCACAAGCCCGTCCACACGCTGTTCACGATCGTCAGCCCGACGATCAAGGCGCATCTGAGCCTGCTGTCGAAGTTGTCGTTCGGCCTGCGCGAGGGGGCGTTCGCGCAGGCGGTCAAAGACTGCGGCTCGCGAGACGAGCTTCTGCTGCAGGCCTCGCTGTTGGAAAAAGGCGATCCGGCGTCTGTCGCCAAGGTAGATGCATAAAGGCGACTGACGATGGATATGTACATTCTCTTCATCGCAGTTCTCGCCGCCGGTGCGTTGGTGTCGTTGGTGCTGGGGCGGCGGGCAGTGGCCAACACGATCGGCGCGGCGGCATCGGTGCTCGGCGGCGCGGCAGGCCTCGCTTGCGGATTGGCCGCCCTGGCCGGACAAGACTGGGACCTGAACCTGCCCTGGAACGTGCCGATGGGTTCGCTCCACGTGGCGATGGACGGCCTGTCGGGGTTCTTCCTGGCCGTCATCAGTCTGATCTGCGCTCTGGCGGGGGTGTACGGCAGCGGATACCTGCGGCCCAACGGCCGCACGCATCTGGGGTCGGTCTGGTGCTTCTACCTGCTGCTGTTTGCCTCGATGGGCGTGGTGGTGGCCGCGCGCAACGCGATGCTGTTCCTGGTGGCGTGGGAGGCGATGTCGCTGACGTCATTCCTGCTGGTAATGTTCGACCACCACCGAGCGGAAGTCGTCCGGGCCGGATGGACGTACCTGATCGCCACGCACCTGGGTACGGCGTTTTTGCTGGTGATGTTCTTGCTGTGCGGGCGCGGCGGCTCGATGGAGTTCGACGCCATGGACCCCCAGGCCGCCGGCGCGGGGGTCATCTTCCTGCTGGCGATGATCGGGTTTGGCACCAAGGCGGGATTTTTGCCGCTGCACGTGTGGCTGCCCGAGGCGCACCCGGCGGCGCCGTCGCACGTTTCGGCCGTCATGAGCGGCGTGATGATCAAGACGGGCATCTACGGTCTGCTGAGGATGCTGGAGATTCTGACCCTGCAGAGCCCGCCGCCGGCGTGGTGGGGCGTGGCGCTGGTGGCCACCGGGGCGGTCTCGGGCGTGATGGGCATTCTGCTGGCGCTGGCGCAGCACGACCTCAAGCGCCTGCTGGCGTATTCGAGCGTCGAGAACGTCGGGATCATCACGCTGGGCATCGGTATCGGCCTGCTGGGGCGCAGCAGCGGCAACGATGCGATGGCCGTGCTGGGCTTTTCGGGCGCGCTGCTGCACGTGCTCAACCACGCGCTGTTCAAGTCGCTGCTGTTCATGGGCGCTGGGGCGGTGCTGCACGCCACAGGCACGCGCGAGATCAACCGCCTGGGTGGGCTGATGAAACGCATGGGCACGACGGGGGCCATGTTCCTGATCGCCTCGGCGGCTATCTGCGGCCTGCCGCCGCTGAACGGGTTTGTGGGCGAGTTCTGCATTTACGTCGCTTCGCTGTCGGCGCTGGAAGGCGGCGCGGCGTGGGCGGCCGTGGCGGCCATCGGCTCGCTGGCGATGATCGGCGGGCTGGCCGTGGCGTGCTTTGCCAAGGCGTTCGGGATCGTGTTTCTGGGATCGCCCCGCAGCGAAGAGGCCAAGGCTGCACACGAAGCGCCGGCATCGATGCGCGTGCCGATGATCATCTTGGCGGTGCTGTGCGTGGTGATGGGATTGTGCCAGCCGCTGATAGTCGCTTCGCTGCGTGGCAGCGTGCTGGGACTGGCCGCGGCTCCGCGTCCGCCGGAGGCATTGCAGGCCTTGTGGTGGGTCAGTGCGGCGGGGGCGGCTTTCATCGTGCTGCTGATCGCCCTGGCGCTGCTTCGTCGGCGGGTGCTTAAGGGCCGCAACGTGGCCAAGGGCATCACATGGGACTGCGGTTACGCTGCCCCGGATGCTCGCATGCAGTACACCGCGTCGTCGTTCGCCATGCCGCTGGTGGTGATGTTCCGCGCTCTGTTGGGGACGAAGGACACGATCGAACGCCCGCAGGGGCTGTTGCCGCAGTCGGCCTGCGCCCAGACACACACCGACGATCCGTTTTCGCGGCGAGTGTTCCGCCCGGTATTCCTGGCCGTGGGGTGGCTGGGCGAGCGGCTCAAGTGGGTGCAGCAGGGGCGCAATCAACTTTACGTTCTCTACGTGGCCCTGACGGTGCTGGTGCTGCTGGTGTGGAAGTTGGGGGGCCGGCCATGACGCTCTATTCGCTGATTCATCTGGCGCTGGCGTTGGCGGGAGCTCCGCTGCTGCTGGGCATCGTCAACCGCATCAAGGCCAAGATCGGCGGGCGGACCGGCCAGCCGCTGCTGCAGCTTTACTACGACCTGGCCAAACTCCTGCGCAAAGGGGCGGTCTACAGCGAAACGACGACGTGGGTCTTCCGCGCCGGCCCGCTGGTGGGCCTGGCCGCGGTGGTCGTCGCGCTGCTGGTGGTGCCGCTGGGCGGCGTGCCGGCGGTAGCATCCTTCACCGGCGACCTGGTGCTGCTGGCGTACATGCTGGGTCTGATGCGCCTGGCCACGGTTCTTGCCGCCCTCGATACCGGTTCGGCGTTTGAAGGCATGGGCGCCTCCCGCGAGGTGCAGTTTGCCGCCCTGGCCGAGCCGGCGATGCTGCTGGGTCTGGCGTCGATGGCGGTGCTGACGGGCAAACTCTCGCTCAGCGCGATGCTCGCGGCCCTTTCGCCGGCGGCTTTGCCTCCGCTGGCGGCTGCGGCGCTGCTGCTGGTGGGCGCGGCGGTCTTCATCGTGCTGCTGGCCGAGAACTCCCGCATTCCCTTCGACGACCCCAACACGCACCTGGAACTGACGATGATCCACGAGGTGATGGTGCTCGACCACACCGGCCCGGACTTTGCCGCCATCCAGTACGGCGCCGCCCTGAAGCTCTGGACGTACGCGGCCGTGCTCTCGGGCATCATCCTGCCCATCCGCACGAATTGCCCTTGGTGTGATCTGCTTGTGGGCGCCGGCGGCGTGGCCGTGGTCGTTGTGGCAGTGGGGCTGGTGGAATCGGGTATGGCGCGCCTGCGAATGCTGCGCGTCCCGCAACTGCTGCTGGCGGCCGTGGTGCTCTCGCTGCTGGCGCTGGTGCTGGTTTTGAGGTAAACAATGCCGGCGACGCTTTACATCCTGATCGTGGTGCTGATGCTGCTGAACTTCCGCCTGCTGGCCAGCAGCCGCATCGCCGCGTGCATTCAGACGGTCGCGGCGCAAGCGGTGCTCTTCGGCGCCACAGCGGTGGCGGTGAACTGGCCGCACGTCCAGTGGCAGATGGGCCTGATCGTGATTCTCAGCGTGCTCATCAAGGCGGTGCTGCTGCCCTGGCTGTTGCGGCGGGCGGTGCGCGAGGCGGCGGCGTCGCGCGAGATCGAGCCGCTGGTGGGCTTTAATCTCTCGCTGCTGCTGGGCGTGATATTGCTCGGGCTGTGCCTGCTGGTGACGTCGTCGCTGCAGGTCAAGGGCGACCAGTCCAATGGTCTGCTGCTGGCGGCCGCGCTGTTCACTGCCGTGACGGGGCTGTTCCTGATCATCTGCCGCAAGAAGGCCATCACGCAGGTGCTGGGTTACCTGACGATGGAGAACGGGATCAACGCTTTTGGCATGGCTTTCGCCGTCAACGAGACGCTGCTGGTGGCGATGGCGGTGCTGCTGGACGTGCTGGTGGCGGTGCTGGTAATGGGCATCGCGATCTACCACATCAGCCGCGAGTTCGACCACATAGACACCGACAAGTTGTCGGCCCTGAAGGAGTAGAGGCGTGATCTGGGCCATCCTGTTGCTGCCGGCGCTGAGCGGAGGGGTCTGTGCGATCCTGCGCCATCACCGCTTGCGGCGCGGGCTCCTGATCGCTACGGCCGTCGCGCAGGCGGCGATGGTGGCGGCGTGCTGGATCTGGCACCCGTCCCCGACCGCCGGCGGCTGGCTTGAACTCGACTCGACAGGCCTGCTGTTCCTGAGCATCACCACGGCCCTCTTTCTGGTGGCCGCATTCTACGCTGCGGGATACCTCGCCAGCCAGGGCGACGAAAGAGTCACCGACTACGAGGAAGGCTTCCTTTTCACCAACAGCCCCCAGGCCGCATTCACCGCCTGCCTGCTGGTGTTCCTGGCGACGATGAGCCTGACGGCAGTCAGCCGCAACCTGGGTCTGCTGTGGGTGGCGGTAGAGACCACGACGCTGGCCAGCGCGCCGCTGATTTACTTCCACCGCCATCACCGCAGCCTCGAAGCCACCTGGAAGTACCTGCTGATCTGCTCGGTCGGAATCGCCCTTGCGATGCTGGGCAACTTCTTCCTGGCGGTGGCCGGCGCTACTAGCGGCGCGCACCTGACGATGGAGTCGATGCTCGCCCATGCGGCCTCACTCGACCCGATGTGGCTCAAGGCTGCGTTCATCCTCTGCCTGGTCGGCTATGGCACGAAGATGGGCCTGACGCCGATGCACACGTGGCTGCCCGACGCGCATAGCGAGGCCCCGTCGCTGGTCTCGGCCCTGCTGTCGGGGGCGCTGCTCAACTGTGCTTTTCTGGCGATCCTGCGCGTGCACACCATCACCTCGGCCGCAGGGATGGCCGATTTCAGCGGCTCGCTGCTGGTGCTGCTGGGGCTGGTGTCGATGGCGGTGGCGGCGATCTTCATCGTCCACCAGGTCGACTTCAAGCGCATGCTGGCGTACTCGAGCGTCGAGAACATGGGCATTCTGGCCCTGGGCGTCGGCGCCGGCGGCGTTGCGGCCGCGGGCAGCATGTTCCACGCCGTCAACCACTCGCTCATCAAGGCCATGCTGTTCCTTGTGGCCGGCAACATCCTGGCGTCGTACCACACCAAGAGCTGCCCGCAAATCCGCGGGCTGCTCCAGGGCCGACCTGCCAGCGGCGTGCTGTGGCTGGCCGGACTGTTGGCCGTGGCGGGCTTTCCGCCGTTCGGCTCGTTCATGAGCGAACTGGCGATCCTCCAGGGCCTGCTGGCCGACCATCGATATCTTGTCGCCACGGCGTACCTGGCGGCGCTGGGGGTGGCCTTCGCGGCCATGGCGAGAATCATCCTGCCCATGGTCTTTGGGACGCGCACACCGGAGGTCTGCGCGACGCCGGCGCCGGGGCGCGAGCCGCTCTGGGCCGTCGCGCCGCCGGCGGCACTGTGCGCAGCCGCCTTGACCCTGGGCGTATACATGCCGCCCTGGCTGGACGCGGTGCTCAAACAAGCCGCAGGAGGCCATTGATGAACGGCGACCTTCTGCTGAAAGTCCGCAACGGCGAGTGCTTCGACGCCTCGGCCATCCCGCCGGCCGACATTAATGAACTGCGTGAGACCGTCGTCACGCAGGTCGAGTGCGGCGCGCGCATTGCCTCGTTCTTCGTGGCACAGCCGTTCCAGGCTGTGTCCGGCAGGCTGGAAAGCCTGCGCCACCCCGGCCAAGGCGCCCGGCTCATCTGCGTGCTTGCCTTTGACAAGCGATCCGAGTTGGGCGTCATCGCCGCCGATGCCAAGGGCTCTTTTCAATCGCTCACGCCGGATTGCCCGCAGGCGCACTGGTTTGAACGCGAGATCTTCGAGCAGTGGGGCATCGAGCCGACCGGTCATCCATGGCTCAAGCCCGTCCGCTTCTCGAACCCTGGCCAGAAGATTGGCCTGACGAACTTTCACCACATGGAAGGCGACGAAGTGCACGAGGTAGCCGTGGGCCCGGTGCACGCCGGCGTGATCGAGCCGGGGCACTTCCGCTTTCAGTGCCTGGGCGAGACGGTTTATCACCTGGAGATCTCGCTGGGTTACCAGCACCGCGGGATCGAGCGGGCGCTGGTGGTCAATCCCGGCCCGCGAACGAGGCACTACATCGAAACATTGGCCGGCGACACCACCGTCGGGCACATGCTTGCGTACTGCCGGGCGATGGAGTCGCTGACGGCCACGCACGTGCCGCCCCGCGGGCAGGCCATCCGCGGCATCGCCGCCGAGCTTGAGCGCCTGGCCAATCATGTTGGCGACCTGGGCGCCCTGGCTGGCGACGTCGGCTTCCTGCCCACGCAGAACTACTGCGGACGCCTTCGCGGCGACCTGCTGAACCTGACCGCTGCGATCTGCGGCAACCGATTCGGGCGCGGGCTCATCTGCCCCGGCGGCGCAGCGTGGGACCTTGACCACGAGCGGGCCGACGACATGCTCGTCAAGCTCGATGCTGCCGAGAAGGATGTGCGAACGGCTGTCGAGCTGATGTTCGAGGCCCCCTCGGTCCTGGCGCGGTTTGAAGGCGCCGGCGTTGTCAGCGCCGAGACGGCCAGTGATATCGGCCTGGTAGGTCCCGCCGCCCGCGCGTGCGGCCTCGAGCGCGACGTGCGGTTCAATCACGCCTACGGCATCTATCGCTTCGCGACGCTGCCGGTCTCGACGTGGCACAGCGGCGACTGCTTCGCCCGTGCCTACGTGCGATGGCAGGAGATCCAGCGCTCGTTCGAGTTCGTGCGCGACCAGCTCCGGGCCCTTCCGGCCGGGGCGGCTGCCAACAAGGCCGGACCGGCCGCCGGCGGCAAGATGGTCGTGACGCTGGTAGAAGGCTGGCGGGGCGAGATCTGCCACACGCTGGCCACCGACGCCCAAGGGTGCATCGCCGCCTACAAGGTGGTGGACCCCTCGTTCCACAACTGGTTCGGCCTGGCGATGTCGCTGCGCGATCAGCAGATCAGCGACTTTCCGCTGTGCAACAAGAGCTTCAATCTGTCCTACTGCGGCCACGATTTGTGAGGTAGCCCGTGCTGCGCGTGATACGAGAACGACTGGCTCAGAAGCACCGGACGATGAAATATCCGGCCGGGCCTGCCCCGGCTCTGCCGGACCGCTTTGCCGGGCGGCCGGTGATCTCGCCCACGTGCACCGGCGGTGCCTGCGCCGGTTGCGGCGAGCTTTGCCCCACGGGCGCCCTTCAGCCGCAAGTGGTCGACGGCAAGCCCTCGCTGCGCATCGACACGGGAAAGTGCCTCTTCTGCCGAGCGTGCGAGAATGCCTGCCCCAATGCGGCGGTGAAGTTCAGCGACGAATACCGCCTCGCCGCCGCGGCACGCGAGGATCTTCTGGTGGCCGCCGACAGCCAGCCCTTTGCCCCGGCTCTGGTCGAGCGTGCGGCCAAGCTGTTCGGCCGTTCGCTCAAGCTGCGGCAGGTGTCGGCAGGGGGGTGCAACGCCTGCGAAGCCGACTGCAACGTTCTGGGCACGCCGGCGTGGGACATGGGGCGCTTAGGCATTTCATTCGTGGCCTCGCCGCGCCACGCCGACGGGCTGCTGATCACCGGCCCTGTTACCGCCAACATGCGCCTGGCGCTGCTCAAGACGTACCAGGCGCTTGCGGAGCCTCGGATCGTCATCGCCGTCGGCGCCTGCGCGATCTCCGGCGGCGCCTACGGCGGCCATGAGGAAGTCTGTGGCGGCGCGGCCGAGGTCGTGCCGGTAGACTTGTACATTCCCGGCTGCCCGCCGCACCCGCTGACGATCCTCGACGGTCTGCTGCGATTTATCGGGCAGTAGCAGGGGCATCCTGCCCATGAGTGGCACGGGCGTCCCGCCCGTGTTGCTGGATTGTTGAACGATCAGGGAGCATGGGCGAGACGCCCATGCCACTCACGGAGACGCCCGTGCTACGGCTAAGAACTCCTTTGACGGTCAAATCAGCTATCTGCTGCGCCTTGGATTGTTGATTGCCTTTTGGGCCGCACCTAGCATGTCTTGTGATGGGGCGGGCTCGCGCCAAAGGCAGAAAGCTACAGATAACCACGAAGGAAGGTGACTTATGTTGTACTGGGCATTGGTATTTCTGGTGGTCGCTATTATAGCGGCGATCTTCGGCTTTGGCGGGATCGCCGCCGGGGCAGCGTCGATCGCACAGATACTGTTCTGGATCTTTGTCGTCGTGTTCATCGTCTCATTGATACTGGGACTGACAGGGCGGCATGGACCCAGACCCAGGATGTAAGGAGACCGACTATGTCCATCATGGGATATTTGAGAAGCGGAGTGAAGTCCCTCGACAGCATGGAGGATCTGCTCGTCGAGGAACTCAAGGATCTCTATGACGTCGAGTCGAGGCTGATCGATTCGCTGCCGGAGATGGAAGAAGCCGCCAGCGATCCTCAGCTCAAGGCCGCGTTCCGTGAGCATCTTCGGGTGACCGAGGCCCAGAAACGCCGCCTCGAACAATGCTTCGAATGCCTCGATATGGAACCCGAGCGCGAGACTTGCGACGGCATCAAGGGCATCCTCCAGGAAGGCGAAGCCCTGATAAAGGCCGATGGCGACCCGCAGGTGAAGGACGCGGCCCTGATCGCCGCGGCCCAGCGACTGGAGCATTATGAAATCGCCGCTTACGGCGCGGCTCGCTCGTTCGCGCAACACCTGAACTATGACGATGTAGCCGACTTGCTTCAGCAGACGCTGGACGAAGAGGGCCAGACCGATCATAAGCTCTCGGAGATCGCCTTGACCAACGTGAACCCGGTGATGTGAAGCACCTTGGCGGGGCCTGCTCCCGCCTGCCGAAATGCCCGCCGCCGCGCGGCGCCCAAAACCGCCGCGGCGGCGGGCGCATGGAGGTAAACGCCATGGCCATCCGTACCATGTGGCGAGGCGTGATAACGGTGGGCAAAATACGCGTGGGCGTTCGGATGTACGCCGCCTCCGAAAGCCGGGGCATCTCCTTCCACCTCCTGCACGACCAGGACAACGTCCGCCTCGGCCAGCAGATGGTTTGCCAACTCGAGGACAAGCCCGTCGAAGGCGACGACATCATCAAAGGCATCGAGGTGGACGAGAACCGGTACGTCCTGGTCGAGCCCAAGGAACTGGAAGAGCTTCAGCCGCAATCAGGGCGCGGCATCAATGTTGACAGCTTTGTACCCGCCGATGAAGTCGACGGGCGCTATTTCGAGCGGCCGTACTACCTGGGGCCTGATGAGGAACCGGACAAGTACGCCGCGCTGGTGCAAGCGATCGAAGAGTCCGGGAAGGTCGGTATCTGCAAATGGGCTTTTCGCAACCGCTCGTATGTCGGCGCCCTCCGCAGCCGCGGCGGCATGCTTGAACTGGTGACGCTACGAACGGGTGATGAAGTTGTCGCGGTGAAAGACCTGGAACTGCCCCACGCCAAGCTCTCGCAGAAAGAGCTCCAGACGGCTGAATACCTGGTGGATCAGTTGACCTCCGACTTCGACGTGAGCAAGTACCGCGACGACTTCCAGGCGGCGCTGGAGGATCTGATCAAGACCAAGGCCGGCGGCGGACAGGTCAAGAAGCAAAAAGCCGCCAAGACCAAAGCCACGCAGCCGCGCGAACTGCTGGATGTTCTCCAGGCCAGCGTCGCCCAGATCAAAGGCGGCAGAAGCAAAGAAACCAAGGGCGGAGGAAAGAAGAAACGTGCCCGCGCGGCCTGACATGCCGGTGCACCTGCAGCCGATGCTCGCGGTCGGCGGTCAGATGCCGTTCGACCAGGAGCGATGGGCGTACGAGTACAAATGGGACGGCGTGCGAGCCTTGTGCTATTGGAGCGGCGGGCGCATGACGCTGGAAAGCCGCAACCTCAACGACATCACCGGCCGCTATCCCGAACTGGCGCCGCAGTCGGCGGAAGTCGGCTGCAGCAGTGCCATCTTCGACGGCGAGATCGTCGCCCCCGACGAACAAGGGCGGCCGAGCTTTCATCAGCTTCAACACCGTATGCACCTGACGAGCGGTCGCGTGCGGCGGGGCGTGGCTGCGGTTCCGGTGATGTACTTTCTCTTCGACATTCTGTGGCGGGACGGGCGGTCGCTGTTGTGCGAACCCTACCGCACGCGCCGGGCGGAGCTGGCAGGCATATCGCTGACGCAGAAGCGGTGGCGAGTCCCGCCCAGCTATGAAGGACGCGGGCCGGACATGCTTACCAATGCGCGGCAGTGGGGGCTGGAGGGGCTGGTCGCCAAGCGGCCGCAGTCGCCGTACCGGCCCGGGCAACGCAGCGGCGAGTGGATCAAGATCAAGATCGTACACCGCCAGGAGTTCGTCGTCGGCGGCTGGGAGCCGCGTGCGGAAAACGCTGCGCAGGTCGGCTCGCTGCTGGTGGGGTATTACGATGACACGGGCGGTCTGCACTTTGCCGGACGCGTGGGGACGGGCTTTGACGCGCGTCTCCATCACGAACTGCCAGCGATGTTCAAAAGGCTGCAGCGCAAGAAGAGCCCATTCGCCGACGCGGTCGACCGAGGACCTGCGCCGGCGGTTTACCTGGCCCCGCGCCTGGTAGCCGAGATCGACTATCGCCGCTGGCCGGCCGGGCAGCGGCTGCAGCAGGCGTCATTTATGGGCCTGCGCGACGACAAGGACCCCAAGGAGGTTGTTCTGGAGGAAAGGAAATAGCCATGCCTTCGGATCGACATGCATTGTGGTCGGGCACTGTGACCTTCGGCCTGGTGGCTGTGCCGGTGGCGATGGTCCCGGCTGGGCAGTCGCGCCGGACGGCGTTTCATCTGCTGCACCGCAGCGACCACTCGCGGTTGTCGCGGCGTATGTTCTGCCCGGTGCACAAGACGTTCGTGCATCCCGAGCACATCCTGCGCGGCTACGAGGTCGAGCCCGAAAAATACATCATTATCGAGGACAGCGAAATCGAGGCCATCTCCCCCAAACGCAGCAAGACCATCGAGATCACGGAGTTTGTCGACACTGCGCAGATCGACCCGGCCCTGTACGACCGCCCATACTATCTCGTGCCTACCGGAGCCGATAAGCCGTACCAGCTGCTGGTCGAGACGCTGGGGCGGCTCAAGAAAGCCGGCATCGGGCAGTTCGTCATGCACGCCCAGCAGTACCTGGCCGCCATCGAGAGCATCGACGGCGGGCTGTGCCTGATCACGCTGCGCTACGCTCAGCAGGTGCGATCCAGCGAGGGGATCGTCCAAGAGGCCTCGGCCAACGCCGCGGATATCAAGGCCATGCGCACGGCCATCACCAAGTCCAGCGGGCACTTCAAGCCCTCTGCCCTGAAGGACGAATACCAGCGCCGCGTCGAGGCGCTCATCCATCGCAAGAAGAAGCAGCACGCCTTTGTCGAGGCGCCCCAGGCCGCTCACGAGGAGGGCGAGGAAGGCAAAGGCAAGGCTGAGGAGATCGACCTGGTGACGGCACTGGAAGAGAGCCTGGCGCGGGCGAAGGAATCGTCGTGATGGCCAAGACGCGCGTCGTCATCCAGGACCGCCCGCTCGACCTGAGCAATCTCGACAAGGTGCTCTACCCCGCCGCCGGCACGACCAAGGCCCACGTGCTGGACTACTACCGCCGCGTCTCGCCGTGGCTGCTGCCGCACGTGCGTGCGCGGCCGCTGACGCTCAAGCGGTACCCCGACGGCGTCGACGGCCAGTCGTTTTACGAGAAGCGCTGCCCCTCGCACCGCCCGGCGTGGATGACGACGACCCACGTGCAGCACAAGGGCGGCGCCGACATACGCTACTGCAGCGTGACGGACCTGCCGGGGCTGATATGGGTGGCGAATCTCGCGTCGCTGGAATTGCACGTGCTGCTGTCGCGCGGGATGGCGCCGCAGATGCCTACGGCTGTAGCGTTCGACCTGGACCCGGGCCCGCCGGCGGGTCTGCTTGAGGCCGCCGAGGTGTGCCTGCTGCTGCGCCGCGTGCTGGAGGGCATCGGCCTGCAGGCGCTGGCGAAGGTCTCGGGCAAGAACGGTGTGCACTGTTACGTCCCGCTCAACACGCCGGTGACGTTCGACCAGACCAAACAGTTCGCCCAGACCGTCGCGCTGCTGATGGAGAAGCATTATCCAGATCGCGTCACCAGCAAGATGCGCAAGGAGCACCGTGGCGGCAAGGTCTTCATCGACTGGAGCCAGAACGACGAGCACAAGACCACTGTCTGCGTCTACTCTCTGCGAGCGACGCCCGAGCCGAGGGTCTCGATGCCCGTCTCGTGGGAAGAACTCGCCGCGGCTATCAAAGCTCGCAGCACCGACGGGCTCATCTTCAGCCCGAAGCAAGTAATCGAGCGCCTTGAGAAGGACGGCGACCTGTTCGAAGCGGCCCTGACGCTGCGACAGGTGCTGCCGGGCATCAAGACCGACGAGCTCGAGTCGCCGCCGCAATGGCAGAGCAACCGCGATTCCAAGGGCAGAGCACGCCATGAAGCCGGCTTGGCCCAATACCAGCGTAAGCGAGATTTCGAGCAGACCCCCGAGCCTGTCGGCCGAGCCCGCCGAGCCGGCAAAGCCGAGCCGATCTTCGTGGTGCAAAAGCACGACGCGCGGACGGAGCATTACGACTTTCGCCTCCAGGCCGGGGATGTGCTGGCCTCGTGGGCTGTTCCCAAGGGCCCGAGCATGAACCCGGCCGACAAGCGATTGGCCGTGCACGTGGAGGACCATCCGCTCTCCTATGCGGGGTTCGAAGGAGAGATCCCGCCCGGCCAGTATGGCGCCGGCTACGTCATCGTGTGGGACTACGGCACATTCGAGACGCTCACCAGCCCCAAGCATCCGGAGGCGGACCTGGGCGCGGCAATCGAGAAGGGTCACGTCGAGGTGCGGCTGCATGGCGTCAAGCTGCACGGCGTGTTCATGCTGGTGCGCTCGGCCGCCAAGGCCGCCGGCAAGGAGCAGTGGCTGCTGATGAAGAAGGAAGACGCCGCCGCGCAGCGGCACGTGGATCTCGTCCGCACGGAACCATACTCGGTGCTGTCGGGGCTCTGGACGGCGGACATGGCAGAGGGCTCGCCCAACCGCACCCCGCGCCGACGCAAGACGCTCAAGGCCGTCTAAGATCAACCGACAACTTCAGCAAAGGAGGGAATCATGCCAGCCAGCGGGCGAGACGCCCATGCCACACTACAGGTGGCGCCATCGCTCGAACCGCGCCTCCAGCAGCGCGCGGTTCGTTGCGCTCGGGTGGAAGGTTTCGCCGCCGGACTCGTCAGCCGTGCGGCCGGCGGCCATCAGCGCTGCCCCGAGCAGGCTATCTCCGCGCCCGCGATGGACGGGGCAGTCCAGCACGTCGGCGATAAGCTGCAGCCAGACACTGCTGCGGCTTCCGCCGCCGACGGCGCGCACCACCGTGCCGGCTGGGCACACCAGATCGTCGCGCACGAGTTGGCGAAGGCTCATCGCCACGCCTTCGAGCACCGCGTAGGCCTTGATCTCCCGCGTGGGCAGTTCGCCCGTCCACGCTGCGGGCGTTCGCATGCGGCTGGGCGTGAAGAGCCCACTGTCGGCCGTTACTGCGGTCTGGCCGCGCCCGGCCGCTTCGACCAGATCCGCGACACCCGCCCTTGGCATCAGTGTCTCCGCTGCCCAATCCACAGCCTGACATCCCTCATCTCGAAACGCCAGTTCGTAGAATCCGGCACCGGGATAAGGGCCCCAGCACCCGCCGGCGTTGTAAGGCCCGGCCTGCGTGCCTGCATAGCGATACGCCACCAGGGCCGTGCCCAGCGTCACTACCACTTCGCCGCTGCGACAGCCATTGCCAAAGGCGCCTGCCGTCTGGTCGTTGCCTGCCGGCACGAATTGCACGCCCGCGGCCAGCGGCACTGACGGATCCGACGCGGTGGCCACATGGGCCGACCCGATCGCAACGAGCTTGGGCATTTGCCCAGCGCCCAAGCCGCACGCCTGCAGCGACTCTTCGCGCCAGAGCCCGCTCTTGAGCGAATACATGCCGCTCATGGCCGCCAGGTTATCGTCGGTGAGACTGACTCCGCCAAGACGCTCGAAGATCAGCGCCGGCAGCGGAACTACTCGCGCCGGTTCCTCCAGCACGCGCGGGGCGTGCTGCCTCAGCCGCAGCAGTTGAGCCAGTTGCATCTGCCCCGTCAGGGCGGAAAAGCTGCAGTGGTCGTGCCAGCCGCGCGACAAGCTCTCGGGCAAATCGCGGGCATTGGGTTCGCCGCGCTTGTCGAGCCAACTGATCACTGCCGTGCGTGCTCGGCCGCGGCCGTCGAGAACGGTAAAGCTTTGGGCCTGGCTGGTGATGGCCACGCAGTCGATATCCGTAGTGCGCGACGCCGCGATTTTGCACGTCTGGACGATCAACTCCGCGACGGTCGCCCAGACCTCGTCGGCGTCCATCTCGACGCGTTGGCCGTCATTGACCGTGTATGGCGCGGCGGCGGAGGCTTCGCCCAGGCGCGCCAAGCCGCCGTCGAAAACCGCGGCCTTGAAGTTCGTCGTGCCCAGATCAATCGCCAGGATCATTCGCGCCGCTCTCCATGTTGGTGATCAAGTCCAGCGTCGTCTCGACCAGCAGCGCCCCGGCCGACGGTTCGAACAGGCTCAGGTCCGCTTCGTAGCCCTGCGCGTCGGGGGTGGTGATGTACCCCTGCAGATGGCCGTTGGCCAGGCTCGTGACGAATACGTGCCCGCCCGCGCCTCGTTTGATTTCCAGCGCGTACTCAACGAAGCACTCGCCCGGCAGCGCCGCCACGTATGCCTCGCCGATGCGGAATACCTGCACCGCCGCCTGAGCGTGCGATTGCTGCACCGCCGCCAGAGTGCCGTCGGCCTGCGCTTTGGCGAGGGTGAGAAGTTCTTCGGCCCCGAACACGCTGCACTCAGCCGTACGCACTGCCGCGCGCGGGGCGCCGTCTCGCACGAGGCGCTGGTACCCCTCGCGCGCCGCCGCGAGATGAGCGGCCGCATCGCCAGGGGCGGGGAACGTGCGGCAAGGGAGCTGCGCCGTGCCGCTGGCGGCTGCGAGGGTGATATCGCTACGGAAGTTCGCGTCGCCCAGCGCGTCGATGGCAGAGCACGCCTGCTCACCCAGGCGGCTGCCCAGGCGCTGCGCCTCGGCGAGCGTCTGGGCCTTGACGTGATATCGCGGGCTGAGGTTCCCGCATGGGCCGGTGTGATAGACCACCCGCCCGCCGCAACGGCTTTCGATGAACGCCCGCGCATAACCGGGAAAGTCCGCCGAGACCAGCGTCGAGTCCTCGTGCAGCACCGTCGGATGCATCGAGTAGAACATCTGCACCGCCACGATCTGCTTGTCGGATAAACGCCGCACGACGATCAGCCCGGCCTGTGGATCCCGCGGGCCATCGGGTGACAGGCGATTGCTCCCGACGCCGTCGATCATCGCCGACGTGATGGCCAGTTCGGCCGGGGCGGAGTGCTCGAACGCTACGCAGGCGGCCGAGACTATCCCATCGGCCAGCAGCGCAAGATATCGCTCATCCGGCGGCGGTACGACCGGGTCGTCGCGCCAGGCCAGCACTTCGCACGTCACCGGCGCCGAGTGCGTGTGCGTCGCGCTGATGAGCACGTTTTCGCCGCGCACGCCCGTGCGGGCCGCGATGCGCCGCCGGCAGTGCCCGACCAGATCTGCTGAAACGTACAGCACGTCGGCCGACACGCTGATGATCGCGGTGGCTCCGTCGTCGAGGCACAAGGCCGTGGCGTGGAGCGGATCGGCAATGCCGGTTGAGACCCGCTGCACGTGCGGATACCCCACGAGGAACATCACCTCGCGGGGCGTAATATCGCATCGGCCTGTGCCTGCCTTGAGCAATCTTCTCCGTAGCCGTTGTGTGGCATAGGCGTCTCGCCCATGCAGTCCCTGATGCACGGGCGAGACGCCCGTGCCACACAAGAGCATGGGCGAGACGCCCATGCCACGCAAGAACACGGGCAAGATGCCCGTGCTACTCATGGGCGGGACGCCCATGCTACACGTAGCCCAGTTGCTTCTGGACCTCGCCGAGCGATTCCTCGATCAGATCCATCGCCTTGTGCGCCACGTCGTCGGGCATCACCACCGGCGGGCTCATGCGCAAAATGTGCCCAGCCGGGATCCACGCCAGCCCCTTGGCGAACGCCCGCTGGTACACGAGCTTGCCGGCCTCGGGGAAGGGCTCCTTGGTCGAGCGGTCCTTGACCAACTCGACGCCCATCAGGCAGCCCTTGACGCGAACGTCGCCCACGATGGGGAACTTGTCCTTCCACGCCTTCATGCGCGCGGCGAAGAGCGTTTCCAACGCCGCCGCGCGGGCGAGCAGATCTTCCTCTTCGATCACCTCGATCGACGCCAGCGCGGCCGCGCACGCCATCGGGTTGCCGCCGTAGCTGCTCGATGCCGAGATCGCCTCGAAGGTCTCCATGAACGGCTCGCGCACAGCCACGGCCGTGACGGGAAAGCCGTTGCCGAATCCCTTGCCAAGCGTGACGACGTCCGGCACGACGCCCCAGTGCTCGCAGCAGAGCCACTTGCCCGTGCGGGCCCAGCTTGTCAGCACCTCGTCGGCCATCAGCATCAGCTTGTGGCGGTCGCAGAACGCCCGCAGCTTGGGCAGGAAGTCATCGGGCGGCATGACCGAGCCGCCCCAGCCCTGGATCGGCTCGATCACGAACGCCGCGGCCTGCCCGCACGTCCCGCGGTCGAGGTACTCCTCGTAGAACGCGATGTAGCGGTCGGTGTCGATCGTGCCGTCGGCCTTCGTCCAGTGCGGGCGGTACGGGTCCGGCCGCGGGACCATGTGGAACCCCGGCGCCCGCGTGGGCCCGTAGACGCTCGAGCGGATGTGCGCCAGCGAAACCGCCCCGTACGTCTTGCCGTGGAAGTCGTAGAAGCACGAGATCATCTCGTGTTTCTTCGTCGCTGCGCGGCAGATCCGCAGCCCCGCCTCGACCGCCGCCGTCCCGCAGTCGTAAAACTGAAAGCCCTTCAAATCCCCCGGCAAGACGGCCGCCATCTTCTCCACCAGCCGCGTCTTGATCTCGGTAGTGAAGTCATGCGCATTCATCAGCATACCCGCATACTTGGCAACCGCGGCCGTGATCTTGGGATGGCAATGCCCCAACGTCGCCACATAGATCCCCGACGAAAAATCGATGTACCGATTCCCATCGACGTCCACCAGCTCGCACCCGCTCCCGGATTCAAACGCCACCGGAAACAGCTTCACCTGCTCGCTGAGCCCCTTGAAGTGCTTCGTGCATCGCGAGTGCAGAGCCCGCGACTTCGCCCCCGGCAATTCAGCCGTGACAACATGTGGGACCTTCTTGAGGTCGAGGGCGTACTTGGACGGATCATATTTGCTCATCAGGAGCATTACTTTCAACTCACTAGAAGCCATCATTATACAGGGAAAGAATCTTCCGACCGGCTGCGGCTGAGCGCTCTTTTGGTGCGCGCGAGTCCTGTTTGTTCATCAGTTCCCACGCGCAATGGAGGCCATAGGCATCTTCCGGTGACATTGTGCTTGTAGTTTCGCTGAAAAGAGCGAATGTGGTTGATCCGACCATCCCGAGGCCTGCATCCTTTAGGTTATCGTAATCATATAGATACTTCAGAAGCCAGACTTGTCGAAGGTCATCAGTGGGGGGCCAGTAGAGTTCCCGCGTGTCATAGACTTCAATACTTGTTGGTGGACGCCCGAATTCGGTGGGGTATTCCAGCCAGGCGGACATCTCCGCTCTGGCCATGAAATCCGGTTCAATAGACTCGGGAATCATGTCCTCACGCCCAAGTTCTTGGAGATATTTCTGCGCTCTTGTCGATAGGGTGACATCAAGGCACTTTTCTTGGAGAACATTTAGTCCGCGCTGGTTGCCAGTGTGCGCACATGCCCAGGCTCCTTCGAGTTGCACGGCAGGAGATAGATGATCCATCGCCAGGGAAAAGAGAGCATCTCGCCCGGGGGACTGAAGGAATGGCAGCGCCGCCGTGGCGCTTATCGCGTTGGAGACATCATCTTCCTTATTGCTGCTTAACCAGGATTCAAGCTTCGTCCGACCTTGCTGCGAATCGAAAGGATGTTCCGCAAGTCCTCTTCCGCGGGCCAAAGTATTACACATATCCAAAAAGGCGATGCCGGCAAATCCGGATGGCAATGGATCACGGAGGCCGTCCAAGACAAGATTGGATGCCGCAGCGTCTTCGCTGACGATGCTGAATATGATCGACCAGAGATATTCACCCGCGTAGTCTTCACTCCGCGAGGCGGCCACGATTCTCTTGACGCCTTCGATGTAGCCGTACATGGCAAATATCTTCAACATAAAAAGCAGGTCGGACTTGTTCGCATCGGGATGCCCACAATGGCCATCGAAGATTCGCAGCAGCTCAGGCAATGCATTCTCTCGCATGTAAGACGCAACATCCGTTTCTTGCACTTCTTGACAAGCGGATGCCAGATCGTGAAGTTGGCTGATGAACTTATTTTTGGCAGGCTGGTGTGGCACAGTCGGATACTTCTGAAGATCCAGGCAGATCTTCTTTGCTGCCTTCATGTCCGTAATGTTGTCTTTCACGATTGCTCCCTTGCGACTGTTATCGGGTGATCATTCCTGTATCCCTGGTTCTGAAAATACAAACTCTCCATTGCTGTTGATCGTGACACAGGATAACCCGTCAAATCCTTCGGTTGCCACCGGCGGCACAAGGGCTCTGAGCGTGCGGATGAGGCCTTGAAGGGGGATGATCTTGCTGGCGGTGCGGGATTCGTTGCGGGTTCGGCAGGATTCCAAATCCGAGTCGAAGTAGTAGCCGATCACGCGGAAGCCGGCGGCTTTGGCGGCGGGGATGTAGCGGGCGCGGTCGGCGGGGGTCGGGTTGGTGTTGTCGATCACCATCGGCTGCTTGGCGGCCAGGCAGGCTTCAAACAAAACCTTTTCGCGATGGCGGGTCTTGAGCATGTCGAGGTTGATGCGCACGTGTGTGTCGAAGAACCGCTCGCGGAAGAACGTCGACTTCCCGCTGCCCTGCATCCCGATGAAGATTACCAGTTCCATTGATCATCCCATGCGAGCATTTGACGGCCCTGCAGCAGGCATTCTTGCCTATTGCGCGAGCTGAGGATAGGGTTATTTCTGAACAAGAAGTTACCACAATGGTCCCGGCGCGGCCTCGCTTCTTTCGCCCGCGACCAAGGGCGAATCGCGGAGTAAGATTCCTTTCACCACCGGGAGTTATCGGGATGCGGACAGTTCTTGTTCTTCAGGCGGGCGAGAACCGCCACCAGGCAGCCGCAGTGGCGGCAGGTGGTGGAGTACTGGAGGGCGTCGCAGGACTGGCAGAGTTTCAGGCGGCGCTGGATGATTGTTTCGTCGGCCTGGGGCTGGGGATGATCGCGCAGGTATTCTTCGAGGATGCGCTGGACCTCGTGCGGGGGGATTCGCACGCTGGTGCGGCAGGATTTACACAAGCTATCAGCCATCAGCTATCAGCTTTCAGTTAAAAAAAGACCCCAGACCTCTGGCTTGGGGCGCCAGGGGTCTGAGGCCCGAAGTCCTAAGCCTGCTTCTCTTCATGCTGAGAGCTGACAGCTGATAGCTGAAAGCTGCTCTTACGCTATTTCCAGCACCGCCACGCTTCTGGGGGGCAGCTTGACGGTCAGCTTGCCGGCCTTGAGGGTGGCGCCGTCGAAATCCTGGGGCTTGACGGCGTTGGGCTTGTCGAAGGTGTTGCAGGTGTTGATGGCCGGGGCGGTCAGGATCGTGCCGCTGACCTTGGCGCCGTCGGCGCCGCGGACCAGGCCGGAAATCTCCTGCGCCTTGTCGGCGTCCAGGTTGCACAGCGAAACGTGTACCTTGCCCTTGGCGTCCTTCGAGGCCGATGCGCTGACGGCTGGCAGCGTCACGTCCTGGCAGACGTAGTTGTCGCTCTCGAGGGCCATGTTGAGGGCGGCCGCATCCTGGTGCACCTGGAACATGTCGAAGACATGGTACGTGGGTGTCAGGATCATCTTCTTGCCTTCGGTCAGCACGACGGCCTGGAGGACGTTGATCGTCTGGGCGATGTTGGCGATTCGCACGCGCTTGCAGTGCTTGTGGAAGATGTTGAACGTCACGCCGGCGACCAGCGCGTCGCGGATGGAGTTCTGCTGGTACAGGAAGCCGGGATTGGTGCCGCTCTCGCAGGCATGCCAGGCGCCCCATTCGTCGACGACCAGCGGCACGGTCGCCTGCGGATCGTACTTGTCCATGATCGTGCTGTGGCGGGCGACGAACTCGTCCATCTGCAGGGCGCCGCGGAGCTGCCAGGCCCAGTCGATTTCCTCAAACTGCGTGGCCGAGCGCGAGTTCTTGCCCGAGCCACAGTAGTAGTGATAGCTCAAGCCCTGCATGCGGCCCATGCACTCGCGCATGAGCACATCGGTCCAGTTGTAGTTGTCATGCCAGGACCCGCAGGCGATGCGGAAGAGCTGGTTGCCCGAGAAATTGCGGCAGTAAGTGGCGTAGCGGCGATAGTTGTCGGCGTAATACTCGGGGCGCATCGAGCCGCCGCAGCCCCAGTTCTCGTTGCCGACGCCCCAGAACTTGATCTTCCAGGGCTTCTCGCGGCCGTTCTTTCGGCGCAGGTCCGTCATCGGGCTCTTGCCGTCGAAGGTGATGTACTCGACCCACTGCTGCATTTCCTGGACCGTGCCCGAACCCACGTTGCCGCAGATGTAGGGCTCTGTGCCGAGCTGCTCGCAAAGGTCGAAGAACTCGTGCGTGCCGAAGTGGTTGTTCTCGACGACGCCGCCCCAATGCGTGTTGATCATCTTGGGGCGCTTGCTCTTGGGGCCGATGCCGTCCATCCAGTGGTACTCGTCGGCGAAGCACCCGCCCGGCCAGCGCAGGTTCGGGATGCCCATTTTCTTGAGGGCCTTGACGATGTCGTTGCGGATCCCGCGCGTGTTGGGGATGCTCGACTTCTCGCCCGTCCAGTAGCCGTCGTAGATGCAGCGGCCCAGGTGCTCGGAGAAATGCCCGTACACGTGCTTGTCGATAGTCCCGACCGGTTGATCGGCGTTGATCCAAAGTTTGTTCATTGACTGTTCCTTTCGTGGAAAAGGCATTATCACTTGGGCTGGCGCGGTGTCAATATGTCGGGTCGAATGAGGAGAAGAAAAAACCGACGACGAGAACGAGGACGACGACGAGGACGATGAAACGGGATAGGGGAGTGCGGGATTACTGGATCGAGAAGATTAAGAGGATTGGGATCAGGGTCGAAGAGTTAGCGGCGGAGCCCGCCACGGCGGATCTTCGACTTGCTCCGCGCGTTTACAGGGTCTGAAAAACCGCGTCGAGCAAGCTCGACCGCTAACGTCCCCCTCGGGTCCCGTTTTTCGTCCTCGTCGTCGGTTGTTATCTTTTGAGACGAAACAAGTCCTACAGCCTGCGGTTCAATCTCAACAAGGAGCTATAACTATGCGCCTCAAAACAACGGTTCGTCTGGCGGTCGCGGCTGTGGCGTGTTTGTCGATTTGCGGCGGGGCTCTTGCCCAAGACAAGCCCAAGACGCTGGTCTATGACGGCTTTGCCACCAGCGTAGGGGCGGGGTCGTATCGCAATCATATTCGGCTGGTCGCTTCGGGCGGACCCCTCGCCGAGACGGTGGGGTTCGACGAGGCGCACGGATGGACGGGCAGCACAAGTCACCTCCTGAGCCGCTATGGGCGTGAGCTCAAGCACAGCTTGCTGGAGAAGACGGCCAAGGGTTCGCTTGGGCACAACACCTATAACGGTCAGCGATGCGTGGGGCGCATGCTGCCGACGGCCCCGATCTCGACCAGCGGCGTCTACACGCTGTGCCTGTTGTACGAGGCGTGGGAAAATCCCATGACCAAGGCCAAGGGCAAGAACGGCCACACCACCAATTTCGAAGGCGCGTACGATTTTATCGGCTTCGTTCCGGCCGAACCGGCCACCTCCGGCGACGCCCACGGCGGCGGCAACAACGGCGAGAAGGGTCTGAGCATCGGCCACTATGAGGACAACCTCTGCGTCTTCGCCGGCGGCAAGCGCTTCGTGATCGTGCCCAACTTCAAGCTGCAGACTGTGTACCTCCTGATGGCCGAGATGACCGTCAGCAAGGACGGCCCCGAGTTCATCAAGGGCTTCTACGCCATCGACGGCGACAAGGCTCTGACGGCCGCCAAGTTCAACGAGGACAATGGCGGCAAGGGCGCGCAGGCGGAAACCTGGGCGTCGGCGGACGATCTGGTTCGCTTCCAGATGTACCTCAAGGACGCCGAGGGGCTCTGGCCGCCGCAGGCGTCGATGAAGGACAGCGAGAAGACTGACTTCGACACCTGGGACGAGGTGCGGCTGATGGACGGCAAGGCCGTCGTGCCCGTGCCGCACATCCCCGCCCCCTCGGCGGTGGTGCCGCAGGAAGAGTTGCTCAAGGCGCGGCCGTCGCTGCCGGAGAAGCTGCTGGCGTACTGGAACTTTGATGAAGGCACGGGCGATGTCGCCAAGGACTCCGCCGGCAAGAGCGATGGCAAGATGGTCCGCTGCACGTGGGTAACCGACGGCGCTGCCGGCAAGGCGCTGAACTTCAAAGCCAATACCGGCGTGAAGTACGGCTACCATGAAGCCAGCTCAGTGTGCATTCCGCACGAGACGGCCGTCAAGAACGACCTGCCCTGGGAGCGCCACCACAAGTTCACGTACAGCGCGTGGGTGCGCGGCGGGGAAGACTTCAAGAATGGATCGGACATCATCACCAAGTCCAACGGCGCCAAGGCCACCGAGTCGATCTTCCGCGACATCAAGGGCATCGGCTTCATGATCACCGGCAATCATCTCGAGCTGGAACTGACCAACTCGATCAACTACCCGCAGCGCGACAACCGCCTGAAGGTCTGGGGCGGCCTGGACGTGCCCGGCGATAACAAGTGGCATCATGTAGCCGTCACGTACGACGGCACGAGCAAGGCCGCGGGCATCACCTTCTACGTCGACGGCGTGAAAGATGACAAGCCGCGCGTCGCGCAGGACCAGCTTATCGGCGACGTGGGCGTGACCAGCCCCTACGACATCGGCGGGCGCGATTGCCTGGACGAGAAGAGCGGATGGTCCATGCGCGGCGCAGCGTATGCCATGGTGGGCGACATCGACGAGGTCGGGATTTTCGGATATGTCCTCAAACCCGGACAGACGATCGCCATTCATTCGCTGCAGACTACCGACAAGCTCAAGTACAACCTCTCGCAGGCCAACGCGCTGATCGAACTGCACCGCAGCGGCAAAGGTTCCGCCAAGGTCGGTGATGTGACGTGGAGCTTTGCCTCGGGCCTCAAGGGCGAACTGGGCAAAATCACCGCCGAGGGCGGAAAGTTCTCAATCAAGCTCGACGACAGCGGGACGGGCGTTAAGAGCGAGTAGAAAAGTTGATTCACCGCAGAGTTCGCAGAGAACGCAGAGAAGAATAGAGATGGAGAAGGTTCTGATTTAATAACTTCCTCCAATCTCTGCGACCTCTGAGCTCTCTGCGGTGAATAGCTGTTTTTTCGCCCGAAATCCAAACTCCAGGGTGAATAGAATAGTTGCGTTCTATTTGATCTGGAGCACCTCATGCGGATTCAGGGCACGAAATATTGCTGGGGAATTGTTGTCCTCGTGCTGGCGTGCAGCGCCTGCGCGTGGGCGCAGAAACCGGTGACGCTGGCGTATGACGGGTTCATCGTCGCTAACGGCCCGGGCTCGTATCTGGAGCATTCGCGACCGTACGGGCAGACGCCGTCGCTGGGCGTTAGCGGGTTTGACCCGGAACTGGGCTGGCGCGGCAATACGGTTTTCTATCACTTCCGCACGAGCAAATTGCGGCACAATCTGCTCGAGGCCTCGCAGGGCGGAAGCCTGGGCCAGTGGGCGCGGCAGGGGGTTTCCATCGTTCATCGCCCGCTGGCGTTGCCGCCGTCGGCCAGGAGCGGCGTCTACACCTTCTGCCTGCTGGTCCGACCAGCCGTGCCCAACGACAAGCATTCGGTCACGGCGATGGGCATCGGCCCGCAGCGCGTCAAGGGTAAGGACGTCGATCAAGTCAGAAGCGCGGGGCTGGCGCTGGGCATCAGGGAAGATACGCTGTGCGTCTTCGCCGGAGGCAGCACTCTGCCGCTGGTGGATAATTATCAGAGCAGCCGCACGTATCTGCTGATGGCCGAGATGACCGCGCGGGCCGACGGGCCAGAACTCATCCGCGGATTCTGGGCTCTCGACGGGCAGAACCTGGTCGAGGCGCGATTCAACTCGCAAAACGGCGGCAAAGGCGCTCCGGTGGAAACCTGGACGCGGCCGGAGGACTTTGCGGACCTGGAACTCTTCGCCAGCGACCCCGCGCTGAGTGCTCCAGTGCAGGCCTCGCCCAATGATGTCGCTCGCAGCGACTTTGTGACCTGGGACGAGGTGCGGCTGCTGGACGGTCCCGCCAGCGTCCCGGTACCGGCGGACGGGCTCATCGCACCGGTCATCAGGGCCGCGCCCGCGCCTCCGCCGCCGGTGGCGCCCGACGTGCACGGGCTGGTGGCGTACTGGCCCTTTGACGAAGGTGACGGTGTGGTGGCCCACGACGCCGCGGGCGGCCGCATCGGCAGGCTGCAGCGTTGCTCGTGGATCGACGACGGCGTTCGCGGCTGCGCGCTGCGGCTGCAGGACCCGCCCGGAATGGTCAAGGCGCCGTCGCCCGGCGGGGCGGTTAGCGTCGCCCCGGCCGCGCCGCTGAGCAGCCCGCAGAGCGCTACGCTGACCCTCAGCGCCTGGGTCCGCGGCGGCCAGAGCCTCAAAGGCCGCTGGGCGATCCTGACGTGCGAGTTGGCCGGCGGCACGCGGCTGTCGCTGGCGATCGCAGGCAACAAACTCTGGCTCGAACATGGACAATCGCGGCGGGTGGCGGACGGACTGACGGTCGGCGGCGACAACCAGTGGCATCATGTCGCTGCCACCGTCAAGACCGCCGCCAAAGACGCCGACGTCGTCTTCTTCGTCGACGGCAAGCAGACTGCTGCCGCAGCGGCCGGGGGCAACGAGGCCTCACCCACGCTCCAGGATGGCTCAGCCGCCGCCGACACTTACGCCTGGCGCCTCGGCGGCCAGTGGGACAAAGCCGACGCCCCCGCGGACATCGACGACGTGGGCATCTTCGACCGCGCCCTGACCGCGGGGCAGGTCCAGGCGATCCACTCGATGGCCCTGACGCGGTTCCTGCGATACGACCTCGACCAGGTCAACGGGCTGATCGAACTTCACGCAGCCGCCCAAGGCAGCGTCAAAATCGGCAACAAGACCTGGAAGCACGTCAAGGGCCTGAAGTCCGACCTGGGAAAAGTGATCTCCGCCGACGGCAAGTTCTCGATCAAGCTGGCCGCCGACGGCTCGGGTGTCCAGAGCAACTGACGGAGCGGTGGTGAGTTGTGTGTGATGAGTGAAAACTCACAACTTTTTCACGGCAGTTTTTCCTTGAAGTTTTGGCGTATTGGAGTAGACTACATTCCTTGGGCCTGAATGCCCCGTTGATTTTCCCAGGAGAGCCGGCTTCACACGCCGGCGGGAAGCAGAGACGGAGGCGGGCACATCTTGGCCTAACGGTTCTGGGCGCCTATTTTATGCGGTCTGCTTACGCGCATCTGTTAGGGCTGTTGAGCCCTTGATCAATGGCATTTTTGAAAGGATCAACCGATGAGGACGATACTGGCGACAATTCTGATGATTGGATGCGTAGTGGCGTTTGCGGGTGGGGCATGGGCGGATGAGTGGAATACCAGTCAATCGGGCGACTGGTCGGATCCTGCCACTTGGGGCGGGGCGACCCCTGTTGGCGGCCCGCCCGCAGGCGACTATGCGCGGCTGTGGCACTCCGGTATCGTCTTCGATGCCGCTGCGACCGATGGGATATGGGGATTTGTCTTTGGCGATAATGCCTCTCTGACCCTCCAGAAGGACATCCATGTTGCGACGCATGCGCGTATCGGAGGGTACGGCAGCAACTCAACATTGAACTCCAACGGACACGACATCTACTCTGGCGACTTCATGTCGCTGGGAGTCTATGTCTATGGCGGCGCGACCCCGAATACCACGCTGACCGGCGGCGGGAAGGTATTCGTCACCAACGGTCTGACTGTCGGCGGAGGCAATGCCTTGGCCGAGATCAGCGGTGGGACAGTCGGTTCAGTCAAGATGGGCGATTGGGGCGATGGCAATACGCTACGGATAACTCAGAATTCGGGCCAGCAGGATGGCTTGACCGTCAGCAGCGGTTCTATTACGTTCTCGGGCAGCAACATCATTGATCTGCAATTCGCCGCTCCGTCTGCCGATGGACTGTACTGGGCCCTGCGATTGGCAGGCAGCCATACGGGCGAATTGGAAACCCTCCATACCGCCGGAACACTGACATGGACGGCCCCTTACGTCATCTCGGTGTTCGAGCAGGATGGCTACACGTATGTCGGCAATCCCAATGTGGTCGGCACTCCCGAGCCGGCGACCATGAGCCTGCTGGCTATCGGCGGCATTGCAGCCCTGATTCGGCGCAAACGCCGCTAAGCTTCAACGTCGGTACATATATTGCGTGCGGGCGCCTTCACGCGAGGCGCCCGCCCGCTTCATTGCGCGGCCAATCCCGCAAGGGTGCGACCAAACCTTCTGGCAGCACATAGCAGTAACGACTTTGCCACAGAGACCATGGCGCGGGGGGGGGGGGGGGGGGGGGGGG
>JBDKRA010000051.1:0-1626 GCA_039683615.1 Phycisphaerae bacterium
CGTCAACCCGATCTCTTTGGCGATATCGCTGGCCGTCTCCTCCGGTTCGTTGATGCGCCTGTCCATCCAGCCGAACCACACCAGATCGTCGCCGTATGTTTGCCCAATGTTGAAATCGTCGCTACCACGAAGCTTCATACCGTGGTGGATCGCGTCGTTGCGATTGTTGAAACGCTCCCCGTCCCATGAATAGCCGATGCCAATTCCAGAGGAGTTAGCCCATGCCGACGCGATGATGACGATGAATTCCGGGTCGATATTCGGCACGCCGCCTTCAATCTTGCTCACTTCGCTGCTCCATTAATGACGAGCGCCGTCGCAGAGGCGGCGGTGCTCAGGATGGCGCCCTTGTCCTCCAGCACGTAGGCGAGGCAGACGATCAGCAGCAGCAGCCAAGGCCAGGTCGCTTGCCAAACCATTCACGCCGCGCCCCTCGTATCCACGGCGCCGGCCGCGCGACTGCGGCCGAACCATGACATCTCGCAGATAGCGTCGAGACCGACGTCGGCGGCAGCGTTGAGGCGCGCCCGCGCGATCTCATCCAGCGGAGAGCGTATGCACGGATTTTGCACGCCGTCAGGCGCAGGGTCACGCTTTGTTCTGCCGAATTGTGCCGAAATGGCGCGGCCACCGCTCGGGGCGGAAAACAAATTGTCCTGATTTTTCATGATGTTGATGGTGCTGCGAGAGAGGATTGAACTCTCGACCTCTCCCTTACCAATGGAGTGAACGAGATCGAGAAGGTTGTTTGATTTCAGGTACTTGTAACATTCTTTTCTTCGGCATGCACGGTTTTTGTTCTGTACGGCCTCCAGTCCACAAGCTTCTGGCGTGTGCCTGGATCGCGTATCCACTCCAGATCGCGCCACCCCTGGGGCACCGGCAGCGTGTTGATCGCCTCGATCAACGGCGCCTGCGGGACCGAGGTGTAGCGCCGGCTCATATCCGTCGCCGCGTGCCCCAGTATCTGGTCCTTGATGTGCGGGTGGACGCCGTTGATGACGAGCGGCGTCGAGACGGTGTGCCGCGCCGTGTAGGGCGAAATCCCGAACAGCTTGGTCCGATCTGCGGCGCTGCGGATCGCCCCCTTGATCTGGCCGCCTGCATCCTCTGTCATCCGGTATGGCTTGCCGTTTGGCATGCGGAACAGCCGCCCGCCGCGCGCAACGAGCCACTCGAAGATCGGCACCAGGAAGTCGTGCATCGGGATGCCGCGCCCTGCCCCGGTCTTGGAGCCTCTGAGCACGATCCACCTGTCGGCCGGGCGGATGTCGTCCTCCTCGGCATCGAGCGAGAACAACTCGATAGGGCGCATCCCGGTATAGAACAGCGCGGTCATGACAAGGCCCGGCGCCGGGCTCATGGCGCGAACGAACTGGAACGCCGTCTCATAGCTGATCGGCCGCGTCCCTGATCTGGTCGGCCTCGCCTTGATGGCTGTGCCTTTCGGTTTTCGCGGGCGCGACCACTCGCGCGGCTCGGCCCAGCCCTGCTTGACTGCGAGCTTCCAGATCGTGATGAAGGGGGTGTAGACCTGACGGTTGAGCGTGTCGGGGGACTTCGCCTTGGGGCACAGCAGGCGCGCCGCTGCGTCAAGGTCCGACTGGGTGAACGTCCGCAGCTTTT
>JBDKRA010000052.1:0-27451 GCA_039683615.1 Phycisphaerae bacterium
TCAGCCCGTACCAGCGAATCTGGACAGGCCCAAAGTCGATCAGCACCGGATCAAGATTCCAGACAAACGCAGACAATAAAGAAACTCCCTCGATGCCAAATCACAAACCACAAACTACAAGTTGAACAAAACCACAGACGACCGGGTCCCTGCCGTTCTTGTTTGTGGTTTTTGGTTCCCTATTATCTTGAGGCTTGTTTGTATCTTGCGGTTTGTATTTTGGAATTTTCCGCGATCCTATGACCTGATAATAACACCAAACCATCTGCCGTTCTATCCAGCGTCATACAATTCCCATAAGAGGACGCGAACCTTATGTCAGAAGCTCAATCCGACGCGCTGGTCTTCTTCGGGGCCACGGGCGATCTGGCGTACAAACAGATCTTCCCGGCCCTTCAATCGATGGTGCGCCGCTCGGCGCTGAATGTTCCGGTGGTCGGCGTGGCCAAGGCCGGATGGAACCTCGACCGCCTTAAGGACCGCGCCAGAGACAGCCTCGTCCATCGCGGCGACTTCGACGAAGCCGCCTTCGCCAAGCTGGCCTCTCTGCTGCGATACGTCGACGGCGACTATCGCGACGCGGCCACCTTCGCCCGCCTGCGAGAAGAACTCGCCGGCGCCCGCCGTCCGCTGCACTACCTGGCGATTCCCCCCAGCCTGTTCGACACGGTCGTTCGCGGTCTGGCGGCAGCCGGGTGCACCGGCGACGCCCGCGTGGTGGTCGAGAAGCCCTTCGGGCGCGATCTGGCGTCGGCCCAGCAGCTCAACGCCGTTCTGCGGTCGGTGTTTCCCGAGGATTCGATCTTCTGCATCGATCACTTTCTGGGCAAGGAAGCCATCATGAACATCCTGTACTTTCGGTTCGCCAACTCGTTTCTCGAGCCGATCTGGAACCGTAACTACATCTCCAGTGTGCAGATCACCCTTTCGGAAGCCTTCGGCGTCAACGGGCGCGGGGCCTTCTACGAATCGGCCGGTTGCCTGCGCGACGTGGTGCAGAACCATCTCTTCCAGGTGGTCTCGCTGCTGGCGATGGAGCCCCCGGCGTATCGAGGCTTCGCGGCGCTGCACAGCGGCAAGTTTAACGTCTTCAAGGCGATGCGCCCGCTGACACAGGAGGACGTCGTCCGCGGCCAGTACGAGGGCTATCGCGACGAGGCCGGCGTGGCCAAAGACTCCGATGTCGAGACCTTCTGCGCCTTGAGGCTCTTCATCGATTCCTGGCGGTGGCAGGGCGTGCGATGGTATCTCCGCTCCGGCAAGCGGATGGCGGTGACGGCCACCGAGGTCCTGGTGGTGTTCAAGGCCCCGCCGCAGGCGCTTTTTGCCGATTCGGCGGCCGAGATCGGGCGCACGAACTACGTGCGGTTTCGCATCTCGCCGGGCTCGGCGATCGCCCTGGCCGCAAGAATCAAGCGAGCCGGAGAGCAGTTCATCGGCGAGCAGCGTGAGCTGTTCATGCTCGACGAGCAGAGCGACGAGCTCATGCCCTACGAGCGGCTGCTGGGCGACGCGATGGCCGGCAGGGGCGGACTATTCACCCGCGTCGATTCGATCGAGGCGGCGTGGTCCGTTATCGACCCGGTGCTGGGCTCTCACAGCCCTCCCCTGCCCTACCGCCCGGGAGCGTGGGGCCCCTCCCAGGCCGACGACCTGGTCGCCAGCGACGGGGGATGGCTCAATCCCAAACTCGCCCCAACCGAACCGCACTAACGCTTGCCTGGACCATGCCAATTTCGCGAAGGAATTGCCCGGCCGGGCCGGGTTAGGGGCATATGATCTGATAAAACGCTCCACTTGCAGGAAGAAGGGTCCTAAGCCATGTCCATGTTGGCGAATCGCAAGAAACGTCGAGGCCTAAGTTGCGTCGAGATGGCGCTGGTGCTGCCACTGTTGTTGCTGCTGACATTCGGAATCATCGAATACAGCATCCAGTTCTACGTCCGCGGCGAGATGACCAACGCCGCCCGCGAGGGGGCACGAAGGCTGGCCGTTTACGACGCCACCGTCGACCAGGCCCGGACCGTCGCCCTGGAACGCCTGTCGGGCATTAACGCCACGTTCAACGTGACGGCCAGTGTCACGCCGCCCGGGGCCGCCGACCGCGATGCCACCGTCCGAATCACCGTGCCCATGGCGGACATTTCCTCGGGCATTATCATCCCGACCGAGGGCAAAACGCTGACGGCCGAAGTGACGATGCGGCGCGAGGAAGATTAGCAAGTCTGGAGTGCTTCACGATAGTGTCGAGCCTTCAGCCATCGCGGGTCATCGGGCTCTCCGGTTAGTGGAATAGACGTGGAATCTATAGACCGAAGGCACGAAGCGACCGAACTGCGGCCGCTCCGTGCCTTCTTCCTTTTGGGGCCTCTCTGGGATCAGACCCCATCAGGGGGCGTCCGAATCATCTTTCTCATCGTTCGTGGCGGGCTCCTGCGAAGGCTTGACCGGGAAACTGATCTTCTGCACGTCGGTCCCGCGGATCACGGTGGTTTCCCAGGCCGGCGGGACGGGTGCGGGCTTGGCCGCGACGATTACCGGCGCCGGCGGCGGAGTGGGCGCGGGCTTGACGGCCGGTTCATTGCGCCCCAGCATCGCCATCAGATGGGTAGGCTTGGCGCCGGGATTGCGGTCGTCCAGCGGGTTGCGCAGGGCCAGCGACAGCGTCCCGTGTTTCATGGCCAATTGCAGGCGCTGGGCCTGTTCGCCGTCGACGAGAACCGTGACGGTCATGCGGTCCAGCGTGGGGCCGGCGGCCTTCTTCGTCTCCGGGGTCTCGTCGGAGGCATAGACCGTTTTGGCCTCGACGGCCAGCACCTCGATGCCCTCCAGCAGCGTCACGGACATGGCGTCGCCGCTGCCGTCGTACGACATCGAGGCCAGGACGTCCACGACGCTACCGGGATACAGCAGCCCTCGCAGGCCCGACGAGCCCACCACCGGAAACGACATCGCCCGCTTGCCCTGGGGCAAGGCAGCCGCCATCTGCGCCCCCGAGCCTTCCGGGGCGAAGGCCGCCGAGGTAAACGCCTGCCCCGGTTCCATTGACACCAGCAACACCCGACCGATCAACTGCACCGGATCGCGCAGCGAGTCTTTGGGCATGGCCGCCGTGGGAACCGTCCGCGTCTGGATCATCTTATCCGTGACGACAGTGCGGGCCGACAGCGTCTGCGACGCCACCACGATCGTCGCTTGATCGATCGGCGCCTTGGTCTTGGTATTGAAGAAGGGCGCATACGCAAACAACAGGGCCACGCCCGTGGCCGCCAGCAATCCCACAACCATCAAAATGACAATCGGCATCTTCATGAGATGTCCTCCCTAGCTTTTGGAAACTGTCTCAAAACCCATAGCATGGGCAAGATGCCCATGCTACTCAGCTTGCTCGATACAGTGCAACGGCCCCCGCAGCCGCCAGCACCCCGGTGAATATCGCTAGTCCATAAGGCATCTTCAGCACCGCCCCCTGGGCGGCCTCGGTCAGGTCCTGAGCGGGGCCGGCAGCCGGAGGGCTCAGTGCAAACTCCGCCGCCATGACAGCCACGCGGGCCGTCACTTGCCGCAGGGCCCGCTTTCGCAGGGCATAGGCAACGCCGATGGCGACGCCGGCCAGCGCTACCGCAGCCAGCGCCACCATGGCGTTGACCAAACCCAGCCAGGCGCCCAGGGCGCCCATCATCTTAACGTCGCCGCCACCGCCACCGCCGCGGTAGAACAGCAGCAGATACGGCAACGCCATCAGCGCGCAGGCACAGAGCGAATCGCCCAGGCCGGACCATCCTGCCGTCCAGGCCGACCAGGCCAACGCCCCGGCCAGCAGCGGCGCCGTCAGCGCGTTGGGAAGCCGCCTGCTCTTCACGTCACAGGCGGCCCCAACTGCCGAGGCGACAATTACCACCGCCCACTGTGCCGAGGCGTTGCCTTGCACCCACAGCGTCGTCCACATCATGATGCCATCAGGCGCCGACGCTGGAGTTGACGGTTTCAAACTGCTTGGTGACCCACGCCCCCAGCAGACCGATGGCGGTGATGGTGGCCGCGACGATCAGCCCGGTGATGATGGCGTATTCGACCGTCTCCAGACCCTGCTCGTCTTTGATCAACTTCCTGATCGCTTCCATTGACGTTCTCCCTTAAAGGTTAGGCAGAGACCCCGTTCCCAAACTGACATGCCGGGCACACTCGCCCTGCTCATTCGTGATGACTATATGCCCGCCGCCAGCCCGCCCAGGGATAAATTCAGGATTTCGCCCAAGTTCACCCGGCCGGGGGCGAAAGCCTGTCATCTAATACGATGACCGGGGCGGACTTTTTTTGAAAGTCGATCGGGGGAATACTGAACAGCGGGGCATAGAATATGCAGCCGATTGGGTTGTCGCGTCAGAATTGGGTATCGACACACGTTCAGCCGGGAGCCAGGGACATGGTGGGCAAAGCTAAAACCAGAACGCATCTTATTGTCGTTATCGTGGGCGCTCTTGCCGTGCAATGGGCCTTGGGCCAGGAGAATGCCCCGGTTAAACCACCCCAGGCGGCGCCGGAGAAGATCTACTCCGTCGACCTGGGCAAGTCGCTGGTGGTCAAGGCCCCTTGGCCGGTCAAGCGCGTGGCCGTCACCGACGACAAGATCGCCGGCGTGCAGGTGCTCTCGCCTGACCAGGTGCTGCTGCAGGGCAAGAAGGTCGGATCGACCGACGTCATTCTCTGGCGCGACGACGAGGTGTTCGAGAAAGCCCGCGTCGACGTGGTATTGGACCTCAACGATATCCGCGAGCAGTTCAAGACCTTGTTTCCCGGCGCGGTCCTTAATATCACCCAGAGCGCCGGGGCCGTCACCATCGATGGACGCGTCACCCGGGCCGAAGAGGCCGTCCAGATCCGCCGCTACTTCGACGCCCGCGGCGTCAAGCACGTCGACATGACCCGCCTGGCCGGCGTGCAGCAGGTGATGCTGCACGTGCGCGTGGCCGAGGTCAGCCGCACGGCGGTCCGCGCCCTGGGGCTCAATGTCTTTGACGGCGGCGACGACTTCTTCGGCGGCATGCAGATCGGACCCGACCAGGGCGGGGCGCTGGTCCCCATGGCCGTCGGGCCCGCCAAGGGCGTCAACGCGGCCAACAACATCCCCTTCACCTTCAACGCCGACGTCTTCCCCAGCCCCAATGTGACGCTCTTCGGCGGGTTCCCGGACTGGAACTTCCAGTTCTTCCTCCAGGCATTGGCCGAAAACCAGTACCTGCGCATCCTGGCCGAGCCGACATTGGTCGCCCTGAGCGGCGAAGAGGCCAACTTCCTCGCCGGCGGGGAGTATCCCATCCCCGTGGTGCAGGGCACCAGCACCGGCGGCGGCACGAGCATCACCATCGAGTACCGTCAGTTCGGCGTGCGGCTGCGGTTCCGCCCCACCGTCCTGGGCGACAACAGCATCCGCCTCTTCGTCGCGCCGGAAGTCAGCGAGCTCTCCGACGCCGGGGCGGTCGAAATGCAGGGTTTCCGCATCCCCTCGCTGCGGACGCGCCGGGCGGAAACCACCCTGCAACTGCGGAGCAACCAGACCTTCGCCATGGCCGGGCTGATCAGCCGCGCGATCACGGCGCGCAACGCGCGCATTCCCTTTGTGGGCGACGTCCCCGTGCTGGGCGCCCTGGCGCGATCCGTCCGCCATACCAGCGGCGAAACGGAACTGATGGTTTTGGTGACGGCCTCGCTCGTCGAGCCCCTCGACGTCACCCCGCCCCTGCCCGGCGACACCCATACCGTCGTCAATGACTGGGAGCTGTACTGCCTGGGCAAGCTCGAGGGCACCGCGAAGGTTCCGCCCAAGGCCGCCGACGAGGAAATCCAGTGGCTCAAGAGACAGGGTCTCAACCGGCTGGTCGGGCCCGGCGCCTGGCAGCGGCACGGACAGCAGTCCCCCGCCAGCAGGGCCGAGTTCTGCCCGCCCGCCGCGCCCGCGTCCGCGACGCAACCCGCACGCTGAGGTCTGTGCCAATGACCCCGGAAAATGTCATCATCCTGACTCGCCACGACGCCATCGCCAACGCGGTGAGCGGAGCCTTCAACGGCCAGGGACACTCAATCGTCTTCACCCGCTGCCAGGGACCCGAAGAGATCAGCCGCCGCCTCGCCGCCGGGCGACCCGCCGCGGTCGTCGTCGACATCGACGCCGAGCACCAGGCCCTGCTGTCGGACCTGGCGGCGCTGACAGGCCGCTTCACCGACAGTTGCTTTGTCGTCGTCTCCAGCGCCTGGAGCGAGCAGTTGATGCTGGACTCGATGGCCGCCGGCGCGAGGCATTTTCTGCGAAAGGAGCACATCGCCGCGGAGCTGCAGGGCGTCCTGGAGCGCCTGCTGCCGCGCGTGGGCAAGAGCTCCGTCGCCGAGGGCTCGGTGCTGACGGTCCTCTCGACCGCCGGCGGCTGCGGCGCCACGACCGTGGCGGTGAATCTCGCTTACGAGCTGCACCTGGCGGGCAAGGGACCGGTGCTGCTGGTGGACATGGACGTGGCGTACGGGGGCGTGGGCACGTGCCTGAACGTCAGCGGCGAGTACGGCCTGGCCAGCGCGATGGCCCCGGGCAAGAAGGTCGACCGCGACCTGGTCCGCTCCAGCGCGCGGGCTTATGTCGATGGCCTGCACGTCCTGCTGAGCCCGGCGACGGTGGACCTTGCCGCCCCGGCGCCGGTCGATTTCGGTTGCACCGGCGCCGCGATGACCGCCTGCCGCTGGGCGTATCCGCTGACAGTAGTTGACGCCCCGCGCGTGGGCGCGGCGGTGGCGGCGGAGTTGGCGCTGTCGAGCAAGGCGGTGCTGATCGTGATGCAGATGCGCGTGAAGGACGTTCGCATGGCGCACGACCTTCGCGCGGCGCTGCTGGGGCGCGGGGTGGATCCGGCCCGGATCGTGCCGGTGGTCAACCGCCACCGGACCAAGGGGGCGTCGGTGAAGATGGACGAGGTGCGGCGCGTCATGGAAACCGACGAGGTGGTCATGCTGGCCAACGACTTTCGCCGCGCCGCGCGGAGCTTCGACCTGGGCGAGCCGCTGGCCAAGGCCGCACCGCTCTCGCCCCTTCGCAAGGACCTGCGCCGGCTGATGGAAACTCTCGCCAGTCCCGGACATTCCTGAGACGGAGCACGATGACGCATGGCGTATAACGCACAACACGCTTCGCAGACGGCGGCGAAAGACACGGCCGCCCCCGAGTTCCAGCAGGTCAAAACCGCCGTTCACCGGCGGCTGCTGGAGACGATGGATCTGATGGCCGCGCGGCGCATGTCGATGCCGCAGTTGCACGAGGAGTGCACGCGGCGGGTCAACCAGTTGCTCAGCGAGCAGCACTACCCGCTGTCGGCGCCGGAGAAGCGGCGGCTGGTGTACGAGCTGCTGGACGAGATCTTCGGCCTGGGTCCCATCGAGGACCTGCTGCGCGACCCGGGCGTCAGCGACATTCTGGTCAACGGGCTGAGCAAGGTTTACATCGAGCGTCGCGGCGTGCTGGAGAACGTCAACGTCTCATTCCGCGACAACGACCACCTCATGCAGGTGATCCAGCGCATCGCTTCGCAAGTCGGGCGTCGCATCGACGAGAGCAGCCCGATGCTCGACGCGCGCCTGCTCGACGGCTCGCGCGTCAATGCGATCATCCCCCCGCTGGCGCTGGACGGGCCGGCGCTGAGCATTCGCCGCTTCGGCACGTGCCCCATCGAGATCGACGGGCTCATCAGCATCGGAACCCTGACCGGGGAGATGGCCTCGTTCATGCAGGCGTGCGTGCGGGCGCGGACGAACGTGCTGATCTCCGGCGGCACGGGGGCGGGCAAGACCACGCTGCTCAACGCGCTGTCGAAGTGGATCCCCGCCACCGAGCGCGTCGTGACGATCGAAGACGCCGCCGAACTGCAACTCCAGCGCGAGCACGTCGTGCGGCTCGAGACCCGCCCGCCCAACATCGAGGGCAAGGGGCAGGTCACGCAGCGAGACCTGCTGCGAAACTCGCTGCGCATGCGGCCCGACCGCATCGTCATCGGCGAGGTGCGCGGCGGCGAAACCCTCGACATGCTCCAGGCCATGAACACCGGCCACGAGGGATCGATGACCACCGTCCACGCCAACAATCCGCGCGAGGCCCTGCGCCGCGTCGAGAACATGGTCGCCATGGCCGGGCTGAACTTCCCCGTCGAGGCCATTCGCCAGCAGATGGCCGCCTCATTGAACCTGCTGGTGCACCTGGGTCGGCTGACCGGCGGGGCCAGGCGCGTCACCAATGTCGCCGAGGTCGTCGGCATGGAAGGCGAGATCATCTGCCTCAACGATATCTTCCGCTACGTCCAGACGGGCGTCGACGAAAGCGGATCCGCCGAGGGCTATTTCGAGGCCTGCGGCGTGCGACCTCGGGTGATGGCCAAGCTCGAAGCCGAGGGCATCCACCTCGCCGACGCCCTGTTCGCACATCGCAAACTCCAGCCGCGAAAGGATGCATAAATGCCTCTTGGCGTGAGCAACTCGGCTTTGGACACGGCACGCTGGGCCATCGGCATCGGGGCGTTCCTGGTGATGATTTCGGCCTGGATCGTGGCGCTGCTGGGATGGCACCTGCGGCGACGCAAGCTGGCCAACAAGGTCCTGCAACGCCTGGGGCTGATCCCCGGCGAGGGCAACGGTTCTACCCGGACGCTGCGCATCTGGCACGAGGGCAAGGAGGCCACGATCGTCGTTCCCAGGATGCCCCAGCAGAGCGGGCCGCTCGGACGCATCGAGCAGATGCGCCTCCAGGCGGGATGGCGCACCCCCGCCATCGCCCTGCTGCCGATGGCCGCGGGAATAGGCGCCGGGGCGTTCCTGCTGGTCTTTGCCACCACGGGGCGGCTGCTGGGGGGCGTGTGCGGCCTCATCGCCGTGCTGCTGGTGCTCTGGGCGTACCTGAGGCGCTGCGTCAACCGGCGCGAGAACCTTTTCGACCTGCAGTTCGTCGACGCGATGGAGTTGGCCACGCGGTCGCTGCGGGCGGGGCACCCGCTGGTCGGGGCGTTCCAACTGGTCAGCGAGGAGATTGGCGACCCGGTCGGCCCGGTCTTCGGCGAGATCTGCCAGCAGCAGGCCATGGGGTTGAGTCTTGAAGACGCCATCCACATCGTCGGCTCGCGCTCGCCCAGCGAAGACATGCACCTGTTCGCCACGTCGGTGGTCATCCAGATGCGCAGCGGCGGAAACCTCGCCGACATGATGGAGCGGTTGAGCCTGGTCATCCGCGACCGCATCCGCCTCAGCCGGCGCGTGCGCATCCTTACGGCGCAGACGCAATTCGGAAAGCGAATCCTCGTGGCCCTGCCGTTCGTGCTGCTGGCGGTCCTGAGCATTCTCAATCCCAGGTACATGGACCTGCTCTACAGCACCACGCCGGGGCAGTTGCTCCTCTGCGGCGCCGGCGTCAGCGTGCTGCTGGGCATGTGGATGATGAACCGGATGATCCGCCTGCGGTACTGATAAGGACCTACGCACATGTATCCGTTCCTGGCTTTCTTCCTGACGCTTCTGACGGTGCTGGCCCTGGGCTGGGCGATCCTCGTCGTGCGCGTGTCGCGCCGCCGCCGGGTCTCGCAGCGCGTGCTGCAGCGGGCAGAGATGGATGGCGACAGCCCCGCCCCCGCCCTGTCGACGCCCCTGCGGGCATTGAACCTGCTGGGCGCGCTGGCCTCGATGGGCTCGCCGTCCCAGCGCCTGCGCAAACGGCTGTCTCTGGCGGGTTACTATTCGCCCCACGCCCCGACGGTCTACATGGGCGCCAAGCTCCTGCTGCTGGCGGCCGCGGTGGGCCTGCTGCCGCTGCTGATCTTCTGCACCTCCCTGCCGCGGGGGGTGGCGGTGCTGATCTTCCTGCTGGCGATGATGGCCGTGTTCTTCGTGCCCGACGCGGTGCTCTCCTCACGCCGCCGCAGTCGCGCGCGAAGCGTGCGCCGCCACCTCCCCGACGCGGTGGACCTGATGGAAGTGTGCGTGACGGCCGGCATCGGTCTGGATCTGGCCTGGAACATGGTCTCCGGCGAAATCCGCCGCGTCTGCCCGATCCTGGCAGACGAGATGGCCCTGACCAATCTCGAGATGCACCTGGGCGCCGCGCGCGTCGAGGCCATGCGCCACCTGGCCGACCGCACCGGCGTCGACGATATCCGGCGCCTGGTGGCCGTGCTGGTGCAGTCCGAGCGGTTCGGAACCAGCATCGCCGACGCCCTGCGGACCTTCGCCACCACCATGCGGGAGAACCGCAGCATGATGGCCGAGGAAAGCGCCGAAAAACTCGCCGTCGCCATGGTCGTGCCCATGATCCTGTTCATCTTCCCGGCCGTGTTCGTCGTGTCCGTCGGACCGGCCAGCATTACCATCGCCAGGATGATGCTGAAATGATCGCCATCTAACCCGGAGACGTTTTATGAAATACTGCCTGACAATTTCGCTGCTGCTGGGAGCCTGCCTGGCCGGCTGTGGCCCCGATCACCCCGCCACCACGTGCTGCGAGGAGTTGGCTATCGCCGGCCCCGAGAGCGGACCGGCCGTCGTCGACGCCTGGTCGGTCAAGGCGGCCGACGACCAGGCCGTCCGCAACGCCATCGTCCGCCAGAGCGCGCTGTACCCCTACCATTTCGAAATCAACAGCCACCTCCTCAGCCCGCTGGGCCAGCGCGACGTGGCGGTGCTGGCCGACCACTTCCGATGGGCCCCGGGGCGCCTGGCGATGCGGCGTGGCGACGAATCCACCGCCTTGTATGAGACGCGCGTCCAGGAAGTGCTGGACGCGCTCGCCGATCGCGGCGTCGACATCAAACGCGTGGGCGTCGACCAGGCCCCGCCCGGCGGCGACGGCATGCCCAGCGACCGCGTCTTCGTCATCCTCGCCGCCGACGCCGAACGACTGGCGACCGAAATGAAACAAAAACCTGTCAGCGGAGAACAACCATGAACTGCAATCGTGCCGGAACTGCTTTTCTCTGCGGCCTCATCGCGATCTGGCCGGCGATCTTTGCCGGGTGCAACATGCCCGCCCAGGGCGGCATGAACTATGACCCCGAGAAGGACGAGAGCGAATGGGTCCGTGGCGCCAAGCGCCCGCCTTCGGCCAGGACGCTGCTGGCCATGGCCCGCATCCTGATCGCCCAGGGACGCGACCAGAAGGGGCAGTTCGTCCTCGACAAGATCGTCCAGGAGTACCCCCAGTGCAGCGAGGCGTACGTCGAACTGGCCGAACTGCACATGCGCCATCGCCGCGTCGACGTGGCCATCACGACCCTGCAGCAAGGACTCATGAATGCCCGCAATGACCCGGTGCTCCTGAACGACCTGGGCGTGTGCTGGATCTTCCGAACCCAATACAACGCCGCCGAAACCGTCTTCCGCCAGGCGGCGGCCGCCGCGCCGGGAAACACGCGATATCAGGGGAACCTGGCGATGGCCATCGCCATGCAGGGACGCTACGAAGAGGCACTGTCGATCTACACGAAGATCCTCGCACAGAGCGACGCGCACACGAACATCGCCGTGATCGCCCAGTCGCGCAATGACACCCTGCGGGCCAAGAGAGAATGCGCCATCGCCGAGGAGCTTCGCCGCCGGGAGATGGCCCCGCCCGAGGAGACGAAGGACTGCGCGCAATCCACGCCCCGGAAAAAGGACAAATAGAGGCAGGCCTGCCGGCCTGCCCGCATGAACATTTAAGGAGAGCTCGCATGGCACATCGAATACAAGCGCCCAGGCGAACTAACGGTCGGCCAAAATCGGGAGCCGGTCTGGCCCTGGTCTGGACGGCCCTGTTGATCGTGCTCTTTCTGGCCTTGGCCGCACTGGCGTGCGACGTGGCCTGGATCCGCGTAGTCTCGACCGAGCTCCAGAACGCCGCCGACGCCGCCAGCCTGGCCGGCGCCCAGTTCGTCACTCGAGACGTCGACAAGGCGCGAACCCAGGCGGTCCGGGTGGCCCTGGCCAATTATGCCGCAAATACGCCCGTGCGGGTCGACCCCAACACGTCCAACAGCGCTGCCGGCGATGTCGTGATCGGGCAGTACAGCCGCGCGACGCGCCAGTTCACCGCTACGCTGTCGGCCCCCAACGCCGTCAAAGTCATCGCCCACCGCCTTGGCAGCAACGGCGACGCCCTGCCGCTGTTCTTTGCCGGAATTCTTGGCGTGGATAAGACGGATGTCACCGCCCACTCCGTGGCCGTGCTCAGCGACGACACACAGGCCATCATCAAGTTTACGCCCGGGGCCCTGGGATTCGCGGCCACCGAACTCAATGCCGGCAGTACGGTCACGCCGGACATTGCCGGCAAGCTGATCACCAGTCCCCAGACCGGCGTGGGAAGCATCCTGTGGGTGCAGCGCAGCGGAAAGGCGGGAATGGGCACCTCCAGCGACCCGCTGCTGATGACCATCACCGCCACTTCGCACATGGACACCCTGAGTTTCCCCCCGGGCTTTCCGGTCCCCAATGACTTCAAGGCCGCCGCTATCTATATCGCCCCGGAAGGCAAGGGCCTGCCCGACGGGTGCGACGAAGGCCTGGGCGTGCGCGCGTTCACGATCAGCACCGTCACCGGCCAGCGCGTGCTGAGCGGCGGCCTGGCGAAGATCGAGGGGAGCAAGGAGGTCTCCGGCGGAACCGGCCCGGCCTCGGGCATCGCCAACGGCCCGCCACACGTGGACGAGGAACTGCAATTCGCGATATCGGACCAGGTTTCCGTCAAGGCGCAGGGAGTAAAACTGGTTCTGTCCAAGTTCGGAGACACCGATGCCATCGACTTGGCGATCGCCCTGGAGGATGGAACGCAAATGGCGTACAAGTTCATAGGCCCCGGCCACAGATGTTCCAGCGCCTTCACCAATCTGGGCAACAGCGTCTGGGCGGTGAATTTCGCCAGCCTGGAAGGCCTGCCCAACCTGCGGGTCTCGTCGTTCGCCATCAGGGCGATCGATCCCAATCCGACCAGCCCCAAGGGCACGGCCGAGCATTTCGACGTTGCCCGCGTCGAGATAGCCCCGCCGGCGTCGCGGGTTCGCCTGGTCGAATAATTGAGATCCGGCTTGGGTAACGCGGCGACAGGGTGCATATAATCGGTGCAAGCGAATCGCGGGGGCGTAGGGAGGGGGGGGGCACATGCTACGGGAGAGGCTGTTTTCATTTTTCTCCAAACCGCGACGGGCGGGGATGGTGCTGGTCTGGGTCGTCCTGCTGATCGTGATCTTTCTGGGCCTGGCGGCCCTGGTGTGCGACTGGGCCTGCATTCACCTGGTGACGGCCCAGCTTCAGAACGCCGCCGACGCGGGCAGTCTGGCCGGGGCGCAGTTCGTCCAGCAAGACGCTAACAAGGCCCGCGCCCAGGCGGTGCGGATATCGCTGGCCAATGCGGCCGCCGGTACGCCCGTCCGGGTCAATCCAAACGGGTCCAATGACCCTGTCGGCGACGTCGTGATCGGGCGATACGATCAGACCACGCGCACCTTCGCGCCCACGCTGATCTCGCCCAACGCCGTCAAGGTCCTCACGCGGCGCGACGGGGGCTCCCCCGACGGACCGCTGCCGCTGGCCTTTGCCAGCCTGATCGGAATCTCCCAGGCCAACCTGAGATGCCGGGCCATCGCCATGTCGGCCAGCCTCACCGCCGCGCCGGCAGTCCTGGTGCTCAACCCGCACGCCCCCGGCGCGCTGACGGCCACCGGCAACGGAAGGCTGAAAGTCAGCGGCGGGGACATCCAGGTCGACAGCGATTCCGGATCGGGCGCCACCGGCTCGGGCAATGCACGCTTCGAGGCGGACAACGTCAACATCGTCGGCCAGGCGCGGTTCACCGGCAGCAGCGGAGTCGATGGCACGCTTCGAAGCGGGGCCGACTTCATTGCCGATCCCCTGGCCGACCTGCCTGGGCCCCCGATAGGTCCCAATCTGGGCGCGGTCTCGCTGTCGAGCAAGGCGTCGGTCACAATTAATCCGGGCTACTACGCCGGCGGTATCACCCTCTCGGCCAATTCCACCATCACGCTCAACCCGGGCATCTATGTTCTCGACGGCGCCGGTCTGCAGGCCAGCGGCAACGGCCGCATCACCGCCAACGGTGTCATGGTCTACCTCAAGGGATCGGCCAGGCTGAATTTGACGGGCAACGCCTCGGCCACGATTACCCCGCCGGACCCAGCCGTCAACGCGTACGCCGGGGCCGACACCTACCAGGGCATCGCATTCTTTCAGGACAGGGCCAATCACAACGCCGCGACCCTCAGCGGCACCGGGGGCATGGCCGTCGACGGCGCCGTCTACCTTCCCAGCGGCCAACTGACGCTCTCGGGCAACGGCGACACGCTCGGGGCGCAACTGATCGTCGACACGCTACGTATGACCGGCAACGGAGCCGTGACCATCAACTACGACAACGGCAATCGCCCCCCGACCCCCACTCACGTGTTCCTGGTGGAATGACCGAGATTTTCCGTTGTCGCTGCCTAGGTATTTCCCCCATGCCATTTTCAGAACAATTGCCTATTTTCGTCACCACATATTTGCAGTAGCCTTGTACGATACTTAGCCACCTCGTTGCCACAAACCCGAAGGGATGATTGGCCAACGCTACCTATTTGGATAATTGAGACATCACGGCGCCAACGCGATGGATTACTCCTCCGCGATGGCAAAGCCATTCCCATAACCTTCCGCCCTCAGAGCGCCACGCCATGACGGCATCATCGCTACTGCTTTCAGTTCGTTGTATGTCCTGGATACGGATAATTCTGGCCGGCGTCCTCTTTGCTGCGTTAGCCGTTTCCGCCGTGGCCGCTGAGCCGCCGGCAATTCGTGCAGCCAGCGAGCTGGATTTCCGTCCCTACTGCTTTACAGACCCGGATGGAAGACCTGTCGGTTTCGGCGTGGACCTGCTCAAAGCAGTGGCAGACAAGATGGGCATGCGTCTGGAGTTCACCCCTGCCCCCTGGGACGAGGTATGGAGCGGGCTTCAGAGCGGGCGATTTGATGTCCTTCCTGTCGTAGCGCGCACGAGCGGGCGCGAGCCGCTGGTCGATTTCAGCCTGCCCCACACTCAGACCTTTGACGCCTTCTTCCGGCGCCAGGGGCAGCCGGACCTGCCGAACCTCGCGGCCGCCGCGGGCAAGGAAATCGTCGTCCTTCAATCCGATGCCGCACACCATGAACTGATCGAACACCATTTCTCGGGCAAGGTGATCCCGGTGGGGTCGATCCCCGAAGCCCTGCGCCTGGTGGCGTCGGGCCGCCACGACGCCTTCCTGTGCTCGAAGCTCGTCGGCACGATCGAGATGGAGCAGTTCGGCATCAGCGGCATCGAGGCCGGTCCGGCGATCCCCGATTACAGTAGGGTCTTCTCATTCGCCGTCAGAAAGGGCAATCGGGAACTGGTGGAGAAACTCAACCAGGGGCTGCTCCTGGCCAAGGCCGACGGCGCCTACGACAGGATTTACCGGCGATGGCTGGTGGTCGAGGAACCCTGGCAGCGGTGGCTGCCTTATTTCAAGTGGGCGGTAGTCACCCTGATCGTCCTGGCGAGCCTTGCCATTGTCCAGCAGTGGCTGGTCCGCCGGCGGACGCGGGAACTGGCTCAGGCCAACAGGGAGATCCAGGCCGAGGTCGCCCAGCGCCGAAAGGCAGAAGCCCTGCTTCAGGAGATGAACAGCACGCTTGAACGGCGCGTTGCCCAGCGCACTGCCGCGCTGCGGGAAAGCGAGGAACACGCACAGTCTCAGTCAACCCAATTGAAAGCCGTGCTGGATGCTGCTCCAGCGATCATCTGGATCGCATCCGACCGGGAGTGCCGGCAGATCACGGGCAACCAAGCGGCCGTCGAATTCTCGCGGGGTACAGACATGTCCAGGATCGGGGCGGTCCCTGAGCAATTGGCGCACTACCGGATATTCCATGATGGCGTTGAACTTGAGCCCGAGCAGATGCCTATCCAGGTCGTGGCGCGAACCGGGCGGGAACTCCTCGACTACGCCATCGACTTCCATTTTGATGACGGCGCCGTTCATTCCCTATTGGGAGATGTTGTCCCGGTGCTGGACGCTCAAGGCCAATCTGCCGGAGCCATCGCTGCGTTCATCGATGTCACCGCCCACAAGCAGGCCGAGGAGCAGGTCAGCCGGAGCCAGAAGACGTTATCAGAGTTGGTCGATCGCGCTCCATTCGGCATCTATATCATAGATTCCCGGTTCCACATCGCGCACATGAATGCGAGGTCGCAGGATGGAGCATTCCGGAACGTGCGGCCTTTGATCGGACGCGACTTCTCCGAGGCTATGCGCACCCTCTGGCCCGACCCCGTCGCCGCCGAGATCATCGCCCACTTCCGCCACACGCTTGAAACCGGCGAACCCTACTTCTCCCCGCGTTTCACGAACCCGCGCAACGATGAGCAAACTGTGGAATCTTACGAGTGGGAGCTGCATCGCATGACGCTGCCGGACGGCCAATACGGCGTCGTCTGCTACTACTTCGATTCCACCAAGCTGCGGCAGGCTGAGGAGGCCCTGCGCAAGGCCAAAGAGGAACTGGAGCAGCGGGTTGCGCAGCGGACTTCCGAACTGCAGCACCGCTCCAAACAACTGGCAAGCCTCGCCTCCGAACTGGCCTTGACCGAGCAGCGGGAACGAGGCCGCCTGGCGCAAGTGCTCCATGACGGGCTCCAGCAACTGCTGGTGGGCGCCAAGTTCCGCCTGGCCGTGCTGGAGCGTGCCGTCGGCGAGGATGCGCGCAAGGCCGTGTCGGACGTCAGTGAACTGATCGATGACTCCATCGAGACTTCCCGGTCCCTGACGGCCGAGTTGAGCCCGCCCATTCTGCAGGAGGGCGGCCTCATTCCGGCGCTGGAATGGCTGGTTCGATGGATGCAGGACAAGCACGGCCTGACCGTGGACCTGCTCGTTCCAGGATTGACCGGGCCTTTGCGGGAGGACATCACTATCCTGCTGTTCCAGGCGACGCGGGAACTGCTGTTCAACGTGGTCAAGCACGCCGGCGTAAAATCGACCAAGGTGCGCGTGACCAGGCCGAACGGCTCGATTCACATCACTGTGTCGGACGAGGGACGCGGGTTCGACCCGGGCGTTTTTGGCGGCAAGGACGCCACGGGCGGTTTTGGGCTTTTCAGCATCAGCGAGCGCCTCGGCCTGCTGGGGGGAACCATCGAGGTCGACAGCGCCCCCAACCGAGGCAGCCGCTTTACGCTTATTGCCCCCGCATCGCCGCCGGCGCCGCCATCGCAGACTCAGCAAAAGGCCCAGGTCTCGGTGGTGATGGCCCCTCCCAATCAAGAAGCCACCGAGGGCAGGATCCGTATCGTGCTGGTGGACGATCACATCGTCATGCGACAGGGGATAGCTTCGTTGCTTCGTGACGAGAAGGACGTGGTGATCGTCGGCGAGGCCTCCGACGGCGAATCGGCCGTCAATCTGGTGCGCGAACTTCATCCCGACGTGGTTCTGATGGATATCTCCATGCCAGGCATGAACGGCATTGAAGCCACACGCATTCTACACGCGGAACTGCCCAATCTGCCAATCATCGGCCTATCCATGTTCGAGCAGGAAGAGCAGGCCAAGGCGATGATCGACGCCGGGGCGGCAGAGTATCTGACCAAGAGCGGCCCCTCCGACGCCCTGGTGGCCGCCATCCGAAAATATGCACGGCGGCCGCTGGGCTGACGCGATATCTTTCGGCCTGTTCCAGGAAACAAAGGCGGCTTTACTTACATATGTTGCAGCAATTCGGTGGCTAATCGAAGCCTATGGCTCTGCCGCTTTTCTGCTCTCTGTTTTCTACTGCTCTCCGCTCCAGTTCGCCTGCGGCGGACTACGCCCGACAGGATTCGAACCTGTGACCTGCGGTTTAGGAAACCGCCGCTCTATCCTACTGAGCTACGGGCGCGGCTGATGCTTGACCGGAGCCAACCATACCATATATTTCGACAATGGGACAACTCTTGTCACTGCCAAAGTTCCATCCAGTCGCAAAGGTGAAAGGAAGTCACCCAAATACAGTCCGGCCGGACGCGAGTGTTTGTCTGACATCGCGCCCGGCCGGGCCTGGAAACTCCGTCACGCTCAAGCGTCGCAACCTGGGACGTCGGCCCCAGGCTGCGAGGCGTTATTGGGCGTTAATCGCTGTCCATCTTCGAGCGATCATAGGGCCTGGACGGCGAGGGGGTCGTCAGATCCCGCTCGGTCCAAAGCGGCTTGCCCTGCCGGTCGCGAAGCTGGAGGGTCTGGTCGCCCTTGCGCAGTTCCGTGGCCATGACCACCATGCGGCCTTCCATCTCCACATGAGAGCCGGTGACGCTGATCTTGTCGCCGCTGGCCAGGTTCAGGCCCTTGGCGTCAACAAAACTCCGGGGACCAAGTTGGACGATGTAGGCTTTGCCGTCCTCGCCCTGGATGCGCAGGCGCTCTCCGGGGGTCGCATTGGCCGCCGGACGGAACGTGCTGACGCTATCGATGGTCCCGGTGATCGTGCTGATCTTGTCGGCACTGAACTGGTTGTTGTAATCGCTGTCAGGCAGCCATGCCTTGTCGGTCGTCTCGCCGGGCCGGCCGGTGTAGCCGTACACCTGCCAATACGGCTCGGTGTTGTACTTCTGGTAGACGCCCTGAGCCCACTGTCGATCGGTGAAATCAGGATACCTGTCTTTCGCGAAGGCGGTCGACTCCAGCGTCTCTTTCGTGGCGTTGAGACGGGCCACATCCTTGGCCGTATCAAAGTTCAGTGCGTTCCATGGCACCGCGGACATCTTCTCGCCGACGCCAAGGACGCCGCCGTACGACACGATCGCAAAGCTCACGAAGCCCTCGCCCTGATTCATCATCGCCGGCTGCGCTGCAGCAGGAGCGGGAGCAGGGGCCGCTGCGCCCTTGGTTCCGACGTTGATGTTCACCGGGCCCACGCCCACGTGAACGGCCGGCTCATTGGCCTGCGGAGCAGGAGCGGGCTGGGCCGACGGGGATGCAGTCGCCGGCGAGGTCTCGATGATCAGGTTCTCGATGTCGCCGAGCTTCTTGTCGTCGCTGCCGCGAACGGCGGTCCCGACGATGTCGCTCACCTTGCGCAGATGCATCCGCTGGGTGTACCGCTCGCCGGCGGCCTCACGGGCCCTCTCGCGAACCGCCTCGCGCACGGGTTGGGCCGCACGATTCCGCCAATCCATATTGGCCTGCCAGGGATAATGACTCGAGTCAAAGCCCTGCATGTTGTCGAAATGATTCTTTTCGACATTCAGCGCCAGGCTGCGCTCGGGCGTGACCCGGAAGGCCTGCCAGGGGACGGCAAACAGCTTGCCGCCAGCCGAAAGCGCCACGTAATCCACGCGGTCGCGTTGCGGCGTCAGAACGATTTCCTTCACCGAGCCTACCTTCTCTCCCCGGTCGTTCTTGACGTCGGTCCCCAGCAAGTCATGAGCCCGCAAGGCCGTGCCTGGTGCGGGCGCTTGCATGTTCGGCTGGGCCGCCTGGCCATACGAAAACGCCGCCCAAGTCAAGAGCAGCGCCGCGCTGGCTACAACGCCGGCGCGAAATACAAGACGGGTGTTCTGAAACATGACAAACTCCTTTCCGCCCTTTGCCCCGACAGCCGGACGGACCGCCACCAAGGCCGTCCCCCGATTCTTCCCCGTGCCTCCGGCTGCCGGATAGGCGGCATACACTATTCTAGTTTGCCCTCAGAACCGCCGGGAATATGACGCAGCATGATTCTGCCGACAGGCATCCCAGTATGCGATGAAGGGAATAAACGTAAGAGGGCCAAATTCATTCATTGCGACGGGCCGCTGGCGATGCTGTTTTCCATGCCCAGGGCGGTCACGTACTGGCGGAATTGCGCATCGACAACGCTGAATGGGCCGAAGCTGCGCAGGAACTCCTGCTGCAACTGCATTCCGCCGCGCCGGCCGGCGGGCATGAGGCTCAGGGCAGCCATGTACTTCTGCAGTTCAGCCGGTTTGCGGTTGATCAGAAAATGAAACAAGCCCCAGATGTGGGCGTAGGCGTTCTCCGTAGCCTGCTCGTTCTCGACCGGAACGCTCGTCCAGGCCGTCAACTCGGCCAGCGGGATGAACCGCCCATTTCGCAGCGCCTGGGCGCGCCGCGCATTGGTCGTCGTCAGCGGCGAAGGCGAGATCAGGACCGTCTCCAGATTCGTGGCGATGCCTTCGGAGATCCAGACCGGATACATCACGCCGCGCTTCTGCAGCCCGGTGTTGTAGGCAAGCTGGTGGGCCGCCTCGTGAGCCAGTTCCGTCAGGTCTTTGCCCTGCTGCGCGTCGCCGCAGCGGAAGATCGCCACGCGATTGGTGCGGGTCGAGTAGTACCCGCGCGACCACCACAGATCGCTGTGGTCGGCCATCCGCGCATAGCGGTCGAAATCGGCCCGCGTGGAAAAACAGATCCACGTCAGCGCCCCGGCCGGCGGCCGCAGCGTGAATCCGGCCTGCAGGAAGCTCTGGCAGAATCGATCGTGAACATTGTCGAGCACGGACGTCGTCAGGCCCGCCCAGCCGCTGGCGCCGGGAGTCAGGAGCACGAAGTTCCTCTTTGAGTCGTAAGCGGACCCCAATCCCAGTTCCCTGCCCAGTTCCGCGACTTCCTGGAGATCCTTTGCCGGCGGTGGCGTCGGGGCGGGCATCGCCAGGCGCGAGGGTTTGGCGCCGGCGGCCCCTGCGGGCTGCCTGATCCAGTCGATCGGCCACCACAGCATGGTGATCACGGCAGGGACCGCGATAATTGAAGCAAATCGGTGCAAGTCAGGGCAGCCTCCGTCAGACAAAAACTTACGGTGCTATAGGGTACCGACGTAGATATGGATAATCAACCCCTTTTACGCCACAATGTTTCCCCCAAGGCATAAAAAAACGCGCCTCGCCCTGCGACGAAGCGCGCCGTTCCATAGATAGAAACACAGACCGGTCGGGGAAAGGAGGAGAAACCCGACCGGTCTGTGGGGAATCAGTTTCCACTGGTTCCCTCACTAGATGTTACGATGCACCGGGCGGAAGGTTCGTTGATCGATCACGAAATCTGCAAATCGGACTAGCAAGCTCGACCGCTAACGAAACAAGACGCGAACCCACATGCTGGTTTGGCATTCCGGAGCAGTGCGGTAGGATTTCTTTGACATGCCTGCGATGCCACGTCGACAGCCCAAGCCATAGTGGCCGTTAGAGTAAATCAAATATGCTCTTCGGACGAATCTTGCCGGGGCAGAGGAGGAGGCAGGGGCGGAGGAGAGGGCCTGAAGGGAGGCAGAGATACTGCAGGACTGGCAGGGCGCCCCATGGGGGGCCTTGACCTCGAACCCAGTTTTGTGATGCCCACGACTATCGCCGCAATTGACAGCACCATGAAAACTGGCAGGCCGACACACCATCCATGAAGGAGTCCGACAAAAGCCAGCAAGCCACAGATCACCAAGCCGCAGATCCCCACGATCAGATATTGCGGACTTCCGCCCGCGCGCATTGCCTTTCCGTCGCGGCTGACCAGCATCCACGGTTGCGCCGATTGAGGCCCCGGCGCCGGGGCCGCCGGGGCGCTCTGTATCGGTAGCGATTGCGGCAGTGGCGGCGGAGCGGTATCCAGCGGCTGAGCGTCGGCCGCAAAGAAGACCGCGGTATTGGGCGCGGCCGCCAGTGCCTGTTCCTGCGCGGCCACCTCCTGCAGCGGCGGGTCCCAGTAGATCGAGATCGAGCCCGGGTTCCCGCCGATCGGCGGGATCGCCTGAATGCGTGCGATCCACACCCGCGTTTGGCCGCGCGGGTCGATACTGGTGACCTCCTGCAATGTCGGCATGATCCCGACACCGCCGATGTCTTGCCGGCGAAATCGGACATACGTATGGCCTATCGAGGCGAGTTCCTGTCGCAGCCGCGTGGGGACCTGTCTGCCATGGCGGCTCATGCGAACGGCCATCATGACGCAGAAGACGCCAAGAGTGATCATGCCGCCAAACATCACGACGAGCACGCTAACGCCAACAACAATTCGCCAGGTATCGTCCTGTGCAATCACTTGCGCTCCTCAAGTTTAATCCGCTACCACTGCTTGCTCAGCACCAGGCCCGTCCAGCCGCGGGAATCGATGTATGGCACCAAGTCCATCCCCATGACCTGGATTCGTAATCTGCGATCTGATTCGGGACATACTCGCGGCTGGGGGCGGCGCGCCGTCGGCTGCGACCGCCATCGCCAGCAAAACGAGATATGCCCTTGCGTGGTTCACGCCCCAATCTCCCGGGCCACGTGGCGGTGAAGATTATAGCCAAGGGAAGTGGTCGCCTCTAGTGTCTTGATCTTGCGCGCTGAGGCGGATATCCTTGCCCAGCACGCGCTTCGAGGGCCTTGCCCCTGCGCGCCTTCATTATGCCATTGGCGATCGATCAAGTTGCGTCGGTATGGAGTTGGCTCAGCCAGCACTGGGCGGCGGTGGCTATTTCAATTACCGTCGCGTCGCTGATCCTGTTCGTGGTGCTGGTGATGGCGCGGTACACGAAGATCTGCCTGAACATTTTCGTCGACACCCCCCCGCCGCTGTCGATGGGGCCGCTCGATTTTCAGCGCCTCAACGGCGAGCAGCAGCGGTTCCGCAGTTTCGACGGCACGAGCCTGCGCGGGATGCGCCTGCAGGCGTCCAACGCGATCAGCTACAAGGGCACGATCGTCTTCTGCCACGAGTACGGCTCGGACATGTTCAGTTGCGCCCGCTACATCCGCCCGCTGCTGGAGGTGGGCTTTGACGTTTTCACGTTCGACTTCCGCGGCCACGGCCAGAGCAGCGCCGGAACGGGCAACTACCGCCCCCTGCAGTGGCCCAGCGACAAGGAGCTCGAGGACGTGCTGGGCGCCTGCCTGCACGTCGAGGCGATTCTCCAAGCCGAGGGCAAGGACACGCGGATCGGCCTGTTCGGGATCAGCCGCGGCGCGGGGGCCGGCCTGCTGGCCGCGGCCAGCGACCCCAACATCGCCGCGATCGTCTGCGACGGCGCCTTCAGCACCGACACGACGCTGGTCAGCTATATGAAGCGTTGGGCCCACATCTTTGCCCGCGTCAAACTCGTCTACGAGAATCACCCGGAGGTCTTCTGGAACCTGCTGGTCTGGCTGCTGCTGAAGTTCGCCCAGCCCAAGCTCGGGCGGCGGTTCCCGTCGGTGCGCCGGGCCTTGAAGGAGATGCAGCCGCGCCCGATCCTGTTCATCCACGGGCGGCGCGACAGCTACATTCGCTCCGACCAGACGGCGCTGCTGTACGATGACGCCCCGGACCCGAAATATTTCTGGCTGGTGGAACACGCCAAGCACAACCAGTCGGTCGTGATCGAGCCCAAGCAGTACGCGGCGCGAACCATCGCGTTCTTCCGCAAGCACCTGGCCGGAGACGACGTCGCCGCCGCGGAGATCACCGCCCCGGCAGAAATCGAAGTGGCTTAGGAGGCTCGCGCCAGGAGGCGGGACGGTTCTTGAATGGCGGGGCGAACCGGCTATACTTCCCTGTTTGTTTTTGCACGCGAGGGGCTCGATGACGCCCAAACAGTTTATCCTGAAGCCGATGGCCCGCCTGGCCGCCACGCGCGCCTGGCTGGACACCCGCGCCTTCATCAAGGCTCACTCCAACACGCAGCTCGCGCAGGAGCAGTTGCTCCTGAAGCTCATCGCCCGCCACGCCCAGACCGATTTCGGGCACGACCACGGCTTGGCCGGCGTGCGCAGCTACGACGACTTCGTCCGCGCCGTCCCCGTCCGCTCCTATGAGCAGATGCGGCCCTATTTCGACCGCGTCTTTCACGGCCACACGACGGCGCTGCTGCCGGCCGACGAAAAGGTCCTGATGTTCTCGATGACCAGCGGCACCACCGGCCAGCCCAAGTACATCCCCGTCACGCGGCCGTTCCTGGATAACCAGCGCCGCGGGTTCAACATCATGGGCCTCTCGGCGCTGAACAAGCACAAGGAAGGCTGGCTGCGACCGATCCTGCAGGTCACCTCGCCGATGGACGAACAGACCAGCCCGACGGGCCTGCCCTGCGGGGCCATCAGCGGCATGCTGGCCCGGACGCAGCAGAAGATCGTCCAGCGGATGTATCCGGCCCCCTATCAGGTGGCCTCGATCGCCGACTCGGTCGTTAAGTACTACACGTTGATGCGATGCGCCATCGCGCGCGACGTGGCCATCATCTCGACGGCCAACCCCTCCACAATCATCAAGATGATTGAGGTCGCCTCCGCCCACGCCGACAGGCTCATCCGCGACGTGGCCGACGGGACCTTCATGCCGCCGGGCCAACTGCCCAGCGAGATCAAGGCCCTGCTGAAGTTCGGCCCCAACCGGCGCGCCGCGCGGCGGCTGCAGAGGGCTCTCGATGCCGACGGCACGCTGTTGCCCAAGCGGTTCTGGAAGCCGGCTTTTCTGACGCACTGGACGGGCGGCACGCTCAAGCTCTATCTGCGGCGGCTGCAAGACCTCTTCGGCGAGGTTCCCATCCGCGACCTGGGCCTGCTGGCCAGCGAAGGGCGGTTCTCCATCCCGATGGAAGACAACACCCCCGCCGGGATCGCCGAGATTGCCTCCAACGTCCTGGAGTTCATCCCGGTCGAGGAATACGGGCAAGAAAGCCCCCGTGCTCTGCCGGCCCACCAAGTGCAGGCCGGCCACGAATACTTCCTGGTCATCACCAACTGGGCGGGACTCTGGCGGTACAGCATCGACGATCGCGTGCGGGTGGTCAGCCACTTCCGCCAGTCCCCAGTGTTCGAGTTCCTCTCGCGCGGGCTGCGAACCGCCAACCTCACCGGCGAGAAGCTCACCGAGCACCAGGTGGTCGAGGCCATGCGACGAGCGTCCGCCAGCGTCGGGACCGACGTTAACCGCTTTACCCTCCAGCCCATCTTCTCCGACACTCCATGCTATCAGCTCGTGATCGAGCCCATCGACAGCAACGGCGTCCAGTCGGCCCTGCCGGCCATGATGGACCAGGCGCTGGCCGACCTCAACATCGAGTACCAGGCCAAACGCCACAGTGGGCGGCTGGGGCCCATCCGCCTCAACGTGGCAAAGGCCGGCTATTTCGATCAGCGCGAGCAGGAAGAAATCCAGCGCCGCCGCGGCCGCAGCGAACAGTACAAACACCAGTACCTGCTGACCAACGTCCTGGACGAGACAGCGTAGCAGCGATTGCGGATTTCGGCTTGCGGAACCACCGGGTGGCATAGCGACACGCGTTGTGTTCTTCCATCCTTCCATCCTTCCATCCTTCCATCCTTCCATGCATCCATCCATTCCATCCATCCTCCCCCTCTGACTCCGCCTTGTATCGCAGTGGCAAATTGCCGATAATCATGACGGGCGAAGACCTCACGGGAGAAATGATGAGCAGCAAGCTTCACGGACTGTTTGACTGCCGCTGCACCAGTTGTGGCACGATCTTTAAGACGCAGCGTCACATGGCCGGCAAAAAGGCGGCCTGTCCCAACTGCAAAACCGTCATCGTCATTCCCCCGATGGCCTCGGCCCAAGAGAACGCCGCGCAGCAGCGAAAACCCTTCTGGCACGAGTGCGCCAAGTGCGGCTCGATCCTTCAGTCGCTGGCCGAGGGCGGCACGGTCGACAAATGCCCCGTCTGCGCCACGCCCTTCCGCGTCCCGATGACCAGCGAGGACATCGCCCGCCGCCGCGCCGAGCATGATCGCCTGATCCAGGAGCAGGAAGCCGCCCAGTTGCGGCGACAACAGGAAGAACAGGCCCAGATCGAAGCCCAGGAGGCCCAGCGACAGGCCGAAATCCTCCGCCAGCAGCGCCAGCGCGAGCACGAGCGCCTTCAGGCGATCTGCCGCGAAGCCGCCCTCGACTGCGGCAGCCTCGCCGTCTCCGAGGCCCTGCATTTTGAAGACATCCGCATGGACAAGCTCTGCCAGCAGGGCTGCGATTTGCTCGGGCAAGTCCGACGAAACCACGATGAACTGCCCCACCTGCAGGACCTCATGGGGCGCATCGATCCCGACCTCGAGCGAGGCCGCCTGGCCCAGACGCGCCAGCGCCTGCGGCAACTGCAGGACCTCATCGCCCGCGACACGCAGACCCTCAAAGACGTGCAGATCACGCTGGGCGAACTGGTCATCAAGACGCGGATCATGCCCGAAAAGTTCGACCTGTTCTTCCAACGCCTCGACTGCCCGCAGGACGAAACGACTAAAGAGGCCGCCGACGAGGCGCTGCCGATGGCCGACGATGTGGCCGTGGCCGAGCCCACCGGTCCGCTGTGGTACTGCCAGTGCCGCGGCCAGCAGTTCGGTCCCGTCGGCGAAGATCAGATCTTCCAGTGGATCGCCGAGAAGCGCCTGGCGCCGACCGACCTGGTCTGGACGGACGGAATGGCCGACTGGGCGCCGATCGTGAACACCCCGCCGTTTGACCGATAAACACTCTGGCCATGGCGGCCGTTCTTTCGTCACCATGTTCGTGCCAGTAGTTCAGCGGCCGCGGCGGCGTTGCCGCTTTCGCTGTAGATGTCATCCTGGCGGCGGCGCAGGCCCCAGGCTGGGAGACCGACATGAGACATCCGATCTGCCGGGCAATTCTGATTCTTGGTACTGCTGCGATGCTTGGCTGCGCCCAGAATGAAGACCTGCTGTGGTACCGCAATTTCTACAACCAGCACTGTGAGGAGATGGCCTGGAATTATCGCGAAGGGCACTACGAGCACGTCAGCCTGTACGACATGGAGACGTATTTTGAAGACCGGGTGGGCAGGATGACGGTGACGCAACTGGAAGATCTCATGGGTCCGCCACGCGTGGTGCCGCCCCGACGACTGCAATTACAGGGGACCGCTGGTGGGGCTATATGGGTGGAATATCCTCGAAGAGGATGACTGGAAAGGCCACGACAAGCACGACGTGGTGCTGCACTACGGCGAAAAAGGCCCGCCCCACTCATCGCCCGATGAGTCGTTCAATCTGTTCTTTGCGGCCAAGAACGGCGTCATCGTGAGCGTGTGGCTGCTGGCTCCGTGATCGGCAGCCCGGAAGAGAGGCAGGGACATCTTGAATCCTGTTGAGGACTGTTATGACTATCGCTAAGTCGCTGGCAAAAATGAGTACGGCTGACAAGCTCCAGGCAATGGAGGAGATCTGGGAGGATTTGCTGCGGGAACCCGACAAGATTCCTTCCCCCTCGTGGCATGGAGATGTCCTTCGGGCCCGCGAAAAACGCGTAAAGCAAGGTGCCTCCCGCTATCTCGATTGGACGGAGGCGAAGGAAATAATCCGGAAGCGAACGCGGTGCAAGTAAATCCGCTCCGTCTGCAGGAACGGTTTTAATAGATGATTCTGCCCGGAACGAAGAAGCGCCCGGTCGATTTACCGGGCGCGTCTGTTTTGCCACTCACCACACACCACTCACCCCCC
>JBDKRA010000053.1:0-91066 GCA_039683615.1 Phycisphaerae bacterium
TTTTGCGCGTAATTCAAACAACGAGTGTATTATAAGCACAGCAATGATAAGTATTTAGGTCAATATGGCCATTGTCCGCCGCTGGAGCCAGACAATCAGGAACTTCCAATTTACGATCTTCAGTTTCGCCTATTGGTCCGTCTCCCCTGTCGCGAGAGCGGCGAGTCTTACAGAGATGTCAGCGATTTCGTCGAGCTTGGCCTGGAAGTCCTTAGGCTTCAGGCCAACGGACGCCATCAACCAGGGCGAGAGCGCTGCGAAAGCGAATAGCGCCGCGTTGATATAGGCGCTGACCAGGCGAGGATCCAACTTCTTCTTGGACTTCTTTGGTGCATTCGCCTGGAGTTCTGCTATCGCCGCTGCCAGTGCCATCGCAGGAGTAGGCTTGGCCGGATCTAACATGGTCTCTGGTTTGACCCCCGTCAGTTCCGCCCGCATGATGAGCAGGGCATAATCCTGAAACCGGGCCATGCCGCTCTTGATGTCGCGAAGCGATGCCACCGCCTCTTTGGCTTTGCCTTTCTGTATCGCAGGGATCCGCTTGGCAACCTCCTCGATCTCGTGCTCGATGATCCCGGCGATCATGTGCTCACGGGTGCCAAAGTACTGCTGCACCAGCCCGTGGCTGACGCCCGCCTCCTTGGCAATGTCGCGGATGCTGACGGCCGAGATGTCCTGGCGTGCGAACAGGCGCCGCGCTGCTTCAAGGATCGACGCTCGAGTTGCCTGGGCGTTGTATTTCCGCTGACTCATCTGCGACCTCGTCTGGGTGAGCATGAACCGGGGGGGTCTGAGCCCACGTCGGCGTGACTATAGTAAGGCATTACTCGGTAGGGAACACCCCAATTTTGCCAGCTCGACGACTTAGAAAATCATCGTTCTAAACCATTTCCTGTTGACAGGTCCGCTCCATTTGTATACACTTGTCTAGTCTGTTACGGAGGTGTCTGCTGCTTCTGTCTGGTTCCAGTACGCGTCTCTGGGTGACTACGTCTGGTTCGACGCCAACCATAACGGCATTCAGGATGCCGGAGAGATGGGCGTGAAAGATGTGACCGTGCGCCTGCTGGATTCGCAGGGCAACATGATTACCTCGATGCTGAGCGGCCTTGATGGGAAGTACCTGTTCTCAGGCCTCACGCCGGGACAGTATCAAGTGAAGTTCGATTTGCCTGAAAGCTATGTCTTCACGTTGCAGGGCATCGGCAATGAGCAGCAGGACAGCGACGCTGATCCTCTGACTGGCCTGACCGGGCTGATTACGCTTATCTCCGGACAGAACGACCTGACTTGGGATGCCGGGATGACTTATATTCCCGAACCTGCTACGATGGGCCTGCTGGTTTTGGGGAGTATAGCGGCCCTTGGTCGCCGGCGAAGGAAGTAGATTGCGTTTGCTGCGAACGAGGTCTTTGACGGGCGGTCAGCAATGGCCGCCCGTTTCAATCTGATCAGAACATGCATTCTGGTTCAGGGTCTGCAATATCATGTTGGCGGAGTATAGACGGTACCGAAAAACTTTTCCGCTCGTTTCATTACTCGATTGTAACCTTCCGTGGTTGCCAGAGCGTCTTCGCCGAAGTTCAAGATTGCTTCATTGATTGCGGCTATCAAGGTTTCAATGCGTATTGAGATAGTTGAAGCGGGATTCTGTGTCTGAACAAACGTGTCGAAGAATATCTTGTCGGCATTGCCGAAAGAATACCAAATCTGTTTTGCTACATTGTTCCGACTCATGCGGGATTCTGGCGAATGGGAATGCAGCAAGCCACAACGTGCTCCATACAAATCGTTTGCGGTACAATTCAAGCCGTCGTATGGCAACAGATACTTATTAACCCATCTCTCGAAATCCGGACGATGTACGTCGCCGTCGCCGCCCGTAATGTCAAGCCAAGCCAGCGTATCAATGAGACTGTAGAGCAAGATCAGCGACGGCGTATCAAACCGTTTTTCAAGGCAGAGCCTTGCCGCATCTAGCATTTTGACTAGAGCATTTGTCAATGTTGCAACGCCTGGGGGAATTGTTGCCATACTTGTTTACCCTTGTTGCCCCAGTAAAGAGAACGGCGGCAGACAGACTATCCGCCCGCCGCCGTCGCCGTCAATGACTCGTTGCCTTTATGATGGCGTAGATTGCGGCGGCGATAATCAGAATGGCAAGGCAACCGCAACCGCTACTGCCGCAACCGCTTTTGCCCTTGCCCCCGTAGCCGCCGCCCCCGCCCGTTACCATCCGTCCAATTTTCTGCCTGCCGTCCGTGAGCGATGGAACGCGCCATGCTCGCATGGGCATAACGGAATCAACTTTCCAGGCTCACCGTCGCAGCGCGGGCACGGAGTCTTCCTGAACGACGTAGGAGCAGCGATACAGCGCCCATCGCCATAAGACAAAGGGAGCCGGGTTCAGGAACTGCTAACAGAGACACTGGTGTGGTCCGGCTGTAGCTGCTGAATACGTTGTAGACCTCGGGATAGGATGTATTGCCGTCGGGAGTATAGTTCAGGCGTGCCGCAGTGCTGCTGCTTCCGACCATGTTAGCATCGTGATCGAACCGTATCATGAGAGTCTGGCCTGCAAGCAGGTCGAGGTTGATGATGTCCCATTCAAGGTCGACCAGGACCCCAGCGCCGGAGGCGATGGCGTCGACATAAGTTGTCTGCAGGCTCTGCAAGATGCCATCGACATACAGATCCATATGGAAGCGGCCACCAGTGTTCATGTCGCAGATCTGGAAATACAATTTGTCGAGCGTCATGTCCTTGGGCATGGAAAAAGTCACATCCGTCAATCCAATGTGCACTCCGGCCCCACCCGAACTGATCGGATAGTTGTCGCCAAAATATGATGTCGGTCGCGGGCTCAAGACGACAAGATTTGAACTGTCGGTCGGATAGGTGTTGAAGGAATAAGTCGCCGTCTGCGTCGCTTCCGGCGCAGGGTTAGGCGTCGGCGACGGGGCCACGGGCGCTGTCGTTCCCTGATAGACCTGCAGATAATCAAGCCGCGTCATGTCAGAGCCGGCATACGTCCGCGGATCGATCACAACTCGCACATACTGGTTGGCGTTGAGACTCTGGGCGGCGTAGGAGAACGTGGAGGAGTTGGGGGCGTAGGCGCCGCCTCCTAATGCCTCGTTGTCCCCGACCACAACACTCCCCACCGTCCGAACAAGATTGAATGAGGAGTCCAGGATCTCGACTCTTGCTTCAACGCCGTCATGGTTGACAGCCCCGCCGCTGCCATCGTCGAGGACGTTCATGTCGGTCACGCCCCCGGCAATCGTATACGTCCCCGTCTGGGAGACCTTATAGGTCAGCGCGACGGATTCCGACAGGCCATGGTGGATATAAGGGTGGGCATACATCCCGCCGCCGGTCGTGTCGCCCCAGAGTCCCTCCCAGGCCTCCCAGTCGCTGGCCAGTCCCCAGCCGCGCCACGTGGTGTTGTAGGTCAGGTACTTATTCAACGCCAGATAGCTGTTTGGGACGCCCTGGTTTTCGAACCAGTATTGCCAGGTGTCGTCACTGGTGTTTCCGACGTAGTCAGGCCCTTCGCCCCACTGGCCGGCAATATTTGCCGGTCCCAGCGCGCCGTCAGCCCATGCTGTCGATGGGCAAAGGACGACTGCAAGGCAGATTGCTGCAAGGATAAACCCGGCGCCTGATCGCGTCATCATGTGTATCTCCTCTCTGCAAGGTATCAGACGGAAGCTAATAATACTTCCAGAGGCCCAGTCTTTTCAAGCGATTGGCCTCATTGCCAAGAAGAAGCTCGACTACAGAAAAAACAGCGGGCGGCCATTGCTGACCGCCCGTTGAGATCAGCGCGTTCTGTGCTTCGATTACTTCCTGCGACGGCGAATCAGGGCCGCTACCCCGCCCAGAATGATTAGGCTCATCGTCGCCGGCTCGGGCACAACCTCGATCGTTCCGGTACCATTGAAGTAGTCTGCGAAGTTCTTGCTCCCGTACGTTGCTTCAATGTCGTACGTGCCAGGAGCGACCGCGACGCCGCCCAAAATCAGGTGATCGACGGTAACCGCGTAATCGCCTTTATAGTTCCCGTATTCAACGAAAGCGCCGCTTGCGATCTCAAGGCCGACCAAGGAACCATTTGACGGGTTCTGGTTACCCAGCGCCCCCTCAAACGTATCCCCACCACCAGGCCCATAACTGCCCCAGCCGAGGAGTAGGCCACCTTTCTCGATTTTCCAGTTGCCAAAGTATGTCGAACTATCGCCGTTGAGACCCAGTGTGCCCGACCCCGTCTTAGTCAGCGTGCCGTCGAAACCCGATGCGCTGGTAAAATGCACGTTCTGCTGGTACCAGATAAAGTCAGAAGCGACATTGATGGTTGAGCCGGCAGTCACAGTTATAGAGCCCGCCTCGACGTGGTTGACATTCAGCGTCCCACCATTTAAGTAAAGGTGGGGGGCGGTGCCGATGTACCCCGTCAACGCGCCGCCATTATTCACAGCCAGGGATGCTGCAAATAGGTCGCCAGTGGAGTTGGCGGTTCCCCCTGAATTGATCCCGAACGTCGTGCCGTTCGTGCCGTTGAAGTCATCGGTCCCAGGTGATGGCGCCCAGTTCAAGGGGTTCGTCAAACTCGGGTCAACGCCAGCGCCGGTCCATGTGAACGTCGCCGCCTGTGCGGCGCCGGCCAGGGCCAGCACGGCCGCCAGGGCCAGGACCGTCAATGCTGTTTGCTTCATCTTCAAGCTCCTATTCCTTCGTTGAGAAAACTGCTTCCTTCTTATTCCTTCCGGTACTGCTCTCCTTGACTCCACTGTCATTGCTACCCCATGCTCTTGGGTGCTCCTTTGGACTTTCTCCTTTCTCTGGAAAACCGATAGCCGCCCCGAAACCCGTCGCAGAACCCGTACCTCCGCGCTGTGTGTGCATTGACAAGACGCAAAAGAACTGTCTTATCTCCACCCGGGGCAGATCTCCCTCTGCACCGGGGCGGCTTTGCCGTTCCTCTTGGCTCCTCTGCTCACGGCAGGCCGCGATTTCGTACAGCATTATGCCCCAAAGCCGCGGAAACACCAGCACAAATTTCATTATTGTGTGTTAACAATGTAATAGGTTTCGGTAGCGGCTTCTCTTTTCCTGCTTACCCTGCATCTCTTCGCTAATAAGTAGCTTACGCTGTCGATTCCGGTCTTCGCCGAAAGGCTGCCACCAGGATTCTCCGTGTGCAGATGGCCTCGGCCGGATGGTGGGTCTGGATGTTCTCGGCGGCTTCCAGGTCTGCGATGGTTCGGGCGATACGCAGAACCCTGTCGTGCGGGGATTCCGGCGATATGACACATACAGGTCTTGTGCTTGCAGTTGGCGTGACTGTCGGTCAGCATTGCCCCCTTCAAAAGTCCTTGCCTTTATCCACGGTCGCTTTGACTTCCGTCAGCACCGGTTTTCTGCCGTATTGTGCGATGGCCGCCCTCACTGTGGCGGCGCAGTCCTTGTATCCATCCGCGTGGCCGCGCGTTTCGTGATCGTAGCCCTGCAGGGCGAAGGGGGGATTGTAGATATTATCGGGGGCGGTCCCTTCGGATATGTCCTTCATGCAGAGCGTCCAGCCGCGGACGTGGGAACTGCGATAGCCGTTCTTGACGTCGTCGTCGCTGAGTTGATCGGGCAGCCCTGCCGTGTCGCGGAACGTTCCGCCGCCGGGCAGGTCAGCCGGAACAGTGACGTGATATTTCAAGGCCTGCTTGACCCCGCCGGGCGAGTCGGCCTTGACGAACCGCCCGTTCTTGAAAGTCATCTTGTCGCCCGAGCACCCCGCGGCGGCGATCATCGCCAGCGCGCAGACACACGCGGATATCCGGCCTACCCGTTTCATCAGCTCACGCTCCTTTGCATTAAGTTGCGCCCCGAGTTCTGAATATTGGATGTATCCAGGCAAGAAGATTATATGCAGCATGCGGTCTGCATCACGGGCAAGGATACTGCCTGCCCCGAAGACATGGCGGCTGGGGAACGGCCGCCATGGCACCCGGCACACCGGCTACTGGCTCCGGGCTGCCGGCTACCGTTTCTAGAGATGCGGGCCGCCCAGGCCCAGGCGGAACTGTTGGTAGGGGAGCTTGCCGTCGGGGTTGATGGGCAGGGTGTAGCGGCGGGTGACCTGGTCGCCGGCGATGTCGGTGGGGCTCTGCATCGTCACGGGGCGCGTGGTGTACATCAGCCAGTCCATCAGCTCGCGCTGGAGCTGCTGCACGACGTGCTGATACGCCGGGTCGAAGTACAGATTCTTCATCTCCCACGGGTCGTTCTTGAGGTCGTACAACTCGCCGAAGGCGAATGTGCGGTCGCTCGACAGACCCTCCAATGCCCGCGCATCGGGGGCGTTGTTCTCCGGATGCAGAACCTGCATCTTCGTGTCCGCGAAAAATCCATGCGGATAGTAAACCAGCCGCCACTGCCCCTTGCGCACGGACTTGCTCAGGGGATATTCCGTCACGCCCAGGCGGTGCGGGTCGCCGGGTATTCCCGCCAGCATCGCCGAGATGTCGCGCCCGTCGGCGGTCTGCAGCGGCTCTACGCCGGCCAGGGAGCACAGCGTGGGCACGATATCCACCGTCTCGACGACGTCCGTGGCGAGATGTCCGCTCTTGAGATGGCCCGGCCACTGCCAGATCATCGGCACGCGCGTCACGGCGTCAGTGCAGATGCCGGGCACCTTCTCGTTGGGTCCGTGCTCGCAGCCGTAGTCGCCGTGGTCGGCGCAGTAGACGACGATCGTGTTCTCGGCCAGGCCGCTTTCGTCCAGGAACGCCAGCACGTCGCCGACGCATTGGTCGATCTGCGAGACGTTGCCCATGTATGCCTGGAGCTTGTTCCAGCGCTGCCCTTCGAAGTCCGGCGACTTGTCGCGAACCCAGTTGGTCACGCTCTGCATGAGCGGGCTCTTGCCTGCCGCGGCCAGATCGTAATTGGCGTTGGGCGGCAGGGCGAGCTTCGAGCGGTCGTACAGGTCCCAGAATCGCTTGGCGGGCGTGTAGGGCCCGTGCGGCTTGGGCGGCCAGAAGGCCATGAAGAACGGTTTGCCCGCCTCGGCGGCGCGCTTCATGATATCGATGGTCTTTCGCGAGCCCCAGCCCTCCTCGCTGTCCTGGTATTCAATCACCGAGGGGGCGTTATCGGCGTCGGGCTTGAAGTCGGCGGTGATATCCACGCCGCGGCCCTTGAGGTACGTCAGGAACTCCTTGCTGCGTCCGCCGATGGCGCAGTCGGTGGTGTCGTGGAACTCGTCGCAGTCGTCCTCGATCCAGTACTCCGGCCCGTGGCTCTTGCCGACGAAGGCCGTGTGGTAGCCGGCCTTGCGGAAGTGCCCCAGCACGGTGGGCAGCCCCGCCGGGCGCGGGCCCAGCAGGGCGTAGTAGCCGTGGTTGTGGCAGTATTGCCCCGAGAGCTGGCAGACGCGGCTGGGCGTGCAGATGGTGTTCTGGGCGACGGCGGCGTCGAATCTCACGCCGCGTGCGGCCATCCGGTCGAGGTTGGGCGTCAGGACGTGCGGGTGCCCGGCCGCGCCGAGGTACTTGGCGTTGTGCTGGTCGGAGAGGATGAACAGGATGTTGGGTTGCAGGCTCATTGGTTAACTCGTTAACTGGTTTACTGGATCAGTTCGCAACCATTCAACCAGTTAACCAGTCAACGAGTCAACCCGTTAACTATTTCTTGAACTCAGCCCAGCCGCCTCGCCCAAGCCGCGCACAAAAAGAAGAATCGCCAAACTTACCGCGCCGCCGGCGCATCCTGGGGGTTATATTTTCCGGCCACCTTTAAGGCTAAATGAAAGGGATCCCGATGCTCCGTCTGACTGCTATCGCCATCGTGGCGGCCTTTGCCGCATCGCCCGTGCTGGCGCAGGAAGCGCCGGCCCACAAGACCGACTGGCTGTACAACGCCCGCTGGGGTGTGATGTATCACTTTTCGTCCGGCCAGCGCTCCGGAAAGCTTCAGACCAAGGAAGACTGGAACAAGGTCGTAAGTGGTTTTGATGTCAAGGGGCTCGTCGCGCAGCTCAAGGACGTCGGGGCGGGCTACCTGCTGATCACGGCTGCACATTATGGCAACGGCCTGTGCCCCAACAAGCTCGTCGACGACGGCAAGTTTCCCACGCGCGACCTGGTGCCCGAGTTGTCGGATGAGCTGAACAAGAACGGCATGCGGCTGATGTTGTACTATCCGACGTTCATGGGCGATGCCGGCGGCGTGGCCAAGAACATCGAGATCATCGGCGAGTTGTCCAAACGCTACGGCAAGAAGGTCAGCGGCTGGTGGCTCGACAACAACTGCGGCGACGAGACCCGCCAGAAGGCCATCGCCGACGCCGCCCGCAGCGGAAATCCCGACACCCTGATCGCATTCAGCCCGCCCAAGGGCAACCAGCGCAACAGCCCGTACGAAGACTACACGGCCGGCAACAACGCCTCGGCCGGCACCGTGAACTGCACTGAGCGGTTCATCCAGGGCCTGCAGTGGCATACGCTGACGCTGCTGGGCAAGAACTGGGGCGGTAACGACAAGGACCACGGCGCTCCACGGCAGGGACTCACCCCGGGCAAAGTCGCCCAGATCACTGTGCAGCACGTCAATGGCGGCGGCGTGATCACCTGGGACACCTCGTGGGAAATGAACGGCTTGATCCGCCAGGACCTGCTGCCGTATCTCAAGGCGATCAACGAAGCCGCGCGCGGCTGCAAGCGAGACACTCCCGCGGCAAAGGGCATCACCGCCGCCGGCGTCGCGGCGGCCGCGGCGTCCAAGACCGACTGGCTCTTCAACGCCCGGTGGGGCGTCTCGGTGCTCTATAGCACAGGCAAGGGTGGCAATGACGCAGCCGCCTGGGAAGCGACCGTCAAGGATTTCGACGTCAAGGGGCTCGTCAAGCAGCTTGTCGAGCTCAAGGCCGGATACCTGATGATCGCGGCCCGCCAGGCCGGCGCGCCGCCGCTGGCGCCCGAGACGCGCGGCGACAAGCTCTTTCCCGCGCGCGACGTGATTGCCGAACTGGCCGACGAACTGGCCGCCAACAAGATCGCCCTGATTCTGATGATGCCATTGGGCAACGAGGCCGACGTCAAGGCCGTCGCGGAACTGTCCAAACGCTACGGCAAGAAGGTCGGCGCGTGGTGGTTTGACAATCGCGATGCGACGGGCGAGGTGTTCAAGTCCGCTGCGGACGCCGCGCGCAGCGGCAATCCCGAGGCGCTGATCTCCATCAGCGGCGGCGTGCCCCACGCGAGAAAGTCGCCGGTCGAGGATTTCACAAACGGCCAGGAGATGAACGCCGGCGGACTCGAGTGCGAGTCGCGCATCGTCCAGGGATTGCAGTGGCACACGCTGGCGTTCCTGGGCTACCGCCGCAGCGATAAGTGGAAGGCCGGCGGCTACACGCCGGACAAGGTTGCCGAGATCACCAGCAAGATCGTCATTCCCGGCGGCGTTATCAGTTGGCGCAGCTCGCTGACCGATAAGGGGCTGATCTCGGAAGGCGACCTGCCCTGCCTGGCCGCGGCCGGCAAGAACGCCACGACCGCCACGCGAGAGGTGAAGATTGTTGCCGAAAAGCTGCCCGTCAACCCCGTGCTGGGCGCGCCGCCGGCCGACGCGACGGCCGTCACGCTGGTGCATACCAAGGCCCGCGCCATCAGCGCCAAGATGGACTGGTTCCCCGAGCGGCAGGAGAGCCTGGGCGTGTTGATCGGCGTCGGGCAGACGCACATGCATTTCGTGCGATCTCAACTGCTGTTTGACCTGTCCAAGGTCGACAAGAGCAAGCCGCTCGTGCAGGCGCGGCTGTACCTGTACTTCAAGGGCGAGGCCGTCGGCAATCCTGCTTCCGAGCGCAACCAACTGACCGTCGCGCGATATCTCAACGAGATCGGCGAGCGCGACTATCGCTGGTACCTGGCCAACTACGCCAAGGAAGGCATGCAGACGCAGTACCTGATCAAGCCCGGCATGCTGGAGATCGACGTGACCGAGATCGTCAAGGCCTGGCTGGGCGGGGCGACCAACGGCGGCTTCCGCACGGCCCCGGCCGACCTGGGGGCGGCATGGCAGCGGTTCTCGATGACGTGGCACGCCTTCGACAGCGAGCCCTACAACGAGAAGGACCACCCCAACGGTCCGCGCCTGGTGATCTACCAGAAGAAATGAACCCCCTGGAGTGCGGCGGCGCCGACGCCGCCCTGGATGTTTTTGGACAGAAACCGAGGACGAGGACGACGACGAGGACGAGAACGGAAATGCAGGTCCACGCTGTCCACAAGGTCCGCCGTCCGTTACATGAGAAGACACCATGAAAAAGACCAACTTACTTTTGTGCTTTGCCGCCGTTGCGGTCTGCGCCTTTCTTTTGGCCGCTGCCACCGCCGGCCCCGCTGGCGCCCAGGACGACAAGAAGCCCCACAAGACCGACTGGATGCACAAGGGCAAGTTCGGCGTGATGTTCCATTACTCCCAGGCCCTGTTCGGCAAGTTCGGCTCGGAAGAAAAATGGGACAAGGCCGTCAACAACTTCGACGTCAAAGGCCTTGCCGATCAACTCGAAGGCCTCGGGGCCGGGTGGTTCCAGATCACCACGCGGCACATGGGGCTGCAACTGGCCCCGACGAAAGCCTTCCGCGACGGCAAGTACCCCACGCGCGACTTGATCATGGACCTCGGCGACGAGTTGCCCAAGCACGGCGTGCGGCTGATGCTGTACTACCCCACGGGCATGGGGATCAATCCACCCGAGAGCTACAAGAGCGCCGCCGCCACGGTCGAGGAACTCTCCAAGCGCTATGGTACGCGCGTCAGCGGGTGGTGGTTTGACAACAACACCGGAATCGCCGAGGCGCAGAAGCTCATCGCGGCCGCCGCCCGCAGCGGCAATCCCGACGCGATCATCGGATTCAGCCCCGGCCACGGTCCGCGGCGCAACACGCCCTACGACGACTTCACGGCAGGCAATCAGCATGTTCCGTCTGTCGGCATGTGCGGCGGGCGGTGGGTCAGCGGCGCACAGTGGCACATCCTGACGCACATGGCCCACAACTGGGGCGGGGCGTGCAAGCAGCGCGAGGCTTCGCGCTTCTCGCCCGAGGCGGCGGTGCAGCTCACCAAGAGCATCACCGACAAAGGCGGCGTGGTGACCTGGGACGTGGCCTTCGACAAAGACAACGGCCACATCGCCGACCCGTGCATGGTCCCGCTCAAAGCCATCGCCAAAGCCTTGGGCACGGCCAAGAAGGAGTAGCTCTCAGCTCTCAGCTTTCAGTGATCAGTGAAAATTGACCACAGAGGCACAGAGATCACTGAGGCAGAATATCTGAGCCTCGAAGAGGCTCCAGAATTTAGCCGGAGGCGTGAGCCTCCGGAAGAAGTGCATCATATTTCCCCGCCTCGCAGAGGCGGAAGGTTTCTAAAGCCCTGCCAAAGCCGACAACCTGCCGCCTCTGCGAGGCGGTTGGCTCCGTGCCATTCGGGACACCATACAGGTTTTATGGTTGCAGCGGTCCGGATTGAACCCAAAAACCTGTATGGTGTCCCCGGATAACCCAGAGTAGCGTCAGGACCATCGCGCTAGCTGTCCATGGGACGAAGTATTTTGGCCTCATGCCAGTACCCTTTGCAGTAAGATCAGACAAGGATTGCTAGAAAATCCTGAAGTAATTGCGTATTGGTCACACAGCCGTATTCTACTCTGTGCCTTGCAGTTGGGCCAGCACGCGATGGGGCGCGAGTCGGGGGCGGCTTGGCGGCCACGGCGATCCTTGCTGCCGCCAATGGCGACACGCAGCAGAAGGCGCTGCCTAGCGCACGCAACCGACAAGCGAAACGCGTGAAGTCCAGAGCGACCGGAAGCATAGCAGCGACTTGATAAACGACAATCAGGGCCGGCACCTGATCAGGATGGGAGCGTGACCGGGCGAGTAGGGAATATCCCTCTTAGCGTGGCCGCACAACTATTTCGTGGTACCATCTAATGATTTCCCGGATTTCGCCGTGAACCTTCCCTTTGTCTCGCAATAGAACGGCAACCTCGGCTGGCGGCCATCCTGAACTCCCTCCAGCAAACGCAATACCCGCGTCCCGAAGACGTTGAAGGATGCTCGCTAACTGATCTTCCGTGTCGTACTCAATCCTCATTCTGGATGCCTCGTCTCCAAGAATTGCAGAACCCCCGAGCTGTAGAACCACCTTCACATTGTCGTCTGAATGGGCGACAATTAAAATCGAACGCTTCTTGATATCGTCGACGTAGTCTTCCATGTTTCGCCGGTATTGTATGTGTTGTACCGATGCCTGGCAACAGTGCCAGCAGGCAATGGGGCCGGCGGGAGTGCCATGCATCTGTCTTCGTCTCGATTCTGGTATTTACTTAATGCCGAGAAAACGGAGGGCGAATATCGAATCGATAGATGTGCATTTATCGAGTTTTGCCTTTAGCTCAGCAACATCGTCAGATTCCTCCCAGAACTCTGGAAATGCATCGAGGTTCAATTTGATTTTGTCTTTCAGTTCTTCAAGTGCGATGGACGAGACGTGCACCAGATCAATTTCAACATCAACAAACGCATTGGTAGCACTAAGAATAGCTCGCTTGAACGGGCCCGGTGCTTTTCTGGTGCGCATATTGCGGACCTGGTACTGTTCACCCCGCGAGTCAATCAAAAGGAATTCCCTGGCGGCATTCACTGCGGAAATGCTTTTGTAGGTTGTTCTGGCTAGCGGTCCTGCTTCGATATACCCTTGAAGTATTGTCTGAGGTTCTGTGAACCTGAGCGCCGGCCATATTACGCTATACAACGCGGGCATATTCTCGCTCCTTGTATCTCAATCCGCTTTAATCTGACAATCTACTAAGCAGCCAGCAGGCATGTCCCTATCGCTACTTCTTTAAGGCCTCAGTGATCGCTGCGATATTTGCCATCGCTCCCACGCCCAGATTCTACCCCCCGCCTGGCAACTGTGCCAGCAGGCAATGGGGACGGCGCGGAGGTGTGGCTTGGCCTAGCCCCCGTGCGGGCGAGCGTCAACACGGCCGCCACGGAGATCCTTGCCGCCGGCAATGGGGAAGCGGAACAGAAGGCGATGCCTGGGCGCCATATGCTAGCTAGTAGGCCGGCGCCGTGCCTATCGCTTGCAACCTCTTAAGGTACTCCAGCCAAGCCTCTATCCTCTTGCGCTCCGTTTCCTGCATCTTACCGTAGGATTCGCTGCTCTTTATGTGTAACAAGTCTGTTCGTAGGGCTGCGGAATCCGTTCCAAGCAACTCAACAAAAAGGATGGCTGTCTCCGTCTCCAGATCGTACTCAACTAGTATGGTCCTGTAGAAATCAAGACGATCTTGCAAGGGCAGGTGGGCCATCTTCTTCCCTTGGTTAACCATCTCGTCATTCCAGTATCCGCCGGCGACTTTGCTTTGGTAATAGGCTATTCGGACTGCTCGCAAAGCGTGAATAACATCTGGATTACTGATACCTGGGACTCGGAGGAGGTACCAAACGCTTGACACAAAGACGATAACTCCCAAGATCACTATGAACCCGATTCGCAGCATTCGGTGAGATATCATTTTGATGCCTGCTTCGGCCCGATAGCCTGTTGATTGGGCACAGTTAGCACTTGTCCTTCATATACCCAATTGCTGGAGTCGGGGCAACTGTCTGCCCTATCCGTTGCCTCCGCCGTCGCTGTTCAACAGTGAAAACGGGCTAACCGCCAGGTCCCTTTTCTTATCAGGCGGAAGTTCGCGGGTCAGGTCCACGACCGTCTTTGTCGTCTCAGGAGTCCATGGAATGCTGCGCGGGGCGGAACTTGATTGAGTAGATCCAGGCTCCGGCCACCAGGAGGATGCCCAGGCCCATGAAGCTGAGGATCTGCCAGATCGTGTCGGCGTCTTTGAGGATGCGGACGAGGATCGTGATCACCGCCAGCAGCAGCATTCCCAGCGCCAGGTAGCGCACTTCGGCCCGCTTGAACGCGAAGCCCAGCACGATCAGGATGGTCGACCACGCGGCCAGCCACAGCGACCAGCCCATGATTTCCTGCGACCAGAGGAACTCCGTGCCGCCGCCGGCCGCGAGCCAGCGGTCGACCTCGAAACAGCCCGCCCACGCCACCAGCAGCGCGCCGGCCAGATTGGCAACGGTCGTCAGCCCGCCCAGCCACGGCCAATCGGCCTTGCGGATGTGCCAGATCAGCGTGACCGCGGCCGCGATGGCCAGGCCCAGAAGCAGTTGCGTATTGAGGATGAACATGCCGCCGATGTCGGCCCCTTCGCTGAGGCGCCGGCCGAGCGTGTCGAAGCAGGCCCACTTCACGGCGACTGCCCCCAGCGCCAGCACGGCGATGACGGCCATGCGGCGGTAGCTCTTCCATATCGCCAGCGCCGCCAGGGCGGCCGCCATCGCCAGCCACCAGCACGTCGCCGACAGCGCCGGGATCGTCAAGAGCGTCACGGTGTAGAAAACGATCGCGCCGCCTGCGGTCAGAATCAGCGCCAGGGCCGTGTCGGTTTCTTCGCTGTCGATGCAGCCGCCGCCCAGGCCCAGCAGGCCCGCGCACGCTAACATCACGGCCGAAAGCCCCACGCCCAGCAGCAGCCGCAGGGAGATGGGCGTGACGGTCACGCTGAACAGGACCATGTCGAGGTCCGCGTCGCCGCGAAAGTCCAAGCCTGCATAATGAATCACCGCCAGCGCCAGCACCGCCAGCGACATCAGCATGATCATCTTCACGTGCAGACGCTTGGCCATCGCCATTGCGACCAGGGCCTCTGTCGCCCAGCCGACCGTCACCAGCGAGCGGTCGAACTGGATGGGAATCGCCAGCGCCGCCAGCACCAGCGCCTGCGCCAGGAACACTTGCCCCATCAAGGCGCTGCTCCAGAGTCGGCGCAGCATCACCGTCAGGACCGTGCAGAACACCGTCAACCCGCCGGCGTACAGGCCCATCCACTTGTGGTACTGCCCATCGAGCAGCAGGTAGGTGAAGGTGAACATCATCGCCATCGCCCCCAGCGACTGCAGGCCGTCGATGACCTCGGCGCCGCGCTTGAAGGCTGCCCGCAGCAGCACGTCGGCGATGAAGATCGCAAAGAGAATCCAGATGAACGTCGACCAGAGCACGTTGAGATTTCCCGCCGCCGTCGTCGCGGCAACAGCGTCATGCTGGGCCAGCCAGTACATGCCCATGGCCGCGGCGGTCCAGCCCAGCACGCCCAGGCGCAGGGCGTGCATCTTCAGCACCCAGCATAGGGTCATCGCCACCACGGCCAGGGCGAGCATATGGCCGAGGAACATCGCGTCGGTCAGGCCCGATCCGTATGCCACGAAACCCGCGGCCATCGCCGCACCGGCGATCGCGAACGTGGCGGGGTTGATCACGCCGCGGTCGCTGCCGCGCTCGAGCACGCTCTGCAGAACGAACAGGCCCATGTAGACCCACATCCAGGTGATGGCGTGCCACATCGGCCAGTGCAGCGTCGATGCGGCCACCGCGACGGCGACGACCGTCCAGCCGAGCGGGGCGAGAGTCGCCGCCTGCCACCGCTGTGCGCGGCAGAGCGTCAGCACCACCGCGTCGAGGGCGAGCAACTGCATCGCCAGCAGGCTCGGGCCAAGATCGCTGCTTTGGCCGGCGAGCATCAGCCACCCCAGGACGGTGATGGCCCCGGCGGCAATCGCCAGTGTCGGCGACACGGCCTCGCGCTGCAGCAGAGATTCCGCCAGCGCCGCCAGCACGATCAGCCACCCGTAGACGCACAGGACGCCGACGCCGGCCTGAGCGTGCCCCATCGCCCACAGCCAGAATGAAATGCCAAGCACGATCACCGCTGACGCGGCCAGTTCCGGCGCCTCGCGCCACCGCGCCCACGCCGTTGCCCCCGCCAGCACCGCCAGTGTGCCGATAGCGAACCAGTGCACGGCCGCCGTCTTACCACACAGCGCCCAGAGATTGACCAGCATGATCGCGCAGATGATCGGCAGCAGGGCGTTCAAGAGTGCGGAATCTGCACGGTCCCGCATGGCGGCCACGAGCAGGAACGCCGCGAACTCGGCCGCCAGCACCCAGGCGAGGACGGACTGGCTGGTCAGTTGGCCGCCGTCGTAGAACTTTGCGGTCCACCCGGCGACCAGCACGACCGTGCCAGCCAGGGCGATCGGCGCCAGCCACTGCCATCGCTTGTACAACGCCAAGGACAGGAAGCCGGCGTTGATGACGATCAGGTACGTCATCAGCGCCAGTTGGCGGTCGACGCCCGTGCTGAGCAGGATCGGCGTGATGATGGCGCCGATCAGCGAGATCAGGGCCGTCGTCACCATGTTGCTGCGAAGGGCCAGGACCATCCCCAGGGCAGTCACGCCGCACATCGCCGCAAAGGCCGCTTCGGTCCCGATGAGGCGGAACTCCGCGAACAGCCCGCTGGGCGAGGCCACGTAGAACGTCGTGTAAAGCCAGACGATGCCGCCTCCGAAGACGGCGGCTGCGAAGTACCGCATCTGCTTTCGCAGCGTCCACTCGGCCACGCCGATCATGGCCAGCCCCCAGATCACGCCCATGATGCAGCGCGTGAGGGGGTTGATCCATTTGTGCTCGACGGCATAACGGTAGAACAGGAATCCGCCTACCAGCAGGATGGCGATGCCGACCATCAGCATCCATCGCGTGCCGATGCGCTGCTCGAGCGTGACGCGGGGACGCGGCGGAAAGTCGCAGGCCGGCGCCGGCGCGGGTGAAGCGGGCGGCTTCGGCGCGGCCTTGGCGGGCGCCGGCAGGGGCGGGAAGACTTCCGCGGCCGCAGGCGCTTGAGGCACCCGAGGCGGCTGGGGCGGCGCTGCCGCCGGCGGCACGGGGGAGCCAATGCGTTCATCGCGCTGCGTCGCAGCAGGAAGAATCGGCGGCGGGACCGGCGCGGCGGGCGGTTTGGGATGTGCGGCCGCCGCGGGGGGCGGGTTCATCGCCTGGGCGCGCATCGACAGCACCTGTCGCTCCAGATCGTAGAGTTTCTCCCGCATCTGGCGGAGGTTCTCCAGAACCTGTGCCAATGATTCAAGACTCGGCTGGTCGCTCATGGGCGATCCTTTCCCCAACAGCAGAGAACGATCCATATGCCGCCATCGTACTTAGCGCCGCGGCGCTGTCAACAACGGCAGAATGTTTTGCTTACTGAACGGTCAGCACATCGCCTTCCGTCAACGCGGCCGCGCGGGCGAGCGTGATTTGTGCCTCGCCTCGCCGGAGCGAGATTGTTGCCGGAATCTTGCGACCGTTGAGGCGCACGGTTGCCACCTTGCCTTGGAGGTGGAGGTTGAGCAGCTTGAAGCTCAGTCGGCCGCAGTGGCATCGCAGGGTGAACTCGCTGGGGCCTTGGGAGAAGTTGCCCCAGCCGGTGGAGGAGACCCAGGGCGCGCGGCATTGGTCGTCGGCCAGTGCCGGGGCGAAGGTCACGCTCTGGCGTGGGACGTCGATTTTGAATCCCGTCGCGCCCAGCAGCACGGCCCAGCTTGACATCGCGCGGTAGTAATGATCGCCACATTCGACGTGGTTCCAGAACCGCCCCGCGCGCAGGTAGCGGTCGTGGATGTTCCGCACCACGGCGGTGCCCGGGCCGGGCATTCCGAAATCCAGCATCATCGAGGCCATGGCGTACTCGATGCCCGTCCATGGCGCGGCCGCCTGCAGATTGCGGTACGTGCAGAGGCGTTTCTTTCGCCCGCTGGGATAGGTCGCGTTGAGCAGCCCGTCTTCGCTGTTGAAATTGTGCCGCACGATGGCCTCCAGGGCAGCGGTGATGCGCTGCCGCGGCAGGCACGACCCCAGGCCGATAAGGCCGGTGAACCACTCCCCGTCGATCTGGTCGGTCATGCAGCATTCGTCGCGGTCGCGGCCGTCAACCCACAGGCTGTAATATTCGCCGTTCCACAGCTTCTTGTCGAAGCTGGCCGAGGCCTTCTTCAGCAACCGCCGCCACGCGGCCCCCTGGCGGGCGTGGCCGAGATCTTCGGCGATCCGCGCGCCTGCAAGCAGAGCTCCCAGCCACAAGCTGGCGATGTACGAGGGCGTTCCGGCGAAGTTCCACGCGTCGTACGTGTTGCGGCAGGTGTCGTGGTCGGGCAGGCCGTCGCCGTCGGCGTCGAGGGCGGCGGTGTTGTTCATCGCCGCCACAATGTGCGGCCACAGCGAGCGGATGTACGCGCGGTCGCCGGTCCAGAGATAGTCGCGGCAGGCCAGCAGCACGAACTGCTGGTTCATGTCGACGCGGTCGAAACCGCCATCGACAGCAGAAAGGTCCGGGACGAAGAAGTGATGCACGCGCCCGTCGGCACGCTGGAACTTGGCGCCCATCTTCATCTGGCGCTGCTGCAACTCGGGGAACAGCGCCAGGATACTGAATGAGCCCTGGTAAGTGATGTCGGTGGTGTGGAAGCCGCAGCAGCCCAGGCCTTCCCAGACGGCGAACTTGTCGTCCTTGGTCCACCAGGTGCACTTGGCCAGGGTGGAGAGTTGGGCCGACCACGCCTGGGGCATCTCGTCGGGCAGCGTGGTGTCCATGAGTGCGTGTGTGAACTGCTCGACCTGGCGCTGGTGGTCGGGGGCGTTGGCCATCAGGAACCGCGAAACCTCGCCGGCGTCCTTGAACCAGTTCTCATACGCATGGCCGAGCACCGGCCCGCGCGCACTGTAGTGGTAGGGGAAGTGCCAGCCCAGCACAAATCGCACCTGCCGCCGCTCGTGCGGGGCCAAGGTCAGCGTCGAGCACAGGGCGCCGGTGCCCCAGTTGCCGCCCTTGCGATCGCGCCCGGCGAGGTGGTCCAGGCGGACGCGAGCCTGGTTGAGGAAGAGGCTGACGCCCTCGCGTCCGCGCAGGATCGCGGGCTCGACCTCCTTCACCCGCCGCCAGAGATAGTGCGCGAAGGGCTGCTGCAGGATTTCTTCCAGCAGGGCCTTCTGCTGCCGCGGCGGCAGGGCAGCGATCTCCTCGGCCGACAACGTCAGCAGCCCCGATGGGCTATTGCCGCCGCCCAGTGAGGGCAGCCGCCCGTCGCGGCGGAACTCGTGAAAGAGGCTCTCGTGCGCCATGCCGTAAGGCGTTTGCCCCGCCGACCAGTGCGATACGAAGATGCCGCCGATATAGCTCTCGTACTCGCCCGCCAGCCAACTCGCGTCGCCGCCCGAGACGCCCAGGCTCAGGCTGCCGACGGTCTGGAACTTTTCGCGCGACGCCGTCGCCATCGTCAGGAACGTCGCGCCATGGTCGCGTGAGATCGTGTTGGTGAGCCGGCGGTCATCAAGGCCGGCGGCGACGGGATTGTTCAGCAGGCCCATCAGTGAGACATCGACCGGCTCATCGGTCAGATTCGTCAGCGTGAAGACGGCGCTGAAGCCCGGCGTGCCGCTGGTGCGCGCGTCGTGTGGAATCATGGGCGAAAACATCGCCGCCTCGACTGCCACAGGCAGGTCGTCATCAATGTACTCCAGCGCGGCCATCGGGTACGCGCCGGTGAAGTCGATCTGCTCGACGCTCTTGAGCCATGCGAAGGAGTAGAGATTGTGCTGGTCGGTGCGCATGCCCAGCCGCCGCGTGAGCGGCTCGCCGCCGCCTTCCCGCGTGCGCAGATAAAACGTCAGGCCGCCGATATCCATCTTCGGCTCGGGCGCGACGGGCTTGTCCGGTTGATACGCCGCCCAGCGGCCGAGATTGAAGATCTGCCACTGGTGGAAATAGCCGTCGGGCCAGATCTCAACTGAACCGGTCCCCAGGCCGCCCAGAGGAATTCCGCCGCAATGTGTGATCGAGCTGCTAAGTGTGGGCATAGCGTGTCCTTTCAGAAGCTGGATTGTAGTCGAAGAACGGAATAATGGAATGTTGGAATGCTGGAACAATCGAGTCGGGTTACACTAATGGCCTCATTAATGGAAAGGATTGTCATGAAGAAGCTGATGTGGACTTGCGTATTGGCTCTGGTCGCGGCGGCTACGGCCTCGGCGGCGGACGATGAACTCAACCAGCCGCTGGAATGCATGAAGCCTTACAAGTTCAAGGCCTTCGGCATCGCGGCGTTCTGCTTCCACAACTACCCCGGTACCGACTACACGCTCGACTACGCCAAGAACCTCGAGGCCGCCAACTTTAACGTGGCCATCGAGACCGGATATATGGCGCAGTTCTACGAGAAGACCAAGGTCAAGCAGATCGTCAGCCTCATGGTGTCCGACACACTCAAGGAGAAGGATGTCTACGGCACGAAGCGCACGCACCCGATCGAGCAGGGGATGAGCGTTGCCGACGCGGCGAAGAAGTATACCAGCGAGACCGTCGTCGGCTACCAGGTGGGCGCCAAGTACGGCCGGGCCATGCCCGCGCGGCTGGCGGCCGATGCCAAGGCCGTTGAAGACCTCAAGGCCGGTGTTTTCCCTTGGATCGCGCATTGCAGCGATGTGAAGGGCCAGGCTAAGGCGGGCGTGGCGATTTTGAGCCTGGAGACCTTCGGGCGGCTCAAGCACGACGGTTTCGGCTACGACAACAAAGGTTGGGCCCACGACAAGCGCGAGGACTATTGCGACTGGATGGAGTCGGGGCGGCGCATGGCCAACGAGGCGAACATGGCATTCTGGCCGATGCTCCCGGCCGCCACAGTGTCCAAAGGCCAGGGGGAGGCGCAAGGCAGCCTGCACGGGGCCAGTGAGATCCGCTTCATGGTGCTGGCGCCGATCGCCTACGGCGCGCAGGGCGTGGTGTACTTCGGTTACTCGACCGCCCGCGAGGTCTGGCAGACCAACGGGCCGAGCTACGCGGCCGCACGCGATGTCAACAAGCTCGTCGCCGATGTGATCGGCCCGCGCGTGCTGGGGCATCGCAGCATCGGCGTGTACCATTCCAAGCCCGATGCGCCAGGCAACACCAAGGCCAAGATCATGAAGAGCGCCCTGATAGCCGGCGAGGGCAAACTCATCGAGAAGATGGATGACGGCCTGATGGCCGGCGTGCTGGTGAAGGAAGCCGATTTCAAAAGCGGCGCCAATACGCCGCATTACATCATGCTGATCGACGCCCGCACGGCGATCCTCACGGGCGAGGACGCCCTCAAGCCCCGCGAGGTGAGCCTGACGTTTGGACCGAGCGTGCAAAGTGCCGAACTGATCCCCGCCGCCGGCGAAGAGGCGAAGAAGTTCCAGCGCGAGGTGAAGCTGACGCTTCGCCCTGCGGATGGGCGACTGATTAAACTGACGATGGCGCCCAGGACCGAAGAAAAGAAGTGATCTTGAAACCGGGCGCCATGGCGGCCGTTTCTCAGCCGCCATGCTTGCGGAAAGGTCGGGGACATGGCGGCTGGACAACGGCCGCCATGGCACCCATGAAAGGAAGAGTTCATGGCCACGAAACGTCATACGAGCTTCACCCTCATTCTCGCGAGCGTGGTTCTGGGCGCCGCGCCGATCTGTGCAGCGGCGGATGCGCCGGCGAAACACCGGACGGACTGGTTCCATGAGGCGCGGTGGGGGGTCATGTTCCACTTTGTCTCGGAGTGGATGCGGATCAAGGACCGCGAGGAATGGAACAAGACGCTGGCGAACTTCGACACCGATGGGCTTGCCAAACAGCTCGCTGATGTCAAGGCGGGATACTTCGTCATCACAGCGACGCACTACGGATTTCCCCTCTGTCCCAACGCCCAGGACGAAGGGGGCAAGCTGCCCGCGGTGGACCTGATCCCGCGCCTGGCGGACTCGCTGGCGAAGAAGAACATCCGCCTGATGCTCTACTATCCCACGGGCATGGGCGGCGACGGCTGGCAGCATAGCGAGAAGGTCATTCGCGAGTTGTCGCTACGGTACGGCAAGCGCGTCAGTGGCTGGTGGCTCGATAACAATTCGACGTTCCAGGAGGACCGCCAGAAGGCCATCGCCGCGGCCGCCCGTGCGGGCAATCCCGACTCGATCCTGGGCTTTGCCAACCCCAAGCGCCAGCAGCGCAACAGCCCGTATGATGACTTCACGGCTGGCAACACGCGCCCCGCGCGCGAGGGCAAATGCTACGGGCGGTTCATCGAAGGGGCGCAGTGGCACATGCTCTCCCACCTGGCGCTGGCATGGTGCACCAACTGGAAAGAAGTCGAGGCTCGCGGCGATAACTTCCCGCGTTTCTCCGACGCCGAGGCGGCCGAGATCACCTCGCACATCGCCGCCAACGGCGGCGTGACCACGTGGGACACCCCGCCGATGAAGAGCGGGCTGATCAATCCCAACTTCCTTCGCCAGCTCAAGGCCATCGGCGACAAGACCATGAGCGTGCCGCGAAACCCCGACCCGCTGACCGAACTCGATCAGCCTAAGATGCCGAATATCCCGCCCGTGCCGGCCGCCCCGGCAGGGGCAACCGTCACCACGCTGGTGGCTGGGGACTGCCGCATCGCCGACGCGCTGGGCTTCCGCCCGGCCGACCGCTGCAAGGGGCGGCTGGCCACGTCGGTGGGCACGCAGCATCATCATTTCATCCGCGGATTCCTCCAGTTCGACCTGTCGAAGATCGACCGCACCAAGCCGCTGCAGTCGGCCGTGCTGTATCTGCATCTGAACGAAACCGGCCTGGCCCCATTTGCCGGCAGCCCGCTGGTCGTCAGCCGCCTGGCTCAACCCCTCGATGCGGCCAAACCGTACGAGACGCCGATCGCTGCGGGGGGCGAGGCGGTCGCCGACGACCGCAAGGCCGGACCTGTTGCCGTGGACGTAACGGAGATCGTCAAGGCTTGGCTGTCCGGGGCGCCCAACTGCGGGCTGCGACTTTCCGCCAGCGGTCTGGGCGGCAACTGGACGCGGTATCCGCTGACGACCAAGGAATATCAGAGTGGAACGTACGACCCCAAGGCCAACCCCAACGCCCCGCGCCTGGAGATACGACAGTAGGGCGTGAAGACCCGCAAAGGCCTCACGCCCTACACTCAAACGGAGAGGGCGGGATTCGTCATCGCCTATCTCTCCATGCTCTTTCACTAGCGTATGTTACGATTCTAGTGCTTCACGTGCAAGGGCTTGCGGTTTTGCGCCCGTTTGCGCCTGCTTACCTCGATTTACCGCCCTTTGCGCATCGCGGCAGCACAATTTCAGCACAAATATCACGGCATGGCAATACGCCAAACGCCAATGACATCCTCCTTCCTTTCTTGGCGATGGTTGCGCCGGCGACTGGAAATGGCCGACGTCGGCGAGTCTGTGTATACGCCAGATTCTCGACCGACGAACAGAACTGCAGGAGCATTGACGACCAGGTATCCCTGTGCAAACGGTGGCTTGGGGAACATAATTGGGACAACGCTGAGATTATCGTCCTTTTCGATCAAGCAGTCTCCGGCGAACAGCTGGACCGCGCGGGGATCGATGCGGTCAAGAAATTGATCGGGAGCCGTGACGTTGATGCGGTTATCGCAGAAGACCTTAGCCGCTACTACCGCGACAGTACCTGGCTGCAGTTGCTGGTCAAGCTGGCCAAAGACAATCGCGTCAAGATCCTCACCGTCAACGACTGTTTTGATTCATCAGACAGCGACCACCAGCTCAAGCTCCTGATCGAAGGGTTCCACCACGCCCAGCACAATGAAGACGTTGCCCGACGCATTCGTCGTGCTGCCGACGGTCGCTGGGACAGTGGGTACGCCATGGGGCCATTGCGTCCCGGGTATTTCCGAAAACCGGTCGATGCTCAGAGGACCGCACGAACCGGCAAGGGACCCTTCATTGATGAGATAGATTCTGCTGCAACCCCCATCATTCGCGAAGCTTTCGAGCGAGTGGCTCGTGGCGATCCCCTGGGAAGTGTCGCCAGCTTCCTCACTCAGTCTGGATTGAATAAACCTGCCAACGCGCTGACGACGAAATGGACCCACCGAAACATAAAGGCCATGATCAAGAACCCCGTCTACATGGGCGTCGAGGAAGAGGGCAGGACCCGGTCGCAGAAGGTGGAACTGGATGGCAAACACGTTCAGGTTCTCGTAGACTCGGACAATATTCGTCGGCGCGAGATGCCCCACCTTGCCCATGTGACACGGCTGCTCTGGCAGCAGGCGAACAAGGCCATAGCAGATCGCGACCGAGGAGGATCCCATCCGCGGGGTCGGGATAATCCCAGCTACAGGATCCCGAGGGCGTCACGCACGCCGTTAGGCGGTCTTTTTGTCTGCGCGATCTGCGGCGGAAAGATGGTCGGCCAAGGTCGCGGTGATGGCGGCTATCGTTGTGGCAATGGCCTGAAAGGCGAATGCTGGAATAGAGCGACGGTCACGAGCAAGATCGCTCACGCTCGCATCTTTGGCGCTGTTGCTGACCGGCTTCTTCAGATGGATGGTGCCGCCGCAGCGATGGTCGAGATTGCGCAGCGAATGCGAGCCGAAGGCGGCGACGTGGACAAGAAGATCACGCAATTGAACCGGGAAATCGAACGGATTGACGGGGCAATCGCACGTGTGGTCGACGTGATCGCCGACGGCGGCGATATGGACATCCTCAAGACCAAGCTCCGGGGCCTCCAAGCACGTCGAGAAATGCTCATTGCCGAACTGCTGACGCTCCAGCAGTCTTCTCCGACGGCACTGGAACCTGTAAGCCCGGAGACTATCATTGAGGCAGCGAAGCGCGCGGCAGCCAAGCTGTTGAACAATAGCGACGAGGCGGGCCTGTTGCTGCGGCAAATGACATCGTCGATTCGATCTGTGCCCTTTCAACGTATTGACTGCGGCCTTGTCGTTCTTCGCGCGAGGTTCCAGCTCGACTTGTTGGCGCTGCTGCCGCAGCAGTGGCGACAGTTGGTTCGCGGCGTCCCGATTGACACTACCGACACCATGCTCAAGGGCGAGACGATCGAGGTTGACCTCTTTGATAGCCCTGGGCCTGTCAGGCTGGCACCTCAGGCGATGGCTCTTGCTCGTCGCCCAGAGAGGCTGCCCTGGGAGGAGCTGGTTAGGAAGCTGGGCACCACGCGCCGTACGCTATTCGACGCGATGAAGCTGGGCAGGGTCATGGAGGAGCGGGGGCTTGACCAGGCGTACGTGGAATTGACGGACGAGCCGGCCACTGCGTCGCGGTGGCGGCACAGGGCGTAAGTCCGTGGTGCGGGGCCGCCTGCGGGCGGCTGCACGCCATGGGCGGCCCCGCGCCAACGGCTGACTTTCTTTTAGCTATCAGCGAAGGCGTGGTCGCTGCGAATAATAGCTTTTCCCGCAGACAATGCGCATGCGGCGTGAAGGTATGATAAGCGCCTATGCTGTTCGGTATAGGGCGTTAGTACATCTTCCCCCCGCAGTCACTTCCAACACTTGCAGGCGCTAACCGTTGTGGCGGCAAGTCTCAACATTCGCTGGCACCTGATCGGGGGTCATCCTTTCCGTTGGGATGGGCAGGATGAGTACGGGCAGAGGCGGCCCAAGGGAAGGCCATACCTCCCGACCTCCATCATCATTGGATGATCTTGGTGTCGAGTTCGATCTTGTCGCCCTCCTGTGTCTTTTCGATAACGTCCGTGACGGTATACCGGTCAAATCGCATACTGCCATTCTTCCGGGTGATGAGGCGGAGCCGGCCAAGACTGATGTTGTGTCCGACCAGTTGCGCCTGATCGCCGACCGTGACCTAGCCGATCAGGCTGCATGAGCGTCGCCTTTGGGGAGCCTTGCGCGGCAAGAGGCAGATGAACGATGCAGGTCCGAGGGATGTGCTCTAAATAAGATTGTGTTGATATGCTTCGAGGTGGCGGGGTTCGCGGACGCAGAAAACAAACCATGCCAGGGCGGCAGCGCTGAGCGCCAGGCAGATGAGGAAGATTGGCCCTGTTCCATATGCCTGCGCGGCCGCGCCGGCGAGCAGGGGCGCCGCCAGCAGTGGGCCTGAAAGGACGATGTTCGCGATAGTGATGTGGGCCAGGCGGTGGTCGTGGGGGCAGGTCTCGTAAAGCATGTTGGAGTGCGAGACGATAGCGCCGCCGACGGCAACCCCCGCCCAGAAGTATGCCCCGATACACACCGCCACGCTACCAGGCAATAGCAGCAGCGATAGCGTCAGCACCTGCGCCGCACCGCAGGTGATCAGGCCCAGGCGGTGCCCGAGTCGGTCTCCGATCCGTCCCAGCACCAGGTTTGCCACGGCCATCGCAATCGACATTGCGCCGCCGCAGGCCACGACGGTTCCGCTGTCCAATCGGCCCTCCCCGGCGGAGCTGAAATGCACCGCCACCAGCGGCAGCATACAGAATCCGCCGGTGGCCAGGATTCGCCCAATTAGAAAGGCCCGGAAGTTGGAGTCTTTCAGGCTGCCGGCAAACCGCGTAAAGATTTCCCGAGTCGTCATTCGCGGTGATGGCGGCGCCTCAGCATGCGGCTCACGAATCATCGCATAGAAGGCCATCGACACCAGCGAGATAGCCGCAGCCGCCAGATAAAGCACTGCGTAGATGCCGGTGCCTGGGTAACGCTCGATCAGCCACCCAGCGAGCAGTTGGCCACCAGTGGCCGCAAGGGCAAACCCCGCCCACGCCACGCCAAGAACCCGGCCACGGATTGAGGCTGGAAATAGCCAGGCGAGCCAGTCCATCCAGGCAGGGACGACGGCCCCGACCAGCAGCAGCGGCAGGGCGAAGCATCCCATCAAGGCCCAGCGGGTAGCCTGTGGGCCCAACCGGTCTGCCAGGAGGATTGCCACTGCGGACATCGCCAGGCTAGGCGCAAAGGCCACCATATGCCAGATCACCAACAAGCGCTTACGCCGACGGCCGGGCTGAAACAGGTACACTCCCAGCAATTGCGGCAGGATGAGTATTCCTCCGTCGATAGCCGCGATAGCACCGATCATCTGCTCCCCGGCCCCCAGACGCTTCAGGAGCACCACCAGCACCGTCATTGACGAGACCATCGCCGTCATTAAGCCCCACAAAGACTCGCCAATGGCGTTGAAGGTCGCGTTACGAAACTCAAGCTGATCCATTCGATCCGTCCCGCTTGCACGCATAATGCGGTTCTCTTCCCTGAGATACTCGATAGCCTCCTGCTGCTGGCGGTTCATCCAACCTGCCAGAGCCACCATGATGAACTGTGATGGTGTACGGGGCATAAGGACGGGGATCGTAGCGGCAGGGAGCCATGCGCAGCAAGAGGCAGACGAAATGCGTAGGCCCGCGGGATCACTACAGCGGTGTGCGGAAAGTGGCAAGGAAATAATCGGGAACTGGTGGAACGCATAGCACTTTGCACGAACCCCTCCGCTGGACTATCATGTGACCATTGCCGCGATACGGCTAGACCCTGTTTGGAGACAAATCATGAAAAACCTTGCGTGGATTGCCGCCTGTTCCGTTGTGGCGATGTTGACAATACCGGTGCTATCGGCCGATTCGTCAAAGATCAAGGATACCGAGTCGGCCACGCACGGCGGCGATGCGGCCAGGCACCAGATTGTTGACACCTATAGATTCCCCGGGTTCGAGGTAGTCCAGATCAACCTGCCTGTGCTTTCGCACTACTCTTACATCCTGGTCAGCGGCAAGGATGCACTCGTCGTCGACCCGGATCGGGATGTCCAGTTCTACCTGGAGTACGTGGCGAAGAACGGGCTTTCGATCAAGGGGGTCTACCTGACACACTCACACGCTGACTTTGTGGCCGGGCACCTGGAGATCGTCAAGGCCGCAAACTGCCCGATCTATCAGAGCGCTGCCAGCGGCGCGGGCTACAGAATCGAACCAATGAAGGACGGCTCGACCTTCAGGGTCGGCTCAGCCGTCATCAAGGTCATGGAGACCCCCGGCCACACGCCCGACGGCACCTGTGGACTGGTCTATGCCGGCGAGGAAGACAAGGTCGGCAAGATCCTTTTCACGGGCGATACGTTATTCATCGGCAGTGTCGGCCGGCCGGACCTTCTGGAAGGCAAGATGACGGCGGCATCGCTGGCCTCGATGGGCTACGACACGTGGGTCAACAAGCTCTCCAAACTTGATGACTCGGTGATGGTCCTGCCTGCCCACGGGGCAGGCAGTCTCTGCGGCGCACACCTAAGCGACAGTCCCAAGAGCACCATCGGTGCGGAACGCGCGTCTAATCCATACCTTGTGCTCAAAAGCCGAACGGCGTTCATCTCCGCCGTCCTCCGGGAATTGCCCGAGACGCCTCAGTACTTCGGGCACAATGCGGCACTGAATCGCCAAGGACCGCCGCTAGTGGACTGGAATGCGTCGCTTCCGGCGGAAGTAAAGCCAAGCGACGAACTCCTGAACACATCCAAGTATTACGTGGCCGACATCCGTGATCCCGGCGTCTATGCGGCTGAGCATATTCCCAACTCGGTCAACATCGGCCTGCGAGGCCGCCTGGAGACCTGGGTAGGCATCATGGTTCCCTGGGCCACGCAGACGGGCGGCAAGCTGGTGCTGGTGGGAGCCAAAACGGAATTGACGGAGGCGATGCATCGCCTGCATCGCATCGGCTACGGAGCGTCCGTGCTGACGCTGGAGGCCTGGAAGGCAGGCAACCTGCCCACCAAGAGGGTGGACTTCATCAAGCCCGCGGACCTGTACGCCCAGATGAAGGCAGGCACGGCCCCGATCGTCGTCGACGTGCGCCTGCCCAATGAATGGATGGGACTGCGGATCGGCGACGTGGTGAACCTGCCGCTGAACCGCCTGCAGGAACTGTCGGCCAAGCTTGACCCGGCCCAGCAGGTGGTGGCCGTGTGCAACTCTGCGTATCGCTCCACGATGGCCATCGGCCTCCTGGAGGCCAAGGGCTTCCAGAAGGTCACGTCGCTGGCGGGCGGCAGCGAGGCATGGATCGAGGCGGGCCTGCCTGTCTACGGGGCCGAAGTCACTAAGTCGGCGGCCGGACCGGCAGCAGCCAAGCGAGAGATCAAGCTGGCCGACCGTATGTCCTGCGACGAGCTTCGGCGGCTTGCCAAGGACTTACCCGGTACATTCGACCTGGTCGATATCCGCCCGGCGGAGCAGTTCGCGGACTACAGCATTCCCGGCTCTCGCAACGCAGACATCGCCGAGGTGTTGGCCAACCAGGCCTACCTGACGGGGGCTGGCCCGCTAATCCTGGTGGATCGCGATGGGTCTCTGGCGATGCAGATAGCCGGCATCCTGTCTCAGAAAACGCAGCGAACCGTTAAGGCGCTTCACGGCGGACTGGAGGCTTACTGGAAGGACGCCGGCTCCAAAGACTCCGCCAAGCCCTCTGCTGCTCCGGCTGGATCCGTAGCGCCTGCCCCAGCGCCGCCAGCCGCATTGCCTCCGGTCCCGCCGCCTGCTTTACCCAAGAAGAAGTCCGCAGGGTGCTGATATGAATGAGCAATTGCCCAAGAACGATAGTCCCAAGCCTTATATGAATCCGTATCTGGCCGGCGTACTGCTGGGCCTGACCCTGCTGGCCTCGTATCTGATCCTCGGGGCGGGGCTTGGTGCGTCAGGCGGCATCGCTCGCCTGAGCGCCTGGGTCGAAGGCTGCATCCTGCCATCGCACACGAAGTCCAGCGAGTACTTCGGCGCGTGGGGCGGCAAGCCGCTCAACTACTACCTGGTCTTCATGCTGGCCGGGGTATTCCTCGGCGGCCTCTTCTCGGCCGTGCTGGCCCGGCGGGTAAAGTCCCAGGTCGAACGCGGCAGAAGGACCTCAAGACGGTTGCGCGTCGCGCTGGCCTTGATCGGCGGGGTCCTGGCGGGCTTCGCCAGCCGATTGGCCCAAGGCTGCACCTCAGGCCAGGCGCTTTCGGGCAGCGCAATGTTGCTGTCAGGCAGCCTGGTCTTCCTCATCTGCGTCTTCGCCGGCGGATATGCTGCGGCATGGCTGGTCAGGAGGCAGTGGCATGATTGAAACTTTCTTTGGCAACAACGCACTCGCGGGTTCGACTGCCATGCTGGCCGCCTTGGCCATCGGCCTGGCGTTCGGCTTTGCCTTGGAGCGGGCCGGCTTCGGCAGCTCCCGACGCCTGGCGGGCATCTTCTACCTCCGCGACATGGCGGTGTTGAAGGTCATGTTTACCGCCGTCATCGTGGCAATGCTGGGGCTGTTATACGCCCGCGGCTTGGGCTGGATCGACGCGGAACAACTGTTCTTCATGCCCAGCATCTATGGCGCCCAGATCGCCGGCGGCCTGATCCTGGGTGTGGGTTTCGTCGTAGGGGCCTGGTGCCCAGGTACGGCTGCGGTGGGCCTGGCCTCGGGCCGATGGGACGCCGCCGTGTTCCTGGGCGGTACGGTTCTGGGCAGCATATTGTTCAACGAGATGTTCGGCCTCCTCAAGGGGCTGTATGCTTGGGGCGACAGCGGCGTCCAGTTCGCCTGGCAGTCGCTGGGAATGTCGGCCGCGTCCTTCGCCGCGATTTTCGTGCTGGTCGCCATCGGCTGCTTCTGGGGCGCGGAGTACATCGAGCGGCGGGTGGCGGGCACGGGGGTCTACTGGCGAAGCCCCTTCCTGAAGGCCTTCAGCGTGGCGATGGTTGTCTTGGCAGTAGGTCTGCTGGCCATCGACGGCGGCAGCCCGACAACGGAAAAACCGACCCCACACGCGCCCTCAGAGGCGGCTCTTCTGGCGCAGATAGCGGAGGCCAAGGACCACATGGAGCCGGAGGAACTCGCCGACCGGATCATGGCAGCCGAGGCCGGGCTGTTTCTGGTGGATATCCGTCCAGCCGAGGAATTCGAGGCTTTCAACATTCGTGGCGCGGTCAACATCGAGATGGCCGGTCTGCCCGCCGCTCTGGCCCCGTACAAGAACAGAGGCCTGATTGTGCTGTACTCCAACGGCATGACGCACCCGGCCCAGGCCCGGGACGCTCTGGCAAGAATGGGCTATGCCAACGTCTATATGCTCACGGATGGCCTTGAAGGCTTCCGCGAGCGTGTCCTGAAGCCTGCATCTCTGCGGACAGAGCCGCTCTCCATCAAGCAGACGGCGCAGATCAACTCATGGCGGCACTACTTCATGGGCGACGCAAAGGCCCCGGCCGCAACGCCTGTTGCCCAACTTCCGCTCTCTCTGCCGACCTCGCCGAAGTTGCCGGGCCTGGTCGAACCGGCATGGCTGGCCGGGAACCTCGGCAAGAAGGACGTGCGGGTCTTGGACGTGCGGCAGCAACCCCTGTACAACACCGCCCACATCCAGGGTTCCGTGTGCGTCTCGCCGGAGCACTTCCGTGGTGTGGTCGGCGGGGTGTCGTCCATGCTCTTGCCGTCGGATGTGCTGGCTAGGCATATGTCCCTGCTGGGCATCCGCCCAACGGACACGGTGGTGATCGTCCCGGATGACAAGCCGCATGACGCAACGCTAGTGTCCATGGCCTTTGCCCGCCTGGGCCATAGTCGATACGGCATCCTGAACGGAGGCTTCGCGCGATGGACGGCCGAGAAGCATGCTGTCACGAAGGATCTTCCGGCCGTTGAACCGTCGGACTATCCGATCGGCTCGCCGGACAGGTTTACGGTGGATTACAGGCAGGTTCGCGAGCATCTAGACAGGAAGGACACCGTAATCATCGACGTCAGGCCCACGGAGTTTTACACCGGCCAGAAGATCGAGGAGGCACGTGGCGGGCACATCCCCGGGGCGAAGAACCGCCCGTACACCGAGGATGTGACGACGGTCGGTGGCGTGACGCTCTTGCGATCCATCGACGATCTGGCCAATGCCTATGCACGGCTCATACCCTCCAAAGACATGAAAGTGATTGTGCACTGCCGAACCGGCCACCAGGCCAGCCAGACCTTCTTCGTCATCCGCAACCTACTGGGTTACTCCAATGTTCTCTGGTATGACGGCGGCTGGTCCGAATGGTCGGCCAGGAGCGAGTTGCCGGCAGTTCAGGAGAAAGGCGGCAAGTAGTTCCCGGCAACGGCGGTCCGGTCTTTGGGTGGCAGATCGATCACAGGAAGACTGCTAAGGCTGGATCGGTCGTGCGTGAACGTTCCCGACACTGCGAAGCCAAGGCAAGGAAACGCGAGACCCGATAGGAGAAGAACCATGAGCAGCGAGAGCAAGTGTCCGGTGACAGGCAAGATGCACGCACACCCGGTGGGCAAGGGCACGTCGAACCGCGACTGGTGGCCCAACCAGGTGAACCTCAAGATACTCCACCAACACTCCGCCCTGAGCAATCCGATGGGAGGGGACTTCAACTACGCCCAAGAGTTCAAGAAGCTGGACTTGAAGGCCGTGAAGAAGGACCTCTACGCGCTAATGACCGATTCCCAGGACTGGTGGCCGGCCGACTGGGGCCACTATGGGCCGCTCTTCATTCGGATGGCCTGGCACAGCGCCGGGACGTACCGTACGGGTGATGGCCGTGGCGGCGCGGGGTCCGGCAGCCAGCGCCTGGCCCCGCTCAACAGTTGGCCCGACAACGTGAACCTCGACAAGGCTCGCCGTCTGCTCTGGCCGATCAAGCAGAAGTACGGCCGCAAGCTTTCCTGGGCCGACCTGATGATCCTGGCCGGCAACTGCGCGCTGGAGTCGATGGGGTTCAAGACCTTCGGCTTCGGCGGCGGCCGTGCGGACGTCTGGGAGCCGGAAGAGGACATCTACTGGGGCTCCGAGGACAAGTGGCTGGGTGACAATCGCTACTCCGGGGAGCGGCAGCTCGACAATCCTCTGGCGGCCGTCCAAATGGGCCTGATCTACGTGAACCCCGAAGGCCCCAACGGCAACCCCGACCCGGTCGCTTCCGGCCGTGACGTCCGTGAGACCTTCGCCCGCATGGCGATGAACGACGAGGAGACCGTGGCGCTGGTGGCCGGCGGGCACACGTTCGGCAAGTGTCACGGGGCCGGCCAAGCGACGCACGTCGGACCCGAGCCGGAGGCGGCCCCCATCGAGCAGCAGGGCCTGGGCTGGAAGAGCAGCTTCCGCAGCGGCAAGGGCGGCGACGCGATCGGCAGCGGCATCGAGGGTGCTTGGAAGCCCAACCCGACGAAATGGGACTCGGGCTACCTGGACATACTGTTCAAGTATGAATGGGAGCTGGTCAAGAGCCCGGCCGGGGCCAACCAGTGGCTGGCGAAGGATGTCGCCGAAGAAGACATGATCGTCGACGCCCACGATCCGTCAAAGAAGCACCGGCCGATGATGACCACCGCAGACCTGTCGCTTCGCTTCGATCCGATCTATGGCCCCATCGCGCGGCGTTTCCAGCAGAACCCCGCCGCGTTCGCCGACGCTTTCGCCCGAGCGTGGTTCAAGCTGACCCACCGCGACATGGGGCCCCGCTCACGGTATCTCGGTCCGGAGGTGCCGGCTCGGGACCTGATCTGGCAGGACCCCATTCCGGCTGTCAATCACAAGCTGGTGGGGGCACGCGATATTGCCACTCTCAAGGCCAAGATCCTGGCGTCCGGCCTGTCCATCTCGGAATTGGTGACCACCGCCTGGGCATCGGCGTCCACGTTCCGCGGTTCGGATAAGCGCGGCGGCGCGAATGGCGCGCGCATCCGCCTGGCACCGCAGAAGGACTGGCAGGTCAACCAGCCGGCCCAGCTGGCGAAGGTTCTCAAGGGCCTCGATACGATTCAGAAGGCGTTCAACAAGTCGCAGACCAGCGGTAAGAAGATATCGCTGGCCGACCTGATCGTCCTGGGCGGATGTGCGGCCGTCGAGGCAGCAGCGAAGAAGGCCGGCCTCAACGTGACCGTGCCCTTCACGCCCGGCCGCACCGACGCCTCGCAGGCGCAGACCGACGCGGCCTCCTTTGCCGTGCTCGAGCCGGTCGCCGATGGTTTCCGTAACTACCAGAAGGCCAATTTCTCCGTATCGGCCGAGGAGTTGCTCGTGGACCGGGCGCAGCTGTTGATGCTGACGGCCCCGGAGATGACCGTTCTGATCGGCGGCCTGCGCGTGTTGGGCGCTAACTTCGACGGGTCGCAGTATGGCGTGTTCACGAAGCGCCCCGGTGAGCTGACGAACGACTTCTTCATGAACCTGCTGGACATGCGAACGGTGTGGAAGCCCGCCTCGGAGGCCGCCGACGTCTTCGAGGGGCGCGACCGCGCCACGAACGAACTGAAATGGACCGGAACCCGGGTGGACCTGATCTTCGGGGCCAACTCCCAGCTGCGGGCCGTCGCGGAAGTCTACGCCTGCACGGATTCGCAGCAGAAGTTCGTGCAGGACTTCGTGGCGGCGTGGAACAAGGTGATGAATCTGGACCGATTCGACCTCGCCTGATGGCGGAGAGAGAACCAAGATGCTTTCTTCAACAGCCGCGGGAACCGAGATGGCCTTTCGCGGGTTCGGCTCGGAGGCCCGGCAATCCTTGGCGTGGAATGCGTCACGGGAACGCCTCGCAACCAGGACAGAACAGAACCATGGCCTCAAGCACAGACCAACCGTTACCAACGTCGCCTTGGGCCGTCCTCGACCACAATTGCGAGTTCGCCGTAACCGCCATTTCCAAACCTACGACGCAGTCATTCATCCTCGCCGGAGGCCTGCTGGCGCTGCTACGCCGCAGGTAAGCTCGGAGCGCGTATCGGTGCATGGTTGCGGTCATGCCGGCAACTCAAACCGTGCGACAGGCAACCATGTCATCAAGACGCGGGGCAACTGCTTTTCCCTATAGCGGCATAAAGGCCGCACCAACTGAAGATCGCTTCAAAGAAGCAAAAGCCCGACAGGGCCAGAAGCAGCGGATTCCACGAAGTGGTGACAGCCCAGACCAGCAACACCAGACCAACGCCTGCTCTGAGGAGGCGCCCCTTGCCACCGATGTTCTTTGCTCTGCCCTGGAGGGTATTTCTGGCAAGCCTTCGCAGCAGCAATCGGTAGACGAAACCGGCAATGAAGACCAGCACGTAGATAGCGAGTATGTAACCCCACCCAATGGGCGAGAGGATGATCTCCAGCGGCGATTTGTCAAAGAACTCCGCCTTGAGCCGCGGCATGATCCGGGCGGCGTGGAGCATCTCTCCTACTGGAAATACCTCCACGTCGCCCGTTGCCAGCACGTACTTGCCCTGGTTGGTGGGGCTGAACACTCGGATCAAATAGGTGCCGCCTGGAACCGTCCGGCCCTTGATGGACATGTCCGGGCCAGAGCCATCGGCCTCGAATTCCGGTCCCCAGAAGTAGTTGTCGCCGCCGAATCGCTCGAAGAACGGCTTCCAGTGAAACGCCGTGCCATCCAATGTTGCCAGGGATCTGGCTCCATCTGACGTCTTCTGAACGATTTCGGCAGAGATGTCCTTCCGCACCCCGGCAATGTCCGGAACCAGGAGCCCGACGTAGAGGCGGAATTCGTGTTCGGACTGAATCCGGAACTCAGCCGGTGAGCCAATGAGTTCTCCGTAAAACGCCTGCGACACTTCCGGCCGACGGATGTCCGTCATGCCACTGCTGCTGGCGATACGAGGCTGGTGAGCCAAGAGGCTGCTGGGCAGAAGAGCCAGTACCGCACATACAACAAGAGCGAAGCCGACCCTGCGCATGCAGTGTGGTGACGGCAGCATCATCGTCGTGCCTCCTGACCGTCGCCGACCACCGGCCGCACGCGATCCACATGGAAGTGGACCAGGAACCGAGATCCACTCTCGGCGCTGCATTCGGCCGGCAGTGGTCGCCGCCGTAGGGCGTCGATTTTCTGCGGGTCGGTCTCCTCGGTGAGTTTCGTGAGATAGAGCCGCCTGCCTTGGTATCCTTCGCCGCGCTCGACAAACAAGTATGCCGCATGTGGATTCGACTGGAGGTTCTCGTGGCTCAACCCGTCTTTCATGATGAATGCGACCGTCTGCTCGTCGATAAAGTGCGGCCGTGCGTAAATGGCCACATCGACTTGGCCCGATGAGTTCGAGGTAGCCAGGATGCCTGTTCCGTTAGAGGACTGGAAGTATTCGCTGAGTTTCATGGCTTTTCTCCTTGGCGCTTCGCCATGACAGATAAAAGGAAAAACACCGTGCGGCGGATCCCTAAGATCCTGCCGCACGGCGTGCCTGATTGTTTCCGCGGACTGCTACTTCGCCGGCGGGATAAGCACCGTGTCGATCACGTGGATCACTCCATTGGTCGCCATGATATCGGTCTTCAAGACTCTGGCCGGGCCGACGCTCACCTGTCCGCCCTCAACCTTAATGGGGACTTCCGCTCCGCCAGCGGTCTTGGCGCTGTGGAGCTTGACCACGTCAGAGGCCGTCACCCTGCCGGGAACGACATGGTACAGAAGAACGGCCTTGAGCTGCTCCTTATCCTTCAGGAGACCCTCGAGGGCGCCGTGAGGCAGTTTGGCAAAAGCGTCATCAGTGGGGGCAAATACAGTGAACGGCCCGGGGCTCTTGAGGGTTTCGACTAATCCCGCCTCCTTGACCGCGGTGACCAGCGTCTTGAAGGATCCGGCGGACACTGCCGTATCCACGATATCCAGATGGGCAGTTGGATGAGGAGGTTGACTCAAGGGACAGTGGGTTCCCCCGCAGCCAGTCATAGTGAGCATCCCGATGCACATGCACGCCAGTAAGCCGAGTTTCATGTTCATCTCCTTGTCTTAACTAAAGTGACTGTTGGTCGCGGATGGTTCTTTCATCCGGCTTTCTCTGGTCCCTTGTAGGTGCGCATCGGCCGATTATCAAGCACATCGTGCCCAAGAGTCAGGACTATAGTTCATAACTATTTATTATGCCATAATTTATGTATATAGCAGATCGTTTGAGATTTGTAGATCTCCACACGTCGTTGCTTAATGCAACCGCCCCCAAGTTTGCTTCTGTGGCCTCTAGCCAGGGATGGCAAGGCAATAACCAAGAGACGGTCGCCACAGATACCAGTTGACGCAGTTGCGCACCTTGGCGCGCAAGTGGTCAAACTGGCTACGACCTCCGAGGCCGAAACCCCGAGGTCGGTGGGCGCCTCCGGTGGAACGATCCGGCACTTAAGCACTTTGTGAGGGTCATAAGACCGGGATGGTAGATGCGGACGGCACTGTATGGCAAATCCTACAGACCGGATGATCTGATCCTTCCTTGCCTTCTGAGCTCCTACTTGCCGTCACTCTTTCTCAGCGACGCATAGACGGCATCCAGCGCATGACGGAGAGTCCACGCCTGGGACATGGGCCGATGATCCTTGTGAATGTCGGCCAGGGCGGTGCTCAATTGTTTTCGGGAATTCCCATCCAAGACTGTGGCATGCCCGCTGAGCAGCGATAGCGCGGTGACTTCGTAGATCGCCGCGCAGGCCTCGGGCTTTCCCGAGTTGAACAGCGGCACGCCGCGTTCGATGGCCAACTCGATCACGCGCATTGCCTTTCGGGCAGGAGCCAGCTCTGGCAGGGTTGGGATCAATACCCGGTCTATCACGTGGACCACGCCATTGGTCGCCTTGATATCGGCCAGGACGACAGTGGCCCCTTCAACCTTGACCGGGCCCGTGGGACGAACTTGCAGGCTGTCTCCCTGGAGGGTTGGTGTTGTGTCGATCGTCAGTTCAAGTCGTTTGGGCAAAACGTGGTACTTGAGGATGGTCGCGAGGCGATCCCGGTTCTCCGGTCGCAGCAGGTCTTCGACTGTCCCCGCCGGGAGCGCCGCGAAAGCCTCGTCGGTGGGAGCAAAGACCGTGAGCGTACTGCCCGGTGCCTTCAAGGCGTCCACTAGGCCGGCAGCAGCGGCGGCCGCCAGCAGGGTTTTGAACTTTCCTGCCACCCGAGCGGTCTCCACGACATCCTTTGGCAATAGGACTCGATCGATCACGTGGATCACCCCGTTAGAGGCAAGCACGTCCGCCGTCACAACATTGGCGCCATCGACTGTAACCTTGCCGGGCGTCGCGGTAAACAGAAGGCTGGTTCCCTGGACAGTATTGGCAAGGGGCAACCGTGCAACCTCCTGGGCGGTCAACCGGCCGGCTACGACGTGAAGCGTCAGGATGTCGACCAGCTTCTGCTTGTTCTCGGGCTTCAGAAGGGATTCGACAGTGCCCTTGGGCAACTTGGCAAAGGCCTCATCGGTCGGGGCAAAGACCGTGAACGGTCCGGGACTTTTGAGGGTTTCGACCAGCCCGGCGGCCTGAACGGCGGCAACAAGCGTCTTGAATGACCCCGCCGAAATAGCCGTGTCCACGATGTCCTTACGAGGCTCGTCTGCCGCCGCCGGCCGGGCAGCGACCATGACGGAGAGCACAATAATGCCGCCGAACACGCCTGTCATTGATCTCTTGCACACGGGAAAACTCCTCTCGTTGGGGGCGTTATCGACAGACGTCCATCGCCACCTTTTTGCCCGGCGCTTCCGAGGCAATTCACTGCCGGCCGGGGCAAGCCAGACCGGGGGAACACCTCCGGACTCTTCGAGCCTGATGACCTGTGCGGCGAATGTTGTATTGTAGTCCTGCGGCGCCCGCCGTGCAGGATTTCTATCCTGAATCCATATAGGCAACGTAGAATTGTGCTGATAAGGAGATGCCCCATGGGAACCCAGCTGCTGCTTATCGGGTGCGTTGGAGTTGTGGTTGTCTTCACGGGCTGTGCGGCGTCGCCGATAGGGCAGGCGGACCTAACCGCAAGGGTACGGGCAGAACTGGCAGCCGAGCCGGCGGAATCGGACGCGGCTGTGATCCTCACGGCGGCGATCGACCGGGCGGGCCGGACTGCCCCGGAGGCCCGTGGGGCCATTCTTGAAACTGCCCTGGCGCAGGCAAAGGAAGCTCGGGAGTTCCAGATCAAGGAGGAGTCTCCTTTACCCGACGGTTGGCCTCGGCCATCCCTGCCCGGGCTGATACGGGTCAAGACCTACCCGCCCGTGCGGTCGGCTTGGGTTCGCGACCCAGAGAAACGCAACCGGCAGTTCATGGTCCTATTCCGCCACATTCAGGACCAGCAGATCGCGATGACTGCCCCAGTAGTAATGGAATACAGCCCATCGGCCGCCGAAAACCCGGCCAAGATGGACTCCGCCCAGGCAATGGCATTCCTTTATCGCCGCACCAGCCAGGGGCAGGCCGGGCAGGCCGGCGCCGTTGTTGTCGGTGACGAGCGGCGGCTTCAAGTGGTATCTGTCGGACGGAAAGGTTCGTATGGCGAGGCGAACTTCCGTCGCGCTCTGACCGACCTTCGCCAGTGGCTCAGTACGCACCCGCATTGGCGGCCGGCGGGCCCGCCGCGCGTGCTGGCCTACAACTCTCCTTTCATGCTCTTCTGGCAGAAGTACAGCGAAGTCCAACTCCCCATCGAGCCGGCCGGTGCGCAATCCCCGGCTACCCTGCCGGCCGGCGGGCCGTCTGGTCCGTGAGAATATTGGCCGATTCATTCAATGACGGAACGCGGAGCAGAATCGAGGCATCTCTTCCGGCGTCAGTCCGGGCTAGAAGCGGTCCACCCTCCCAAGCCACCCCCCCGACATGGAACATAGACATGGCAGAAGTCGCCGGAATGTCTCGACCTCATAACCCGACCAGCGAATTGTTTGTGATGACAGGCAGGTTATTGCGCGCGAGATGGGGAACTGAGACCTTGGGGTTATGGGCTTGCATTCCGCTGGCGGTGGTCCAAGATTTGCGTGCTCCAATCAGGACGGCGGTGCGGCCTGTTCCTGCCGGTGCTCCGTCAGCCGCGTTGACAGGAATTGAACGACTTCTTTGGGCAAGGAGCATCCATTCAGCTTCTGCCTCCCTTGAGCGTCAAGCCCGCGCACATCGATAGTCTCAAGCGTGGCCATCGAAACCAACACGTTGCCCGACCGCAAGGATCGGATGGGCAGACTGCGACGGCGAGCGTCTCGACCCTCCGAGAGCCACCACTTCGCGAGGTCCATCGCCTCGCCAAGGAGCATCTTCCATCTGCGGTAGCAGCTCGCGGATGGTAATTCAAAGCAGCGGATGTCGAGGACACCGTCATCCGCCGGAATGATCTCGATCCGCACGTTTCGGATCTCCATTCCCGCTCTCCTGTACTTCGAGGTCCGCTTTCTCCACGTCCGTCTGCATCTTCTGGCGGTACGCCTTGAGTTTGGCTCGGAGTTCCCCGTCGGATAGGGCCAGGATCGCAACCGCCAGCAGGCCGGCATTGACAGCCCCGGCCTTGCCGATGGCAGTAGTGGCCACGGGGATGCCGCCGGGCATCTGGACCGTGGAGAGCAGGGAGTCCAGCCCGCCAAGGTCCGAAGTCGTCATGGGCACGCCGATCACCGGCAGCGTGGTCAGGGATGCCATCACACCGGCCAAGTGGGCTGCCTTGCCGGCCCCGGCGATGATGACCTTTGTGCCGCGATCCTCCGCCGAGCGCCCAAACTCGTGCGCCCTGCCGGGCGTGCGGTGCGCCGAGATCACCCGCAGCTCGCAAGGCACGCCGAACTCCCGCAGAACTTTCGCGGCCTCGGACATGACCTCCAGGTCCGACTTGCTGCCCATCACGATTGAAACGAGAGCCGTCATCTCTGTTGTGTCCTTTCCAGGTCAGATCGCAGATAGCCCGCGGCCAATCCCGCGTTAGCCGCGACGACGCCCTGCATAAAGAGCCTTTCTTCCGCTCCGGTCTGTCCCAGGGCGTCGGCTTGGTCCTGCGTGAGGACCACGCGACCAGGGGGCACGAGTGCTCCGGCCGCCAGGCGCACGTTCTGGACAACGGCCGCCGACCCCACATACACGCCGTCGCCAAGGACAGCGTTGAACACAACCGCGCGAAAGCCGATGAAGCAGCCGGCTCCGACCTCCGCCGGGCCATGCACGACGGCTCCGTGGGACAGAGACGATGCCCTTCCCACGACCACCCGCGTTCCCTTCAGCGCATGGACGATGACGCCGTCCTGTACATTGGCCCCTGGTCCGATCAAAAGCGGGTGAACTTTGCCGTCGGCATCCGCTTCGTCCGCACGGAGAACGGCGGTTGGTCCGACAAAGGTGCCCGCATCGATCTGCACGTTGCCAATCACCTGCGCGGTCGGGTCGATGTAGACCGAGGAATCCACGCAAGGCATGTCACCGGTGGAATTGGGCCGCAAGTTGGGCACTCCATCGTTCATGTGACCTTCTCCACGCGACCAGCCACGGACGAAGCCCTTCGCAGGCGGTCGTTGATCGCCAGTCCAAGCCCTGTGTCTGGAACCGGGTCAGCGAGTATGAGGTCCAGGCCCAAGGCATCCAGTCGATGCAGAGCCGCAAAGAGATTGGCTGCCGCCTCCTCAAGATCGCCATAGGGCGAGAGAACCTCGACAGCCGCAAACCCGAGCGAAACCGAACGTCCACGGAAGGACAGCAACCCCGTTCGCTGGCCGGTTACCGGGTGCAGATCGTTCGCGTACAAGGCCAGTGGTGTTCGCGGCGCGTAGTGCTGGGGAAGCTGTCCCGGGGCGGCGGGATGGTTGGGGGCGGATGTCGGCCGCAACACCGGGCCGACCACGGCCTCGATGTCTTCCACGGCCACGCCGCCAGCGCGGAGAAGGGCCGGCTTGCCTTCAACTAGCGAGACGACGGTGGACTCGATACCCACCCGGCATGGTCCGCCGTCGAGCACCAGTTCGACATCCCCGCCTAGTTGTTGCCGAACGTGCTCTGCCGTCGTCGGGCTGGCGCGGCCGAACGGGTTGGCGCTCGGCGCGGCCAACGGCACGCCGGCCTCTCGAATAAGCGCCAGCGCCGCCGGGTGGTCTGGCATGCGGACGGCCACGGTGGGCAGCCCGGCGGTGACGATATCAGGCACGCGGTCGCTCTTGGGAAGTACCAGCGTCAGAGGGCCCGGCCAGAACCGTCGGGCGAGCTTCCGCGCCACCTTCGGGAAACAGGCGACAAGCGACCGGGCCTGACGGCGGTCGCTGACGTGGGCGATCAGCGGGTCAAACCGGGGTCTGCCCTTGATCTCAAACACGCGGGCCACGGCCTCGGTGTCGAACACGTTTGCGCCCAAGCCATAGACCGTCTCGGTGGCAAAGGCGACCACGCCGCCGGCCCGGAGGATCCCGGCCGCGCGCGATATCTCATTGCCCACGTCCCGGCAATCTCTAGGACCGGACATCTCGACGATACGTGTTGCGGCCGCCCAGATGCCAGACGTGACAATCGCCTCCGCGGGCAGGTCCGCTCGGTGTTTCTCTCCGTGTCCGGTCAGGACGTAGATGCCGGTCGCTCCGGCATTGCTCGCCAGTTCCACGTCATGTGGATGGTCGCCGACGACGAACGATTTTCGCAGGTCGATGCCGTATTCACGTGCCGCCCGCCGCAAGTAGTACGGCTTGGGTTTGATGCAGCGGCAACCATCCACCCGCCGATGCGGGCAGCAATACACCCGTTCGATGTTTATGCCGGACTGCGCAAGGTGGTCCAGGACGAAGTCATGTACCCCGGCCACATCGTCGGGTCCGATGACTCCTTCAGCGATTCCTGGTTGGTTGGTCACGATAAAGAGCCGGAATCGCTGCTGGAGCATCCGAAGGGCTCGCACCGTGTCCGGAAAGAACACGACCTGCGACGGGCTTCGCAAGTGCCCGCGATCCTCAATGATCGTCCCATCGCGATCCAGGAATATCGCGAGATTCATCTCGGTGCCTCACCGCCGCGATGGCATCGCTTCTGTTTCGGCAGCAGGGCAGACGAAACGGAAGCGGCCAGAATGGCCTTGGCCACGTCAAACGGGATGAACGGCAGAACGGCGAATTTCAGCGTGTACGTCAGGTCCATTCGCGTTACCCACGCGAACTGGAGGGCTCCCAACAGGTAGATGATCCCGATCCCGGAGGACATCAACACCAACAACCAAGGCAATCGTCGAACAGAAGGATGGTTGTCGACAAGCCACCCGATCAAGCCAGCCGCCGCAATGAACCCAAGCAAATATCCAGCCGTCGGGCCGAACAGGGAACCGGAAGTCCAGCCGGAAAACCACGGTACGCCGACTGCTCCAAGACCGACATAGATCACCTGGCTGACTGCGCCAAAGCGCCTTCCCAGCAAGATGCCGGCCAGAAGGACCGCTACCACCTGCCCTGTCACCGGCACCGGCGTGAAGGGCAGCGGAACCCGGACTTGAGCCAGAAGCCCCGTGAGGCAGGCCATTCCAAGACACAGAGCGAGCTTGCGACCTATGGCCAGACGCTTCCGCCAATGAAACAGATCACTTCGTATTGTCGCCCATTCCGACCATACTCCAGCGAATATCATTTCTGGTTCTCCCGTTGCCCAACGTTATGTTGGAGTCCGCGTAGCGCCCTGCACGCCTCCACGATGTCCTTGAGCTCTCGCGGCGTGATGGTCTGGGCGGCGTCGGACCATGCCTTCTGCGGTTCAGAATGCACTTCCAGCATGAGGCCGTCGGCCCCGGCGGCGACCGATGCACTGCTCATTGGGGCCACCATGTCGGACCTGCCAGTACCGTGACTAGGGTCCACAAGCACCGGAAGACACGATTCAATCTTGGCCCCTGCGACGGCGTTCAAGTCGAGCGTGTTACGCGTATAGCTCTCGAAGGTTCGGATGCCGCGCTCGCAGAGAATGACGTTCTCGTTGCCGTTTCTGACGATGTAATCAGCGGCTGCAAGCCATTCATACAGCGTGGCCGAATCACCCCGCTTCAGCAAGACGGGCTTGTCGGTCTTGCCGAGCTTGGTCAGCAGGGCGTAATTCCGCATGTTCCTCATGCCTACCTGATAGATGTCCGTATGCTCACCGACAGCATCGATGTCGCTGGTGTCGATGACCTCGGTGCAGATGGGCAGACCGGTTTCGCGCCTGACCTTTGAGAGAATCTCCAAGCCTTTCTCCCGAAGGCCCTGGAAGGACCAAGGGGACGTCCTTGGCTTGTACGCACCGGCCCGAAAAACATCGGCACCAGCCTGCCGCACCTGTTCGGCAATCAGCAGCGTGGTGTCCTCATCCTCCACCGAACACGGCCCGGCGATAAACACCAGGTCTTTGCCTATCTCGACGTTCCCTACGCGAACAACCCTGTCCTGAGGACATACGTCCCGGCTGACGTACTTGAAGGGCTTGAGGATCGGCATCGCTCGATCCACGTGCGGAAGCGCACCGAGTGAGGCAAAATCTATCTCCCGCTCGTCGCCAATGATGCCGATGATTGTGGTCTCTTTACCGCGGCTGACGTGAGCATCCATGCCTTCGGACCGGATTTTCTCTACGACCCGGCGGATGTCTTCGTCGCCCGCGTCAGGCTTCATAATCACAACCATGTTATTGCTCCCTGGCAGCCATTCATTCAGCGGATGGACGCCGTTGAATCGAACCGGTCCTTCAGTGCCTGGTACCCGTAATGGGCAATCAGATGGTCCAGAAGGACCATCGCCGTGTAGTTCTCTGCGACGGGCCAAATACGACCGACGATGGTAGGATCCCGCCGCGTGATGGCGGCCAGCTGCTTGTTTTCCAGCGTGTACTTGTCGATGGTCTGCTGGGGCTTGTCGATGGTGGGCGTGGGCTTGACCGCCAGGCGGACCACGATGGGCTGGCCCGTCGCCAGGCCGCCGGTAATGCCGCCGGCTTGGTTAGATCGAAAGGCGACTTTGCCTTCTCGGGCTTCCATGGCATCGTTGGACTGGATGCCGGTCAAGTCCTTGACTGCAAAGCCTGCGCCCACCTCCACGCCTTTGACTGCGCCGATGCCCAGCATCCGCCCAAGCTCGGCGTCAAGTTTGTCGAACACGGGTTCCCCAAGCCCTGCCGGGACGCCCAAGGCAACCACCTCCACCACGCCACCGGAGGAGTCACCGGTCGAAGTGATCCAATTGGCTGCCTCCAGCATCTCGCCAGCAGCCGCCACGTCCGGGCAGTTGATGACATGATGCACGCCGTATTGATCCAGGACCCACTTGGCACTGATCGGCGGAGCCTTGGCGCGGATCACGTCGATCTCGTTCTCGATCTGCGCGAAGACGGCAGCCTTCTGGAGAAACCGCATGTCCATGTTGACTCGTGCGTTGACGTAGACCTGCTGATAGAATGGGTCGGTGTCGCGGCGGAACCTCTTGTACGCCTCCGTATACTCCATCGCCTTGTTGGGGTCGATCTCGCCGCACCGGACTCCTGCCAACTCGCGGATGTACGAGAAGACTCGGATGCCGCAGCGTTCGAGAACTTTCTTCGCTACGAAACCGGCAGCCACGATAGTGCATGTGTATCGACCGCTGAAGATGCCCGCTCCAATGGCGTCGTCGTCGGGCCCGTATTTCACGAACGAGGCGTACGAAGCGTGGCCTGGACGCGGCGTGCGGTTGGTGTCCTGGTACTGTTTGACATGGATGAAGTGCCGGTCCAGGTTGGGAATCAGAATCGTCAACGGCGTGCCGTTGGTGTGGTTGCGGTTGGCGGCGCCCTCGATGGTGTCGGCCGCATTCAAGCCAGTATAGATGATCGGAAGGTCTGGCTCCTTGCGAGGGCTGGATAGCTCATCCGCCCCGGGCTTGCGCAGCAGCAGGTCGCCGTAGATCTCCTGCTCGGTCAGGAGCATCCCCGGCGGCACGCCCTGCAGCATCGCCGTCAGGCCTTCCTGGTACGACCCGCCTGCGACAGAAACCTGGAACATCCTACCTATATGACATCCGATCATCTGAATCTTCTCCTGTCATTCCAAGCTGGCGATGGATTCCTCGTGGGGCTACTTCCACCGAGTTAGGCGCCTCGTCTCATGGCACAATCGTCATGAGCTTCTTGACCTGCTTTGGGTGCTTGGCGATAAATCGCAATTCGTCGGCGACGAGCGGTTTTTGCTTCAGAACGTTGGCGTACCGGACCAGGTCGAGGATTTCCCGCGCCTCTTCATCGCTGCGGAACTCGACCTCCAGCTTCTCGTAAACGTTGCGGAAGCCCTTGATCCCACTGTATTCCCCGACGCAGATGTGCCGGCCGGTTTCAATGATCTCCGGATCACCTCGCCCGAGTTCCTCATAGTCATAGAGTTCGTAGTTGCGGATGTCCTTCAACACGCCATCAGCGTGAATACCGGAGGCATGTGCGAAGGCGTTGGCCCCGACACCCGGCTGGTTGATGGGGATAGGCACATCGAAGGCATAGGACGCGTACTTGGCCAGCCGCCAGACCTTCGACAGATCAATCCGAGGATCGAGCTGGTACTTGCCTGCGAAACCGGCGGATTTCCTGACGGCCAGGAGGACCGAGAGAAGATCGGCGTTGCCAGCTCGCTCCCCGATGCCATTGACGCACGTGTTGATGTAGGCGTCCACCCCGGCGTCCACCGCGCCCATAGCCCCGGCGATTGAGCACGCCACGGCCATGCCGAGATCGTTATGGCAATGCAACTCGATGGGCATACCAGTCTCGGCAGCCAATTCCTTGACCCGCTCGTAGATCGTGAAGGGATCGCCGAAGCCGAGGGTATCGCAATAGCGGAATCGGCTCGCCCCATGTTCCTTGGCGGACCGGGCGAATCGCACCAGGAAGGGCATGTCCGTCCTTGAGGCATCTTCGGCATTGACGCCGACTGTCCCGGCTCCCAAGTCCTTGGCTCGAACCAAGGCGCCCACCATGTCATTTAGAACGTCCTCTCGCGTCTTCTTGCCCTGGAACTTTCCTTGAGTCATCTGCTCAGATGTTGAGATGGACAAGTTCATGTCCCGGACCTGGGTCATCTTGAAGGTCAGCTCCACATCTTCAGCAATCGCTCTTATCCAGCCGGACAAAATGATCGGCTTGAGCACACCCAGTTCCGCCAGCTCAACATTGGCGTTAAGGTAGTTTGTTTCATGGCGGGTAGTTGGAAAGCCAAACTCGCTCTGGAAGACGCCCAGGTCATTCAGGTACAAGTTGACCATCGTCTTTTCCAGCTTGGCCAGGCCGAGTTTAGCCGTCTGGACGCCGTCGCGATTGGTCACGTCAACGATGTAGATCGTGTTGCTCATGCGCTACTCCTCAAAGGCCCCCGGAGGCACTGTCTGGGCCATGGTGCTGGGATCTGATGCCATTTCTTGGGCACAGCGGAACATCTGCGCGAATAGATCGGGGATGTCCCGTTCCTCCACGCATGAGAACGCCACGCGTATGTCCGTCTCGGCGGTGGCAATCACGCCAATTCCGTATCGCTCCAGGAGCCGCAGACGGAACAACTCGGCGTTGAGCCCTTTGAGCTTGAGACACATGAAGTAGCCCGAGTTAAACGGATATGGGGTCCAGGCAGTGGAGTATTGCTCTTGTGACAGGACTTCTGTGACCGCCGCGGCGCGCCGCCTCAGCACCTCGTGCTTTGCATGGCGCTGATCCGCATAGCTGCCATCGGCCATCGCCTTGAGCAGGATGGACTGCGAGTGCTGCGGGCAATTGGAGATCGCGCCCCTGATACAACCGCCGATCTTCTTCTCCAATGCCTCATAGGTCGCGGGAGTGGCGGCCTTGGCTCCAAGCGTAATGAAGCCCAGCCGCATGCCCCAGACATAATCCTCTTTCGTTGCCCCGTCCAGCTTGACCGCCAAAACGTTCTCGTGGCAGTCAGCCAGGCGGACAAAAAGCGACTCCTTGGCCACCTCCGGCCCATAAAACAGGCCGAAGTACGCGTCGTCACAGACGGCCACGATGCTACAGCCGCGATCTGCCGCCGCTTCGATAGCAGTGCAGATTGCATCCGCTTCATCCCGCGTCACTGTGTACCCGGTGGGGTTGTTGGGAAAGTTCAGGACGACGACGATCTTCTTGGCCCCGGCAAGTGCCAGCAGTGTCCTCTGGAAGCCTTGGACATCGAACCCTCCGGCGTCTGTGAAGAATGGGTATCTGCCCATCCTTGCGCCACGCCGCACGCCGAAGATCATGTTGTAGTTGCCCCAGAGCTTCTCAGGTAGCAACACGGGATCGTCACGTTCGACAAACATATCTGCGACAATGCTCAGCCCGTGCGTGATGCCGTTGGTGACGATGGGCAAGCTGAAGGCCTTGCCCTTCAGCGACGGGTTCTTCTGGAGCAGCGATTCCTTCCACTTGGTGCGCAGGCCGGGCAGCCCCGTTGACGGGGCGTAAGGCAACACCTCGTCGGGGGTCAACCCGGCGAAGTGCTTCATCACCGCCGATAGGTGCATGGCTTGGCCATCTTCCCTGGCGATCCCGATCGTCGCGTTGTGGCGGTGCGCCTTCTGCTTGGCCTCAGCCGACTGGGTCAGGATTCCCTTGGGGAAATACAACTCCTGTCCCAGTTCCGAAAGCAGTCGGAATACGTGCGGGTTGTCCTGCCGGATGGTGTTATTGAGTTCTACAGCAAGGGCGTTTGGCATTGGGTTATCGTCTCGCTTCCTCTCGAAACAGGCACTCGGGGGAGATCATGTCGCCAAAGCGACGCTGAGCGTCGAGCAGGCGTCTGCGTTGTGCGGCAAGGACTGTGAAGACCTCGGCTGGAGCGTCCTCGATATCTCGGTGGAACTTTTCGACCCGGTCGAGCTTGGCCAGATTTTCGCAGACCCGGATGGTGAACTGTCTGGCGTAGTCCTCTGGCGAGTAGTCCTTAGCCAGCACGTCCTTGAAAAGGCGGTGGAGGTCTTCAAAACACGGAATGTGCCCTGTCGGCGATGTCAGGCAGCCCACTTCGCCATGCACGCGCTGCTCCATCCACTTCACCCACACGTGTTTGTCGCGGACGCCGTTGACGAACTTGCCATCCGTGTCGCGCAGGAAGTAGTTCACGCCGAATACAAGCGGCGGATTCGTGAGCTTCCTGGCGAATTCCAGATTGTTTCGAACATACTTGCCCAGGGAGATGGCTACGAAGTCCTGAATGCTCATGAGATTGATTTCGGGCACGCCTTCCTTGCCGATGGTGGCGAAGGTCGTTTCGGTTTCCAGGGACGCGCCGTAGGCGACAATCCCATGTGCCCAGTCGAAGCTTTGCTGGACGGGCACGTAAGCCTTGGCATCACGCCCGCCGTACATGATGCCCGACAACTCGATGCCTTCAGGGGTATCCAACTCGCTATCGCAGTTCTTCAGTGCCCTCAGCGTTACGGCATATCGAGCGTTCTTGTGTGCACAGGGAATGTCAACCCCCTTGGCGTCCTTCTTGCCCTTGTGCCACGCGCCGGAGAAGTTCTCGCCATCGGCTGCCGGTTCTTCGCCCATGCCTAGCCAGTAAGGCTTGCCGTCCTTGACCAGCACGTTGGAGAAGATCACCTCGCCGGGCTTGGTCAGCACATCCCAGATGGCCGGGTCGCCCTTGGCGCTGACATCCTGGATGATCCCGAAGATGCCCGCCTCGGCGTTGGCGGCCATACACTTGCCGTTCACTGCCCGGAAGTACGCGATGTCGTCGCCCAGGATGGTCTCGCCGGGCAGCATGGCCGTGGAAGTCTTGCCGCAGGCGCTGGGGAACGCGCCGGCCAGGTAGGTCTTGCGGCCGCCCTTGCCATGCACGCCAGAGAGGAACATGTGCTCGGCCAGCCAGCCTTCACGGTCGGCCTTGCGAATCGCCAGCCGCAGCGCCAGCTTCTTGAGGCCCACCGTGTTGCCTGCATATTGCGTGTTGACGGTATAGACCGTGTCGGTGGTGTAGTCGATGTATATGCGTTTCTTGCCCGGATCGGCACTGACCATTCTCTCGTCGACTTTGCCCGAGGAGTGGAGGGTGGCGAAGAACTGCGCATTCCGGCCCATCCGCTTGAACTCCTCATACCCCAGGCGATACAGGAGGTTCAGGGCGTGAGAGACGTAGAACGAGTCAGTACATTCAACGCAGGGGACGCTGAAAGCGGAGTTGTTCGGGCCTAGGGTCATGAAGCGGACCACCATCGTCCGGCCTCGCATCGCGCCCTTCATGAGACTTCGTACTTCGGCCAGACCCTGCCCACGCTCGGCCTGGTTGAGGGCCTGGCTGAGTGTCTCGCCCTGGGGCACCAGATACTTGGTCACTTCCCGGTCGCGGCCCTGGTCCTCCATGCCGTCGAAGTGAATGGTGTGCCCCGAGATAGCCAGGGCCTTCTCCTCACCCAGCGTCACGGACATCCGGCGGGTGTGCTCGATATCCTCTGGCGAGTCCGTGCTGATCCACACGGTTTCCGGATCGCACAACTCGATGGCATCGGCCACGAAGGCGTCTAGCTTGGGGTTGCCAATCGCAACAAGCTTTTTGTAGTTGCCGTCGTCCATTCTCGACTTCAGCAGGGCTGCGTATGTCTCCGCCATAAGAGCTTTCCTTTTCATTTAGCATGCGACTGGAATGTGCCTGAGGATTCGGTTCTCTTCGTCCCTGAGACCGCCTCGGTGACGAAAGTCAGTATTGCATCGCCCAGCATCGGGTCGATGGTGATCCTCGACCGTTGAACCCGGCGGCGCAGGATGTCTGCTATCGCGCCCTCCAGTTCCGATTTCGCGGCGTCAAATACGTCCGTGTAGAGCTTCTCAAGCAACTCGCGCGACGATCGCTCCTGTGCGTACCTTCTCTCTGCTTCGCAGATCGCCCCTCGCAAGGTGACGATCAAGTACGGCTCTGAAAGGTTGACCGTCACCGCCTCGGGCGTAATGGCCATGGAGCGGTTCTCGAACCGAGTCACGACCTCGATGACGCAGCTTTGCATCTGCTCTTGTTCATTCATGCTGATATCTCGTTTCGCAAATCGGCCAGTAGCCTTACCCGATGGTGACAAGCAGGCGCGATGGGCAAAAACGAGCCAGGGGCATATCGTCAGAGAGCGGCCCAAGGGAGATGGCCAACGCCTCCGAGGGGAAAAACGCCTTGGCCCGTGATTTGCGCGGCCACCCTTTCGGGTCGCCGTCAACGCACTTGTGCTATTTGGAGGCGAATGAAAAAAGCCGGCGACAGTCTCATAACATCAGACGGTCCACCGGCCTATCTGTTCAGCAGGTCGCCTCGCAGCGACCCCCTGTCAATCCGCCTATATCAGGACGGACGGTAGTATGCCTATTGTCTCCGGGCGGGTCAAGCAAATTCGTGGGCCTACTTGCCAGCCTCGGGTTTCTCGATCAGCGGACTTCCGTCCAGCGTGAAGATGATGACGCGCTCTCCGGTCGTGGTGCTGATATCCGTGTGCAGGCTCTGCATCTTGCGCCCGGTGATGTCCTGGATGATTACCTCCAGCATGCCTCGGGCCTTTTCGAGTAGTTCGATCCGCACCTGCTTGATCAGCGCCCTGCCGTGGGCACTGGAATCGATTGTCGCCAGGTTCTTCTCGGCGGGCGTCAGCACGCCTCGCAAGCGTACCAGGACCATGTCGTCGATGATGTACGCCCTCGTCTCCTCCGGGCCTCGCCCCATGAATTCCCGCTCGAAGCGGATGACGGCTTCGCTAATCTCGGTCTCAAGTTGTCCCTTTGTCTTCATTGTCGTCGGTCAGCGGGGTCTCCAAACCAGCTTCCTGGCTTCTTCAAGCACCAGGATGGATGCGGCAACCGCGACGGCCAGCAGCCAGCTGTTCAGGCTGAGATCCGTCGTGCCGAACACGCGCTGGGCCGGGACCCAGTGTACTACTAGCACCTGGAGCAGTAAGACAGCCACCAGCGACATCCACAGCCAGCGATTGCGCAGGAAATGCGAGTTGAACGTCGACCGATGCTCGAAGCGGGCGTTGAAGACGTTGAAGACCTGGAACAGGACGAACGTCGTGAAGGCAAGCGTTGCGGCTTCTTCAGCTTGGCCATGGTGCGTCGCCCACCGGAGCAGCCCGAGGGTACCTGCCGCCATGACGACGCCAAAAGCCGCGAGGTGGGCGGTTCGGCCAAGGGTCAGGATGCGCGCATTCCGCGGCCGCGGCGGTTCGCTCATGATGCCAGGCCTCGCCGGGTCGCTGCCCAAGGCCATGGCGGGCGGGCCGTCCATGATGATGTTGACCCACAGGATCTGGATGGGGTTGAACGGCAGCGGCAGGCCCAGAAACGGGGCTGAGAAGACCGACAGGAGCGCCCCGAAGTTCGTTGACAACTGAAAGCGCACGAACTTGACGATGTTGTCGTAGATGGCTCGCCCTTCCTCAACTGCACTGACGATGGTCGCGAAATTGTCGTCCGTGAGTACCATGGTCGCCGACTCCTTGGCGACGTCCGTGCCCGTAATGCCCATCGCGACCCCGATGTCAGCGGATTTGAGCGCGGGCGCATCGTTCACCCCGTCTCCCGTCATGGCCACGACATGGCCGCGGGACCGCATCGCCTTGACCAAGCGGACCTTCTGTTCCGGCGTGACACGCGCGAACACGCCGATGGCGTCGATACGGTCAAGAAGCGACGCATCATCCATCGCGATGAGCTCGGCGGAGGTCACCGCTTCGCCTTTAATCTGCAGTTCGCGGGCGATAGCGGCTGCGGTGATCTTCTGGTCACCGGTGATCATCCTCACCTGGATGCCCGCCTGTCTGCATAGCCGGATGGCATCCCGTACCTCGGCTCGCGGCGGGTCCATGAGCCCGATATGGCCGACGTAGGTGAGCTCACTTACCCGTGCCATCAGATCGCCCGCCGGATCAAAGCCGGCGGCGGGCAGCGCAGACACGGCGACGCCCAGGACGCGAAGCCCCCCGCCGGCCAGGGCCTCGTTGGCAGCGGCCAGCAGCGCGCGGCTTTCGGCGTCCAGGTGCCGTTCGCCCTCTTGGGCGAGGTAGCGGCTGCTGCGATCCAGCAGGACGTCGGGAGCGCCCTTGGCGAAAAGCCGAACGCGGTCCCCCTCAAGATGGAATGTCGCCATAAACTTGTGGGCCGAGTCAAAGGGTACCTCGGCGACACGCGGCATGCGGTCGATCACGGTATCTGCGTCCACCCCGCCCTTGGTCGCCAGCACCTTCAGCGCGCCTTCCATGGGATCCCCGATGACCTGTCCGGCCCGAATATGTGCGTCATTGCACAGGCACGCCGTGAGGAGCAGGGGCTCCAAGTCCACTTCCTCGAGATTGTCGATGGTCCCGTTGGCCTCGTACCCCTCGCCGCTGACGGGAAGATCATGCCCCCGCACATGCAGCGCCCGCGCAGTCATCTGGTTGAGGGTCAGCGTGCCGGTCTTATCGGTGCAGATGGTGGATGTGCAGCCCAGTGTCTCCACCGCTGCCAGCCGCTTGACCAGCGCCCGCCGCCGGGCCATGCGGTGTAGCCCCAGTGCCAGGGTTACCGTGACCACGGCCGGCAATCCCTCGGGGATGGCCGCGACCGCCAGGGAGATGGCGGTCATCACCATCGCCACGAGCGGCTCGCCGCGCAGCAGGTTCTGGGCAAGCATGATGACGATCACGATCGACGCAATCACGGCCAGCCGTTTGCCCAAAGCGTCGAGCTGAACCTGCAGCGGCGTTCGGACCTTCTCCGACTCTGCCAGCATGGTCGCAATACGGCCCATTTCCGTCTGAGGGCCGGTCCCCGTGACGACCATCTCGCCTCTCCCCCGCGTCACCACGGTATTGAGGTAGAGCATGTTTACCCGTTCGGCAAGCACCTTGGCCGGATCGGCCAGGGCCGCCGGGTGCTTGCCAACAGTGTGAGACTCGCCCGACAGTGATGATTCATCGACTTCCAGGCCGTGGGCGGCCAAGACACGCCCGTCAGCGGGGACCCGATCGCCCGCATCGAGCAGCACAATGTCGCCCGGCACCAACTCATCTGCCGACACCATGCGCGACGTGCCATCCCGACGGACCTCCGCCTCTGGGGCGAGCATCTTCTTGAGTGCGGCGAGCGACCGTTCCGCGCGATGCTCCTGAATGAAACCGAGGATGGCATTGACCAGAACGACCACCAGGATGACCACGGCATCCTTGGCGTCGCCCACGACGGCTGCCAGTATGGCTGCGCCGAAAAGCACCAGGACCAGGGCCCCCTTGAACTGGTCCAAAAACAGCAGCCAGGATGAACGTGGCGGTTTCTCGGGCAGACGGTTCTTGCCGTGTGCCTTCAGGCGATCCCGAGCCTCCTCGCTTGGCAGACCCTCTGCCGTGTCGACCTCCAGGGCCTGCAGGACCTGATCCGAATCCAGGACGTGCCAGTTCTGCTGCGACACTGCATTCATGAAACGGTCTCCGGTTCTCCGATCGTCGTGCTGATGTCGGCATTAAGACTCGACACTACTGCGGATCGGATAATACTCGTTTCTTGCTTGCCCGACAAGGAGCATGGATCGTGCTGGTGAAGCGGATAGCTTTCCATCGCACGACATGCATAACCCAACACACGCCCTGCGTGGCGCGCATTGGAGACGATGCCGATGCGCGAAGACAACCGCCCGCCCGAGATCCCGCGGGCCTACACATTTCATCCACCCCTTGCCACGTATGGCTGCCCGCCGCTACGATCCCCGTCCTTATGGCCCAAACACCATGGCAGTTCATCATGGTGGCGCTGGCGGGGTGGATAAACCGCCAGCAGCAGGAGGTTATCGAGTATTTCAGGGAAGAGAACCGCATTCTGCGGGAGCAAGCGAGATGGGTCGCATGGATCAGCTTGAGTTTCGTAATGCAACCTACAACGCCATCGGCGAGTCATGATTGATGACCGCAATGGTCTCGTCAATGACGGTGCTGGTGGTGCTGCTCAAACGCCTGGGCGCCGGAGAGCAGATGATCGGGGCGATCGCGGCGATCGACGGCGGCGTGCTCATTCTGCCGCAACTGCTGGGGGTGTACCTGTTTCAGCCCGGCCGCCGGCGCAAGGGCGTGCTGGTGGTCTGGCACATGGTGGCCTTTGCGCCATGCCTGGCGATGTCGGCAGTGGCAATCCTTCTGGCGGACCGCCTTGGCCCACAGGCCACCCGCTGGGCCTTGATGGGGTGCTTCGCCCTGCCGCTGCTGCTGGTCGGGGCCGTCGTCCCGGCCTGGATGGACTGGCTCGCTTGGCTATTTCCGGCCTCTATTCGCGGCAGGGTTCTTGGCGTGGCGTGGGCGGGGTTTGCCCTTGCGGCCACTGGCGGCCAACTGCTGGCGGGGTGGCTAATTGAACGGTACCCGGGCACCGGCATCTACGCGGTGCTGTATCTGGCGGCCGCGGTCATATCGCTGGTATCGATGACCTTCTATGCGATGATTCGCGAACCGCATGCCGAGGCGCCGTCGTCGCCGCGCATGACGACGGGCCAGATCTTCGCGCGGTTCACCGCCAGCCTGAAGGACTCCAACTTCCGCTCGTTCCTGGTGGGGCGAATCCTGGCCACCGGCGGGTTCTGCATGCTGCCGCTGGTGGCGGTGCATTTCAGCTCCGACGGCGAGGGCCGACTCGACAGCGGAACCGTTGTGGCCTGCGGCGGCGCGATGTCGATTGCCATGGCCGTCGCAAACTTGGTGCTGGGACGGATCGGAGACCGCCTCGGGCACCGCCTGGGCCTGATCACTTGCGGAGCCGCGCAGGTGCTGACGCTATCGCTGCTGCTATTGCCTGGTAGCGTGGCGCGTTCTACCTACTGAATTGCCGTTCCCTCACACGCTCCATGCTATCGGTTGGGCTATTCTCGAATCCTTGGATATGGATCGGCATTGCCGCCATGGTAGGACTGCAGATGGCCTTCACCTACGTTGCGTTCATGAACGCGCTCTTTCACTCAGCTCCGATCGGGCTGGGGGCGTGGATCCGTGTCTTGGGAGCTGGACTTGTGATCTACCTGGTCGTTGGAATTGAGAAGTGGATCGCATCGCGATTGACTGCCCGTTAGTCTTCGGTGGGTCTGTCGGCACAGTACCACAACGGTGAATCTGCTCATGCCAGGAACGGCAACGACAAAAGCCACGTCGCTTTACAGCCAGTGCCTGAAGAGATACGCTGCCGATTCCATCGCCATCCGCCAGATGGGTCGCGACTCGTGTTCTTCCAGAGTGACCTCGTGACACTTAGCCAGATCGGCCATCGTCTGGTTCCGCAAGCAACGTGCAAAGTCCTCGTTCACCACCACGGCGGCGGATTCGAGTTGGTGGTGCTGACTCCGGTGGTCAAAGTTGTAGCTGCCCACTATGGCCCAAACGTCGTCGATCACCGCTGTCTTGGCGTGCAGCATCGTACATGGCCATTCAAACAGCCGTATGCCTGACCAAAGCAGGCGGCTGTAGAGATAGCGGGACGCGCAGGCAGCGATCCTGACGTCGCTGTCCCGAGCGACCGCGACGGCGACCAGCACACCTCGTGCTGCGGCCTTGGCCAGGGCCCGACGCACGGCCCGGTTGGGAATGAAGTAGGCATTCTCCATCAGGATGTATCTGCGGGCGCTTCGGATGGCACGGAGATAGGACTGGTAGATGCGATTGCGGCTTCCGAACTCACGGTTTCCCAGCAGCTGCAGGGCTATGCCGTCACCCTCGCAGGGCCCGCTCCTGGTCGACCGAAGAGGCTTGTTCGTGCTCAGGACCTCGTCCATACTATAGTCCGTGCCGCGCGTGCGAAGGACTCTCCGGATGGCTGCCCGCAGGCGTCGCCGGCGACTGATAGATTCGCCATACGCTATGCCTCGACGCCAGGCGAACTGGAACGCCTGCTCAGCGCGATCGGCTATTTCCGAACTGTCGATCCGGACATGCGTGTCCCTCCAGCCCGCCCCGCCATCCTCAACCGACGCATAGTCATCGCCGATGTTCAGTCCTCCGGTGATTACCACCTCTCCATCCACGATGAGAGTCTTGCGGTGGTTGCGCAGATTGAACGCCCACACCGGCCGCCTGATCAGCGGCGGATGAAATACCCCAACTTCGACACCCGCATCCAGTAGCGGCTGTACGAAGTCCCGACCCAACGACCAGCTTCCGACGTAGTCGTATAGCAGATGGACATGCACACCTCGCTGAGCGGCGCGGCACAGCGCATCCCGGAAGCGGCTCCCCGTCCGGTCGTCGGCAAATATATACGTCTCAAGGTCCACCGTGTCCCGTGCCGCGTCGATAGCGGCAAGCATCTCCGGAAAAGCCTCGCAGCCGTCGACCAGAAGCTTGACGCCGGCCGCCTGAGCAAACCGTTCCGTGCGGCGACCATAGCGGGCCAAGGCCAGTTGGCAGTCCACCGATGGTCCTTGGGGAAGGACGAGTGGGCCTGGCGCCGGGTAGCCACGTCGCAATCGACTTAGCGCCTGCCTGGCGCGCCAAGTCCAGGTCGCTACTACTGCCGAAGGATAGGCAACACCCGCCGCTGCCAGGCCGGTCAGCAGTGCCCCCATCATCAGTGGCCCCCAAAACGCCCAGTCCATCGATCCGAGGAAGGCCAGTTCCTCCCTCAGCCATGCCCACGCATCCCATCGCCACGGCTGTGCGAGAGCGGCAATGGCCTCGGTGGCCTGCTCGGAATTGGCGACTGGCCAAGGCCAGACCCAACTGCCTATTGAGAACTGCAGTCCTGCCAGCCATGCCTGCGCCAGCACAAGTGACAGGATGGCCGGGAGTAATGCTGCCAGTAGGTTGCCTCTTGTCGCGATCGCCAACACCAGCGCCAAAGGCAAACGGAAAAGCGAAAATGGGGTGACCGCCGCGAACAGGCCCGCAGCCACGCCTCGCCCTATAGCGGCGGCTGACGAGCGACCGCCGGTCAGGCGATTGAGCCATGAAGCCTCTGGGGGCGCAAGGGGCATAGTTCACCAGGCCCGGGGCCATGCCTCCCAACCGACCCAGTGAGCCGATCCGACGGTGTGCAAGCGGTTTGGCCTCAACTGGATCTCGGCTTTGCTGCCAGCGATGATCTCGGCTTGACTCTGGACCCCTGGTGGGAACTCGCCGGCTGGGCAATTCGCGCCAGGGGCTTGCGATCATTGGGAGATTCCATCGCCCTGAAATCATTCGGCAACGTGGCGGGAGCGGCCCTACGGCCGACGGCGATGGCCGCCATGATTTCATACTGGTCTTTGGGCAGGCTCAGGATCGCGTGCGCCCTGCTTTGGTCAAAGCCGGCCATGGCATGTGCGTAGAGCCCGAGCTTCCGAGCCTGCAGGGCCAGGGCCATCCAGGCCGCTCCCGAGTCAAAGTCAGCATGACGGTTAAGTCTACCGGTCTCGGCGAAATGCCGTCGTGCAGCCAGGAAGATCAGGAGCGGCGCTTTGGAGGCCCATGCACGATTCTTTTCCACCAAGGCGGAAGCGAACCGCCGTCGGTCCTTCGGGCTGGTCGCGTAGCAGAACAACCATGGCTGCTCGTTGTAGCAGGATGGCGTCCAACGGGCCGCCTCGAACAGCGCCGCCAGATGGTGGTCCGAGATCGGTTCGGGCGTCATGGCTCGCGGGGACCATCGATCCGGAAACATGGCGTCGACGTCGTGAGCAGGCACACGCGGGTTATGCTGCATATTGCTCATTCTGATGACTCCTCAACCCTCTGGGCCGACAACTCTCGCCACACGAGTACGACAACGAAACGGACAGCCCACCTGCCGAGAAGCCCATCCGGCCACCAGCAGTCCCATCCCTGTGGCAAACAGCGACCACGTCAATACATGACCCGCAGTTGTCCGCGGTGCGGTTAACGTTGTTGCCAGGAGCGGCGGCATTCATGCCTCCGGGCTGTCGCCCACCAGCGGGCGCACGTGGTCCACGCGGAAATGCACCAGGAACCTGGACTGGCTCTCAACGCCGCATTCGGCCGGGAGGGGACGCCGCCGCAGTGCCTGGATCTTCTGGGGATCGGTCTCCTCGGCGATCTTGGTCAGGTACAGCCGCTTGCCCTTGTAGCCTTCACCGTGTTCGACGAACAGGTACGCCACATGGAGGTTCGACTGAAGGTTCCGGTGACTCAACCCATCGGCCATGATGAACGCGACGGTTTCCTCGTCCATGAAATGCGGCCGGGCGTATAAAGCTACATCCACATTTCCCGAGGCGTTCGCGGTGGCTAGGACGCCAGTTCCCTTCACAGACTCGAAGTATTCGCTGAGTTTCATAGACCTTCCTCTCGATTAGCAGCCATGCACAACTCACATCGCCGGGGATAATCGATCACGCCCCCCGTCACGCTGCAGCCGAACTCGTCCTTGGAGGCGCCGCACTCCGGACAGTCCCAATCCGCTGGAACTTGCTCAAAGGCGGTCTCCGCCTGCACACCATGGTCGGGGTCGCCCTTGGCCGGATCGTAGATGTATCCGCACACATCGCATTTGTAGCGTTTCATTCGGGACTCCTTCAGGCCGGAAACGTTTTCTCATGCTTTCCAAAGCCCATGCAGGTTGCAGTACTCCCGCACGACGATGTTCTCTGCCGTCACCGGGAAGAACGCCTCGGGCGCCTGGCCAGGCTGCAGGAACTGCCGACACGCCTTGCCATCCACAATGACCTCGATCCAGCTGATGAGGTGCTTGGCCTCCATCGGGTGCGGCACGCTGCCGACCTTCACCTTTACGCCGTCCGGCACCCGCTCGATTACGGGGACGTGCTTTTCCTTGCTGGCGTCAACGGTGTTTTCCTGGAGCAACTGCATGGGCTGGCCACAGCAATGGAGCCCACCTGGGCCACCATCCAGCACCTGTGCCGTGATCCCGCACTTGGAGCACTTGTACACCTGGAGTCTTTCGCTAGCCATTTCATGACACCTCGTAATAGGGTTTGTTCAATGGGTTCCTCGTTCCACTCATATCATTTCATCGCCTGCCGAACGGCATCAAGAATCGCTCCGTAGTCAGGCTCCTTGGCGATCTCGGGTACGATCTGGGCATGACAAACCTTGCCCTCGCGATCCACCACGAATACGGCCCTCGCCAGCAGCCGTAGGCCGTCGATCAGCAGGCCATACGCCTTTCCGAACGAGGCATCGCGATGGTCTGAGACCACGACCACTTTGTCGACGCCCGCGGCACCGCACCATCGCTTCTGGGCGAACGGCAGGTCCATGCTGATGGTGACGATCTGTACGTCGTCGCCCAGGGCGGCCGCTTCCTGATTGAACCGGCGCGTCTCAATGTCGCACACTGGTGTATCCAGGGATGGAACTGCGGACAGCACCACCACCTTCTTGCGTGTTACCGAGGACAGCTTGAACTCAGCCAAGTCATTGGTGACGGCCGTAAAGTCCGGGGCCACATGACCGACCTTCACCTCGTTGCCGCTTAGATTGAGGGGGCTCCCGTTCAACGTTACTTGTCTTGTCGCGACACTGCTCACGGAGAGTTCCTTTCCTGTGTAGCTACCCCTGGGTGAGGTAGCCGAAGATGTCCTTTGCCGTTGGCTGGCGCTGAAGCAGCCCGGAGAAATCCCTCCTGCCCTCCATGGCATTCTTCAGGGCACTGGCGATGGATGTATCGCCCAGGAGGATCGAGCCGACCAGCCGGCCATCATGAAAGACGAACCGCCGATACCTGCCGTCGCCTTCGTCTTCGATCACCTGGAAGCTGCCATCCTCCGGCTGGAACTGGCCGATGCTCAGCAGATCCAGCCCCAGCACCTTGAGCGTGTTGGCACGGGGCATCCCACCGAACTCGACGGACAGGCCCACGGCGTTCATTCCGGCGATACTGCCTTGGAACTGGGACGGCCCCCAAGTCCCGTACACCACGCCACGATGCTCGGTGAGGTCGCCGGCGGCCAGAACATCGGGATGAGATGTCACCAGGTGGTTGTTGACGACGACCCCTGAGTTCACCTCCAGGCCGGCCCTGCGGGCCAGGTAGCTGTTGGGACGAACGCCCGCCGCAATGACGACCAGATCAGCCTCCAACCTCGTGCCATCCTCCAAGAGCACATCGCTGACATGCCCTTCTCCGAGGATAGCCTTGGTCTTGGCCTCCATCCGCAGCACGATGCCCAGGTTGACGATATGTTCGCGGAGAATGCTGCCTGCCAGTGGCGTAAGCTGGCGAGGCATGAGCCAGCCATGGCCTTCCAAGAGTGTTACGTGTGCGCCACGCTTAGCCAGGGCGCCGGCTGTCTCCAGGCCCAAGAGGCCACCGCCGATGCAAATGCACCTGGCGCCGGACTTGGTGGCATGCAGAATACGCTCGCAATCGGCCACGGTGCGAAGCACCGTCACGCCCTCAATATCCGCCCCGGGGATGGGTGGCACGAACGAATGGGCGCCGCTGGCCAGAATCAGCTTTTCATAGGGCAGTCGGGTGTCGTCACCAAGAGTGAGGGAATGGCCCTCTAGGTCCAATTCGGTGGCCTCGGCGTTGAGTTTGACTTCGATGCCTTGCTGGGCGTACCAGCCCTGGGGATGCATGGGCAGGTCCGACAGGCCAATTTCTCCAGCAAGATACCGCGTTAAGTTCAGCCGGTAGTATGGGAGGTCTGGCTCCCGGGAGACCAAGGTGATCTCTGCGTCGCCGGATGCACTGCGAACGGCTTCGGCGGCCGACACGCCCGCGATGCCTGCCCCAATGATCACGACTCGCACGGCCTTGCCGGCTGCCGGTGCCGGGTCTTCGATCGGCAACGGCTCGAAACGTTCCCGAGGCGCGCCGCAGACCGGGCATTCAGCCGGCGGCTCGGGGCCCTCATGGATGTAGCTGCAGTTCAGACATCGCCAATGTTGCGGCTTGGGGGCAGCTGCGGCAGGCTGAGCATCGACGTAAAGTTCGAAGGCGGACGAAACCGCCCCGCATACCGGGCAGCACTCCGGCGGCTGCGAGCCGCGATGCACGTAACCGCACGCGGAGCATCGCCATGCCTTGACAGCAGCATCAGCCATGGGATTCCTTCAAAGCTCAGGGCCTCGATCTACTTCACTTCGCCGAACTGGGCCCTGGGAGCGCCGCAGATCGGGCACTGGTCGGGCGCATCGCCCAGGATCGTGTTGCCGCAGATCTGGCAGATGTGGATCTTGACGGCAGGCAGGTCCCTCCCCTCATTGAACGTCGCCAGGGCCTGCGCGTACAGCCCGTGGTGAATCTTCTCCACGGCCATGGCATTGCGGAAACTCATCAATGCCGCCTGGTTCTTCTCTTCCTGGGCCTCGGCGACGAATTTCGGGTACATAGACTGGAACTCGTGCCCCTCGCCGTCAACGGCAGCCTGGAGGTTGTCAGCGGTTCCCTTTACGCCTCCCAGGACTCTCAGGTGGGCATGGGCATGAACGGTCTCCGCCTCTGCGGCCGCGCGGAACAGCTTGGCGATTTGGGGACGGCCCTCGGCGTCGGCCTTCTTGGCGAAGGCCAGGTACGTGCGATTGGCCTGGCTTTCGCCAGCGAACGCTTCCTTCAGGTTCTCATTCGTTGCCAAAGGTGACTCCTTTTAATTTCTGTTCCAGTCCGGGGCGAGGCAGCACCGCGCTGCGCCGACCGATGCGCTGGGCAGCATTTACGCCGTGATCATGATCGGATTGTAGCTTCTGCTCTATAGGAAGGCGATGGATATCACGGCTTCCGGTCGACGGATGCAACCGCCTCGATCGAACAGGTCCATATTCTGGCATCCTCCAGCAAGGATTCAAACCAGCTGCCAGCATTTTCGGCGCAAACTGCAAGCTTATGTTTTTCAAATGCCAAAACCTGCCTCCAAGTACGTCGGTGCGATGCTTCCACCTCGTCAGCCGACCAGATTCTACGAGACTTGCCTCAGCAACTGACCGTTGACAGCGACCGAGGTGGTAGCAGTGCTTAATCTGAAGGCATATTTCGTTATAAATAATAGAGCGGTAAATCCTACCTCTGCCGCAGCGCCTCTGCCATCAGCCTCTTCCCCGAAAACGCTTAATCTGAGACGATTTCACGTTATAAACAATAAAACCCTGTTTTCAAGGAGATCAAATCATGCCCCTGACGCCCCGCGACGACCGTCTGAAGCAGTGGTTGCTTTGGCGGTCACGCATTTGTCGGACGGTTGAACGGCTAACTGGCCGTAGGTCCTCCGGCGGACTGCCTTCAGTTGACCAGTTGCGAAGGGAAGTACTAATTGTTCGGCTGGCGCTGGGTTTTGGCCATTCTGGCCGTCATTGCTGTGCTCTGGCTCGTGAGAATTGCTTAATTCTAGGCCTTGTTTTGTTATAAATACATGTGCAGGAATTAGCTGTCCCCCATCTTCTCATCAGGCCTCCTGTTGGCCTTATCTCGGCCTGTACCCCGGCACGGTTGGCCACATGGCGCCAACGGTGGAATCGCGAATTCCAACCCAAACCGTCCCCCTTGGGACAAGGAGCATGATGATGAGCAGTATTGTGCCCGCAGCCAAGCTGACACGGCAAGAGCTGTGGATGCTCGGCGAGAATGTTGTCCATGCCGTCGATCATGACGGCGAAGACGAACTGGGGGCCGTCAATCGCAGCCTGGCGGTTCACGGCGAAAGCGTCGATTCCCTGTACCAGACCGCCGATAGAGCCATCTCCTTGACACTCGCAGCGGCGCCTCCCCGCTCTGCGGCGTAACCGCGACCGTCACGTCGCACTGCTCCTGATTGATTCCCCAACGTGCCGCCCTGGCGGCTGAACCTTCTCCCGTTCCCCCTACAGAAAGGATTTTCCCATGCGCATTTTGTTCATCAACAATGACGGCGCCGGCTTCGCAGACTACGTCGAGATCGCGGACGGCACCACCGTCGAAAAGTTCTTCGCCCAGAAGCTGCCCGATCGGCAGGCCAGCGACTTCCTCATCCGAGTCAACCGCCAGCCCGTGGCCAAGGACTATGTCCTCCAGGAGGGCGACCGCGTTTCCATTACACCCACCAAGATTGAGGGCGCCGACGCGGCGGCCTGACCAACGAATGACATCCGCCCGCCGGTCCATCACCGGCGGGCGGATGTCTCCTCTTTTGCAGGGAGTGATTGCCATGGATAGTCAGGTTATTCAGTGGCCATCGCAGATGGCCAAGGTGGCGCAGTTGATCGTCCAGCAGGTTACCAGCGTTCATAACAGCCGCCTCGGTGTCATCGGCCAGAAGGCTTGCCGTGTTCTTGAGGACATGCAGGCCCTGCAGCGGTGCCGAAGCAGGCTCGACACTTGCCTGTGGAGGGGCTGGCTTGGGGCGGCCAAGAGCGTCGCCGAGGAGTTCCAGTCACTCACCCGGAATCTTCCCCACGAATTGGACCAGCTCAAAAGTGCATTGGAGCACCGAGACGGCCACATGCCCCGGCTCCGGGACGTCTTCGAGGACCTGCAGCAACTTGAGAATGAGTTCGGCGAGATTCGCTGGTGCCAGGAGCGCAAGATACTGGCTGTCACGACCGAGTACATCGTCCTGGAGGACATCCAGCTGGGGCCGTTCGAGATCCGGCTGGATATCTCAAGGCTTAACCGACTGCCATCGGATCGGCCCTACAGCATCGTGGCCCTGGAACCCCACCCAGCAGCCAGCAACGACTCTATAACCCATCCTCACGTCTCGGATGAGATCCTTTGTGCCGGCAATGCGGGGGCTGCCATCGTTACCACGCTGTCGACCGGCCGTATCTGCGACTTCTTCGTCCTGGTGCGATCTGTGCTGACGACGTACAACCCCAACTCGCCGTACGTGTCACTGGACCGATGGGAAGGCGTGGCGTGCGAGGATTGCGGCTACACCGTAGGCAGTGACGACACGTACTACTGCACCAGTTGCGAGCAAGACTACTGCGGCGACTGCATCTCTTCCTGCCACAACTGCCAGGATAGCACCTGCCGGAGCTGTCTGGAGGAATGCCCCATCTGCGGCGATTCCTACTGTCGCTCGTGCATGACCCGCTGCCCTGACTGCCGCCAGGCTATTTGTAGCACGTGCCTCGATAACCGCTCGTGCTCCTGCCATGAAGAAGAGCAAGAGGAGACTAGCAATGGAACAAACCAGGATAAAGATCAACCCCCCCGAGCCTCCCAGGCAGCCTGACGACCAGGCACTGCGTTTTTCGCCAACGGCCTGGGCCAAGTTGCTGTACTTTCGGGATGCGGGCAACACGGAGATCGGGGGCTTTGGGATCACGCCGGCCGACGACCTGCTGTATATCCAGGACATCGTCCTGGTCAGCCAGAAGGCGACGATGGCCAGTATCGAGTTCGATGATCAGGCTGTGGCCAACTTCTTCGACAGCCAGATCGACCAGGGCCGAAGGCCCATCCAGTTCGGGCGACTTTGGATACATACTCATCCGGGCAACAGTCCCTGCCCCAGCAGCGTGGACGAGGAATGCTTCCAGAGAGTCTTTGGCCGCTGCGACCATGCTGTCATGGCCATCGTTGCCAGGGATGGCAAGAGCTATGCGAGGCTCGCCTTCAACGTCGGCCCTGGTGGCAGCGTCCAGATTCCGGTGGAAGTGGATTACGGCAGGCCCTTTGGCCCCTCCGACCATGATTCATGGAAGAAGGAATACCACCAGAACGTCCACGTCCAGAAGGAACTGTTCTTCCCGCAGAGTAAAGTCCAGGAGACGGCGTGGGATAGGCTTTGCATGGGCGCGGATTGGATGGAGCAACTGGATAGTCTCGATCCCGCCGAACGCAACGCCATCCTCGCCGACCTGGGCGGGCGGGAAGATCTGTGGGATCAGGAAGAAGGAGACTACGTGTAGAGATGCAGGTGCCTGCTGTCACTATGCCGCCGGCAGACCCGGCCGCAGGAAAGGAACATGTTCCAATGGATGTGAATGAACGTTACAGCCGCCAGCGGGACATTGTTCCCGCCCAGCGGCTCAAGAATCTGAGCATTACGATCATCGGAGTGGGCGCCCTGGGCCGCCAGCTGGCAATCCAGCTGGCGGCCATGGGGGCGCCGAAGTTGCAGTTGATTGATTTTGATACTGTCGAAGATGGCAACCTTGCCAGCCAGGGCTATCACGAGATTGATCTGGGCAGTCTCAAGGTCAACGCCACCGCCCGGCTTTGCCAGTTGACCAACAGCAGCATTACTGTAGACGCCGCGCCGGAGCGTTTCCGGCGAAGCATGGCTGTGGGTGACGTTGTTTTTGCGGCGGTGGATGCCATTTCCACGCGGGAACTGATCTGGAACGCCGTCAAGGATCGCACCACCTTCTTTGGCGACGGCCGGATGACAGCCGAGGTCATTCGCGTTCTGACCGCCGGCGATGCTGCGGGCCGCCGACACTATCCCACGACGCTGTTCGCCCAGGAGGAGGCCTTCACCGGCGCATGTACGTCGAAGATGACGATCTTTACCGCCAACATTGCGGCCGGGCTGCTGCTTTCCCAGTTCAGCCGATGGCTGAGGGGACTGCCAACAGACCCGGATCTGACCCTCAATTTGCTTTCCAGCGAGATGACCGCCATGACGGAGGCCCCATGCCACTGACACCACGAGGTTATCGCTTGAAGCAATGGATTCTGTGGCGACCGCGCGTTTGCCGCTTCATCGGGAGACTGACGGGGCGAGGGCGCCAGAACAGTCGTATACCTTCCATCCAGACACTGAAAAAGGAGATATTGATTATGCGAATTGTGCTCATCGTGGCAGCCATCCTGGCCGCTCTGGCTTTGCTTCGTTTTTGCGGATGCTGAGGAGGGAAAGTTTGAGCGAAAGTGAATCATCCCTGTCCAGAACTGTCCGCCCACTTCTGCTGGTGATATTGGGGGGCCTGGCCTTGTGGGCGGCATTCAAGTTTCAGGCGCTAGTGGCGACTCTTGGGACCCGCACCGACATCGAGGTCACATTGGCGGTGCTCAAGAGCAAGCCGGTCATGCGCCTGGTCACCCGTGAGATATCGACGCAGGTCGTAATCGAGGATTCGGAGACGAATATCTTCTTCGATCGCCGTGCCGTCATTTGGGCGAAGGTGGAGATCTGCGCCGGTGTCGACCTGGAATCGATTGGCGACCAGGATATTCGACGCCAGGGCGATACCCTGTTCATTCGTTTGCCTCAGCCGCGAGTGATATCAATGTCGGTAGGGCCGGATATTCATTGCCTTACCAAGGCCACAAGCGTTGCCAGAATGCAGGACCTGTTCAACGACCAAGAACACCGGCGTCGGATGGAGCAGCGGCTGCATAACGATGCCCTTCAATTGGCCCGGCAGGTCATGCCCAGCCGCCAGGAGATCGTGGACCAGCTCAACGCGGCGGCGGCATCGTTCCAGCAGCAAGCCCATTGCCGGATTCGCTTCGAGTAAGCCCACAGCTGCCGGCGTGCTCCATCGGACGGGCGGGTGCCCCTGCCGGCGCCCGCGGCCGCCAATGCGCCGATGGACCTCTTATCGTACAACTCGTTCGTAGAGGCAGCCTCGCCTGACACCCCAGCTGCGCCCCAATGACGATATCTCGCAGTACACGGCGACATATCGCTTGCCACAATACCGCTTCGAAAACCGCTGACGTAGCTATGTGAACAAAGCCTCCTTCTCGTGGGCCGGTCGGGCCAGTAAGGCCGACCGGCCCTTTTTCTTATCAGACCCACCTCCATCCAAAGGAACGTGTTCATGTATAAGGACCGTAAAACCAAGAGAGTCATCCATCTCCTGGGTATTGCAGACCGGTTTAATCGATTAGCCAAGGCCTGCCCGGCTGAATACCGGGAGGACTTCTACAAGATGAAGGATCGGTCGCTGTCCAAGGCGATGGTCATTGGCAGCGATGAGTTCCTGATTGACTCTGTTGTCGAGAGTCCCAGTCTTATCGTCGGCATTACCCATCTGCCCAGCGGCAGGATGATTCACCTGCGTCCGCGCAGGTTGAGTGTAGATGCTCAAGTCGTGATCCGGCGGCTCGCCCATCAAGTCGGGCACGCTCATTCGTTTTGGCAGTTCGCGCAAGTCTCTCCGCGGAACACGGAAGGGCTGCGTCCAATCTTGAAGGAGGGCGCAGCATGACCGACGGCAATCAAACAGGGTCTATGAATGAAAGCTATCGCCATGCGGCCGACGGCACCGAAGAGCAAGAAATGCGCGTGCGGCGCATCCTGCAGGCGCAGGTTGGCTTTCTACATTTGCTGGCTAAGGCATCGCTTCAGGAATTGGACCCGCAGCAGTCCCAGCGAGACCGGGGCCGCCTCTGAAAGGAGAATGGGCAACTGCAGTTTGTGCATGGAGTAGGTCCACAAGAATTCTCTCCCGCAGCCCCTGGTCCGCTTGCAGGGTTTGGCATTTCCTGGGATGATAGTGGTAGGGAGCAGCGCGGATAGCGATTGAAACGGAATGTTTCTCTGACGTTCGCTGTCGTGGTCGTCGCTATTCGCGCTAGCCCGATTGTCATGCCGCCAGCGAGACAGTCTCGTGGGACGGCATGCGCAACAAACGATTCGGCTTCTTCCTGATGAACTCGCATCAGGGTTCGTAGGGCCTTGGGGCCAGAAGTTTCCTCCTCTGCTGACGGTCGAGCAGGCCGCCGAGCTTCTGCAGGTCAGTGTCAATTCGATGTATCACCTCAGATCCGAAGGCCGCCTCGATGGGACGTTCAGCAAGGTCGCGGGGAAGCTCCGCTTTCACCGCGAGAAACTTTTCAGGCTCGTATGCGAGCGAGGAGCTTAAGTATGGCTCACAAAAAAGACCACTTTGAACAGGTTGGTGAGATCGTGTCGCTTTTCCGGCGTGGCCGCTGGTACCACGCCAACTACCAGATCAACGGCCAGCAACGTCGCGTCGCCCTCAAGATCACGAATCACCGGCAGGCTGTGCGACGGGCGCTGGAGATTGAGCAATCGCTTCTGGAGGGCAAGGAGCCTCGTCGCAAACCTGCGCCGTCGGTGGCGGAGGCCGTCGCGAATACTTGGGCGTGCTTCAAACCGATGGACGCTCGGCCAAGACGCTGGCCAAGTACAAACAGGTGCTAGAGGTACTGAAGACCCTCTGCAACGAGCATCAAGTCCGAACGATTGCCCAGGTCGACCACCAGGTCATTGACGCGTATAGGGCCAAGCGGGTCGAAGCCGGTCGCGCCCCCAAGACCGTTTATACCGAGACGATCATCATTCGCCAGTTGGTGAAGTTCGCAAAGAGGCGGAAGCTCATCTTGGAAGACCCGCTGTCGGACCTGCAGGTTCGCAAGCCCAAGCGGACCGACCAACCCTGCTGGTCGCAGGCACAGATGGTTGCAATCGCTCAGGCGGCAACGGAGCCGGCACGATCCTGCTTTACGATCCTTCGGGAAACCGGTATGCGGGTCGGGGAACTGTGCCACCTGACTTGGGAGGACGTCGATCTTGTCCGCGGGTTCATTCACATTCGCGGCAAGCAGTGGACTGAAAGTTCCCCTGGCGGTCTTGACGTGATCAAGTACTGGCAGCCAAAGACGGGCGACCAGCGCGACATCCCCATGAGTCCGGACGCCCGGGCCGCGCTGGAGGAATTACCCAAGTACGGCCGGTGGGTGTTCTGCATGGCACCGACGAAGGCCTACCCCATCTTGGACCGCCAGATGTCAGACCGGTGGCTTTTGAAGCAGGTTAAGTGCATCGCCAAGTCGCTGGGTCTGGAGGGCCACATCCATACCTTCCGGCACGGGTTCATCTCGAATGCCTTGAGCCACAACATTCCGGAATCCACCGTCCGTGAGTGGGTAGGGCATGTGGACCCGGAAATCATCAAGATCTACACGCACGTCGAGGACGAGGACAGCAGCCGGGCCATGAAGCGCCTGGCTGATGCGGCGGGCGATCGCGACGGTGACGATGATGATGTTCAGCCCGCGACGGTCGCGGGCTGATTCAGCACAGAAATAGCACGATTCAGGAGACGAAAAACATGAAACACGCAGAAACAACTAGGGACCAGCATGTTATGCTGGTCCCTGTGGTCCGCAACGGAGAGGGCGGGATTCGAACCCGCGGTGCCCTCGCGGGCACACTGGTTTTCGAAACCAGCACGATCAGCCGCTCTGTCACCTCTCCTGCAACAACGCAAGTCGGAGCATTGTATCGCCCCCGATTGCTGCTGACAATCGCCTTCCCTCTGCAAGGAGGATTTCCTCCCATCCCCAATGCTGCGCCCCAAGCGGCGCGGCAGACCGTGAGGGCAGACAATGCCTCTGTCATGAGGGGGCAAAGTCGTGCCGGTACGGTATCCGGGCCAAGTATCTCAACGCCTGCAAAATGGCGTTGATAAATACTTGGTGCCTCCGCCGCGACATTCCCCCTGTAACGGAGGGGATACGCGAGTAGGCCGGGAAAAGTGTTTGCCGAAAAAGGCGTTTTGGATAGAATACGAAGAGTCGGCTGCCGATGGGCGGCCGCGGATGCGCGTTCCCAACGAAGCGGCTGATTATGATTGAATTACGCTGGGGGGTTTCTGAGTTGATTGCCCAGCGCCGGTTTTGGCTGCTGTTGGCGATCCCCGTGTTGGGTGGCATCATCTTCTTTGTTGTCGCCGGCGGCGACAGCGGCGACCGTATCGACTCCCTACGCAAATCGGCCAATATTCCTGCCCTGGAAGAGATTGTCAAGACGGCCCCGCCGGCCGAAGCTCGCCGAGCGCTGATGGCCATCGGGCAGGTGGGTGGGGAGCGGGCGGTCCAGCCCCTGCGCAATGCGGTGAAGTCTAATGTTCCCGAGGTGCGCGAGGTGGCGGTGATGGCCCTGCCTCGCGTTACCAAGCGCGAATACATCGACGACCTGAGCGAGCTGCTCAAGAACGATCCGGCCCCGCAGGTGCGTGCGGCCGCCGCCACCGCGCTGGGGCAGGTTTACGCGTGCAAGAAGGTTCCGGCCCTTGTCGACGCGCTGGGCGACGCGAACCCCCTGGTGCAGCAGCAGGCCAAGTGGGCGGTGGTGCGGATTTGCGGCATCGAGCCGGGGTACGAATCGCCGGAAGAGGCCGCCAAGCACCAGCAGAAGTACTACAAGTCGTTCTGGAACATCTACGGCAAGACGATCACGCGCTACCACGAAGTCTACAACAAGCGATAGCGTCACATCGGACGAGAAACTCCCCGCGTTGAATTGGCCCGCCGCCTGGGCGAATCGTACGTTTCCGCTGAAGCGAAATCCCTATGGGGCCAGGAGCCCCGGAGGAGGGAATAACATGTTCAGTATCGGCTTCAAGCGGATCGTGGCGGTATTGGTTGTGGTTGCTGCCATCGTGGGCGTGGGATGCACGATCGCCGTGAAGGCGGCCTCGGCAGACTGGTCCACGGCCTCGTCGCGCGTGCGGCAGGTGGAGGACATGAGCCACCAACTCTGCCGTTGACCGGATGCGCCGAGCGCGGGCACATGCGCGCGGGGGGAAGAGTCGCGGCGAGGCACCAGGTATTTATCAGTGTGATAAGGCGCTGCGACTGCCGTAATGGCAATGCCGCCCGCGGGCGGCATGGAATTGGCAGAGCGTTTTCTGCGGAAAAGGCCTACCGCGGGCCTTTTCAGGTCCGGTACGCTGTTTGCATAAACTTCCGCTGGAAGGGGTGCATCCATGCGACTGGACAAACTGACGGTTAAGGCACAGGAAGCGCTGGCGGCCGCCCAGGGCGTGGCGTCCGAGTCGGGGCATCCGAACATCACGCCGCTTCATCTGCTCAAGGCGCTGCTGGAGCAGGAGGGCGGCCTGGCCGGCCCGTTGCTGGAGAAGGTCGGGATCCCGCAGGACCGCGTGGCCTCGATCGTCGAGAGCGAACTGGCGCGCATGCCCAGTCAGAGCGGGGCGGCGGGCATGGGCATCGACGCGGCGACCAATGCCGTGCTCATGCGCGCCCAGCGCGAGGCGGCGAATCTCAAAGATGACTACACGTCCGTCGAGCACCTGCTGCTGGCGATGCTCGATGAGCCCTCGCCCGCGCGGGACGTGCTGAAGACCCTCGGGGCCGACCGGACGTCAATCCTGGCGGCCATGAAGGACATTCGCGGCAGCCAGCGCGTCACCGACCAGAGCCCCGAGGACAAGTACCAGGCCCTGCAGCGCTACGGGCGCGACCTGTGCGATATCGCCCGCTCGGGCAAGCTCGACCCGGTGATCGGGCGCGACGACGAGATCCGCCGCTGCATGCAGGTGCTCTCGCGCCGAACCAAGAACAACCCCGTGCTGATCGGCCTGCCGGGCGTGGGCAAGACGGCCATCGTCGAGGGGCTCGCCCAGCGCATCGTCAACGGCGACGTGCCCAGCGTGCTCGAGGGCAAGACCATCGTCGCCCTGGATATGGGCGCGCTGCTGGCGGGGGCGAAATATCGCGGCGAGTTTGAAGACCGCCTCAAGGCCGTCCTCAAGGAAGTGACCGGCTCCGACGGGCGGATCATCCTGTTCATCGACGAGCTGCACACGGTCGTCGGCGCCGGGGCGGCCGAGGGCGCCATCTCCGCGGGCAACCTCATCAAGCCCGCGCTGGCCCGCGGCGAGCTGCGGTGTATCGGCGCTACCACGCTGGACGAATATCGCAAGCATGTCGAGAAAGACGCCGCCCTCGAGCGGCGGTTCCAGCCGGTGGTCGTGGATGAGCCCTCGGTCGAGGATACCATCGCCATCCTGCGCGGGCTCAAGGCCCGATACGACGCCCACCACGGCGTGAGGATCCAGGACGCGGCGCTGGTGGCCGCGGCCGTGATGAGCCACCGCTACATCGCCGACCGGTTCCTGCCCGACAAGGCCATCGACCTGATCGACGAAGCGGCCAGCCGCCTGCGCATCGAGAACGACTCGATGCCGGCCGAGATGGACGAAATGCGCCGCCGCATCATGCAGATGCAGATCGAGCGCGAGGCCCTGCGCAAGGAAACCGACGAGGCCAGCAGGCTGCGTCTGGAAGAGCTCGAGCACCAGCTGGCGGAAATGCAGGAGCGTTTCGGGCAGCTTCAGGCCCGCTGGCAGAACGAGCGCGACGCGCTGAACGCCATCAAGAGCCTCAAGGAACAGATCGAGGCCAAGCAGACCGAACTCGAACAAGCCCAGCGCAGCGGCGAGCTCGAGCGGGCCGCCCGAATCCAGTACGGCGATCTGCGCGACATGCAGAAGCAGGTCAAGGCCGCCGAGGAAAAGCTCGCATCGCTGCAGGCCAAGGGCGGCCTGACCAGCGAAGAGGTCACGCCCGAGCATATCGCCGAGGTCGTGGCCAAGTGGACGGGCATTCCCGTCTCGAAGCTCATGGAGTCGCAGCGCGAGCGGCTGTTGCACATGGAAGACAGCCTTCGGGCGCGCGTGGTGGGGCAGGACGAGGCCCTGCGCGCCGTGGCCGACGCCGTGCGGCGAAACCGCGCCGGCCTGGGCGACCAGCGGCGGCCCATCGGAAGCTTCCTGTTCATGGGGCCCACCGGCGTGGGCAAGACCGAACTGTGCAAGGCCCTGGCCGAGCACCTCTTCGACAGCGAAGACGCCATGGTCCGCATCGACATGAGCGAGTTCATGGAGCAGCACTCGGTGGCCCGCCTGATCGGCGCACCGCCCGGATACGTCGGCTACGAAGAGGGCGGGCGGCTGACCGAGGCCGTGCGACGAAAACCTTACAGCGTGGTGCTCTTCGACGAGATCGAGAAGGCCCACAGCGACGTCTTCAACGTGCTGCTGCAAGTGCTCGACGACGGCAGGCTCACCGACGGCCATGGACGCACAGTGGACTTCAAGAACACGATCATCGTGATGACCAGCAACATCGCCTCGAACATCGTGCAGGAACTGGCCGACAAGCACGCCGAACAGTGGGAGATCGACGCACGCCTGAACGAAGCCTTGCGGGCGCGGTTCCGCCCGGAGTTCCTCAACCGCATCGACGAGACGGTGGTCTTCCACACCCTGAGCAGGGACAACCTCCGCGCCGTCGTCGATATCCAGGTGCGCCAGCTCGAACAGCGCCTCGCCGACAGCAACATCACGATCGAGCTGACGGCGGTCGCCAAGGACCTGCTGGGCGAGTTGGGTTTCGATCCGAGCTTCGGCGCGCGGCCGCTGAAGCGGTTGATCCAGCAGAAGATCGAAAACGCCCTGGCCGCACGGATTCTCGAAGGCAAGATCAAGCCCGGCGATCACGTAACCGTCGACGCCGGCGGCAAGACCTTCACCTTCGCCAGCGGCAGAGCAGCCATAGCGTGATTGAGAATTCAGTCGGATAGCCGATATTGCATCATTGTCTTGATCGTGTTAGTCAATCCTTGCCTGGATAGCTCCCGAGCAATAAAGGGGGCTTCATCCTCCAAGTGGCCGAAGGTAACTTTCCCCAGGCAGTAGTCTTTAATGTACTTTTCACGACTCTTCATACAAGTGTCTTCATCATTTAGCCCCAGTCGGTTGATTGTCTTTTGGACTCTTGAGACCAGCCTTTCAGGTAGCTCCTTGCCTGGGACCACAAGGAGAGAAGGGAACCTTATCACGAACCATCCATCTTTCACTTGGAAAGGATCAATTACATCCCGAAATTCCCGCTTGCGCGAGTTGAGTACTGCGCAGACCAACCTGTAATTGCTCCAATTATATGCTTTTGCAGGCGCAACGCTCTTGGGAATGAAGTGTTCGACAGTATCCGCGCCAGTGTCATAGGCTATCCAATGGCAGCTATAAGCACAAATGCCATTGTATGCCAGATGTAATTCAGGCAGTATCTTGCGCCAATAGGCATGCTTATTCCATTGATCCGTAGAGGGACTCTTGACGCGGCTCAAGAATAGCATGCCTGGTTTATGCACGAGATCGACAAATGTGGCGGGGGTTGGTTGTTTGGCAACAGGAATCACTATTTCACCCCGTACGTCTTCGCAAAGAACCGCCAGCGTGGCCAAAAATCATCATCCTGTGCGAGATAGGACATCAGCCTTGCGTTTGTCTGTCGCACTGCGTCGGGCGAGGGATTGTCTTTGAGCTGGAGGTCTTTCGCCGCCGAGATCGCCTTTTCTGCTTCCAAAGACCGAGCTTGCTTCAAACCAAAGATATCGGACATCAGCCACAGATCGATCCTGCCCCGTTTGATAAACGGCAATTCCTCTAGACGAGCATCTCCATCCTCTCCAAGCTTCAGGTGATGCAGTCTATCCATTTCTTGATTAAACCCCGTTTCAATTGAGGCCATGACCATAGGTGAATGTGTTGCTAGATGAACTTGAGGAGAGATAACGGACGTCAGCTTCTGAATAACGTGGAGTACGGAAGGGACAATCACCCGCTGCCATTTTGGGTGAAGATGTGCCTCCGCTTCATCTATCAACAACACCAATCGCCTTTGCGGTTTCTGTCGAACGGTTGAAGAATATTGGAGATGTTTATGCCATGCCCACACCATTAGATAGGCGAGGCAAATTGTTCTCTGGACGCCGGCGGAACTGATTGTTACAGGGGTTTCACCGTACGGCATTCTCAGGGTTGGAATCTCAACAGAATTCAAACCTAACTGCACTGGGCGCCCCGGCTCTAGAGGCTCGTCTTCGGACGGAGACAGTCCTTTTAGGCTCTCCGAAAGTGCCTCAAAATTCGACCTATACCTAGAATCTGTTTGCCAACTCACCCAGTCCCTGAGCAAACCATTGCAGAGCCATTCTCCCGACCCAGACGTATCCTTAGGTACGCCGTTCCAAATTGTCTGGGGAGTGAAACTGATCTGGCCTGCATCGGAGACCGGTTGTTCTTGGTCTAGAAGCTGTTTTAGAGCTGGATCCCAAACCACAAAAGATCCATCATGTCTGGCAAAAATGGCCAGTCCGGGTCCCACATCTGCACGATCCGGTCGTGTTCGCCAAGCTTGGTGGTTCCAGTCAAATGTTGCCGCAAATGACTTGGTGTTCTTAGCGGTGATACCCAGAGTGAACTCGATCCGGGGAGATATCTTGGCCACATTAGGACGTGGAAAAGCATGAAGCCCCGCCCAGGATCCAGTCAAAGCCCACCATACTGTTTCAAGTAGAAAACTCTTACCGACTGTGTTGTCGCCAAGAATAACATTGAGCCTCTCTGCTGGCCTATATTGTAACTTCGCGGCAGGACCGATGTGTCGCATCTGGAGAGAACGCAAGGCTGCTCCCTGTGACGGGCGGGTGCCGGGTGGAGGCCCCAGCATCTCCAGCAGATCTTCCTCCAATATAGGCTCGCCTGCAAAGGAATCAGCTGAGACTCTTGGAGGGTGGAGGTCGAAAAGGCTCTCTTTCTCCTGATTCGTTATCTGAAAAGTCTTGATCAATTTGTCGAAGACCTGATCTGGGGAGACAGAGGTAGGCCACTTCCAAAGACGAAAAAGCCAGACTGCCAAGTCGAATGCCGGAATGCGTTTTCCGTCAAGGTGACGGGAGAGTCGCTGAACGTAGTCAGCCTTCCAGCCCCATCGAGAGACGTTTCGTGGATGAAGAAAGACATCCCCGAAGGTATTGGTTGTGATTCGTTGAAGTGAAGTACTGCCATAGCGGGCGTCGACCCAGCGTCCCGATATCTTTGACGTCTTGAAAGGATTGTAGAAGCCCATGTAGGAGGAACATGGCCGATAGTACCTGTTCAAGATATCATCTGCTATCTGTGAAAAAACGACAGGTTTCGTCGATCCTGTGGGAATGCGTTCAGTCTTGCACGCCAAGAAAGCTATTCCAAAAAAAGGATTCACTTTCTCCAAAGACTTTAACGATCTTTCGACCTGTCCTATGGATATAAACATAGATTACATCCTCCCAAGTTCTTCTTGCATATAGTTAAAATAATCTTCGCTTAGATCAACGCCTACGGCAGTACGGCCGTGCTCGAGCGCGACTCGCAATACAGTTCCACTACCAGCAAATGGGTCCAGTACTTGGCCTCCAGGGGGGCATCCGATCTCTATGCATTTGAGTGCCAATTCATCAGGGAACGGTGCAAGGTGTTTGCTTCCATTCTTCTTGGGCCGAGCTGAAATCGTCCATATGTCTTGATCTTTCCCCAGACTGCTCCGATCAAACCAGTACCTAGGCGATTTCGAGAACATAAATACAGTTTCGTAGGTTCGCCAAGGACGATCGTGAGCCGTTGGTTCCGGCATGCTTCCGTTACGCTTCCATATCACCGGGGATCGCAAAGTCCATCCCCGAGTAATCATTTCAAGGGCTACTCTCCAGGGAATTCCAATTATGGTCTTTCTTGGCACTCCTAGCCCACTTGCGTCAACGGGCCGAAGCCCCATTCTGCGCGCACGATTCTTTTGATCGGGTCCTTTCGGTTGGCCCTTTGCGGAGTAATAGGTATCGCCGAGATTTAGAAATAGCAGACCATCTTGGCGAAGAACTCTCTTTATCTCGTCCATTGTGGCGCAGATCGCCGTAACGTACTCCGCAATTGTCTTCTCAAGTCCAATTTGCCCTTCTACACCATAGTCCCTCTGGCTGTAATAGGGGGGAGAGGTTACTACACAGTTGAACCGTTCCTTGGAAAGCGTGGACAAGGTCACTTTCGCGTCACCGCGGTAGAGTTCCCAAGCCGTCCCTGCGCGAGTTGCTCCCTTGCAGTAGAGCATGCCATGCAAGTTGCTTGCACTTGGATGAACTGGTTGCCTTGGTGCGTCCGTCAACACCAATGGCCTCTTTCTCGATGCCATGCTTAGGCTCCCAAGTTTGGGCTGGTCGTGGTCGAGAATAGTACCAGTTCTTGATCTTGGTTACTAGGGTGAGCAGCAACCGAATAGCTTATCAGTGGGAGCCCCGTGGCGTTCCAAGGGGTTTCTAGGCAAATTCGGAGCCAGCACGGGCAAGAAGCCCGTGCTACTTTACTTCGGCCACGGCTTTTTGCGGGGGCGGCAGGGCGTCGCGCAGGGCCTTGAGGCGCAGCAGTGCCACAGCCGAGTTGAGCTGGATGTCGGCTTCGTACTGCTTCTTCAGCGCGTCGGTGAGGGCGGCGGCATCGACGTCCATCAGCAGGTCGGTCTTGCGGCGGATGTCCTGCCATCGCTTCATCTGCCGCGGCGTCACGTCGACGACCACGTCGGGGTCGACGCCCCAGTCGGTGCTGCCGTTCTTGCGGTGCAGCAGGCGGCCCGAGGGCAGGTAGTAATACGCCGTCGTGACCTTCAGGAAGGCCTTCTTGTCTTCCAGCGGAATGATGTTCTGCACGCTGCCCTTGCCGTAGCTGCGGTGGCCGACGATGATCGCCCGGTGATGGTCCTTCAGAGCGCCCGAGACGATCTCCGAAGCCGACGCGCTCTGCTCGTTGACCAGCACCACCAGGTCGCCGGTGAGGAACTGCCCGTTGCGCCGGGCGTCGATGGCGCTCTGGCGCACCTGGCGGCCGCGCGTCGAGACGATGCGCCCCTCGCTGACGAACTCGTCCACGATCCGCGTGGCCGAATTGAGCAGCCCGCCGGGATCGAACCGCAGGTCCAGAATCAGCGACTTGAGCCCGCCGGCGCGAAGATCCTTCAGTGCCGCCGTCACGTCGCCCGGCGTCGTGTCGGTGAACTGCGTGACGCGGATGTAGCCGATCTTGTTCTGGGCATCGAGCCAGAAGTCCCAGTTGCCGTCGTTGGCCATGCGCCAACCCTTGACGGTCCGGATGTGGATCTCGTCACGAACGATCGGAATGTCGATGGGCTTGACCAGCCCTGCCCGCGTGATCGTCAGCACCACCGTGCTGCCCTTCTTGCCGGTGATCATCCGCACGAGCTTGTCGACGCCGAGGTCCTCGGTCGCGCGACCGTCGACTTTGAGAATCTTGTCGCCGACCTTGATGCCCGCGCGGAATCCGGGCGAATCGGGCAGCGGCGTGACGACCTCGAGTGGCTGTCCGGGCTCCTTGGTGATCTGCACGCCCACGCCGTAGAACTCGCCCATGGTCTGCTTGATGAAATCGGCCACGTCGTACGGCCAGATCATCGAACTGAAGCGGTCCAGCTCGTCCAGCAGCCCGTCGGCGAACTCCAGCGACAGCACGCTGGTGGGGATGCGGACGGAGCTTTCCGACGCCCGCAGCACGCTGTCCAGCGCCAGCGTCAGGTCGAGTTGGTCGAGGTTGTCGCGCGTCTGGGTGATCTTGAGCTGGGCGTCGACGGCCTCCACGAACTTGTCGCGCAGCGCCTTGTCCGCCAGCGACGGGAATGACTTGGTCGCCTGGGGCGTGATGGCCAGCACCTTGACGGCCTGCAGGCTGCCGCGGATGACTTTGCGGTAGTCGACGGCCGTCACGTACGAATCGTTCAGGCGTTCGATGGCGCGCTTGACCATGTTGGCGTCGATTCCGGCCGTCATGTCGCGCCACGAAATCTGCGCGTCATCGGCCTTGGTGGTCGCCGGGCGCGTGGTGGCGCCGGGGTTGAGGACGCTGTCCTCCTCGGCCGTCAGGTCGTTGCTGTCGCCGTAGAGCCTCAGCACGCGCACGTGCTGCCGGGCGAGCTTGGCCTTGTCGGCGAAGAACTGCTCCTGTGCCGGATCGAGGTTCTTGGCCAGTTCCTCGAGCATCGTGTAGGCGGCGAGGGCCTCGAACCAGCGGGCGTCCTTGATGGCGGCGTCGCCGCGGGCCAACGTGGCGTCGATGAGATTCTTGTACCACTCCTGCTGGGCGTAGGAATGATCCTGCCCGGCCAGCTCTTGCGCCAGCCGCGCCTGCGTCAGGGCCGACTGCCAGGGCTTGAGGACGACCATGCCCTGGATGTCGGTGATGCTCAAGGCCATGTCGGTCTGCTTTTCCCACAGCAAGCCGCTGGCGTCAACGCGAGCCGAAGGCGTTTTCAGATCGGCGCCCTGCCAGGCCTGGCGCATGTCCTGCAGCCGCGCCTTACTGCGGGTGACCATTTCTCGCAGGGTCGCCGCGTAGGGGGCCTTGTCGGCGGCCACCAGCGCCTGGACGCCATCCAGCAGCGGCGAAAGCTTGTCGAGGGCCTCCAGGGCCTTGGTGCGGCGCTGGGTCGCCGCGTCGGCGCCGTCGGTTGCCAGGTCGTCGCCGGTGCCCACGTCGCCGTAGGCCGTCACGAGTTTTCCCACCGCGGCGCGCAGGCGGTCGAAGAGGCCGCTCTTCTTGAGCTGCCCCTGGTAGTCCTGCGCGAGCATCGCCTGCTTGACGCGGGCGATGGCGTCGTTGAGCTCGCCCTCGCGCTCGCGGGCGCTGGCGGCGGTGCGCTCAGCCTGGCGTCCCAGCAACGCCAGGGCGGCCTGGCGGTCGGGACCAGCCGAGGGCAGGCGCTGGAAGGCGGCGTAGGCTTTGCCGAAATCGCCGGCGACTGCGATATCCAGCACGCCGCCGTAGGACACGCTGTCCGGCGCTGCGGCCAGTGTGGCCGGGCGCGTCGGCGCGGTGGCGGGGGAGTCCTGTGCGGCGGCGATGGGCCAGGCGGCCAGGATCAGCCCCAGAACAGCCAATAGTGCCGGACGATTCCATTTAGCGATCAACGTCATACTCCTGAACAGTAAACCCCTCGTTGCCCTGGAAGTTCGCGTGGCGCGGGCTACCGCTTGGGCGGCCAATCGGCATCCTCATCATCATTGGCGGGCGGCTCGTCGCTCTCTTCCTCGCTCTTCCAGCGGTCGGCTTCGCTCAGGTCGTCGATCTCGCGCTGGACGACCTTGAACATCTTTTCCTGCATGGGAGCGAGCTTGCTGTAGTAATCGAGCGTGGCCTGGTAGCTGGCGACCATCTGGTTGATCTTGATCAACTGCCACTTGGCCAGGCACTCGCTTTCCTTGATATTCGTGAACGGGTCGCAGGCAAAACGCACCTGGCCGCTCTCGTCGCGGAGGAAGAACTCGCAGTCTTTGCACTGAATCATGCTGGGCCTTTCAGGCCGGGCGACGCAACACCGGCACTTCCAATATCATACGATAGCGGTGGGGCGGAGTTCAACAGCCGAACAGGAACTCGTTGATTCGTTGACTGGTTAACCTGTTGACTGGGTAACTCGTTGACTGGTTGACTTGCTTGGTGGTAAACCCAGTTAACCAGTTAACCAATTAACCAGTTAACCAGTTAACCAGATAACCAATTAACCAGTTAACGCGCTACACGGCCAAACTGTTCAGAATCTTCAGTCCGCGCGCCAGCGTCTCGTCGCTGGTGGCGTAGGAGAGGCGGAAGTGGGTGTCGCGGGCTGAGAACACTTTGCCCGGAATGACCAGCACATTGTTGGCGATAGCCTTTTCGACAAACGCCGTCGCATCGCCGCCCGGGGCCGGCACGAAGGCGTAGAACGCACCGCCGGGCTTGACCAGGCCGCACGAGGGGCCCAGCGCCTCATACACCATGTCGCGCTTGCGCTTGTAGGCCGCCGCCTGGGCTGACATGTCCTGCGTGAGGGCCTGGCAGCACGCCACCTGCGCCATGCTCGGGGCGCAGACGAAACTGTACTGCTGCAGCATCGTCATCTTCTCGATCACCGGCGCCGGGCCGGTGCACCAGCCCACGCGCCACCCCGTCATCGCGTAGCTCTTGGAGAACCCGCGCATCAGCAGCGTGTTCTCGTATACCGACGCCATCGACACGAACGGGCGGTCGTAGCAGAAGAGGTTGTAGATCTCGTCCGAGATCACCAGCAGGTCGCGCTTGGCCGCCACTGCCGCCAGGGCGGCGAGTTCCTCGCGGCTCCAGACGTACCCGGTGGGGTTGGCCGGCGAGTTGACGATGATCATGCGCGTGCGGTCGGTGATGGCCTTTTCGATCTTGGCCGGATCGGGGCGAAAGTCGGGATACGTGTCGACCGCCACCGGCACGCCGCCGGCGAGGTTCACCAGGTGGCTGTACATCACGAAGTACGGTTCGAGCAGGATGACCTCGTCGCCGGGGTTGACGGTGCACAGCATCGCCAGCATCAACGCGCCCGAGACGCCCGAGGTGATCAGGTAAGGGCGGCCGTCGTTCCATCCGAACTCGCTGCGGCACTGATCGGCGATCACAGAGCGGAGTTGCTCGAGCCCCTGCGTCTGGGTGTACTTGTTCATGCCGGCGCGGATGGCCTCGATGGCCTGCTCCTTGGCCGCTGCGGGCACGTCGAAGTCCGGCTGACCGATCGAGAGATTGATCGGATCCTTCATTTTTGCGGCCAGGTCGAAGACCTTCCGAATGCCGGAGGCATCGAGCAGGCGCATCCGGTCGGCGATGGCGTGGCTCTTGCGCATGTTCGTACTGACGCCGTAAGGCGTTTCCCAAGTTCGTAGTAAAGCCGTAAGGCGTTGCTTCGCTCTCTAAGAATGCCCTTACGGGCACGCCAGGAGCAATGCCCTTACGGGCGCGCTACGAGCTAGTCCTTGCCCTTGCCGCCCTTTTCCTTGGCGGCGGGGGCAGCGGCCGCTGCCGGGGCGGCGCCTTCAGCGGGCGCTCCCTCGGCGCCGGCTTCCTCGGCGGCCTTCTTGCTCTTGGTGCCGGCGCGGGACTGCCGCACGCGCACCTTGGGCAGTGCCAGGGGGCTGTTGGCTGCCGGGTCGAACTTGCCTTCTTCGGTCAGCTTGGCGATGCGTTCGGCACGGGTCAGAACGCTTCGGGTCCTGTGAAGTCCGGCGCCGCTCTTGAGTGTGCGATCCATGGTCATGACAGAATTACTCCACCTCGTCGTCTATCCCGCCACGGGCCCGGGTCCGGAATATTTCAGGAACCACGGCCATCGTCCGCGCGGGTCGGTCTGCTTGAACTCTCGTCCCTGGGTCTGCGTCTTGTACTGCTTGCCCAGCTCTTTAATCTTCTCGGCGTATGCCTTGGCTGACGGTTCGTCGGCGTTATCGAACCCGGTCATTGAGTAAATCACGTACTGTCCCTGGAGCAGGCTCACCGTCACCGGGTAGTTGGCCTCGGTGCAGAACTTCTGGATGCGCCAGGCTTCCTGCAGGTCCTCGGCGCTCTTGCCGCCCAGGCCCTGGATAATCATGTAATACTTCCCTGCCGTCCGCGCCGGCGGGGTCGCCGCCGCACGCTCCTGGGCCGGCGGCTGCGCCGCAGGCTCCGCCGTCCGGGCGGGCTGGACATTCTCAACCGCAGGGGCCGCCGTGCGCTTCGACGCCCACCCGATCACGAACATCCCCACCATCAGCGCCACGATCGCCCCGGCCGTCACTGCCGCGCTGGCGGGATTGAGCACCACCGACATCTGCTGGTTCTCGATCTTTACCACAGGCAGCACGCCGGCCATTCCGCTTTGCCCCGCCGGACCATGCTCGCTGCTCTTGCGAGTGAACATCTCCGGCATCCGCAGCGGGCGCCGTGGCGCAGGCCGCGCTGGCGGGGCGGTAGCGACGGCCGCCGGAACTGCCGCCGGCTGGGCGGCGGGCAAAACCGGCACCGTCGCCGGTGCGGCCGCCGGTGCGGGCGCTGCCGTCTGGATCGGCGGCGGTGTTGCCGCGACCGTCGCGGGTCTGGGCGTCGCTGCCGGGCCGGCCGGCGCCGCTCGCGGGGCGCTGACCGCTCTCGGCGGAGGCAACTCCAGGGGCGGCAGATCGCTGTCGTCGGACGGTTCGTCGCTGATCGACGGCGTCGGGTCCTGTGGCTGCGACTGGGACGAAACGGGTTTGCGCATCCACTCAGGGATGGTCAGCCCCGGCATGTCCTTGCCGCCGCTCTTGCTCTTGGTAATGACCTCAAAGAGCGCTTCAACATCCTTTTTTCTCGCCACAGCCGTTGTCCTTGCCCATCAGGGCGTTACGTCCGGCAGTGGGGGCATGGTATCGCCGCCGCCAGCCCGTGTCAAGGATTGTGGATGTTGGATTTCGGCCCGCGCAACGGCGAAATCACAACCTCCAAAATGTAAAACCCAAACAAGAAGACAGACAACAAACGACAGGCGACAAACAAGACCTCGCGGCTTGTTGTCAAATCCCGCATTCACTATTGCAGCGCAGCGCCGGCGGTCATAAAATGCTTCGCTGCTTTTGACACGAAAAATCACAGGCGCCGGCGGCGGCGCGGACTCGAAGGAGAATACCATCATGGCCGAAGCCTTTCCCGGAATTGCGAAGATCAAGTACGAAGGTCCTGACTCGAAGAACCCGCTGGCCTTCAAGCATTACAACGCCAAGGAAAAGGTCGAAGGCAAGACCATGAAAGACCACCTGCGTTTCGCGGTGGCTTACTGGCACGCCTTCCGCAACGGCTGCTCCGACCAGTTCGGCGGGCCCACGCGGCAGATGCCCTGGGACGACGGCACGGCCAGCGTCGCCAACGCGCAGAACCGCGTGAAAGCGGCCTTTGAGTTCTTCACCAAGCTCGGCGTGGACTTCTACTGCTTCCACGACCGCGATGTGGCCCCCGAGGCCAAGACCCTGTCCGAAACCAACAAGAACCTCGACGAGGTCGTCAAGGTCCTCAAGGCCGAGCAGGACCGCACCGGCGTCAAGCTGCTCTGGGGCACGGCGTGCCTGTTCTCGCACCCGCGCTTCATGCACGGGGCCGGCACAAGCTGCAACGCCGACGTGTTCGCCTATGCCGGCGCGCAGGTCGCCAAGGCGCTGGAAGTCACCAAGACCCTCGGCGGCGAAGGCTACGTGTTCTGGGGCGGGCGCGAAGGCTACAAGAGCCTGCTCAACACCAACATGCCGCGTGAGCTGGACCACATGGCCCGCCTGCTGCAGCTTGCGGTAGACTACAAAAAGAAGATCGGCTTCAAGGGCCAGTTCTACATCGAGCCCAAGCCCAAGGAACCCACCAAGCACCAGTACGACTTCGACTGCATGACGGTGTACGGCTTCCTCGTCCGCAATGGCCTGGACAAGCACTTCCAGTTCAACGTCGAGGCCAACCACGCCACGCTGGCCGGGCACACGTTCCACCACGAGCTCGAGACGGCCGCGGCGCTGGGCATGCTCGGATCGGTCGACGCCAACCGCGGCGATCTGCTGCTGGGCTGGGACACCGACCAGTTCCCCACCGACATCTACGATGCGACGATGGCGATGCTGACGATCCTCAAGGCCGGCGGGTTCACCACCGGCGGCTTGAACTTCGACGCGCACGTGGCGCGCGAGAGTTTCGAGCCGGTGGACCTGTTCTACGCCCACATCGGGGCGATGGACGCTTTCGCCCGCGGGCTCAAGATCGCCGCGGCCATCCGCAAGAGCGGCGCGATGGACAAGTTCGTCGCCAAGCGATACGCGAGCTGGGACAAGGGCATCGGCGCCAAGATCGAAAAGCGCCAGGTCGGCCTGGGCGAGCTGCAGCAGTACATGCTCAAGAAGGGCGAAGCCGACGCCAATGAGTCCGGCCGCGTGGAACTGCTGGAGAACATCCTGAACGAGTTCATTAAGTAACGGTAGCCGGTCATCAGTGGCCGGCAGCCAGTGTACGGGTGCCATGGCGGTTGAACAACGACCTCCATGGCACCCAATCCGTAATCCGAAATCCAAAATCCGCAATGGTTCGTATAATGAGTGCCAATGGCTGACGACATCAAGTTTATGACGCTGGCGCTGGAGTGCGCCGCCCGCGGGCGAGGCGAGGTTGAGCCCAACCCGATGGTGGGCGCCGTGCTTGTGCGCGACGGCGTCGAACTGGCCCGCGGATGGCACAAGAAGTTCGGCGGCCCACACGCCGAAGTCGAGGCCATCACCGCCGCCCGCGCCGCCGGCGTGGACCCGGCCGGGGCTACCCTGTACGTCACGCTCGAGCCCTGCTGCCACGAGGGCAAGACCCCCCCCTGCACCAACGCGCTGATCGAGGCCAAGCTCGCCCGCGTTGTGGCCGCCATGGTCGACCCCGACCCGAAAGTCGCCGGACAGGGCATCGCGGCGCTGAAGAAAGCCGGCATCGCCACCGACACCGGGGTGATGCAGGAACAGGCCCGCCAGCTCCTGGCGGCGTACATCAAGCACCGCACCACGGGGCGGCCCTGGGTCATCTGCAAATGGGCCCAGACCACCGACGGATACATGACGCTGCCCCCCGGCGGCGGGCGGTGGATCTCCAGCCGCGCCAGCCGCGACCGCGTCCACCAGATCCGCTCCTGGTGCGACGGCGTGGTCATCGGCATCGGCACGCTGCTGGCCGACAACCCCCACCTGGGCAACCGTAGCGGCAAAGGCCGCCAGCCCGCGCGCATCGTGCTCGACTCGACGCTGCGCACGCCCATCGAGTGCCAACTTGCCGACACCACCGATCGCGCCAAGCTGATCGTCGTCACCGCCCCCGGCGCCGCGGTCGCCAAGCCGCTCGTCGCCCAGCGCCTGCGCTCACGCGGGGCCGAGATCATCGAACTTCCCGCGGCTGCCAATGGCATCGACCTGGGCGCCCTGCTGGACGAACTGGGCCGCCGCGGCTGGCTCAGCGTGCTGATCGAAGGCGGCTCGGCCGTGCTGACCAGCGTGTTGCAGCAGAGACTTGCCGACGAAATTATCGTGTTCGTGGGCCCGCAGAAACTCACAGGCGCGCCAGCATCGCTTCCGCAGTTGGACATCGCCAAGCTCCGCAGTGAGCTGCCGCTGACGTGCCTGGATGAGATCGCCGTCGACGTCGACCGCATGCTGCGATTCCAGTTCAAGCACTAACATGAGCGCATTGCCGCCCCCAATCCCGCCGGCCGCTCCTGCCATCGCCGACGCTTGCGGCGGCTCCCCGCTGACGGCAGATCAACTCGGTCAGTTCCAACAGGCCCAGGCACAAGCCGAAAAGTTCCGCCGCGCCAGCGGGCTTGCCATGTTCAACATCGTGGGCTTCGTAATTTGTGCCGCCGGGTCAGGGCTCATTGCCATGGTCTCACTGGCGATGGGCCAGCGCGATCTCTGGGGCGTCGTGCTGACGCTGGGGCTCTGTGCCGGCGGGTTCTGTGAGTGGCATGGAAGGCAGATGCTGTTGAACCTGGACCCGCGAGGCCCGCGCCTGCTGGGCTGGAACCAAATGGGCCTGATGGCTCTGATTTTGGCCTACTGCGCCTGGCAGATGGTGGCGGCGGTCTATTTCCCGGATCCCGCGGCCGCCAAAACCTATGCGGACCTCAAAAGCCTCGGGATGGACCTGGGTAAGATCGAGAAACAGTTGACGCTTTTGTCCTACAGTCTGGTGGCGCTGACGGTGGTGGTGTTTCAGGGCTTATGTGCCCGCTACTACTTCAGCCGCATCAAGATTCTCAAAGACTACATCTCCCAGACGCCCCAGTGGATCATCGATCTGCGCCGGATGCAGAATCCCATCAAGTAAGCGGCAGTCGCGTCTCGAAGAGAACAACCGACGACGAGGACGAGGCACTCCACGTCCCCGCTCCCGTCCCTGTTTCTAATCCTCTTAATCCCGAGAATCCGCGTAATCCCGCACTCCCCGTTCCCAATCCGCAATCAATACGTTCCGCCGCTGTCGTAGACCTCGGGGCTGGCGCTCTCGAAGCGCGTGCAGTCGGGCAGGAACGTCAGGTGCACCGTGCCGGTGGGGCCGTTGCGCTGCTTGGCCACGATCAGCTCGGTCACGTTGCGGGGCATGTAGTCCGGCTCGCCGCGGTGGTAGTAGTCTTCGTTGTGCAGCAGCGAGACCACGTCGGCGTCCTGCTCGATCGAGCCCGACTCGCGCAGGTCGCTCATGCGCGGGCGGTGGCTGGGGCGGTCGGCCGGGCCTCGGTTGAGCTGCGCGGCGCAGATCACCGGGATGTTCAGCTCGCGTGCCAACGCCTTGATGCCCCGCGACATTTCGGTGATCTGTTCCTGTCGGCTTTCGGCGCGCCCGCTGTAGGTCATGAGCTGCAGGTAGTCGATGAACACGCACTTGATCCCGTGCGAGGCGTGCAGGCGGCGGGCCTTGCTGCGAAGCTGCAGCGCCGTCAGCAGCGGCGAATCGTCGATCAGCAGCGGAGCCTGCTCCAGGTCGCCCGCGGCCATCTGGAGCTGTGTCCAGTCCTCGGCCGAGATCATGCCCCGCCGCATCTGGCGCAGGTTGAACCGCGCGTGCGAGCTCAGCAGGCGCTGGGCGAGCTGCGCCTTGGACATTTCCATCGAGAACACCACCACCGGCAGCTTTTCCGTCACGGCCATGTGCTCGGCGATATTGAGCAGGAAGCTGGTCTTGCCCATCGACGGCCGCGCCGCCAGGATGATCATCTCGCCGTTCTGGAAGCCGCTGGTCATTTCATCGAGCGCCGGGTATCCCGTGGCTGTGCCCGTCACCAGCCGCCCGTCGGATTCCTGGAGCGTTTCGAAGGTTTCCTGCAGGAGGCTGCCCAGGGTGACGGCCTGGTCGCCGATCTGGGCGGTGGCGATCTTGAACACGAGGCGTTCGGCGTTTTCGATAACGTCGGGGGCTTCGTCGCGGCTGTCGTGGGCGTCGCGCGAGATCTTTCCTGCGGCGATGATCAGGTCGCGCAGCAGGGCCTTGTCGCGCACGATCTTGGCGTAGTATTCGGCGTTGGCGGCGTTTGGCACGCCGTCGACGATGGCGACGAGGTAATCGACGCCGCCGATCTGCTCCAGCAGCCCCAGGCGCGACAGCTCCTCGCGCAGCGTCACCAGCTCGATGGGCTTGCCTGCCGTGCTCATGTCGATGAGCGTCTGGTAGAGCGTCTGGTGCGCCGGGCGGAAGAAGTATTCCGCCTGGCAGACCTGGGCGATGATGTCGATCGCCGTGCGGTCGATGATCATCGAGCCGATAGTGCAGACCTCGGCCTCGATGGAATGCGGCGGCACGCGCTGGGCGGCAACCAGCGGGTCGGACCCCTCAGGCCCGCGCGCGGGACTTGGAGCAGGTATGTTTGTAGTAGTCATGAAGGCCTTCCTTGGCAAATGAAAGCGGCAGGCAAGGATAATGTCAGACGGGGGTGGAGGAAAGAAAAAACCGACGACGCTTGCCATGCCGAAGCCTCTGGCCAAGGCGGGAGGACGACGGCATCACCTCGCCGCACGCGATCGGTTGTTTGGTCGGAGATCGCTGCCAATAAAGCAGTCGGCAGGGGTGGAACTGGCGGGGGAGGCAGAAATTCATTGCAGCATTATTAAGCTCTCAAGAGCTAAGTCATTAATTCACAATAGTTAATTGCTTGTGGCACTGTGGTTGCTTGCCTTACAGGTGCGGTTGGATTATACCCTAAGCGGGTGTACGTGCCGTATTTGGTCCTGCAACATCAGGTACCGGCAATGGTTATGACGTTCAAAAAGCCCAGAATCCCGCTTAGCCTCGTCGTGACGGGCGAGGCCGAGGTCTGGCTGCCGGCGCTGGAAAAACTGATCGGGCCGGACTACCTCCGCCCGCACAAGGTCAGCTCCGACCACGAACTGCTTGACGTGGTCGGCTCCGGGGCGGCCGACGCGGCGGTGCTCGACGAGCAGGCCGAATGGCTGCTCGACGCGCTGCAGATGCTGCGGATGATCCGTCGCATGAACGCGGCTCTGCCGGTGGTGGTCGTTACGCAGCGGAACGACCGGCGGTGGCTGGAAGACGCGCTGCAGTTGGCGGCATTCAGCGTGGTGGCGCGGCCGCTGGCGCTGGAAGAACTGCTGCGGCAGATCCAGCGGTTGATGGTGAGAATCGACCGGCTGTGCCGGGAAGAATAACGCCCGATTGAAGGGTGCCACGCACAACGGCGTTGTGCGTGTCCCAGGAAGAACAAGACATGGGCGAGACACCCATGCGACAAAACAGGAGCATGGGCGAGACGCCTATGCGACCCACGGGCGAGATGCCCGTGCTACAGAACAACAAGGTTTCCCGAAACCAGTAAGGAGCAAAAGATGTCGAAGAAACCCGCAACGAAGTCCACCCCGAAGATTCGCCCCCTGGGCGGCAAAGTGCTGATCCAGCGCCTCGAGGCCGAAGAGCGCACCGCCGGCGGGATCGTCCTGCCCGACGCCGCCAAGGAAAAGCCCCAACGCGGCACCGTGCTGGCGCTGGGCGAAGGCAAGCAGCTTGAAGACGGCGGCCGCGCCGAGTTCCAGGTCAAAGTGGGCGAGCAAGTGCTGTTCTCCAGCTACGCCGGAACCGAGATCAAGGTCGACGGCGAAGAGCTGATGCTGATGGACGAATCTGACATTCTGGCGATCATCGGCTGACGCCGAGCGCCAAGAGGAGCAACCTGAAATGGCTAAGAAGAAAATCGCATTCGATGTCGATGCCCGCGAAGGCATCCGCCGCGGCGTGAAGAAGCTCGCGGCTGCCGTGAAAGTAACCCTGGGCCCGACGGGGCGCGTGGTCGTTCTGGAGAAGTCCTTTGGTTCGCCCACCGTCACTAAAGACGGCGTGTCGGTCGCCAAGGAAATCGAACTGGAAGATGCCGCCGAGAACATGGGCGCCCAGATGGTCAAGGAAGTCGCCTCCAAGACGTCCAACGTCGCCGGCGACGGCACCACCACCGCGACGATCTACGCCGAGGCCATCTTTGAGGAAGGCCTCAAGAACGTCACCGCCGGCGCCAAGAGCATGCAGCTCAAGCGCGGCATCGACAAGGCCGTCACGGCCATCGTTGACGAGCTCAAGAAGCTCTGCAGCCCCGTCAAGAGCTCTAAGGAAATCGCCCAGGTCGGCACATGCGCGGCCAACCAGGACGCCGAGATCGGCAAGATGATCGCCGAGGCGATGGACAAGGTCGGCAAAGACGGCGTCATCACGGTCGAAGAAGGCAAGAGCCTGGACACGGCCGTCGATCTCGTCGAAGGCATGCAGTTCGACAAGGGCTACATTTCCCCGCACTTCATCAACAATGTTGAAGCGATGGAGGTGGACTTCGAGAAGCCCTTCATCCTGATCCACGAGAAGAAGATCTCCGCCATCAAGGACCTGGTCCCGATGCTGGAGAAGGTCGCCCAGAGCGGCCGACCGCTGATCATCATCGCCGAAGACATCGAGGGCGAGGCCCTGGCGACGCTGGTGGTCAACAAGCTGCGCGGGACGTTCCAGTGCGCGGCCGTCAAGGCCCCGGGCTTCGGCGATCGCCGCAAGGAAATGCTGCAGGACATCGCCATCCTCACCGGCGGCAAGGCGATCATGGAAGACATGGGCATCTCGATGGAAAACATCCAGATGTCGGACCTGGGCACGGCCAAGCGCGTCCGGATCGACAAGGAAAACACCACGATCATCGAAGGCGCCGGTTCGGCCGCCGATATCAAGGGCCGCATCGAGCAGATCAAGAAGCAGATCGACGCGACCACCAGCGACTACGATCGTGAGAAGCTCGAAGAGCGGCTGGCCAAGCTCTCCGGCGGCGTGGCGCAGATCAACGTCGGCGCAGCCACCGAAGTCGAGATGAAGGAAAAGAAGGCCCGCGTCGAAGACGCCCTGCACGCCTGCCGTGCGGCCGTCGAGGAAGGCATCCTGCCCGGCGGCGGCGTGGCCGTCCTGCGTGCGATGAAGGCGCTGGACAAGGTCAAGTGCGACACCGACGACGAGAAGACCGGCGTCGACATCGTCCGCCGCGCCCTGGTGGCCCCGATCAAGCAGATCGCCCTCAACAGCGGTCTCGAAGGCGCGATCGTCGCCGCCAAGGTCATGGAGAGCGACGACGTGAACTACGGCTTCGAGGCCGTCAGCGGCAAGTTCACCGACATGCTCAAGGCCGGCATCATTGTGCCGACCAAGGTCGAGCGCACCGCGCTGCAGAACGCGGCCTCGGTGGCCGGCCTGCTGCTGACCACCGACGCGGTCGTCAGCGAGATCCCGGAAAAGAAAGCCGCCCCGGCCCCCGGCGGTGGCGGAATGGAAGACATGTATTGATTTCCAATTGCCGATTTCCAATTGGCAAT